>NZ_JBYSVZ010000004.1:0-918074 GCF_058986765.1 Allobosea sp. GW821-FHT03A12
GTCGGACGAACCGGACGGGCATACCCCCGACCGTTCACCACAACCTCAGACCCAACCGTAGAATGCATGTTCATCACGAACTCCTTGGGTCGGCGCCGATCAGCGGATCAGGGCGCGGACGCGGGACGAGACCAGGTCGGCGATCAGGACCATGGCGAGGATCACGAGGATGCAGGTCGCGGTGTCCTGGTATTTGAAGAGCTTCATCGAGGAGACGAGCTCGAAGCCGATGCCGCCGGCGCCGACCATGCCGAGCACCGTCGACTGGCGGACATTGGTCTCCAGCCGATAGAAGATCGTCCCGAGCCAGGCCGGCAGCACCTGCGGCAGCACGCCGAAGAAGAAGGTCTTGAACGGGCCGACACCGGCCGAGCGGAAGGCCTCCAACGGCCCCTCGTCGATATCCTCCATCGCCTCGGCGAAGAACTTGCCGAGCATGCCGGCGCCATGGATGGCGAGCGCCAGCACGCCGGCGAAGGGGCCGAGCCCGATGGCGGCGACGAAGATCAACGCCAGGATGATCTCGTTGATGCCGCGCATACAGTTGAGCAATTGCCGCGTCGCATGGAAGACGACCGGGCTCGGGCTCAGGTTTCGCGCCGCGAAGAAGCAGACCGGCAGAGCGATGACGACGCCGAGCAGCGTGCCCCAGACCGCGACCTGCAGGCTCTCCAGCGCCGGCCGCCACAGCCGCTCCAGGAACTCTGGATTGGGCGGCATCATCCGCACCAGGAAGTCCACCATATAGGGGATGCCGTTCCAGAGATTATTGGCGTTGATCTGGGAGCCGAGCGCGGCCCACCACAGGAAGACCAGCGCGGCGAGGGTGACGAAGCCAACGCCCCACCAGCCGAAGCGGCCCTGCGGCGGGCGGATGACGAGTTGCAGCGTTCCGAACGACATTGGCTCAGCTCCCCGTCAGGCGGTTGCGGTGGCGATCATCGGCGCCAGCACGGGCTGGCTCGCCGGACGCGGCTTGAGGACGCGGCTGATTCCGGGGTCTTCGAGGCCGGGATAGATCTGGTGGACGATCTCGGAGGTGAGCTGGTCGGGCGTGTCGTCGAAGACGACGCGACCGCCGCTCAGCCCGACGATGCGCTCGCCGAACTCGACGGCGTAGTCGACCTGATGGAGGTTGCAGATCACCGCGATACCTTCTTCCTTGCAGATCGCCTTGAGGTAGCCGAGCACGATGCGCGAGGTCTTGGGATCGAGGCTCGCCACCGGCTCGTCGCAGAGGATCACCGCCGGCTGCTGGGCCAGCGCTCTGGCGATGCCGACTCGCTGCTGCTCGCCGCCTGAGAGCTGGTCGCCGCGCGAATTCGCCTTCTGCGCGAGCTCGACCCGTGCCAGGCAGTCCATCGCGATGCCGACGTCCTTTCTCGGGAAGAGCTGCAGCATCGAGAGGAAGGACGACAAGCCCGCCATGCGGCCGACCAGCACGTTCTTCAGCACCGACAGGCGCTTCACCAGATTATGATGCTGGAAGATCATCGCGACCGGTCGCTTGCCGGCAGAGCCGCGCCTGAGGTCGAGTACTTTGCCGTCGATGACCGTCCGCCCTGCATCGGGCTGGGCCAACCCGTTGATGCAGCGCAGCAGCGTCGACTTGCCGGCGCCGCTGGGGCCGAGCACGACGAGGAACTCGCCGGCTTTTACGCTGAGGTCGATGCCCTGCAGGACCGGGCGGCCCGCATAGGACTTCTTCAGCCCTTCGATCTTGATCATGCCGCTTTCTCCGCCGGTCGCGCTTGCGCGACTTACTTCATCTTGGTGAGATCGAGCTTCAGCACCTTCGCGGTCTCGCGAATGATGTCGTAGGCTTGGTCGTTGGTCTCGACGAAGCGGTTGAGCTTGCCCTGGTCGGCCCAGGTGATATCCCGGATGTTCAGGAAGGCCGACTTGATGTTCGCCTTCAGATCCTCCGGCAGGTTCTTGCGCCAGCAGGTCGGCGATTCCGGGATCGGGTCCGACTCCCAGACGACGTGAATATCGGCGCGATCGACCAGTTTCTTCTGCACGGCCGCATCAAGGATACGGTCGGCGATCGTCGCGGCGTCGACGCGCTTGTTGGCGACGGCGAGCGCATTGGCGTCGTGCGAGCCGGTGAAGAGGACGCGGCCGAAATCCTTCTCGGGATCGAAGCCGAGCTTCATCAAACCGGCCTTCGGGAAGAGATGGCCCGAGGTCGAGGACGGATCGACGAAGGCGAAAGTACGGCCCTTCAGGTCCTTCCAGTCGGCGATGCCGCTGTCCTTCCGCGCGATGATCTGGCTGCGGTAGAAGCTGCGGCTCGACTTGGCGGTCTCTGCGGTGGCGAAGGCCTCGATGGCCGCGACCGTGGTGCCGAGCACATAGGAAAACGGGCCGAGATAGGCGACATCGACATGGTTCGAGCGCATCGCCTCGATCACGCCGTTATAATCCGAGGCGACGAAGCCCTGGACGGTGATGCCGAGATTCTTCTGGAGCGCGGCGAGGAGCTGGGCGCTCGATTCCAGCATCGCCCGCGAATCCTCGGACGGGATCAGCCCGACGCGGACCAGCTTGGTCTGGGCCCGAACCAGGGCCGGCGCCGCCAGCAGCGCTCCGGCGGCCAGCGAACCTTTGAGTATCGTGCGACGCGTGGTGGTCATGTCATCCTCCCAAGATGATCCGGCGATCTTTTGATCTGCCGGTGAGCCGTTATGGGCGTCGTTGCCCGGTACGTTCTCAGGCGGCCATCGCCGCCTGTCTGCCGATGAAGTTGCGGCCGCGCTCGCCTTCGAGCGCCTTGCCGACGAGGTGATTCCATTCGCCGGCCGAGACGCCATAGGCGGCGGGGTCGGTCGCGACGCCGAGGTCCCTGAGGAAGGCGCCGAGGCGCTCGGCGCCGGCTTCGAGATCGGGGCCGAAGACCCGGCGCAGCGCCGCGTCGCATTGTGGCTGCGCGCCCATCGCCCAGCGCATCACCATCGGCAGCGAGAAGGAGCAGGCGATGCCGTGGATCGTGCCGCTCTTCAATGTGATGTCGTAGGAGATGTTGTGGGCGAGCGCCGTCTTGGTGTTGGAGAAGGCGAGACCCGCCAGCAGGCTGGCGCGCATCTGCCGGGTCCTCAGCTCGACATCATCCAGCCGCTCCAGCAGGCGCGGCAGCGTCTCGATGATCTCCCTGGCCGCCTCGACCGCGTAGTTGGCCGAAACCGGATTGCCGTTGACGTTCCAGATGCTTTCGAGCGCATGGGAGAGGGCGTCGAGCCCTGTTGCGAGGGTGAGGCCGCGTGGCGCACCGGCCGTCAAGGTCGGGTCGAGCACCGCCGTCTCCGGATAAAGCCGGGGATGGGCGAGCGAGTACTTGCTGCCATTGGCCGAGTCCCAGACCGTCGCCCAGGAAGTGACTTCGCTGCCGGTGCCGGCCGTGGTCGGCACGGCGATGATCGGGATGATCGCGGCCTCGTCGAGCGGCGTCTTCTCGACGAGGTGGCGGCGCACGGTCTCGAAATCGCCGTTGCTGGCGGCCAGCACCTTGGCGGCGTCGATCATCGAGCCGCCGCCGAGCGCGACGATGACCTCGGCCGGCTCGGCCGCGCCGAACTGGCGGCAGGACTCGATGAGATCGGCGCAATCCGGATTGGTCTCGATATTGGTGATCGAGACGACCGGCGCGCCGGCCACCGCGGTCAACCTGGCGGAGAACTCGCGGAAGAGCGGTTGGTCATAGGTGACGAGGGCCCAGCGGCGCTGGCCAATCAGCCCGGCGACCTCGTCGAGGAGACCATTGCCGAACCTGATCTTCACGGGGTTCCAGTACGCCCAGTTCATGCGTTCCATCCTCGTCGATGCGCCTTGCCGGCTTCGTTGAGAGGATGCTCACAGAGCTCAGCACGTATAACAAATTGATTTTTTGATCCAAATGGATAGCAATTATCTATGCGTTATACCCAGCTCAGATCCTTCCACAACGTTGCGAATGCGGGCGGCTTCAACGCCGCCGCCGAGGCGTTCAACATCAGCCAGCCGACCCTGACGGCGCAGGTCGGTGCGCTGGAGGAGGAATTCGGCGTCGAGCTCTTCGTCAAGCGCGGCCGCCGGCGCGAGCTGAGCGATACCGGGCGTCAATTGCTGGGGATCACCACCCGTCTGTTCGCCGAAGAGGCCGAGGCGCTCGCCTTCCTGACGGAATCGCGGGAGCTGCGAACGGGCCGGCTCTCGATCGGCGCGGTCGGGCCCTTCCATGTCACGGAGATGCTCGCCGCCTTCAACCAGGCCTATCCAGGCATCGAGCTGGCGGTGAAGATCGGCAATTCCGCCGAGGTGCTCGACGATCTCGAAAGCTATAGATGCGACGTCGCGGTCCTCGCCTATATCGACGAGGATGATCGGCTCCTGACCATCCCTTATCGCCGCCATCCTGTCGCGGTTTTCGTGCGGCGCGATCATCGCCTGGCGGACCGGCGCAGTGTCCGGCTGCCGGAGCTGGAAGGCGAGCCGATGATCGCGCGCGAGCAGGGGTCGACGACGCGGCGCGCGTTCGAGAGTGCGTTAGCCAAGACGGGCACGAAACCCCGCCTCGTCATGGAGATCGGCAGCCGCGAGGCCGTCCGCGAAGCGGTGATCCGCGGGCTCGGCATCAGCTATGTCTCGGAGGCCGAGTTCGTTCCGGATGAGACGCTGCGGCTTATCCCGATCGAGGGCGCGGAGGTCTATACCTATGCGCATGTCGTCTTGCTGAGACAGCGGCAGACCAGCCGAATCATCAAGGCCTTTCTCGAGGTCGTGCACCGCACGCGTGGTGCTTTCGACGCACATGTTCGGGAATGACCCCGGCCTCGCGGAAAGCGGACGTCGACTCATGCTCATGCCGCCGTCGATGGGGGCCGAGCTGCCAAAGGTCGCCTGGGCGGCCAATCGCCGCTCCAGCTTCCAGTGGCTCGGCCCTGTCTCCCTTGGCGCCTTCGATAAGCTCCGGCGCCGGGATCAGATGGGAACGATCGATCGCCAGTATCTCTGCTGCTTCCTTGAGCTGTGAATATTGTTCTTAGAAAAGAACGATCCTCAAGGCATTTGAAAGCGGGTGTTTCCTGATCGGGCTGAGAAGCGCGTGATCTCCGGATATATGCCGGCGCGCTGAGGGGCGAGCACGATATTTCCTTCCTCGGCAGAGGACGGAGATTGTCATCTCATCAGGAGCGTTCTTTTGAAAGAACGTTTCATTGACGCGTTGCTGGGCAGCGAGGCAGTCTGGGGCGAGTGCAGATGCCGCCCGTTCACGAAGCCAAGACATGAGCCTTGAAGCTGACTATCTCTGGTACATCCCCAACGTCGTCGAGCCCGGTCATCGCGGCGATTCCGCGGTCGAAGGCCACAACAGCCTGGAGACGCTGACCAGCCACGCCAGGGCGCTGGAGGAGCATGGCTGGAAGGGCGCGCTGATCGGCACCGGCTGGGGTCGGCCGGACACCTTCACGGTGGCGGCCGCGCTTGCAGCCCGCACCACCAGCTTCGAGCCGCTGATCGCGATCCGGCCGGGCTATTGGCGGCCGGCGAACTTCGCCTCCGCCGTGGCGACGCTTGACCACCTGACCGGCGGGCGCGTGCGCATCAACATCGTCTCCGGCAAGGATAATCTCGCCGCCTATGGCGACAGCGAGGGCGACCAGGCGCATCGCTATGGCCGCACCAGGGAGTTCATGCGCCTCGTCCGCAGGCTGTGGACTGAAGAGAGTGTCGACTTCGCCGGCGAGCACTTCCGTGTCGACGGATCGACCGTCGTGCCGCGGATCAAACAGCGCGGCGCGCGGCGCCATCCCAGGCTCTACTTCGGCGGTGCCTCCGAGGCGGCGGAGCGGGTGGCTGCGACGGAAGCCGACGTCCAGCTGTTCTGGGGCGAGCCGCTGGCGGATGTCGGTCAGCGCATCGAGCGGCTGAAGGCGCTGAGCCGCGATCTCGACCGCGACCTGCCGCCACTCGAATTCGGACTGCGGGTCACCACCTTCGTCCGCGACACCACGGAACAGGCCTGGGCGGAGGCCGAGGCCAAGGTCGCCGAAATGGCGCAGGGCAAGGGCGGCGGCTGGAACGACCATCGGCGCGGCGTCGCTGTCGGCCAGCAGCGCCTGTTCGACCTGCAGGGCCGCGGCGAGGTGCTCGACGACAATCTCTATACGACACCGGGCAAGTTCGGTGGCGGCGGGGCCGGCACCACCTGGCTGGTCGGCTCGGCCGAGGACGTCGCGCGCTCGCTGCGCAAGTACCGCGACCTCGGCATCAGCCATTTCGTCCTGTCGGACACGCCCTATTTGCCCGAGATCAGGCGACAGGGCGACCAGCTGCTGCCCCTGCTGCGGAACTGAAGCGGGAGGCGTCAGCCTCCCGTCTCAGATCACCTTGGCGCGCAGCGTCGCAGTGACGATCTCGGTGACCACCACCACCGCGAAGATCACGACGAGCACGAGCCCGACCTGGTCCCAGTAGAGATTGTCCATCGCCGCCTGCAGGGCGACGCCGAGGCCGCCGGCGCCGACCAGGCCGAGCACGGCGCTTTCGCGCACATTGATGTCCCAGCGGAACAGACTGACGGCGAGGAAGGCCGGCTTCACCTGCGGCCAGAAGCCCTTGAGCAAAACGGAACGCCAGGGCGCTCCGGCTGCGCGCAGCGCCTCGATCGGGCCGGGCTTGGCCTCCTCGATCGCCTCGGCCAGGAACTTGCCGGTGAAGCCGATCGAGTGCACCGCCACCGCCATGACGCCGGCGAGCGCGCCAGGCCCGAACACAGCGACGAAGAGCAGCGCCCAGACCAGCGTGTGCACAGAGCGGGTCGCGACCAGGATGAAGCGGCCGAGCGTGTTGACCCAGACCGAGGACGAGATGTTGCGGGCGCACATCAGCGCCACCGGCGTCGCCATGAGGATCGCCAGCACCGTGCCGAGCGTTGCGGTGTGCAGTGTCTCGATCAGCGCCTGCTGCACGGTCTTGGGGAAATAGGCCCAGTCGATCGGCCACATCCGCGCGAAGAGGTCGACCGTCTGCTCCGGCGCGTCATAGAGGAATTCCGGGATCACCTCGATGGTCTGGACCGACCAGCCCAGCGCCAGCGCTGCCACCGCCCAGAACGCGAGGCGCATGCCACGCTCGGCGGCGGTGAAGCGATGCCAGACCGGGCCGGACGCTCCTTGCTTGACCTCGCCGGTCGGCGCCTCGTCCTGATAGACCCGGCGCATGAAGGCGGAGAGGATCTCGCCGGCCATAACCGCCAGGATGATCGCGATGATGATGGTCAGAACGAAGTCGTAGTCGAAGCGCTGGAAGGCGGTGAACAGCGTCGCGCCGATGCCGCCGCCGCCGACGAGGCCGACCAGGGCGGAATTGCGCAGGTTCGAATCGAGCTGATAGGCGGCAAAGCCGATGAAGCGCGGCAGCACCTGCGGCACCACGCCCATGGTCACGACCGAGAGGAAGGGCGAGCCGGCGGCGCGCAATGCCTCGATCGGCTTCATCGACATTTCCTCGATAGCCTCGGCGATCAGCTTGGCGATGAAGCCGATGGTTGCGACGATCAGCGCCAGGATGCCGGCGAGCGCGCCGAAGCCGACCGCCTTGACGAAGAGGATGGCGACGATGACCGGGTGGAAGGTCCGGCAGAGCGCGATCAGCCCGCGCGCCAGGATCGTCACCGGCAGGGGCATCAGGTTGCGAGCGGCGCAGAGGCCGACAGGCAAAGCGAGCAGCACGCCGGCGCCGGTCGCGATGATGGCGATCTGCAGCGATTCCAGCATGCCCTGCGCGAGCAGCTGCAGTTTGTCGTGCGCCAGGTTCGGCGGGAACATGCGGCCGAGGAAGCGCGCGCCATTGCCGAGGCCCTGGACGAAGCGCTCCCAGCGGATATCGACGATCCCCGCCGCATAGATCACATAGGCGACGAACAGCACCGCGCCGAGGCGCAGCGGCCAGTTCGGCGGGAAGGCGCGGGCGCGCAGGCTGAGGCCTTCGCTGAGGGGAGGGGCGCTCATTCCATCCAGCCTTCGCCGCCATAGATCTCGGCGAGATGGCTGTCCTGCAGCCCGGCCGGCGGGCCGTCATAGATCACGAGGCCCTTGGACATGCCGATCATCCGCAGGGCATAGCGTCGGGCGAGCGCGACGTTGTGAATGTTGACCAGCACCGGGATATTGCGCTCGCGCCCGACCTTGGCGAGCAGTTCCATGATCTCGACCGAGGTCTTGGGATCGAGCGAGGAGGTCGGTTCGTCGGCGAGGATCAGGTCTGGCTCCTGCATCACCGCGCGGGCGATGCCGACGCGCTGGCGCTGGCCGCCGGAGAGCTGGTCGGCGCGGCGGGTGGCGAAGTCGCCGAGGCCGACCGATTCCAGCAGGGCGAAGGCGCGGG
The DNA here is from genome assembly GCF_058986765.1 of Allobosea sp. GW821-FHT03A12. Classification (NCBI taxonomy): domain Bacteria; kingdom Pseudomonadati; phylum Pseudomonadota; class Alphaproteobacteria; order Hyphomicrobiales; family Alloboseaceae; genus Allobosea; species Allobosea sp. GW821-FHT03A12. The sequence continues at coordinate 8,365 of NZ_JBYSVZ010000004.1, forward strand.
CGATATCCTCCTCGGGGAAGCGCCGTGTCCAGGCGCGCCAGACCGGGACATAGCCGAGCCGGCCGCAGAGCACGTTCTCGATCACCGTCAGCCGCTCGACCAGATTGTATTCCTGGAAGACCATGCCGAGCCGCCGGCGCACTGATCTGAGCGGCTCGCCCTGCAGCTTCGCCAGATCGGTCCCGCCGAGCATGATCGAGCCGGAGGTCGGGTCGACCAGCCGGTTGATGCAGCGGATCAGCGTCGACTTGCCGGTGCCGGAGGGGCCGATGATCGCGACGATGCCGGGCTCGGAGACGCTGAGCGAGATGTCGCGCAGGACCGGCTGGCCCTTGCGATACTCCTTGACGAGATTGCGGATGACGAGCGCCCGGCCATGGCCGGGCGCCTCTGCGACGGGAAGGGCGCTCATGAGCTGGGAAGAGCCTTCGATCAGGGCTTGGCTGGCGCTGGCTGCGCCTTCTTCTTGGCGAGTTCGTCCGCCTCGCGCTTGGCCTCGGTGTCATAGGCCGACTTGTTGTAGGGCGTGCCCGACTTCTCGGCGACGTCGCGCACGATCGCCCAGTCCTTCTGGTAGGTGATCGGCAGGAAGCGATCGTCGCCGTTGAACTCCTTGGTCATTTCCGGGGTGAAGCGGAAGGAGAAGAAGCAGTCGGTCAGCTTCTTGGCGAGCTCGGGCTTGAGGTCGTGCGCATAGGCGAAGGACGAGGTCGGGAAGATCGCGCTGCGATAGATCTCTCGGGTATCCTCCTTCTTGATCGTGCCGCGCACGATCATGCGCTCGTAGACGTCGCCGGCGACGGCGCCCATGTCGTAGTCGCCGGAGACGACGCCGAGCAGCGACTTGTCATGCCCGCCCGACATTAGCGGCTTGTAGTCCTTGTCGGCTTCGAGCCCGAACTCGGGGAAGAGCACGCGCGGGGCGAGGTTGCCTGAGTTCGACGAGGGCGAGGTGTGGGCGACCTTCTTGCCCTTGAGGTCGGCGAGCTTCTGATAGGGGCTGGAGGCCTTGACCACGGCGACGAGGTTGTAGCCGCGCACGCCCTCGGCCGAGCCCTTGGCGGCGAAGGGGATCGCGCCGGCAAGGTTGACGGCGAATCCCGTCGGGCCGGTCGAGAAGCCGGCAAAGTGCAGGCGGCCCGAGCGCATCGCCTCGATCTCGGCCGAGTTCGACTGCACGGGGTAATAGACGATGCGCTTGCCGGTGCAGGCGGCGAGATGGTCGGTCAGCGGCTTGAAGATGTTGGCGTAGACGGCCGGGTCCTCGACCGGCGTATAGGCCCAGACCAGCGCCGACGGGTCCTTCAGCTTCGAGGCCTCGGTCGGCACGTCAGCGACCAAGTCCTTGTTGGCGTCGCAATACATCGTGTCGAGCTGGCCGCGATTGGGGCAGGCGTCCTGTGCCTGTGCCTGTGCCGCGCCTGCGAGCCCGAGGCTCAGCAGCAGCGAGGTTGTGGCGGACAGGCAAGTCAGCGTCTTAGTCATAGTCGGCGTCTCTCCCGGTCGATCTTGATTGTGAGCTGGCTATAGTATGTGACACAAAACTGTCATATTCCAGCCGGGCGGGGCGTCTCGTCTTACGACTATAGTGGCCTTGTCCACCGCGACGATTGACCCGCGCACCAACCCAGGCGATGCGAAATCCTCTTCCCACAATCTTTCCGGACAATCTGGCGGCGTTGATGCCGCGCTATGACGGCTTCCTGCTCGACCAATGGGGCGTTCTGCATGATGGCGTCCGGCCCTATCCCGGCGCCGTCGCCGCGTTGCAGATGCTGCGACGCGCCGGTAAGCGCGTGATCATCCTCTCGAATTCCGGGCGCAGCGGAGCCGAGAACGCCAAGCAATTGATGAGATTCGGCTTCGCGCTGGAGCTCTATGACGAGATCGTTTCGGCCGGGGACGACGCCCGCGACGCATTGGCGGCGCGCGACGAGCCGTTCCACCAAGCGCTCGGCCGCCGCTGCCTGCTGCTGGCGCGTGAGGGCGAAGCGCATCTGGCGGAAGGCCTGGGTCTCGACCTCGTCGAGGATGTCGCCTTGGCCGATTTCATCCTGCTGATGACGATGGATCCACCCAAGCAGTCGGTCGCCGGCTGGATGAGCTTGCTCGAAGCGGCCAGCGACCGCCGGCTGCCGATGGTCTGCGCCAATCCCGACCTGCACCGCGCCAGCGCTGACGGCGGCCTGCAGGAGGCACCCGGCCTCGTCGCGCGCGTCTATGAGCAACTCGGCGGCGCCGTGCGCTATCACGGCAAGCCGCAGCCGCGGATCTACCGCACCTGCCTTGCGAAGCTCGGGCTCGACCGCAGCCGGGTGATCGCGATCGGCGATTCGCTCGAGCACGACATCGCCGGTGCGCAGGGCGCCGGCATCGACAGCGTCTTCATCGGTGGCGGCATCCACCGCGGCGAGATCGGCTGGGATGGCGCGGCGATGGATGCAGCGAGTTGCCTCGCGCTCTTCGCCCGCGCCGGGCAAAGCCCGACCTATGCGCTGCCGCTGCTCGGCTGATGCCCTCGCTCAGCGGCCGGTCAGGAACAGTCCGGAGAGGAAATAGGCCAGCGCCGAGATCAGGCCGGCGGCCGGCATGGTGACGATCCAGGCGAAGACGATGCCACGGGCGACGCCCCAGCGCACCGCCGTGACCCGCCTTGCCGCGCCGACGCCGATGATCGCGCCGGTGATGGTGTGCGTGGTCGAGACGGGCACGCCGAGATAAGTCGCCATGAACAGGGTGATGGCGCCGCCGGTCTCGGCGCAGAAGCCCTGCTGCGGCGAGAGCCGGGTGATCTTCGAGCCCATGGTGTGGACGATGCGCCAGCCGCCGCAGAGCGTGCCGAGCGCCATCGCCGCCTGGCAGGAGATCACCACCCAGAACGGCACCGAGAAGGTGTCGCCCATCATGCCGTGCGAGAACAGCAGCACTGCGATGATGCCCATCGTCTTCTGCGCGTCGTTGGCGCCATGCCCGAGCGAATAGAGCGAGGCCGAGACGAATTGCAGCAGGCGGAAGGTCGAATCGACCTTGATCGGCGCCACCCTCAGGAAGGTCCAGGAGACGATCAGCACCAAGAGCAGCGCCAGCGCGAAGCCGATCGCCGGCGACATGAAGATCGCGACGAAGGTCTTGCCGAGGCCCCACCAGACGATCGCCGAGAAGCCGACCTTCGACAGGCCGGCGCCGACCAGCCCGCCGATCAGCGCATGCGAGGAGCTCGACGGGATGCCGGCGATCCAGGTCACGACATTCCAGACGATCGCGCCGGTGAGCGCGCCGAAGATCACCCGGTCATCGACGATCGTCGCCTGGATGATGCCGGAGCCGACCGTCTGGGCGACGTGCAGGCCAAAGAACAGGAAGGCGATGAAGTTGAAGAAGGCGGCCCAGAACACCGCCCATTGCGGCGCCAGCACTCGCGTCGAGACGATGGTCGCGATCGAGTTGGCGGCGTCGTGCAGGCCGTTCAGGAAGTCGAACAGCAGCGCGACGGCGATCAGGAAGAGGAGGGCGGGGGCGAAGCTGGCGAAGTCCACAGGAGGCCGCGCCGCTCAGAGGTGTTCGAGCACGATGCGGCTGACGCGCTTGGCGACGTCCTCGAAGCGGTCGACCACCTTTTCCAAGTGGTCGTAGATCTCCGCGCCGACGATGAAGCCCATGGCGTCGGTACCGCGATGGGCCTTGAACAGCTCCTTCAGGCCCTGATCGTAAAGCTGGTCGGAGTGCTCCTCGATCGCCCCGATCTCCTTGGCGAGCGCCCCGATGCCGACCGCGTGCTTCTTGATGTCGCGCAGCATCGGCAGGAGCTCGCCAACCTTCTGCGAGGCAGCGACGACCGTCTTGCCGAGCTCCTGCATGCAGGGCGTAAAGCTCTCGACCTCGAACAGGCGGATCGCCTTGGCGGTCTTCTGCATCTGGTCGATGGCATCGTCCATCGAGCCGATCAGTTCCTCGATGTCGCCGCGGTCGAAGGGCGTGATGAAGGTGCGGCCGACCTCGAGCATGACCTCGCCGGCGATTGCGTCGGCCCGGTTCTCCTCGGCGAAGATCTCGGCGCAGCTGGCCTCGATCGGCGTCGCCCCGCTGAGCAGGCCGTCGAGCGCCGCCGCGCCCGCCTGCAGCGTCTGCGCATGACGCTCGAACAGCACGAAGAACTTGTCCTCCTTCGGCAGCAGCTTCTGGAACCAGCCCAGCATCGGAACGGCCTCTCACCAACTTAGTCCGCCCCGCGGCAAATGAGCGGGATGACACGCCTGCGCCTTTTGTGACAGTTTTGCGACAACGGCAATCCGGATTCACCGGTTTTGCCAGCCGCCGGCCTCGACGTCGGCGGGCACAGAAGACGAAAGGGAGGATTTGGATGTTTACACGCAGGATCGCGCTCGTCTCGGCGCTCGGACTGGCCCTGGCCGCCTCGGCTGTTCATGCGCAAGCGCCGTCGGGCAAGGTCACGGTCGTGACCTCGTTCTCGAAGGACGTCACCGACCCGATCAAGAAGGCCTTCGAGAAGGCGGTGCCCGGTGTCACGCTGGAGGTCCAGAACCGCAACACCAATGCCGGCGTGAAATATGTCGAGGAGACCAAGGCCAACAATCAGGTCGACCTGTTCTGGGCCTCAGCGCCCGATGCCTTCGAGGTGCTGAAGGGCAAGCAGCTGCTCTTAGCCTACAAGCCGAAGGCGACCGGCATCCCCGAGAAGATCGGCTCCTATCCGATCAACGATCCCGCCGGCTTCTATTTCGGTTTCGCCGCCTCGGGCTACGGCATCATGTGGAACGAGCGCTATGCCAAGGCCAACAAGCTGCCCGAGCCCAAGGACTGGCAGGACCTCGCCAAGCCGGCCTTCTACGGCCATGTCTCGATCGCTTCGCCCGCACGCTCGGGCACGACGCACCTGACCGTCGAGACCATCCTGCAGGGCGAGGGCTGGGAGAAGGGCTGGCGCACCCTCAAGGAGATGTCCGGTAATTTCCACTCGATCACCGAGCGCTCCTTCGGCGTGCCGGAGGCGGTCAATTCCGGCCAGGTCGGCGTCGGCATCGTCATCGACTTCTTCGCCTTCTCGGCGCAGGCCTCGGGCTTCCCGGTCAAGTTCGTCTACCCGACGGTCACCACGGTCGTGCCGGCCAATGTCGGCATCATCGCCAACCCGCCGAACAAGGCGGCGGCCGAGGCCTTCATCGAGTTCCTGCTCTCGCCGACCGGGCAGGAGGTGCTGCTCGAGCCGGGCATCCGTCGCCTGCCGGTCAACCCTGCGGTCTATGCCAAGGCCGGCGCCGATTATCCGAACCCGTTCACCGATCCGCGCTTCCAGAAGATGATCGGCTTCGACGTCGACAAGTCGGAAGCGCGCACCGCTGTCGTCGATACGCTGTTCGACCAGCTGATCTCCTTCCAGCTCGAAGCGCTGAAGGGCGTCACCAAGACGCTGCACGAGGTCGATGCGGCGCTGGCCAAGAAGCCGAACGCCCAGGCCAAGGCGCTCGCCGACGAGGCGCGCAACCTGATCGCCGCGCTGCCTGTGACGGAGGCACAAGCCGCGAGCCCCGAGCTGCGCGCCGCCTTCACCGGCGGCAAGGAGAAGGGCGCGCGCCAGGCCGAGGTCGAGGCGCAATGGGCAAGCTTCGCCCGCGACAACTATGCAAAAGCGAAGGTCAAGGCCGAGGAGGCGCTTAAGGCGGCGAAGTGACGAGCGTCATTCTCGGGCGGCGCGCATGCGCCGACCCGGGAATCTCATGCCGGATATGGCTCGGTTGAAGCTGTGCCGATCATCCGGAGATGCCCGGGTCAAGCCCGGGCATGACGCCCTCTCGCAAGGCTCATCATGACCGCCGTCCCCGCCACCCCACCGCGCGCCCGCGCGCTCGCCGCCACGCCCGGCCAGATCGCGCTGGCGCTCGCCATCGCGGCTTTCCTGCTCGTCTTCCTGGTGCTGCCGGTGGCGACGGTGATCTATGTCGCCTTCACCGAGAAGGGCACCTCGACCTTCACGCTGGTCAACTTCTACGACTTCGTCCGCACCGAGCTGTTCATGCGCTCCTTGTGGAACTCGTTCTATGTCTCGGCGATGTCGGTGGTCTGGGCCTCCGTGCTCGCCCTGCCGCTCGCCTATCTCACCACGCGTTTCGCCTTCCGCGGCGCCGCGATCGTGCAGACGCTCGGCTTCCTGCCGCTGATCATGCCGCCCTTCGTCGGCGCCGTGGCGATGCAGCTCTTCTTCGGCCGCAACGGCTCGATCAACCTGCTGCTCGACGACTGGTTCGGCTTCAAGATCGACTTCATGGAGGGGCTGAACGGCGTCATCTTCGTCCAGTCGGTCCACTATTTCCCGTTCATCCTGATCAACCTCTCGGCGGCGCTGCGCAATATCGATCGCGCCATGGAAGAAGCCGCGCAGAATCTCGGCTCTTCCGGCTTTCGCCTGTTCCGCCGCATCGTCTTCCCGCTGGCGCTGCCGGGCTATCTCGCCGGCGCCTCGTTGGTGTTCGTCAAGGTCTTCGACGATCTCGCGACGCCGCTCCTGCTCAACGTCAAGGACATGCTGGCGCCGCAGGCCTATCTGCGGGTGACCTCGATCGGCATCGCCGACCCGATGGGCTACGTCATCTCGGTCGTGCTGATCGTCGCCTCGGTGCTGGCGATGTGGCTCTCGGCGCTGGCGCTGAAGGGGCGCGACTACGCCACGACCCAGCGCGGCGGCGGCGGACTCGCCCGGCGGGTGATGCGCCCGCATGAGGCGGTGCTCGGCTACGGCGTCGTCATCCTGATCCTGGCGCTGGTGCTGGCGCCGCACCTGGCGCTGCTGCTGCTCTCTTTCGCTACGGTGTGGTCGTTCTCGCCGCTGCCCGACGGCTTCACGGTTGCCCATTACGCGCGCGTCTTCGGCGAGAGCTCGCTCTACATCAAGAACACGCTGATCTACGCCACACTCGCCGGCGGTATCGACATCGTGCTCGGCGTCGCCATCGCCTATCTCGTGCTGCGCACCAAGCTCGTCGGCCGCGAATGGCTCGACTGGATGGCGACCTCGGCGCTCGCCATTCCCGGCGTCGTGCTCGGCATCGGCTATCTCAGGACCTTCTACGGCATCACCCTGCCTGACGGGACGCCGCTCGCGGCGCTGTGGATCACCATCGTGATGGCGCTGGCGATCCGCCGTTTGCCCTATGCGTTGCGTGCCTGCCATGCCGCGCTCCAGCAGATCTCGGTCTCGCTGGAGGAGGCGGCTGAGAATCTCGGCGCCACCAAGGCCCGCACGGTGCGCCGCATCGTCGTGCCCTTGATGACGGGCGGCATCCTCGCCGGCTTCGTCACCTCCTTCGCGACGGCGGCGGTCGAGCTCTCGGCGACCTTGATGCTGGTCCAGTCCAATTCCGACGCACCGCTGGCCTATGGCCTCTATGTCTTCATGCAGTCGGCCGCCGGGCGCGGGCCGGGCGCGGCGCTCGGCGTCGTCGCGGTCGTGCTCGTCGCCGCCTGTACCTTCCTCTCGCACCTCATCGTCGAACGTAGCCAGAAGGCCAAGGGAATGGGCCATTGACATGAACGCAAACGTCTCCCTGACCACGCCGGCCGTCTCGGTCGCGATCGAGGGCGTCAACCTGTCCTATGGCGACAACCATGTGCTGAAGGACGTCAGCCTCGCGATCGAGCCGGGCGAATTCTTTGCCTTCCTCGGTCCGTCCGGCTGCGGCAAGACCACGCTGCTTAGGCTGATCGCCGGCTTCAACCACGCCGATACCGGCCGCGTCGCGATCGGCGGGCAGGACATTTCCGGCCTGCCGCCGTGGAAGCGCGATGTCGGCATGGTCTTCCAGTCCTATGCGCTCTGGCCGCATATGAGCGTGCGCCGCAACGTCGCCTTCGGGCTGGAGGAACGCGGCGTGAAGCGCGCCGAGATCGACCGGCGGGTCGAGGCGGCGCTCGGCCTCGTCGGGCTCGCCCACCTCGCCGAGCGCCGGCCCTCGCAGCTCTCCGGCGGCCAGCAGCAGCGCGTCGCGGTGGCCCGCACCGTCGCGGTCGAGCCCAAGGTGCTGCTGCTCGACGAGCCGCTCTCCAATCTCGACGCCAAGATGCGGGTGCAGGTCCGGCGCGAATTGCGCGATCTGCAGCAGCGGCTCGGCCTGACCACGATCTTCGTCACCCATGACCAGGAGGAGGCGAATTCGATCTGCGACCGCATCGCCGTGATGAATGACGGCATCGTCCAGCAGGTCGGCACGCCGATGGAGCTCTACGAGCGCCCCGCCAACCTCTTCGTCGCCGGCTTTTTGGGCACGGCCAATATCCTGAAGGGGCGTGTTGTCGGCAGCGGTGCGGAGCGCTGCTTCGAGGTCGACGGCGGCGCGAAATTCCCGATCGGCGAGGGGGCCGCCGTCCCCGATGGCGCGGCGCTGGTCTTCCGCCCGCAGCATGCCAGCCTCGTCGAGCGGGCCGGCACGCAGGACGGCGCGCTGTCCTTGCCCTGCGTCATCGCCAACCGCGAATTCCTCGGCGCGAGCGTCCGCTACGGTGCTCGCATCGGCTCTGCCGAGGTGGCGGTCGACATGCCGTTCCAGTCCGGGCGTGAGCTGTTCGAGGTTGGGAGCGAGGCCAGCTTGAAGCTCGCCCCGGGGGCGCTTCACTGGCTCTCCGCCTGAGTGGGACCTTGAGGCCGGGCGCCGCCGCCGTCGCGTGCTATTCGATGCGAGCCGAGCCGGGCGCAGTGGTTACGCTGCAGCCATGGTCGGTACAGACGACATCGAGCACCTTGTGCGAGGTCCCCAGGCAATTGGCCCGGTAGGCGATAAGCGAGCCTTGCCTCAGCACGGTCTCGACCTGCGGCTTGACGCAACCGTGTTCGAGCAGGACGCGCTGCAGATCGCTGTCGGAGGCGAATGCGGCGGACAGTCCGCCCAGGAAAATCAGCGCCGGGACACCGGCCCCGGCGCAGAGGGGCGGATCGGCATGACCCGCCCCGATGATGCAGCGTCACTTCGCCTTCTGGAGCTTGGTGACGGTGATCTGGCCGTTGACCCGGTCGGCGTCGAACTTGATCTTCGTTCCGGCCTTCAACCCTTTCAGCATGGCCGGATCGCCGGCGCGGAACACCATGGTCATCGCGTCCATGTCGAGGTTCTTGATCGGCCCGTGATTGATGGTGAGCTTGCCCTGGGGCTCGTCGACCTTGGTGACCGTGCCGCTGACCGACTGCGCGGCCGCCGGGAGGGCAAGGAGAAGAAGGGCGAGGGTGGCTGTCGTCCTGAGCATGGGATGCTCCTTTCGTTCAGGCTTACTTGACGATGATCTTGCCGGTCATGCCGGCTTCGCGGTGACCGGGGATCAGGCAGGAGAAGTCGAACTCGCCCGCCTTGGTGAAGGCCCAGACGATCTCGCCGGTCTTCTTCGGCTGAAGACGCTTGGCGTTCGGATCGTCATGCTCCATGTCGGGGTTCTTCTGCATCTCGACGGCGTGCTTGAGGTTCTCCTCCAGCGTCGCCAGGACGAGCTCGTGATCGAGCTCGCCATTGTTGCGCAGCTGGAAGCGGATCTGCTCGCCGCGGCGCACCTCGATCCGGTCGGGGATGAAGGACATCTTGCCGTCGCGCTCGGCCATCGCGATCGCGATGATCCGTGCTGGCTTCTTGGGATCGCCGGCCTTGCCATAGGCGGTCTCGTCGCCATGGCCATGCCCGGCGCCGCCGGGGCCTGCCAGGGCTGTGCCGGCGGAGAACAGAACCGCGATCGCGGCGAGCTTGAATGCTGTCGTCATGAGGCTCTCCTGCTGGGAAGGTCGACGTCTTCAGTGGTTGGAGTGCGGGTTCTTGGCCGCAGGCCGAGGCTTGCCGTCCGGCCCGAGGCTCGGCTTGCGCGGGTCCTTGACCCGCCATTCGGTCGGCTCGATGCCGCTGTCGGGGGAGGTGCCGCGCGCCGCCTCGGCGAGCTTCTGGCCCTTGTATTCGAAGGCGACGGTGCCTTCCGGGTGCTTGAACCAGCCGGGGTCCTTGTAGTCGTTCTTGGCGAGGCCTTCGCGGACTTTCACGACTGAGAACATGCCGCCCATCTCGACCGGGCCGAACTGGGCGAAGCCTGTCATCATCGGCAGGGTGTTGTCGGGCAGGGGCATCTCCATCGAGCCCATCTCGCCCATGCCGTTCGAGCCCATCGGCATGTAGCCCGGCGCGATCTTGGCGATGCGCTTGGCCAGGTCCTTCTTGCTCACGCCGATATAGTTCTTCACTGAATGCCCCATCGCATTCATGGTGTGGTGCGATTTGTGGCAATGGATCGCCCAGTCGCCGGGCTCGTCGGCGACGAAGTCGAAGGCGCGCATCTGGCCGACGGCGCAGTCGATCGAGACCTCGTCCCAGGCCGCCGCTGGATCGACCCAGCCGCCATCGGTGCACGAGACCTTGAACTCGTAGCCGTGCATGTGGATCGGGTGGTTGGTCATGGTCAGGTTGCCGAAGCGGATCCGGACCTTGTCGTTCTTGCCCACGACCAACGGGTCGATGCCGGGGAACACGCGGCTGTTCCAGCACCACATGTTGAACTCGGTCATCTCGGCGACGCGCGGCACATAGGAGCCGGGCTCGATGTCGAAGGCGTTGAGCAGGAAGACGAAGTCGCGATCGACGCGGCGGAAGGCCGGGTCCTTGGGATGGACGACGAAGAAGCCCATCATGCCCATCGCCATCTGCACCATCTCGTCCGAATGCGGGTGATACATGTAGGTGCCCGAGCGCCGGAGCTGGAATTCGTAGACGAAGGTCTTGCCCGGCGGGATATGCGGCTGCGTCAGCCCGCCGACGCCATCCATGCCGTTGGGCAGGCGCTGGCCGTGCCAGTGCACCGCCGTGCTCTCCGGCAGCTTGTTGGTGACGTAGATGCGGACCTTGTCGCCCTCGACCGCCTCGATGGTCGGGCCGGGCGACTGGCCGTTATAGCCCCAGAGATAGCCCTTCATGCCGGGCGCGAACTCGCGCACCACCGGCTCGGCGACGAGATGGAACTCCTTCCAGTCGCCGTTCATCCGCCAGGGCAAGGTCCAGCCGTTGAGCGTGGCGACCGGCTGGTAGTCCGGCCCGGTCGTCGGCACCAAGGGCGCCTGCGTGGTTGCTTCCGTCATGGTCGGAGCCTCGGGCACGGCGGCGAAGGCCGTCCGTCCAGACACGGCGCCGGCTGCGGCGATGACGAGGCCGGAGGTGCCGATGAAGCCTCTGCGCGATAGCGTGGTCATGGTTCTGCTCCTTCCGCCCGCTCAGTGTCCGCCGCCGCCGGCATCGCCGCCGCCCGCCGCAGCGACCGTGGCTGAGCCGCCGCCTCCGCTGCCGCCGCCGATCAGCGCATGCTTGAAGTCGGTATGGGCGATCCAGAAATCGCGGCGGGCATTGATCGCCGCGACATTGGAGAGGATGCGGTTGCGCGCATCGGTGATGAGATCGGTGACATCGTTCAGCATGCCGCTGTATTGCAGCAGCGACTGCTCCTGGATGATCTTGCGCAGCGGCAGGACGTTGTTCTGGTATTGCCGCGTGATGTCGTAATTGGCGCGGTAGGCGGTATAGGCCTCGCGCGCTTCCGAGCGGGCATTGATCGCCTTTTCCGCCAGCCTGTTCGCCGCCTGCATGTAGGTCTGCTCGGCGAGCGCGACCTTGGACTGGCCGAAATCGTAGATCGGAATGTCGATCTCCAGCTCCAGCGTCTTGCTGCGGCTGGATTCGCGCTCGACATGGCCATGGTCGTTGATGCTGCGGCTGCGGTCATAGGTGCGCCGCCCAAGCAGGTCGATGTCGTTGACGAAGCGCGTCGCATTGGCGAGGCCGAGCGACTTCGCCAGTGTGTCGAGCTCGGCGCGCGCGATCTGGATGTCGATGCGCTTGCGCAGCGCCTCGGCTTCGATTGCCTTGACCGATTGTAGCCGGGGCAAGGGCGGCAAGCTGCCGAGCCGGAATTTCAGGTCGTTACCCCAGAGCCCGAGCTGGCGAATGAGCCGCTCGCGCTCCTGGCTCTGCTGCTGGCGCGCCTGGGCGAGCTGCACGGTCAATTCGGCCTCAAAGGCGAATTCGCGGGCCTGGTCGATCTTGTTGACGCCGCCGGACTCGCCGAGCCGCTTGAACAGCTCGGACGCCGCATCGGCTGAGGCCTTGGCCTCCTGATAGAACGCGACCTGCGCGTTGGCGGCAACGGCGCGGTAGTATTGGCGGCGGGCATCGGCAGCGAGCCGCAGCACCGCCTCGACCGCCCGCAACTGCGCGGTCTTGAAGCGGTCGCTGGCGATCTCGGCCCTGGCCGGCAAGGTGATGAGCGCGAGCAGGCTGCCGACGATCTGGCGCTCGACCTCGACCTCGAAGCGGCCGGAGAGCTTGGAAATGCCGAAGCGCGGATTGGGCGGCAGGCTGGCGGCGACCATCTGCGCCTCGGCGATGCCGAGCTCGTTGAACGAAGCCTGCAGGCCGCGATTGCTGAGCAGCGCGACCTGGACTGCGCTGTCCGCCGTCAGTGGCTTGCGCAGCAACTGGTCGACCCGCGCCTTGGCGGTCAGTGCGATCTGGTCGTCGCCGATCTTGACGACATCCTTGCCGATCTCGGCGTAAGTCGCGCCCTGGATCGGCGCCATGCCGCCATCGGGCGAGAAGCCGGCGCAGCCGCCGAGCACGGCCGCCGTCCCGGCGAGCAGGCCCCAGCGCAGCAGGCGGCGGGCGTTGGGCTTGGTCGGAGCGAGCACGGTCGGCCTTTCCTTCGATGATTCCGCGGCGCAACCGGACAAGGGGCGGGGAGCCCCTCCCCCTTGTGGGGAACGGAGGAGCCAAGGCGATCGGCGTTGCGCAGAGGAATCGAGCGATGCGGTCGGTCGGGCAGGCAGCGTCATGATTTCGGCCCGACCTGGCGGTTGAGCTCGCGCCAATCCTTGGGCTCGGCCGGACGGAAGCTGGCGGCACCGGCCGTCACGCTGCGATAGGAGACAGCAGGAACACGGGCGTTCGGATCGGCCGGCCGCGCCAGATGGTCTGGGATCGTGGCGGAGCAGGCGCCGAGCGCCAGAGCGACCGCCATCAGCAACGGCACCTTCACCAAAGTCACGATTCGGCATCCCCTGTTTCGATGCGGCAGGGGTAGCAGCGGGCTTTCGCGGGCGTCCGTTACAAATTGTTTCAAAGCGGCGCGGGCAGCCGGCCTGCGGGCGCGCTATTGTGCTGGCAACGAGATGACAGGGACCCGTTCGCGGGGAGACGGACATTCCAACCGAAGCACAGCCGGAAATGGAGCAGGCTCTCGTCACGACGACCGTCGACGATCACGGCCATATCCTGGTGGTCGACGACGATCCGCAGATCAGGCTGCTCGTCGCGCGCTTCCTGCAGCGGCACGGCTATCAGGTCACCGGCGCACCGGACGGGCGAGCCATGCTGGAGGCGCTGACCCACAGCGCCATCGACCTGATCGTGCTCGACCTGATGTTGCCCGGCCGCTCCGGCGTCGAGCTTTGCCGCGATGTCCGCGCGACCTCGCAGGTGCCGATCGTGATGCTGACTGCCCGCACCGAGGAGAGCGACCGCATCACTGGCCTGGAGGGTGGTGCGGACGACTACGTCACCAAGCCGTTCAGTCCGCGTGAGCTCCTCGCTCGTGTTCGGGCGCTGCTGCGCCGGGTCAGAGCGGGACAGGGCACCGCCGCCGCGCAGTCGAACGCGGTCGTGAGCTTCGATGGCTGGCGCATGGATCTGCGGCGGCGCGAATTGCAATCGCCGTCCGGGACGCTGATCGACCTCTCGACCGGCGAGTTCGACCTGCTCGTCGCCTTCGTCGAGCATGCCAACCGGGTGCTGTCGCGCGAGGCACTGATGCAGTTCGCCAAGGCGCGGATGAGCGACGATCCGTTCGACCGCACCATCGACGTCCAGATCAGCCGCCTGCGCCGCAAGCTCGAAGCCGATGCCAGGGGCGGCCAGCTGATCAAGACGGTTCGCGGCGCCGGCTACCTCTTTGCCTCGCAGGTCGACCACCAGCAGGGGCAGCCCGCTTGACGAACCTCGCCAAGCGGCTCTGGCCCGATACGGTCGCCAGCCGCGCCATCCTGATCCTGGTCGCTGCCCTGCTAGCCTTCCACCTGCTCGGCTACTGGGCCTATCGCGTCGGCGTCGAGAACCTCGCGACCGCTGGCCAGGATCGCGGCCTTGCCGAGCGCATCGTCTCGATCAAGCGGGCGATCGCCAGCCTGCCGCAGGCGCCGGAGCGCGACCGTGTCGCGCATGACCTGTCGAGCGCCAGCCTGGAAGTGCACTGGAGCAAGGTCAGCCTCGTCCTCGGCACCGCGCCGATGACCGAGCGGACCCGCGCCATGGAGGCGCGGCTCAAGGAGCTGGCGCCGGAGCTGGCGGCGGAATCCTTCCGCGTCGGCTTCGCCGATGACGGCGCGCTCGGTGCCGGCGAGGCCAATGCCTACAAGCACATGATGCTGGTCTCGGTCCGGCTCGACGACGGCTCCTGGGTCAACTTCTCCTCTTCTGCACTGGGGGCCTCGCAGCATCTCGACTGGGGGCTGACGGCGATCATGATCTGTTTCGCCGTCGCCATCGTCGTCGTCGCGCTCCTGCTGCTGCGCTGGGCGACGCGGCCCTTGCGCGATCTCGCGCTGGCAGCGGAGCGCTTCAGCCTCGATCAAACCCCTCAACCGCTTCCCGAAACCGGGCCCGTCGAGGTGCGCCGCGCCGCGCGCGCCTTCAACACGATGCGGGATCGCATCCGCAGCCTCGTCAGCGAGCGGATGCAGGCGATGGCCGCCGTCTCGCACGATCTGCGCACGCCGATCACGCGCCTCAGGCTCCGCTCCGAATTCCTGGAGGACGAGGCGACCCGCAGCTTGATCGACAGCGATCTCGGCGAGATGGAGGCGATGATCGACTCGACCCTGGACTATCTGCGGGGCGGGACTTCCAGCGAGCCGCTGCGCCCGGTCGATCTCGCCTCGGTGATCGAGACGATCGTCGACGAGCATGTCGACCAGGGCCATTTCGTCCTGCTGGTCGGGCTGAATTCCGCCCCGGTCCAGGGCAGATTGCTCTCCCTGAAGCGCGCAGCCTCCAACATCATCGGCAATGCCGTGAAGTATGGCGAGGAAGCCAGGGTCAGCATCACCGATGCCGGCGACAGCTTCGCCGTCACGGTCGAGGACAAGGGGCCCGGCATCGCCGAGGCCGATCGCGAGCGGGTGTTCCACCCCTTTGTGCGCCTGGAGGAATCGCGCGGCCGCCAGACCGGCGGCTCCGGCCTCGGCCTGACGATCGCGCTCGCCATCGCCCGCTCGCATGACGGCTCGATCACGCTGGAGAACCGCGCCGAGGGCGGCTTGCTTGTGACGCTGCTGCTGCCGAAGCTCGATCGGACGACCCAGCCCGCGCCCGATATGCGGGGATGACCATCAGCCTCTTCGCCTGACGCAGGGCGGTTTGCTTGCCTCGCTTCGGAGCAGCCCTAGACTGACCCCATGGCACATTCCCTGAAGCCCGGTGCGACGCCGGCAGTCGTCTCCGCCGGCCCGAACCAGCCGAACCTCGACTCCGACGCGGTCTGGGAGGCTCGGCGCGATCTTGCCGCCTGCTTCCGCATGGCGGCGCGCTACGGGTTCGAGGAGGGCATCTGCAACCATTTCTCGGCGCTGGTGCCGGGCTATGACGACCTCTTCATCGTCAATCCCTATGGCTGGGCCTTCCGCGAGCTCACCGCCTCGAAGCTGCTGATCTGCGACTTCCACGGCAATGTCGTCGCCGGCGAGGGCCAGCCCGAGGCGACCGCCTTCTATATCCACGCCCGCGTTCACAAGAACCTGCCGCGCGCCCGCGTCGCCTTCCACACCCATATGCCCTATGCGACGGCGCTCTCGATGACCGAGGGCGATCCGCTGATCTTCGCCGGGCAGACGGCGCTGAAGTTCTACGGCCGCACTGCGTTCGACCGCGACTATAACGGCCTTGCCCTCGACGAGCGCGAGGGCGACCGCATCGCCGGCGCAGTCGGCGATGCCGACATCGTCTTCATGAAGCATCATGGCGTCATGGTGCTCGGCCCCAACATCGCCGAGGCCTGGGACGATCTCTATTATCTCGAACGCGCCTGCGAGGTGCAGGCCCTGGCGCTTTCGACCGGCCGCCAGGTGCTGCCGGTCAAGCCCGAGATCGCCGAGGCGGCCTACCAGCAGATGCGCGAGGGCGATCCGGAATCGGCGCGCCTGCATCTGGCCTCGATCCGCCGCCAGCTCGACACCGAGGAGCCCGTGTACCGGGATTGAGACCTAGGCGCCCAGCTCCCGCAGCAACCCATCCAGCCGCGCGATGCCGGCCACGATCTGCGCCTCGTCGAGCGCAGCATAGCCGATGACGAGGCCGGCGCGGCGGTCGGGATCGTCCGGCCGGTCATAGAGTCCGCTCACGCCATAAAGGCCGAGCGAGGCGGCCGCAGCCCACTCCGTCAGCTCAGCCTCGCGCGCTTGCGGCAGCCCATTGATCCAGGCGAGGACGTGCAGGCCGGCATCGGTGCCGACGATGCTGACGCGATCGCCCAGTCGTTCGCGCAGGGCCTTCAGCAGGGCCGCTCGCCGCTCGCCATTGCGGCGCCGGATGCGGCGGACATGCCGCTCATAGGCGCCGCTTTCGATCAGCTCGGCCAGGGCGGCTTGTTCGAGTTCGGGCGTATGCCGGTCGACCATGCGCTTGGCTCGGGCGAAGACCTCGCGCAGCGCCGACGGCAGCACGAGATAGCCGAGCCGCAAGGTCGGCGAGAGCGTTTTCGAGACCGTGCCGAGATAGATCACGCTGCCGGCCTGGTCGAGCGAGCGCAAAGGCGGCACCGGGCCGACACCGTGCCGATACTCGGCGTCGTAATCGTCCTCGATGACGAAGGCGCCATGGCGTGCCGCCCAGGCGAGCAGTTCCTGCCGGCGCGGCGCCGAGAGGATGCTGCCGAGCGGCAATTGATGCGAGGGCGTGACGAAGGCGAGCCGCGCCGGCGGCAACATCGCAGTCTGCATGCCTTCACGGTCGACTGGCTGCGGCGAAAGCTCGGCCCCTGCCGTCAGGAAGGCTTGGCGGGCCAGATTGTAGCCGGGGTCCTCGATCACGACGCGGTCGCCGGGATCGAGCAATAGCCGCGTGCAGAGATCGAAACCCTGCTGCGAGCCGTTGACGACAAGGATATCGTCGACCTCGCAGCGCAGGCCGCGGCCGCGCCAGAGATAGCCTTGCAAGGCGGATCGCAATTCCGGCAGGCCACGCGGATCGCCATAGCGCAGGCGGCTCGGCCGTCTGGTCACCGCGTTCGCCAGTGCCCGCCGCCAGGCCAGCGTCGGGAAGTCGCTGCCGGCGAGCTCGCCATAGCGGAAATCGAGCGCGAAAGGCTGCGGGTTCCACGGAATGGGGGAGGCTGCCGCCAGTCGCCTTCCATAGGCGGAAAGTTCGACCGCGCGCGATGCTGGCGCGTTTCCCGGCAACGACCCCGGTTGCACCAATCCGGCCGCGACCCGCGCCCGCGCACCCGGCCGGGTTTCGAGATAGCCTTCGGCGGCCAATTGCTCGAAGGCGGCCGTGACGGTGGTACGCGACAGGCCCCATTCGGCTGCGAGCGCCCGCGTCGATGGCAAGCGCGAGCCGGGTGCATGGACACCGGCCGCGATCTCGCGCTTGATCGCTGCGACGACACGGCGTTGGGCGCCGACATCGTGCTCGACTGGCCCGGTCGGAATGCTCGAAACTGGTCGTTTCACGCAGGCCAGATTAACGGCATGACGACAGCGACCGCAAGGAGACCTGTTTCATGTACACGCCGCCGGCCTTCCGCGTCGACGATCGCGCCGAGATCCACGCGATGATGCGCGCCTGCCGGCTCGCCACCCTGGTCACCGCCACGGCCGAGGGTCTGCTCGCGACGCCGCTGCCGCTGATCCTGGCGGCGGAGGAGGGCGAGTTCGGCGTGCTCCACGGCCATCTCGCCCGCGCCAATCCGCAATGGAAGGCCGCGGCGATCGGCGAAGCCATGGTGCTGTTCAGCGGGCCCGATGCCTATGTCACGCCGTCCTGGTACGAGACCAAGCGCGAGACCGGCAAGGTCGTCCCGACCTGGAACTACCAGGCGGTGCATGCCTATGGCCAGGCCGAGTTCTTCGACGATCCCGAGCGCCTGCTCGACGCGGTCACGCGCCTGACCAATCTGCATGAGGGCACCCGGGCGCAGCCCTGGGCGGTCGATGACGCGCCGCCCGCTTTCGTGCAGGCGCAGCTGCGCGGCATCATCGGCCTGCGCATTCCGATCACCCGGCTCGAAGGCAAGCGCAAGATGAGCCAGAACCGCCCGCTGGCCGACCGTCTCGGCGTTGCCGAAGGGCTGGCCGCGAGCGAGCGTCCCAGCGATCTCGCCGTCGCCGCGATGGTACCGGTCGAAGGCTGAGGCTCAGTCCTGCGTCTCGCCCTCATAGGGCGTGGCGCGCATCGACGGGCGCTGGTTGAAGCGATCATACCAGCGGGCGAGTCGCGGCGCCCGCTCGCGGAAATCCGGCAGGTGGCGGAAGCTGAGCCAGGCCAGCGCCGTCGCCAAACCGATCTGGCCGACGGTCACCGGGCCGTCGAGATCGGCCTGTGTCTCCAGATAGTCATAGGCTTCGAGCAGCTTGGTCGTCTGCCCCTCGGCGAGCGGCGGATAGCGCAGTGCTTCCGGCCGGCGTTCGGTCTCCCAGCGCACGGCGATGCCGGCATCGCACAGGCCCTGTGCCAGCGCCTGCAAGCGCAGGGCTTCATAACGCGCCGGCCCCTCGCGCGGGATCAGCGAACCCTGGCCGGCGAGCCGGTCGAGATAGTCGCAGATCACCACGGAATCGAAGAGCGCCCCGGCATCGGGGGTCAGCAGTACCGGCACCTTGCCGAGCGGATTCCGGGCAAAGACGGCGTCGTTGCGGTTGGTCGGGCTGGTCTCGTGATGGACGACGTCGAGACGGTCGGCCAGCACGAGCTCATGAGCGCAGACCAGAACCTTGCGGGCATAGGGCGAGTGGCTCTGGTAGAGCAGGGTGAGCTTGTCCGACATCACGCCGCCTGCCCGGCGACTTCGGCCGGCGTCAGCCCGACCAGCTCGGCATAGCGCTCCGGATCGGTCGCGCCCTCGGTGACGACGGCGAAGACGCGGGAGGAAGCGTCGAGCTTCAGCGCGGCCCGCGCCTGCGGATCGCGCAGCGCCGCCAGCAAACCGGCAAAACCGGCCGCACCGCTCTCGCCGGCGACGATCGCCGGATCGCTGCCGGCCGGACGCGCCAGCCGGTTCATCGCCTCGACCGCGACCTCGTCCTCGACGGTCATGAAGGCATCGGCCGTGCGCGCCAGCACGCGCCAGGCGAGCGGCGAGGGATCGTAGCATTCGAGCATCGCCATCACCGTCGGCGCGCCATGGGCGATCTTGGTCGGCTGCCCGGCGCGGGCGCTCTCGAACAGGCAGGCGGCGCGGGCGGGATCGACCACGGTGAAGACCGGTCGCTTGTCGCCAAACTCGAGCGAGAGCTGCGCCGCGATCGCCGCGGCGATGCCGCCGACGCCGGCCTGGACGAAGACATGGGTCGGCAGCTCCGGCAGATCCCGCAAGGCCTCGCGGATGATCGCGGTATAGCCCTGCATGACGAGGCCGGGGATGCGCTCATAGCCGTCCCAGGAGGTGTCGGAGACGGTGGTCCAGCCCTGCTCATTGGCGATGCGGGCGGCCTCGACGATGGAATCGTCATAGGTGCCGGGGACGCGAACGACCTCGGCACCGAAGCGGGCAATCGCCGCGGCGCGGGGCTCGCTGACGCCGCCATGCATGAAAATCACCGAGCGCGCGCCGACGAGCTGCGCTCCCTGCGCGACCGAGCGACCGTGATTGCCGTCAGTGGCGCAGGCGAAGGTCATCCCGGCCGCGATTGCGCGAACCTCGGGCGACGCCAGGTCGGCTTCGTCGAGTGTTCGTCCGAGCCGTTCGCTCGCCGCCTCCAGCACCAGGCGCGTCACGGCATAGGCGCCGCCCAGAGCCTTGAAGCTGCCGAGGCCGAGCCGCTGGCCTTCGTCCTTGAGATGCAGTGCGCCGATGCCGAGCTCCTTGGCGAGATTGGGCAGGGCGCTTAGCGGCGTCGGTACATGCTCGGCTCTGCCTGCGAGATGCCGCTCGATCGCGTCGGCGCCGACGGGGCCGAGCGTCTGCGCATCGACCGGATGGAGTGGCTGGCGGAAGTCCGGGAGCTGGTTGAGCAGGAGCACGGCTTGCCTCTTTGAGATGTCCAGGTGAAGAGATATTGCAAGCGTCGTGAAAAAGGCGCTGCAATCAGCCGCCGGCCTTGCAAGTTTGTTTCACGATCATTGCCCCTGGAGCTGCGCTTGAGTGAAACGTCCGCTTCCGCCCTCGATGCCTTCGACCGGGCCATCCTCGCCATCCTGCAGCAGGACAACACCACGCCGCAGCGGGTGATCGGCGAGAAGGTCAACCTGTCGGCGCCGGCCGTGCAGCGCCGCATCCGCCGGATGGAGAAGGACGGCGTCATCACCGCCAATGTCGCGGTGGTCGAGCCGGCGGCGCTCGGTCACCCGATCACCATCTTCGTCGAGATCGAGCTGGTCAGCGAGACGGCAAAAGACATCGACGCGGCCAAGCGCGCCTTCCTCGCCGCGCCGGAGGTGCAGCAGTGCTATTACGTCACCGGCGAGGTCGATTTCATGCTGGTCGTGCTGGTGCCGAGCATGGCGGCCTATGAGGCGCTGACGCGCCGGCTCTTCTTCGCCGACGCCAATATCCGCAAGTTCCGGACCTTCGTCGCGATGGACCGCGTCAAGGCGGGGCTCAGCGTGCCGGTGGGGTGAAGCGCTGCTCCTTCCCGTCATGGTCGGGCTTGTCCCGGCCATCCACGACTTCACTCAAGCACTGCGGTGTTCAAGACATGGATGCTCGCCACAAGGGCGAGCATGACGAGATGGAATAGCGGCGAGCCCGCCTCACGACGTCAGCGCGCCCGCGGTCATGCCCTGGACCATGAACTTCTGCAGGAAGATGAAGGCCATCACCAAGGGCAGGCTCGCCAGCACCGAGAAGGCCATCATCGTGTTCCAGTCGGTGACGAACTCGGCCATCAGGCTGTAGATCGCCATGGTTAGCACCCGGTTTTCCCAGGATTCGATCAGCACCACCGCGAACAGGAACTCGTTCCAGGCGAGCAGGAAGGTGTAGAGCCCGGCGCCGATGAAGGCGGGATAGGACATCGGCACCAGCGTCCGGAAGATCGCACCGAGGCGCGAGCAGCCGTCGACCATCGCCGCTTCCTCGATGTCGCGGGGAATGTTGATGAAGTAGCTGCGCAGCATCAGGATGCAGAAGGGCAAAGTGAAGGTCAGGTAGACCACGATCAGCGAGGTGCGGGTGTCGTAGAGCCCGAGCGTGATGAAGATCCGGAAATAGGGGATGCAGAGCAGCACCAGCGGGAACATCTGCGTGGTGATCAAGAACATCAGCACCGCCCGCTGCCCGGCGAACTTGAAGCGCGCCAGCGCATAGGCCGCCATCGCGCCGAGGATTAGCGAGAGCACGGTGACCAGCAGGGAGATCAGCATCGTGTTGGCGAAGACGAGGAGATAGCGCGGGCTCGCGAAGATCTTGCGGTAACCCTCCAGCGTGAACACCTGCGGCAGCCATTCCGGTGGCATCCGCATCACCTCGATGTTGGGCCTGACCGAAACGGTCAGCATCCAGGCGAGCGGGAAGAACACGATCGCGATCGCGACCAGCAGCAGGACATAGGCGACGATGTTGAGCAGGCGCTCGCGCCCGCGAATGCCGATCTTGCCGAGATAGGGGCGTGTGTGCGCCGCGGCGACAGGCTGGGCGACGGTCATTGCTGATTGCTCATGGTTCGACGGACATAGATGGCGCTGACGATGAAGAGCACGATGAACATCACCACGGCCTCGGCCGAGGCGTAGCCGAACCGTAGCTTCTGGAAGCCGTCGAAATAGATTGCCGTCGCCAGCACTTCCGAACTATGCGCCGGGCCGCCGCCGGTCATGACATAGACCGGGTCGAAGGCGCGGAAGGTCCAGATCGAGTCGAGCAGCACGATCGTGGTGATGACGCCGCGCAGCTGTGGCAGGGTGATGTGCCAGAACTGCCGGAACAGCGAGGCGCCGTCGATTTCGGCGGCCTCGTAGAGCTGCTTCGGAATCGCCTGCAGGCCGGCGAGCAGCATCACCATGAAGAAGGGGAAGGCGCGCCAGACATTCATCGCCGTCACCGATCCCAGCGCCGTCGAGGGATCGCCGAGCCAGGAGATGGTGAAGTTGGCGTCGATGAAGCCGAGCGAGGCAAGCAGGCCGTTGAGCACGCCGAAGGGCTGCAGCATCAGCACCCAGATCATGCCCGCGACGGTCGGCGCCAGCAGCCAGGGCACGATCAGGAGGCCGCGCGCGATGGTCCGGAGGGCCGGGTCGAGATTCATGTTGAGCAGCAGCGCCAGGCCCAGCCCGATCACGAGGTGCAGTAGCACGCTGAAGAAGGTGAAGACGACCGTCTGCCAGAAGGCGCGCCAGAACAGCGGATCATTGGCGAGCGCGATGTAGTTGCCGAAGCCGACCCAGACCTCGCGCTGGAGGTTGCTGTCGTGGAAGCTCAGGCGGACCACGTCGATCAGCGGGTAGATCAGGAGCGCGACGAGGATCAGCAGCGACGGCCACAGGAAGGACGCGGCCAGGAGTTCCTCGCGGTATTTGCGTTTGATCGTCAGCAGCATGACTCGCCGATCGGTGCGGGGCGGCGGCACATCGCCACCTCTCAGAATGATCCGAGTCATCCCGGACAAGCCGCGAAGCGGCGCCGATCCGGGATCCATGCCGGAGCTTCAATCATGAAGGCTCAGGCATGGGTCCCGGGTCTCCCTTCGGTCGCCCGGGACGACTAACAGAGTGAATCCCGAAGGATCACTTGGCGCCGGCGAGAACCTTGTTCCATTCGGCCGCGGCGTCATCCAGCGCCTGCTTGGCGGTCTTCTTGCCCTGCACCGCGTTCTGAATCTCGGTGCTCATCACCTTGTTCATCTGCACGGCGTTGGGCATCGACAGGAAGGGCGACTGCGCGTTCGGCTGCGCCATCTGGGTGACGAAGGCCTGGAAGAGCTTGCGCTCCTTGAACCAGTCCTGGTTCGCGACATCGGTGCGGGCCGGGAAGCCGCCCGAACCCTTCGCCCACATCTCGATGCCCTTCGGGCCAGAGAGCCACTTCATGAAGGTCCAGGCCGCGTCCTTGTCCTGCGCCTGGCTGCTGATGGTGTTGAGCGAGCCGCGCACCATGGTGCCGGTGCTCTTGCCCTTCGGCAGCGGGGCGATGTCGTAGTTGAGGTTCGGATTGAGCTGCTTCTGGATGGCGACGCCCCAGGGCCCCTCGAACATCATCGCGACATTGCCCGAGGCGAAGTTGGCGCGCTTTTCCTTTTCGCCATTGCTCAGCACGCCCGGCACCGAGACTTTGTCCTTGTTCACCCGGTCGATGTACCACTCGATCGCGGCGACGCCCTCCGGGCTGTTGAACACGGCCTTGTTGGTCGCCGGATCCATCAGCGTCGCGCCGCTCT
Source organism: Allobosea sp. GW821-FHT03A12 (assembly GCF_058986765.1). Taxonomy (NCBI): domain Bacteria; kingdom Pseudomonadati; phylum Pseudomonadota; class Alphaproteobacteria; order Hyphomicrobiales; family Alloboseaceae; genus Allobosea; species Allobosea sp. GW821-FHT03A12. Next base: position 31,961 of record NZ_JBYSVZ010000004.1, read on the forward strand.
GCAGCAGCAGCGGGTAGATGTCATAGGTCATGTTGGTCGGCGGCTCGGCCTGGAGCGTGCCGGTGACTGCGAACTGGCGCTTGTCGGGATTGGTCAGCTTGCGCGAGTACTCGGCGAACTCGTCCCAGGTCTTCGGCGGCCCGGAAAGGCCGGCTTCCTTGAACCGGTCGGTGTTCCAGAACAGTGCCACCGCGCCGCTCTCGATCGGCAGGTAGTACTGCTTGCCCTTCCACTTCGCGTGGAAGGTCTCCGGGATGTTCGAGAAGAACTCTTTCGGCTCCTTGGCGATGCGCTCGTCGAGCGGCTCGATCATGCCGAGATCGGCGAATTCGGCGACCCAATCGACCTGGACCAGCAGTACGTCCGGCAGCTTCTTGGCCTGGTGCAGCACGATGGCGCGATCGTGGAAGCCGGTGAAGGGCGAGTCGACCGGTGTCAGCTTGATGTCGGGATGGTCCTTCTCGAAGGCGGCCTTGAGCTCGCCCATGAACTTCTCGCCGACCTCGGTGCCCTTCCACTGGCCCCAGCGGACCTCCTTCTGCTGGGCGACAGCGAGCGTCGGCAGGCTGATCGCCGAGGCGAGCGCCATCGCCGCGAGCGTCAGCAAGGAAGACCTGCGATGCTGATCCATATGCGTTTCCTCCCGGTTGATTATCGTTCTTGGGCTTGAGCAGCGCGTCCGTCGTTGCGGGCGCGCCGTAGTCACGAGATGGCCTTTCAGGCCGCACGCGCCTTGCGCAGAGCCTCGGGCACCGGAGGGGCGACCTTGACCAGCGTGGTGTTGTCGTCGACCAGCTTGCTCGTCCCGCCCACATTCATCCAGGTGAACATGTTGCGGAACATCTCCTGAAGCGAGGCCATGATCGCCGTCTCGGCCTCCTTCGGCATCTCCCAGAACGGCTTCTTCATCACCTTCCAGGACTTCTTGCGGGTGTTGTAGAAGAACTGCGCATCGGTCTCGCCCGCCCCCTTCTCGGAAAGGTGATTGGCGAAGGTGTACTCGCGGATCTGGTCCCTCAAGGCTTGCGGCAGGGCCGGGTGGTCGAAGATCAGGTTGTTGAAGCCGAGCGCAAGATGGACCTCAACCGCCTCAGCCTTCGGCAGCTTGGCGAGCTGCGTGCCGGGCAGGGTCGAGGCGCCATGCTGAACCGCGCCGGCCATGTTGTACTCGCTGCGGCAGATCGTCGAGATCGTCTTCAGCAGGTCGTAGTCGACATTGACCTGCGCAAGCGTGCCGTCGGGGAGCACCTTGCCGCCGTGATAGGTGCCGGAATTGATCGAGATCTTGCTGACGATCGGCAGCTTGGCGCTGCGCTTGGCCATCTCGGTGAGATAGACCTTCATGAAGGCGCGCAGCTCTTCCGGCGTGGTGTTCTCATGGCCGACCTCGCCGATCTCGGCGCCGAGCGAGATCGAGACGCCCTTGGGCTCGATGCCGCGCACGAACTCGGTGAAATGCGCGGTCAGCTCGGCATTGACGCGCTGCTGGTCCTCGACCGTCGCCAGCGACAGGTCGACCACCGTCGAGGCGTCGATGTCGATGCTGTACATGCCCGCCGCGACCTGCTCGCGCATGATGTTTTCGAGCTTGCGGACCTCGGCCTTCGGGTCGGCGAGATAGGCCTTGGCGTTGATCTGGTCATGGTCGGCCTGGAGGAAGACCGGGCCGACATGGCCCTCGCGCAGCGCCGCGGCGAGCACCGCCGCGGCGTATTCCAGTGGCGGCTGCTGGGCGTAGAGCGCTTCGCCCACCGCCTGCTCGAAGATGAAGAGCTTGGAATCGAGCTCCTTGCCGGCACGGAAGACGGCGCGGCAGGTGTGATAGCTCCAGCCGCGCAGGTTCATCGCCGGCACGGTCTTGCCCGACCATTTGCCGGCGGCGCAGGCGAGGTAGAGCTCCTGGATCGAGGCGGGCACGATGCCGGCGGCGTGGGCGGCCTCGCGGATCGCCCAGATCGCCACCGCGCGCGCCTCGGGCTCTGCAAGGGCAGCAGTCTCGGCCCAGCGGTCGAGCATCGCATCCGGCGGGCGCTTGCTCTTGCTGAAGTCGGGCGAGGAGCCGGCGAGATCGACGCCGATCGTCTTGAGGTCGTCGGTCAGCTCAGCGAGCGAGGCGCATGCCATGGGTCATACCTTCGAAAACGGCTTCGAAACGGACAGCGCCGGCGGTGTATCCGGGCTTCCGGCGAGGCGGCTCGGAGGCCTGCCCCGTCACGTTCGCAATCAATGCATGGCGTTTTCGTTATCGCAAGTGATATTATCGTTTTCGCGCATTGCAGCATAAGCCATGTTGCAATGCGCAATCGGGTCGAACCTCAGTTCGTATGCGTTTCGCCGGTCGCCAGCAGGGCCTGGACGGCAGCGCGATCGGGCATGCCGTCCCAGCCATTGGCGCGCTCGGCCTTGAGGGCCGCGACCGCGGCCGCCAGGTGTGCGGCTTCGACGGGGCTTTGCCCCTCGCACAGTCCCAGCGCATAGGCGCCGTGGAAGACGTCGCCGCAGCCGGTGGTGTCCTTCGCCGCGACCTTGAAGGCGGGGACGCTGACGAGCTCGCCATCGATCAGCCAGAGGCTGCCGGCGCTGCCGCGCGTCACGGCGAAGACCTTGTCGGATCCATCAGCGCAGCGCCGCAGCAGATCCTCGGCCGGGCCGTCGCCTGCATAGTCGCGCAAGCCCTCGGCGGAGAAGACGATGTGATCGGCCTTGGCGATCAGGCGGCGATTATCCTCCGGGGTGCCGCCATCGACATCGAGCACGCTGGGGATGCCGGCCGCATGGGCGCGATCGAGCACGATCGCCGCGCCGCCCGGCCAGCGCGTATCGGCCAGCACCGCGCCCGCTCCATCGAGGCCGCCTTGCGGCAGCACGCTCGCATCCTGCGACAGGCTGCGCCGGTTCGAGACGATGCTACGCTCGCCGCGCCGGTCGACCAGGACGATCGCCCGCAGCGTGTGCCCCTCCGGCAGGATGGCGACGCCGCCGCAGTCGACACCGTGGCCGCGCAGCAGCCGCAGGCCCGTCTCGCCGGCGGCGTCGGCGCCGACCCGGCCCCAATAGGCGGCCTGCCCGCCGAGATTGCAGATCGCCACCGCGGCCGTCGCGGCCGGCCCGCCGAAGCGCTCGGTGTAGCCGAGCACGCCGGTCTTGATGCCGGCCGAGGGCAGGGCCTCGACCTCGAAGACCTCGTCCTGGACGAGATTGCCGACACAGACGATCAGGCGGCCGCTCATGCCCGTCCTCCGTTGCCGGGAAAGACGATCGATTCAATGAGGCGTATCCGCCGGCGTCCTGGCCGCGTGGTCAGCATGTTTCGTCCCGCCGGATCTCATTCTCTGTCGTGCCGGCAGGATCCGGTTGCGCGGCGAAAGCGATGATGCCTGACGCTTTCACTTTCGCAACACCATTTTCGCAAACGCGCATTGCGTGTAGAGACGCTGCGGTCGTAGAGACTTCCAACCAATCGGGCTATGAAGCCGGCCCGGATTCGGCTCTGAAGCAGGCCTGCCATGGAACCGCTGAGCAAACGCCACGCCGACATTCTCGATATCCTCGGCAAGCGCGGCTATGTCGCGATCGAGGAGATCGTCTCGGCCTTCAACGTCACGCCGCAGACGGTGCGGCGTGATCTGCAGGACCTCGCCGACCGCGGCCTGCTGCGACGCCATCACGGCGGAGCGAGCGCCAATCTCTCGACAGCGAACACCGACTACGGCTTGCGTGTCGTCGAGACGGCGGGCGAGAAGGCCGCGATGGCGCAGGCCGCCGCCGAATTGGTGACGCCGGGCACCTCGCTGTTCATGACGCCGGGCACGACCATGGACGCGCTCGCCAAGGCGATCGCCGAGCGCCGCCCGCGCGGCCTGCGCGTCGTCACCAACAGCACGGCTGCTGCCGCAATCCTCGACAAGTGCCCGGAGATCTCGATCCTGATCACCGGCGGCCACTGGCTCGGGCCGAACCGGGCCTGCGGCGGCATGCATGCCGCCGCCTTCATCGAGAACTATCGCTGCGACCTGCACATGACCAGCATCGGCGGCATCGATGCGGCCGGGAATCTGCTCGAATACCGCGACGACGAGGCTGTGGTCGGGCGCACCATGCTGCGCAATGCCCGCCGTTCGGTCCTGCTCGCCGACCACACCAAGTTCAGCCGCGTCGCCATGGCGCGCCTCGCCCATCTCAGCGAGATCTCGACGCTGGTGACTGACCGCCAGCCGCCGGCCGCCACTGCGCAGATGATCCGCGACGCGCGCTGCGAGCTGATCGTAGCCGGCTGATCACGCAACGGTGAGCGCCGGCGCGTTGCGCGCTGGCAGGTCGGGCTCCTATCCTATCAGGAGGCCGCCCCGCGCCATATGGGCGTATCCCGCCGCGGCCGCGTCAGTCGAAAAAATCCTATCGTCGAAAGAGACACGTCATGCGCTATCAAACGCTTGGCCAGACCGGCCTGCTCGTCTCCGAACTGTGCCTGGGCACCATGACCTTCGGAGGCGGTGACACCGGCATCTGGGGCAATATCGGCCGGCTCGACCAGCAGGAAGCCGATGGGCTGGTGAAGACCGCGCTCGATGCCGGCATCAACTTCATCGACACCGCCAATGTCTATGCTGAGGGCAATTCCGAACAGATCACCGGCCAGGCGCTGCGCAATCTCGGCATCGCTCGCGACGAGGTCGTGGTCGCCACCAAGGTGTTCGGCCGGATGGGGCAGGGGCCGAACGGCTCGGGCGTCAGCCGCTATCATATCCTTGAGCAGGCCAAGGCCAGCCTGAAGCGGCTCCAGCTCGACCATATCGACCTCTATCAGATCCACGCCTTCGACAGCGTGACGCCGATGGAGGAGACCCTGGAAGCGCTTGATGCGCTCGTCCGGCAGGGGTTGGTGCGCTATGTCGGCGTCTCGAACTGGGCGGCCTGGCAGGTCGCCAAGGCGCTCGGCATCAGCGAGCGGCGGCATCTTGCCCGCGTCGCTTCGCTGCAGGCCTATTACACCATCGCCGGCCGCGACCTCGAGCGCGAGATCGCGCCGATGCTGCTCTCCGAGAAGGTCGGGCTGATGGTCTGGAGCCCGCTCGCCGGCGGCCTGCTCTCGGGCAAATATGATCGCCGCAACGAGCAGGGCGGCGAGGGCCGTCGCGCCAGCTTCGACTTCCCGCCGGTCGATCGCGAGCGCGGCTATGATGTCATCGACGCGATGCGGCCGATCGCCGAGGCGCACAAGGCCAGCGTCGCGCAGGTCGCGCTCGCCTGGCTGCTGCACCAGCCGGCCGTGACCAGCGTGATCGTCGGCGCCAAGCGGCCCGAGCAGCTCGCGGAGAATATCGCTGCGAGCGAGATCACCTTCACTGCCGATGAGCTGGCGAAGCTCGACGCGGTCAGCGCCCTGCCGAAGGAATATCCAGGCTGGATGCTGGAACGCCAGGGCGCCAACCGGGCCAAGCCCGATCCACGCCGCGTGGGCTGAGCCGTCAGAAGCGGTCGCTGGCTTCGAGATAGAGGCTGGCGATCGCTTCGATGCCGGCCTGGTCGTCTGTGTCGAAACGGCCGGGCTCAGGGCTGTCGAGATCGATCACGCCGATGACCTCGCCGTCGCGGATCAGCGGCACGACCAGCTCGGAGCGCGAGGCGGCGTCGCAGGCGATATGACCGGGGAAGGCGTGCACATCCTCGACCAGCATCGTTTCGCGCCGGGCGACCGCCGTACCGCAGACGCCGCGCCCGACCGGGATGCGCACGCAGGCCGGCTTGCCCTGGAAAGGTCCGAGCACCAGCTCGCCGCCGCGCATCAGATAGAAGCCGGCCCAGTTCAGCCGCGGCATCGCGTTATAGAGCAGCGCCGACAGGTTGGCGGCGTTGGCGATCGCGTCGCGCTCGCCATGCAGCAGGCCTTCGAGCTGCTGGACGAGCTCCCTGTAGAAGCCCGGCTTGTCGCTGGCCGAGACCGTCGCCGCCTGGAACATGGCTCGCCTCCATAAAGTCGAGGCTGGATATGCGCCGCCTGAGCGGATTTTGCGAGGGGTCAGAGCAATTCCAGCAAAAGTGCGCAGCGGTTTTGCGTCCGGAATTGCGTGGAAACAAAGAGATAGAGCGTTTTCGGCGAACCTGTGTTCGTCGGAAATGCTCTATTGCCGGCCGGAGGGCGGGGGGCAGCTGCGCGTCCAGAGCAGGAAGGCGGAGAGCCGCCGCAACTGCCGCCTGGCGAAATAGAGCACGTAGACCATCATGCGTCTCCAGATTGGGAGCCCACGACAGTCTCGTGGCGCTTTTAGCTTTGGTGACGCGGTGCAAGCTGCTCCGGCAAATCCCGCGACCGGCCCGCATCGCTGCGGTCCGATATTCAGATCATTCGCAATCGCCGCTCTGGGGTCAATGAAACGGCTGTTCAAAGATTTGATGACAGCAGGCGGAATTGCCCCCGGCGGTGGCCCGCCGGGGAATATTCAGGCGAAATGCCGGTTGGCCGGCCGCGGCAGGCCGAGATGGTCGCGCAGAGTTGGCCCCTGGTACTCCCGGCGGAATAGCCCGCGCCGCTGCAGCTCCGGCACGACCTTGTCGACGAAGTCGTCGAGCCCCTCGGGCAGGTAGGGGAACATCACGTTGAAGCCGTCGCTGCCGCGCTCGGTGAGCCATTGCTCCATCTCGTCGGCGATGGTCTTCGGCGTGCCGACGAAGGCGAGCCCACCATAGCCGCCGAGCCGCTGGGCGAGCTGGCGGACGGTCAGGTTCTCGCGGCGGGCGAGCGCGATCGCCCGCTCGCGGCCGCTCTTGCTGTGGTTGGTCTCGGGTATGTCGGGCAGGGGAGCATCCGGGTCGAAACCGGTCGCGTCATGGCCTAGCGCGATCGAGAGCGAGGCAATGGCGCTGTCATAGTGCACGAAGGAATCGAGCAGCGCCCGCTTCTCACGGGCTTCCTCGACGCTGTCGCCGACCACGGTCAGCACACCCGGCAGGATCTTGAGATGGTCGGGATTGCGGCCGGCCTTTTCCATTCGGCCTTTCACATCGGCATAGAAGGCCTGCCCAGCGGCGAGCGTGCCATGCGCGCCGAACACGACCTCGGCCGTCTCGGCCGCAAGCTGACGGCCGGGCTCGGAGGCGCCGGCCTGGACGATCACCGGCCAGCCCTGCGGCGGCCTTGCGATGTTGAGCGGCCCGCGCACCGAGAGGTGCTCGCCCTTGTGATCGATGCGCCGCATTTTATCCGGGTCGAAATAAAGCCCGCTCTCGCGGTCGCGGATGAAGGCGTCGTCGGCGAAGGAATCCCATAGGCCGGTGACGACATCGTAGAACTCGCGCGCCCGGTCATAGCGCTCGCCATGGTCGACCTGGGCATCAAGGCCGAAATTCAGCGCCGCATCCGGGTTCGAGGTGGTGACGATGTTCCAGCCGGCGCGGCCGCCGCTGATATGGTCGAGCGAGGCGAAGCGCCGGGCGATGTGATAGGGCGCGTCGAACGTGGTCGAGGCGGTGGCGACGAGGCCGATGCGCTCGGTCGCGCCGGCGAGCGCCGAGAGCAGGGTGAACGGCTCGAACGAGGTCACCGTGTGGCTGCGCTTCAGCGCCTCGACCGGCATGTTCAGCACGGCGAGGTGGTCGGCCATGAAGAAGGCGTCGAACTTACCGGCCTCAAGCTTCCTGGCGAAGCGCTTCAGGTGCCCGAAATTGAAGTTCGCATCGGGATAGGCGCCGGGATAGCGCCAGGCGCCGGTATGGATGCTGACGGGGCGCATGAAGGCCCCCAAGTGAAGCTGGCGCGCGGTCGTCATGGCTGGCCTCGGCAGGCGGTTGCTCAGAGCATGCTGAGCTATGCCTGCGTCCGCCGCTACGCCATGGCGCGGCACAAAAAGCCAAGAATCGTCTCTTTGGATCAGCAGCTACGCCAAAATCGTCTTCCTGGGCTGAGAGATAGGGAGAATTGCTCTCCCTTCGGCGGAGCCATTCTCGTCATGGTCGGGCTTGTCCCGACCATCCACGTCTTCACTCGGCTAGCGCAGTGTTCAAGACGTTGATGCTCGCCACAAGGGCGAGCATGACGCGTTGGTGCCAGCTTCCTCAGACAGCCGCCTTCTTGATCGCGTCCAGCACGTCGCTGCCGTACTTGCCGACGAACTCCTTCTCGACCTCGGCGGTAACGACCTTGGCCAGGGAGTCGCGGTCGGGGTTTTCGACCGCCTGCATGCCGGCCTTCTTCAGCGCGTCGAGGCTGGAGCCTTCGGTATCCTCGTTCATCTTGCGCTGGATACCGGCGCATTCGAGCGCGATCGAGGCCAGCATCTGCTGGACGTCGGTCGGCATCGCGTCGAACTTGCTCTTGTTCATCACCAGCGGGCCAGTGGTGAAGGCGTGGCGCGTCAGCGAGAGATGCTTCTGAACCTCGTTGAACTTGGCGTTGAGGATCAGCGTCACCGGGTTCTCCTGGCCGTCGACCGTGCCGGTCTCCAGCGCGGTGAAGAGCTCGGTGAAGGCCATCGGGGTCGGGATCGCGCCGAGCAGCTGGAAGGCCTTGATATGGGCCGGGTTCGGCGTGGTGCGGATCTTCAGGCCCTTCAGGTCGGCGGCGGTCGCGACCGGGCGACGGTTGTTGGTGAGGTTGCGCCAGCCGATCTCCCAGGTGGCGAGCGCCTTCAGGTTGGAGCCTTCGAGCTCCTTGCGCAGGCCGTCGCCGATCGGGCCGTCCATCACGGCCGCCGCGTGTTTGCGGCTCTGGATCAGGAAGGGCAAGTCGAGCACGTTGAGCTTGGGTGCCAGGCCGGTGAAGAACGGGTTGCCGGTCAGGCAGATGTCGAGCGAGCCGCCGCGCACCGCGCTGATCGTCTGCGCATCCGAGCCGAGCGCACCGTTCGGGAAGACCTGGATTTCATAGCGGCCCTGGCTCTTGGCCTTGACCTGCTCGGCGAAGAGCAGGGCGGCCTTGTGCCAGCTGTCGGCCTCCGGATGCGGATGGGCGAAGCGCAGCTTCACCGCCTGCGCCAGGGCCGGGCGGCCGATGGCGAAGAGGGCGATGCCGGCGCCAGCGCCGGTGAGGGCGGTTCTGCGGGTGATGGTCATGATGGCGTCCTCCGGTCTTGTCGTTGGTTGGGCAGGCAGAGCGGGGCGCTATCGCCCGTAGAGCCAGCGCGCCGGGACCGTGACGATCTCGGGCACGAAGATCAGCAGAAGCAGGATGGCGAGTTGCGCCAGCAGGAACGGCATCACCCCCTTGATGACGCGGTCCATCGGGATGCGGCCGACGGCGCAGACGACGTTGAGCACCGTGCCGACGGGCGGCGTTAGAAGGCCGATGGCGTTGTTGATGATGAACATCACGCCGAAATAGACCGGGTCGATCCCGGCCTGCTTGACGATCGGCATCAGCACCGGCGTCAGGATCAGCACGGTCGGGATGAAGTCGAGCGCCGTGCCGACGACGACGACGAGCAGCATCATCGCCAGCATCAGCAGCGTCTTGTATTCGATCAGCGGGCCGAGCAGGGCCGAGACCTGGCCCGGGATGTCGGCGATGGTGATCAGCCAGGCCGAGACCATCGCCGCCGCGACCAGGAACATTACCGCCGCCGAGGTCTTCAGCGCCGCGAGCAGGGCCGGGCGCAGATGCTCGAACTTCAGCTCGCGATAGATGAAACCGCCGACGAAAGCGGCATAGACCGCCGCGACAACCGCTGCCTCGGTCGGCGTGAAGGCGCCGGCCTTCATGCCGCCGATGATCAGGAACGGCAGGCCGAGCGCCCAGAGCCCGTCCAGGACCGCCTGGCCTATCTCGCGCAGGTTGGCGCGCTTTGCACGGGCGGTCGGCTCGTCGCGGGCGACGATGTACCAGGTGATGATCAGCGCAAGGCCCATCAGGATGCCGGGCACGATGCCGGCGATGAAGAGCCGCGTGATCGAGACGCCGGCGGCGACGCCGAAGACGACGAAGCCGATCGAGGGCGGGATCACCGGCGCGATGATGCCGCCGGCCGAGATCAGCCCGGCGGCGCGCGGCAGGTTGTAGCCGGCCTGGCGCATCATCGGCAGCAGGATCGCGGCGAGCGCCGCAGTGTCGGCGACGGCCGAGCCGGAAATGCTCGCCATCACCAGCGCCGCCAGCACCGCGACATAGCCGAGCCCGCCGCGGACATGGCCGATCAGCGTCACCGCCAGCGCGATGATCCGGCGCGAAAGGCCGCCGGCATTCATCAACTCGCCGGCGAGCATGAAGAAGGGCACGGCCATCAGCGGGAAGGAATCGGCGCCGCCGATCAGATTCTGCGCCAGGATCTGCGAGTCGAAGGTGCCGAGCTGCAGCATCAGCGCCACGCCGCAGACCAGCAGCGCCATCGCGATCGGCATGCCGAGCGCCATCGCCCCGATCAGCGAGCCCAGGAAGATGAAGACGGTCACGAGCGCTTCTCCGCCGCCTGCTGGTTCTCGAAGGCGGTGAGCTCTTCCGATTCCGCCCCGACGACGAGCTCGTCGTCCGGCATGCGGCCGGTCAGCAGCCGCGTCAGCGCGATCAGGTTGAGCGCGCCGATGCCGATGCCGCCGACGAGGCCGGCGAGATAGGTCACCGCGACGGGCACGCCGGTGACCGGCTGGTGGTTTTCGATATTGATCACGCCCTGCTGCCAGCAGCCGACGACCAGCATGCCCATGCAGAGCAGCGACAACGCCTCGACCGCGAGCCGGCACCACCAGCGGCCATTGCGGCCGAGCATGGTGACGACGGTGGTCATGCCGAGATGCTGGCCGTCCTTCGCCACTAGGAAGGCGCCGCCGAAGGTCAGCCAGACGAAGATCAGCCGCGACAACTCCTCCGAGGAGATGATGCCGGAGCTGAAGGCGTAGCGCAGCACGACATTGCCGAAGACCATGGCGATCATCACGACGAAGCCGGCGATCAGCACGTCTTCGGTCAGGCGCAGGAGCACAGCGCGGAGTTTCATCAGGCGGCTCCTTCGGCGGCGAGCCCGTACCAGCGCGCGGCGTTGTCGTGGAACAAAGCGAGGCGTTCGGTCACCGGCCGCTCATGGACCGCCGCCTTGAACACGTCGAAGATCGTCCCGAACGGAGCGCAGAGGCCGTCGACCGGGAAGTTGCTGGCGAAGGCGCAGCGCTTGGTGCCGAAGGCCGAGATCACACCGTCGATCACCGGCGCCTGCAGCTCCAGCGTCCAGGCCTGTCCGGGCACGCCGATGCCGGAAATCTTGGCGACGACGTTCGGCTCGCGCGCCAGCCGGCCCAGCGCCGCGCGCCAGGCGGCAAGGCCCTCAGGACTGCGGTCGGCCGGCAGTCCGGCATGGTTCAGGATGATGGTGGTATCCGGGAAATCGCGGGCGAGCTCGGCGGCTTCGTCCAGATGCCACCAGGGCGTTTGCAGATCGAAGCTGAGTCCGGCGCCGGCGAGCAAAGCATAGCCATCGCGCCATTTGGCATCGCGCATCGAGCCGGGCGCAGCGAAATCCAAACGGTGATCCGCGCGGGCGACGGCTCTTGGCTTGTGCCGGACGCTGCGGACCAGGGGCATCTCGCGATAGGCCACGACGACCTCGCCGACATCGGCGCGGTCGAGCCAGATCTGGCCGATCGCGGCGCTCGGCAGGCCATGCTCGCGCGCGACGTCGGAAGCCCAGCGCATCTCACCGATCGGATCGCGCGGATCCCATTCGCCTTCCATCAGCACGCTGCCGACGACGAGATGCCCGTCGATGGCGCGGCGATAGTCGGCCGGCATGAAGTCGCGTTTGATCGCGCTGTAGTCGCCATAGCGGAAGGCGACCGGGTGGTCGCTCAGCCAGGGATGATAATTGCGCGCGAGATCGAAGAAATGGTGGTGGGCGTCGATGATCGGCAGATCGTCATCGGCGCCGGAGGCGAGGAAGCGGGCGCGCTGGTCGGGGCTTGCCACCATGGCCTAGCTCCGCTGCGGCGGAAGGTAGGTGTGGTTCGGGCTGTGCCCGGCCGGTCCGGTGCTTGCGCCCGTCATCCCTGCCTCCCGATCGTTTCCTCAGCGGTCGCCCGCTTTCGATTAGTTTTATCTGAGTGTTGTATGCTGCATACAGAATGTTGCCGCAAAGTCAAAGCGCGCCGGGGTTGAACAGCGCGTCCTGCTCGCGGCGCAGGCGAGCCAGGGTGGTGGTCTCGTCGAGGGCGATATCGGCGCAGGTGACGACGGCGCCGCGGGCGACCTTGCGCACCACCGGCCGGCCGGCGGTGAGGTAATAGGGGACCGGCTCGCTCGGTCCGAGCGGACGGGCAGGGGTCAGTTGCGGCTCCAGCCCCTCGATGACATGGCGATAGCCCATGGTCAGCGTCTCGCCGGGTTCGAGGTCGCGGCTCGCCCGCGCCGTCAGGTCGACGCGTGGCAGCACTTCGGCGCCGCCAGTCGACTGGCCGAGCAGCGCAGCCGACAGTGCCGACATTGGTGCCTCCGCCCCGAGCAGGTGCACCGGGTTGTGCAGTAGGACATAGCGGCCATCCGGCGAGCAGGGGATGCCTTTGCCGGCAAAGAGCTTGCCAGTTGCGAGGTCCGGCGTCTCGGCGATGACGAAGACGCCGCCGGCGAAGGAGAGCTCGTCCGGCCTTCTCAGGCAGTTGAACATGTCGACGCGGCCGGTGCCGGAGAGCAGGCCGCCTTCGACCGCCGGCCGGAACAGGCTCGGCAATTCGGTGGTCCGCGCGATCGGTGCATGCATCGCGGCCACGTCCGGCATCAGCCCGGTATGGTTGGCGACGATGCCCATTTCGCAAAGGTCGGGCACGGTGGCGCACGGGAAGGGCAGCTTTGCACGGGCCTCGAGCAGGCCAAGCGGGTCGCTGCCGAGCTTGCCGAAAGCCGCGGCGAAATCGGCGGCCGGCACAGCCTTCTCCCAGGCGGTGACGGTGCCGGCCTCCGGATCCCAGACGAAATCGGATTCAGACGACTTGCCGGCCGCGACGATCGGCAGGCCGAGCATGCGGGCCCAGCCGATCAGCCCGATCAGCAGGCTCGGCTGATCGCCGTCGACCGGGGTATGCACGACGCCCTTCTGGCGGGCGCGATGGGCTAGGATCGGGCCAATGATGCACTCGGCCTCCTTGGTCACCATGACGAGATGGCGGCCGGCCTCGATCGCGGCGAGTGCGGTCATTGCCGCGCCTTCCGGATCGCCGGTCGCCTCGACGACGACGTCGACGGGGAGGCCTTCGAGATGGGCGGCATCGCCGATCAGCGCGACAAGCCCGCGGTCGAGTGCGGCCCTGGCCTCGGAGGCGCTGTGGCAGGCGATGATCTCGCCTTCGCTCAGGCCGCCGGCCAGCGCAGCCTTGCGGGCGCGGCCGATGTCGAGATCGCAGACGACGCGCGGCTCGATATGCGGGGCGCGCCGGGCCTGGCCGATGAAGCTCGCGCCGAATTCGCCGGCGCCGACGAGGGCGGCGGAGATCACGCGATCGGGCGCGCTGGGCTTCAGCGCGAACAGGTTCTCGATGTTCACTGGAAATCGCTTTCGTTCGGGCAGGGCAGGGTGGCGGCCGTCAGACGGCCAGGCCCTCGATGGCGTAGATGCGGGCGGGGGCGCCGTCGGCATTCGGGATCAGCAGCGGCGCGGCCGAGAACAGGTTGCGCGGCGCCGTCAGCTTGCTGGTGTTGACGACGTATTCGATCAGCGTGACGCCATGGCTGAGCAGGACATGGTGGGTGACATGCTCGGGCTTGGGCACTTCCTTGCCTTCGAGCAGGAGGCGGATCGGATAGTCCTGCGGGAAGTCGAAGGCGACGGCTGTCGGCTTGCGCTCCGCCAGCCACTGCGCCGCTTCCAGCGTCAGCCAGGGCGCTTCGGTCCAGAAGCTCTTGTCGTTGTAATCGCGCCGGTCGTTCCACTGCGTCGCCAACAGCAGTATCTCGCCATCGGCCCCGCCGGCATCGGCCGCGGCGAGGTGCTCCGGACCAATCGGTTCATTGGCCGGGCGCTCGCTTAGATCAAGCACCCGGCAGGGGCCGACCACCCGGCTGAGCGGCGTCGCCTCGATCGTCGGCGCGCCGGCGACGAAATGGGCCGGCGCATCGACATGCGAGAAGCCATGGCAGGGGCCGTTGATCTTCGAGACACGGAATTGGTCGCCCGCCGCGATGTCGCCCTTGATCGAAAGCTCCACCGGCCAGCGGAAATGCGGCGCGATCGGCATGGAAAGGTCGACGATGTGCATGGCGCTGCCCGGATTGCAGAAAGGGATGCCGGCTAGCCGGCGGCTCCGTTCTAGGTGCCTGAATTCTTGTATGCAAGAATTTTTCGACAGCGAAGCGGCTGCGCGATATACAGAGCATCATGGACAGTCCGGCCGACACGACCCCGCTCGCAGCGCTTCTCGCGCAGGTCCCGCAGCCCGAGCCGGGCCGGCGCAAGGGCGCATTGCACGGCAGCACGGTCGCAAAACTGCGCAATCTGATCGTCACCGGGGCGCTGGCGCCGGGCGCCAAGCTGAACGAGCGCGAGCTCTGCCTGCAGCTCGGCGTCTCGCGCACGCCGGTCCGCGAGGCGATCAAGACGCTGACCCAGGACGGGCTGCTGCGCGCGCTGCCGAACAAGTCGTCAGTGGTCGCCGAGCTCGATGTCGGCGAGATCGAGGCGCTGATCGATGTCGTCTCGACGATCGAGGGCTTGGCAGGCGAACTCGCCGCGGCGCGCGCCACCGACGAGGCTGTCGCCGAGATCGGCATGCTGCACTACCGGATGATGCTGCATCACACCCGCGACGAGCTGCCGGGCTATTTCGAGGCCAACAAGGCCTTCCATCGCCGCATCGTCGAACTCTCCGGCAATCCCGTCCTGCTCTGGATCTGGGAGTTGCTGGCGCTCCGGGTCGACCGCGCCCGCTATTCCTCGAACCTCTGGCCGAAGCGCTGGAAGATGGCGATCCAGGAACACGAGCAGATCCTGGCGGCGCTCACCGCCGGCGACGCCGCGCTGGCGAGTCAGCGCCTGCGCGAGCACGTCCGCAACGGCCTATCCGGCCTCGTCGCTGCCTTGAAGGACAAGGCCGCCAAGTCGGAAGGCGCCTGATCGCAGGTCAATGCGAGGGCTGCTCGACCTCGGGCAGCATCTTCAGTACCGCGATCGCGTCGAGCTCGCTGTGGCCCTGCGCGACCAGCATCCGGTAGAGCGTGGTCGCCTGTGCCACCATCGGCATGGCGAGGTGCTGCTCGCGCCCAGCCTCCATCAGCATCTCCAGGTCCTTCAGTACCTGCCGCGCATAGCCCTTCGGCGCGAAGTCGCGCGCGACCATGCGCGGCATCATTGCCTGCAGCACCGCCGAATTGCCGAGGCCCGGCGCCAGCGCCGCTGGGATCTTGTCGGCATCGACGCCATAGGCCTCCGCCAGCCGCAGTGATTCCGCCACGACGACATAGTTGGTCAGGCACAGCGCCTGGTTGACCAGCTTGGTCGCCTGGCCGGCGCCGACCGCGCCCATATGGGTGAAGAGGCCAAGGCTCTCGGCCAGCGGCCGCACCTGTTCGATCGCCTCCGGTACGCCGCCGGCCATGATCGCGAGCTTGCCGGCTTCGGCCGCCGGCGGCCCGCCCGAGACGGGCGCGTCGATGAAGCCGATGCCGGCTTCCGCCAGCGCCGTTCCGAGCGCCTTGGTCACGCCGATCTCGGTGGTCGAGAAATCGATGACGATGGCGCCCTGCTTTGGCTTCGCAGAGAGGATGCCGCCTTCGCCGCTCACCACGGCCTGCACCGCCTTGGTGGTGGTCACCGCGATGCAGATAGGATTGGCGCGCTCGGCAACCTCGGCTGGCGAGGCCGCGAGGGCGACGCCGAGCGCTTCGGCTTCCGCCCGCCGGGCCGGGTCGAGATCGTAGCCGACCACCTTGCGGCCGGTCGCGATCAGGCGCTTGCAGAAGCCCGCGCCCATCAGCCCGAGGCCGATGAAGCCGATCGTCTCGCTCATTTGCCCTGCCAGTTCGGCGTGCGCTTGCCGAGGAAGGCTTCCATGCCCTCGCGGAAATCGGCGCTGGTGTAGCAGAGGGTGACGAGGTCATCGCCATCGACGTCGGCACTCGCCGCCTGGGTCAGGCGGCGCAGCGCCTCCTTGGTGGCGCGCATCGTCAACGGCGCATGGCCGCGGATCGTCTCGGCCAGCTCCTTCACCCGCGCCGTCAGCGCTGCATGGTCGGCGACGAGTTCGTTGTAGAGGCCGACGCGATGGCCTTCCTCGGCCTCGACCAGCCTGGCGGTGAAGATGATGTCCTTGACGCGGGCCGGACCGAGCAGGCTGGCGAGGCGGGCATAGTTCGCCATCGACAGGCAGTTGCCGAGCGTGCGCGCCACCGGGAAGCCGAAACGGGCCGATTGCGTCGCGATCCGGAGGTCGCAGGCGCAGGCGATCGCCGCGCCGCCACCGGTGACTGCCCCCGCAATCGCCGCGATGGTCGGCACCGTGCAGCTCTCGATCGTGGTGATCACCCGCTCGATCCGGTTCTCATAGGCGAGGGCGTCCTCCGCGGTCTTGAACTCACGGAACTGGGAGATGTCGGTACCGGCGGCGAAGGCCTTTTCGCCAGCGCCGGTGACGACGAATACCTTTGGCGCGCCATGCTTTTCGGGATTGCCGAGGATCTCGGCCAGCCCCTCATACATGGCGAAGGTCAGCGCGTTACGCGCCTGCGGCCGGTTGAGCGTGACCGTGCCGACCCCATCGGCGACGTCGTAGAGAATCTCGTCGTTCATCGGATGCCTTTCAGATCGCGCCTTCGGCCTTGAGGCCGGCAATGGCCGCCTCGTCGAAACCGAGTTCGGTGAGGATTTCGAGGTTGTGGTCGCCGGCGTCGGGCGTCGGCGTCGCGATGCTGGAGGGCGTGCGCGACAGGCTGACCGGCTGGCCGACGACGCGGATGTCGCCGATCGTGGGATGATTGATCGGCTGCGCGATGCCGAGGTGCTGCACCTGCGGATCATCGAAGACGGCATCGACCGAATAGATCGGCCCGGCCGGCACCGAGGCCTTCTCGCAGGCGTCGAGCCAGTAGGCGCTGTCCTGCGTCGACATGATCTCCTCGATCAGCACGCGCAGTTCCGGACGTGCCGCGAAGCGCTTCTCCACGCTGTCATAGCGCGGATCGGTCGCGAGCTCCGGCCGGCCGAGCGCGCCGCAGAAGGAGCGCCAATGGCCCTCGGCACCGACGCCGAGATTGATGTGGCCGTCGCGGGTCGCATAGACGCCCATCGGCGTCGCATAGGGGTGGTCGTTGCCGGCCTGCGGCGGCACCTTGCCCTCGACCAGATAGCGCGCGACCTGGAAGTCCATCATGCCGATCTGGGCTTCGAGCAGCGAGGTCTGCACCCACTGGCCCTTGCCCGAGACGGCGCGTTCCTGCAGCGCGACCAGCGCGCCGATCGCGCCATAGAGGCCGGCGGCTGAATCGGCGACGGCGATGCCGGCGCGCACCGGCCCCTGGCCGGGCAGGCCGGTCACCGACATCATCCCGCCCATGCCCTGGGCGATCTGGTCGAAGCCGGCGCGCAGCCGATAGGGCCCGCTCTGGCCGAAGCCCGAGATCGAGACCAGGATCAGGCGCGGGTTGAGCGCATGGAGCGCCTCGAAATCGAGGCCGAGCCGCTCCTTCACGTCGGGCCGGAAGTTCTCCACCAGCAGATCCGCGTCGACAATCAGCTTGCGCAGGATCGCCTTGCCGGACTCGGTCTTCAGATTGAGCGTCAGCGAGCGCTTGTTCCGATGCAGGTTCTGCATGTCGTAGCCGTGCCGCGGCCCGCTCATGTTCTCGTTCGGATCGAGCCCCGGCGGGCTTTCGATCTTGATCACGTCGGCACCGAAATCGGCGAAGATGCGGGCGCAGGTCGGCCCGGCGCGCACGCGCGTCAGGTCGAGCACGCGCAAACGTTCGAGTGCAGTGGACGGCGTCGGGCGGGGCATGATGATCCGGATGCGTGACAGAGGGCGTCGACTATCCCGACATCATCCCGGGGCGTCAATCTTTGACGCTATCTTGCATGCAAGATCGGCAGGCGACCCATGCGCCAGCCGGACAACGGGAGCTGGCGAGTCGCGGAACACGGGCGTTGACGTCCGACGGAAAGCCTTGCGAGCTTGTCGGACAGCGTTGGCAACGGACGCGGGAGCCCGGAGGAAGACGATGACGGTGGTCGCACTGTTCGGTGCCGGCGGCAAGATGGGCATGCGGCTCGGCCGCAATCTCGCCCGCTCGCGCTTCGAGACGCGCCATGTCGAGATCAGCCCGGCCGGACAGGATCGCATTCGTGAGGCTTTTGGCGTCGCCTGCATCGCGCCGGATGCAGCGATCGAGGGGGCGGAGGTCGTGATCCTCGCGGTGCCAGATACTGCCGTCGGTGCTGTGGCCGCTGGCCTCGTGCCGAAGCTGGCGGCCGGGACGATCGTGGTCATCCTCGATGCGGCGGCGCCCCATGCCGGTCATCTGCCTGAGCGTGCCGACATCACCTATTTCGTCACCCATCCCTGCCACCCGCCGATCTTCAACGACGAGACGGAGGAGGCTGCGCGCGCCGACCATTTCGGCGGCATCGCCGCGAAGCAGCACATCGTCAACGCGCTGATGCAGGGGCCGGAGGCGCATTACGCTCTCGGCGAGGAGGTGGCACGGGCGATCTGGGCGCCGGTGATGCGCTCGCACCGCGTCACCGTCGAGCAGATGGCGATCTTGGAGCCCGGCCTTTCGGAAACCGTCTGCGCCACGCTGCTCGATGCGATGCGAGAGGCGATGGAGGAGGCGATCTCTCGCGGCGTGCCGCGTGAGGCGGCGCGCGACTTCCTGCTCGGCCACATGAACATCCTGGCGGCGGTGACCTTCGGCGAAGTCCAGGGCGTGTTCTCGGACGCCTGCAACAAGGCGATCGTCTTCGGCAAGGAGACGATCCTTCGGCCGGACTGGAAGCGCCTGTTCGAGCCGCAGGAGATCGCCGACAGTGTCCGGCGCATCACCTGAAGGTTGTGCGGCGAGGCTTCGACCCGTTTCGAAGCCATGTTATGCCTGCGTCGCCGGCTGCGTCGGCATGCCTTTGGAGAGACGAAATGAGCGCGATCAGCCAGAAGCCGGGCACGACGGTCGACGATGCAGCCCAGCTGCGCGCGATCGTCGGCGAGGAATCCCTGGTCGTCCAGAAGAAGGTGCTCGACCGGCTCGACAGGTTCTGCCGCGACTTCATCGCGCTCTCGCCCTTTCTCGTGCTGGCCAGCGCGGATCGAGAGGGCGGAGTGGATGCCAGCCCGCGCGGCGACGGGCCGGGCTTCGTCGAGGTCCTCGATGAGCGGACGCTGTTGATCCCCGATCGGCGCGGCAACAACCGGATCGATTCCTTCCGCAACGTGCTGAGTTCGCCGGGCGTCGGCCTGGTCTTCTTCGTGCCGGGGATCACCGAGACCCTGCGCGTCAACGGCAGAGCCCGGATGACCACCGACGCCGCCCTGCTGGAGCCCATGGCCATGCAGGAGAAGGCGCCAAAGCTCGGCCTGATCGTCGAGGTCGACGAGGCCTATTTCCATTGCGGCAAGGCGCTGCTCCGCTCGAAGCTCTGGGCACAGGAGTCGCAGGTCGAGCGCTCAAGCTTCCCGACGCTCGGCCGCATCGTCGCCGAGCAGACCAAGGCGGTCGATGCCGCCGAGGCGGACGCCAATCTGGAAGAGGCCTACCGCTCGCGGCTCTATTGAGCGCGCGCGGCCGCGGAGAGCTGGGCATGTCGAAGGCTGACCAGTCCTTGCCGGCGACGCGCTTCAGCTTCCGGCTCGACTTCATGCCGGGCGGGCGCCTCGGCCCCGGCAAGGTGCAGTTGCTGGAGGCGATCGGCGAGACCGGTTCGATCTCCGCCGCCGGCCGCTCGATGAAGATGTCCTATCGCCGTGCCTGGCTACTCGTCGACGATCTCAACCGCATCTTCCGCGCGCCGCTGGTCGAGGCGCAGCCCGGCGGCGCCAAGGGCGGGGGCGCCCATCTGACGGCGCTCGGCCGCGAGATCGTCGCCAGCTATCGCGCCATCGAGGCGAAGACGCTGGAAGCGGCGACGGAGGAGATCGCAGCCCTGCGAGCGGCCGTCTCGCCGACGGCACCTGCGCGCGAGCCCGGCCAGAAAGCCTGAGCACTCACGGCGTATCGATCGAGACGCTCTTGATCACCGCATAGACTGCGCTGCCGGGCTTCAGTTGCAATTGCTCCGCCGACTTCACGGTGAGACGGGCGAGCAGGCCGGCGCCATTGCAATCGAGCCTGACTTCCAGCGCCCCGCCATCACCATGCCGCGCACCAACCGCCGAGACCTGGCCCGGGAGGACGTTGAGCGCGCTGATTCCATCGAGCGGTTTCAGGCTCAGCATCACGTCGCTGGCGAGGATGCGCACACGCAGCGCCGTGCCTTCCGGCACGTTGCGGCGGGCGATCTGCAAGGGGCCGGCCGCGGTCTCCAGGATCGTCAGCGCGTGCTCCGGCTCGTGGCGCAGGACGCGCGCATCGAGGATCGCGCCGGCTTCCGGCGCGGCGGAGAGGATCGGCACGTCGGGGCGGGACATCAATTCGGCGGTCGGACCGCTCATCGAGACCTTGCCCTGCTCGAGGATGACGAGGTGCGTCGCCAGCCGGGCCACCTCGGCGATCGAATGCGAGACATAGACGATCGGAATGCCGAAGCCGTCGCGCAGGCGCTCGATGTAAGGAAGGATCTCGGCCTTGCGCTCTTCGTCGAGCGAGGCGAGCGGCTCGTCCATCAGGAGGAGGCGTGGCTTGGCCAGCAAGGCACGGCCGATCGCGACGCGCTGCTTCTCGCCGCCGGAGAGCGCGCCCGGCTGCCGCTGCAGGAGATGGCCGATGCCGAGCAGGTCGAGCACGTCGTCGAGCTTGCTGCCGCCATCCTCGGCCTTCGGCGCGAACCAGCGGCCATAGAGCAGGTTCTGCCTGACGGAGAGATGCGGGAAGAGCCGCGCTTCCTGGAAGACATAGCCGATCCGGCGCTTGTGCTTGGGCACGAAGACGCCGGCGGCACTGTCGACCATCACTCGCCCGTCGATGACGACGCGGCCTGTCTGCGGCCGGATCAGCCCGGAGATGACGTTGACCAGCGATGTCTTGCCCGAGCCCGAGCGGCCGAACAGTGCCGTCAGCCGCCCATCCGAGGCGAAGTCGGCATCGAGCGCGAAGGCGCTCAGCCGGTGCGCCACGGAAACCTCGATGACGGCGCTCATTCGACGGCAATCCGCCGGCCGACCAGCCGCGCCAGGAATTCCGAGGCGAACAGCGCCGCGACCGAGATCGCGATCGAGATCAGGGTGAGCCGCATCGCGCCGGCATCGCCGTTCGGCACCTGGGTGAAGGTGTAGATCGCCGAGGGCAGGGTCTGCGTCTCGCCGGGGATGTTGGAGACGAAGGTGATGGTCGCGCCGAACTCGCCCATCGCCTTGGCGAAGCACAGGATCATCCCGGCGAGGATGCCGGGCAGAGCGAGCGGCAGCGTCACCGTCAGGAACACCCAGAACGGGCCGGCGCCGAGCGTTCCCGCGGCATCCTCCAGCTTGCGGTCGATCGCCTCGATCGAGAGCCGGATCGCCCGGACCATCAGCGGAAAGCCCATCACGGCGCAGGCGAGCGCCGCCCCGGTCCAGCGGAAGGACAGGACGATGCCGAACCAGTCATAGAGGAATTGGCCGATCGGCCCGCGCCGGCCGAAGCCGATCAGCAGGAGATAGCCGGTGACGACCGGTGGCAGGATCAGCGGCAGGTGGATGACCGCGTCGAGCAGCGACTTGCCCCAGAAGCGCCCACGCGCCAGCAGCCAGGCGATGGCGAGCCCCAGAGGGAGGCTCGCCAGCATGGCTGTGGTGGCGACGATCAGGCTGAGGCGGACGGCCGTCCATTCCTCCGGCGTCAGCCAGTCGCTCACGAAGAGGAGGCGGGCTTGTTCAGGACCGTGAAGCCTTGCTTCTCGAAGCTGGCCTTGGCGCCGTTGCCGCGCAGATAGGTCAGGAAGGCCTGCGCATCGGGATTGGCGGAATCCTTGGTGATCGCGACCGGATAGATGATCGGTGGGTGCGTATCCTCCGGGAAGGTCGCGATCACCTTGACCTTCGGATCGGCGGCAGCGTCGGTAGTGTAGACGATGCCGAGCGGCGCTTCGCCGCGCGAGACGAGCAGCAGCGCGGCGCGGACATTGTCGGCCTGCGCTACCTTGTCCTTGACCTTGTCCCAGCCGCCAAGCTTCTCCAGCGCCGCCTTGCCGTATTTGCCGGCCGGCACCGAATCGACATTGCCCATGGCGAGCCGGCCCTGGCCGAGCGCGCCGGAGAGGTCGACGCCCGGCGCCAAGGTCGCCGTGGTCTTGGCGTCGGACGGCGCGATCAGCGCGATCCGGTTGGCGAGCAGGCTGACGCGGCTCTCCTTGACGATCAGGTTCTTCTGCTGGGCGTAGTCCATCCAATCGAGATCGGCCGAGAGGAAGAGATCGGCCGGCGCGCCCTGTTCGAGCTGCTTGGCCAGCGCGTTGCTTGCCGCATAGGAGATTTTCGGCGCCGGCTTGCCGCTTTCCTTGACCCAGTTGGCCGTGGCCTCGTCGAGCGCATTCTTCAGGCTCGCGGCGGCGAAGACCACCAGCTCCTTGCTCTGGGCGAGCGCCGGGCCGGTGAAGGAAGCGACACCGATCAGCAGCGCGGCGGTGAAACCCAGGACGTTTCGGCGGGTGGATGGCATAAGGCGGTCCTCGCTGCGGTTGCTGTCGCTATGTGCGGTCGAATATAACGGCGAGCGACCAAAGGTCGAGTCTGCTCGGTGCGGGCTCGCAAGCTTGTCAGATCGAGGAGACCAGCATGAAGATTTCCGCCCGTAACCAGCTCAAGGGCACCATCACCGAGATCGTCAAGGGCGCGACCACCGCCCATGTGAAGCTCGATGTCGGCGGCGCCATCGTCACCTCGGCGATCACCAATGCCGCGGTCGACGAGCTCAAGCTCGCGGTCGGCCAGAAGGCCTATGCCGTGGTGAAGGCCTCCGACGTGATGATCGCGATCGACTGAGCGCCGTCATGGTTCGTGAGAACGAGATCCGCCGGGCGGAGGTCGCGGTCGAGCCGCCGGCGGCGACCGATGCGGGCCTCGTCTTCATCGGCCGCATCCGCACGCCCTGGACCTCGCGCCTGACCTGCCCGCGCCAGGGCAGGGCGGACGGGCCGATCTGCACCATCGAGCTGTTCGAGCCCTGGGGCGCGGCGCTCGATGGCATCGAGGCGTTCGAACGGCTCGAAGTGCTCTACTGGCTGCACGAATCGCGGCGCGATCTCGTGCGCCAGAGCCCGGCCAATAATGGCGAGACCTATGGCACCTTCGCCTTGCGCACGCCGGTGAGGCCGAACCCGATCGGTACCTCGATCGCCCATTTCGTCTCGCGCGAAAGCTCGGTCCTACGGGTACGAGGCCTCGATTGCCTGGACGGTACACCACTCCTGGACTTGAAGCCGGACCGGGCTCTGTTCACCCCGATCGCGCCGCCGCAGCCCGGCGATTTCCAGGTCGGCGACTGAGCCGCGCCGCTTGCGGTCGCGCGCGAGACCAAGCTAGCCTTCTGCGCAAAGAAAAAGGCCCACGCCGGAGCGCAGGCCCAAGTCTAGGGAGGAAACGCCCAAGGAGGGCGCCGCAACATCTCTGCTGCGGTGCACTGGAGATAGGGCGCTGCGGCTTGGCCTGCAAGAGGGAATGGGCAGCAAGGCTGACCTTAATTTGTGCAAGATGCGATTTTTCGCGCCGATCGCGCGAAAATGCCGGGGGAATGCAGATGCCTGAGACGAAACGACGCGGGGCGAACGTTTGCCGAAATGGGTTTTCGGCGCTGCTCATGGCGGCCATCTTGGGCATGGGCGGTGCTGCGCAGGCTCAGGTTCCGCCGTCACCGGCCGAAGTCGCGGCCTATGATGCGCTGCATCTATCGGCCTATCGCGGCGATCTGCCGGCTCTCCGGCAAGCGATCGCGACTGGCCGTGGCCTCGAAACCCGCGATGGCGAGGGCCGTACTGCTCTGCTGTCCGCCGCCCATGCCCGCCAGCGCGAGGCGATGCGCGAGCTCGCAAAGGCGGGCGCCGACCCGCGCGCGCTCGATGGCCGCGCCTATGACGCGATCACCATCGCTGCGGTCGCCGATGATCTGGAGACGATGCGCACCGCGCTCGCCATCGGCGGCGACCCGCGCGCCATCACCAGCCCCTATCAAGGCACCGCGCTAATCGCTGCCGCTAATCTCGGCCATGACGGCGTGGTCCGCGACCTGATCGCCGCTGGCGCGCCGCTCGACCATGTCAACAATCTCGGCTGGACCGCCCTGATCGAGGCGGTGATCCTTGGGAATGGCGGGCCGCGTCATGTCGAGACGGTGAAGGCGCTGATGGCTGCGGGTGCGCGCCGCGACCTCGCCGATCGCGAGGGGACCACGCCGCTCGAACACGCCCGCCGCCGCGGCTATGCGGCGATGGTCGCGCTGCTACAGTAGTCAGCGCGGAAAATCCGGCGACGGCAGGCTCGCCACCAGCGCCGTCAGCCCGTCGCTGTAGCGTTGGCGCAGATCGGCCCAATAAGGGTGGTTGCTGTCGTATTTGGCGAGATGCCGGGTCGAGAAGCTGTCGGCCTCGTAGCGCAGGAGATCGATCGGCGGCGCGACCGAGAGGTTGGAGCGGACAGTGGCATCGAACGAGAGCAGGGTGAGCTTGGCCGCCTCATCGAGCCCGCTGGCCTCCTGCAAGGCCCGGTCGAGGATCGGCTTGCCGTATTTGGTCTCGCCGAGCTGGAGGAACTGGGTGCGTCCCGAGGCCTCGACGAAATTCCCGGCCGAATAGACCTGAAAGAGCCGGTGCGGCTCGCCGGCGATCTGGCCGGCGACCAGGAACGAGCCGTTCGGGTCGCCATAGGGCTCGACGAAGGCGCGATTGGCGCGCAACACCTCGCGCAGCACGCCGCCGACGATCTGCGCCACGTCGAACATGGTGCGCGCCGCCAGGATGTCGCGGTTCTCGCCACCCGAAGCGCTGTCCTGCTTATGCCTGGTGTATTGCCGGACCATCGTGATCACGGCCTGGGTCGTCGCGAGATTTCCGGCCGAGAGGATTGCGATCACCCGTTCGCCCGGAACCTCGAACAGAGCGAGCTTCTTCACCACCGCGATTTGGTCGACGCCGGCGCTGGAGCGCGAATCGGAAGCGAGGATCAGGCCCGAGGGCAGCAGGATCCCGAGGCAATAGGTCATGGGCGGCTCCCCAGCACCGGCGCAGAATGCGTAGCAGCGAGGACTTTGCCAAGCTCTCTCCGCCGCGATTGCGACATGGTCGGGCGAATGCCAAGGTCGCCTCGACCAAGCCGTGGCGGAGTTCGGACATGCGCAACCTGTCGGACATCGTCACGGCCGTTCATGCCGACATGGCCGAGCATATCGGCGCTGGCAAGGTCGCCGACTACATTCCGGCGCTGTCGCGGGTCGATCCGCGCCGTTTCGGCCTTGCCGTGATTACCTGCACTGGCGAGCGCGCACAGGCCGGGGATGCCAATGTCCCGTTCTCGATCCAGAGCATCTCCAAGGTCTTCACCCTGACGCTGGCGCTGGAGCGGGTCGGTGCCCGGCTCTGGCACCGGGTCGGGCGCGAGCCGTCGGGCTCGCCTTTCAACTCGATCGTCCAGCTCGAGCAGGAGCGCGGCGTGCCGCGCAACCCCTTCATCAATGCCGGTGCGCTCGTGGTCACCGATGCGCTGCTGGCCGGCCGGACGCCGAGGAAGACGGCCGCCGAGATCCTCGCCTTCCTGCGCAAGTGCTCGGGCGACCGCACGGTCTCGATCGACCAGGAGGTGGCGGGCTCGGAGGCGCAGACCGGCTTCCGCAATGCCAGCCTCGCCAATTTCATCCGCGCCTTCGGCAATCTGAAGAACCCTGTCGCCGGGGTGCTCGACGTCTATTTCCACCAATGCGCGCTCAGCCTGAGCTGCGCCCAGCTCGCCCGCGCCGGCCTCTTCCTTGCTGGCGACGGCGTCGATCCGCTGAGCGGCGCCGTGATCTGCCGCCCGGCGCGGGCCCGCCGCGTCAAGGCGCTGATGATGACCTGCGGCCATTACGACGCCTCCGGCGAATTCGCCTTCAAGGTCGGCTTGCCTGGCAAGAGCGGCGTCGGCGGCGGCATCCTCGCCATTGTGCCGAAGCAGGCGGCGATCGCGGTCTGGTCGCCGGGGCTCAACGCCGCCGGTACCTCGCATGTCGGCGCGCTGGCGCTCGAACGGCTGGTCGAGCGCACCGGCTGGTCGGTTTTTTGAGAGCTCAGCCCTTGGCCGGCCCGGTCGTGACCGGGCGCTCGCTTGCGCCCCATTCGGCCCAGGAGCCGTCATAGACGGCGCGCGCCGGCTTGCCGAGCAGCTCCAGCGCCGTCGACAGGATCACCGCCGAGACGCCCGAGCCGCAGCTCGTCAGCAGCGGCTTGTCGATGTCGACGCCGGCCTCGCGGAAGGCTGCGGCGAGCGCCTCCGGTTCCTTCAACCTGCCGTCCGCCACCAGCGCGGAGGAGGGCAGGTTGAGCGCGCCGGGCATATGGCCGGAACGCAGGCCGGGGCGCGGCTCCGGCGCCTCGCCGCGGAAACGATCGGCCGGGCGGGCGTCGACCACCTGGATCGCGCCGCTTTCCAGCGCGCGGGCCACGTCGTCGATATCGGCGACGGCGGAATGATCCAGCCTGGCGGTGAATGTACGTGGCGCGCGTGTGCGCGGCGCGCCCTCCCTGACCGGGCGGCCTTCGGCCAGCCATTGCGGCAGGCCGCCGTCGAGGATCACCACGTCCTTGGCGCCGAAGGTCTGGAAGGTCCAGCGCACCCGCGGCGCCGAGAACAGGCCGAGTCCGTCATAGACGACGATGCGCATGCCGTCGCCGATGCCCATGGCGCCGACGGCCGCGGCGAAGGCGTCCGGGCGCGGCAGCATATGCGGCAGGTCGGAGCTCTTGTCCTTGATCGCGTCGATATCGAAGCGCACCGCGCCGGGGATGCGCTGCTGCAGATATTCGGCATCCGCGTCACGCTTCTGGGCCGGCAGGTAATAGGAGCCGTCGACCACCACGATGTCGGGCGCATCGAGCCGCTCGGCCAGCCATTGCGTGGAGACGAAGATGTCGTTGCGGGCCATGGGCTGCGTCCTCGAAAGAGTCTGTTCTCAGGCTGTTATGATCGAAAGTTCAAGCGAGCGCGATGCGCACGCGCCGGTTCTGCTTGCCCTTCTTCTCGACATCGGTGACGGCGACCGCGCCGATCTCGGAGGTGTTGCGCACATGCGTGCCGCCGCAGGGCTGCAGGTCGATGCCCTCGATCGAGACCAGCCGGACTCGGCCCGAACCGCGCGGCGGCTTGACCGACATGGTCTTGACCAGGCCGGGATTGGCGTCGAGTTCCTCGTCGGTGATCCAGCGCTCGCTGATCGCGGCGTTCTTCGCCACCAGTGCGCTGAGCTTCTCGGTCAGCTCCGCCTTGTCGAGCCCGCCTTCGGGGATGTCGAAATCGAGCCGGCCGTCGCCGTCACCGATCGCGCCGCCGGTGACGGGATAGGGCAGGACGACGCTGAGCAGGTGCAGCGCCGTGTGGATGCGCATGCGTTTCAGCCGACGCTCCCAGTCGAGCCTGGCGATCACCGTGTCGCCGACCGCCGGTGCCGCTTGGCCTTCGAGTGGGACATGCAGGATGCGGCTCTTGTCCTCGGGATTGTAGATCGCCGTGCCGATCGTGATTTCGGAGCCATCGCTGCGAACCAGCACGCCAGCATCGCCCGGTTGGCCGCCGCCGGTGGCGTAGAACACGGTCTTGTCGAGTTCGATGCCGCCGCGCTCGTTGATCGCGACGACGGTCGCGGTCGTTTCGGTCAGATAGGCGTCGTCTCGAAACAGCAATTTGGTCGGCATCGCGATCTCCTTCATCCCGTGAACTTATCGCAGGCAAGGAGAGGCTGGAAAAGCCGGTGGAAGGCGAGGCGGGGAGTTTGCCGGCAGGGCTTCCGCTTGAGGCCTTGCATCACTACGGTCCGGCCAGGACTGCCGCGGCATGGAGGCCCGATCGAGATATGACCCCGCCGCGCATCGAGCCGCAGGATGGCATCGCCTGGGTGACCGGGGCGAGCTCCGGCATCGGCGCGGCGGTGGCGCTTGAACTGGCGCGGCGTGGCTGGACGGTCGCCGCCACGGCACGCCGGCTCGACAAGCTCGAAGCGCTGGCACTGAGCGCAGACGGGATGCCGGGGCGGATCGTCGCCCATGTCGGGGACGTCGTCGATCCCGCCGCGATGGCAGCGGTGGTCGAAGGCATCGAGAGCGTGCACGGCCCTATCGCGCTCGCCTTCCTCAACGCCGGCATCGCCCCGCGCAACGGTCCTGGCCTGATCGATGTCGCTGCTTTCGAGCAGGTCTTCGCCGTCAATCTTCTGGGCGTCGTGCGTGGCGCCGCCGCGGTCGCTGCGCGCATGGCCTCGCGCGGCAAGGGCCAGATCGCGGTCAATGCCTCACTGGCGGGCTATCGCGGCTTGCCGGGCGCCGCGGCCTATGGCGCCTCGAAGGCGGCCGCGATCCATCTCTGCGAAGCCCTGCGCTTCGACTGCGAACGGCACGGCATCCGCCTGCAACTGGTCAATCCCGGCTTCGTCGACACGGCGATGACCAAGCGCAACAGCTTCCCGATGCCGTTCATGCTGCCGCTCGACGAGGCGGCGAGGCGGGTCGTCGACGGCTTCGCCCGCGGCGGCTTCGAGATCGTCTTCCCACGCCGGCTCGCCTGGCTGATGAAGGGCATGCGACTGCTGCCTTATCCGGTTTATTTCTGGGCTGTGCGCAAGCTCGCCGGCGAGCATCGCGGCGGCCGCCGCGACGGGGCGGTATAGCCGAAGACGACTCCTTTCCAGCAGCTTGCTCGACGAAGCTCGCAATCAGGATGAGGGTCTACCGAACCGAGATTCCAGCCAGACGACGCCGAAGGTTGTGATCGCCGCGGCATCGACCAGCACTGACGGCGCTGCGCCGATCAGGCCTTGCCTGCCTCGGCCGTCGGCGAGGAACTCGGTCACGATCTCCGCGAAATAGTCCTCGGCCAAACCTTCGACGATCGGATCGCCGGTATCGAACTCCTCGATCATGCGCCATTGCGTGCCGGTCGGAGTCGCAAGTGGGACTTCGATCCGCCTGATCCGCTTGCCGGGGATGTCAGCCAGATGCTCGGCATGGTGCAGCAGGGTCAGCGTGTCGAGCGGCGCCCCGAGCAACAGCACCTTGCCGCCCGCCTCGACCAGCTTCGCCAGCGGCGAGCCCTCGCCATAGCCGTAATCGAGTGGGTGATCGGCGGTGAACCACTCCGCTTTCGCACCAAGCGCGACGAGCGAGGCGCCGGGATTGCCGCTGCGTAGCGCGCCCGGTGTCGTCCGCAGGAATTCCGGAAGCACGCCATTGTCGCGGATGGCGCGCGAGCGTAGCGGATCGAAGGGCAGGACATGTTTGCGCCATTCCGGCGGAACGCGGCCGTCATGGTCCACGAGGTCCTCGTAGCGTGCTTCCCAGTCGGCATAAGCGAGGACCGTGCCTTCCGGGCCGACGGCGTCGGAGAGGGCGCGGATGATCGTGTCTGGGCCGTCGAGGAGGCGGCCGACCTTGCTGACGGCGGCGTGGACCATGACCGCATCGCCCGGGGTAAGGCCAAGCGCGGCGAGATCGGCGGCGAGCGAGGTGCGGGTCACGAAGGTGGCGGTGGGGGACGTCATTGCGAAGAGGCTACTCGGATCGAAGGGCGGCGAAGGCGTCGAGCGCGCGCCGGCGGCCGAAGTCGAGCGCGATGATCGGCTTGGGATAGTTCTGGCCGACGACGATGCCGGCCTTCGTCAGCA
Source organism: Allobosea sp. GW821-FHT03A12 (assembly GCF_058986765.1). Taxonomy (NCBI): domain Bacteria; kingdom Pseudomonadati; phylum Pseudomonadota; class Alphaproteobacteria; order Hyphomicrobiales; family Alloboseaceae; genus Allobosea; species Allobosea sp. GW821-FHT03A12. Next base: position 61,815 of record NZ_JBYSVZ010000004.1, read on the forward strand.
CGCTTGCAGGTGCCTCCCAGGGGCGGTGGATGAACTTGTCGCCGAGTTCCGCCAGTTCGGGAACGAAGCGCCGGACGTAAACGCCTTTCGGATCGAATTTCTCGCCCTGCGTCACCGGGTTGAAGACGCGGAAATAAGGCGCCGCATCGGCACCGGAGCCAGCGACCCATTGCCAGCTCGCCGGATTATTGGCGGGGTCCGCATCGACCAGCGTGTCCCAGAACCAGGTTTCGCCGGCGCGCCAGTCGGTCAGTAGGTGCTTGATCAGGAAGGAGGCGGTGATCATCCGGACGCGATTGTGCATCCAGCCGGTCTGCCAGAGCTCGCGCAAACCGGCATCGACGATCGGATAGCCGGTCATACCCTTCTGCCAGGCTTTAAGGCCGGCCTCGTCCGTCTCCCAGGCCATCGCGTCGAAGCGGCGATCATAGTTCACGCTGGCGAGATCGGGATTGTGGAAGAGCAGATGGTAGGAGAATTCGCGCCAGCCGATCTCGCTGAAGAACTTCTCGACATCGGTGGCCGAGCCAGGCGTCTCGCCCGTCTCCAGTGCCGTCCTTGTCGCATGCCAGATCTGGCGCGGGCTGATCTCGCCGAAGCGCAGATGCGGCGACAGCCGAGAGGTTGAGAGCCGATCGGGCAGGTCGCGTGCCTCGCGATAACCGGCGAGCGTCTCGCCGAGGAAAGCGGAAAGCCGGTCCTGCGCCCCGTCTTCGCCCGGCGTCCAGGCGTCGCGCAGCCCGCCGGCCCAGTCGGGCGTTGTCGGCTCCAGAGCGAGATCTGAGACCGTGAGAGCCTGTTCGCGCAGTGCCGCCGGCAATCTCGTCTTGCTCAGCCTGGCTGGGGCAGGGAGCGGCGCCGAGGGCTCGCCGCCTTCGCGCACGGCGCGCCAATAGGGCGTGAACACCTTGAAGGGCCCGCCTGCCTTGGTCTTCACCTGCCAAGGCTCGTTGAGCAGATTGGCGTTGAAGCTCTCGACGGCGATGCCAGCCTCGGTGAGCGTGGCCTTCATCGCCTTGTCGAGCGCGATCGCGGCGCCGTCATAGCGGCGATTCCAGGCGACGTAGCCGACATCGGCCGTGCGCACGACATCGGGCAGCAGGTCCGTCGGATCGCCGCGCAGGATCAGCAGATCGCCGCCTTTCGCCGAGACAGCCGCCGACAGGGCCTCCAGCGAGCGCGACAGCCACCAGCGCGCAGCCCCGCCGAGCGGCCGGCGCTGCGTCGATGTGTCGAGGATGTAGAGGCAGATCAGGGGGCCATGATCGAGCGCAGCTCTCAGGGCCGGATTGTCGGACAGGCGCAGATCGTCGCGGAACCAAAGCAGGGCAGGGCGTGCGGTCACTCGATCAGGCCTTGTCGATGCGATGCTCTGATACGCCGATGAAGCCAGTTTGGTTGCATGGCGCAAAGGGATAGCGGCGCCGCGCACCGCAGAGGTTCGTGGTAGATTGTATCGATCGCGCGAAAAAGAAGGGGAACGCGCTCATGGCCACGCCAGAAGTCGAGGCCCTCGCGCGGCGGGTCGCCGCGCTCGAGGCGCAGCTCTCCGCCTTGCTGCAGGCGGTCAATGTCGGGCGCGGCGGCACGCTGGCGATCACGGCTCCGGCCGGGCTCTCGATCACGGCCGGCGGCACCTGCACGATCAATGTCGGCTCCGATCTGGCGCTGACGGTCGGGAGCAATTTCCGCACCGCGGTGGGCTCGGCCTATGTCGTCAATGTCGGCGCCGGCCTGCGCACAACTGCCGGTACCGGCATCAACCTGATCGCGGGCACCGCGCTCAGCATGAGCGCCAATCGCGAGATCAGCCTGGCGACCCGCGCCTTCGAGGTCGCGGCTGCGGTCAGCATCGACCTCGACAGCAGCAAGGGTTTCGAGATCGCCAGCGGCAAGTCGCTCGCGATCAAGGCCGCCGACGCCATCCTGCTCGACACGGGGTCGGCCGAGCTCAACCTCAAGAAGGACGGTTCCGTCGACCTCAAGGGCAAGGACGTCACGATCAAGGCGAGTGGCAAGATCAATGCGACGGCGAGCTCTGACGTCGTGATCAAGGGGTCGAAGATCAAGCAGAACTGAGCCGCGGCTCAGTCGCCGCCGCCACCGCCACAGCCGCCGCCATCGCCTCCGCCGCTGTCGCCGCCTCCGCTATCGGAGCTGCTGTCGCCAGAGGAACTGGTGCTGTCGCCGAAGCCGTCGGTGCTCCCGTCGACCGATGAGCTCGAGAAGTCGCCGCCGCATTGCGTGCCGCGGTCGCCCTTGCGCCTGAGCGCTTCGCAATCGGGCGCATAGACGAAGCCGTTGGCGATCCTGAGCTTGGTATCGAGCGCGAACAGCAGCGGCAGGCGCGTCGGGCGGGCGGGGTCGATGTTCTCGTCGCGACAGCATTGCCACCAGACGCGGCGCAGGGCCGAGTTGTCGCGGCGCGCGCCTTCGCGCAGCACGACGGCCGGGGTGTGATGCAGGAAGCGCCCGAAGGCCTGGTTGCAGAAGCGGCCATAGTCGCGGGTGTAGAGGATGAACTCGTGCCAGAGATCATCCGCGACCTGCGAGGGCATCGCGACCTCGCGCCGCCCGGAATTGAGATAGGCCAGGAAGAACTGGCGCAGGCCCTCGGAGACCAGCGCCGTCTGCTTGCGGGTGAAGCCGGGGTGATGGCTGGCGAGCTTGTCGAGCAGCCCAGGCGGCCAGGGATAGCGCCGGATGAACTCCGCCCGGCGCAGGCGCTTGTACGAAGCGAGCGCATTGCCCGCGACGAGCAGGAGAACGACCGCCACCACCATGCCGATGATGATGGCGGCGGCGTTCATTGCGCGCTCCCGTTAGTGCGCTTGCGGCGTCGCGTCCTTCGGCTCGACCGGCTTTTTCTTGCCGCCGAGCGAGGCGAGCCAGCGCACCATGACGTAGAACACCGGGGTGAACAGCAGGCCGAACAAGGTGACGCCGATCATGCCCGAGAACACCGCGATGCCGAGCACCTGGCGCATCTCGGCGCCGGCGCCGATCGAGATCGTCAGCGGCAGCACGCCGAGGATGAAGGCCAGCGAGGTCATCAGGATCGGCCGCAGCCGGGTCCTGGCGGCTGCGATCGCAGCGTCGCGCCGGCTCATGCCCTCGTCCTCGGCCTGCTTGGCGAACTCGACGATCAGGATCGCGTTCTTCGCCGCGAGGCCGACGAGCACGACGAGGCCGATATCGACCAGCACGTTGCGGTCGAAGTCCTTGTAACCGACGCCGATCATCGCCGCGAGGATGCACATCGGCACGATCAGGATGACCGCCAGCGGCAAGGTCCAGCTTTCGTACAGCGCCGCCAACAGCAGGAAGACGAAGACGACGGCGAGGCCGAAGGCGATGATCGCGGTGTTGCCGGCGAGCTTCTCCTGCAGCGCGATCTCGGTCCATTCGAAGCCGAAGCCGGCCGGCAGGACCTTCTGGGCGATCTGCTCGACCGCCGCGATGCCCTGGCCGGTCGAATAGCCGCGCGCCATCGACATCTGCACTTCCGCTGCCGGATAGAGATTGTAGCGCGGCACGCGATAGGCGCCGGTCGTGTCCGAGAAGGTCGCGACCGAGCCGATCGGCACCATCTCGCCATCGGCATTGCGCGTCTTCAGGTCGGCAACGTCGCGGATGTCGAGCCGCTGCGGATTGTCGGCCTGGGCCGTGACCCGGAAGGTCCGGCCGAGGATATTGAAGTCGTTCACATAGGCCGAGCCCATATAGATCGACAGCGTCTCGAACACGCGCGTCACGGGCACGCCGAGCATCTCCGCCTTGGTGCGGTCGATATCGGCATAGACCTGCGGCGTCCTGGTCGAGAACAGCGTGAAGGGTTGCTGGATGCCGGGGGTCTGACCCGCCGTTCCCGCCACCGCCCAGGTCGCGCCTTCCAGCGCCGCCAGGCCCTTGCCGCCGCGATCCTGGACATAGCCTTTGAGGCCGCCGCCATTGCCGATGCCGGGAACCGCCGGCGGTTCGATGATCAACGCGAAGGCCTCGCCGATCCCGAAGAGCTGGGTGCGCAGGTCGTTGAGAATGCCCTGGGTGGTCAGACCCTGCTTGGCCCGCTCCTTGAAGTCGGTGAGCGTGACGAAGGCGACGCCGGCATTGGGGGCGAGCGTGAAGGTCGCGCCGTCGAGGCCGGCGAAGGCGACGGCATGGGCGACGCCCGGCCGCGACAGCAGAATATCGGTCGCCTTGCGGATGACCGCGTCGGTCCGCGGCAACGACGAGCCTGGCGGCAGCTGGAAGACCGCGATGAAGTAGCCGCGGTCGAGCTGCGGGACGAGGCCGGTCGGAATCGCGGCGAGGCGCTGGCCGGCGACCGCGATCAGGCCGGCATAGACCAGCAGCATGATCACGCCGAAGCGGATCAGGCGCGAGGTCAGTGCGCCATAGGCGCGCGAAAGCCAGTCGAAGGCCTTGTTGAAGTACTTGAAGAACCAGCGCAGCGGCGCGCTGAGCACCGCTAGGAAGCCCTTCGGCTCCTCATGGCTGTGCGGCTTCAGGAGGATCGCGGCCAGGGCCGGCGACAGGGTCAGCGAGACGAAGCACGAGATCGCCGTCGAGGCTGCGATCGTCACCGCGAACTGCTGGTAGAAGGTGCCCTGCAGGCCGGTGATGAAGGCGGTCGGGATGAACACGGCGCAGAGCACGAGGGCGATCGCCAGCAGCGCGCCGCCGACTTCGTCCATCGTCTTGTGCGCGGCATCGACCGCGCTCATGCCTTGCGCCAGATAGCGCTCGACGTTCTCGACCACGACGATCGCGTCGTCGACGACGATGCCGATCGCCAGCACGAGTGCCAGCAGCGAGATCGTGTTGAACGAGATTCCGACCGCACTCATGATCAGGAAGGTGCCCACCAGCGAGACCGGGATCGCGATGATCGGAATGATCGCGGCGCGCCAGGTCTGCAGGAACAGGATCACCACGATCACGACGAGCACGATCGCCTCGAGCAGCGTCGTGACCACCGCCGAAACGGATTCCCTGATGAACTCCGTCGGATTGTAGACGATGGTGTGCTCGACGCCGGCCGGGAAGTTCTTCGACAGCGTCTGCATCGTCTTGATGAGCGCCTCGGAGGCCGCCAGCGCATTCGTCCCAGGGCGCTGGAAGACGCCGATCGCGACGGCCTCCTTGTTGTCGAGATAGGAATTCGACAGGTAGTCCTGTGCGCCGAGCTCGACCCGGGCGACGTCGCGCACGCGGATCGTGCCGCCATCGGCATCCGAGCGGACGACGATGTTGTAGAACTCGTCGATGCTGGTGAGACGCCCGAGCGTGTTGACCGAGAGCTGGAAGGCGCCGTCCGACTTCGCCGGCGGCTGGTTGATCGCACCCGCCGCGACCTGGATGTTGGCGGCACGGATCGCCGCGACGACGTCGCCCGCGGTCAGGTTGCGGGCCGCGACCTTGGCCGGGTCGAGCCAGACGCGCATCGAATAATCGCGCGCGCCGAAGACCTGGACGTCGCCGACACCCTCGACGCGGGTCAGCACGTCCTTGACGTTCAGCGTCGTGTAGTTCGAGACGTATTGCTGGTCGCGCGAGCCGTCCGGGGACAGCATGTGGATGACCATCAGGAAGTCCGGCGAGGCCTTGCGCACCTGCAGGCCGAGCGTGCGGACCTCCTGTGGCAGGCGCGGCTCGGCGGCGGAGACGCGGTTCTGCACCAGCACCTGGGCCTGGTCGACGTCAGTGCCGGCCTTGAAGACGACGTTGATCGTCACGCGCCCGTCGCCGGTCGACTGCGACGAGATGTAGAGCATGTCGTCGACGCCGTTGACTTCCTGCTCGATCGGCGCGGCCACCGTCGAGGCGACGACCTCGGCCGAGGCGCCCGGATAGTTCGCTGTGATCGTGACGGTCGGCGGCGCGATCTCGGGGTATTCGGCGATCGGCAGGGTGCGCAGCGTAATGGCGCCGGCGATCGTCAGCAGCACCGAGAGCACGGTCGCGAAGATCGGCCTGTCGATGAAGAAATGGGCGAAGCGGAACATGCGATGGTCCTGGCCGTAAGCAATTCCAGGGAAAGTGGAGAACGGGTCTCCGTCCGGAATCGCGGCGAACACGAAGGCTTGGGCAGAGCGGACGGACAATGCCGTCCGCTCTTGGTGCGGCCTGCTGCAGCCGTCAGTTGGCGGCGGCGGCCTTGATCTCGGTCGGCTGCGGCGTGACAGCGACGCCCGGGCGCACCATCGGGTTGGCGATGCCGTTCACGATAACCTTGTCGTTCGCCGCGAGGCCGTTGGTGATGACGCGCAGCCCGTCACTGATCGCGCCGAGCTGAACCGGCTTCGGCACCACCTTGTTGTCGGCGCCGACCGTGAACACGATCTTGTTGGCCTGGTCGGAGACGATGACGGCGTCCGGGACCAGCAGCGCATCGCCTTCGCCGGCGAAGAGGCGCAGCCGCCCGAAGGTTCCCGGCGTCAGCTGCCCGTCGGGATTCGGGAAGACGGCGCGGGTCCGGATCGTCGCCGAGCGGGCGTTCAGCGCATTGTCGACGAAGTCGATCTTGCCTTCGCGGTCCCATTTGGTTTCGCTCGAAAGCCGCACACGCACCGGCGTGCCGGGCTTCCGCAGATCCTGCGACTTCGCATAGCGCAGATAGTCGGCCTCCGAGGCGTCGAAGACGAACTTGATCGGATCGACGGCGACGATCGTGGTCAGCAGCGTCGCGCCCGACTGGCCGCCGGCGATCAGGTTGCCCTGGTCGACGCGCCGATTGGACACGCGTCCAGCAAGGGGCGCGCGCACCTGCGTCCATTCGAGGTTGAGCTCGGCCGTCTTCAGATTGGCCTCGGCTGCCTGCTGGCTGGCGATCGCGCCATTCAGGTTGGCGCGGCGCTGGTCGATGTCGCGGGCGGTGATCGTGCGGTTCTGCGTCAGCGCCTCGGCGCGCTCGACCTCGTTCTGGTTGAGGTCGACCTGCGCCTTGGCGCGCGCGACCTCGGCCCGGGAGGCATCGACGGCGAGCTTGTAGGGCCGCTGGTCGATGGTGAAGAGCAGGTCGCCGGCCTTGACCAGGTCGCCGTCGCGGAAATGCACCGAATCGAGGAAGCCCGAAACGCGGGCGCGGACCTCGACCTGGTCGCTGGCCTCGAAACGGCCGGTGAACTCGTCCCAATTGGTGACGCGCTTGGCGAGCGGCGTCGCGACGGTGACCGGCGGAGCCGGCGGCGCGCCTTGGGCGAGGGCCTCGACGGAGAAGGCCGGAAGCAGGACCGCCAGGGCGGCGAAGGCCCGGCTGGAGCGGCGGATCATGTGAAACTCCGAGAATGCGGGCGCGGCGCAACCTTCACGGTTTCCGGCCAATGCGCAACAACTCCATCGGACTGACGATTGTCAAGTTTCTTCACTCGACATTTCGGCGTAATTTTCATCGGAACGGGCCGCGATCACCCCATCGCTGCCCGGAACGGATGCAACAGGTGCTTGCTGGCGGCCGGCCGAAGCTCTACCTGAGGGACGCGCGCGCCAGCGTCAGTAGCAACACCCGATGGAAGCCACCTCTATGAACGCGCATGTCCGCCCCGCCGACCCGAAGAAGCTGATCAAGGGTGCGACCGGCGACTGGGAAATCGTGATCGGCCTCGAGATCCATGCGCAGGTCACCTCCAACGCCAAGCTGTTCTCGGGCTCCTCGACCGCCTTCGGCGGCGAGCCGAACGCCCATGTCAGCCTGGTCGACGCGGCGATGCCGGGCATGCTGCCGGTGATCAACGAGGAATGCGTGCGCCAGGCGGTCCGCACCGGGCTCGGCCTCAACGCCCAGATCAACAAGCGCTCGGTCTTCGACCGCAAGAACTATTTCTATCCCGACCTGCCGCAGGGCTACCAGATCAGCCAGTACAAGCATCCGGTCGTCGGCGAGGGCGAGATCGCGGTCGACCTGTCGCCGACCGAGCAGATCAGCGTCGGCATCGAGCGCCTGCATCTGGAGCAGGACGCCGGCAAGTCGATGCACGACCAGCATCCGACCATGAGCTTCGTCGACCTCAACCGCTCGGGCGTGGCGCTGATGGAGATCGTCTCCAAGCCGGACCTGCGCTCGGCCGACGAGGCCAAGGCCTATGTCTCGAAGCTGCGCACCATCCTGCGCTATATCGGCTCCTGCGACGGCGACATGGAGAAGGGCAATCTGCGCGCCGACGTCAACGTCTCCGTGCGCAAGCCCGGCGCGCCCTTCGGCACGCGCTGCGAGATCAAGAACGTCAACTCGATCCGCTTCATCGGCCAGTCGATCGAGGTCGAGGCCCGCCGCCAGATCGGCATCCTCGAGGATGGCGGCACGATCGACCAGGAGACCCGCCTCTACGACCCCGGCAAGGGCGAGACCCGCTCGCTCCGGTCGAAGGAAGAGGCGCATGACTATCGCTACTTCCCCGATCCGGACCTGCTGCCGCTCGAATTCGACGATGCCTTCATCGCCGAGCTGAAGGCGCAGCTGCCGGAGCTGCCCGACGCCAAGAAGGCTCGCTTCATCGCGCAGTACGGGCTCTCGCCCTACGACGCCTCGGTGCTCGTCGCCGAGCGCGAGCAGGCCGATTATTTCGAGGCGGTCGCCAAGGGGCGCGACGGCAAGGCCGCAGCCAACTGGGTGATCAACGAGTTGTTCGGCCGCCTCAACAAGGAAGGCAAGGACGTTTCGGCCTCGCCGGTCTCGGCGGCGCAGCTTGGCGGTCTGGTCGACCTGATCGGCGAGGGCGTCATCTCCGGCAAGATCGCCAAGGACCTGTTCGAGATCGTCTGGACCGAAGGCGGCGACCCGCGTGAGATCGTCGAGGCCCGCGGCATGAAGCAGGTCACCGACACCGGCGCGATCGAGAAGGCGGTCGATGAGATCATCGCGGCCAACCCGGACAAGGTCGAGCAGGTCAAGGCCAAGCCGACCATGCTCGGCTGGTTCGTCGGCCAGGCGATGAAGGCCTCGGGCGGCAAGGCCAATCCGCAGGCGCTGAACGAGATCCTGAAGAAGAAGCTGGGTATCGAGTGACGCAGAAGGACTTGATCATCCGCGATGCGCTCGCCGCCGATCTGCCGGCGGTCCGCTCGCTTTTGGTCGAGACCTGGCACGACACCTATGACGGCATCTATGGCTGGCGCCGCGTTGCCGAGATCACCAATGCCTGGCATTCGCTCGACGCGCTGAATGCCCAACTCGGCCGCGACAGCGGCGTCTTCCTGATCGCGCTCCTGGGCGAGGAGGTCGTCGGCACGGCTTCCGCCCGGCGCGAGCCCGACCGCGCCGCCATGCTCACGCGGCTCTACGTCTCGCCGACGCGGCAGGGCGAGGGCATCGGGCGCACGCTGCTGCAGGTCGCGCTCGCCTGCTTTCCCGACGCGCCGGTGGCGCGGCTTGAGGTCGAGAGCCAGAACGAGCTCGCCATCGCCTTCTACGAGCGCATGGGCTTCTTCCTGCAGCGCCAGGCCCGCTTCGATGGGCGCGAGGACACGCCCAACACGCTGATCATGGCCAAGCGCCTGGTGATGATCTAAGCGCCGGCCTGGCGGATCCCCGATGGAGACGATGATGACCAAGGCAGCCGATCTTGCGGCCGTGACCATGCGCGAGGCGCGCCGCGAGGATGTCGCGCGCATCGCCTCCCTGATCATGCTGGGCGCCGCCGCGCAGACGCGCACGCTCGCCGAGATCGAGGAGGAGGCACAGAACCCGGCTTATCTCGCTGCCTTCGAGGAAGTCGACGCCAGCCCCTACAACACACTCATCGTCGCCGAGCTCGACGGCAAGGTGGTCGGCACCTTGCAACTCACCCTGATCCCGGGCCTGGCCTATCGCGGCCGCAAGCGCGCCAAGCTTGAAAGTGTCCACGTCCATCCGGACCTGCGCGGCCGGCGTGTCGGCGAGGCCTTGGTCGCCCATGCCGTCGACGTCGCCCGCCAGAAGGGCGCCGGCCTGGTCGAACTCACCTCGGACAAGGCGCGCGAGGCGGCGCATCGCTTCTATCTTCGCATCGGTTTCAGCCAGACCCATGAAGGCTTCAAGCTGGCGCTGTGAGCGCTATCCGCATGCCGCGCCCGCTTCGGGCGCACGGCCCCGGCGCTTACGCTGGCCGGACCCGCAACCTAGATGTCCTCTCGACCCGCAACAAACCGCGAGGACCGGGACATGTCAGAAGTGCAGGGCAAGCCGATCGATCTCCACTACTGGCCGACGCCGAACGGCTGGAAGATTTCCATCATGCTCGAGGAGACCGGGCTGCCCTATAACGTCATCCCGGTGAACATCGGCAAGGGTGATCAGTTCAAGCCGGAATTCCTGGCGATCTCGCCGAACAACCGCATGCCGGCGATCGTCGATCCCGATGGGCCGGACGGCAAGCCGATCTCGGTCTTCGAATCCGGCGCGATCCTGCAATATCTCGGCCGCAAGACCGGCAAGTTCTATCCGAAGGACGAGCGCGGCCGCGTCGCCGTCGACGAATGGCTGTTCTGGCAGATGGGCGGCTTCGGTCCGATGCTCGGCCAGACCCATCATTTCCGTATCTATGCGCCGGAGAAGGTGCCCTACGCGATCGATCGCTACACCAATGAGGCCAACCGCCTTTACGGCGTGCTGAACAGGCGCCTCGAAGGCCGTGACTACATCTGCGACGACTATTCGATCGCCGACATGGCCTGCGTCGGCTGGGCTCGCGGCTGGGAACGCCAGGGCCAGGACATCAAGCAGTTCCCCAATGTCGGTCGCTGGCTGGAGACGGTGCTGGCGCGCCCGGCGGTCCAGCGCGGGCTCAAGGTCGCCGAGGAATTGCGCAACCCCGCCGGCATCTCGACGCCGGAGGAAAAGGCTGTCCTGTTCGGCCAGAAGGCGCGCTGATCATGGAGCGTCATGCTCGGGCTTGACCCGAGCATCTCTGGTCAAGAGATCCTCGGGTCAAGCCCGAGCATGACGTTTTCCCGCAGGCCGCGTGAAAACGTCAATTGCTGCGCGACCATTTCACCGAGCGGCAGATCATCCCGCCAAAGACGCAGCCCGCCGTGGTCAATGTATCGCCAGCGAGCGACATCGTGCCGGAATAGGTCTTGCCATCCTCCGGATTGAAGGCGCTGCCGTTCCACTTGCCTGCGCCAGCCGGCTTCATGTCGTAGAAGATGCGCTGGCCGACCTTGGCCGGGCCGTTGGCCTCCTTGAGCCAGGAGATCACGCCGCACATCGCCTCGCCGCATTTCGAGAAGCGCACCTTCGAGGCGCCGCTGTCGCGCAGCCAGGTGCCGGTGACGTCCTGCGCCGAAGCAGGGACGGCGACAGCGAGCAGCAGGCCCGCGGCGATGATGATCGGACGGATGGCCATAGCGTTCCTCCTCGGTGGTGGCGATCTTCGTCGCTCAGATGGTTCAGATGTAAACTATATCCGAAGTCGCGCCAGCTTCAAGATGGCTCCTCATGAAGGCACGCTCGTCGCGCTGACCTAGGGGCAAGGTGAATCGCAGGTTGACGCGCGATCTGGCGCCAATTTCGGAATGGGTTGAAATCATTACGATATTCGGCGCGATAGCCTGAATCGAATCTTGCTTTAACCGCTCGTTTGCGACTCGTTGAGCTTCGATTCATCTCAAAGTTTAGCGGAGTGTTTTACCGCCCGACCCGAAACTCTCCTCACAAGCCGCGGCCTCCAAACGGGCCGGCATCGAAGGAAAACAGGGAGAGTTTGTCATGGCACGCATGGAAATGAGCGCGATCCCGGCCTCGCTGGCGATCCCGATGGAAGCTTCCGCCGACGCCTATTACGAGCTCGGCCTGATGCATGCGTCCGGCCGCTCCGGCCCGGTCGATCTAGTCGCGGCGCAGACCTGGTTCAACGTCGCCTTCGCCAAGGGCTGCGCCCGCGCCGCCTCCCACCGCACCGAGCTGGCGCTCGAGATGAGCCGCGATGAGGTCGCCGAGGCGCTGCGCGAGGCTCGCAGGTTCCTGACGCGGCACTGAAGCGCAAACCGGCCGTCGCAGCCTTGTGGCCGGGGGAGGGCGCCGCTATAAGCGCGCCGCATTCCCCGATTTTCCCGCAAGGATCTCAACGATGGCTGTCCAGCGTACCTTCTCCATTCTCAAGCCCGACGCGACGAAGCGCAATCTCACCGGCGCGGTCAACGCGGTCATCGAGAAGGCCGGCCTGCGCATCGTCGCGCAGAAGCGCATCCAGATGACCACGGCGCAGGCGCAGACCTTCTACGCCGTCCACAAGGAGCGCCCCTTCTTCGGCGAGCTGGTCGAGTTCATGACCTCCGGCCCCGTCGTCGTGCAGGTCCTCGAGGGCGAGGATGCGATCGCCAAGTATCGTGAAGTGATGGGCGCGACCAACCCGGCCAACGCCGCCGACGGCACCGTCCGCAAGCTCTTCGCCCAGTCGGTCGGCGAGAACACCGTGCACGGCTCGGACGCGCCGGAGACCGCCGCGATCGAGATCGCGCAGTTCTTCGCGGGCAACGAGATCGTCGGCTGAGCCGATTCTCCGTTCCGGAAACAAGAAGGGCGGGCCCGCCGGGCCCGCCCTTTTTTCTTTGCCTGGCCGAGGCGCCTCAGAACCCGAGATCGAAGGCGTAGCTTGCCGAGATGCCGAAGGTGAGGGAGTCGCGGTCGCCGAAGCCCTTGACGATCGGCGCCTTGGCGGCGTCGCCCATCAGGCGCTTGTATTCGATATAGGTCGTCGTCTGGAACTTGTCGGTCCAGTTGTAGGTCGCCTGGGCGATGGCGCCGACCGAGAGCACGCCGGCGTTGAAGCGCTGCAGGATGCCGCCATTGCCGGCGACGGTGCCGCCGAAATAGGTGCGGACATAGTCGGCGCCGGCGATGGTCATGCGCGGGCCGATGCCGAGCGACCAGGGGCCGATGCGCTGGAAGACGTCGACCTTGGCTTCGGCCACCATCGCGTCATGGGCGACGATGCCGCGGCGCAGGTCGATGCGGGTGCGCAGCCAGGAGGTCGGATAGAACTCGACGAAGGCGCCGGCCTCGGCGCCGAACTTGGTGTCGGGCACGCCCATGATGCGCAGGGCCACATTGGTGTCGGCCTTGCGCTCCCAGAGCAGGTTGCCGGAGAAGCCGACGCGCCAGGCCTGGCCCGAGAAGAAGCCGATGCTGATCGCATCGTCCTCGGAGGTCCACCAGGTGCTCTTGGTGCCGCGCGCCAGCGAGATGATCGGCCGCGGCCGGAAGACGTAGTCGTTCGAGCCCATATAGTCCGGCTGGTAGCGCAGGCCGGCGCCGAGCGTCAGGTGCCAGTTCTGCACCGGCTCGGGCGAGGTGTACTGCGTGTACTGGGAGGACTGTGCCTGCGCCGGCGCGGCCAGCGCGAGGGACAGGCACGCGGCCGCGAGGCCGGCAAGAAACGCAACGCAACGCATCGTCAGGACTCCGGCGCAAAAGCGCCTTGGACTACTCGGGTGCGGCCAAATTGAATCATTAATCTTAATCCGGAGTTGACGCGCGGCAGACTGCGACAATGCTGCGCGTATGGCTGCTGAACCGGAGGAATCCCCAGCCGCCGGATACGGCCAGCTTGGCCCATCGCAGCGGGGCATTGCAACCGTCCCGCTTCCGCCGATCCTGGACCTGTTCTAGGAAGGGGCCATGACAGAGCTTCCTCGTATCGCGCGCCTGCCTTCGGTCTGCCCGCATGATTGCCCCTCGGCCTGCTCGCTCGAGGTCGAGGTCATCGATGGCAGGACGATCGGCCGGGTCCGCGGCAACAAGCGCCAGAGCTACACGGACGGGGTGATCTGCGCCAAGGTCGCCCGCTATTCGGAGCGCATCCATCATCCCGACCGGCTACTGCATCCGCTAAGGCGCACCGGGCCGAAGGGCTCCGGCGCCTTCGAGCGCATCTCTTGGGACGAGGCGCTCGACGAGATCGCCCGGCGCTTCCTTTCGATCGAGGCCGAGCACGGCGCCGAGGCGGTGTGGCCCTATTACTATGCCGGCACGATGGGGCTGGTGATGCGCGACGGCATCAACCGCCTGCGCCACGCCAAGCGCTATTCCGGCCAGTACTCGACGATCTGTACCACCACGGCCTGGACCGGCTTCATCGCCGGCACCGGCAAGCTCGCCGGGCCCGATCCGCGGGAGATGGCCAAGTCTGACTGCGTGGTGATCTGGGGCACCAATCCGGTGCACACCCAGGTCAACGTCATGCACCATGCGGTGAAGGCGCGGAGGGAGCGCGGCGCCAAGATCGTCGCGATCGACATCTACCGCAACGCCACGCTCGACCAGGCCGATCTGCCGCTCGTGCTCAAGCCCGGTACGGACGGCGCGCTCGCCTGCGCCGTCATGCATGTGCTTTTCCGCGACGGCCATGCCGACCGCGACTATCTCGCTCGCTTCGCCGATGCGCCGGATGAGCTGGAAGCGCATCTGGCCACCCGCACGCCGGAATGGGCGGCGGCGATCACCGGCCTCAGCGTCGCCGAGATCGAGGAATTCGCCACACTCGTCGGCACCCGCAAGAAAAGCTTCTTCCGGCTCGGCTACGGCTTCGCCCGCCAGCGCAACGGCGCGGTCAACATCCACGCCGCTTCCTGCATCCCGACGGTGACCGGCGCCTGGCAGTACGAGGGCGGCGGGGCCTTTCATTCGAACAGCGGCATCTACAAGTGGCGCAAGGGCCTGATCGAGGGGCTCGACAAGATCGACCGCAACGTCCGCCAGCTCGACCAGTCGCAGATCGGCCGCGTGCTTACCGGCGATGCCGAAGCATTGCGCCAGGGCGGGCAGGTCAAGGCGCTGTTCATCCAGAACACCAATCCGGTCACCGTCGCACCCGAGCAGGAGCTGGTTAAGCGCGGCTTTGCCCGCGAGGACCTTTTCACTGTCGTGCATGAGCAGTTCATGACCGAGACCGCGCAGATGGCCGACATCGTGCTGCCGGCGACGCAGTTCATGGAGCATGACGACCTCTACCAGGGCGGCGGCCATCAGCACATCATGTGGGGCGGCAAGCTCGTCGAGCCCCCGGGCGAATGCCGCTCGAACCATGAGGTGATCTGCGCTTTGGCGCAGCGCCTCGGCGCCGAGCATCGCGGCTTCACGATGAGCCCGCGCGAGATCGTCGACTGGACCTTGCAGGAGACCGGCCGCGGCACGCTCGAAGAGCTGGTCGCCAATGATTTCATCGACATCCAGCCGGATTTCGAGACGGCGCATTATCTCAAGGGCTTTGGCTGGCGCGATGGCAAGTTCCGCTTCAAGCCGGACTGGACCAAAGTGCCGAACAGCAATGCCGGTCTTGTCGGCCCGCACGAGACATTGCCTTCTCTGCCCGATCATTGGGCCGTGATCGAAGCCGCCGATGCCGAGCATCCGTTCCGGCTTGCCAGCAGTCCGGCGCGCAATTTCCTGAACTCCAGCTTCACCGAGACGCCGACCTCGCAGAAGAAGGAGGGCGCTCCGACGCTGATGCTGCATCCGGACGATGCGGCCGGGCTCGGCATCGCTGCGGGCGATCACGTCACGGTCGGCAACCGGCGCGGCACGGTTGAGCTCGACGCTGTGCTGTTCGACGGGCTGGTGCGCGGCGTCGTCATCGCCGAATCGATCTGGCCCAACGGCGCCCATCGCGGCGGGCGCGGCATCAACACCATCACCGGCGCGGATTCGCCCGCGCCCTATGGCGGCGCCGCCTTCCACGACAACAAGGTCTGGATTCGCAAGGCGGTGTGACCTTTGCGTCATTGCTTTTTTACTGGGCCTATGGACCATCCGCGCCCGGGCGACGGCATGGCCTGTCGAGGGGAGATTCGGGTCTCCCGGGCTTGAGCCGCGGAAACGGACAGTGCGAACAATGATCAAGCGGCGGGTTGGTGCGGTCCTGTGGGCCGCTGGGTTGTCCCTCTTGGTTTCTGCCGGCGCGGCGCTGGCCGCTGGCAGCACCAGCGCTCTGCCGCCGCCGGATCCGACGGCGAAGAACCTGACGCCCTACATGATCCAGCTGCGTGCCTTCGATGCCTGCCTGATCACCCAGTCGCGCCTGATGAACACGACCCGCGAGGCGGTGCACACGCCGTGCAGTTGCTACGCCAAGGGCACGGTCAACGCGATGACCAAGGACGAGCTCCAGGCCTTCCGCGACACCGGCTACTTCAACGACACGGCCCGCGAGAAGGGCTACGAGTTCCTCGACCGCTGCAAGCTAAAGCGGCCTTGATGGGAGGGCGGCTCACGCCGCCTTTTCTGCCTCGTCCCTGAAATAGCGTGCGCGCATGCGGCCGGCATAGGCGACGAGGTTGGCGTGCTCCTGCAGCGCGCCGCGGATCGGCGAGTCGAAGATGTCGCACAGCCCCGCGATCATGAAGGCGCCGAGCGTGGCATCGGCTCCGCTCGGATCGGGGCCGGTGAGATAGGGATTGCCCCCGAGGATTCCGGCGAGCGCATCGAGCGCCCGCCGCGCCAGTTCCAGCCGCTCGGCATCGCTGTGCCGGCCGACGCCGTGGCCGTGCAGGTTGCGGCGGATCTGGCGCTTGACCATCGCGACCACCAGCGGCCGCAACGGCGCCGGCACGGCGTCGAAGAAGCGGCGCGGTCCGCGGTCGAAATTGGCGGGATTGGCCCAACGCTCCTGCACCACCATCCAGTACATGTGGTCCTCGAGCATCTTCTCGACAGCCCAGGCGGTGCCGCGCTGCTCGGCGGAGAGGCCCTTGTCGAAGTCGACTCCATGCGCCTGTTCGAGATGCATGCGGATGAAGGTCGTGTCGGGGACTATTCTGTCGCCGTCGCGCAGCATCGGGAACTTACCCTTCGGCGCCTTCTGCAGATTGCCACGCACGCGGGTGTAAGGCAGGCCGGACATCTCCATCAGGATGATGCCCTTCATGCAGAACGGGCTCGGATCAGGCTGGCCGAAGGCAGGCCCGAACACATGCAGCTCCAGCATTCGTATTTCCCCCGGTGTTCGGTATGCAGCATGCTGCTGACACGCTCCTGACAATTCGTGTCAGGGCGAGTAGAGCAGGATGAGCTTACGCCATCTTCCTATCAGCGGAACTACGCCATGCAGCGTGCTGAACGTTTGCTCGATCTGATTCAGGGGTTGCGCCGCCGGCGTCGCCCCGTCACTGCCGAGACGCTTGCCTCCGAGCTCGATGTCTCGGTCCGCACCGTCTATCGCGACATCGCGGCCTTGCTACGCCAGGGCGTGCCGGTGCGCGGCGAGGCCGGCATCGGCTATGTCCTCGACGCCGGCTTCGACCTGCCGCCGCTGATGTTCTCGCCGGACGAGATCGAGGCGGTGCTGGTCGGCATGCGCTGGCTCTCGGAGCGCGCCGACCCGACCTTGGCGCGCGCCGCCGAGGACGTCGTCGCCAAGGTCGCGGCGGTGTTGCCTCCGCATCTCAGGCCCATCCTGCTCGACGGCGCCCTGTTCGCGCCGGCCTATTGCAAGGATTCGGCGATCGTCGACCAGGTCGACGCTGCTGCCATCCGCGCCGCGATCCGCAATGGCCGCAAGCTCGACATCGCCTATCGCGACGAGGCCGGTGCCGAATCGCGGCGGATGATCTGGCCGATCGGCATGACCTTCTTCGACCGCGTCCGCGTCGTCATCGCCTGGTGCGAGCTCCGGCAGGCCTTCCGCCATTTCCGCACCGACCGCATCGCCGAGCTCACCGCCCGCGAGGAGCGCTACCCGGCCCGCCGCGCCGACCTGTTCCGGCGCTGGCAGAAGGAAGAGCAGGAGGCGGCCGCCCGCCGGGCGATCGAGCAGCAGGCGCTGCAGGGCGGAGCGGTGACGGTGCAGTAGCCAAGGGGCGGGTGCGTCATGCTCGGGCTTGACCCGAGCATCTCTGGCCGGAGGAGGCTCCAGTCTGCGCCCTCTCGTCACGAGATTCTCGGATCTCCGCTTCGCTGCGGCCGAGAATGACGCTTTGGGGTCGGCCCTAGGCGCCGACCGCCACTCCGTCTTCCAGTTTCACCGCCCCGGACGCCACCAGCGCCAGCGCCTGCGGGTAGATCCGGTGCTCCTGCTCCAGCACGCGGGCCGATAGGCTCGCTTCGTCGTCGCCGGGCAGCACAGGTACCTTCGCCTGCAGGATGGTCGGGCCGGCATCGAGCTCGGGCACGACGAAATGCACCGTGCAGCCATGCTCGGCGACGCCGGCCTCCAGCGCGCGGGCATGGGTGTGCGTGCCGCGGAAGTCGGGCAGCAGCGAGGGGTGGATGTTGATCATCCGGCCCTGCCAGCGCGTCACGAACCAGGGCGTCAGCACCCGCATGAAGCCGGCGAGTACGACGAGTTCGATGCCGTGCGCCCGCAGCTCCGCGTCGAGCGCCCGCTCGAAAGCCTCGCGGTCCTTGCCGAAGGGGCGGTGGTCGACGCTGGTGGTGGCGATACCGGCGGAGGCAGCCCGCTCCAGCCCGCCTGCATCCGGCAAGTTGGCGGCGACCAGCGCGATCTCAGCCGGAAAGTCGGCAGCTTTGGCCGCCTCGATCAGCGCGACCATGTTCGAGCCGCGCCCGGAGATCAGGATAGCGGTCGGTACCCGCCTTGCCGTGCTCACAGGGCGAGCTTCCCGCGATAGGTGACGGCCTCGTCCGCGCCGCGCGCGGTGACTTCGCCGAGCTTCACCGGCTTCTCGCCGGCCTCGGCCAGCGCTGCCATGACGGCGTCCGCCTGAGCGGCCTCGGCCACGACGATCATGCCGATGCCGCAGTTGAAGGTGCGCAGCATCTCGCGCTCGGCAACGCCGCCGACCTGGGCGAGCCAGCCGAAAACCGGCGGCACGCTGATCGCCGGCAGGTCGATCGCGACGCCGAGATCGTCAGGCAGCACGCGCGGGATGTTGTCGGGAAAGCCGCCGCCGGTGATGTGGGCGAGGGCCTTGATGCCGGGCGCCGCCTTCAGCGCCTGCAGCAGGCTCTTCACATAGATCCGGGTCGGCTCCAGCAGCGCCTCGGCAAGGGTCTTGTCCGAAGCGAACGGGGCGGGTGCGTCCCAGGCCAGGCCCGAGAGTGCGACGATGCGGCGGACCAGCGAATAGCCGTTCGAGTGCACGCCGGAGGAGGGCAGGCCGAGGACGACGTCGCCAGCGACGACATCGGCGCGCGGCAGCAGTGTGCCGCGCTCGGCCGCGCCGACGGCGAAGCCGGCGAGGTCGTAATCGTTGCCGGCATACATGCCGGGCATCTCGGCGGTTTCGCCGCCGATCAGGGCGCAGCCGGCCTGGCGGCAGCCCTCGGCGATACCGCGGACGATCTCGACGCCGGCCCGCGGGTCGAGCTTGCCGGTGGCGTAATAGTCGAGGAAGAGCAGCGGCTCGGCGCCCTGGACGACGAGGTCGTTGACGCACATGGCGACGAGATCGATGCCGATGGTCGAATGCCGGCCGCTCTCGATCGCGATCTTGACCTTGGTGCCGACGCCATCATTGGCCGCGACTAGGATCGGATCGCTGAAGCCGGCGGCCTTCAGGTCGAACAATCCGCCGAAGCCGCCGATCTCCGCATCGGCGCCGGGCCGGCGCGTCGAGCGCACCAGCGGCTTGATCGCATCGACCATGGCGTTGCCGGCATCGATATCGACGCCCGCCTGCGCATAGGTCAGCCCGTTGGCGCCCGGTTTCGTCATCGGCTTCAGCTCCTAAAGCCCGGTCCGATCGGATTGCTCTGCAAGCTGATCCGCAAAACGGTCTTTACACTAAAAGTGAGAGACGGATTCACCGATCAGGTCGTTTCGACCTGATCGGATCCGGCTCTTGCTGCGCGAGCGAATAGGCAAGGGGACGGCCGCGGGCAAGCCCTTCTGCGAAAGCGTTTCGCACTTCTCCCGCCCATGTTCTACCCTGAGCTGCGATTCAGCCGGCAGGTTTCCCGCGATGACGCTTCCGAACCTGATCACCATCGCCCGGCTGATCCTGGTGCCGCTGGTGATCGTCATGATCGTCAATGCCCGCTGGGACGAGGCCTTCTTCCTCTTCGTCGCGGCCGGCGTCTCCGACGCGATCGACGGCTTCATCGCCAAGCGTTTCGACATGAAGAGCGAGCTCGGCGCCTATCTCGATCCGCTCGCCGACAAGGCGCTGATCGTCTCGATCTACATCACCCTCGCCATCATCGGCATCATCCCGGTCTGGCTGGTGATCGTCGTCGTCTCGCGCGACCTGATGATCGTCACTGCGGTGATCCTGTCCTGGCTGATGGAGAAGCCGGTGACGATCGCGCCGATTGTCGTCAGCAAGCTCAACACCGCCGCCCAGCTCGTCTTTGCCGCTCTGGTGCTCGGTTCGAAATCCTTCGAGATCGACGTCGGCGCCATCATGCCGGCGGCGCAGATCACCGTCGCGACCTTGACGCTCGCCTCGATGGGCGCCTACCTCGCGCTCTGGCTGCGGCATATGGCGGGCTGAGCCGGCTCCTTGGATGGTCCGTGGCGGATCACCATAATCAGGGACCGCAAGGCCCCGTAGAGGCGAGTGCATGAGTCTTCAGCGTCAACTGCTCTTCTGGCTGCTCGCCCTTGCCGTCCTCGTGCTGGCGCTGATGCTGTTCCGGGACGTGCTGCTGCCCTTCATCGCGGCGCTGGCGCTGGCCTATCTGCTCGATCCGCTTGCTGACAGGCTGGAGCGCTGGGGCCTCAGCCGGCTGACCGCGACGATCGCGATCCTCTGCCTGTTCCTGCTCGTCTTCATCGCCGGACTGGTCCTGCTCGCCCCGCTGCTGAGCCAGCAGCTCGCTGGCCTCGTCGCACGCTTGCCGGGTGACGCCGCAAAGCTCCAGGCGCTGATCATGGAGCGCGGCGCGCCATTGATCGAGCGCTTCGGCGGCGCCAAGCTGGCGCAGGATGCCCAGAGTTCGCTCGGCAATCTCGTCGGCGAGGCAACGAGCTGGGTTGGCAAGCTGCTGGGCTCGCTCTGGTCCGGCGGCACGGCGATCATCGGCGTGTTCTCGCTGCTGGTGCTGACCCCCGTCATCGCCTTCTACCTTCTCGCCGACTGGGATCGCATGGTCGCGACAGTCGACAGCTGGCTGCCGCTCGACCATCGCGAGACGATCCGCGGCCTGCTGCACGAGATGGACACCGCCATCGCCGGCTTCCTGCGCGGACAGGCGCTGGTCTGCCTGCTGCTCGGGACGTTCTATGCGATCGGTCTGTCGCTGGTCGGCGTCAATTTCGGCGCGCTGATCGGCATCATCAGCGGCTTCCTGTCGTTCATCCCCTATGTCGGCTCGCTGACCGGGCTGGTGCTCTCGGTCGGCGTCGCCACCGTGCAGTTCTGGCCGGACTGGACGATGCCGCTGTTGACGCTCGCCGTCTTCGCCGTCGGCCAGTTCGTTGAGGGCAACATCCTGCAGCCCAAGCTGGTCGGCGACTCCATCGGCGTGCATCCGGTCTGGCTGATGTTCGCGCTGCTCGCCTTCGGCTCGCTCTTCGGCTTCGTCGGCCTGCTGCTCGCCGTGCCGCTGGCAGCGATCATCGGCGTGCTCGCCCGCTTCGTGCTGCGGCAATACCTTGCCAGCCCCTATTACCGCGGGCGCACCGGTCAGGCTCCGAAGATTCATGCCGAACCGTGAGCCGCCGGTGAAACCGCGTCAGCTCGCCTTCGACCTGCCGGTCGACAGCCGCCACGGCGTCGAGGATTTCCTCGTTGGTCCGTCGAACGAGCAGGCTTATGGGCTGATCGAGAGCTGGCCGGGCTGGCCGGCCTCCTGGCTGCGCCTGGTCGGGCCGGAGGGAGCGGGCAAGACCCATCTCGCCGCGATCTGGGCGGCGCGCGCCCATGCCTGGACGCTCTCCGCCGCCGAGCTCGACGAAGCCAAGGTGCCGCATCTGGCCTCGGGCGGCGCGCTGGTCATCGAGGACTGCGACCGCGCTCCGCTCGACGAGCCCGCGCTGTTCCATCTGCTCAACGCGACCAAGGCGCGCGGCGCCTCCGTGCTGCTGACGGCGCGGACCGAGCCGGGGCAATGGGGCCTGAAGGTGCCGGACCTGCTCTCGCGCCTGCGCCTGGCGCCGCAGGCCGAGATCGCGCCGCCGGACGATGCGCTGCTGCGGGCGCTGCTGGTCAAGCTCTTCGTCGACCGCCAGCTCATCGTCGACACCGGCACGATCGAGGCGCTGGCGCTGCGGATGGAGCGCTCCTTCGCCGCGGCGCGCGATCTTGTCGACGCCATCGACAAGCTCTCGCTCGAGCGCGGCCGGCGCGTCACCCGCGCCATGGCCACCGAGGTGGTCGCCTCGCTCTTCCCGGAGGAGTGAGGCCTCAGGCCTTCGCCGTAGCCGCCGTGCCGGTCAGGCGGGCGTGGACCGTCTCGATCAGGAGATCGTGCGCCCGTGCCGCGATCGCGTCGAGCGACGGCGTCTTGACGAACATCGCCGCGGCCTTCTCGGAGAGCTCCTCGCGGCTCGGCAGCGTCGGCATGTGCCAATGCGCGATCGCGTCCTGCGCCTGGGCCTGGACGGCATGCAGGCGCTCGCCGGCGCGGGCCTGCATCGCGGCCAGAGCCTCGCGGAACTCCGGCAGCGTCAGCGTGGGCAGATGCAGTTCGGGCAGGCCGGGCGCGTTGGCATAGGCGTCGCGCAAGGACTGAACGATGCGCTCGACCGGGACGGAGGCCGCGAGCCGCTCGGCCGAGCGCTCGATCACGCGCGGCGGCAGCGCCTGCGAGCGCTCGACCACAGCCTGCGGCGGCGCCTTCAGGTCCCAGACCAGGCGCAGCTTCGACAGGCCGAGGATGAGGTAATAGGTCGGGTCCCATTGCCACCAGCGAAAACCCTGGCGGACGCTGTACTGATAGGCGTGGTGGTTGTTGTGCCAGCCTTCACCCATGGTGATGATCGCCAGCCACCAGTTGTTCCGGCTCTCGTCGCCGGTGACATAGTCCTTGTCGCCGTGAACATGAGCCAGCGAGTTGATGCAGAAGGTGCCGTGGTAGACCGCGACCGTCGACCAGAAGAAGCCGACGAACAGGCCGCTCCAGCCGTCGATGGCAAAGCAGATCAGGGCGAGCGCGGCTGCCGGCAGCAATTCGAAGCGATGCAGGAAGGTGAGCTCCGGGAAGCGCGTCAGGTCGGTGACGGTCGAGGTGTCGCAGCGATCGTGGCCGTTGCTGAAGATCCAGCCGACATGGGAGTAGAAGAACGAGGTCAGCACCGGCGAGTGCACGTCGTGCTCCGTGTCGGAGAAGCGGTGGTGATGCCGGTGCTTCGAGGCCCACCAGATCACGCTCTTCTGCGCCGTCGACTGGGCGAGGAGGGCGAGCATGAACTGGCCGACCCGGCTGGTCTTGTAGGTCCGGTGCGAGAAGTAGCGATGGTAGCCGCCGGTCACCGCGAACATGCGCAGCCAGTACAGGCCGAAGGCGAGCCAGAGCGACGTCGCGCTGATGCCGCTCCAGAGCGCTCCGAAGCAGGCCAGATGCGCCAGCACGAAGGGAATGGCTGAGGGGTAGACGATGTCGCCGTGGTCGTCGGCGTGCTGCTGCTCTGACAAGGTCGTTCTCTAGAGTGCGTCTGAAGTCATGCGGGATTCGCATGCCGACCAAACAGCAGGGGCGGGGCTGGCGCAAGCGCCGTGTGCGTTGGTGAAATGTGACGTTTGGCCTCGCCTGTCATCGAAGCGTCACGCTACGATGGCTTCAAGGCGGATGTGGCCGCTGCGGCTGCAAGCAAACCGACACACAGCACAGCTACAGGACCGGCAGTGGCACGAGCGGCGTCGACAGCGAGAGCAAAGCGCATGACCCAAGATGTGGCGGAAGCGCCGGTTCCGAAGGCTGTGGCCTCGGTGGCGACAGAGACGGTTCTCCACTTCGACGAGGAGCTGCGGCAGTCGCCGAAGCGCTTCATGAACCGGGAGCTGTCCTGGCTGCAGTTCAACCGGCGCGTGATGGAGGAGGCGTCCAACCGCAATCATCCGCTGCTGGAGCAGCTGCGCTTCCTCTCGATCTCGGCGAACAATCTCGACGAGTTCTTCATGGTGCGCGTCTCCGGCCTGCGCGAGCAGCTCAAGGCCGGCGTGGTGACGCCGAGCCAGGACGGCCTGAGCCCGGCCGAGCAGCTCTCGGCCTTGGGCGAGGGCGTCGCAGCCCTGACCCGCGACCAGCAGATCCGCTGGACCGAGCTCAAGCAGGACCTGGAAGCGAACCGGATCGTGCTGCTGCGCCCGGCCGATATCGGCGCGCAGGACCGCATCTGGCTGGAAGACCGCTTCCTGCACTACGTCTTCCCGGTGCTGACGCCGCTGGCGATCGACCCGGCCCATCCCTTCCCGTTCATTCCCAATCTCGGCTTCACCATCGCGCTGGCGCTGGAGCGCGTCAGCGACGGGCGCGCGCTCGACGCGCTGATCCGCGTGCCGGTGAAGATGGACCGCTTCATCGAGCTGCCCGATCTCGCCCGCGAGGGCGTCCAGCGCTTCATCATGCTGGAGGATCTGGTCGCGCTCTTCATCGGCAAGCTCTTCCCCGGCTACGAGGTCAAGGGCACCGGCTCCTTCCGCATCATCCGCGACTCCGATCTCGACATCGAGGAGGAGGCGGAGGACCTGGTCCGCGTCTTCGAGACCATGCTGAAGCAGCGCCGCCGCGGTGTCGTCATCCGGCTGGAGCTCCATGCCGACATGCCGACGCATCTGCGCGACATGATCATCCGCGAGCTCAGGGTCGATCCCGACGAGGTCGTGGTGGTCGACGGCATGATCGCCCTGAACGAGCTCTCCCAGCTCGTCGGCGCCGACCGGCCGGACTTGAAGTTCAAGCCCTACAACGCCCGCTTTCCCGAGCGTATCCGCGAGCATGGCGGCGACTGCTTCGCCGCGATCCGCCAGAAGGACCTGATCGTCCACCACCCCTATGAGAGCTTCGACGTCGTCGTGCAGTTCCTGCAGCAGGCGGCGCGCGATCCCAACGTCGTCGCGATCAAGCAGACGCTATACCGGACATCCTCGAACTCGCCGATCGTCCAGGCGCTGGCCGAGGCCGCCGAGGCCGGCAAGTCGGTGACCGCGCTGGTCGAGCTCAAGGCGCGCTTCGACGAAGAGGCGAACATCCGCTGGGCCAAGGATCTGGAGCGCGCCGGCGTCCAGGTCGTCTACGGCTTCATCGAGCTCAAGACCCACGCCAAGCTCTCGATGGTGGTGCGCCGCGAGGCCGGGCAGTTCGTGACCTACTGCCACATCGCCACCGGCAACTACCACCCGATCACGGCGCGCATCTATACCGACGTCTCCTTCTTCACCGCCGATCCGGTGATGGCGCAGGACGTCGCCCGCATCTTCAACTTCATCACCGGCTATGCCGAGCCGGCCGAGCTGGAGCGCATGGCTGTCTCGCCGGTCAACCTGAAGCAGCGCCTGCTCGACGATATCGCCGAGGAGGTCGCCCATGTGAAGGCGGGCCGCAAGGGCGCGATCTGGGGCAAGTGCAACTCGCTGGTCGATCCCGAGATCATCGATGCGCTCTACGATGCCAGCCAGGCCGGCGTGCAGATCGACTTCGTCGTGCGCGGCATCTGCTGCCTGCGGCCGGGCGTGCCAGGGCTCTCCGACAATATCCGCGTCAAGTCGATCGTCGGGCGCTTCCTGGAACACACCCGCGTCTATGCCTTCGGCGCGGGCCACGGCATGCCCTCGGCCAAGGCCAAGCTCTATATCTCCTCGGCCGACCTGATGCCCCGTAATCTCGACCGCCGCGTCGAGGCGCTGACGCCGATCCAGAACGCCACGGTCCACCAGCAGCTGCTCGAGCAGATCATGCTGGCGAATTTTCTCGACAACGAACAGAGCTGGACCATCTTGCCCGATGGCGGCTCGCGACGCATTGTCCCGCCATCGGCCGAAGAGTCGTTCAACGCCCACAAGTATTTCATGACGAATCCGAGCCTGTCTGGTCGTGGCAAATCTCTCTCCAGTTCGAGCCCCCGCAGCCTCTCCCGCCGCGCCGGCAAGAAGGCCTGAGCAGGCTTCTGGCCGGCTGAGCGTCGACGACACCATCGCGATCATCGACATCGGTTCGAACTCGGTCCGCCTCGTCGTCTATGAGAACCTGTCACGGGCGCCCGCGCAGGTCTTCAACGAGAAGGAGATGGCGGGTCTCGGCCGGCAGGTCGCCTCGACCGGCATGCTGGCGCAGGACGCGATCGACAAGGCGCTTTCGGCGCTGGTGCGCTTCCGCATCCTCTGCGAGGCGATGCATGTCGGGCAGCTCCGGGTCATCGCCACGGCGGCGGCCCGCTATGCCTCGAACGGCCCCGATTTCATCGCCCGCGCCGAAGCGGCCGTGGGCCAGCCGATCGAGCTGATCTCCGGCGACCGCGAAGCCTATCTCTCGGCGCTTGGCGTGATCTCGGGCTTCGACCAGCCGCATGGGGTCGTCGGCGACCTCGGCGGCGGCTCGCTCGAACTGATCTCGGTCGATGGCGACAAGGTCGGGGAGGGGATCAGCCTGCCGCTCGGCGGCCTTGCCCTGATCGACCGCTCGAAGAACTCGATGAAGGCGGCCGAGAAGATCGTCCGCGACGATCTCGACCATCACCCGCAGCTCGCCGCCATGCGCGGGCGCGATTTCTACGCCGTCGGTGGTACCTGGCGCGCGCTCGCGACGCTGCACCAGCGCCAATCGGGCTATCCGCTCAACGTCATGCACGGCTATATCGTGCCGGCGCGCGAGGCGAGCGACTTCGTCCGGCTGGTCGAGCGCGCCGACGCCTCGATGCTGGAGGCGATCGAGGCGGTCTCCTCGGCGCGGCGTCCGCTGCTCGCCTATGGCGCGCTGGTGCTCGACCAGATCATCAAGCGTGGCCGGCCGCGCAATGTCGTGATCTCCGCCAATGGCGTCCGCGAAGGCCTGCTGCACGAGCAGCTCGACGAGGGCGAGCGTAGTGCCGACGCGCTGCTGCGCGGAGCCGAGGACTACAACCAGCTGCGTGCCCGCGATCCCCGCCATGCCGCCGACCTGGTCGCCTGGACCGACAGGCTCGTCGCCAGCGCCTATTCGCATGACGATCCGGCACTGCAGCGGCTGCAGCTCGCCGCCTGCCTGCTCTCCGACATCGGCTGGCGTGCGCATCCCGACTATCGCGGCGAGCAGACGCTCAACGTCATCGCCCATGCCTCGTTCAGCGGCGTCGACCATGCCGGCCGCGCCTTCCTCGCGCTGACGGCGTTCTATCGCTATGCCGGCCTGAAGGCCTCGGCGCCGGCCGCTGAAAACTTGCGGCGCCTGCTGACGGTGCGCCTGCTCGAACGCATGCACATCCTCGCCGCGGCCTTCCGGGTCGCCTATCTGATCTCGGCCGGCATGCCGGGCATCCTCTCGCGGGCGCCGCTGGCCTGCGTCGACAGCCGGCTCGTCCTGCGCCTGCCGGACGATCTCAAATCGCTGGCGAGTGAGCGTGTCACGGGACGGCTGAAGCAGCTCGCCAAGCTGCTCGGCCGGGAGATCGACATCCGCTGAGCGGCGAAGGGCGATCTACCTTGTAATCAAGCTCTGGAACGCCGTCGGCTGGATCGAGATCCGGCCGACGAAGGGCCGGTCATGCGCCAGGATGACGAAATAGGCGGCCGAGACGACCAGCACATAGAGATGCGCCGCCACGATCTGCATGCGAAAGGCGTGACTGTTGCAGATGATGATCGAGAGCAGGGTCGTCGTCGAGATCAGCCACATCGCGCACCATTGCGCCCAGGTGACGCCGGCGACCGAGGCGGTGAGCCGTGCGAGCCGGGCGTGGCGGATCTCCAGGAGCTGGTTGAGCAGCGGCGAATAGGCCGCGGCGGTGTTCAGCCGCGAGACCAGATGGATCGCGGCGAGCAGCTGCTTTTCGGATTGGTCGAACACCGCATCGGTCAGCGGCGTGCTCCTGGCCATCGCCGGCCAGTCGATCGCGATGACGTCGCGCAGATAGGCCTGCAGCCCGCCGACCAGCTCGGGCCGCGTCTCCTCCGGCAGCACCACCGCGAGCGTCAGCGCCGTCTCGACCGCATCGGCCTCGCGCTGGACGGCGGTTCGGGCCGAGACGGCATCGTTCCAGATGCCGGCGGCCGAGAAGGCGACGATCAGCGCGAACAGCGCCCCGCAGGTGTTGATGATGGAATCGCGGATCGGCAGCGGCTCGTCGAGCGTGTAGCCGAGACGCGGGACGGCGAAGCGCACGAGGCCGATCAGGAGCCAGCAGGCCGCGACGCCCAGCGCCAGCACGGCGAGGAACATCGCCGCCAGCGGCAATTGATGGAACAGGATGAACACGTCGCCCCCGAGAATCTGTCTGCGCTCGAACGATCGCAGCAGACCTCAGTTCCGTCGCGTCGGACAACCCCCGCCTTCCGAATAGACGTTCGGTGGTGAGCGACTAACCGACCGTCACCCGCCCGCGCACGATTCTAAGCGAGAGCGAGCCGTT
This sequence comes from Allobosea sp. GW821-FHT03A12, assembly GCF_058986765.1. Classification (NCBI taxonomy): domain Bacteria; kingdom Pseudomonadati; phylum Pseudomonadota; class Alphaproteobacteria; order Hyphomicrobiales; family Alloboseaceae; genus Allobosea; species Allobosea sp. GW821-FHT03A12. The sequence continues at coordinate 90,173 of NZ_JBYSVZ010000004.1, forward strand.
CTTCAGCGCCAGCGCCTTCTCGCCGAAGATCTCGCGGCGCCAGCCATGCAGCGCCGGGACGTCGGCCTCGTCATTGCCCGCGATCTCCTCGAGATCGTCGCTGGAGGCGATGATCTTCGGCGCGACGCGCTCGGCGTCGGCGGTCGCCTTGAGCAGCACCTTGAGCAGGTCGAGCACGGCGCCGTTGCCCGGCCGGCCACGCTCGCGCTCCAGCCGGGGCAGGCTGTGTGGATCGAGCGCCAAGGCACGTCCGACCGCGGCCAGCACCTCACCGCCGGCGCGCGAGCGTTCGAAGCCGTTCGGCACCGAGCGCAGCTCACCGAGCGCCTCGGCCGAGCGCGGCGCGCGCTGGACGATATCCATCAGCGCATCGTCCTTGAGCACGCGCTGGCGTGGCACGTCGCGAGCTTGAGCCTCGCGCTCGCGCCAGGCGGCGAGCTCCATCAGCACGGCCAGTTCCTTCGGCTTGCGCAGGCGTCCCTTCAGGCGCTGCCAGGCGTTCTCCGGCTTGACCTCGTAGGTGCCGGGCGAATTCAGCACGGCCATCTCCTCGGCGACCCAGCTCTCGCGGCCGCTGGCGGCGAGATCGGCCTGCAGCGCCAGATAGATGTCGCGCAGATGGGTGACGTCCGATTCGGCATAGACCAGCTGCGCCTCGCTGAGCGGGCGGCGCGACCAGTCGGTGAAGCGTGAGGACTTGTCGATGCGCGCCTTGGCGAGATCGTTGACCAGCTGCTCATAGCCGACCGAGTCGCCATAGCCGCAGACCATCGCCGCGACCTGCGTGTCGAACAGCGGCGTCGGCAGCACGCGGCCGAGCATCCAGACGATCTCGAGGTCCTGCCGCGCGGCATGGAAGACCTTGACCACGTTCTGGTCGGTCATCAGCGCCATGAAGGGGGCAAGATCCAGGCCCTCCGCCAGCGGATCGACCATCACGGCCTCGTCCGGCGACGCCATCTGGATCAGGCAGAGCTTCGGGTAATAGGTCGTCTCGCGCAGGAACTCGGTGTCGACAGTGACGAACGGGTGCAGGGCGAGGCGGGAGCAGGCGGCGGCCAACTCTTCGGTTGTGGAGATCAGGTTCATGGACGGCGCTCTTAGCAGATGAAAGCGCGCCATGTCGCGGGCGTTCTTGACAACCGCGCCGCGCGCGTGTGGTTACGGCGCCAAATCGCTTGCGCGCCCGACCACGGCCGCATGGACGCCCGGAAAGCTGAACCCGTGACCCTGCATCGCTACCGTTCCCACACCTGCGGCGCGCTCCGCGAGAGCGACATCGGCGCCTCCGTGCGCCTCTCCGGCTGGTGCCACCGCATCCGCGACCATGGCGGCGTGCTCTTCATCGACCTGCGCGACCATTACGGCCTGACCCAGGTCGTGGTCGATCCGGATTCGCCGGCCTTCGCCGATGCCGAGAAGGCCCGCTCGGAATGGGTCATCCGCATCGACGGCAAGGTCAAGCCGCGCCTCGCCGGCACCGAGAACGCCAACCTCGCCACCGGCGCGGTCGAGGTCTTCGCCACCGGGCTCGAAGTGCTCGGCCCTTCGGCCGAACTGCCGCTGCCGGTCTTCGGCGACCTCGAATATCCCGAGGACACCCGCCTCAAATACCGCTTCCTCGACCTGCGCCGCGACAAGCTGCACAGCAACATCATGCTGCGCACCAAGGTGATCGACTCGCTGCGCCGGCGCATGCAGGCCTCGGGCTTCTCCGAGTTCCAGACGCCGATCCTGACCGCGTCCTCGCCTGAGGGGGCGCGCGACTTCCTGGTGCCGAGCCGGCTGCATCCCGGCAAGTTCTATGCCCTGCCGCAGGCGCCGCAGCAGTACAAGCAGCTGCTGATGATGGCGGGCTTCGACCGCTACTTCCAGATCGCGCCCTGCTTCCGCGACGAGGACCCGCGCGCCGACCGCCTGCCCGGCGAGTTCTACCAGCTCGACGTTGAGATGAGCTTCGTCGAGCAGGAGGATGTGTTCGGTACGATGGAACCGGTGATCGCCGGCGTCTTCGAGGAGTTCGGCGAGGGCAAGTCCGTCACCCGCAACTGGCCGCGCATTCCCTATGCCGAGGCGCTGCGCAAGTACGGCTCCGACAAGCCGGACCTGCGCAACCCGATCGAGATGCAGGACGTCTCGGAGCATTTCCGCGGTTCGGGCTTCAAGGTCTTCGCCCGCATCCTCGAGGGCGAGAAGAACCGCGTCTGGGCGATTCCCGCCCCGGGGGGCGGCTCCCGTGCCTTCTGCGACCGGATGAACTCCTGGGCGCAGGGCGAGGGCCAGCCCGGCCTCGGCTATCTCATGGTCAAGGAAGGCGGCGAAGGGCAGGGCCCGATCGCCAACAACATCGGCCCCGAGCGCGTTGCGGGAATCGTCGAGCAGATGGGCCTGAAGGCCGGCGACGCCTGCTTCTTCGCGGCGGGCGATCCCGACAAGTTCTACAAGTTCGCCGGCAGCGCCCGCAACAAGGTCGGCTCCGAGCTCGGGCTGATCGACGAGAACGCCTTCGCCTTCGCCTGGATCGTCGACTTCCCGATGTTCGAGTACAACGAGGACGAGAAGAAGGTCGACTTCTCGCACAACCCGTTCTCGATGCCGCAGGGCGGCCTGAAGTCGCTGGTCGAAGATGATCCGCTGACGATCAAGGCGTTCCAGTACGACATCGCCTGCAACGGCTACGAGCTCGCCTCCGGCGGCATCCGCAACCACCGTCCCGAGGCGATGGTGAAGGCCTTCGAGATCGCCGGCTATGGCGAGGAGACGGTGATCGAGCGCTTCGGCGGCATGTATCGCGCCTTCCAGTACGGCGCGCCGCCGCATGGCGGCATGGCCGCTGGCGTCGACCGCATCATCATGCTGCTCGCCGGGGCGACGAACCTGCGCGAGGTCGCGCTGTTCCCGATGAACCAGCAGGCCGTCGACCTGCTGATGGGCGCGCCTTCGCCGGCGAGCACGAAGCAGCTGCGCGAGGCGCATCTGCGCGTGAACCTGACCGAAAAGGAAGGCTGAGCGAGCCATGGCCTTCCTGCCTGCCGGGCGAGCCCTGCTGCTCGCCTGCTTCGTCGCGCTGCCGCTCGGCGCCTGCGTCGCCGGCCATGCCGACAGCGCCGCCGGGCGCGCTTCCCTGCTGGCGACGACCGTGTCGCGCGCCATCGCCTGCAAGGCCGGCTCGCCGCAGCGCACGACGCTGGATCGCTTCCTCGCCGCCGAGAAGGCGCGCGGGGCGAGCGACGAGCAGCTTGCGGCGGCCCGTTCGGCCTATGTCTCGATCTCCGAGGCCGAGACGATCAACCAGGACATCCGCCCGCAGCCCTGCACCGCCGAGGAGCGGGCGACCTTGCGCGGCAAGATGAACGATGTCCGCGCCGGCCGCTTCGAGGCGCCCTGACCGTCCATGATCGCGCTGAAGCCCAGTCTCGTCGCGCTCGCGGCCATGAGCCTTGCCGGCTGCACCGCCGTCGGGCCGATGCCGGGCACGCCCGAGTTCACCGCCGCGCAGGTCTCGCGCGCCTATGATTGCGGGCTGAGGGTCGACCGCAACGGCATCATCGCCCGCCTGCCGGCCGAGCAGCGCGGCCGCTTCGTCGCCGCCAATGCGAGCTATGCGGTGAAGTCCTACAACGCGCCGCGCCGCTGTGAGGCGCATGAGCGCGAACGGCTCCAGGCGGAGCTGCGCCTGGGTTCCAAGCGCTGATCGCCTCTTGCCTCGCGCCGCTCATCCCGCGCAGATGCAGGCCATGAGCCATTCCGCCACCGACGTCACCGCCATCGTCGTCAGCTTCGACAGCGCTAGGGTGCTGCCGGCCTGCCTCGCCGCGCTGGCAGGCGAGGGCGTTACGACCATCGTCGTCGACAATGCCAGCGGCGATGCTTCGGCCGATGTCGCGGCGCGGAGCGGCGCCCAGGTCCTGCGCAACGAGCGCAACGAGGGCTATGGCCGTGCCAACAATCAGGGCGTAGGCGCGGCGACGACGCCCTTCGTCCTGATCGTCAATCCCGATCTCGAAATCCAGCCCGGAGCAGTCGCAGCCCTGCTGGCGGCGGCGGAAGCCTATCCCGACGCGGCCGCCTTCGCACCGCGGCTGGTCGAGCCCTCGGGCCGTGTCTTCCTGCAGCCGCGCTCGCTGCTCTCGCCGGATCATCTCAACCGGGCACGCCGGATCGTCCTGCCGGAGGGCGATGCCTGCCTGCCCTTCCTGTCGGGTGCCTGCCTGCTGCTGCGGCGCGAGGTCTTCCTGGGGCTCGGCGGCTTCGATCCCGCGATCTTCCTGTTCTACGAGGATGATGATCTCTGCCGCCGCCTGCGCGAGGTCGGCCACGCGCTGGTCCATGTCGACGCCGCGAGCGCGCGTCACGGGCGCGGCAAGTCCAGTGCGCCGTCGCCGCAGCGCCGTTTCACTGCGCGCTGGCATCTGGCCTGGTCGGAATACCATGTCGCCCGCAAATGGGGGCTGACGGAGCCAGGTCTTTGGAAGATCGCCGAAAACCTAGCCAAGGCAATCGGTTACGGGCTGCTCTTGAATCGCGACAAGATGTACGCCCATGCGGGCTCGGCCCTGGGCGCGCTGTCCGGCCGGGCCGGCCGCAGCGCGCTGGCGCAGCAAGGGCTGGGCGAAAAGCCCTTGCTCAGAGATGCAGGTCCTTCATCGGCGTCGCGATGATCCGGCGGATCTCGCGGAACTGGCGCATGACGAGCCGGCCCTTGCGCATGAAGTTGCTCGACCCGGCGAGCAACTCCGCCTCGCGCGCGGCGAAGGCGGCCTTGCCGGTCTGGGTCGGGATCGGGCTGAGCGCGACCGGCGCGTCGGCGAGGCCGGCGGCGTTGATCTCGGCCAGCGCCGGCTCGGACCCACGCAGGCTCTTGCCGATCGCGATCCGCGCCGCGTCGAGGCGGCTCTGGCTCGCATCGAACACCGGCTTCTGCATCACCGCGCTGGAATCGCGCCACTGGATGCCCTTGCGATAGGCCGGCACCCATTGCACCTGCGCCTCGAGCAAATTGAGGCCGGCATAGCGGGCGAGCGCCGCGAAGGCGTCGTCATAGAAGCGCCAGCAATCGACCGGGAAGCGATGGCGCGGCCCGCCGCCGGGCGAGGTGATGAAGGCAAGGCCATTGCCCTTCAGCACGCGCGAGATCTCCAGGATGGTGATCCAGAAATACTCGGCGTGCTCGAAGACCTCGGAGCAAGTGACGACGTCGACGGAGCCGGTGGCGATCTCCTTCCAGTCATAGGGATCGGCGACCACGACCTCGACGTTCAGCCCCGGCTCGATATCCATGCCGACCAAAGTCCAGGCCGGATTGCCCATCACGTCGCGATTGGACAGCGACTGGCCGTCGACGATGGCGGAGCCGACATCGAGCACCGTGAGAGGGGTCGTCTCGACATCGGCGAGATAGGCCTTGCGGAAGACCCGCGCCTTGTCGTTCGCGGAAGCGTGCATGAAACCGTCCAGATTGCGTGGGGTATCGCGGAGAAACTCGAAGGCAGGCTCTAGAGCATCGGACCGAAAAGTGGAATCCACTTTTCGGATCGATCCGATGCCCGTGTAATCGACCCGATCGCCGTTTTACGTCCAAGGACGCATGGCGATCGAGTCGAGCCGCCCGGCCTTCTCCAGTTGATTTTATGACGCGGCGCCGGGCAGATCCTCGATCCGCTCCGACAGCAGCGTCGGGATGAGGCGCCTGACCTCGGCTTCCGGAAGCAGCCACCATTGGCTGCGCAGCAGCGCCGCGATGCGTTCCTCGCTCATCCGGTAGCGCACGACGCGGGCTGGATTGCCGGCAACGATCGCATAGGGCGGCACATCTTTCGCCACCACCGCGCGCGCCGCCACCACCGCGCCATGGCCGATGGTGACGCCGGACAGGATCAGCGCCTGCGAGCCCAGCCAGACGTCGTGGCCGATGACGGTGTCGCCACGCGAGACATGGCTGCCGTCGAGTCCGACCGATTCCGGCCAGAGGCCGGGCAAGGCGGGGAACGGATAGGTCGTCGCCCATTCGGTGCGGTGGTTGCCGCCGAGCATGATCTCGACCCCATCGGCGATGGAGCAATAGCGGCCGATGGTGAGCTTCGAGCCGCTCTCGGCGAAACGCACCTTCGGGCGGCCATAGGTATAAGCGCCGATCGCGATCTGCCCGCGCCGGCGCGCCAGCAGATGGGCGAGATGCAGGCGCGTCTGGTTGTGCGGGTTGATCCAGCGGCGCAGATAGCTGCGTGGGCCGGTCGGGAGACCGGCCCACCAGATGGCGAGGGCACCCGGACGCCATTCGGCGTCCGGAGCTGGCAGGATAGACGAGCTCAAGGCGTCGACCTCACTCCGCCGTGGCGTCGACGTCGATCTTGTCGAAGATCTCGGTCGGCTCGCCGAGCGCGATCACGTCGGCCAAGCCGAGGCCGGCCGGAGTCTTGGCGGTGGCCTTGACGGTCAGCGTGCCCGGCTTGGCGACGAAGCGGGCGACCGCGTTCGCCAGCGCCTTGGCACCGTCCGATGGGCCGAGGATGGCGGCAAGGCCGAGGCTCGCCATCATGCCGTATTCGCGGCGGACCTCATCGACCTTGCGCTTCGATTTCTTCGCCTCGTTCTCGACCAGCTTCTCGGCAAGGCCGAGATTCTGCAGCTTGAGCTCGACATTCTTGGCGGTGGCGCCGAGCAGCGCGACCTGCGCCAAGGCGAGGTCGCCGGTGAAGACCTCCTTGCCGATATTGCCGAGCATGCCGGTGGCGTCGAGCCTGGCCATGCCGGCGCCGCCGAGCGAGAGCGTGCGGATGGCGAACTCCTTGCTCGCTTCCTGCCAGGCGAGGGAGAGCTTCGCCGAGAGGTCGATGTTACGGTAGCCCATCGCCAGCAGGTCCTTGGCGGCGGGATTGTCGGCGCTCTCGACGATCGGGAAGGTGATCTTGTCGAGGCTCAGCGTCATGTCGGTCGGGATGCCGTTGAGCTGCTCGCCGGCTTTGAGCTCGAAACTGCCGAGGCCGACCTGGATCGGCGGGCCGGCCGGACGGCCGCGCTTGCCGTCCTGCGGCACGCTCATCTGCACGCCGCTCATCTTGACCGTGCCGAGCTTCGGGATGAAGCGGCGGAAGTCGAGCGTCTTGATGTCGACCGCGGAGTTGGCGACGGCCTTGACCTCGCGGATGACGCCTTCCAGCGAGAAGCCGGAATAGCCGATGAGGCCGATGACGCCCTTGGCGCCGCTGCCTTCGAACTGCAGCCCCTCGATGGCGACGCCCGACTTGTCAGGCGCATCCTCGCCGAAGGCGATGCGCGAAACGCGCATGTCGACCGGCTCGGCCTTGGCGCCGGGCTTGGGCGGCGTCTTCAGCGCCATCACGAGGTCGCGGACCTCGCCGCTGCCATAGTCGACGGCTTCGAAGATCTCGGCCATGGCGAGCAGCAGCTTGCGCTCGCGCGCCTCGCTGAGCGCCGGGTCTTCCTTGCTGTTGAGATCGCGCGAGGCCTTCTCCGATTCGTCGCTGAGCACGGCGATGCGGGTCAGGAGCTCACCCATCGGCTCGGAGGCGACGCGCGCCTTGAAGCCGCGCATCGAGGCCTTGCCGGCAGTGATCTTGCCCTGCTCGCCGAGGTCGAGGACGTAGCCGTCCTGGTCGACCTTGCCGATGATCGGCTGCAGCGGCGCGGTCTCGCCGGGCTTGGCCTTCTCGCCGAAGATACGGGCGATCTGCATCAGGTCGAGCACTTCGAAGCTGGTGCGCTTGATCTCGCCGTTCATCGGGCCGGTGGCCGCACCCTCGACCTTGATCGAGCCGTCGCTCGCTTCGCCGCGTCCGATCCGGCCTTCGCTGATGTCGGAGAACTTGATGTTGCGATAGGTGGTGACCTGCTTCTGCGGCCCGAAATTCTGCTCCATCACCAGGGTCGGCGCGCTGATCTCGCTGGCGGTGAGCTTGCCGAGCCGGGCGATCGCGCTCTCGCCGGGCTGGACCGCCTGGCTCGTGCCGGCGATCGCGCCGGCAACGCCGCCGGCCGGGGTCGCGCTGGTGCCCGACAGGAGCAGCGCGCGGAAGCTGTCGCGGTCGAGCGGCGTGCCCTTCACGTCAAGCTTCGGGATCGAGACGACGAACTTGCCGAAGTCGAGCTTCAGATTGTCGAGCTGGAAGTCGGCGGCGAAGGCAGGGCTCCCCAGGAGGAGAAGCAGGAGCCCTGCCGCGGGCAGCGGCCGGGAGCTGGCGAGGCGTCGGCCGGGCGAAATCGTCATTGGTGGTCTCCTGAAGCATCGTCGAGGCCCGTGAGCGCATAGCCCGAGCCAAGCTCCGTTTGATGGCGTCAGAGGCGTTTTCGCCGACGGCGCGGCGAAAACGCTTCCGGTTGGAAGTCGGCGCAGACCCTGCCGCAAGGCGGCGGCGAAAGGAAGATGCGAGCACGCCCGATCGGTGAAAAGCTTGACGGCGAGGCGCGGCTTCGTGCCATTGGCCCCAGAACTGCCACGAGGCCGCGGCAAGGCTGCGGTGGGGATGGCTGTCGGGCGCGAGGCGCGATGATGTCTGTTGTGGAACGTTTGCTGCGGGGCGTCTTCGCCGCCGTGCTGGTCGTCGGCGCCTTCGCCATGCTGCCCGAACCTGCGCGGGCCCAGAATGTGCCCGCCAGCGGCATGGAGCCGCTCACCATCGTCACGAGTTCCGGCCGTCACGCCTTCCAGGTCGAGGTCATGCGCACGCCGGACCAGCGCGCGCGCGGCCTGATGCATCGCCAGTTCATGCCGGCCGATCGCGGTATGCTCTTCGACTTCAAGCAGGTCGAGCCGGTCGCGATGTGGATGCAGAACACCTACATCTCGCTCGATATGCTGTTCATCCGCGCCGACGGCACGGTCGCCCGCATCGCCGAGCGGGCCGAGCCGCTGTCGACTCGGACGATTCCATCGGGCGAGCCGGTGCTCTCGGTGCTCGAGATCAATGCCGGTATCGCCGAGAAGCTCGGCATCAAGCCCGGCGACAAGGTCGAGCACCCGCTGTTCAAGCGCTGATCTCTCTTGGCCTGTCTCTTCGGCCGGCCATCCTGCTCAGCCCAGTTCTCCGGCGATGGCGCGGCAGGTGGCGAGCAACTCCGCCAGCGCCTCGCGATGCTGCGGGGGCGCTTCGCGCCGGTTCAGATAGGGAACGACGATGCTGGCGATCGCCTGGCCCTTGCGGTCGAGGATCGGTGCGCTGATGTCGGTGACACCGACGACGTCATGGCTGTCGGCGATCAGGAAACCGTCCGCCGCGATCGCCGCCAGATCGGGCTCCGAGCCGGCCCCGTCCCGGAAGGCGAGGATGACCTGGCCGGAGGTCGAAGCGGAAGCGGGCCGGCGATAGCCTAGCCGCAACGTGAAATTGATGTCGCCCGGGCCGGCGACTGCGACGATCACCACGGTCTCGCCCTTGCTCAGCACAACCAGATGCGCTGACTGGCCGATCTTTTCGCTCAGCGCCTCCAGTGCTGGCGTCGCGACGGCAACCAGGTCGCGGGCGCGCGGCACCCGCATGCCGAGCTCGAACAGACGGTTGCTGAGCGCAATCTCGTCGGTCGCAGGATCGCGATCGAGATAGCCGCGCTCGATCAGCACGAACAGCATGCGGAAGATCTCGTTCTTCGAGCGCCCGAGCCGCTCGGCAATCGCCCGCGCCGAAAGCGGTGTCTGCGCCAGCGCCAGCAACTCGATGATCTCCAGGCCTTTTTCCAGAGCGGGTGCCGGATAGGGGCGGGAGCGGGCATCGGCGGCGGTTTCGGCCGTCATCTGATGTCTCCGGTTTGATTTATTAGCGAAGCTTGACTGCATATACGAAACCGATAGCATTCCGCTAGGTCATTGCCGCTGCTGCCGGGGAGGGCAGGTGCGACAGGCCGCCCGGTCGCAGAAGCGGCCGGCAACAACAGTCAACATCGGGGGAGCATCATGGCACGCGGTTTCAGATCGACGTTGTTTGCCGCCCTTGCCCTGTTCACCGGGCTGATCGCCAGCCTGGAGGCCCATGCGGACAAGCTCGACGACATCCTGTCCAAGGGCGTGGTGCGCATCACCGTCTTCGCCGATGTGCCGCCCTTCGGCATGATGAACGCCAAGCGCGAGCTCGAAGGCTTCGACGTCGACATGGCCAAGCTCGTCGCCAAGTCGCTCGGCGTGAAGCTGGAGCTCGTGCCGGTGCCGGCGGCGAGCCGCATCCCGTTCCTGCTCACCGACAAGTCCGACATGAACATCGCGGCGATGTCGATCACCGCCGAGCGCGCCCACCAGGTGATGTTCAGCGCGCCCTATGCCGACACCTCGCTCGCGGTCTACGGCGCCAAGGCGCTGGCGGTGAAATCGGGCGCCGATCTCGGCAAGAGCCGCATCGCGGTTGCCAAGGGCACGACCGAGGATCTCGTGCTCTCGGCGCTGGCGCCGTCCGCCGACATCATGCGCACCGAGGACAATGCGACGGCGGTGCAGGCCTATCTGGCGGGCCATGCGCAATTGCTCGCTGCCAACAGCGTCGTCGTGGTCGAGCTCGCCAAGCAGAACCCGGCCAAGGAATTCGACTTCAAGTTCGCGCTGCGGCGTGCTCCGGCGCACATCACCATTCGGCGCGGCGAGCACGATCTGCTGCGCTGGCTCGATACGCTGATCTTCCAGAGCACGCTGAACGGCGATCTCGACGAGCTCCACAAGAAGTGGCTGGGCGGGCCGATGCAGCCGCTGCCGGCGCTCTGAGGACGATTCGGAGATGTCGAGGCACGACTTCACGGCCGAGGAGTTCGCCGATCGGCGTGCCCGCGTCCGGCGGGCGATGGCGGAGCAGGGGCTGGACTGGCTCGTGCTCTTCCATCCCGTCTCGATTCGCTGGCTGACCGGCTCGGACGCCAAGAGCTATCAGGAATTCCAGTGCCTGCTGGTCCCGGCGGCGGACGGGCCGCTGGCGATGATGGCGCGCGAGGGCGAGCGGGCCGAGATTCTGGACGATGCGCTGGTCGACCGGCTGGAGACCTTCGGCGGTGGCGAGAACGAGGATCCGCTGCCGCGATTCGCCCGCCTGGCCGACGAGCTCGGTCTTCTGGCGGGCCGCGTCGGCGTCGAGGTGCCGGCCTACTACCTCCACCCGCATCACCACAGCGCGATCCGCGACCTGTTCGGCTCGGCCTTCATCGAGGCGACCAATCTCGTCCACGATCTCAGCCTGGCGAAATCGCCGGCCGAGCTTGGCTACATCAGGCGGGCGGCGGCGATCGCCGACGAGACGCTGACTGTCTTCGGCTCGGCGCTACGCGCCGGTCGCAGCGAGCTGGAGGTCGCCGGCGAGATCTATGGCGCGCTGCTGGCGCGCGGCAGCGGCCTCGCAGCGAGCCCGATCAACCTCGTTTCCGGCGAGCGCTCCTGCTACAGCCATGGCGCGCCGACCGAACGAAGGCTGCAGCCTGGCGACTATGGCAGCGTCGAATATGGCGCGACGGTCCGGCGCTATACCGCGACGCTCGGCCGGCAGTTCTGCCTCGACCTGCCGACCGCCAGGATGCGCGAGCTCCACGAGATTGTGCGCCGTGCCTGCGATGCCTGCATCGCCGAGATTCGCGATGGCGCTCCCGCGACTGCGCCGCACGAGGCGGCCAAACGCGTGATCGGCGAGGCCGGCCTCGAACATGGCCGCGTCCACACCTCCGGCTACGGGCTGGCGCCCGGCTTCCCGCCGAGCTGGGGCGAGCCGATGCACATGATCGGAGCCAGCCCCTACACCTTGCGCGCCGGCATGGTCGTCAGCGTCGAGCCGCCGGTCTTCCTGCACGGGGAAGGGCTGGGCGCGCGCATCATCGACAACGTCCTGGTCACCCGTGACGGCTGCGAATTGCTGACCCGGAGCTCGCGCGATTTGATCGTCGTCTAGACGCTAGGGCGCCGCGAGCAGTTCCCATCCTGCCGGTTCGATGCTATGGCGTAGCGCGTTGCTTCGCCTCATCGAGGTGCGGCGGCGGTTCGGCAAGTGATTCCATGCACTTGCAGGATATTCGGGGTATAGCGCAGCCCGGTAGCGCATCTGCTTTGGGAGCAGATTGCCTAATCATCCAATCCTCTTGATTTCGCTGGTGTTTTCCGCCTCGGTTCCCGTCTCCTGGGAACTTTCGCGGGAAGAATGCGCGGAATCCATCGCGCGGCGCAGATCGTCCTCCGTCGCGTGAGCATACTTCATCGTCGTCGCGATCGAGGCGTGCCGGGCCAGCTTCTGCCCCAGCTTCAGGTTGCCGCTGTCGCGGACCAAGCGCGTGATGCCGGTGTGGCGATTGTCGTGGAAGCGATAGCCCATCAGCGGGTCAGCCTTCGACGACTTCATGCCGGCGCGCTTCCGGGCGCGGCGGAACTCGGTCTTGAGCCCTTCCATGGTGATCGGCCGCGGCGTCAGGTTATCGACGCCTTCCTCGTGCCGCTCGGGCTTGTAGAGCCAGATCGGTCCGGACGGGCTCGTCTCGCCGGCCGGGATGACGCTGCGCAGAATGCGCTCCATCTCGACAGAGAGCGGGATGAAGGCGATGACGTCGCCCTTGCCGACGAGGTTCAGGCGCCGGCCGCCCCAGTCGACATGCTCCCATTTCATTGCAAGCAGCTCGTGCCGGCGCAGCGCTGACAGGACCGCAAACCGGATGATCGCCTGATAGGAGGGCCGGAGCTTGGCGAAGAGCTTCTCCTCTTCGGTGTCGGTCAGCTCGCGGACACGCTCTTTCGGCTCGTCGAGAAGGTGAGCCGCCCATTCGATCTTGGCGACCTTCTGGCCCCAGAGCGAAGCACGGCGCAGGATCGCACGAAGCGGCTCCAGCACGGTCCGGTTGACCGTTGAATCTGCCACCTTCTCAGTCTGGCGCTGGACGACAAGCCGCGCGACGACATTGTCGTCGATCTTGCTGACCAGCGTGCTCTTGCCGATCTTGGCCTGGAGCCACGCGAGATAGCGCTCGACCTCTGTCGAGCGTGCGCGCTTGCCGCCTTTCTCGCCATACCATCGGGTCGACGCGACGGCGAAGGTCATCGGCTCGTCTCCGGCGTCCTGCGCCGCGATGGTATCCGCTTCCCGGCGCTTGTCCTTGACGAACTTCTCTGCCGCTCTGCGCTCCGTTTCGCCCGTAGATCCGCGAAATCGATGACCTCTAACCCTGAAGTCGTACGCGTAGACGCCGGCCTTTTCGTCCCAGTAGATTCCTCTGACCTTGGCTGCCATTGGGTGCGCCTCCTGCGCGCAATGAAGTCGTCGAGATCGGAAGGGGAAAGCCGCCACGACGGGCGCCCTCCGGTTCCGACATCGACAGCAGCAACATCGCCGCTTCGAATCAGCTTGCGCAACTGGCGCTCGCAGATGCCGAGCGCCTCGGCGGCCTGAGCCATGGGGATCAGTGAGGCCATCCTCACCTCCCGCCCATATGCGGCCAGTCGCCAGGAGCGTCTTCCATCGGTTCGGGAAGAGGTCGGGAGTTGGCGATCCAGAGCGCGGCGCGAATGAGCCCGTAGACGATCAAAGCCGCGATGATGCCTGCGGAGAAGCCTTGCCAGGTGATCATGCCGCAACTCCTTCCACGGCCGTGCACGCGATCCGTCGCTTTCGATCTCGAATTGCGACCTTCTCGGACACCGACATGTGCCCAGCCTCGCGATTACAGGGCACGCAAGCGATAACGAGGTTGGAGATGTGGTTGGGGCCGCCATGAGCCTTCGCGACCAGGTGCTCGACGGTGACCTCGCTGCTGTCAGCCGACAGGAAGCCTGCTTCGCAGAACCAGCACCATAGGCCATCGCGCCCCGCGATTTCCTCGACCAAGTGGCGCAATTGCTTGCGCGCCTTCGACTCGGGAGAGAGGCGCATACGATTGCCGCGCTCAAAAGCCTCGCGGGCGACGACGAGCGGCTCGGGCCAAGTCTGTGTGCCTTTGGCGTTCCGGTAGACGACTTGGACACCGTCGCAGGTCGTCGCGCGAAGAATTTCCCATTGGCTGGTCGGGGCCGAGAGGACGGCGCCGCAATCGGTCAGCCATGCTTTGAAGGCTTCGACATCGAAAGCCATCGGCCGCTTCATGCCAGCACCTCGTAGAGGCTGCCGATGCCGACGAGCGGGATCAGCAGGAAGAGGATGAGCGCCGCAGCGCGGTCTCCGATCTCGTCGACCGTCCAGGCGTTGGTGATCACGCCGTCATCGACGGTGCGCTTCTCAATGCACCAAAGGCGCTTGCCGATCTTGGCGCTGGGCGCATAGCGATCGAACGCCTCGGCGCAGAGTTCAGGATCCAGATATTCGGGCAGCGCCGGGATGGTGCCGCGGACGATACCCTCGACGACCTTACGTGCGCCGGCTTCGCTGTCGACAGGGATGTAATAGCGGACGGTCATACGAACCTCCGGGGCGGAAGGGATTTCGTCAGATCGCGCGAGGCGGTGCACTGAGGCGGAGCCCGGCGCTTGGGCGGCTTCGGCCACGGCCGGCGCTCGCGCACGCCGAAGTGCTTGTCCTCACGCCGGCGCGCCTTGGCGATGTCCGTCACGTCGCCCTGCGTCTTGAGGCGATGGCAGGGTCGGCAGAGCGGGCGCAGGTTGTCGTCGGTGTCGTCGCCACCGATCTCAAGCGGAATATGATGGTCGAGGTCGAAGCCGCGTTCATCCGTCGGGCGGAAACACATCTGGCAGGTCTTGTTGAAGCGCTTCCAGATGGCCCGACGCGCCTTGTCGGAGCGGCGATGGCGCTTCATGCCGCCCTCCCGAGCTCGGTCACCTCGCATTCGAGGATGACGGCAAGCAGCTCGAGTACGTCAGACTTCGACGCCTGAAAGCGCTCGCGACCCATCGCCTTCATCGACTGACTCTCGGCGGTCCAGACAGTGACGACGCAGCCTTCAGCCCGCACGACGGCATAGCTGTCCATGGGCTCGACGAACGCGGCGATTTGCTTCGCCTCGTCTTCGCTATTCGCGACGATCTGGCGCTGCGCCGCATAGCCGGCGCGGATCAGGCACCACTTGCGAAGATGCTCGCAGGTCGGGAACCGTTCCGCATGCCGCTCCGGCAGTGTCTGCCACGCCTCGTTGATCGAGGCGAAGTAGTGCGCATGCGACTTCGCCGAGCGCTGCTCGATCGCTTCGAGGTTGTAGACCTCGCCGATGACGAAAGCCGCATCGCAGCGCTTCGCGAAGCCGGGCAAGGGCTGCATGACTGAGCCGTCCCAGCGGAAGGGAAGGGCGGCGTTCATGCCGCCTCCTTGCATTCGTAGGCGCGGACGCGGTCGACGATGATGTCGAGTTCAGCGTTGAACTGGTCGACGCCCTGGGCGAGTTCGGCGATGTACGCCTCATCGCGGTATGCCCGCTTCACGAAGAGCGGCATGCCCGGCCAATAGACCGCGATGTCGACCCACTCGCGCTGGGCGACCCAGAGCTGTCCCTGGCACTGCGCCTTGTGCTCCGACGGGAATTCGTCGCGCAGCAGCACCTCGACCATGAGGTGAGGGAGCTTGGTCTTGATCTCGACCAACCCGTCGGCGCCGATCAGGCTGTCCGGTGAAGCGCCCTTCCGCCCGTTTCGGATGAAGCCGACGCGCTCACAGTCCCGATCGACCATGAACTCGTAAAGCGTGCGAGCTTCCGCTTCCATGGCGTGGCCGCGTTCGGTGTGCGCGTTGGAGAAACTCTCCATCGGCTGGCCGGTGACGATCTCCCCGGCCAGCTTGTAGAGGTAGGTCTGACGCGTCTTGCTGTCCCCGCCGCCGCGACCCTTAGCCATCACGGTCGCGAACTCGGAGGCGGTTGGGATGCCCATGCGCGCCTGGAACCACTCCGGCGTGTTCTGATCGCAGCTGATGATCTGCATCACCGGCCTCCGCTCTTCGCGTTGAGCATGCGCACCGCCTGCTCGAACTTGGAGGCTGGCAGGTCGCCAAGCGCTTCGATCTGGAAATGCTTCAGGAAGCGCGGCTTGTCGGCGTTGACGCTGCCCATCAGCTCGACGAGATCGCCAAGCTGTTCCTCGTTGACAACGTCGGCGTCGACGTCGCCGCCGGAAGCCCGCCCGTCGTCGTCGGCGGAGGATGCCAAGCCGAGCGCGGCCTTGAGCGTGTAACGCTGCAGATAGGTGATCGTGCTGCCCATCTGCTGGATAGCGTTCTTCTTGCCGCTGTCGTCGCGGGCGGCCATCAGCGTGTTCGTGACGGTGTGACCATCGCGGTGACCAAGGATGCACGTGACGATGATCGGCTGATTGAGGTCCGACTTCGTGTCGAACCGATATGAGAGCCCGTGCTTCCCGAGGATCGGATCGATCGCGCGTGCAATTTCGCCGAGATCCTCGTGCGAATATTCCGTGCGGCTTTTCCTGTCCTGGCTCTCGTACGAGACGTGCCGGTTCTTCGTGATGACCGGGAACTCGGCCTTTGCCGCGGCGAGCGCGGCGTCGAAGGCCTTGCGCGCTTGGTTGGCCTCGATCTTCTCATGGAGGGCCATGAGCTTCTCGATCATCTCCATGTTCGCGCCGCTCGCGACTGCCTGACTGATCATCGCCATCGGCGTGACGGGGGTGACTGCGAAGCTCGGCGAAGGAAGAGGCTCGTCGTTGTGCAGAACGGTCAATGCAGCTTGGCTCATGTCGTCCTCAGAATTTAAGGGTGACGGCAGGGACGGTCCCGGCCACGATGGCGAGCACGATCTTCTTGGCTGTCGCCTCGCCGATGCCGCCGTGCTCCATCAGCGCTTCCTTGGCGGAGCGCATGATGTTGCTGCGGTGCTCCACGTCGGCTTGCCGGCGGGCTTCCTCGGCCGCCTGTTCGGCAGCGCGCTGCTCTTCAGCTTCCTTGGCCTCGCGCTGGCGACGCTGCTCATCAGCCAGCGCCTGGGCGGCAGCCTGTGCCTTCTCGCGCTCGGCTGCGATGGCCTTGTCAGCTTCCGCACGAATGCGCGCTTCGGCTTCGTCGGCGGCTCTCTTCTCGGCCTCCGCGAGACGCTGCTTCTCCGCCGCGGCAGATTCCTGACGCTGGCGCTCGGCCACTGCCTCGCGATCACGCTCCTCCTGAGCCGCGCGCAGGCGAGCAAGTTCAGCGCGCTCTTCGGCTGCTTGCGCAAAGGATGCGCGGACACCTTCCAGCTTCGATAGGGCGTCGGCTTTGGCTGCTTCGCCCCTGGCCTTCGATTCCTGGAAGTCATCGTCGATGGCGATGGCTTCCACCTGCGCAATGATCTGGTCGACCTCTTCCAAGGTTGCGCTCACAGGCACCGCCACTGGCGCTCGGTCGAAGATGATGAAGGCGCTGGTGACGCGATCCTGCCGGGTCTTCTCAGCAGCTTCCCACTTCGTCAGGGGCTCGCGCGCCCGGTCACGGCGAGCGTCGAGTTCCTGCTCGATGGTGCTCTTCAGTGCATTGACCGCTGCGGTCTTCTTCCTCCAGTCCTCGGTCAGCGCCTTGCCGGCGTCGATGATCGGGGTCTTGCGACGGGAGATTGAATAGGAAAGCGAGGCGATCGCCTTTCGGCCGCTCTCGGTCGAGAGATCGACCTCCAGAGCCTCGATCTCCCCGTCGATCTCCCTGAGCAGCGCAGGCAGGATGGCCTCATCGCGGAAGACGATGGCCGGCTCCTCCTTGACCATCTCGCCGATGGCCGCGGAGTTGTGGCCGATGCCGGCTGCAGCATGGGCGTTCATGAGAACTTCCTCTCCTGAATGGTGATGCCCTGCTCGCGGGCCAGTTGGGCGATGACGCGGGCGCGAAGCTCGCGACGCAGGGGCTCGGTCTTGCGATGGCGACGGGAGCGCTTCGCGATCTCACGCTGCAGCTCCGCGATCTCGGGCGAGGCCTTGGCGACGCGATTGGCGCGGCGCCATGCGAAGAAGGCGGCGAGGGCCTGACGTGCGAGGCGACGGATCACTGGCCACCTCCCGCCTTGGAGCGTTCGGCCAGGAGGGCGTCAGCCATGAGGTAGGACTCTCTGGCGACGTGCGCCTCCGGCGTCACGCCCTTGCGATCATGGATGAAGGCAAGCCATTGCTCGCGGTCCCCGACGATGGCCGCTGCAATCTGTGCCGCGATCCAGTCGCGAAGCGACATGCCCTCTTGAGGCATCGATACCGTCTTGCGATCGGGGGACCATGCTGCTGAACGAGGGAAAGCAGAGCCGCCATCGTCGATCTTGGTCATACCGTTGCCCTCCGCATGTCGGCGCGGAGCCAGTTAATCAGGCGCATGCAGAGCGCGCGGCGATCAGGGCAGCCATAGGTCAGCGCCGTGCGGAGATACCGAAGAGCGAGGCCCAGAAGCCCGCGCCAGCTCATCGCGGCGCCAAGCCCCTTACCGGCGATCTCGTCGCGCGCCGAAGCGATCCAGAAGTTGAAGCCGCTGAGATAGGTCGGGTCCATGACCATCACTCCGCAGCGATCGAGTAGCGGGTGATGTCATCGCTGGAGGCGATGCGGGCGAGGCTGGCGTCGAGCTTGGCGATGCAGCCGGCGAAGAAGGTGCGGCGGTCTTCCATGTCGATCCGCGCGCACTCCATCATGGCGTGTTGGGCGCGATCGGCGGTGGTCACGCCGGGCCCGGTCAGCGGGTGGATGTCATAGGCTTCCCGCTTGGGACCGAGAGCCTGGTAGAGGCCGGCGCAGAACCGCGCGGTGGCGCTGAACAGCTGGTCCTCGGTGAATGCGGTTGAAGGTGAGCCGGTGTGCATGGCGCTCTCCGTTGATGGAGAGAACCTAAGTTGGAGATTTCCAACTGTCAATAGGAAAGTTGGAAATCTCCTACTGACAGTAGATGTCAGGGGTAAGGACCTGATTCGACTCGACTTGGGGTGCGGCTCATGCCCAGAATGAGAACGTAAGCAGAACAAAGAGGCTGCTACGCACAGGGCAACGCAACCAGAGTTCGGAGTACCAGGTGATGCCGGAAGACGTGGGAATTCGTGCGAGCTTCAAGCTCCACTATCGCTGCACCAACTGCCAAAAGAACGTCTTCCAGCGCCTGGATGTCCCGGACGTGGACGACGCGCCGTGTGACGTCGAGGAGCTGCTCGACAGCGCTTTCCTGCGGAACGTCCGCTACACCTGCGAAGGCTGCGAGAGCTTCATCGGCCGGCTGATCGCCGTAACTGTCTGGAAGTGCGAGGAGATCGCAGCATGAAGCCATGGCACGCAGGTTTGCCCGAGGCGACCGAATACAGCTTGTTTCCGCCGGCGGGGCAGGTTCTAGCCTGGACCGCAGACAAGGAGCGCACCAAAGCGCGGCTTCGCGAGGTATTTCCGGAGCTGAAGTTCGCAATCACTGATATCAGCCTGGGCCCGAAGCCAGTGGTGATCCCGATCTTGGGCGAAGCAGGTGAGGGCGGTCGCGGCATGTACGCCTCGCCCCCGTCTCGACGGCGGCATGATGAGATCGAGGCGGCATTGAATTGCATGGCTGTTGATTGAAAAGAGGCGGAGCCGAAGCCCCGCCCCTCTGTTTGACGGTGCCGTCAGGCGGCAGGCGGGATCTCGGCGTAAACCTTGCCCGTCTTGATCTCGCTGATACGACCCGGGTTCACGTCGAAGTCGGCCGCGATCCGATTCAGGAACTCACCCCGAAGGATGCGGTTCTTGATGATCGCGGCGTCATCGGCCGAGAGCTTACGAGAAGGAGTGCGAGTGCCGCCGCGCGGCTTCCTGCGGTCTGCCATGGAGGAGCTCCTGGTTTTGGCAGCCAAGGACCATCTTGCGTGCGGAAGCCAAATCAGCCTAAGACGAGGCTGTGGTTGAGCTCCACACGACCAGCGCCGGTCGTTCAGCGCTGGCACCGTTTCTACTGAGAATGGCCTAGGGTTGCAGCCCTAGGCCTTTCTTGTTTCAGGCGATTCGGCCGGAACAGACGGTGAATGACGTTGGGCCGCGCGGTCAACGCCTTCGCGGAGCGTGATCCACCTAAACCCACATATCCACAGCGGTTGCGGGCGAGTTTTGCCTTTTGTTCCGGCGGTTCCTAGAGGAACTCCGCGACTAGGCGCCGAACGATGGCGATGATCTCAACGGTCACGCCGTCATCGGCCAGGCTGTCGCGCTTGATGATGATTGGCTTGTGGCGCGGGTTGGTCGACCGGGGATGGAACTCCATCCGGTCCTCGTAGATCTCGAGCTGCTTCACCGACCATTCGCGCTCATGGCCGCCGTGACGGGTACGCTCGACGACGACGATCATGCCGTCGCGCAACGGGAAACGATCCGCGATGTCCTCATAGGCGAGGGCAGAGAGGCGGTCGCCATCTTGGATAGGTCGCGGCTTCAGCGCATTCATGCTGTCGCCTTCGACCTCGAAGCCGAGGTGGCGAGCATGGGGGAAACGCGGGTCACGCGTGTCGACGAATTCCTCCGGCTCTTCCCAGTCGCCGAGATCCTCGATTGAGATGAACTGACCAGCCTTCACCTTGCCGGCGATCTTGACCGGCACGAGCTCGCCGAGCGTGACGGGGTGGACCGTCGACTCGGCTGGTTCACTGTCCGGGGCCTTGGTCGCCGGCGCCTTGCCGGACATCGCCGCAACGATCGCTTCTGACGTGGTGTCGAGCGCGATCGCAAGCTTCTCGATCGAGCGCCCCTGAACCGACTTCTTTTTGTCGATCAGGATATCGTTGACGAAGCTCCTCTCCATGCCACCGATCTTGGCGGCCTCGAACGCATTGCGTCCGGTTACGGCCAGGCGCTGCTGGGTAAATTCCTTGAGGCTCGACATGTTGGAAATATCCCACATGTCGCGGCGCGAATTCGAGTTGGAAATTTCCTCTTGTGAAGTAGGATTTCTCCAACTATCTTCCTCGCCATGGAAGCCGAACTCAAGCGCCACCTTCTTCTCCTGGTCGAGGCCTACGCCAATGCTGCCGGCATGGGCGTGACGACCGTCTGGCGTCAGGTCTTCAACGACCCCGCCTTTCACGAGCGGCTCCAGTCCGACAGCACGATCACGCTGCGGACCTATGACCGTGCAGTCGGATGGTTCGATCGACAATGGCCGCAGCCCTTGGCTTGGCCGGTCGACGTCCCGCGCCCGGCGGCAAAGCCGGAGGCCGCCTGATGTCCGACCAGCAGATCACGAGCTACATCCAGCGCGTCCAGCGGCTCCAGGAGGAGAAGCGGACGATCGAGGACGACATCAAGGAGGTCTACGCCGAGGCTCGTAGCAATGGCTACGACGTCAAGGTGCTGCGCGCCGTCGTCAAGCACCTCGGCAAGGATGCCGATGAGGTCGCCGAATTCGATGCGATCTTCGATCTCTACCTTCAGTCCTTCAAGAACGGCCTCGCGGGCGCAGGCGCGGGACGCGCCACGCATGCGCATGAGCAACGCAACACCTCCCCCGACCTTTCCCCCGCAGCCCAGAACGAAGGGGCGGCCGGTGCGAGCCCGGGAAAAGTGGCATCTGACAGCGCGGGCGGTGCGGACATAGTCCCCGCGCAAGGTGCCAAATTCGTCACGCAAGCCGGCGCGGGGGAGAGTGTGCCAGCAACCGCTGATCCTGCGCCGGCTGCGGACGCCAAGCCATTCGCCAGATTGCTGCGCCATCAGGACTGCCGGCCTCATTGCAAGAAGCCCGACGCCTGCGGTTCTGCCACACTGGACCATTGCTTCACCTGCAAGCAGGCGCTCGCCGCGTCCGAGCGGGAGGCTGCGTGATGTCACGGCCTCACACGATGCCTGCGGCGGTTCTTCCGCATCGGCTGGCGATCGGGCTGGCCGAAGGGCGGCGCGATGTCGCTGGCGGGGCTTCCCGCCGGCAGGCGCGCGCCCATCGCGCCGCCCGCATCCGGATCGTTGTCGTTGGCGGCCATCCGGTCGCTTCGGCGGACCGCCAGCTTCTCCATAAGCCGGCGGCCCTCGAACCCAGTCAGATCCCATTTCACGCGACGCAACTCCCGCAACTCGACTGCGGCTGAGCAGTCGCAGTCGAGAACCGTTCCCGCGACGGGACAGTTCCAGGGCCGATCCCAACACCTTCGAGGCTCAGATGATGCAACGAGACGAATGGTTCTTCCGCTTCAAGACCGCAACCCGCGCGCTGATCAAGATGATCGGCACGATCGAGGACGCGGCTATCGTCGCCGGCGTGTCGAAGTCGGTCATGCACCGCTGGTCGTCGACCACTGATGCCGACATGATCACGATCGCCGCGGCGATGAAGCTCGAGGCGGAATGCGGCGTGCCCTGCGTGACCGAGGCCATGGCGGCCCATGGCGGCATGTCGCTAGTCAAGCCCGATGGCTCGGCGCCGCCCGCCTGCATGATGACGGCCTTCGGTGGTGTTGCGGATGAGTTCGGCGATCTCGCCATCCGCGTGGCCGAGGCGCTTCGTGATGGGAACCTGTCGCCCAACGAGCATGTCGCGATCAACGACGCCCTCGCCGAGCTGGTCGAGGCCTGCAATCGAGCCAAGGGTACCAGTGCCCGGCTTCGCGCCGTTGGAGAGCGGACATGAGAGCGACGCCCGGCTGCATCACATGGGGCCGCGTGGACGGTCGTCTCGTCGCCGTTGCAGTCCAGACCGTGACGGGTGGTCCGACTTCGCCGCGCCCCATGACCGAGGACGAGAAAGCCGAGGCAGTTCGCCGCTGCGAGGCCGGCGAGAGCTACGGCCAGATCGCCGCCGCGTTAGGCACTAGCCGCAACGCGGTCGCTGGAGTGATCTTCCGCGCAAAGCAAGCCGGCAGGCAGATCGACCGGCCCGTTGTGCGTAGAAGCCCCGCGCCGCGTGCGCCGCGGCCTGAGCCGGTGCTGGTGCGGCCCAAAATCCAAGGGGGCGCGCCATATTCGCCGCTCTCAGTCGCCTTCGGAGATCTGGCCGCGCATCACTGCCGCTGGCCGCTCTGGCCGAACGACGCTGCGGCGGCAGACAAGCGATACTGCGGCAGGCCAGCAGTGCCCGGCCAGCACTACTGCGCTCATTGCAGCAGCCTCAGCTACTCGCCGGCCTACACCCGCGAGATCGACCGCAAGCTCAACCTGAAATCCTTCGCTCGGAGGGTCGCATGATCGTGCTTAAGCGCAATCCCACTCCTCCTGGCTGGGCTGATCGCTGTCCGCCCCTCGACGAGAAGCTTGATCATCGCGGCTGCCGTGATGCGCTCGCTCTGTTCCGCACCGGCCTCGACAACGTCGAGATCGCTTGGCGCCTCGAATGCACCCCGGCCGCTGCCGCCAACGGCATCGCCTCGGCTCGCGAGCAGGAGCGGAGGGCGGCGTGACGCGTATCGCTCTCCAGCCCGATCCCTTTGCCAAGGGCGCCTCAGTCCGCGTCATTGCCGGCGAGCATGCCGGCAAGCGCGGCACTGTCCAGCACGCCTATCGCGGCCGCCCCTGCGGCCTAGACCGCATCTATGTCGAGCTCGAAGGCGGTCAAGAGGGCTGGTCGGTCGCGCTCAGGGTCGAAGAGCTGGAGGCGTTGCGGTGACATTATCGCTCCAACTCGTCGCGGATGTTCATCAGCCGAATTGCCAAGCCACCAGCTCGTCTGCTGGCTTCATCCAGATCGGTTGGATTGGGCGACCGCTTCGAGAGCCGCAACACGGTTGGGTCACTAACCACACCTCCCGCTTCGTTCTCAGCAAGGAAAATGGAGATCGAATCGAAGTCTCGCTCGAACTCGCGCCATTGCTGACGAAGGGGTCCATTCACCAGCGCCGCATAGACATCAGGTCGACGGGCCTCAGCATTTTCGATGAGGCGCTTCCTGTTCCGTCTGTCTTCATCGCTGGTTCCTGTCTGTTTCGCACGCTCGACGTGTTGGATCATGATGAGAACCGCAAACGTGTATGCATCAATTGCTCCGATCGCCCGGCCAAGGGCGATTCGCGATGCTTCCTCCTGAGCAGCTGTCGATGCCGCCAAGGAAGCGCGCGTCATTTCGTTATCCTCCGAAAGTGCCTTGAGTTGCCGCAGGATGAAGTACAGGCCGATGGCTCCCACAAGGAAGCTCAAGGCGGTTTGAAAGGAAGTTTGATAGCGATTGAGCCAGAACTCGATGCAGCCGTTTGCCTCGCCGATTTTCATCGCGGCACGCTTGTTGATGTTCGCGCACGCAAAGCCGGCCTTCTGGATCGCGAAAATCATCACTGCCGCGACGACGGCTGCAGCCCCGCCGAGCGCGATCGTCTGCCACTTCTTCATGCCTATCCCCCCGCGTGCATTCTAGCGGCGCGTTCGCATTTGGCGAGGGCTGCATGAGCGCGCCCTGGCTCAAATTCTATCCGTCAGATTGGCGCGCCGATCCCGCACTGCGCATGTGCTCTATCGGCGCCCGCGGCCTCTGGATGGAAATGCTCTGCGTGATGCATGAGGCAACGCCACGGGGCGCGCTCGTCATCAACGGCAAGGCTCTAGCCCCGCGTCAGATCGCGGCGTTGGCGGGCTGCGCGTTGGACGAGGCCGAGTCGATGATTGCCGAGCTTGAAGACGCGGGTGTCTTCAGCCGCGAGAGTGACGGCACGATCATCAGCCGCCGGATGCAACGCGATGCTGAGAAAGAGGCGCGGGATAAGGCCAACGGCAAGACTGGCGGCAATCCGAACCTCAAAAGGGAAAAGGCGGGGGTTAACCCCCAGTCCGACCCAGAGGATAAAGCCCAGAAGCCAGAAGCCAGAGACCAGAAAGATATTCCTGAAACCAAGAGCTCTACGACCAACGTTCGGTCGGTCGACGAACCGACGCGACCAATGCCGGCAGGAGATTTTGAGGAATTCTGGAAGGCCTATCCCCATCGCGGCGAGGCCTCGGACCCGAAGAAGCCGGCGAAGGAGAAATTCGACAGAGCCGTGAAGCGCGGTGCCGATCCGGCGGGCATCATCGCTGCCGCCAGTCGCTTCGCCGAGATCGAGCGCAGGGCAGGGCGCGCCGGCACCGAGAAATGTGCCCAGGCCGTCACCTGGCTCAATCAGGAGCGCTGGAATGACTACGCCGCCCCGTCCGCCGGAGCCGGTCAAACCGCGTCGACGTTCTTCGTCGCCAAGGGCAGCGACGAATGGGACGCCTGGGCCCGCCACCGCGGCAAGGAGCCGATCTCCAAGTTCTATCCCGAGCACCGCCTGGACGGCTGGTATTTCCCCTCTCGCCTGCCTCCCACGATCGAGAAAGCCGCCTGATGGCCCGCAAGAAGCACAACCGCAGACAGGGCAAGGCGAAGAAGGCGATCATCAAGGCCGCGGCCAAGGAGCCGGGGCCGCGGGAGCGTCGTGAGGTCATCACGCTCAACCCGGCGCCGGAGCTCGACCTTAGGCCAGAGACGAAATGGTTCGTCGTCTTCACCGGTCCGCGCGCCGAGGCGAAGGCGATGGCCGGGCTTGAGGAAGCAGGCTGTGCGGTGTTCTGGCCGAGCTCTCACAAGGTGGTCACGGTCGGGAAGCGAACCACGTTCGATGGCGATGTCGCGACCTTCGCACGCTATCTGTTCGTGAGCGGGCCGCTCATGAGCTTTTCGGCCGATGCCGCCCCCGCGAACAGTCGCCAGTTCGTCGTCAAGGGCAAGCCGATCGGCGGCATCTTCGACATCGACGGCATCCTGGACGTCGTCTCGGATAGAAATGGCTGGGTGAGGGTGCCCAACTTCGCCCTGCGCGCGATCGCGGACTATCAGAATGGTGTCCGGCAGCCCGCCCTCGAAGAAGCGGTCCCGGCGTTCAAGCCGGGCGATGACGTCACGATCATCGAAGGGCCGTTCATGTCGCTGCAGGCTAGCATCGTCGACAGCATCGGCCTCGATCAGGCTAAGGTGCTGATCGAGGCCTTCGGGCGGAGGACAGTTACAACGATCTCTATTGCGGCATTGCGGGCGGCGTAGCATCGTCTTCCATGACGGACGGAGATGGCTGTGGGGTTTGTTTCCAAACACGAAGACGAATTGGAGCGCCGGGGCGGACAGGCCAATTCAGCACTGCCACGTCGCATTCAGGATGCACTTGATGGCCTCGGATGCTCTGTCGGCGCGTTTACGAAGTCGCCGATCTCGTTCGACGATGCTGCCGAGAGTAAGCTGGATAAGCTGCTAGGCGACCTGGACGCGGCTTTCGCAGCGCGGGCCGCGGCTTTCGACAAGGTCAAGACCGACGCCAAAGCCGGCGACAAAGCTCTGAAAGCGCATGCGCTTGTCGCTCAGCGCGCCGACGAGCTTGTGTTGTTCCTGGTGCCATTTGTTCGTCAGATGAGTGGGGCGCGTCGAAGGCATTGGGCGCGAATTGTTGAGCAGATCAAAAACTTTCGTTTTTTGATGTGAGACCTTGCGCCGATTGCAGCCATATGGCAAATGATGTTCACGGATTGTTCGGCGCGTGTGCTCGCCTCGGTTGATGCTCCCCGAACCCCGCGCCGCCTCACTGGTGGCATAGTGCGAAGCTTTGCCCGGCGACTGCGGATGTACCAGCGCAAGGGTGACAGGAGCCCGGCCTTAGCAGGTCGGGCTTTCTCGTATTCAGAGTTCGACCGGCAGTGGGGAAGGACCTGCCTGAGATGGCCCCGAAAAGGGGGAGCCGGTGTCGAGCCCGGTCCGGTCGTTCGACTAGAAGTAACGAAAAACGGCGATCAGCACCGCGAGCATGAGCAGCGACCACGATAGACCCCGCACCTGCTTCTGGAGATCTTCGACGCGTTTGAGCAGGGATGTCGTATTGAGAAGGGCGTGAGCGACGTCCTGTCTGCTGTGCGCGATCAGGACATCACGTGTTGCATCATCGAAGGCATACTCTTGCTGCCGGGGGCCATGGAGCCCGAGTTCGCTGAGAAAAGTCTCTCGGGCGATGACGTAATTGTCCTTGTTGTCGCCTTTGATCCCTAGCGAGTGCTGTGCGCGGAGGGCCACCTCAATGGCCCGGTTTGTCGCGTCTTGCATGATCCCCCTCCATACGTCTCTCAGAGTGAACCATGACCGAAGCTCAGATCAAACATATGGTCAGCCGCTTCCTGATGTGGAAGCTACCCGAGGGCTTCAATCCTGATGGCGGCATCAGCTTTCAGCGGGAATTCAACACGAACACCGCGTACCCCGCCAAGCATGAGCCGTCCGGCACCAACCTCCTCGACGCGGCCGCGGCGACGGCGATGGTCCGCCATATGATCGAAGAGCTTCCTCTCGACGCCGATGCCGGCTGATCGCGAGCCAGGAGCTTCGACAAGGCCACAGCCTCCGAGCATCCTGCTAGATCTCGAACACGGCTCGCAGTTTATTCCCGCTCCTGAGATTGTCGAATGGGCGCGCCAGACATTCATCGAGGACGGCGCTTCGCTACAGAACCCTGAGCACGGCCATCTTCAGTCTGCATCGATCGGCGCACTATGGACGAATGTCGCCAACAGCCGGAGCGGCCGCGCCATCGTAGGTCAGTGCGAGCTCGGCGACCCGATGGCGATGGGGAAGTGGGCGAAGGCCAAGGCACGCATCCAGGTCGTGGGTTGGTTCGGGCACATCCCGGACTTCATCCTGACCTTCGATACTGCCTATGCTGATCAGTGCAGCGACATCGAATGGTGCGCCTTGGTCGAGCATGAGCTTCTGCATGCGGCGCAGGAACGCGACGCTTTCGGTGCTCCGAAGTTCAGCCCGTCCACGGGCAAGCCGGTCTGGGCCATGCGTGCTCACGACGTGCAGGAATTCACCAGCATCGTCCGTCGCTATGGCGCAGACGCTGCTCATGTCCGCGAGTTCGTCGCGGCCGCCTGTCAGCCTCCCGAGATTGGAGCATCGAGCGTCGCGCATGCCTGCGGCGTTTGCCTCTCGCGAGCAGCATAGGCGCCTAGACGGGGTTTGACGCCTCAATGGCTGGTCCGAAGCTGTCGGATGAGGCGAAAGCCTTCATCATCCAGAGCCTGGCGTGTTTCGATGGCCTCGCTGTCGTCGTCGCGGCCGTCAAGAGGGAGTTCGGCGTCGAGATCAGTCGGCAACTCTGCGAGAGCCATGACCCGACCAAGAAGGCCGGGGCGAAGCTCGGAGAGCGCTGGCGCGTCCTGTTCGAAGAAACTCGCAAGGCGTTTTTGGAGGACACGGCCGGCATCGCCATCAGCCATCGCGCCGTTCGCCTCCGCGCGCTGCAGCGGATGTCGGAGAAGGCCGAGACACAGGGCAACATGGTACTCGCCGCCAGTCTGCTGGAGCAGGCGGCCAAGGAAGTCGGAGACAGCTTCACCAATCGGCGCGAGCTGACAGGCAAGGATGGAAAGGACCTCCCGGCGCCCGCGGCCCCGGTGACGATCTTCCAGCTCCCCGACAATGGCAGGGGCTGAGAAGGGGCAGGGCGCCCCGAAGGTCATCAGGCCGCAGGCGGGGCCACAGACGCAGTTCCTCGCCAGCCCGGCAGACATCGCGATCTATGGAGGCGCGGCCGGTGGCGGCAAGACCTGGGCGCTCCTCATGGAGCCGCTGCGGCACGTCGCCAATCCTGAGTTCGGCGCGGTGTTCTTTCGCCGGACTCTGGTCCAGGTCCGCAACGAGGGCGGCCTCTGGGACGAGAGCGAGAAGCTCTATCCCGATCTCCGGGCTTCGCCGCGCAGCGCGCCGGATCTGCAGTGGAAGTTCCCGAGCGGGTGCACGGTCAGCTTCGCGCACCTAGAACACGACAAGACGGTCCTGAACTGGCAGGGCTCGCAGATTCCGCTGCTCTGCTTCGACGAGCTGACGCATTTCAGCGCGAAGCAGTTCTGGTACATGGTCAGCCGCAACCGCTCGATGAGCGGCGTGCGGCCTTACATCCGGGCGACTTGCAATCCCGACGCCGATAGCTGGGTCGCGGAATTCATCGCCTGGTGGATCGATCCGAACACCGGCTTTGCCATCCCGGAACGCGCCAGCGTCCTGCGCTGGTTCGTCCGCATAGGCGACAAGATCATCTGGGCCGATCGTCCGGAGGAGCTCGCCGGCTACACGGCGCCCGACGAGAACGGCGTCGACAAGCCGATCCCACCGAAGTCGGTGACGTTCATCCCAGCCAAACTGAGCGACAACCGCGCGCTCATGTCAGCCGACCCGGGCTACATCGCCAACCTCATGGCGCTGCCAACCGTCGAGCGGGAACGACTGCTCGGCGGCAACTGGAAGATCAGGCCTGCGGCCGGTCTACTGTTCCAGCGTGGTTGGTGCGAGGTCGTCGACGCTGTCCCGGCCAAGATCGTGCGCTGGATGCGCGGCTGGGACCTGGCCGGAACGCCGAAGGTCGAGGGCAACGATCCGGATGCCACGGCCGGGACGAAGATCGGGCTGCTCAGCGATGGCCGATACATCGTCGCTCATCACGTCAGCGACTGGAAATCACCGTCAGGCGTCGAGACGCTGATCAAGAACACCGCGACTGACGATGGCCGCGAGGTGCATATCTCGCTGCCGCAGGACCCCGGCCAGGCTGGCAAGTCGCAAGTCCAGAACCTGACGAAGCTGCTCACCGGCTTCGTCGCGCGGGCCACCCCAGAATCCGGCGACAAGGTCACACGGTTCAGCCCGTTCTCGGCTCAGGCCGAGGCGGGCAACGTCCTCGTCCTGCGCGGGCAATGGAATGAGCAGTGGTTTTCGTCCCTGGAGGGGTTTCCCGAGGCGGCCCACGACGATGATGCCGACAGCACCAGCCGGGCCTTCAACGCCCTGCTCGATAGGTCGCGCTTCACCCTCGCCAATGTGAGCTAACATCGCATGCCGCTGACCTCCGACACGCTCGTGAATCTGATTTCCGGGCTGGGGACGGTCAGGGACAAGTCGACCGGGAACGCCTTCGCGCTGACGGTGCTCGACAAGAGCGCGCTCGATGCCGCTTATCGGGGAGACTGGATCGCGCGGAAGATCGTGGACGTCCCGGCCTTCGACGAGACGCGGGAATGGCGCGACTGGCAGGCCGACAAGCCGCAGATCGAGCTGCTCGAGCAGGAGGAAGCCAGGCACGGCGTTCAGCGCAAGGTCGCGCAGGCCCGCAAGCAGGCCCGCCTCTATGGTGGCTCGGCCATCTTCATCGGTGACGGTTCCGCCGATCCGATGACGCCTCTGGTGCCGGAGCGCATCGGCAAGGGCGGGCTGAAATACCTCAACGTGTTCAGTCGGCATGAGATGGTCGCTGGCGAACTCGATCAGGACCCGCTGTCGCCGTTCTATGGCGAACCGATCAAGTACTCGCTGGCCGGCAGGACTGCACTGGTCGATATCCATCCCTCGCGGGTGGTGCGGTTCATCGGTGCGGAGATCCCCGATCGGGTCCTCGCCTTCGATGGTTGGGGCGACAGCGTCTTGCAGGCGGTGAACGACGCCGTGCTGCATGCCAGTTCGGCGAGCGCCACGATCGCGGCGCTCCTGCAGGAGGCCAAGGTCGATATCGTCAAGGTTCCGGGCTTCATGGAGAGCCTGGCGACCGAGGAGTATCGGTCCCGGATCCTGCAGCGCTATTCACTGGCGAACACCGGTAAATCGATCACCAACACGCTGATGCTCGATGGCGACGAGGAGTGGAACTCCAAGCAGATCTCGTTCGCCCAGCTGCCGGAGATTCTGAACACCTATCTGCAGATCGCCTCTGGTGCCGCGGATATCCCAGCCACCCGGTTGCTGGGGCAGACACCCGGCGGCCTTCAGTCGACCGGCCAGAGCGACATCCGGAACTACTACGACCGGATCAGCGCGGGCCAGAACCTCGATCTTCGGCCGGCGCTGTCGCGCCTCGATGAGGTGCTGATCCGCTCTGCCATCGGCAGCCGGCCCGACGACGTCCACTACACCTGGGCACCGCTCTGGCAGATGACCGAGGTCGAGAAGGCTGACGTCTTCAGCAAGAAAACGAAGGGTGTGAAGGACCTCCACGATACGGGCTTGGTTCCTGATCAGGCGCTGGCCCGCGGCGTGCAGAACATGCTGGTCGAGGACGGAACGTTCCCGGGGCTCGATACGGCGCTCGACGAATTCGGGGACGAGCCTGAAGACAAGGAAGCTGAGGCAGAGGCGCAGCGGCGCCAGGCTGAACAGCAGGGAGGTACGCAAACCGGCGGCGCCCCTTTCGTCGGTGATGCCTACGATCCGAACCAGCCGCGGGGTCCAGACGGACGCTGGATCGATGCCGGCACTCGGATCATGAACGTCGCTGCACTGGCTGGCCAGAATGTCGCCGCGCATGCAGTCTTCGCTCCGGTCAAAGCTCCAGCCGCGCTGTCAAAGCTCATAGGGCAGGATGTTCGCGGCTTCCGGCACGCGATCAGCAACCAAGCCATCGCCCACATGAAGACGCGGCATCCCGATCTGACCGCGGCAGATTTCAAGCGGCTGCCTCAAATCGTTCGAGGGCAGCGGACGCTGTCACAGGATCGCGGCGTCAACGGCGTGCCGCGCGTGCTCTACCGAACCTCAATCGAGGGCGTCCGCTATGGACTGGTCGTGGAGGTTCGCCGTCGGGCCAAACGGCTCGACGCAATCACGTTCTATCGGATTTGAGAAAATGGTCGCTGCCTCATGTGCCTGCCGAAGCAGTCCTTGGGCGTACGTCCGAAACGGCGCGACCTGTCGCTAATATAGGCGAACGCGCCGTGAACATCAATGTCCAAGCTTGGATGCGAGCAGCGCGGACGACAAAGCGCCAGCGGGTCGAACTGAGGCCGATCTCGTCTACGGTTGCCTTTGAGGAGGCGCTGCGGCTGGAGACCGTCCGTATCCTTCGAGAAGCCGCCAGGCGCGTCGTCGCTGAGGTCCTGCCGGCGGCGCTGTCCGCCAAGGCCCAGCTGATGCGCGATGACCTGAATTGGTTCGAGCGCGCCATGCGGGCGCTGCGCGATTTCCTAGACGGGGCAGTCGAGGGCGCCCGGGCGGAGTGGCGGCGGGCCTTCGAGACAGAGGACGCCCGCCACTCGCGCCGCTTCAACGAGGCGATGCGTTCGGCGATCGGGATCGATCTCGGCTCGGTCGTGATAGGCGAGGGGATCGAAACCCAGCTGCAGGCCGCGGTTCAGCGCAATGTCTCGCTGGTACGCGGGCTGACCTCGGATGTCGCGAAGCGGCTGGAGGCCAAGCTGCTCGATGCTCTGACCAAGGGCCTCGCCAACCGCGAGATCGAGAAGGTCATTGCCGCCGAATTCGGCATCGCCCGCCGGCGCGCCGCACTCATCGCTCGGGATCAGGCCGCCAGCTTCAACGGCGACCTGAACCACATCCGCCAGCAGGCCATGGGCGTCACCGAATACGTCTGGTCGACGAGCATGGACGAGCGGGTGAGGGGAAACCCGGACGGGCGGTACCCGAATGCCCGGCCCTCGCATTGGGACCGCGAGGGCAAGACGTTCCGTTGGTCAGACCCGCCCAGCGATGGGCACCCCGGCCAGCCGATCAACTGCCGCTGCACGGCGCGCGCGGTCATCGAATTCTGAGACGCGCAGGGGCGCTGAGTGAACCTCCCGCATGACAGGCGGGGCAGGGCGCGAGGCAGGGCCCTGCCGACGAGGGATCGCGGGCGGCCTTGTCACCCGTTCGCCCCTCCGAGTTTCGCCCGCGAGGGCTCCGAGTGCCAATGCCCCCTGAGTGGCTGGGGGCTAGTTGCCTGCCAATCCCCGGTCTCGGGCAGAGCAATGAGATCAGAGGCCGGCGCGCACGGCGACTGCAACAGCAGGCCACAAGCGCGAGAATTCGCCCGAACGGGCAAACGAGGGTGCCTCCCGTTAGCAAAGCGCGGGCGCCGGAAGGTCGGGATGCTGCGTCCCGTCAGGCCAGAACAGTCCAACTGGAGCATCCATGCTCTTCACCGACAAGATCGCCTTGTCCGGCACGCGCCGGACGGGAGACGGCTATCTCGTGGCTGATGCCCGCGTCGCCCGAACCGGCATCCAGATCTATCTCGGCCGCGAGGTCGGGAAGCCTGAGATGGAGCAGGTGAGGGTGTACCGGCCGGAAGCCGAGGTCTTCAGCGACAAGGCGCTGGCCTCGTTCGCTCATCGCCCGGTCACGAACGACCACCCGGCCGAAGCCGTCGGCGCCCGCAACTGGAAGCAGCACAGCGTCGGCATGACTGGCGGCGACATCGCCCGCGACGGCGAGTTCGTCCGCGTGCCGATGACAGTGATGGACCAGGTCGCGATCGATGCCGTCGAGGCAGGCAAGCGCGAGCTTTCCATGGGCTACGCCTGTGATCTCGATTTCACCGCCGGCACGACGCCTGCCGGCGAAGCCTACGACGCCATCCAGAAGAACATTCGCGGGAACCATCTCGCGATTGTCGCCGCCGGCCGCGCCGGCCCTCAATGCCGCATCGGGGACTCCTGGGCGGCTCCTCCTGTCAAGGAACCTCCCATGACCCTGAAGACGGTTACCGTCGATGGCATCCCGATCGAAGTGACCGATCAGGGCGCCACCGTGATCACCACGCTGCTGGGACGCCTCACGGACGCGAAGGCGGCGAGCGACAAGCTCACCAGCGACCATGCGGCCGCTCTGGCGGTGAAGGATGCCGACCTCGCCAAACGCGATGCCGAGATCGACGCCCTCAAGGGCAAGATCGTCGACGGCGCCGCGCTCGATGCGCTCGTGCAGGCCCGCGGCGACCTCATCGCCAAGGCGAGGGCCATCGCGCCCGACGTCGTCACCGATGGCAAGACCGACGCCGATATTCGCCGCGCCGTCGTGGTCGCCAAGCTCGGCGACGAGGCGATCAAGGACAAGGCAGCGGCCTACATCGACGCCCGCTTCGACATCCTCGCCGAAGACGCCAAGCCCGGTGACCCGGTCCGCGGCGTCATCAAGGACGGCGTCCACCAGATCGATCGCAAGCCGGCTGACACCGCGCACGCCGCCATGGTCACCAGTCTCCAGGACGCCTGGAAGACCCAGACGAAGGGAGCCGCCTGATGCCCGCGATCCAGACCACCTACAGCGCCACCCACGCCCGTTGGGTCGAGGGCCAGGTCCTCAACATGGAGGACGCCACGATCGTCACCCGCCTCGCCGAAGATGCCGAGGGCATCGGGTTCGGCAAGGTCGGTGTGCAGGGCACCGCGGACAACCAGGTCGTCGATTCCGAGGCGACCGTGAAGTTCGTCGGCATCGCCGTGCTCGACATCACCCGACCCACTGGGAAGTACGAGCAGTACGACAATGTCGCCCTGATGAAGAAGGGCGTCATCGTCGCTCAGGCCTCGGTCGCGGTCGCCGTCGGTGACCCCGTCTACTACGTCCCGGCGACCGGCGTTCTGACGAATTCCGCCTCCGGCAACACCCAGATCGTCGGCGCCCAGTGGGACACCAGCACTTCCGGTGCCGGCCTCGCCGCGCTGCGCCTCAACACGCCCTAAGGAGCGTCCCAGATGAACAAGCACATCATGCAGGACGCCCAGCAGGTCGCCCTGAGCTTCCTCATCCGTCAGGCGTCGCTCATCGAGCCGACCGTCTATGCGATGCGGTATCAGGAGATCCAGTATCAGGCCCTGATCCCCGTCGACACCTCGGCGCCGGAGTGGATCCAGTCCGTCACCTATTTCTCGATGGACGGTGTCGGCCAGGCGCAGTGGTTCCACGGCAACGCGGACGACATGGCCAAGGTCGAACTGACCCGCGAGAAGTTCGAGACCTCCGTCTCGATGGCGGGCATCGGCTACGGGTACACGCTCGAGGAGCTTGGCACCGCCCAGCTGCTCGGCATGAACCTGACCGCCGACAAGGCGACGCTCGCACGCCGGGTCGCCGAGGAGAAGATCGACCAGGTCGCTTTCGCCGGCGATGCCGGCAAGGGCTTCACCGGTCTGGTCAACGCCTCGACCCCCACCGCCACCACGGCGCCGGCCGATGGCACCAGCTCGGCGACGACCTTCGCCAGCAAGACGCCGGATCAGATCCTCCGCGACATCAACGGCCAGCTGACCGGCATCTTCACCGGCACGCTCGGCGCCGAAATCGCGGATACGCTGTTGCTGCCGTACTCGGTGCTGCTCGACCTTTCCACCCGCCGGATCGACGCGGTCAACCAGACCACGATCCTCGAATGGATCGAGCGAAACAACATCTACACCCGCACGACCGGTCAGCCCCTGACCATCCGCGGCGTGTTCGGCTACCTCGACACCGCCGGCGCCTCCAGCACCAAGCGGATGGTCGCCTACCGGCGCTCGCCCGAGGTGCTGAAGATGCACATCCCCATGCCGTTCCGGTTCCTGCCGGTCTGGCAGACCGGGCCGCTGCGCTTCGACGTTCCGGGCATCTTCCGCCTGGGCGGCGTCGACATCCGCCGGCCCAAGGCCGTGCGCTACCTCGACGGCATCTGAGGAGGTTCGGCGATGAAGATCACCAATATCTCCAAGGGGCCGCGCGGCGTGAACAGCGTCGACGGTCCGGTCCTGATCGAGCCCGGCGAGACGGTCGAGATCGAGCTCAGCGCCGCGGAGGACAAGGTCGCTCGCAAGACCGGCTGGTTCGAGTTCGACGGGAAGGCCAAGGCGGAAGCCGCGCAGTCCTCGACCGGGCAGAAGGCGGAGCACCGCGGCGGCGGGCGCTACTTCGTCATGGACGGCGACAATCCCGTCAGCGAGGTCATGACGAAGGCCGACGCCGAGGCCTTCAACGCTCTGTCCGACGAGGACAAGGCGGCCTTCCTCAAGAAGGACTGAGCCATGGCCAAGGCCCCGCTCTACACCGTCACGAACCTGCGCCAGGAGCCCAGGTTCGCCATGATCGGTATCCGCAAGGAGCCGATCGACGCCGGCCGCTCCAAGGAGCTCCCGATCTCGGAAGAGACCGTGGAAGCCCTCGCGGCCGACGGCTTCAAGATCACCCGCCCCGACGGCAAGGTGATCCAGGCGAAGAAGGCCAAGGCTGACTGATGCCGTACACCACCCCGACCGCTGCGCAGTTCAAGGCGAAGTTCCCGACCTTCGCAGCGGTCGCCGACGCCACGATCGATAACGCGATCGCCGAGGCTCTGGCCTCGGTGGATACGTCTTGGATCGAGGCTGACTATCAGCCGGCCGTCATGTACCTCGCCGCGCACATCATGACGATCGACGGCGTCGTGATCGGTTCGGCTGGGCTCGGAGACGGCGCCGGCATCATCAACGCTGGCCTCGTCACTGACATGAAGGTCGGCGACGTCACGGTGAAGCTCTCCGACGGGGCCGCCGGCGGTGGCGGCAATGGCTCCGGCTATCGCTCGACGCCCTATGGTCGACGCTACCTCGAGCTGCTCCGCCGCAATCATCCTGCGATTGCCCTGGTCTGAGCCATGATCCGGGCGAGGGTCACGCATCGCCAGCGCGGCGATCTCCGCGGCCATATCCTCAAGATCGAGAAGGCGCTGCAGGGCCCGAAGAAGGTCAAGGTCGGATTGCCGGCCGGGAAGGCGGACAAGGACATCGTCTCGATCGCCGTGTGGAACCATTTCGGCACCTCTCGCGGTATCCCGCCGAGGCCATTCATCACCGTCGCCGTGTTCAAGTCCCGCGGCGAGATCCGGGCCAACCTGCGCCGGGTGGCTTACAGCGTCACGGTGAATGGCAAGCCGCTTACTCCCGAGCTCCAGAAGCTCGGGGCGTTCGGAGCGGGCAAGATCCAGGATCAGATCGCGTCGAACATGCCGCCCGCCAATGCTCCTTCGACGGTCCGGCAGAAGGGCTCCTCGACCACGCTCATCGATACGGGCCGTATGCGCCAGAGCATCACGTGGGAGCTCGATGCAGGTTCAGCGGGCTCCGGCGGCATTGGCTTCAAGGGTCGCTCGAAATGACCTTCCTCGGTGGCATTGCAGGAATTGCCGTCGACGCCATGGCGCGCCCGGCAACGCTGATCCGGGCGGCGGCGGGCTCATATGTCGGCGGCCAGTGGGTGGCGAGCGGCCCGACCAGTTCATCCATCCGCGCCGTTATCCAGGCCCCAAGTGAGGCGGACATCCGCCAGCTGCCGGAAGGCGAGCGTACCGAGGCATTCGTCACGATCTGGTCGCGCGCCGATCTGCGGACCGCTGATGAAGACGCCCGTACTGAGGCCGATCGCGTCACCGGCGAGCAGGGGCAGACCTACAAGATCGTCCGCGTCGTCGAGCGCACCGAGGCCGGGTTCACCCGCGCCATAGCCAGGCTGGAGAGCGATGGACGAGGACGGGGCATATGATGCGCTGCGCGCCTTCCTGCTCAAGATCGAGGCGGATGCCCGCCTGATCGATCCGGCTCGGCCCACCTTCGGCGACGTCATCCGTGATGCCGAGGGTGCCCCGCGCCCGCATGGCCCTCACGCCATGATCGAATTCCTCGCCGATCGCGACACCGAGGAATTCAACGACGAGCGCTACAGCGCGATCACAGTTGGTTCGGGCCCCAGCGCCGAAGAGCGCGTGCTGATGTGCAAGTCGCGCGGCGTGGAGTGGCTGTTCCGCGTCCATGTCTATGCGCCGCGACCGATGGACTGGTCCCGGTTGTTTGTCGCCGGCCTCCGCAGCGCGGAATCGTCGGTCTGGATGGCGCCGCTCGTCGTCCGCGAGGTCCGCGACATCAAACGCGAGCCCCAACTCATCCAGCAGCGCTGGGAGGGCAGGGCGATGTTCGAGGTCGTCCTCGGCGCAGTCGCCACCGAACCGCTCCTCATCGACGTCGTCGAGCGAGGCGAGGTCATCACCCAAGGCGCCGGCGGAACGACCGTCACGGCGGGTTTCCCCTACATCAAGCCATAGGAGCCGCTGATGGCGCGCTTGCCGTATTCCCGCGTCGTGGATGTGACCCTGACGCGGCAGGATCGCTTTGCCGTCGCGACCGGCTTCTCGGTTGCGCTGATCGTCCAGACCGAGAGCCTCGTCGGCATCCTCGATGCGACGCATCGGACCAAGCTGTACAGCGACATGACCGAAGTGGCGGAGGATTTCGACTCCGCCGATGCGGCCTACAAGGCGGCGAGCGCGATGTTCGCGCAGAACCCGCGCCCGCGGCAGATCAAGATCGGGTACCGCAACCCCGCCAATCCGATCACGGACGAGCTCGACGCGATCTACACCGCCGATCCCGACTTCTACTGGATCGGGTTCACCGCGGAGATGCGCGACACGATCAGCGCGCACCTCGCCGCCGATTGGGCCGAAACTCACAGCGTGCTGATGGGGCTCGATTCCAACGACACCTCGACCGAGACGGCAGCCGCCGAACCGGACAAGACCAGCACGGTGACAATGACGATCGCTTCGCCTGCGGTCATCACCTGGACCGGTCACACCCTCCAGAACGGCGATCAGGTCCGGTTCACCACCTCGGGCGCACTGCCGACCGGCCTCACCGTCGGCACGACCTACTACGTGATCAACCAGGCGACGAACACCTTCCAGGTTTCGGCTACGCTCGGCGGCTCGGCGATCAACACCACCGGCACGCAGAGCGGCACTCACACCGCGACCTCGCCTCAGTATGGTGGCTCGATCGCCGAATACATCGAGTCGAAGGGCTATGACCGGTCGTTCGTGTTCTATCACACCGACACGACGCTCTACGGCGCCCTCGCCATGCTGGCCTATGGCGCGACGCGCGATCTCGACCGCGGTAATCTGCGGGCGGCTCAGCGCGGCGACATCAACAGCGGCAACGCCTATACCCTCAAGTTCAAGAAGCTCGCCGGCATCATCGTCCTGAACAAGGCCTCGGCCGTCGTCCAGGCGATCACCGGCTTCGTGCCCGGGCTCGGCGTCGACCCCGCGCAGGGCCACGCCGCGAACTGCTATGTCGATATCGGCGGCTTGCCGATGTTGGTCGAAGGCACGGTCGGTTCCCGCGCGTTCATCGACGAGATCCACGCTTCGGACTGGATCGTCGCCCGGATGCGCGAGGCGCTGCTCTCCACGCTCGCGAACAACCCCCGCATCCCCTACACGAACCCGGGCGTCGGCATCCTCTGCAACACGGTGCGCAGCGTCATGAACCGCGCCGTCGCTGCCGGCATCGTCGCTGGCGACTTCGGCGAGGACGACACCGAGTTCACGCCCGAGTTCACCATTGCGGTCGACCGGGTCGAGAACATCCCGCCAAGCCAGCGCCGCAACCGCATCGCCCCCGATATCAAGGTCGATTTCCGCTACGCCGGTGCGATCCACTACGCCTCGGCCTCGATCACCCTGCGCTTCTGAAGCGGCGCCCATCTGACCAGGAGCATTGAAGATGGCTGACAATTGCCCGTCGCTGACGATCTACGCCATGCAGAATGTGGCCGTCACCATCGACGGCCGCCCGGTGATCGGGCTCTGGGAAGGCGACGACGCGGTCACGATCGAGCGCAACACCGACCTCGGCACGCCGCTGATCGGTGCCGATGGTGCCTCGGTGGTGTCGCTGACCTCGGACCAGTCCGCACTGGTCACGCTGAAGTTGATGCCGAACTCGGCGATGAACCAATATCTCACCCAGCGCGCCAAGGCCCTGCGCGCTGGCTCGCAGCGCCTGATGGTGCTCGGCGTCATCGACACCTCGACCGGCGAGGGCGGTGGCTGCTCCAACGTCGTCATCACGAAGGAGCCGAACAAGAGCTATGGCGGCAACGCCAGCGAGCGCGAATGGGTGCTGTTCTGCCCCTGCTGGCAGGAGAATGACATCATCTACAACCCGGCCTAGCGGGGCTTCTTCTGGTTTTCGATCCAGACATTGAGGTCGAGATCAGCCGGCGTTTCGACTTCAACGCCGTCGAGCATTACCTGCGGCGCCTTTTTGATCGCTTCGATGAGAGCCTCAAGGAGCGCCGCGTTTTCGACTTGGGCGACGATCATCTCATTCATCGACGTTTCGAGTTGAGCCTGGCGTTTGCCGAGGGCCTCGATCGCGGCGAGGATTTCGTCATGCGGGGCTTTCGGTTCACGCGCCATGCCGGCATCGGACCCGATCGCGCAGCGCAAATCAACGGGATAGGCAGACGGACGATCCCATGGCCTGCGCAAAATGTGAGGCGGCCCGCCGCGCGCTTGCTGCATCGGCGCGCCAGGCGGCCGGCGGCAACCTGAAACAGGCGGCATCTTCCTTCCGCGAGGCAGTCCGGCACGCCGCGGAAAGCGATCGCGTCCGCAAGATCACGATGAGGAAACCGAATGGCTGAGAAGAAGATCGACGGGCGAACGGTTCGCTATGACCGCATGCCGGCTGATAAAGGCCTCGACATGCTCCTTCGCGTCGTCCAGGTGCTAGGCGCCGCCGACGATATCGCGGCCGTGCTGTTCAGTGGGCGTCTCGACACGGATGCGGAAGCGATCGCGGCGATTGCCAAGTTCTGCCGGACGATGGATCGCAAGGTTATCTACGACATTCTGATCGAGATGGCTGAACGCTGCTATGTCGATGGCGAGAAGGCCGTTGCCGGGGTGCTCGACCTGAACGAACTCATCTCCATGGCGGTCTTCGCGCTGAGGACCGAGTTCGGCGGTTTTTTTACCGACGGCGCGGGAGCGGTCCTCCAGAGGGCGCGCCCGGCGGCGTAAGCCTGTCGCAGTCGCAGATCAAAACGGTCGCGCCGAACGTCTCAAAACACCTCTACCTCTGGCGCCCGACGCGCGCCGACCCGCCCTTGGCGACGATCCACGAGCTCCGGTCGATCTACAACATCGACGACCTCGCGGACTTTCACGAGATGATGGATCTCGAAGAGCACCTTCAGGCCAAGGCCATGGAGGAAGCCTCTCGGCCGGGACCTCGTCGCTGACAATCCCTTAGCGATCATCATGACACCAATGCATCCTTCAGACGGGAGGATGAGGCATGCGAGCGATCTTGGTTGTCGTGGCTTTGCTGGCAGCCGGCTCAGCCGGGGCGCAGGAGAAGACCGTCAGTTTCGCCGATCTCGAAGCCAATCGGCCGGCGCTGGCGGGTGACGCGGTGATGGTCACCGGAGTGACGATCTTCAACTTCGCTGAAGGGCGCGGCGGATTCGCCCGCGATGCCAGTGGCGGAGCCAAGCTCGACGACGCCGGCATGTCCCCGCGGCTGATCTACCACCTCGAACGCCACTGCAAAGGAGCATCGGCCAACCCGCCGAAGCCCGAGTGCAAGGGCACTTTGACGTTCAAGGTCACGCTGCGTGAGGAATTCCGCGGCGGCTTCACCATCCGCGAAGCCGAGTTCCAACCCGACAAAGAGTGAGCGCTGATGGCCGTCCTCGAAGAACTCGTCTCCAAGCTTGGGTTCGAAGTCGAGGGCCTGGCCAAGCTCAAGGCCGCCGCCAAGGCGTTCGCCGGCGTCAAGAACGACGTCATCAAGTCGGCCAATCCGCTGAGGCAGGCGGGGGCGACTGCGGGCGTCACTGCCGTCGCGGTCGGGCGGCTCGGGAACGAGTCGCGCAAGAGCAGCCGCGGCGTGCTGTTGCTCTCCACCGCCTTGAGCGGACTCAAGCGGGCCGGCTCGGTCGCGCTTGGCGTCTTGCGCGCTGTCCTGCTGGTGGCCCTGCGCCTCGTCCCAGCGTTCGCCGGATTGGTAGCCGGCGGTGGCGTTCTGGCCGGTGTCCTCGCCGCGATCGGCGCCAAGGCTGCGCTGGCCCGCCGTGAAATGGCGATCACCGCCAAGACGGCAGGCACCACGGCAGGGCACCTCGAAACCGTCACCAACATCTTCAAGGGCCTCGGGCTCGGCGACGAAGCGGAAAAGTCCGCCCAGGCCGCTGTCGAGAAGATGAACGAGCTCACCAAGGCCATCAAGAAAGGTGGCGAGGAAGGCGCCGAGGCGAAGAAGAAGCTTCAGGGCTTCGGTATCGATAGCAGCCTTGCGATCGGCGCCGACGGCAAGATGCGTGATTCCTCGGCGCTGCTGCTTGATGCCGTAGAGGCATACAAGACGGCTCAAGGCAAGGCGCAGGCGCTCCGGAAGAAGCAGGAGACGACCTCAAACCCGCGCCAGAAGCGCAAGGTCGGTGCACAAGCACTCGACCAGGAGCGGAAGGCGGACCAACTCGCCGAGAACGCCGGCATCGAGGGCAAGCTCAAGGTTCTGATCGACGATAAGTCGATGCCCGAGCTCCGCGCGATGTATGATCGCATGGCGTCGCTAATGCCGACCACATCGCCCGGCAGCGAGCAACAGCAGGCCGAGGTCGCCAAGCAGGCGGCCGAGGCCGGGCTGAAGTTCGACGCCGTGCTGAAGGGTGTGACGGATCGCTTCACAGAACTCGGCGTCGTGGTCGCGTCGCAACTGCTCCCCCCGCTGAATTCCTTCCTGGACGGCGTCGTTGGCTTCGCAAAGAAGATCGGTCTCATCTCGGAGACGGTCGGCGAGCGGAATGCCCGAACCGAGCAGGAGCGCGAGGCCAACCGTGCTCGCGCGATGAGCGCTCCCCGCACAGTCGAAGAGGCCGAGCGCGCCGCTTCGGAATCCGACCGCCGGTTCGAACGGCGGACGGCGGAGCGCGCGGAGGCCCAGCGGGCCCGGCGTGCAGAGAGCGCCACGGCGGCTCGGCAGGAGTTCGAGGGACAGCGCAGCCTGCCCGCCCGTGACAAGGACACTTCGCCGGCGCCTGGCTGGCTCGACGGGCTCAAGTCAATTTTCCAATCAGTCCCGAAGATTAAGGCCGATCTCTCACCTGAGATGAACGCCTCGAAGATGAAGAACGCCGCGGCGCAGACCAAGGTCGATCAGACCTTGACCGCGACGGCGACGGCCACCGCCACCTTCAACGGCATCTTCGATGAGACGGCGGCCAAGAAGGTCCAGCAGATGATCGATCAGAGCATCCAGCAGGCGGCCGGAAAGCTGAAGGCGCAGGGTGCCGGCGTGCTCGGCGCCATCTCCTCCAAGGGCTCGAATTCAGGGACGGCTGCTGCCGCTTCGCCGTGACCTGCATCGCCATCAGCCGCAAGATCGGCCCGGTGAAGCTCGACGCGGTGATGCGCGAAGAGCACCGTGCCGAAATGGAGATTGCCGAGCATCCGGTCGAAAGCGGGGCGAAGATCAGCGATCACGCGTGGTCGAAGCCATACTCGGTGCGGCTGGAGGCGGTCGTCGGCAGAGCCCGAGCCAAGGATGCCTGGAAGCAGCTGCTCGACTTCCAGGAGAAGGCGGAGCCCTTCGACCTCGTCACCGGCCTCGTCATCTACAACAACATGCTCGTCAAAGAGCTTAGCGCCACCCGCGATCCCGAGAACAGCCAGGTCCTGCATTTCGAGTGCGAGCTGCAGGAGATCCGGATCGTCGATACCGAAGGCGGCGG
The DNA here is from genome assembly GCF_058986765.1 of Allobosea sp. GW821-FHT03A12. NCBI lineage: Bacteria > Pseudomonadati > Pseudomonadota > Alphaproteobacteria > Hyphomicrobiales > Alloboseaceae > Allobosea > Allobosea sp. GW821-FHT03A12. The sequence continues at coordinate 133,237 of NZ_JBYSVZ010000004.1, forward strand.
CAACGACGATGCCGCCAATGGCGGCAATTCGAAGAGCGATGCCGCCAAGAAGACCTCTCAGCGCGGGCAAGTCGCCGCGCGGCCAGCACAGAACATCCCGGCCAACACCAACGCCACATTCGCTAACGCCTACGCAGCGCAGCGAGGCTGAGGTCCACCCATGCCCACTGTCATCCGCGAGTTGCCGATCACCTCGGCGCCGTCGCAGGCGTTCACCACGACGCTGTCAGACAAGCGCTGCGACTTCCGCGTCAACTATTCGACTTGGGCGAACCGCTGGTCGTTCGACCTCGCCGTTGAGGGTGTGTCGGTTCTCGCCGGCCGGCGCATCGTGACGGGCGTCGATCTGATCGCGCCGTTCCGGCTCGGCATCGGCTCGATCATCGCCGCAGGCTGGGGTGACCAGAGTTCTGAGCCCAACCGCGACAACCTGCCGGCCGGCATCGTCCGGCTGTTTCATCTCAGCGAGGAAGAGGCATGACCCGGCAATGGATGCGCGAGATCGAGGTCACGATCTCGGGCTCGGCCGGCACGCTCACGATCAAGGACCTCAAGATCGACTTCTCCGTCCAGAAGTCGATCGGGTCGAAGCAGAACACCGCGACGATCTCGGTCTGGAACCTGACGAAGTCGCATCGCAAGCAGCTCGGCGAGGAGTTCGATCAAATCGAGCTCAAGGTCGGCTACCGCGACGGCCCGAAGACGACGCTGTTCAAGGGCTCGATCCGCGACGTCACCAACACGAAGGACACCGCCGATATCCAGTCGGAGATCGAGTGCGGCGATGGTGACGAGGGCATCAACAAGGGCGCCGTCAGCAAGACCTTCGACGCCGGCACCAAGCCCAAGGAGATTATCGAATACGTCGTGAAGGAGATGCCGAAGACGACACTCGGCAATCTCTCCGCGGGCATTTCGAAGCTGGCGCCGTTCAACCGGCCGGTCACGCTATTCGGCTGGGGCTTCCAGGCGCTCGACACGCTGGGGCGCTCGAACGGCTTCTATTGGTCCATCCAGAATGGCCAGGTCGAAGTCGTCCAGTACGACGAGGTGATCGAGGACGGTGGCCCGATAGTCATCTCCTCGGAGACCGGCATGATCGGCGTCCCCGAGGTCACGGACAAGGGCGTGAAGGTGAAGGGGTTGCTCAACCCCAACATCATGCCGGGCCGGCAGATCGATGTGCGCTCGGATTTCCTCGACGAGGACAGCGGGCGCGACAAGCGCAAGTCCGATGAGGGTGGCGGCATCTTCCGCGTCTCGAGCTGCACCTTCTCCGGCAGCAACCGCGGCGAGGACTATTTCGTCGACGTGGAGGGAAACCGCGTCGAAGGCGGAAAGGTTCGGAAGTAATGGCTGGATATCAGGGATCGTCAACGCGCAAGGACCCCAGCGAGGCGCTTTTCGGCGCGATCGAAGCCGAGCGCCGCGAGATCAACACGGTTATTGACGGCGTCATCGTCACGTTCGACCGCGCTACCCAGCGGGCCACCATCAAGCCGAAGCTGGAGCGGAAGTTCGGCGACAAGGTCCTGCAGGCGCCCGATCTCAAGGAGATCAAGGTCGCCATGGCGGCGGGCGGTGGCTTCGGGGTCCACTACGATTTGAAGCCAGGCGATCCGGTCACGCTGCTGATCCGTCAGCGCAGCGTCGACAAGAGCCAGACCGAGGGCGGGAACACGGACAACGCCCCTGGTCGGATGCACGACCTGTCGGATGCGGTCGCCTATCCAGGCGGCGGCGAGGACTCGAAGGTCATGTCGGGCATGCCGGAAGGCGGGGCCCATATCGGCTCGACTGACGGCAAGAAGGGCCTGCAACTGCGGGCCGATGGCTCCGCGGCGATCGTCGGAGGCTCGGACGGGTCCGACAAGTTCATTGTCGCGCCCGATGGTAGGATAGATCTCAAAGCCGGCGGCGAAACCCTCTTCGAGATCCTCGGCGATTTCGTGACGATCTTCAAAAACCACGCGAACGCTTCGTCGCCGATGCGGCCGAGCGATATTGCCGCGGCCGATTCTCTGCTCGTTCGGATCGGCCTCATCCGGGGTTATTGAGCGATGGCGCAATTCGTCGGCCTCAGCATCCAGCCCCATAACGACCTGCAGCTGGATGAAACTGGCACGCCGGTTCTTGTCTCCGAAGGCGAGGCGATCGGCCAGCATATCCGCCAGCGGCTGATGCTCTGGTCCGGCGAGTGGTTCCTCAATGAGGCCGCCGGCGTGCCCTGGCTCGATCATGTCCTTGGACGGCCGCCCTCTGAGATCGAGCTCGCTGAGGCCGTGATCAAGGCGGAGATCATGGCGACGCCTGGCGTCGCGGAGATCATCGAATTCGAAGCGCGCTACGACCGCGCTTCACGCGGGTTGAAAATCGACCGGTGCCAGGTCGCGACCGTCCTCGACGACCTGATCGATCTCGAATTCTGAGGCAGCAATGGCTTACGGCGTCAATCCGAGCGGCTTCGAACTGAAGCGGCTGCCGGAGATCCTTGCCGATCTCGAAGCGGCGAACATCGCGACCTTCGGACCGGGCGTCATCCAGACCGCAGCTTCGCCGCTGGGCCAGATGAACGGCCTGCATTCCGACCTCGCGGCCTCGCTCTGGGAACTGGCGCTCTCGGTCTACCAGAGCCTCGACCCCGACCAGGCCGAAGGCGCCAGGCTCGACCAGATCGCCAAGCTGCGGCTATTGTCGCGCGGCGCCAGCGAGAGCGATCTCGAGTTCCGCCAGGCGGTCACCAATGCCGGCCGGGCCCGCATCGACATGAGCGACCTCTCGCAGGCGCTCTCCGCGCTGACCGGCGTCGCCTATGCTCAGACCTATGTCAACGATCTCGATGCCGCCGATTCCGATGGCATCAGCGGGCATAGCGTTGCGGCGGCCGTGCTCGGCGGCGATGACGACGCGATCGCGCGCACCATCCGGGCCTATGTCGTGCCCGGCATCGGCACTTACGGCAACACGACCGTCGAGACTGAGATCGAAGGCTTCTGCCGCTCGGTGCGGATCATCCGCCCGGTTGAGGTCCCGATCGAGCTGATCGTCAATGTGATCGCGCGGCCAGACCGGAATGGATGTCCGCCGCCGGCGGGGCCGGTCATCGCTGCCGGCATCGCCCAGGGCATGACCGGAGCAGAGCGGCCACGCAACGGGCAGGACGTGACCGAATTCCTCGTCCGTCGCATCGTCGAGAGCCGCTATCCGATGCTGGAGGTCAGTGAAGTCAAGGCGGCCAGAATTCCTGCGACGCCTGTCCCTGTTCCGCTCGCGATTGGCTTCTTCGAGATCATGAAGGTGTCGGTCGACAAGATCACCGTCTCGGTGGCGTGATGGCAGAGCGGCCATGTCCAGTTCCCGGTGAGCTCGTCGAGATCGAGATCAACCGGATTGCGACGCAGTATCGCGAGGCGACGAAATTCCTCGGCCTAATCCGCAACATCCTTGCGGAAGGCGAGGGGGCCGCGATCAGCCTCTGTGCTGTGCCCGATTTCTTCGATCTCGACACGGCGGTGGGCGATCAGCTCACGATCCTCGGCAAATGGCTCGGGTTCCCGCGCTGCCACTGCGTCTGTGGTGCAACGCCGCCTGTCGCCGGCTTCGACTGCGGCGGGACCTATACCGGGCCATACACACTCGTCGGCTTCTGCGCGCCGGGCTCCAGCTGGATCAATTGCCCGACACTCGGCGACGGCGAGGTCTGCCTCGACGATGACGAGACCTATCGGCGTTATCTGCGCGCCCGCCGCTATCAGATGCTCGGGCTCTACGATCTGGCGTCGCTGCAGGCCGCTATCCAGCTGATCTGGGGCGCGACCGCACAGGTCGCTGATACCGGCGTCGGCAAGGTGATCCTGTCTCCCGGGCGCGCGTTGACGGACGACGAGACTGCGCAACTACCCATTGCCTTCCGGGTCTTCCCGATCGCCCCAGGCATCAAGGCCTTCGTCCATCTCGGCACCGGCCCGATCGCCGGCTTCGGCACCGGCTGGTCCGGCTTCTGCCAGGGCGCAGAATGGCTCTGCGCCACCGATCCCCAAACCTATTTCTGCGTCGCCTGACACGAGGTCCTCATGGCCGATTTCTCCCCGGCATTCGCTCATCTCTATCCCAGCCTGCGGATGCCGACCGCCGGCGAGATCGACAATGGCTTCGGCTGCGGGCCGCTCGACCTCGATCTGTTCAACGGCCTTTGGAACGCGCTCTATCAGGAGCTCGGCGCGCTGATCACGTTGACCGGCGGCACGCCGACCAATGCGAAGATGCAGCAGCTCGCCGAGGCGATGCAGAGCGGCGGCCTGAACTGGGCTGTCGCGACGGGCTCCGCCAATGCCTGGACGGTGACGCCCGCGCTCGCGGTTCCGGCCTATGCCGCGGGACGCGTTCTCTGGATCAAGCCGCCTGCGGTGAACACCAGCACGACCGTCAACGCCAACGTCAGCACGCTCGGCAATCGTCGCGTCAAGAAGGCGGATGGCATCGATCCGGTGCCCGGTGACTTCGGCGTCCGCTGGTACCCGTTCCTCGACGACGGCACGAACCTCTGTGCTGTAGCCTTCTTGCCCAGTGATCTCGCCGCGAACAAGTCGCCGTTCAACGTCACCCGCATCCTATACAATGCTCGCGTCTCGCTCTCGGGATCGGGACAGGTCACCTATCAGACCGGCACCTACACGAAGAAGTCGGCGACCTCACAGCTCGTGGTCGAGGTGTCGACCAATCTGTTCGCTACCGGAACGGCCGCAGGCTTCGGTCGCGTCTCCGGTCTGCCGACCAATCTCGATTTTACTACCAGGAACGCTGACGGGAGTGTCAGCTCGCCAGCCTGTACCGGCAGCAAGATCTACGCTGGGCTTGCCGCTGGTGTAGTCAACTGGACATGGTCCTTCGGCCGAGGGGACGCCTTGGCGTGGAACAGCATCATCAATCCCCGAACCACTGACACCAGCTACCTGCCTGCTGAGACGACCTCCTTCATTCAGTTCTCGGAGCTTGAGCCATGAGCGGCACAACCAAAGTTGGCCCTGAGGCCGTGGTCGAGGTGCTGCATGCTCTTGGCGCCAGTGCGGTCGAAGACATGCGGAACAAGTCCGGCGCCCTGATCGGCTACAAGGTCTCACCGGCGATCGACCTGACGGAATATGGCGCGGCGCTTGCGCAGATCGAGGAAGCTAATCGAGCTGCCGACTGGGCGAGTTTGCGCCGAGAGCGCGACGCTCGTTTACGAGATTCGGACTGGACGCAGATGCCGGACGCGCCGTTGGTCACGGAATCGCGCAGCGCCTGGGCAACCTACCGGCAGGCACTGCGAGATCTGCCGCGCGTTACGACTGATCCCACGAACCCGACCTGGCCGGATTTGCCTGCAAGCTAGCTATTCGGGCGGCCGCTGAACCCGGCCGCTGCTCTATATTGGGTTGTAGCCCACCGGTACCGGGACCGACTCCCGACTTGGCCAGGATCGGCCGTTTCCAAAGAGACAATCATGTTCAAGCTCAAGCGGCTTCTGGCCGTTTGCGCGCTCGCGCTCCTATGCGGGACCGCGAATGCGCAATTCTTCTCGGGTTGGTCCGCCCAGGACGCGGCCGATCAGGAGACCATGGATTATGCGGCCGACCTTGAAGGGCGCGCCTACTACCAGTGGGACGCCATCCGGGTTCAGTCGCAATTCTCCGTCATCACCGCCAGCAGCATGACGGCTGAGGCGTTCAGAGATGGCGTCGCCGGCGCTGTGCGATCGGTCCACAAGGTCCAGGCTTGTGACGTCCAGGCACCCACCTTCAGCTATTACGCGGGAACCTGGGAGGTCTACAGCGACGCGAAGCGGTCCGACGAAGTGCTCCGGACGACCATCTACTACGGCGCGCCGTCTGGTCCGGCCGCAGGCTGGAAGCGCCCCGTCGTTGTCGTGAATGACGGGATGGGCGCGCGCTACGCGATCGGCACCGCGGCGCCTCGCGCTACGGGGGAGAATGTCGCTGAGATCTTGCGCGCTGACGGTCATCCGGTTCTGGTCGTGGCCTTGAAGGGCTTCGACGACAAGTATTTCCGGGGCGGCTGGGGTTCCTCAGGGCTCTTCCAGTTCGATGGCTTCGCCAAGGCTCGCGGCACTTCGCCTATGTCGATCTGGATCCAGGACGCTTACGACGCGGTGTGCCTACTGAAAAGCTGGTTTCCAGCGGCGTCGATCGGGATCACCGGCGTCTCGAAAAGCGCGACCGTGGCCGGCTCCGTCGCTCTGATCCATTCGGATGTGGATGTGGTCTATTTGGCCTCGGGCTTTTCCGCCTTCGAGAGCAAGTTCTACTCGCTCGGGGCGTGGTCCTATGGGATGGGGGAGCGCCTGCTCTACGAGCGCAACGCCATCCTCGTTGCTCTCTTTGACAAGCCGCTGCGGCTCAGTTTCTCGATGAGCGATGACATCAGCTATCGGGTCGAGGCCGCTCAGGGGCGCGTCTTGCACCCAGTGAACGCTGTCCGCGCCGGATGGGGGAAGCCACTGGTGACGCAGTTCTCCAACTCGCCGAGCCATTACTACAGCGCCGCCGACGTGACGGCTTTCTTCGCGCAGTAGAAGGGCACAGCGGTCGACACTCTTCCGTCGCCGTAGGCAACCATTTAAGGTTGCGGGGCGAACGCGAGGAGCGAAATGAAGAACGCCAAGACGGCCGAGCACTACACGAAACAGTGGGGCTCGGAGCTCGATTTCAAGACCTTTGTCCAGAAGAACCCGGCCGCTGCGTCGGTCATGCCGGCGCGTCAATTGCCCTGGCCTGCGCTGTTCGAACGGATTCGGCAGGAAGCCACCACAGGCCCGGTGTCGGTTTACGACGCCGCCTGCGGCTTCGGCGACATTCTTCGCCAGCTGACAGTCGATCCGAATCCGGAAGGTCTCTCCTATCTCGGGGCCGATATCCACGGCTCGCTCGACACCATTGAGCAGACCTCAAACTCGCGCATGATCCAGTGGGACATCACTGATCCTCTGCCGGGCGGCGAGAAGTTCGATTTCGTCCTCTGTCGGGCCGCGATCCATCACACCCCGGATCCGGAGGCGACGTTCCGGACACTCATAAGCCACCTCAAGCCCGGCGGCACGATCGCTATCACGGCGTACGCCAAGAAGGCCCCGATGCGCGAGGCGGTTGACGACGCAATGCGGGAACTCGTCATTCCGATGAGCAACGACGAAGCGTTCTCAGTGGCAAATCAATTCAGCAAGCTTGGGCGCGACCTACAGGCCTGCGATGGCCTGATCACGATCGTCGATGACTTGCCCTTGCTCGGGGTCAAGGCTGGAAAGTACAAGGTGCAGGACTTCATCTACAAGTATTTCATGAAGTGCTGGTACAATCCGAATTTCACCGAAAAGCACTGTGATCTCGTCAATTATGACTGGTATCACCCGCCCTATGCGTATCGCTACGAGGTGCACGAACTCGACCAGTGGGCGACATCGAACGGTCTCACCGTGACGGTTCGCGGATCGATCGAGGCGCAGCACTATATGGAAGCCGTGCTCTAGGCTGCGTCACGGCTTGTCTAAACCCTACTGCGGCGGCCCAATCGCGATCGAGGCCGCCGTTAGTCCTGGCAACTGGCTCAATAAAAAGTCTGCCCATCCTTTCTGCGGGATGGGTGCATGGGGAGCCCATTCTTAAGCACCGTCCAAAACAGCTGCCAGTCGAATCTTTCTGGCCAAATGAATTTTCTATCGGGCGATAGAGAATTCAAATAGAATTGGCCGAGGTCTATCATTGCCTCAGGTATTTTTTCCGGCAGAACATCGCGAGCATCGATCGAACCGGGAAATGGTCCGCGTCCTTCAATCCCCTTATAAATAACAGAAGTTTCTTTGATTAATCTTTTCATAGCTGGGTGAGAGCGCAGATCGTCCGTTGCAATCGACCCGATATTTTCGACCGCGCGGCGAATTGCGTTCTTGTCCATCTCATATTTCACGCCATTTTCTATCGCCTTCTCTTCGGACAGACGAAGGGCGTCTTCCAATGCATTGACGGTCGATGCGTCGCCGTATTCCCAACCACCAGCACCCTCGCGCCGCAGTGGTAACTTTCCGAGAGCCTGTAGCCAAAGCGGCGTCCGTTCCCATTTTCCAATGACCGGGTCCACTACCGAGTTCCTTCAGTCCTGTCGTTTGATCGAGCGCATGCCGCATCTAGCGAGCGGGCTGGTAGTGTCGCAAGGAGCGTCCCCGATCAAGCTCTCCTCATCAATCTCAGCGGCTGAGCTTGGGCGGGTATTCGGCTCTGCTTTTAAACCAGCGGCTTCTGGTAGATAGCGTTGAATCGAAACTCGCTATAGGGGCTCTTGGAGTGCACGTTCTCGATGATGACCGGAGTTCCCATCTCGGACCCCAGCTTGATGAAGGCGTCTCGCCTGAAGTAGTAGCCGACTATCGCCGGTTCGGTCTGTTCTGTCCGGCTCATTAATGACTTTATGGTTCGGGCCAGCTGCCCGGCCGGCGGCCGGCGCGGCCCGCACCAAGCGGGCCATACTGTTCATTCAGCGCCGACTGCACCTGATGGACGCGCTCCTGAAATTCCTCCTGACTGGCCGCATCAGGGATGGACCCGATGAGCACTGGCCATATCGATCTGACCTTGGCGGGTGTCCCGCTTTTCAAGCTGAGCTGAGCTCGCCGTGCCTGTCGTAGGAACCACAGCGCCTCATGCCCCGCCACCCGCGACCGGTCAACTAGCCGCCGCTGGGCGGCTTTTGCATATCCGGAGCAACACCGATGACTGCGCAGAACTATGCGCGGGCGCTGTCCCGCGTCCTTGTCCATGAAGGCGACTATTCCGACCATCCTGCGACCCGGGCGGGGCGACGATGAATGGCGCGCCTCCCGGGCTACTCTAGCCTCTCAGAGCGTAGCGCCGTTGCGCAGGGCTAGGACCCAGCGTCCAATAGCCTCCAGATGCGCGGGAGGCACCAAAACCATAAGAACAAGAATGCTAAATACGAGCACCACGACACGCCCAGTCGAATGGAGTAGGGCAAGCAATCCGACAGCTGTCGCGAATATCCAATTCGAAAAACTAAGATAGACCTGAAGTTGCAGAAGAGCGAACGCTGCTATAGCTAGCGCTATGGCGCGCATGGCGCGAATAAATACAATTTCATCAAAGTGCAGTGACATGCATCCCCCCGGATCTGTCGCGCATTCAATAATTCGCACGGCGGTGTTTTGCAATTCGGATGGCTGCGCGGCGAGGTTGTTCCACCTCTTTCAGAGCGTGCCGCCGTTGCGCAGGACGAGGAGCCAGCGTCCCGCGCTCTCCAGAAGCCCGGATGGCAGCAGCGCCAGTATAATCAAGATGCTGAGGCCCAGTCGGGCTACGCGCTCTGTCGAGTGCATCGTGCCGAGCAACCCGAAGGCAATTGCAATCAGCCAAGCCGGCGAAGTCAAATAGGGTTGCAACTGGAATAAGATGAACGATGTGATGGCCAAGACTGCGCCGCGCACTGCACGAACTAACAGGGCGCCTTCCACGTCCATCGACATAGTTGCGAGCCTCCCGCCACCTGTTTGGATTAAACCTTAGGCAGCCTCTTCGCAACCCGAGAGTGCCACGCCCTGGCAGCATTCACCCTATGAGGGTTGGCTGACCTTTGCCGCCTTCGGGCGGCTTTTCCATTTCCGGAGCAACACCATGACGAACGCTGATCTTCAGCGGGCGAAGGCGTCCGTCTTTGCCCAGCCCAAGGCTACCCGGCGGATCGAAGAGATCATCATCCACTGCACGGCGACGCCCGAGGGGCGCGCGGTCTCGGTCGATACGATCCGCAGCTGGCACATCGGCCAGGGCTGGAAGGACATCGGATACCACTGGGTCGTGCTGCTCGACGGCACCGTGAAGCCCGGTCGCCCGGAGGCGCAGATCGGCTCGCACGTCGCTGGCCACAACACCGGCACGCTCGGAGTCGTTTATGTCGGCGGCGTCGCCGCCGACGGCAAGACGCCGAAGGACACGCGAACCCTAGCCCAGAAGGCCGCTTTGCTCGCGCACGTCAAGGCGCTGATCGAGCGCTATCCGACCGTCAAGAAAGTGACTGGCCACAACCAGTACGCGGCCAAGGCCTGCCCCAGCTTCGACGTCCGCAAGGACGAGCTCGGCCGCCTGATTTGATCCTGCTGACTATTCAGCCATCCCGATTGGTCCCGCGCCTGGCGCGAACTGACTTCACCACCAGCAGCAGCATGGAGAGCAGCATGATCAACAACGTTCAGTTCTGGAGCTTTCTGCGCCAGATCCTCCTGGCCGTCGGCGGCGGCCTCGTGACAAAAGGCTATCTGGATAGTGGCACGCTGGAGGCGATTGTCGGGGCAGTGATCACGATCCTGACGGCGGCGTACGGCCTCTATGTCCGCCGCAAAGCGGGCTTGGTCGCGACGGCCGCGGCGCTCCCGGAGGTTGCGAAGATCGTCACCACGCCGGAGATCGCAGCGAAGGTTGACGATCCTGCGACAGTCGTGACACGCGGATGAGCGGGGAGGGCGGCATGCCCCATCGCGACAAGCCACTGCCGGTCCGGCTCTATCTCGGCATCCATGACCACTTTCCGGCTCGGCGGTCGGAGTGGGTGCTCGCCTGCATCCTGATTGCCTGGGGCTGGATCCTGCTGAAGCCAGCCGATGCTTTCGCTGCCAGCCCCGCTTGGGCCCAGATGGCCGCGATGATGAGCGAAGACGCGTGGGGCAAGCTCGCCATCTCAATCGGCGCTTTCCGGCTCGTCGCGCTCATCATCAACGGCACCTTCTCCCGGACGTGGTACGGCCGCTGGTCGCCGCATGTCAGGGCGCTGGCGAGCTTCCTCACCTGCTTTCTCTGGTTCCAGATCTCGTTCGGTCTTTGGAATTCCGATGCGGCGACGACTGGCCTTGCTGTGTATCCCGGCCTGCTTGTGCTCGACGCGATGAACATCGTCGCCGCGACACGTGACGCGGGGAGCATGGACAAGGCCGTCTCCGATGACCGACCCTAGCGCGCTCACCACCGAGAACATCATCGGCACGCTGATCGCCGGTATCGGCATCGGCATCTATGCGCTGCGGGAGTACTTCAAGACCCGAAAGGCGCCGGCAACCGCTCAGAACGGCGACCGGGTGATTCCGGGCGTCACGATCGCGGACATGCAGCCGATCCGCGAGCTCGCGGCTGAACAGGCGCGCACGACCGCCGCCAATGAGCGGATCGCCGTCGCGGCCGAGGGGCTTCTCAAACTCCTGCGTGATCAAGCCCAAGACGACGCCATCGAGGAGGAGGTCGAGCGCCGTATTCGGCAACGCGATGTCGATCGCCGCCGGCGCACCGTCAGACCCTGAATTGCTGGGCTCGCGCCCGGCGATCGCCTGGCCCCGTAAGGGCTGCCCTCCTTGGGCGTTTCCTCCCTAGACTGGCCCGGTCTCGCTCACGCGTGGCCGGGCCTTTTTTCGTTTCTGGGGCTTACTGGCGAGCCGCGTCCGCCGCCCGCGTTGCGGGTGTGGCATCCGTTCTGCTCTTGATGTCATGGGCCACGGCTTGAGCAATGCTCACAGCCAACTTCAGGGACCATGCACCTTTAGGGGGATTCGCGAGCGCGAGTTTCCTCATGTCGCACGTCGGCTTGATCGCCTTTTCCAAATCGACCAGATCTTGGCCTGAGCCTTCGTTCGCGCTCCAAGTTCCCACCGTGTTGCGCTCAGGGACGATGCAATTCGCAATCGCTGCATAGGTGGCGGGTGTGGCGAACTGTAGGTGGTAGGCGTGGCACAGGGCCGCGTATGCGGCCCGTTGCTCAATGCCCCGTGGTATCTTCGCGATGTCAGCGTGGCGCCGCCACATCTCATCGCAGGTCATAACGTCGTCTGTTGCGGTCATGGTGCTGGCGAGTCTCGTGCGGGTGGGCGTCGCGAGGCGATGGCTTCATTCCCGCAGGTTTCACAAACGAGCACGCATCGTCTAGAGCGTTTGGCGCGGTGGCGAAGGGTAGCGGATGTGCATCTCATAGCCAAAGGCCTCCTGGTGAGCCACCGCCTCGACTAGGAGCGAAAGTCGCGCACCTTCCCTGAGGTTGGCTCGACCAATCGCTCGCGGGCGCTAGATCAGATCGTCGTTTGTTTGTACCGCTCGATCTCGCTGATGAGATGCGCCACGGCCGCCTCGCCACGCTTCTGCTTGATGCCGCTGGCGCTCTCGTCCTGAGCGCCTTGGACGCCGTAGAGCATGCCCTTGAGCTTGTCCGGCTTCATCCCGGCGAGATAGGCGATCTCGCATTCGTGCTTCCACTCTTCCGACCAGGTCGAGACTTCCCGGCCGGCGAGGCGGGAATAGGTCATGGGCGGGGCGTCGGGTGGGTACGGCATCGGCTGCTCCTTTGCCGGATCGTCTATCGGCAATCAGAGTTGAGTCGCCAGCCGCCGCCCGCTCAATATTTCCGGCGGCCCTCAGCACGCGCCCTGAGCCTCGCCATATGCTCGTGGTGATGCTGCCAGCCTTCGGGGCCAATCTGCTCACGGCAGTGCTCGAAGGCCTTGCGAAAGGCGACCATCGCCTGCTCTCGCGTGTCCTCGGTCCCTTGTTGCAGCGGCAGTCCATTGCGGAACCGTCCGGCGTGGATGTGCACAACCCACTGCCAGACGGGCGGATTGTCGGTCCGGCCCTGATGCAGCACGATGGCCCCCACTCCGACGCCGTCGCAATCGACCGACCAGAACTTGTCGTTGTCCTCGGCGCGCGGGCGATCGTTGTACGTCCTGCGCAGGGTCAGATTGAGTGTCATAGCGCCCTGATCTGCTCTTCGAACTCCTCGGGGATCGCCCCGTGCCGCGCCAGAACAGCGACGGCGCTTACCTCGCCGGTTTCGTCATCCGCGACCACGTGCATCACTGCCAATCCCTCAGCCGTGCGGGCCATTCGCTCGCCGTCGTTCAGCGCATGATGGCGGGTCTTTGACGGGACGCGCTGGCTTGGCACCAGGCGCTTCCGGTGTGTTCTGAAGGGCTGGATGAAGAAGCTGTCGACGTTGGCCATGGCTTGACTCTCCTCGGGTATCGTTCTCATTATGTTCTCATACTGGAGAGCGAAGCCGATGTCAGCCGTGCCGTTGCCGGACACGTCGCCAATGACGGAATTGGAGACCGAGATCGACGACGTGATCGCCGAGCACGGCAGCGAGCGCGCCGCGATCCGGGCTCTGCTGCTCGACTTGGCTGAGCTCGCGCGCGACGGCGATCGAGCTTCGTCCAGAGGCTACCTGCGCGGCCTGTTTTCGGAGGGCGCCCGGCCGCTCCCAACCGATGACGAGCCGTGATGAAACCCCGCATCCGGAGACGACGCTTGAGCATTATCCCTGGATCATCGTCAGGTTTCGGTGCACGCGCTGCAGGCGCTACGGCGATGCCCGGCTGGCGCGGCTTGCCGAGAAGTTCGGTGCGACCGAGACGATCGCGAGGCTGGTTGAGCGCTTCCACGCGACGTGCCCGCATCGGCCGGCCAGGCGCAATGGCCGGCTTGTGCATAGCCCGGAGCCCTGTGGCGGCTACTGCCCTGATCTTGGCTCCAACGTGCCACCGGACCTGCCGCCAAGCCTGTCCGGACTGACCCTGATCCAAGGAGGCAAAGATGGGCAGCTCACGGAAAAGCCTTCCCGAAAAGACCGTCGCCGCGTTGTCGGCGATTGAACGGCCGGTGGCCAACCTGATCTATGCGATCGAGAGCGTAGGAGAGACTGGCCAGCCTTACGTGATCACCTGCGGCGAGATGCTGGACCTCGGCCTGTTCGACGAGGTCGAGGTCATGGGCTGGGTCACCTATCAAGTCTCCAGTGATCTGAAAGCCGTGCTGGAAGGCCATGGCTGCTACTGCAGCGGCCCCTACCTCGGTCACCCCGAGGTTGGCGCCGATGACTACTATCTGGTCGAGCGCAAAAAGGCCGCATAGGCTGCCAGCTGTCAGATTGGAGGCGTCGAATGTGCGGCAGGTACAGTCAGGCCTATAGCTGGGAAGAGATCGTCGCCTTCAGCCAGCCGCTGATTGTGCCTGCGGACCGCCCGAATCTGCGGGCGCGCTACAACATCAGCCCAACGGCGGAGGTCGATATCCTCGTTCTGACCGAGGCTGGCCGCGAGCTTTGGAAAGCGCGATGGGGCCTGATCCCGAGCTGGTGGAAGAAGTCGGCGAAGGAGACTGGCTCAACCTTCAATGCCCGCATCGAGGGCGCCGATAGCAGCGCATTCTTCCGGTCAGCCTGGAGCAAGCGCCGCTGCATCATTCCGGCGAGCGCTTTCTATGAGTGGACCGGGGAGAAGGGCGCCAAGATCCCGCACCGCATCAGCGCGGCGGACGGTGGCTTGATGGCGTTCGCGGGCCTATGGGAGCGCTGGACCGACACGCAGACCGGCGAAGAAGTGGTTTCCTGCACGATCATCACCCGCGACGCCGATCGCTTCATGTCGAAGCTGCATGATCGGATGCCGGCGATGCTGCGCAAGGAGGATTTTCAGGCTTGGCTCGATGGTTCAGGCGGCAAGGAAATCCTGATGCGGCCGCCGCCGGAGTTGCAGGAATGGATCGTCTCGACGCGGGTCAACAGCAGCCGCGCCCCTGATGATGATCCGACGCTGGCTGATCCGGTCGAGCCCGCGGCGGAAGAGCCGGAGCCCGAATCTCCTAAGCAGGGCGACCTGTTCTGATGGGCCATTGGGAGCAGATCGGCGTCGAAAACCGCGAGGAGCGCGCGCGCCGATCTGCCTGGCCGCACTGGCGGCAAGAGGTCTATCGGTACGGCAAAACAGCGATCATTGCTGCGGCCTGGGGCGCTTCAGTGGCGATAGGTCTCTGGCTGTTCGGCCTGCTCTGAGAGGTCGTCAGGCTCGACGCCGTCGGCGCGCCATTCGCGGACAAGCGGGCTACGGCGAGCGCAGGTCGAACGATGCGTCCTGGCTCGCGCATTCGTGATCTGCATACTGCATATGCGTTGCAACCGACAAAGATTGAAGTTGCAACCTAAGGGTTAGCTAGGGAGATTACCCTAGTTGCGTGGGCCTGAGTGATTCGTGTTTGTAAGTATCCGAACAACTCAGATGGGGGAAACATCATGAATGAGGTCAACCATCGGGTATTCGCCCGATCGGCTTCGCCTGCTCAAAAACACGACCCTGCTTTGATCGCCGCTACGAAATATCAGCGAATATACAACGATTATCTCGCTCTCGTGAAAGTTGAGGGGCATTTGGTCGAAAGTGCGAACCTTGACCAAATGCATGAGAGATGGAGTTACGCGCTGGGAAAAGCGCTGGACACAATCCCGACGACTTGGCCTGGAGTGCTCGCTCTGCTCGACATCTGCACAGACAGCGGATCGATCGGAGAAAGTGTCGAGGAGCTCAAGGCCGGCATAAGCTCGATCGCCACGGGGGTTCGGCGCCTCCTGTCGACGGAGTTCAAGGCCGCCTGATCTCTCGCCGGCATATTAGCTGCCAAGGTGTGAAGTGGCACGTGCTAAGGTGCCGAAGGTATGCAGGGACCTGTTCAGACGAGCTTGAACCGATGGGGTGACGGTTATCGCCTCAGCTCGGCCCCGCTGAGGTCGCCTTCCTCCCAATCGCGCATCAGCGGGGCAACCATGTGCCGATGAAGCGCATGATCCACTGCGGGATTGAAAACTCACGAACCGGTCGAAGGGAGGGCCAATGCAAGGCGCACCGCAGATGACCTTCGAAGAATTCTGCAGTCGCGAAAAAGAGCAGGCGCGAGAGGTTCTCAGGCGCAATCTTCGGGAGCAACAGAAGGTTGAAGCCTTATGGGCTCGGTTCTCTAGCCGGTTTGAAGCCCTGAGCATAACACCCGCCCCAGCCATTGATCTGTCCATTGCTGCATCTACGGCACGGCGAGCTTTCATCTCTGCAGCCAATGGCTCCGCCGAGCGCGCGGCGGCCCGCCTTAACGATCTCCGATTGCGGCGGGCCCACGCCGCCGCGCTTCAGTATGAGCGCGCGCTGCGAAAGCTCGGGTTACCCTTCTTGTCGCGAAGCGAACTCGATCGCCGTGCAGCGGACTGGCGGGAAGCGAGCGAGAGCCTTGATTCCAATCACGGCGACAACGAGGTATCGCGAGCAGCCTACGAGATCTATGGCCACAAGGAACGGTAGGCGAGGCGGCAAGCAGGCATGCTGCGAGCGATGGTCATCCGCCTAAAACGCTGATCGCCCAGCAGGTCAGTCCAAGCACCCGCACCCAGACGAACACCGCAGCAACCCGCACTGCTCATCGCTCGCGCGCAGCGAGGGGGGATACTCGCGAGCGGTACGAGCCAAGATGCCTCCTCCTGCACATTCTACTGGCATGGGATTGCCATTGGTTCTATGCCGCGTCGGGGACGACCTGCGCGAGGCATTGCATGTCCGTCGAAGCCACAAACGATAATCAGACGCGAAAAGATGGTGCAGACCGGTCGGTCATCTTGGCAGTCAAACTGACACAAATATTCCGGGAGCTGCTTCCGCGCGATCAGGAAGCACTGGTCAGCCTCGCCGCTGATCTTCGCTTGAGTGAGCCAAGCCAGGCGACCATAGCTTCGACGTCCAAAACAAGCAGCTAGGGAGAGCTGGCCAGCTTTGTTCCCTGGCGCAACTTTGCAACTCAACATGCGAACAGAGTCGCTAAGGACTTCTGTCAGGACCGAGCCGAGCATGGTGGCCGTGTGGACCGAGCGCCCCAAATCCACCCGGAGCCACCCCTCCAGCTGTGGCTCCGGCCCTGCCCGCGCGACCATTAGGCTTCAAGGAGGCCAACTGCAGGCCACGCAACTTTACCGCGATTCTATGTTTCTGCAATCATGGGTTGTGGGTGGGTTGTAGCAAATTCGCTAGGCGCATTTCTCGTTAAGCGCCAGAAGTGTTCCCGGTTTCCTTCGTCAGGGTCGTCAGGGTAGGTGCGAGAAAGGATCAGGCTCATCCCTCCAGTCTATGGATTCTCCTTGACGGAGGCGAGGGCGCGTCCGCAGAAGCGGTCATCGCCGGTGCAGGTCACTCCTCCGGTCGTTGTCGTTCGCTTCAGATTGGGGTTGTAGGGCGCTGCCCTATGCGATGCCTCAATGCACGACCATGTACCGTAGCGTTCGCGCAGGGTCGCTTGGAGAGCGGCGCCGCATTCTTCCGCTGTCGCATGCCGTGATTGCGGGATGGCCGCAGCGAACACGTCACCACGAGCCTGTCCGATCGCGCTCCAGTGCATAAGCAGCCAAACCGTAGCGATCTCAGGGCTCATCCCTCTTTCCCCTCTGCGAGTGCGAGGAAACGCCGTTCATAGTTGGCTTGGCAGAAAGCCTTTGCCTCTTCGATCGTGCTGGCTCGAAATTCGGTGTTGATGCTCTGCCTATCCAGTGCCGGAAATGAGCCACCGAACCCGCCATCGCTCCATTCCAGCGCTTCGTAATTGCCGAACACTGATGCCGCCGTGAAACGCTCATAGAGATCCGAACAACGGGCCTCCTGCCACGCTAACCGACAAATCTTGATCTCGCTCATCTACGTCTATCCCCTCGCAGAGGCTGAGGCGGTGCGGCAGGCCTTACGGAGATCGCGCAGATCTTCCAGCGTGATGCTGTAGTCGGTGCACGCTCCCCACTTCATGACGACCGTCAGGCCGCCGCCGTAGCCCTCGTCATCCTCGCCCAATGCGTCGTCGAAAGGTTCCATAGCCTCCCCCGCCTGCGCGAGCTTGGCTTCGGCGGATTGAAGTTCTGCCTCAGCGCTTAGCCATCTGCGCCGCCAGCGCTCGATCTCCGCGTCCTTCGCCTCGAACGCTGGGCGGATGAGGTCTGCGATCGCAGAGGCGGCTTCATCATCAGCCGCGCCGTTGAACAGCCATTCCTCGATTGCGATTGCAATGCTCGGGAGGGCTGATTTGACGGCCTCTCGCAACTCGCTCGGCAGCCCAACGTGTGCATTTTCTGCACTGGTTGGGTTCTTTGCACTTTCCGCAAAGAAGTCGGGGCTAGCTGTCATCGGCGCGAGACTCCTGGATGGCGCGGAGGGCGGTGGTCACCAAACGTCCTCCGAATAGAGCTGATGACCGAGCTTGGCGCCGGAGCGCGTCTGGCCGGCCGCTTGGGCGATGGTCAGGGCCTCAGCGCGCTCGACGAACCGGTGATTGCTGGTCGTGAAGCCTTGGCCGCGCATGTTGCCTTCGGCGCTTTCTCCGATGAACGCCGCCAGCGCGAAGATGTGGTGGTGACGATGAGGCGCCGGCAGAGCCCAGAGACGGCCCTGACCATCAACGATCGCGACGCCTGTGATGCGCTCGCTCTCCACCCGCTCTATGAGCGCGGTAAGTTCAGTCATGGCCGGAACCTCGGATGGGTGATCGCGGTAAGGATCATGTCGAACGCGATTTCGCGATTGCGGTGCTGAGACCTATCAGTCTCGACAATGGCGACAGTGTTGGTCGGCAGGTGCGTGACCTTGACGCCCGGATGAGTGCCAACCTGTTGGCCACCGGGGCTCTTGCCGTAGGGCCAGACTTCCACCTTGAGATCTTCACTCGGGATGTCAGTCTGCATCCTTGCCTCCGTCGCTGGTGCGCAGGGCTTTTGGGGTGGCATCCGCGAGACTTGCAGGACCGTTCTCCAGATACTGCAAGGAGGCGTTGTGTAGCCTTGAGAGGGTCATGGCTCGAACCCCGCAAGCTTCGCGATTTGCCGAAGGAGTTCGGCATCGTTGATGCGCCCGACGTGCTGGCCAAGGCGGTAAGAGTGTTCCCTTACCCAGAGCGCGTCCTCGACATCGTCGAGTCCGTACAAGCCGGTAGGTGAAGCCTTCGGATGCTTGTCTGCACGGTGTGGCCAGCCGACAAGCCATGACCGGCTCGTCTCTCCGATGACCTCGCGCGGCACGAAAAAATGTCGTGCATCAGGCCCGCCATGCCGCTGCAAATAGACGCGGTTGTTCATGTCATGGATCAGCACGACGCTGCCGATTGATATGTCCTCGCGGCGCCGTACGGCTTTCGACGGCTCTAAACTTCCCCAACGCGGCCAGGTAGGTGAGGATAGCTCGCGGATGCCACTCATAATCCCCCCTCCCCATGGCCGGGGGCGGGGTTGGATAGGGCGGGGAATAGCCATTCAACTGCTTTGCCCTGTTCCTGCGCGTAGGCGATCTCTCGCTTCGTGCTGGACCCAATGTAGCCGCCAACGTTCACGACGAAGATGGCATCCGCCATGTCGATCTTTCGGAAGTGCAGTTGGTCGAGCGCGACTTTCTCGGGCGTGCTCTCATCACCGTCGGAAGTCAGAAAACGCGCGCCGCGCGGCTCGTCGGCATGGCCGAACAGACCGAGGCTGATGACCACGTGTCCTTGCATAGACAGGTGTGCATTGACGAGATGGAACGCTTCCGGGAAGCGACTTGACCCGCAGAGAGTATATACCTTCGGGCGGCTCATGAGCGCCCCTCCACCTTGTTCACCACCTCCCCATTCGCGGGAGCAGATACCGGCTCGGGTGTCGCGGGAGAGGACAGGGCGGGTCGTTCGAGCAGAGACTTGGCAGCTTCGATGCGTTTCCGAAGCGCCGGCCTTAGCGACAGGTCCACTTCCATCTCTACCCACTCCACGATCTCATGGATCGTTCGGCGCAGGTCCACCACGTCGTCCGGCAGCTTGCCGCCGTGCGCTTGGAGGATATTCCAGAGCATGAAGGCGCTGGTCCTGCCGCCGCTGAAGCTGATGAGCGCAGGGCCGGTGATGAGGTACGGGTTTGCCCGCTCACCCATGGCGGCCACCCTCCATCAGAGGGGTGGGCCGAACGAACCCGGTGCCCCTGCACTCGCGGCAGCCAAAGGTTTCGTAGACAGCCCAGCCGCGAACCCAAAGATTGCCGCCAGCCAGATAGGTGGAAGAGCCGTGCCCCTTGCATGATGGGCATTCGCGGTTCTGCGCTGCCCATGCTTCAGCGAGATCGGCCCGGACACTGACGGTGCGTCCATTCTTCGAATAGACCTCGACCATAGCTCCCATCACCGGCCCTCCATCAGAGGGGCAGCGAGGGGACGGGAAGGAACCGAGAACAGCATGGGGAAATTCGCGGGAACTTTCAGTTCCCAAACGTTCCCGACGGTGCTATTTCGTTCCGCGTCGCTCCGGGGTACGAACGGGCCGGGCGATACGATTAGCGAGTGTTTTGATGCACTTGCGAGGCGGCGGGGTATAGCGCAGCCCGGTAGCGCATCTGCTTTGGGAGCAGAGGGTCCCAGGTTCGAATCCTGGTGCCCCGACCATTTTGGGCTTTGCCGGAAGGCGAGGGGGAGCATGACGGCACGCATCTATTCGCCGGCCCGCAACGCGATGCAGTCCGGCACGGCCAAGACCGGCCGCTGGCTGTTGGAATACGAGCCCGAGCGGCCGCGCGAGATCGAGCCGCTGATGGGCTGGACCTCGTCGGGCGACATGAAGAGCCAGCTCAGGCTCTGGTTCGACACCGCCGAGGAGGCCGTCGCCTACGCCACGCGCAACGGCATCGCCTATCGCCTGGAGCAGCCGCATGCGCCCAAGCGCCGCGGCATGGCCTATGCCGACAATTTCAAGTTCAACCGCGTCGGCCAGTGGACGCATTGAAGTTCAAGTGAACGGCGGATACCAAGCCCGCCGTTTCCTTCAGGGCCCGTAGCTCAGCTGGATAGAGCAGCAGCCTTCTAAGCTGCTGGTCACAGGTTCGAATCCTGTCGGGCTCGCCACTGTTTTCATTCAATTGTTTGCTCCGATTGGAGTAAAACTACCACGCGCACCGTCGGGGTCCGATACGGTGATCAGGAGCGCCACCGCGCAGGTGCGCGCTTATCTTGTGGTTATCTCGACATAATTTTTGTGAACCCAACCTGAGCGGCACGAGCCTGAGTAAGTCGCTGGGCCTGCTGACTTCACATTCAGCTGCGCTCGGCACTCTTGAAGCGACTGGCCACGATTCGGGTAGATGATCGCGTGCCACGGGCCGATCGTGTCGCAGATGATCAGTAGATCGCCGTTGTAGACTCGGTCGGTCTCGAAGTAGCCGCTGCCGCCCGGTCCGGAGCGCACGGACAGGAACCCGCTCTTCGGGTCTTCCGGACGACGGGGCCCGAGCTTCACGACGATGCCCTGGGACCGGCATGTCTCCAAGCGTATATCTCCCCCCGATCACTCCGGGCGTTCGGTTGGAGCCTGCCGTAGCCATGGCGTCGGTTTGCGTCTGACCGGCGGAGTAGCGCGCATTGGCGCCTGAGGTCGGCGCGTGGCCCGCGCCAGCTTGCCTGGCAGATTGGACCAGCGCTGCCCGTGCGGCAAAAGCTTCCGTCGCCAGCTTGCCTTCGGGGTAGAGTTTGAGAAAGCGGTCCAGCGCTTCGATCGTTCCCGCCGCCTTCGCGTCGGCGAGGGCCCGGGCCGGATTGCTGGTCACGGTCGGCTGTGGTGTTGCTGCGAGTACTTGCGGCTTCGCTTGCGTGCCCTCCGGCGCGGCCGCTGCGATCGGATCCTTGCCGAGATAGCCGAGCGCCAATTGTCGGTAGGCACAGATCCGGTTGCAGGCGTCGAGATAGGCTTGGTATTTGCCCTCGGCGCTGAACTGCCGCCAGCTCTCGTCGTCTTTGGTCGCCTCGGCATCGCGCTGCCGCAGTCGATCAATCGCCTGCTGTCGATAGGCGCAGGGGGCCGTGCATTGCGCGACATAGCGTTCGAGGGCCTCGCGCGAGCCGTCCGCCGTCGCGCTGCGCCAGCGCGCTTCGTCCTGTGCGCTCTCGAAGCTGCGGCGGATCGTGGCCGACGGCTCGACGATCGGCAGCGACAGGCTGGCGGTGTCGAATTCGGGCTTCTGCTCGCGCCCGCTGTCGCGCCGCGCGACCATCTCGACCTCGCGGACGACATAGGATTGCAGCTCGGTCCAGCCGATCCGCCTGTCGCGGCCGGCCTGCGCCAGCCCGGCCGCGCTCATCAGGAAGCGGCTGGTGAACAAACCGAGCTTCTGGTTGGCGTCCCAATTGGCTGGGGTCGTGCCAGAGGTTGCGATAAGCTTGACGATGCCGCCGCCGCTGCGCGGCTTGGCCGGGGTGAAGCCCGGCGCCGAGACCGCAAGCAGGCTCTCGCCCTTGCGCCCGGTCTCGCCGGTGAAGCAGGCGTCGATCATCACGATCAACTGCCGCTGGGCCCCAATTTTCTGGCGGACCAGTTCGAGGTTTCGATACAGCGTCTGAAGCGCGTAGCCGCTCTCGCTGGCGTTGGGGTTACCGTCCTGTGGCAGCAGGAAGGGCTGCCGCGTCGCAATATCCGGCACGCCATGGCCGGAATAATAGACGAAGACGTTGGAGCGGCCCTCGACTGCGCTGCGCCAGAGCTTGCCGCCCTGCGGATTGGCCTCGCTGCCGAACATCTGGGTGAGTTCGCCGAGCGTCGCATCCTTCAAGAGGAAGACGTTCTGCTCGCGGAAGCGCAGCCCGCGGACGAGATAGTCCCGGATCGCCTCGGCATCGTTATGGGCGTAGTCGACCTTGCTGGTCTGCTTGTAGTCGCGGTTGCCGATCACCACCGCGATCGAATCCGAATTGTCGTCCAGGATGCGTGCCGGCTCCGCCATGGCAGCCGGCGCGGCAAAGCCGAGCATCAACGCAAGAAGGGGAGGATTCGAGCCGCGATCATGCTCGAATGACGGTGGCGCCTGCTCATCGCGTCCTGGATCACCTAAGCTCGGCTGCCACATAGGCTGGGGCAGAGTAGGCTGCTGTGAAGACGAATGCTGCAGATATTAAGTGGCAAATTCTGCTTTGGCGAACGTGCCGCGGGTCGGCGATGACACAAACGAGGTCTGCGCCAGCTTCAGTTCAGAGGGGGGCGATGCCTCGCCGGTTCAGTCCTGCGCTTCGTCGCGACGCAGTTCGAAGGCCAACATCGCTTCCGCCAGCGCCTCCAGCTCGCGCTCCTTCTCCTTGCTGTCGGGCGCGGCGTTGAGCTCGGCCACGCGCTGCTGGGCCTGTTCGTAGTCCTCGTCGGTATGAACGGCGATCGGCATCTTCATCGTGCTCCTGCCTTCCTGGTGCCTGCACGGTCTCACCGGCCTGCGGCGCGCCGTGCGCACAAGCAACCCCTGGCGCGATATGGGGTTCCGGCAGGCGTTTCGCCATGTTCAGGACAAACTTGGCCTCGAATGCCAACCTGCCAGGCTCGGACGCGCCGCCTTGCGTCACCGCGGATTGCGTCTGCGCGCTTGCCGCGAGCGATGCGAGGCCGTAAACGCGCCGCGGCCAACCCGATTGCCTGCCCACTTGTCCGCTGCCCATGAGGGGCAGGGGCCATGCATGGTTTCGGCCCGCAAGGAGTGTCGATGATCTCGCTCGGCTCCGGTCTCGACCGGCTCGCTAGCTTCGCGTCCGCGAGCCACCGGCGCGCCTGCCTGCTGCTCGTCCTGCTGTCGCTGGCGGCATTCCTGCCGGGCTTTGCCGGCCTGCAGCCCTTCGACCGCGACGAGCCGCGTTTCGCCCAGGCCAGCAAGCAGATGCTGGAGACGCGCGACTTCGTCGACATCCGCTTCCAGGACGAAGCCCGGCACAAGAAGCCGGTCGGCATCTACTGGCTGCAGGCGGCGAGCGTCGCCGCGGGCGAGGCGCTCGGCGTGCCAGAGGCGCGCACCACCATGTGGCTCTACCGGCTGCCCTCGCTCGTCGGCGCGATCGCGACCGTGCTCCTGACCTATTGGGCCCTGCTCGCCTTCGTCGGCGCCCGCCTTGCTCTCCTCGGCGGGGCCTTGATGGCGGCTTGCGTGCTGCTCGGCGTCGAAGCCCGCTTCGCCAAGACCGACGCGCTGCTCGCCGCCTGTGCGGTTGCGACCATGGGCGCGCTCGCCCGTGCATGGCTCGACTGGACGCGCTCGCTCGCCTTCGTGCCGAGCCGCTGGAACTGGCTGGTGTTCTGGTCGGCGACGGCGCTCGGCCTGCTGCTCAAGGGCCCGATCGTGCCGATGGTCTGGGGGCTGGCGACGATCGTGCTCGCCATTCGCGAGCGTTCGCTGCGCTGGTTCGCGCCGCTGCGGCCCGGGCTCGGCCTGCTGCTCTGCCTCGTCGTGGTGCTGCCCTGGTTCGTCGCCATCGCGATCAAGACCGGCGGCGACTTCTTCGCCGAGAGCGTCGGGAAGGACATGCTCGCCAAGGTCGGGGAAGGGCAGGAGAAGCACTGGGGTCCGCCCGGCCTCTACCTGCTGTTGTTCTTCGGCACCTATTGGCCCTCGGCCGCACTGGCGGCGATGGCGATCCCGTTCGCCTGGGTAAAGCGGCGCGAGCCGCAAATCCTCTTCCTCCTCGCCTGGATCGTGCCGTCCTGGATTGTCTTCGAGGCGGTGCCGACCAAGCTGCCGCATTACGTGCTGCCGCTCTATCCGGCGATCACGGCGCTGCTCCTGCTCGCTCTGGTCAATGGAGGCATCAACCGCTTCCGCCGTGGCGCCGACCTGACCGCCTTCCTGATCGTCGCGGTGCCGGCGGCGCTGGTTGGCGTGCTGCTCTACGGCACCTGGACGCTCGACAGGACCTTGCCATGGCTCGCCTTGCCGGTGCTGGCGCTGGCACTCATCGTCGCCTTCCGCAGCTTCCTGGCCTACCGCGAGGGTGCCTTCGAGGGGGCGCTCTGGCGCGGCGTGGTCGCGAGCCTGCTGCTCGGCGCCGGCGTCTACGGCCTGGCTGCGCCGAGCCTGCGCGGCCTGAAGCTCTCGCCGCGGCTGGCCGAGGCGGTGCAGGCCGTCTCTTGCCCGAATCCAGAGGTCATGACCGTCGGCTATCGCGAACCGAGTCTCGTCTTCCTGGTCGGCACCAATCTGCGCATGGGAGCCGACGGCAGTGCCGCCGCCGCCTTCCTGCGCGAGCCCGGCTGCCGGGTCGCGCTGGTCGAAAGCCGCTTCCTCGACGGTTTCCGCCAGGGTCTCGCCGCCTCGGGACAGTCGCCGCGGCTGCTGACCACGATCGCCGGCTTCAACCTCAACGGCGGCAAGCGCCTCGAGATGAGCGTCTATGTCCGCGAGTGATCGGCGCTTGCCCCGTCGCGGCGCTTGACGCAGTTTGCGCGCCGCCATGCAGAAAGACTTCAATCCGTGACCGAACCCGTGCCTTCAGACGGCCAGCCCCGGCTCAGCATCGTCGTGCCGGTGCGCAACGAGCAGGGCAACATCGCCCCGCTCGTCCGCGATATCGAGAGCGCCTGCGCCGGCATCGGCGCCTTCGAGCTGATCTATGTCGATGACGGCTCCAGCGACGGCACCGCCGCCGCGCTCGCCGATCTCGCGCTGACGCGGCCCTGGCTGCGGGTCGTCCGTCATGCCCAGTCCTGCGGCCAGTCGGCGGCGGTGCGCAGCGGGGTGAGGGCGGCAAGAGCCCCGATCGTCGCGACCCTCGATGGCGACGGCCAGAACGATCCGGCCTTCATCCCGGCGATGCTGACGCAGCTCGAGGCGGCAGGAGCCTCGGCCGGCCTGGTCCAGGGCCAGCGCGTCGGGCGCAAGGACACCGGCTTCAAGCGCATGCAGTCGCGCATCGCCAACAAGGTCCGCGGCGCCATCCTCAAGGACGGCACGCGCGACACCGGCTGCGGTCTGAAATGCTTCCGCCGCGACGCCTATCTGGCGCTGCCTTATTTCGACGCGCTGCACCGCTTCATGCCGGCGCTGATGGTGCGCGAGGGCCTCACCGTGCTGCATCACGACGTGCGCGATCGCCAGCGCCTGACCGGCGTCTCGAACTACGGCTTCTTCGACCGGCTCTGGGTCGGCATCCTCGACCTTGCCGGCGTCTGGTGGCTGATCCGGCGACGCAAGCGCGTGCCGCAGATCGCGACGGAGGCGCGCTGATGCTCATCGACCTGCAGAACATGATCGGCGACTATTTCCACGACGTCTTCGTCAACAATGTCGATTGGTGGGTGCTGCTCGGCGTGGTCGCGCAGGGCCTGTTCACCATGCGCTTCGTGGTGCAGTGGCTCGCCAGCGAGAAGGCGCAGCGCTCGGTCGTGCCGATGACCTTCTGGTGGTTCTCGATCGGCGGCGGCATGCTGCTCCTGATCTACGCCCTCTACCGCCGCGACCCGGTCTTCATCCTCGGCCAGGGCTTCGGGGTTTTCGTCTACCTGCGCAACCTGCAATTCGTACTGCGGGCCAAGGCGCGCGGCGAGGACACGAATTCAGGGCCGGGCTGAGGCCAGCCGTTCAGTATTCGCCTGCCGGGAAGCCGTGGCGTGCCATCATGGCGCGATGCCAGTCGCTTCCGACAAGGCCTTCGAGTGCGGCGTCGAAACGCTGCCGCAGCGCAGCGTGCTGCTTGCCGAAGGCAAAGGCTCCGGCCGCTGGCACGCTTTCGCTCGCGGACACGTTGACGATCGCGAGCTCTGCATCGGGTTCGCGGGCGAGATAGCCGCGATGGGCCATGGCGACGCTGGCATAGGCGTCGGCTCGGCCAGTCCTGACTGCGACGACCGCCTCTTCCTGTGTCGCGAGGCGGATCATCCGCTCCGGCGCAATGCCGGCGGTGAGCCCGGCTTGCTCCTGAACCTGCTCAGCGACGACGGCAAGCCGAGCACCTGCCGCCGCGACGGCGCGATAGCCGGTCAGCCGCACGTGATCCCCCGTTCGCACGAGCAGCCCGTCGGCGAGCGCCCAGACCGGGCGGCTGAAATCGACGAGCTGTCGGCGCTCGGAGGTAACGAAGAGCGGGGTGGTCAGCGTCCAGCGTCCGCTGGCGAGGCCGGGCAGCAGTTCGGCGAAGGTGGTCAAACGCTGCTCGAACCGCGTGATGCCCAGTGCATGCAAGGCGGCAGTGACCAGCTCGACATCGCAGCCCTGGGCCGCGCCGCCGGCTGCTGGCCAGCAGAAGGGCGGCTCGTCGAGATAGGCGAAGACGACGGGCCCGTTCGGCGTCATGGCCGCGCTCAGCTCGCGGCCCTGAGCCGCGCAAACCCCGCGTCGAGATCCTCCTTCAGGTCCTCGAGGTCCTCGAGCCCGATATGCAGGCGGATCGTCGGCCCCTTGAAGTCCGCCTTGGTCGCGGTGCGATAGCGCTTGCAGTCGAAGGGCAGCACCAGGCTCTCATAGCCGCCCCAGGATGCGCCCATGCCGAACAGGGTGAGCCCGTCGAGCATCGCGGCCACCGCCTTCATCGAAACCGGTTGCAGCTCGATCGAGAACAGCGAGCAGGCGCCGGTGAAGTCGCGCTTCCAGATGGCGTGGCCGGGATCGGACGGCAATGCCGGATGGATCACGCGGGCGACCTCGGGACGCGCCGCCAGCCAGTTCGCCATCTCGATCCCGGCTGGCATCTGCTCCTTCAGCCGGACGGCCATGGTGCGGATGCCGCGCAGCGTCAGATAGGCGTCCTCGGCGGCAATGATCACGCCGAGCGCGTCCCAGCTCAGCTTGAGCTGGGCGTAGAGTTCCGGCGTGCGGGCCGATACCGTGCCGATCAGCACGTCGGAATGCCCGGCGTAGTATTTCGTTCCGGCCTGGACCGAAACGTCGACACCGAACTTGTGCGCATCGAAGAAGAGCGGTGTCGCCCAGGTATTGTCCATCATCACCATGATGTCGCGCGCATGGGCCGCGGCGACGATCGCCGGGATGTCCTGGACCTCCAGGGTCTGGGAACCCGGCGACTCCGTCCAGACCGCCCTCGTGTTCGGCTTGAACAGCTCCGCGATGCCCTCGCCGATGAGCGGGTCGTAATAGACGACCTCGACGCCGTAGCGCGGCAGCATCCGGTCGCAGAAATTGCGCATCGGATGGTAGACGCTGTCGGGCACGAGGAAATGGTCGCCGGACTTCAGGAAGGCGAGGGTGGGCAAGGTGCAGGCGAGCAGGCCGGACGAGCAGGCGAGAACGCCCGCGCCACCCTCCATCGTGTCGGCGGCGGCAAGCAGTGCGTCGATGGTCGGGCTGCCTGCGGTGCCGTAGCTGTAGCGCGCCTTGCGGACGAGGAAATCCTCGGTGTTCGGATAGACCACCGTCGAGCCGCGGACGATGGGCGGGTTGACGAAGCCGTAGCTGTCGGACGGGTCGCGGCCGGCGAGGGCGAGGCGGGTCTTCTCGCGCAGCCGCGCGAATTCGGGCTTGGACAGCTTTTTCATGGGCCGGAGGAGCAGCTCGGGAGGGAGGAGGGTTGTAGCCGCACTTGACCACCCCCCGAAAGTCGCATGTGATGCTGGCCATGAAAAGGGGCAGATATACCAGCTGCCCTTGCTTGACGCTCAGGCATGGCTCTGGCAATCGGCCAGCGCCGAGCTTCGCTTAAGTTTTGGGCATCGAACGGGGCAGCAAGTCACGACGATGCGAGGGGATCGGCACGTTCCGGCCGGCAGGCGCCGGCGGGGCCATTAACGGGAGAAATCGATATGAAGAAATTCATGGCAGCCGCGGTCGCCGGATTCGGCTTCGCGCTGGCGGCGGCGAGCGCGCAGGCGCAGGCGCCGCAGACCCTCGCTCAGATCAAGAGCAGGGGCATTCTGAATTGCGGCTCCAACACCGGCCTCGCCGGTTTCGGCGTGCCGGATGCGCAGGGCAACTGGACCGGCCTCGACGTCGACTTCTGCCGCGCCATCGCCGCGACAGTCTTCAACGACCCTGGCAAGGTGAAGTTTATCCCGCTCTCGGCCAAGGACCGCTTCACGGCCCTGCAGTCGGGCGAGATCGACGTGCTCGTGCGCAACTCGACCTGGACGATGTCGCGCGACACCGCGCTCGGCCTGCAGTTCACCGGCGTCAACTACTATGACGGCCAGGGCTTCATGGTCCGCAAGAAGCTCGGCGTGACCTCGGCGATGCAGCTCAACGGCGCCTCGGTCTGCACCCAGCAGGGCACCACGACCGAGCTCAACCTCGCCGACTTCTTCCGCGCCAACAACCTGAAGTACGAAGTCGTCGCCTTCGCGACCTCGGACGAGACCGTCAAGGCCTATGATTCCGGCCGCTGCGACGCCTTCACCACCGACGCCTCGGGCCTCTATGCCGAGCGCCTCAAGCTGACCGCGCCGGACGATCACATGGTCCTGCCCGAGATCATCTCGAAGGAGCCTCTCGGACCGGCGACCCGTAACAACGACGCCCAGTGGTTCGGCCTGGTGAAGTGGGTCCACTACGCCATGCTCAACGCCGAAGAGCTCGGCGTGACCAAGGCCAATGTCGATGAGATGATGAAATCGGCCAATCCCGAGATCAAGCGCTTGCTCGGCACCGAGGGCAAGTTCGGCGAGAGCATCGGCCTGACGACGGACTGGGCCTACCGCATCATCAAGCATGTCGGGAATTACGGCGAGAGCTTCGAGCGCTCGGTCGGCCAGGGCTCGCTGCTGAAGATCGCCCGCGGCCAGAACGCGCTGTGGACCAAGGGCGGGCTGCAATACGCTCCGCCGGTCCGCTAAAGGCTCATGTGGGGCGGGCGCTTCCAGCGTCCGCCCCGATTCTTTTCCAGGACACTGGACAAGGTGGCTTGCGGGCCCGCACCGATCGCGGACCCGTCCACCGACCGAGAACGGGCTGAACCCGTTCCACCAGACAGGGGATATGCATGGTCAGGATCATCAGCGCGGTGCTGTTCGCCGTCGCGGCGTTGTTCGGCTCCGCGAGCGCGCAGGCGCAGCAGACCCTCGCTCAGATCAAGAGCAGGGGCGTCCTGAATTGTGGCTCCAATACCGGCCTGATCGGCTTCGGCGCGCCTGATCCGCAGGGTAACTGGAGCGGCCTCGACGTCGAGTATTGCCGCGCCATCGCTGCGGCGATCTTCAATGATCCGACCAAGGTGAAGTTCATCCCGCTTTCGGCCAATGACCGCTTCAAGGCGCTGCTGGCCGGCGATGTCGACGTGCTCGTGCGCAATTCGACCTGGACGATCACCAACGATACCCCGCCCGGCCTGCTCTTCACCAATGTGAACTATTACGACGGCCAGGGCCTGATGGTGCGCCGCAAGCTCGGCGTGATGTCGGTGATGCAGCTGGCGGGCGCCTCGATCTGCGTGCAGCGTGGCACGACGACCGAGCTCAACGTCGTCGACTACTTCAAGACCAACAATCTCCGGCACACCATCGTCGCCTTCGACACCGGTCCGGAGACGCTGAAGGCTTATGATGCCGGCCGCTGCGATGCCTTCACCACGGACGCTTCGTCGCTCTATTCCGAGCGCCTGAAGCTGACCGCGCCGGACGACCACATGGTCCTCGTCGAGATCATCTCGAAGGAGCCGCTCGGCCCGCTGACCCGTGACAATGATTCGCAATGGTTCAAGCTGGTGCGCTGGGTCCATTTCGCCATGCTGAACGCCGAGGAATTCGGCGTGACCAAGGCCAATGTCGACCAGATGCGCGGATCGACCAATCCCGAGATCAGGCGCCTGCTCGGCGTCGACGGCAAGTTCGGCGAGGGCCTCGGGCTGACGGCCGACTGGGCCTACAGGATCGTCAAGCATGTCGGCAATTACGGCGAGAGCTTCGAGCGTACCGTCGGCAGCCGCTCGCAGCTGAGGATGTCGCGTGGCCAGAACGCGCTCTGGACCAAGGGTGGATTGCAGTACGCTCCGCCGATCCGGTGAACATCGGGCGGCGGGGACGTGCTCGCGACCGGTGTGGTCGCGTTCCGGAACGAGGAGGGTGGGGCTGACCTGCGGGGGCTGGCCCGGAATTTGCCAAGCTGCAAGTCAATCGAGAGCGGGAGAACCCGCTCCGCCAGACAGGGGACAACAACATGAAGAAGATCGTGCGCGCGGCGCTGCTCGCCGCCGCCGTTGCCGGTATCGCCTCGTCGGCCTCGCATGAGGCTCGGGCGCAGGCGTCGCGGGAGACGCTGAAGACCGTGCAGGGACGCGGCGTCCTGAACTGCGGGATCGGGACCGGTCTTGCCGGCTTCGGCATAGCCGATGCGAGCGGTACCTGGCGTGGCATGAACATCGACTTCTGCCAGGCGGTGGCGGCTGCGGTCCTGAAGGACGCCGGCAAGGTCAAGTTCGTTTCGCTGTCCTCGAAGGATCGCTTCACCGCGCTGCAGACGGGAGAGAGCGATTTCATCGCGGCGACGACGACCTGGACCATGAGCCGCGACACGCAGCTCGGCCTGAACTTCCGGCCTGTCTACTACTATGACGGCCAGGGCTTCATGGTGAAGAAGGCAACCGGCATCAAGTCGGCGAAGGAACTCAGCGGCGCCTCGATCTGCATCCAGCAGGGCACCACGACCGAGCTCAACACCGCGGATTATTTCCGCAAGAACAACATGAAGTTCGAGCCGGTGACCTTCGCCACCAACAACGAGGCGACCGAGGCCTATGAGAGCGGCCGCTGTGACGCCTTCACCACCGACCAGTCCGTCCTCTACTCCGAGCGCATGCGCTTCAAGACGCCGGACGACCACCTCGTCCTGCCGGAGACGATCTCGAAGGAGCCGCTCGGCTATATCGTGCGCCATGGCGACGACCAGTGGCTGGATATCGTCAGCTGGGTCCACTACGCCCAGCTGACGGCCGAAGAGCTCGGCGTGACCCAGGCCAATGTCGACGAGATGCTGAAATCGGAGAATCCCGACGTGCGCCGCCTGCTCGGCAAGGAAGGCACCTTCGGCCAGGCGCTCGGGCTCGACAACGACTGGGCCTATCGCATCGTCAAGGCCGTCGGCAATTACGGCGAGAGCTTCGAGCGCAATCTCGGCCAGCAGTCGCTGCTCAAGATCGCCCGTGGCCAGAACGCGCTGTGGAACAATGGCGGGCTGCAATACGCGCCGCCGATCCGCTGAGAACCGCCGGGGCGCGGCTCCCCCGCGCGTCGTCCATTGAAGCTGTCTTGTTCCGGCGAACCGGATAAGAATACCGGCCGGCAGTGATCCGCAGAGGGCACTGCCGGACCCGCGGTCGCCAACACTCGAAAAGGGCGTCAGACGTGTCGACCACTTCCGCAGAGATCAAGCCGGGCAAGGCCTCGCTGCTCTACGACCCGAAGATCCGGGGCTATGTCTACCAGTTCCTGCTGCTCGCCGTGGTGGGCTTTCTGATCTGGTCCGCCGCCTCGAACGCGATCGAGAACCTCAGGGCGCAGAAGATCGCCTCCGGTTTCGGGTTCTGGCACAATGCCTCCGGCTTCGACATCAACCAGAAGCTGATCCCCTACGACGCCTCGACCGGCACCTATGGCCGCGCCTTCTGGGTCGGCTTGCTGAACACGTTGCTCGTCGCCTCGATCGGCATCGTGCTCGCGACCTTCCTCGGCTTCTTCGTCGGCGTCGCCCGGCTGTCGAGCAACTGGATCGTATCGAAGATCGCGATGATCTATGTCGAGGTCATCCGGAACATCCCGCTGCTGCTGCAATTGTTCTTCTGGTACAATGCGGTACTGAAGCCGCTTCCCAATCCGCGCCAGTCGATCGTCCTGCCGGCCGGCGCCCTGCTGAACAACCGCGGCCTCTATATTCCCGACCCGCAATTCGGCCCCGGCGGCAGCCTGATCATCTGGGCGTTCCTGATCGGCCTCGTCGCGACCTTCGTCTTCCGCTCCTGGGCCCGCAAGCAGCAGGCCGCGACCGGCAAGCAATATCCGATCGGCCTGGTCGCCCTCGGCCTGATCGTCGTCCTGCCGACGCTGGTCTACTTCGCCACCGGCCGGCCGATCACCTTCGTCTATCCCGAGCTCGCCGGCTTCAACCTGCGCGGCGGCATCCAGATCTTCCCCGAATTCGTCGCGCTGCTGATCGGCCTGACCACCTATACCGCCGGCTTCATCGCCGAGGTGGTGCGCGCCGGCATCCTCGCCGTCTCGAAGGGGCAGACGGAGGCTGCGCATGCGCTCGGTCTCAGGGCGGGGCCGACGTTGAAGCTCGTGGTCATCCCGCAAGCGATGCGGGTGATCATCCCGCCGCTGACCTCGAACTATCTCAACCTGACCAAGAACTCCTCGCTGGCGGTCGCGATCGGCTATCCCGATCTCGTCCAGGTCTTCACCGGCACGGTGCTGAACCAGACCGGCCAGGCGGTCGAGGTCGTCGCCATCACCATGGCGGTCTATCTGACCATCTCGCTGGTCACGTCTCTGTTCATGAACATCTACAACAAGCGCATGGCGCTGGTGGAACGGTGAGGGCGCCCCGATGACCGACGCAACCACCGAAATGGCTCCTTTCGCCTTCGTCCGCAAGGAAACGCTGGAGCAGCAGCCGGCGCCGCTCTCCGTCGCCGGGCCGCTCGCCTGGATCAGGCAGCATCTGCTCTCCAGCCCGCTCAACATCGCGCTGACCCTGCTCTGCCTCTATCTCGTCGTCGACACGGTACCGGGGGTCGTCAGGTTCTATTTCCTTGATGCGGTCTGGTCCGGCACCAATCGCGACGCCTGCCTGGCCGAAAAGGTCGGCCGGCCGGTCGGTGCCTGCTGGGCCTATATCGCCGACCGCTTCCAGTACTTCATCTACGGTTCCTATCCGATCCCGCAGCGCTGGCGCGTGAACGTCGTCTTCGCCATGTTCGCGCTCGGCGTGGCCTGGCTGCTGTGGACGAATGCGCCGAAGAAGAAGCTCGGCATCTTCTTCTTCTTCGTGCTGCTGCCGATCTCGGCCTATGTGCTGTTGCTTGGCGGCGCCGGTGCCGAGCGCTTCCTCGGCATCTGCATGACGGTGACGCTGGCGCTCGCCGCGCTCTACGTCGTGCTCTCCTTCGTGCCGCAGCTTGTCCAGTTCTACATCGGCGGGGCCGCTGTCGGCGTGGTCCAGCAACTGCCCATCTGGAAGCGCTTCTTCGGGCCGAAACAGCTCGTGCTGTTCGCGCTCGTCGTCTTCGGTCTCCTGGGCGTGCTGGCGAGCAGCCCTGGCCTGCCGCGGGTCGACACCGGCCTCTGGGGCGGCATGACCGTGACCTTCCTGATCGCGGCGGTCGGCATCGTCTTCTCGCTGCCGCTCGGCGTGGTTCTGGCGCTCGGCCGGCGTTCCAAGCTGCCGATCATCCAGCTGCTCTCGGTGATCTTCATCGAGTTCGTCCGCGGCGTGCCGCTGATCACCGTGCTGTTCATGGCCAACACCATGCTGCCGCTGTTCGTGCCGCAGGAATGGTCGCCGGACCGGCTGCTGCGGCCGCTGGTTGGTGTCGCGCTCTTCGCCGCCGCCTATATGGCGGAGGTTGTGCGCGGCGGCCTGCAGGCGATGCCCAAGGGCCAGTACGAGGGCGCGATGTCGCTCGGCCTCGGCTACTGGAGCATGATGCGGCTGATCATCCTGCCGCAGGCGCTGCGGATCGTGATCCCGGGCATCGTCAACACCTTCATCGGGCTGTTCAAGGATACGACGCTGGTCACCATCGTCGGCATCTTCGACTTCCTGCGCACCATCGAGGCGACCCTGGTCGATCCGACCTGGGCGACACCGACCACCCGCTCGACGGGCTATGCATTCGCCGCGATTTTCTATTTCCTGTGTTGCTGGGGCATGTCGCGCTACTCGATCGCGGTCGAGAAGCGGCTTGCCGCCGGCCAGAAGCGTTGAGGGGATAAAACGATGTCCATGGCACAAACCACCAGCTCGCGTCCGGCGGCCCTGAAGCAGACTGCGCTGAACACCGCGACGGCGGTCGAGATGATCGGCGTCAACAAGTGGTATGGCGAGTTCCACGTGCTGCGCGACGTGAACCTCAAGGTCTCGCGTGGTGAGAAGCTCGTCATCTGCGGACCGTCCGGTTCGGGCAAGTCGACGATGATCCGCTGCATCAACCGGCTGGAAGAGCATCAGAAGGGCCAGATCATCGTCGACGGCACCGAGCTCACCAACGATCTCAAGAAGATCGACGAGATCCGCCGCGACGTCGGCATGGTTTTCCAGCACTTTAACCTGTTCCCGCATCTGACGATCCTGGAGAACCTGACGCTGGCGCCGATCTGGGTGAGGAAGATGCCCAAGAAGGACGCCGAGGAGATCGCGATGCACTATCTCAAGCGCGTCAAGATCCCCGAGCAGGCGACGAAGTATCCTGGCCAGCTCTCGGGCGGCCAGCAGCAGCGCGTCGCCATCGCCCGCTCGCTGTGCATGAGCCCGAAGATCATGCTGTTCGACGAGCCGACTTCGGCGCTTGACCCGGAGATGGTCAAGGAGGTGCTCGACACCATGGTCTCGCTCGCCGACGAAGGCATGACCATGCTCTGCGTCACCCACGAGATGGGTTTTGCCCGCCAGGTCGCCGACCGCGTCATCTTCATGGACGCAGGCCAGATCGTCGAGATGAACGAGCCCAACGAGTTCTTCAAGAACCCGCAGCACGAGCGCACCAAGCTCTTCCTCAGCCAGATCCTGCACTGATCCGGCAGGCCTGGAATGTCATCGCGGCGGCGCCCTCAGTGGCGCCGTTTGCGTCTTGGGCGTCGCCGATCCGGGCCGCTGCCTTTGCCCGCCAGACGGAAGATCGCGGTGGAGTTAGAGGCTCTTAACCCTTCCAGTTCACGAATCTCTTCGATTCGTTTGTATCGGAAGGATGATTCATGAAGCGCCTGATTCCCGCTTTGGTGGCGACACTGCTGGCGAGCGGCACCGCCTATGCCCAGTCGATCAATATCGGTCCCGGTGGCATCTCGGTCGATCCGCGCACGCCGCACCAGCGCGCCGTCGATCGCGAGATCCGGCATGAGGAACGCATGCGCGAGCGCGACCGCTGGGAGCGTCGCCGCGAGATGGAGCGCCGCCGCGCCTGGCGTGACGAGCGCCGCTGCCGCACCGTGACGCGGGTCTATGATACACCCCGCGGAGAAGTCCGCCGCACCACCCGCGTCTGCGATTGAGCCAGCCGACATCCGGCTTTCGACCCGGCACCTACGGATGCCGGGTTTTCTCTTGCCTGGCCTCCGGATGCTCACGGAAGGGAACCTTTGTCGGCGCGCATCGTTGCTTTTCCCAACACAGGAGGAAAAGCCGATGAAATTGCTAGCATCGACCCTTGCCGCCGGCCTGCTGCTCGCTGGCTCCAGTGCCTTCGCGCAGTCCGTCGATATCGGGCCGGGCGGCGTCAGGATCGATCCGCGTACGCCGCATCAGCGCGCGATGGACCGCGAGGATCGCTGGCGCGAGCGTGATCGCTGGGAGCGGCGCCGGGCTTATCGCGCCGAGCGCGATTGCCGCACCGAGACGCGGATTCGTGAAACCCCGCGTGGGGAGGTGCGCCGCACCGTGCGGGTCTGTGATTAAGTCGAGTTGAGTTGCGTAGCGTAAACGAGACCGCCGCACCCAGTCGGTGCGGCGGTCTTGTTTTGTTTGCCGGCGGTTACTTGGCGTTGCGCGCCTTCACGGCCTGGTCGGGGAAGTCCGAGAACAGCCCGTCGATGCCCAGCGCCAGATAGGCCTTGTACTCGGCCGCCGGGTCGCCCTTGAAGTCGGAGGCGAGGCGCTTGGGCTCGCTGCGGAAGGTCCAGGTATGGACGAAGAGCCCGACCGCATGGGCGTTCTTCACCACATCGGTCGGCGGCAGCAGCACGCGGTCGCGCTCGTCGATCGCGCCGTCGCCGTTGAGATCGCGCGGTTTGCCGTCGTCGCCGACCATCTGCTTGGCCGGCATCAGATAGGGCTTCCAGGGGCCGATGCCGTCGGCATAGGTCTTGACCTCCTTCAGCCCCTCGGCGCTGACGAGGTCCTTGAAGCTGCGCTTGTCGCCGGTGACGACGAAGTCGTAGGGCTTGTCGAACGGCGCGGCGAGGACGATGCCGCCATCCTTGTCGACATCGTCGGCATCGACGAGCTGGATCAGGCGCAGCTGCGTCTTGCCGCGCAGATATTTGAGGTTGGCGGTCTCGAAGCTCTGGATGATCACCGGCGAGGTCTTCTCGCTCCAGCCGGCGGCCTTCAACTGGTCGAGCAGCTTGTCCTCGATCGCCAGGCCCATGGCCGAGTGATAGGTCGAGTGCTTGATCTCCGGATAGATGCCGATGGTGCGGCCGGTGCGGGTGCTCTCCGCCTTGGCGAGGTCGATGACCTGCTGCAGCGTCGGGATTTCGTATTTGCCGTTATGCGACTGGTCGCGCTCCGGGAACGCCTGCTTGGCGCGCAGCGTCTTGAGCTCGGCCAGGGTGAAG
Organism: Allobosea sp. GW821-FHT03A12; assembly: GCF_058986765.1. Taxonomy (NCBI): domain Bacteria; kingdom Pseudomonadati; phylum Pseudomonadota; class Alphaproteobacteria; order Hyphomicrobiales; family Alloboseaceae; genus Allobosea; species Allobosea sp. GW821-FHT03A12. The sequence goes on from NZ_JBYSVZ010000004.1 coordinate 170,301, forward strand.
TCGGAGGCGAACCAGTCGTTGGTGTCGACACCGTCGACCTTGCGGCTCGTCTTGCGCGCGGCGAATTCCGGCCGGGTCGAGACGTCGGTGGTGCCCGACATCATCGGCTCGTGACGGACCACCAGATGGCCGTCCTTGGTCGAGACGAGGTCGGGCTCGATGAAGTCGGCTCCTTGCTCGATCGCGAGCTTGTAGCCTTCGAGCGTGTGCTCGGGCAGATAGCCGCTGGCGCCGCGATGGCCAACGATCAAAGCGGGCTTGCCGTCGAGCGTCGGGGCCGGGCTCTGTGCCAGGGCCGGCGCGGCCAGTGCAAGGGCAAAGGTCGCCAGCATGGTCGCCGGCTGCAACAGGGGCTTCATCTCGTCCGATCCTCACTTCTTGCGGAAAGGCGGCGAAACTGCTCGGCGGATATGACAGGCTGGTGAAGGTTTCTTGTCCCTGCGCGGCGCCTCGACCATGGCGTCATGGGCGTCGCGAAGGAGAGCATCGGGGCTTGTCGAGGCGCTTGCTCGTCATGCGGCCGCAGGCGCCCCCGGACGCTCAGCGGCGGCCTTCGAGCGTGGTCTTGGCGTCCAGGCGCTTGGCCGGCGGCGGCGTGGTGTCGACCGGCTGGGTGGCGCAGGCGGCGAGCGACAGGCAGAACAGGCCGGCGAGGGCAAGGCGGGAGAGGGCGGTCATTGCAGGGATCCCAGGCGGTTGGCGTTGCGGAAGGAGTTGTATCGTCTTGCGCCCTGTGGGACGAGGGCGTCAAGGGTCCCGTCGCGCTTCGGAATCGTTCCAGATCGCGGTGGACCTGAGAGCCGTAATGCACAGCAGTGACAGGAACCGCCGCACATGACCCCTGCCGCCCGCATCAGCGCCGCCATCGAGGTCCTGGCGGACCTGATCGAGCGTCGGCGCCCGGCGGCCGATGCGCTGAAGGATTGGGGGCTGTCGCGCCGCTTTGCCGGCTCGAAGGACCGTGCCGCCGTCGCTTCGCTGGTCTATGACGCGCTGCGCCGCCGTGCCTCCTCCGCCCATGCGCTCGGCGAGGAGACGCCGCGGGCGCTCGTCCTCGGCATGCTGGTCAGCCAGCGTGGCCTTGGCGTCGAGGAGATCGCCGAGCTCTTCAACGGCCAGAACCACGCCCCCGCGCCGCTGACCGAGTTCGAGGTCGCGGGGCTTGCGGCCTTCGACCTCAATGCCGCGCCGGGCTGGGCGCGCGCCGATGTGCCGGACTGGCTCTGGCCCTCCTTCATGGCCGGCTTTGGCGACGATGCGATCGCGGAAGGGCAGGCCCTGGCGGGCCGGGCGCCGGCCGATATCCGCACCAACCGGCTGAAGACCGACCGCGCCAAGCTGCGTGCCGCGCTCAGCCATCTTCAGCCCGAGCCGGGTGCCTGGTCACCCGATGCGCTGCGTTTCCTGCCGGGCCCCGATGGCCGTGGTCCGTCGCTGCAGAGCGAGCCGAGCTTCTTCAACGGCGAGTTCGAGATCCAGGACGAAGGCTCGCAGCTCGTGACCCTGCTCGCCGGCGCCCAGCCCGGCATGAGCGTCGTCGACCTCTGCGCCGGTGCCGGCGGCAAGACGCTGGCGCTCGCTGCGGTGCTCGGCGGCAAGGGCCGCATCTTCGCCACCGATCTCGACAGCCGCCGGCTGGCGCCGCTGCATGACCGGCTTACCCGCTCGGGCGCCGGCAATGTCGAGGTCCGCGTGCCCAGGAACCGCGGCCATGACGCGCTCGCCGATCTGTCCGGCACGATCGACCTTGTACTCGTCGATGCGCCCTGCACCGGCTCCGGCACCTGGCGGCGCAATCCCGATGCGAAATGGCGGGTGCGCCCCGGCGCGCTGGCCGAGCGTGTCAAGGAGCAGGCGCAGGTGCTGGGCCGCGCCGCCAGCCTGGTTAAGCCGGGCGGACGCATCGCCTATATCACCTGCTCGATGCTGCCTGAGGAGAACGACGGCGCGGTCGAGGCCTTCCTGGCGCGCCATGCCGGCTTCGCGCCAGTGGCGACGCGCTCGCTGCTCGATACCGGCGAGGTCGATTTCGGCCTGCTCGCCCGCTTCGCTACGCGCTTCGGCCTGCAGCTCTCGCCGCGCCGGACCGGGACGGATGGGTTCTATCTGAGCTGCCTTGCCGCGCCGGCCTGACCATGGCCGCAACGCGACGGCGGTATCAATCCTGTCCCTAAGGGCACGATTTGTGCGTCTTGCGCCGGTCAGGCTGGGCCGACATCTCCGGTATCTTCATCAGCAGAGGTGCCGCCCATGACACAGACAACCGACGAGACCTTGATCTCCATCGCAGTCCTGAAGGCAAAGGCTGGTCAGCGAGAGGCACTGCGCGAGAGCCTGCTTGCGCTGATCGAACCGACGCGATCCGAGCCGGGCTGCCTCGACTATGTGCTGTTCGAACTGCGCGACGAACCCGGTACCTTCTACATGCGTGAGGCCTTCACCAGCGCGGCCGCGCTCGAGTTTCACAAGGCGACGCCGCACTTCCAGGCGTTCGCGGCCAAGGCCAGCAACCTGCTGGCCGAGCCGCTGCGGCTGATCTTCCTCGACCGGGTCTCGTCCTGAGGCTTCCTGCGGTGCCGGCCTGACCCGCTCTCAGCGCCGTTGCGCGCTCGCGCGCGATGGCGTAACCGGGCGCGATGAGCGCCCAGCCCCAGAACCCCGCCCTTCACGACTCCATCCTGATCATCGACTTCGGCAGCCAGGTCACGCAGCTGATCGCACGCCGGATCCGTGAGATCGGGGTCTATTGCGAGATCGCGCCGTTCCAGTCGGCCTCCGAGGCGTTCCAGCGCCTGAAGCCGAAGGGCGTGATCTTCTCCGGTGGTCCGGCCTCGGTGCCTGACGCCAATTCGCCGCGCGCGCCGCAGGAGGTCTTCTCGGCGGAGCTGCCGCTGCTCGGCATCTGCTATGGCCAGCAGACCATGGCCCATCAGCTCGGCGGCACGGTCGAGGGCGGCCATGCCGCCGAATTCGGCCGCGCCGATGTCGAGATCGTCACGCCGTCGGCCCTGTTCGCCGGCGTCTGGGAGCAGGGCGGGCGTTATCCGGTCTGGATGAGCCATGGCGACCGCGTCACGCAGCTGCCGGCCGGCTTCACCGTCAAGGCGACCTCGGAGAACGCGCCCTATGCGGTGGCGAGCGACGAGGAACGCCGCTTCTATTCGACCATGTTCCACCCCGAGGTGGTCCACACGCCGGACGGGTCGAAGCTGCTGCGCAACTTCGTCGTCGACATCTGCGGCTGCAAGCCGGACTGGAGCATGTCGGCCTATCGCGCCGAGATGATCAAGAAGATCCGCGACCAGGTCGGCACCGGCAGGGTGATCTGCGGGCTCTCCGGCGGCGTCGATTCGGCGGTCGCGGCCGTGCTGATCCACGAGGCGATCGGCGACCAGCTCATCTGCGTCTTCGTCGACCACGGCCTGATGCGCCTCGGCGAGGCCGAGCAGGTGGTGACGCTCTTCCGCGACCACTACAATATCCCGCTGGTCCATGTTGATGCGGAAGAGCTTTTCCTCTCCGAGCTTGCCAAATGCGGTGCCGATCCCGAGGCCAAGCGCAAGACGATCGGCCGGCTCTTCATCGACGTCTTCGACGCCGAGGCGGCCAAGCTCGGCGGCGCCGATTTCCTCGCCCAGGGCACGCTCTATCCCGACGTGATCGAGAGCGTCTCCTTCAGCGGCGGTCCTTCGGTGACGATCAAGAGCCACCACAATGTCGGCGGCCTGCCCGAGCGCATGAAGATGAAGCTCGTCGAGCCGCTGCGCGAGCTGTTCAAGGACGAGGTCCGCGTGCTCGGCCGCGAGCTCGGCCTGCCCGAGGCCTTCGTCGGCCGCCACCCCTTCCCCGGGCCGGGCCTCGCCATCCGCTGTCCCGGCGAGATCACCAAGGAGAAGCTCGACATCCTGCGCAAGGCGGATGCGATCTATCTCGATGAGATCCGCAAGGCCGGCCTCTACGACGTGATCTGGCAGGCCTTTGCCGTTCTGCTGCCGGTGCGCACCGTCGGCGTGATGGGCGACCATCGCACCTACGACCATGTCTGCGCCCTGCGCGCGGTGACCTCGGTCGACGGCATGACGGCCGATTTCTACCCCTACGACATGGCCTTCCTCGGCCGCACCGCGACCCGCATCATCAACGAGGTCAAGGGCATCAACCGGGTCGTCTACGACGTGACCAGCAAGCCCCCCGGCACGATCGAGTGGGAATGAGGGCGTAAACGACGGCGCCAGATGCCTATGCCTCTGGTACTCCGAACCGCGCTTCTGGCGCTTGCCGTCGCCTTTCCATCGGCCAGTTTCGCTCAGGAGGCCCGTACCTTCGAAGCGGCCGACGGCGCTTACAGCTTTCAGTATCCGTCGAATTTCGGGTTGGATCGCCAGTTCGCTGACGGCACCGGCGATGTGACCGGTGTCAAGGCTTCCTCGCCGGCCAATGGCGATGTGATCATCACCTTCCTCGGGCCGCGTGATCCCGGTGGCCTTGCGGAGATCAGCGAAAGGACGCGTGAGGCGATCGCCGACGAGTTTAGGAAGGCGATCGCCGTCCGGCCGACGATCACGCTGCAATCGTCGGCGATGACCACGATGTTCGGGCAGCCGGCTGTCGACATGGTCTTCAGCAATGCGCGATGGCCGTTCACCAAGGAGCGGCCGCAGATCAAGCGCTATGTGTTCACGGTGGTGAGCGGCAAGGCCTATAATTTCGAGTGCATCTACCGCGAGGACAAGGCGACTGAGTTCGCGCCGGCCTATGAGCGCGCCGTGTCCACGGTGCGGCTGAAAGGCCCCCGGCGCACTTCAAGACCTTGAATAGCCGAGCGGCGAGAAGCCGCCCGCGCTGATCTCTCTACCCGCTCACGCTGACATTGCCTGGCGCGCTGCTTCGGGACAAGAGAAGGGTGCCAGGAGGAGCCGGATGGCCGAAGCAGAGCAGATCGCCAGAGGCGGAAGGCCGATCACGGCGGACAGCCTGACGCGGGACCTGCTGTCGTTGGGGATACGTTCCGGCGACGTTGTTCTCGTTCACGCGTCCCTGAGCTCCCTGGGCTGGGTCAATGGTGGACCCGTCGCGGTGATCGAAGCCCTGCTTCGGGCGGTCGGGCCGGAAGGCACCATCGTCATGCCGGCGCAGTCGGCGGACCTCAGCGATCCCGCGAACTGGGGCGCTCCGCCCGTCCCGGCGTCATGGCACCAGACGATCCGGGAGACGATGCCGGCCTATGATCCCGGCACCACGCCGACGCGGGACATGGGCTGCATCGCCGAATTGTTCCGCACCTGGCCCGGCGCCTTGCGCAGCGATCACCCGTCGGCGTCGTTCGCGGCGCGTGGTCCGCTCGCCGGACAGATCATCGGCCGTCATGACCTGGGCGACCCGCTGGGGGAGGGCTCGCCGCTCGGCGTGCTCTATCGCCTCGATGCCAAGATCCTGCTGATCGGCGTGGATTTCGACAGATGCACCGCCCTGCACCTTGCCGAGCGCAGGGCCTGGCCCGACCGGCCGAGGATCGCCGAGGGCGCGCCGTTGATGCGCGACGGGCAAAGGCAATGGGTCGCCTTCGACATCCCGAGCGTGATGGACAGCGCAGCTTTCCTGCCGATCGGAGCGAGTGCGCTGCGATCGGGAATGGCCGCTGCGCGGGCGCTTGGCGAGGGCCGGGGAACCCTCGTCGGGATGCGGCAGATCGTCGATCATGCCGTCGAGCTCTGGACCGCAGGCCGGTGAGACGCCTGGTCGTCGTTGCGATTGTCGCCGGATTGGTTGTTGGCCTCGCCACGCTGCTCGCCGTTCTGGCGCTCTCGGGCTTCGCCGACGTGCCCTGCCAGGACGGCAGCTGGGACGCGGTGAAGAAGACCTGCATCCCCGACTGAGAAGGATCGGGTGTCCGGAGTGGACGGAGCGCGCTTGTAGCTGTCCGACGGGTCGCTCGCCCTTGGTTGTGCCGAATCTGTGCGCTAGGGGCGGGCGGTGATCGTCGCTCGATCGAGGAAAGGAATTGCTTTGAAGCTCCATGCGAAGCTGCTCGCTGCCGGAACGCTGACGCTGACCACATTGACGCTGGCGGCCTGCCAAGGCGAGACGCGCCAGGCACAGGTCGGCGGCGAGCCGGGCCTCTGCCGGCGCGACGCGGCCGAGGCCCTGGCGGGCAGGAGCCGCGTCAGCGATGACGAGGCGCGCCAGCTCACCGGCGCGTCACTGGTCCGGCAGATCCGGCCGGGGCAGGGCGTGACGATGGATTTCCGGCAGGAGCGCGTCACGATCGAGACCGACCCGAAGAGCGGCAAGATCATCCGCGCCCTTTGCGGGTGAGGCAGGCCACCGCTGCGGTCGGTCCAATGCGGTAATCCCAAAGGGGTGGTTGGGATACTCCATGCCTGGTTGCCGCGGCGTTCGCCGGCGCTAGCGTGAGGCGCAGAAACCATTCGCCGAGAGGCGGTTCAGATGGTCATCGCCCTCGTCATCCTCACGGCCGTGCATTTGGTGATTGCGGGCCTGATCGCGCTCAATTCGGTTCTCGAAGCCGAGCGTGATCGGCTCACCGCGAAGGACATTCTTGTCGTCGCTTTGGTCAGCATGTTTTGGCCGGTTCTCGGCTGTGCCCTGCTGTCGGCACAGGCATGCCGGAAGCTTCGTCCCGGGAAACGCGAGCTGCTGCCTACGGTACGCTGAGGTTTCCACGCTCGAAAAAACGGAGCCCCGGCAGGCTCTTCCCGCCGGGGCTCCGATTGCCGAAGGGCATGTGCTCGGCGACGCGGATCAGAAATGCGCCTTCGGCTGAAGCTTCAGCGTCGTGCGCGTCGTGTCCGCCATCTTCGACAGCAGCCAGTCGGGATTGCCGAGGTTGAAATAGGCCTTCAGCAGAACCCGCCAGAACATGCGCTCCGCCTGCGATGAAGGTCCGTGCTGCGCATAGATCCTCGCGCATTCGGCGGCGGTGCGGCTGCCATGGATGGCGCTGTTGTTGACGCCCGTCCGCCGGAAGCAGGCGATCGGCTTGTCGATCCGGCCATAGGGCTCCTTCGCCAGGGCCCGGCAGAACATGTCGTAGTCGCCGGCGTCGCGATAGGCGATGTCGAACCCGCCCAGTTCCTCGAAGAAGGTCCGGGAGAAATAGGTCGCCATGTGCATGATCGGATTCCAGCCCAGACAGACGAGCATGGCGGGGGTCATCCAGTTCGGAGGCGCCGCGAGCCCGCCGAGACCGTGCCCGCTCGAATCGATCCAGCGGATCGCGCCGACCACCCAGCGACGGCGGCTCTTGCGATAGGCGTCGACGACAGCTGCCGCAGCGCCCGGAAGCATGACGTCGTCGGCACCCAGAAAGCCCAGCAACTCGCCTGACGAATTGAAGGAGCCCTTGTTGATGGCGTCGAAGATGCCGCTGTCCTTGCCCTGCATCACCTTCAGCCCGTAGCTCCGGGCGAGCTCGACGGTCCCGTCGGTGCTGCCGCCATCGACGATGACGTGCTCGATCTCGATCCCGCGCGTCGCATTGCGGCGCGCGGACTCGATGCATTCCTTGAGATAATCGACGGCGTTCAGCGTCGGGGTCACGATGGTCACGATCATTGGCGCGGTTCCGCAGTTGGGGCCGGTTCGGTCAGACATGCCGGGAGGCGATCGCCATGTCCGGCCTCGCCGGGATCATCGGCAGCGGCGCGTCCTCCACGGCATCGGGCTCCTCGACCACTGGGATCCGGGTCACCGCGTTCTGCATGGCCCACATCGCCGCCTGGGTGCGGTTCCGGACCCGGACCTTCCGCAGGATCGCCTTGACATGCACCTTCACGGTAGCCTCGGCGATCTCCAGCTTGCGCGCGATCACCTTGTTGGATTCGCCGAGCATGAGCCCTTCCAGGATGCTGACCTCGCGGGCCGAAAGCCCTTGGAACGGTGACCCGTCGGCGCGGCGCTGCACGCCCTGCAGCAGACGCTGCGGCTCGACTGCGACCTCGGAGAGTTGCAACAGAAGTTCGGGCGGAAATACCGCGCCGTTGGCGATGACGACTTCCAGCGAGGTGATGAGATCCTGCGCGGACACGGATTCGACGAGATAGCCGACCGCACCGAGCTGCATCGCGCGGTGCATCAACTCCCGACTGCCGCGCAGGGCGAGCGCGACGATCTTGGCGCTCTTGAACTGTCGCTTGATGTCGCCGACGATGGAACAAGACGTGTCGTCGATCACGATGATGAAGAGATCAGGTGCTTGCTGGCCGCTATCGTATCGTTGAAGGTCGAGACTGGTCGTTCTCTGGCTGACGTGGAACCGGGCGCCATCCAACAACTTGGTTATGCCCTCCCGAAGAAGTGCATTGTCGCTCAGTACGGCGGTCTCGATGATGTCTGACATCGGTACTTCCCTCTTACTCGACACAAAACTAGGGTGGCGGAAGCGACGAGGCGCATATCGCCCCGGCCGCATCAGCGGAGATATTCCGTTGTGCTGTTGAGAAATTCCGAGATGAGGCAGGCGGTGACTAATCCGATACGGCCACACGATGACACTAAGGGATGCGAGCACCCCGAATGTCATCGTTAATAATTAGTTCATTCGGATGTAGTCGTCTTGTCAGGAAAAATACGATCCCGTCAGGAAAACCCTTACATGCGACCTGCGACAAAGCGTCCAATTTTACCAGCTAGGCTTGCAGGATGTACGGAGATTGTCTTCAGGTTGCCGTAGAGGAAGACGCCGGGGCATGGCCGCTGAGGGCGCGAGCCGCTTCAGCTGGTCTGGTCGGTTTTGAGGATGCGCATGAGATCCTTGGCGAGTACGGCCGCCTCGGTGCGATTGCGCACGTTGAGCGTTCGCATCAGCGCGGAGACGTGGATCTTCGCCGTCGGTTCCGCGATGTGAAGCGCCTGGGCGATCTCCCGGTTCGAGAGCCCGTCGGCGAGCAGCGTCAGGACATCGCGTTGCCGGCGCGTCAGTCCGAAGGGGTCCTGCTGCGAGCCGAGCCGGCGCTGCGGCGTCTCGCGGGGACGGTAGGCCTCGGCCGCGGAGCCGAACGGAGTGAGGCCGCGCGGAACCGCCAGGCGCCCGGCCAGGACCTCCTGGACCGCCTCGATGATCTCGTCGTCCCGCTGCAGCTTCGAGATGAAGCCGTGGAAACCCTCCGCGATGTAGTGGAGGACCTGGTCGAAGGTGCCGTTGCTCGAGATGACGACATAGCGTGTCGTCGCGGAGGCGCGCTTGAAATCCCAGATGACCTGCGGATCGGTAGAGCCCGTCAGGCCGAGGCTGACCAGCACGAGATGGATCGGCTGTTCCTCCATCAGGTTGCGCATCAAGCCGTCGAAGTCCTCGGCTTCGAGAAGCTCGGCATCCGGCAAGGCGACCTGCAGGATGGTACGCAGGCCCGTGCGGTAGAGTGCATGTTCGTCGGCAACGAGGATCCTTGCCATGGTCGTGCCGCCGCTCTGGTCGCCTTTTCGGTGGGAGATGCGACCGTGATGCCGGGTTCCGCCCGTCACTGGCGGGTCCCGAGCGCAGGCTCCTATCCCCGGGGACTTTGGTAGCGGGAACGGCCCGGCAAGTCGCGACGCTCTTCCGGAGATGCCGTCACGGGGCGTGTGGCCATTATTGTTCCAGTCACGCCAAGCTGAGTACTCCGCACAGGAGACACTCCAGTAGTTCAGCGCGCCAATGGCTTAGTCAGGGCTGTCAGACGTCGAGAATCCAGCCATGGCTGGCGCCGTATCTGATGATGTCGAGGCGGGAGTGCAGCATCAGCTTCTTGCAGGCCCTGTAGCGATAGGTCTCGACCGATTTTATGCCGAGGCCGACACGCCGGGCGATCTCCTTGTTGGAGTGGCCGACTGCAGCCAGGCGCAGGACCTGCATCTCGCGATAGGTCAGGGTGTCGCTCGCTGTCACCGCGCCCACGCCGGCCGTCGGACACAGCTTGCGGATCCATTCCGAGCGGAAATCCTCCAGGTCGGAATCGATATAGACCCCGCCGCTCTGGACCGTCCTCAGCGCCTGCTCCACCTTCTCGCTGGCCGACCCCTTGAGGACATAGCCGCGAATGCCGGTCCGGAGCGCCTTCTGGACGTAGCTGGGCTCCTCATAGTGGGTCAGCATGACGATGCGGATATCGGGCAGCTCTTCGAGGGCTCGCTCCGCCAGCGTCAGGCCGCTCATGCCAGGAAGCCCCATGTCGAAGATGGCGACGTCGGGGCGCTGGCCACGGACGAGCACGAGCGCTTCCGCCGCGCAGCTCGCCAGCCCTACCAGGTCGAAATCCGGCAGGCCGAGCACCAGGGCCTTGAGCCCCGCCAGCACGACCGGGTGATCGTCGACCAGGATGATCCGCGCCGTCACGAGGGAACGCTCCGCGGCGATGCGTTGCTCAGGGGGGCCGTCGCGCTGACGATCGTGCCCTTGCCGCAGCGAGGTCGGATGTCCAGCGTCCCGCCGACATCGTCCATGCGTTGGCGCATGCCGTGAAGGCCGATGCCGGGGCAGGGGCCGCTTCCCGCCTGCCCGGCCTCGGATGAGAGGCCGATGCCGTCGTCGGCGATCGTGAGCGAGACCGACGTGGCCGCGAAGTCCAGCGTGACGTCGAGCTTGCGTGCACCGAGCGCGTGCTTGAGAGCGTTCGTCAGTGCTTCCTGCGCCACACGATAGAGCGCGTCCTCGACAGCGGGCGGCATTCGTTCGGGCTCGGTCCCCTTCTTCCGGAAGGAGAGATCGATCCGCCCGTCCGCTGCGAACGAGACCGCCATGGTTTCGATGGCTCGCCTGAAGCCGAGCTCTTCGACGACACGTGGCCGGCCACTGACGACGGCGTGGTGGATCTTGCGCCCGACCCCGGCGACATGCGCGACGATTTCGTCGAGGCGCTTTCTCGCCAATCCTTTCGTGCTCTCCTGCAAAACTCTCAGCTCCGCGAGCACCTGGGCCATCTCTTGCCCGGCGTGGTCGTGCAGGTCCCGCGCGATACGTTCGCGCTCGTCGGCTCGGATATGGTTGAGCTCATCCTGGAGCTGGTGCGTTCGTGCCTCCACGACACGCAGTGCTTCGGCGACGAAGCAGTATTGCTCGACCAGCCGGACGCGGTCGCAGCGCAACTCGTCGAATTGCTGCATGGCAAGGCGACGCTGCCGCTCGGCGGTCAGGCGCCTCATCCGCTCCGCCGCGGCCGAGAACCGTGCGTCGAGCAGGGGGAACAGGCGTAGCAGCAGCGTTGCCGGCTGGTTCTTGCGCCGCGGGACCAGGACATTGCCGAAGCAGCGATAATCGCTTGCGCCATGGGAGCCGTCGAAGCCGACCCTCTCGATCAAGGGCTGGCGCGAGCCCGAGCAGGCAAGAAGATAGCTCTGCAAGGCCTCGACCCGGCTCGTGCAGAGATCGAGCAGCGATGCGTCCGCGTGCCCGGGGGCGAGCAACTGGCTTGCGGCGCGGTTGAGCGCACGGATGCTGCCATCGCTCAAGGCGATGATCGATGGCTCGAGATAGGTCTCTAGATCCGGCTCATGCCGAAGCTGCAGATGCATCATCTCGGAAATATTCCCTCGTCTCCGGACCTGGTTCCGTACGCTTCAGATGCAGAACCACGCGGCATTGGGCCGCGCCCCTGGCGATCGTCTCCTCCAGGTCGACTGCGGCGTACCCGACCGCGTTGGCGCTCAGGCGCCCGAAGATGTTCGATGTCACCATGCAGAGTGAAGGATGGTTCGCCGCCGCCCGCCCGAGCGGGCACGAGCAGTTGCTGAACACGACCCGGTCTTCGTCGCGCTCGATGACGGAGAAGGCCCCGCCAGCGCGATTATTCAGATCGATCAGGACTTCAATCAACTGATCGCGACTGAGATGCTGGACGCCCAGTGCCACTTTGTACTGCTTCTCGATATCCGTGCCCAAGCGCGCGGCGATGCCGCTGACATAGGCGCACGCGTCCTCGACCCCTGCGATGCTTTCCAGCAGTTCAGCCAGGTCGGCGACCAGGGTGTTGAAAAGACCATGATGGTCGAAGTCGATATCGAGTGCGCCGATATTCGGCGAGGTGTCGGCTATGGACGGATTCACGCTGGTTCAACTCCTTGAATTGACCATTACCTTAGGCAAAGGCAGGTCAATGGCAGCCTGTACGCAGATCATTCATTGCTTGAACGAAATTTCATCTCCCGGTGATTGCTCCGAGCGATCGTCTGGCGTGAGTGAGTGTGTTCTTGTCGTTGAATGAGTTGTTTGCTTCAGATCATAAAAATCTGAATCCAAAGGCGTTTATTGTAGAGATTTTTTGTTTCAGGATAGATAATAAAACCGTCCCAGCATTGAGAGTTTTAAGTCTCGCGTGGGTCTCAGTTAAAGTATGAGCAAAAAAACTGTCTTTTTTTGTGCCTTCCAGGCAATGTCGGCCATTCTCGAAACCTCCCCGATCGCTATGTCAAGCATGCAAGAAAAACAGCTGCAGGCTCGGCAGGAGCAAGGCGGTTATAGGGAGGAGCGAACGTGACCTCCCGCTTACAGTCCACATCTACCCTGTGATAATAGCACATTATCACGACTTGTCTGCTTGATTATGAGCGGTGGCGTCCAAAAAGGCTTGCGGGAGACACGAATTCTAACGTAAGTTGCATATCGGGTATTGATCTGAGCTTAGGAGTGAGCCTTTAGAGCGCGTCTTGCGTATGTAGTTTGAAGAATTTTCCGGAAAAAATTCATCTTAATTATAGATCTAAATTTTAGATAAAGATTCAAAATATTAGCGAATGTCTATTATGGTTAAAAGTTGCGTTTTTTACGCTGTGATAGTGTTGCGTTAAATTGCAACGGTTGTTTGTTATTCAGGAACTGCGGGTTGACCTCCCGCGGTTGGGCAACCGGCGGCGGGAAATCCTCAAGGTAAGAAATTCGTGATCGCGGCTCCCGATCCCGTGAGCCTTCGATGCGAAGTCATGGAGTGGCAAAAATCTAGGCATGACCTAAGGTCATTGTTGACAATGGTTCACATCCGTCAAGATGTCGATTGCAGCTCGCTTCCGGCGTTCACTTGGCGAGAAGATTCGGCCGGTGAACGTGCCGGTGCAACTTCAGCGAGATCAGCTTGCGAAATCGCTTCCAGGCGAAGGGCAGGAAGCTCTGCTCGGCGTGATCGGACGGCGTGCGCAGCACCAGGCCGGGATCGATCAGCATCGCCCCTCCAGTCAAGGCGGCGAGGCGGCGGTTGAAGACGAGATGCTCGCAGATGGCGGGGCCGGCCTCAAGATAGCTGCCGAGGCGATAAAGGTCGGCGCGGTAGAGGCACAGGCCGTTGAAGGTCGAGGCGCAGCTGATCTCACGATCGGAGGTGAGGGCCCGCTGGTGCGGGTAGATCCGTGAACGGAAGAAACGGTAGTACTTCACGATGCCCGACCGACTGATCGCAAGCTCGTCAAGCAACGTCACGAAGGATCGCTGCTCGTCTTCGTAGGCCAGGAGATCGTAATAGTGCGGGCGCGAGCTCGCCGACACCCCGAAGATGCCCGGTCGATCGAGTTTCGCAGCCGCGGCGAGCAGCGCCGGGACCGTGGGCGGCGCGGCGATGACATTGTCGATGTCGAGTACGCAGACGAAGCGGGGAGCGAGGCCCGAGGCTTCGAGTTCGCTCTTGAGCCGTTCCCGGCCGAGCGCCATCCGCCTGAGCCGCTCCGGCTCGCCCGCCATGAATGCGGTGGGGACGAGGCTGATCTCTCCCTGCGACTGGGCCTGCTGGAGCAGCTCGTGCGTTCCGTCCCGCGAGCCGTTCTCGCCGACGAATGCGACGACGCTCGAGCCGCTGCGCCTCAGCGCTCGCAGCAGCTCCAGAAAACGTGGGATCGTGGCGGCGCAGTCCTTGGCCAGGGCCAGGAAGGCGAAATCCGGCCGCAGGTTTTCCGCCTCTCTCACGTCTTGGGCGCCCTGATGGCGATCAGCGACTTCGGCAGGAACAGGACGTTCTCGGTCAGGATCTCCGCGTCCGGAAAGAGCTCGGCGAGCTGGGCGCGGTCGAGCATCGTGGTGCCTTCGACGATCTGCATCGCCTGGTCGAGGGAGGCTGCCTTCGCGTAGAAGCCGCGGGCCTTGCTCGACACCATCCGCCGCTGCAGCGGCTGCGGCAGCCAGTGCATGATCGGCGCATTGCTATGCGGATCGAGCGGGAACCAGAAGTTCGGCGTCTGCACATAGTAGGCCGGCGCCAGCCGCCTGATCTCGGCCGCGACGCGCTTCATGTCGGCCCAGCGCCCGACATGCTCGATCAGCGAATTGGAGTGGACGAAGTCGAAGCTCCCGTCGCCGAACGCATTGACGTCGCGCGCATCGCCCTGGACGACGTGAAAGCGCGGATCGGGCGAGGGCGGCTTGGCCTCGATGTTCAGGAGCCAGATCTCCACCCCCGAAGGCGGCAGGTCGAACTGCCAGTAATCGGCGTCTCCGCCCAGATCGAGGATGCGGCACGATCCCCGTGCCTTGATCACGGCATCGATGATCGGGCGGACATAGGTCTTGAAGCGTTCCTCGCGGAATTGCGAGCGGCGGAACGAGCGCGGAATCATGTTCATGAGCTCTTCGCCTCGCGATGATCTATCGGTTCCCGAGCGCGATCCTAACGTTGGGCGCGCAGTCGGCAGCCCGGTCCGACGACTGAACGCTAGGGCTTCTGGACTAAGCCGTTCTGGGCAGGCGGACCCTGATCGGCCCGGATGATCCGGCCGTTCGCTTCCTGACCGAGATCGCGGAAGCGTTCGTAGGAGACCGGCTCTCCGCCCCAGATGAACAGCGGGGCCTCGGTCGGTCGGCGCAGCACATAGGTGTTGCGGTCGAACCGGTTTCCGCCCGTTTCGATGATCCGGAAATTGGGATTGGAGTCGGGCACGTCGCTCGCTCCGCCGGAGAGCCCGGCGTCTCCGTCGTAGACGACTTCGTTGTCGTGCACGGAGTTCCGCGCCGTCAGGTAGAACAGCTTCTTTTGGCCGTCCTTCCGCCTGGATTGATCGAGCCGCTCGCGACCCTGGTCGACGATGACGATGCCGGTGCCGCCCGGGGCCACGGTGACCGTGTTGCCGTAGACGCTCACGCCTTCGGAGGCCGCGATCTGGATGCCGGCGCCCCAGATCCAGGCGCTGCCCTGCTGGCCGCCGCGTCCGGTCCCGTTCAGGCGCACCGTATTGTTGCGGATGATGGCGTCGAAGCTGATCTCGTAGAAGATGCCGGCATCCGCATTGCGCTCGACGAGATTGTTCTCGAACAGGACGTTGCGGCAATCGACATCGCACCAGAGCCCCGAGCCGTAATTGTCGTGCACATGGTTGCCGCGCAGTGTCAGGCGCTCGACCTTGCCTGCCTTGACGCCGCCGGCCTCCCAGGCAGCGTCGAAGCCGTAGATGTTGTTCTCGTAGATCTCGTTGTCTTCGATCACGACATCGCTGCCATTGGGCGAGATCCCGAGCTGGCCGTTGTGATGCACCTTGTTGCGGCGCACGACGCTCCTCTCGCCGGTCGCGATGCCCGCGCCGCTGTTGAAGCGGACCTCGTTGTCCTCGATCAGCCAGTCGGTAGCGCGTGCGTTCTCGTCGCCGAAGATCGCACCCTGCTGGGCGGGTGTCGCATATTTCTCGACGATCAGGCCCTTGACGGTGACGCCGCGCGCACCCCGATTGTTGAACGCATAGAGTACGCGCGTCCGCTCCAGGGTCCGGCCGCGCGGGTCGTCCGCGAGATAGCTCAGCCCTGTCGCGGCATCGGAGTAGACGCGTCCCGGCTGCAGCTCGGCCCGGTCGGAGACCGGCTCCAGAGGCTGGCCATCGAGGAAGAAGCGCCGCGGATCGTTGCAGCGCGCCCGCTGGGCCAGGCAGGAGCCGAACGGCTTGACCCCGAACTGAGGCATGGCGGTCACCCAGAAGGCGTCCTTCCGGCTGATATCGGTGATCAGTTCGGCGCCGTTCAGGACGGCGCCGGGCTGGCCGATGAAGGTTTGCCGGTCCTTGGGGACGATCATCTGGGCGCGATGGAGGCCGGCTGCGATGCAGAAGGCCGCTCCCTGCGGGGCCTTGTCGACGAGGGGCTGGATGGGCACGCCGACCGGCACCGGAATGGAACCGGGCGGGCAGGGGGCGCTTTCGGCGGCCTCGGAGGGAGGGCTGCCGAGCAGCGCCACTGCGCCAAGGAGGATTGCGCCAGCGATCTGGGCTCCCTTGCGCGCCGCACCGCCGAGGCGAACAGGCGGCTCGACGACATGCCAGGCGCGATAGACCATCAGCGAGCCGAAGCCGATCCCGAACAGGATCCAGAAGGGGATGCCGAGCATCGGCCCTTCGAGCGCGACGTCGAAGGAGGCGTCGATGACGATCGAGGCGAGGTAGCAGACCAGGAAGACGAAGTAGCGTGCCCAGTCGAGATCGCCGCGCCGCCAGGCGAGATGGGCGGCCCGCAGCAGTGCGAGCGTCCAGCTGCCGATGGTCAGGAGCCAGAGGGCGAGGCCGGGCACGCCGCTCCGGGCGAGGTAGGTCATGTGCACGCTATGGGGGCTGCGCACCGTCGGCCCGCCACGTTCGAGGCCGACGACGAAGCCGTCCGCCTCGGCCAGGTTCATGCCGAAGCCCTTGCCGGTCCAGAAATAGGGGCCGTGGACGGTGTAGTTGCGGATCGCCTGCCACCAGCCCAGCCGCCATTGCTTGGTCCCGTCGAGATTGTTGGCCTCGCTCGATCCGGCGACGCTGGCGAGGTTCTCGACCACGGCGGCCGCGCTGATCGGCCGTTCGCCGCGCGGCAGGTCGATCTCGAGATCGGCGGCGGCGGCCAGGAGCATCACGACCGTGAGGGCGGCGGCGATGGTGGCGAGGCGGCCGATCTGGCCGGTCAGGATCATCGCCAGAACCAGGGGGAGCAGCAGGGCCAGCATGCCGCCGCGGCTTTGGCTGGCGATGAGCAGGGCCGCGCCGAGCGCGACGACGACCCAGCTCCGGCTGACCTTGCACAGCCCCACCAGGACGAGCACGAGCGCACCGCAGAGATGCGCGGCGAGTTCGCCGGAGCGCACCGAGATGATCTCGACATTCTGGCCGGGCAGCTTCGGGATCGAGGCGAAGAAGAAGCGCGCGATCAAATAGAGGACGATCGCGATCGGGATCAGCACCCGCACATGGATCCGGAAATAGCCCATGATCTGGGCGATGCGGATCGGGCGCTCCACCAGCAGCGCCGCGACGATGAAGGCGAAGCCGCCATAGAGCGCGACCGCTCCGTCGCGCAGCGCGTCGACACCGTAGGGGCCGATGCCCTGCAGCGTCCGCAGCAGCACCCAGCCCATCAGCAGGGCCGCGCTGAGGGCCGGCACGGTTGTGAGCAGCGCCGTTGTGCTGCCCGAGGCGAGGAAGGCGAGCAGGCCGAGCGCGAACAGCATCTCGCCGACGAAGAGCGGCGGCACGCCGAGATAGGCGAAGCTCTTGCCCAAGACGACATAGCCGGCAAAGCCGAGCGCCAGGATCGGCAAATAGCGATCCGTCGCTCGCCGGTCGGCCGCGGTGCGGGCCGGTGCTCGTGGCATTCCATTCACGGTCCACCCTCGCTCTGCGTGGCGACTGCCGTTGCGGGAGGAGCGTAACCTCCGGCTGGTCCCAAGCAGGCTGGGCATCCGAGGTAGCCATGCCGGCGAGGCGGCTGGCCCACGTTCCTTCTGGGCAGTCCCTATGCCCAGCGCCGTTAGGAAGAGGGCGACGCTAGACTTCACCCGAGAAGATGCGGCCGGGTAATCGTCGATGGAGACCCGATGACGTTCAGCGCGGGCAAGATGGGTGGGCATTTCGGCCGGGCGCGGCGCGAGCCGGGCCGTGCCGTCTCGGATCAGCGCAGGCCCGGCAAGCTGTCCGAGACCATGCGGGCGCGGCTCCTCGCCATGCGCGATCCGGCGCTGTCCTTCACCGACCAGGCCCTGTCGAGCGCCTGCAATTTCCTGACGACCATCCTGCTCGCCCGCGCGCTCGGGCTCGAAGCCTTCGGCATCTACACCATGGTCTGGCTCGCGCTCTATCTCGCGATGAGCCTGCAGCTCGGCCTGATCGTCAGCCCGATGATGAGCATTGGCACGAAGGAGCAGGGGGCTGAGGCCGAGGCCTATTACACGATCGTCTTCCTGCATCAGGCCGGCTACGTCGTCGTCGCCAGCGGCGCGATCTTCGCTGCCTTGACATTCGTCGCAGGCTCGGACTCGACGCTGGCCGATGCCGCGCTGCCGGGCGCGATGGCCGCAGCCTCCTATCTGACGCAGGACTTCCTGCGGCGCTATCTGTTTGCCCGGCGTCGGCCGGCCGGAATCCTGCTGATCGACGCGATCAACCAGGCCCTCAAGCTCGGCGCGCTCGCGGCCCTCTGGCAGGCCGGAATGATTGGCGTCGCGACTGCGCTTTGGGCCGTCGCCGCCGCCGCTGCGGTCTCGACGCTCTGTGGCCTTGGCATGTCCGGCCCGCTGCTGTGGCGCAGGCAGGTTCTGGCCAGCGTCACCCGGCGGCAATGGCGCTCGGCGCGCTGGCTCGTCCTCACCGGCTCGGTGCAATGGGTGCTGAGCTATAGCGGGCTCCTGGTGACGGCGGGCCTGTTCGGGCCGAAAGTGCTCGGCGCGCTGCGGGCGGCGCAGAGCCTGCTCGCCGTGCTCAACGTGGTGCGCGAGGCGCTGGAGAACATCGTTCCGCCTCTGGCCGGGAAGGCGTTTGCCGAGGGCGGCATGCCGGGGCTCCACCGGACTCTCCGTCGCGCCATGCTGTTCGCCGGCCTCGTCGGGGCCGTGACGGTTCTCGGCCTCGGCCTGTTCGGCCCCTGGTTGCTGCACCGGCTCTATGGCGGCGAGATACTCGAATTCGACTGGGTGATCATCTGGTATGCCTTCGCCTTCCCGATGGCACTGACGAGCCTCGTCCTCGGCTGCGCCTTCCGGGCGCTGGAGCGCACGCGGCCAGTCTTCGTCGCCTCGCTCGTCGGAGGTTGCTTCAGCCTGCTGGCGGTCTATCCGGCCGCGGCGGCCTTCGGCGTGGCCGGACTGATCGCGGTGACCCTCCTGTCCGAGCTCGCCGCCCTCGTCGTCCTGGTGATGCTCGCCCTGCGCGTCCCGGGCTTGCTGGCGAGCCAGCCGGCCGCGCCGGCACGCGGCCGCACGGTGACGGTGGCATCGCGATGATGGCGCTGCCGCCCTCCCAGGTGCACCTCTGGTGCTGCCGTGTCGATCTGCCCGTGATGGAGGCGGCCGAGCGACGCGGGATCCTGTCGGATGAGGAGCGCGCCCGCGCCGACCGCTTCCATGACACGAAGGCGCGGGTCGCCTTCATCGTGGCGCGCAACTGGCTGCGGCGCGTCCTGGCGCTCTATGTCCCGATTCCGCCGCCTCGGCTCCGCTTTGGCGAGACGGCGTTCGGCAAGCCCTTCCTCGTGAACGAGTACAGCGGGCGCCCGATCGCGTTCAATCTCAGCCATTCGGGCGAGCTCGCGATCGTTGCGGTTACACAGGGCATGCCGGTCGGCGTCGATATCGAACGGATTCGGCCGGTCTCGGCCGATCTTCTCGCCGGCTGTCTCGCCCCGCGGGAGTTTGCCATGCTCGCCGCGCTGACGCCCGAGCTGCGCGAGGAATCCTTCATCCGCTGCTGGACGCGCAAGGAAGCGTGCCTGAAGGCGATTGGGGTAGGCCTCAACGGCTCGCCATCGAGCTTCGAAGTCTCGCTCGATCCGTTCCGGGCACGGCTCCTGGCGGTGGAATCCGACCCGGCCGAGGCCGATCTCTGGCAGCTCGCCGATCTGGAGCCGGCGCCCGGCTATTGCGGCACGCTGGCGGCGCGCCATCGCGGCTGGTCGCCGGTCTGGATGGCCCGGCCTTAGTTGCGCCGGCGCAAGGTTCCCGGATCATGCTCGGCTCTGCCCCGTGGCCTCGAGAATCCGCTCGGCCATGGTTCGCGAGCCGGCTTCGGAGAACGCGCCTTCATGGCCTTCGCCGTCGACCGAGAAGCAGGGCGTGCCCGGCGCGAGATGGCCAGCCCAGCCCAGGGTCGCATCCGGGGGCCAGCCGGCCGGGATCGCGCCGCTCCGGAAGATCAGCACGCGCCCGTCATAGTTCGGCAGCGCGTAGCGCTGGACCAGGGCCTCGAGCTCGTCGGTCGTCCGCCAGAAATCGGCCTCGTCGGCAGCCTCCTCGGCCGGGCGCCAGAAGATCAGCCGCTTCGCCTGCCGGACGGCGGCTGTCGATTGCAGCCAGAACGACATGCGCGTCACGAAGCTGCGTGGGCCGCCCTGCCAGAAGCGCCGGGCGAAGCGGCCGGCGCGCTTCAGGCGGAACCACAGGCGTGCGCCATAGGGCAGCCGCAGGAAGTAGCCGGGCGCCCAGCAGTCGATCAGCATGACCAGATCGACCTGCCTGCCGCTCGCCAGCAATTGCTTCGCGACCTCCAGGGTGATCACGCCGGAGCGACAGAAGCCCGCGAGCCGATAGCCACCTTCCGGCTTGGTCGCGACGATCGCCTCGCAATAGGCGGCCGCGAGCTGCTCGATCGAGCTCGGAGCCGCGCCGTTCACCAGCGGGTCGAGCAGTTGCAGCGCAGCGAAAGGCTGGTCGGGGCCGAGCTCCTGCGACAGGGGCCGGTAGAGACGCAGGTTGTGGGCGGTGTGGTTGAGCGCGAACAGGGTTGGTTGCGTGCCGGTCTTCTGCAGCCAGGTCCGGCGCAGGGCCGTCACGTCGATCACCGGCGGCAATGCCGGTGTCGCCGGCAGCCAGAGCGGCGATGCGATCGGCAGGGAGATCGGCGCCGGCCGCGGCAGGCGTGCAGCCGGGTCGGCGACGAGCGTCTCCGCCAGGTTCTCGAACTGCGCCGCCAGTTCGTACGCGGTCGCTTCGTCGTAGAGGTCGCGATGGTACTCGCAGGTCAGGCGCCAGCCCTCCTCGCGTTCGACCAGGATGAAGTTGAGGTCGTAGAGCGCGCCCGGCAAAGGCGACGGAATCCCTGATAGCTGAAAACTGTCATTGGCGAGCTCGCCGATGAAGGCGCGCTGGACGATGAAGTTGATCGAGATCGGTGGCCGGCCGGCATCGCCATGGGTTGGCAGCAGCGCCACGAGCCTGTCGAACGGCCATTGGTGATGATCGACTGCGTCCTCGAACGTGTCGCGCGCGGCTTGGCAGAGATCGAGGAAGCTCTGCTCCTCGGAGGCCTTGGTCCGAAGCACGAGCGTATTGACGAAGGGGCCGACGATCGTCTCCAGCTCGACATCGTCCCGGTTCGCCATCTGCGTGCTCAGCACGAGGTCGGAGGCGCCGGTGCGTTGCCGAAGCAAGGTCAGGAGAACGGCGTAAGCGACTGAAAAGAAAGTCGTACCTTCCTTGCGTGCCAGATCGGCGAGGCCGGCGGTCAGGGGGCGGGGAAGCAACCGCGACAGCGAGGCGCCGTGCGTGCTCCGTGTCGCCGGCCGTGGACGATCGCCCGGGACTTCGACGATGGGCAACTCGGCGAGCTTGCGCTGCCAATAGGCCTCCTCGCGTGCGAGCACGCCGCCTTCCAGGCTGTCCTGGCTGCCTTCGGCGAAGTCGGAATATTGCAGGGGCAGCTCGGGCAGGACCGGTTCGCGGCCACGGCCGAGCGCCTGATAGGCCGCCACGAAATCCTTTGCGATGAGGCCCATCGACCAGCCGTCGCTGACGATGTGGTGGGCGACGACCAGGATCACGGCCTCGGCCCGGCTCTTGCGCAGCAGCGTTGCCCGCAACAGCGGCGCTTCACCGAGATCGAAGCGCGTGCAGGCTTCGCTCTGGGCGATACGGTCGGCCTCCCGTGTCCGGTCCGCCTCGGGCAGGCCGGAGAGGTCGATCTCCGGCAGCTTGAATGGGACGTGTTCGGCGATCGCCTGGACGGGCTGGCCGTCTTCCAGTCGGATCGCCGTTCGCAGGGATTCATGGCGGTCGAGGATCGCCTGGAACGCATCCTGCGCCAGGGACGCGTCCAGATGCCCGCGGATCCGCCATTTCACGGCGATGTTGAGCGCCGGCGTGCCCGGATCCCTGCTGTCGATCTCCCAGTAGCGCTCCTGCGCCGACGAGCACTTGGCCGTCATCACGATGCGCTCTGGTTCGCGCAATTGTGGTTCCGGCTCGCGGGTGAACTGGTTTGCCATGATCGCTCACCCTCTCTCGCGCTGCGAGACGGCGCTCGGCTCGCTCGGCTGCTGCGCGCCGTCGCGTGGGCGGCGCCATGGCCGCTTCCAGAACGTCGCGGCAGGCGCGGCGGCTTCGGCGGCGGGCTCGTCGGGGAGCGCTGCCGCGACGGCGGCGATCGTCCGGTTCCGGAAGAAGTCCCGGGCGGCGAGCTTGAGGCCTTCGCGGCGCGCACGGCTGGTAATCTGGAAGATGCTGAGGGAATCGGCGCCGAGGTCGAACAGGTCGTCGTGGACATCGATGTCCTCCCGCCGCAGCACCTCGCTCCAGATGCGGATCAGCGTTTCCTCGACAGGTGTCCGCGGCGCAGCCTTGTCGGCGATCTTTTCGACCTTGGGCGCTGCGCTCTGGGCATCCGGCGTCGGCAGCGCGGCGCGGTCGAGCTTGCCGCTCTGGTTCAGCGGTAGCGCCGGCAGGCTGACCCAGGCAGTCGGGACCATGTAGTCCGGCAGCTCCTGCGCCAGCGCGGTCCGCAATTCGGCTGGCGGAGGAGCGTCCGCACCGGTGACGTAGTAGCAGACCAGTCGCGGCTCACCTGGCACGTCCTCGCGCAGGATCACCGCCGAGACGATGCCGGCCTTGCGGGCGAGCACAGCCTCGATCTCGCCGGGTTCGATCCGGAAGCCGCGCAGCTTCACCTGATGATCGAGCCGCCCGAGATGCACGATGCGTCCGTCGGGGAGGTATTTGGCACGGTCGCCGGTGCGATAGGCCTTCGCGCTCGTGGCGGGATCGACCGGGTTGGCGATGAAACTCCTGGCGGTGAGCTTGGGGTTGTTGGCATAGCCGCGCGCCAGGCCCGTGCCGGCGATCAGCAGTTCACCGGGAATGCCGACGCCGACGGGCTGATTGGTTTCGTCGACGACATAGAACTGCGTATTAGCGATCGGCAGGCCGATGGTGACGACCTCGTCTTCTGCCTGGATGCGGGCGAGGGAGGACCAGATCGTCGTCTCGGTCGGCCCGTACATGTTCCAGAGCTCGCCGCCGCCTTCGAGCAGCTTGCGTGCGAGGTCGAGCGGCAGCGCCTCGCCGCCGCAGAGCATGCGCAGGCCGGGCCGAGAGCGGAAGCCGGCTTCGAGCAGCAGGCGCCAGGTCATCGGCGTCGCCTGCAGCACGTTTGCGCCGCTCTGCTGAAGCCGCGCCAGCAACTCGGCACCATCCTTGGCTTCGTCCGAGGTCGCGATCGCGACGCGGCCGCCCTGGATCAACGGCAGCAGCAATTCCAGCGCGGCGATGTCGAAGGTCACCGTCGTAACGGCGAGCATAGCGTCGGAGCTGGAGAAGCCGGGCTCGCGCGCCATCGCGAACAGCAGGTTCGAGAGCCCGCCATGGCTGACCTCGACGCCTTTCGGCGCACCGGTCGAGCCGGAGGTGTAGATCACGTAGGCGAGCTGATCGGGTGCGATCGCCGCCGTCCGGATCCCGGCGAGGTTCGCCGTGGTCTGGTCGACATCGATCAGCATGACTTTCTCATCCGGCTCGACGATTGCCGGAGCGAGCGGCCCCGCGGCCAGAAGCGCGACGGCCTCGGAATCCCGCAGGATGCGCTGGATGCGCGCCTTCGGCATCACGGGATCGAGCGGCACATAGGGGAAGCCGGCCTTGAGCGCGCCGAGCATGCCGGCGATCAGCGCCGGCGAGCGCTCGATCAAGAGGCCGACGCGGCTTTCAGGGGCGTCGACGCGCGCCGTCAGCTCTGCCGCGATCCGGTCGGCCCAGGCGTTGAGGGCGGCATAGGAGAGTTGCTGATCGCCGCAGGAGACGGCGATCGCCTCGGGCTGCTGCTGGACCTGGCGTTCGAAGGCCTGGATCGTGCCGTCGTCGCTCTGGAGCACGACCTGCGTGTCGTTGATGGCGGAGACGAGGCGCTGGCGCTCGTCGCCCTCGATCAGCGGCATCGCCGCGATGAGCATGTCGGGGTTGGCGACGAAGGCGGCGAGCAGCGTCCGGTAGTGGCCGAGCCAGCGGTCGATCGTCGCCGCGTCGAAGAGATCGGCGCCATAGCAGCAGTCGATCCGCAGGCCATCATCGGACTCGCCGATGTTGAAATAGAGATCGAAGGTCGAGAAGGCCTTGGGGTTGGGCTCGGCGCTGGCTTTGACGCCGGCACCGAAGTCGAGATTACTAGCGAGCCGCTCGAGGTTGAACTGTACCTCGACGAGAGGCAGACGCCCGGAGACCGGCGGGACGCGCAGCCGCTTCAGCAATGCGCCGAGCGTGAAGCTCTGATGGTCGTAGGCGTCGAGGATGACGCGTCCGACCTTGTCGAGATGGGCCGAGAACGGCTCGGCTGGATCGATCCCGCCGCGGATCGGCAGGAAATTGACGCAATGGCCGACGGGCGAGGGGCCTTCGAGCTGCGATTGCCCGGCGGCGGGGACGCCGATGACGAGGTCGCGCTGACCCGAGAGCCGCAACAGCAGCACCTGGAAGCTGGCGAACAGCGTGGCGAATAGTGTCCGCCGGCGCTTTGCGCCCGCCGCCTTCACCTGGCGATAGAGCTCGGCCTCGATGAAGCTGGTGCGCGTGCCGCCATTGAAGCTGCGCGGCGCCTGCCGTGGCCGGTCGGTCGGCAGTTCGAGCGGTGCGGGAAGCTCCGCGAACATCTTGGTCCAATAGGCCGCCGCTTCTTCCGTGCGCGGGTCCTGCCGGGTCGTCGCCGCGTAGCCCGCGAAGGGCATCGCTGCCGGCAGCCCGTCGACGCTGGAGCGATAGGCCGTGGCGATCTCGTCGAGCAGGATGTTGGTCGACCAGCCGTCGCAGACGATATGATGCGCCGACAGGATCAGCACATGCTTATGCTCGCCGAGCCGGATGATCTCGGCTTCGGCCACCGGCCCCTGCACGAGGTCATACGGGCGGTTCGCATAGGCTTCGATCAACGCCTGCAAGGCTGCTTGCGGATCAGGCTCGCCGCGCAGATCGCTGATCGCGACGGGGAATGTCCCCGAAGGTGAAATCTGCATGGTCTCGCCGTCGGCGGAGAAGCGCGCATGGAGGATCGCGTGCCTCGCCGCAACCTGCCTGACGGTTTCGGCAAGGCGCAGCGCATCGATATCGCCGTCGAGCGTCAGGCTGACGGATTCGTTGAAGGCAGCGCTGGCCTCGGGGCCGGTCTGGTCCGACAGCCAGATCTCGGTCTGGGCTTCGGTCAGGGGCAGCTCGATCTCCGACGAAACCGCAGGCGTGTCCGGCGGGAGACTCTCAGCTGCTGTTCCGGGCAGCATGCCGTCCCGGCGCATCAGGGCGAGACTGTCCTCGAAAGCGGCGATGATCGCTGCGATCTCGGCGTCGCCGTGCTGGGTCGTCAGGAAGCAGGGATAGTGCTCCTGGATGAAGATGCCGCGGGCACGCAGATGATAATGCAGCAGGCTGCCGAGGCGATGGTCGCGGCCCGGCTCGAAATAGGCGACGCTGCCATAGCTCTCGATCGGCACGTCCCAGCCGACCCTCGCGAAGGCGCGCCGCAGCGCCTCGACGAGGCCTTGCATGCGCTGGGTCAGGGCGTCGGCCAGCGCCGGCCCCTTCTCCTTGAGATGCCGGAGCACGGCGACCGTCGCCGCCAGCACCAGAGGATGCCTGACGAACGTCCCGGCGAAGAAGGTGACGCCGACCTCGGGCACGCTGTCGTCACCGAAGCGCCAGGCGCCGCCGTCGAGCGCGTCCATGAAGCGCGGGGTGCCCGCCAGGAGGCCGACGGGCAGGCCGCCGCCGACGACTTTGCCATAGGTCGCAAGGTCCGGCTTGATGCCCAGCAGGGCCTGTACGCCGGCGGGATGGACACGGAAGCCGGTGACGACCTCGTCGAGAACCAGCGCCGTGCCGGCTTTCTCGGTGATGGCGCGCAATTCCTTGAGGAAGGCGACGGGCAGGTAGCCCGGCCGGCGGCTCTGCACCGGCTCGACCAGCACGGCGGCGAGCTCATGCGCATGCTCGCGCAGCCAGGAGAGGCTCTCGTCGGTGCCATAGTCCAGGATGGTCATGCGCCCGACGGCCTCGGCCGGAATGCCGGGAGCTGCGGGCACCGAGCGGTGCTGCTCGCCGACGCCGCGGACGAGGACCTCGTCGAACTGGCCGTGATAAGCGCCTGAAAACGCGACGATCCGGTCGCGACCGGTGACGGTGCGGGCGACGCGCATCGCCGCCATCACCGCCTCCGAGCCGGTATTGCAGAAGGCGACGCGGGCATGGCCGGTCAGCTCGCAGAACAGCTTAGAGGCCTCGTGCGCGAGCGGCGATTGCGGCCCGATGGCGAAGCCGTCCGTCAGTTGCGCCTGGACTGCCTCGACGACGAAATCGGGCGCATGGCCGAACGCGGTCTGGCCGTAGCCATTGACGAGGTCGACATAGCTGTTGCCGTCGACATCCCAGATCCGGGCGCCCTTCGCCCGGGCGGAGACGATCGGGTAGACCATCTCCTTCCAGTCGGCGGCGAAGCCGGAGACGGTGCGCGGATCGGCCAGGACCGGGCGATGCTGGTCTGCGAGCCGCTTCGAGGTCGCGGTCTTGCCGACATAGAGCTTGGTCAGCCGGGCGATGTGGGCGCGCTGGGCCTCGGTCAGGCTCTCGTTGCCGGTGCGGATCAGCGGCTTGAACCGCGCTGTCGAGCCGGCCGCGTTCTTTGTCGAGGCTGGGGGGGCAGGCTGGATCTGTACGACCGCCGGAGGCTGCGGCGCAGGTGACGCCTGGAAGGTTGGCGCTGCGGTTGCAGGTGCCAGGGCTGCCGCCTGGCCGTTCAAGGTCTGGAGCTGGCGCTCCATCAGCCGCGACATCACGTCGAGCTGCTCGCGCATCAGCGCATCCAGGCCCGAGCGAACCGGCTGGGCGATGGTGACTGCGGCAACGGGAGCCGGTGTGGCAGGCGTTGGTGCGACGGGCGCCGCTGCCTGAACGACCGCAACCGGCTTCGCCATCTCTTGCGGGCAGAGCTCCGCGATGTGGCGCGTGACGTCGTCGACGCTGGGGAGATCGTCGAGCAGCTGGCGGAAACGGATCTGGACGCCGAAGGCCGTCTGCAGTCCTTGCGCGGCCTGCGTCAGCAGGAGCGAGTCGAAGCCGAGCTCGAGGAAGCTCGCGCCCGTCTCGTCCGCGCCGAAGGGCCGCCCCGACAGGTTCTCGAAGATCGCTGCGACCCGCCCGCCGAGCTCCGAACGGCCCAGGGGGATGTCGGTGTCCGCGGAGGTAGCCATGGTCGGTTCCTGCTCGGGTTGAGTGGGAAGAGGTTGAACGGGGGCAGCCGCAGGCGCGGCCACGAAGGTGGCGGCCGAGGCGGTTGGCGCTTCGACCCAATGCCGGCTGCGTTCGAAGGGATAGGTCGGGAGCGAGACGCGGCGCGGGCGGTCGCCGGCCTGGTAGGCCGACCAGTCCGGCGCGACGCCGGCGGTCCAGAGGCGGCCGAGCGCGGCGGCGAGCATGGCTTCGGCATCGCCCTGCGCATCGGGCAGGCAGGAGATGGCGGCCCGGCCCGCACCAGCACCTTGCAACGCGAAACTGGCCAGTGCGGCGCCGGGTCCCACTTCGAGCAGGATGGGCGAGAGGCTGCGGGCCAGCGTCGCGATGCCGTCGGCAAAGCGCACGGGCTCGCGGGCATGACGCGCCCAATAGGAAGGATCGGTGGTCTGTGCGGCGCTGACCCAGTCGCCGGTCACGCCGGAGATGTAGGGCAGCTCCGGCGCATTGAGGCGAATGGCCGAGACCGCCTCGGTGAACGGCGCGACCAGCGGGTCGATCATGCCGGAGTGGAAGGCGTGCGAGGTCTGCAGGCGGCGATGAGTCGCTCCGCGCTGTGCGAGCTCCGCTTCCAGCGCCTCGATTGCCTCGAACGGTCCGGCGAGCACGCTCATGCCGGGCGCGTTGATCGCCGCCATGCTGACGTCGCCCTTCGCCAGAGCTGCGATCTCGGCGTCGGGCAGGCGCACGGCGAGCATGGCGCCGCCGGGCAGTTCCTGCATCATCCGGCCGCGCCTGGCGACGAGCGAGAGCGCGTCCTCCAGCGAGAACACGCCGGCGAGGCAGGCGGCGGCGAACTCGCCGACGCTGTGGCCGATCATGGCCGATGGCTGCAGGCCCCAGCTCATCAGCAGCTGCGCCAGCGCGTATTCGACCGTGAAGATCGCAGGCTGGGCGAGCAGCGTCGCCGAGAGCCGCTCCGGATCGCCGCCATTGCTCGGATAGAGCAGAGTGCGCAGGTCGAGCCCGAGCTCGGGCTTCAGCAACTCGCAGCACAAATCGACCGTCCGGCGGAAGACAGGCTCGCCGGCATAGAGCTCCCGCGCCATCTGCGGATATTGCGAGCCCTGGCCTGGGAACATGAAGACGAGATCGCCGGCGCCGGTCACGGCCGTGGCGCGCTCGGTGTTCTGCTTGCGCAGGGCTGCGGCAGCCTCGGCGTGATCGCCAGCGACTACCGCAAGACGGTGCGGGAAGGAACGCCGTCCCGCCTGCAAGGTGAAGGCGATGTCGGCGAGGCCTTGCTCGGGATGCGCTTCGAGATGCTCCACCAGCCGGTCCCGCGCCTTGCCAAGTGCCGCTGCGCTGCGGGCCGAGAGCGTCAGGAGTTGGTTGCGGCGGGCCGGCGCTACGGCTTCGCTGGCGGGGGCCTGCTCCAGCACGAGATGGACATTGGTGCCGCCGAATCCGAAGGCGCTGACGCCGGCGCGGCGTGGCCCGTTTTGTCCGGCCCATTCCTGCCTGTGGTCGGCGATGAAGAACGGGCTTTCTGGCAACTCCAGCGCCGGATTCGGCTGCGTGACGTGCAGGCTCGCCGGCAGCACCCCGCTCTTCACCGCGAGCGCGGCCTTGATCAGCCCGGTGACCCCGGCGGCGGCGTCGAGATGGCCGACATTCGATTTGATCGAGCCGAGCGCGCAGAAGCCGCGGTCCTCGGTCGTCAGGCGGAAGGCGGCGGTGAGGCCGGCGACCTCGATCGGGTCGCCCATCGGCGTGCCGGTGCCGTGGCATTCGACATAGCCGATCGAGCGCGCGTCGACGTCGGCGGCGGCATGCGCCATCGCGATCGCCGCGGCCTGGCCGTCGACGCTCGGCGCGGTGAAGCCGACCTTGCCGGCGCCGTCATTGTTGACGCCGACGCCGCGGATGACGGCGTAGATCTGGTCGCGATCGGCGACCGCGTCCTCCAGCCGCTTCAGGACGACCAGGCCGGCGCCGCTGCCGAAGATCGTGCCGCTGGCTCCGGCGTCGAACGGACGGCAATGACCGTCGGTCGAGACGATGCCGCCCTCCTGGGCGAGGTAGCCGCGCCGTTGCGGGAAGGTGATCGAGACGCCGCCCGCCAGGGCCATGTCGCAGCCATGGCAGAGCAGGTTCTGCACGGCCTGGGCGACGGCGAGCAGCGAGGTCGAGCAGGCGGACTGGACGGCGACGCAGGGGCCGGTGAGGCCGAGCTTGTAGCCGACCCGCGTCGCGGTGAAATCCGCGGCCGAGCCGACCAGCAGCGGCAGGTTGCCGATCTGGAAGCCCGAGGTGTAGTCGGCGATCGCCGCGCGGTCGCGCAGCAGGTTCTGCAGCAGATAGGTGCTGGAGGTAGCGCCGGCGAAGACGCCGATGCACTGGCCGGGTGCGGCGGGGTCGTAGCCGGCATCCTCGAGCGCTTCCCAGGCGCATTCCAGCAGCAGGCGCTGCTGCGGATCGGTGAGCGCGGCCTCGCGCGGCATCATGCCGAAGAATGGCGCATCGAATTGATCGACGCCGTCGAGGACGGGCTTCGCCGAAACGAAGTTCGGGAGCGCGCGGGTTGCTGCGTCGAAGCCGTCCTCGAGTTCGGCGGATTCGAACCTGGTAATGGATTCCACGCCGGCCAAGAGATTCCGCCAGAGCGTGCCTACGGTCGGTGCACCGGGGAAGCGGCCGGCGAGGCCGATGATCGCGACGGCGCGCTCGGGGAGGGGGTCAGTCATGCGAGCCGCCTAGTGACGCGCTTTCGGGGAAGGATGCAGGGACGCCGCGTGAGCGCAGGCCGCGTTCGCGTGCCGCAGCGAGG
This sequence comes from Allobosea sp. GW821-FHT03A12, assembly GCF_058986765.1. Classification (NCBI taxonomy): domain Bacteria; kingdom Pseudomonadati; phylum Pseudomonadota; class Alphaproteobacteria; order Hyphomicrobiales; family Alloboseaceae; genus Allobosea; species Allobosea sp. GW821-FHT03A12. Next base: position 200,460 of record NZ_JBYSVZ010000004.1, read on the forward strand.
CTGCCGAGCACGCCGGGCTTCTGAGGCGTCAGGTGGCCGGCCAGCGCCCGCACATTCGGGTAGCGGTAGAGGTCGACGAGAGCGAACCACGGCAGATCGTGGACGAGACGCCGGTGAAGTTCGGCGACGAGCAGCGAATTGCCGCCGAGATCGAAGAAGTTGTCGTCGATGCCGACGATGTCGATCTGGAAGACATCGGCGACGGCGTCCGCAAACCGCCGCTCCTGCGCAGTGCGGGGCGCCGCATAGGGCGCGGCGGTTTCCGGGCGTGCGCGGCCGGGCGCCGGCAACGCGGTGCGGTCGAGCTTGCCGTTCACCGTCAGCGGGATATCGGGCACGAAGACGAAGGCGGCCGGCACCATATGCGCTGGCAAGCTCTCACCGAGATGGGTCTTCAGCGCCGTGGGTGAGGGACGGTCCGCGCCATCGGCCACGAGATAGCCGACGAGCCGCTCGTTCCCGTCATCTGAGCGGAGCAACACCGCGGCCTGCCCGATGCCGGGATGGGCCATCAGCGCGGTCTCGATCTCGCCGAGCTCGACGCGGAAGCCACGGATCTTCACCTGCTGGTCGGCTCGGCCGAAATATTCGTAGTCGTCATCCTCGACCTGGCGGGCGAGGTCGCCGGAGCGGTAGAGCCGGGCGCCGGGCTTGTCCGGATGCGGCACGAAGCGCGCGGCGTTGAGCTCGGGCCGGTTCAGATAGCCGCGGGCAAGTCCGGCTCCCGCGACGAAGATTTCGCCGATCTCGCCGCGCGGCACCGGGCGCATGGTCTCGCCGTCGAGCAGCAGGAGCTCGAGGTCGGGGATCGGCCGCCCGATCAGGCTCGATCGCTGTTCCGCATCTGCGGGGGAGAGCGCACGATAGGTGACATGCACCGTCGTCTCCGTGATCCCGTACATGTTGACGAGACGGGCATGCTCGCCGCGGCGCTGGTACCAGCCGGCGAGGCGGCGCGGATCGAGCGCTTCGCCGCCGAAGATCACCAGCCGCAAGGAGAGCTGGTCGCGCCCGGCGCGGTCGTTGTCGGCGCGGTCGAGGGCAGCGAAGGCCGACGGTGTCTGGTTGAGCACCGTGACGCCTTCGTCGGCGAGGAGGCGCAAAAAAGCGGCGGGGTCCCGTGTCGTGCTCTCCGGCACGATCACGAGACGCCCGCCGTGAAGCAGCGCCCCCCAGATCTCCCAGACCGAGAAGTCGAACGAGACGGAGTGGAACAGGGTCCAGACATCGCTGGGCCGGAAGCCGAACCAGCCATCCGTCGCACTGAACAGCCGCGTCACGGCGGCATGCTCGATGGCGACGCCTTTCGGCTTGCCGGTCGAGCCCGAGGTGTAGATCACATAGGCGAGGTCGCTGGCCGCAGCCGCGCGCCGCGTCGGCGAAGCTGCCGCCCTGGCGTCTTCGGCCGGATGCGGATCGATCCGTTGCCGGCCTGGCGGCAGCCAGTCGGCATGGTCGGATGCGATGATGATCGCGGCGTCGGCATCCTCGACCATGAAGGCGAGGCGCTCGCCGGGATAGGCCGGGTCGAGCGGCAGATAGGCGGCGCCGCTCTTCAGGATCGCGACCAGCGCGACGATCAGGTCGAGCGAGCGCGGCAGGCAGAGCCCGACCATCGCGCCAGGGCGGGCGCCCATCGCGGTCAGCTGCTCGGCCAGCCGTTCGGCGCGCGCATCGAGCTCGCCATAGGAGAGGTGGGCCGAGCCGAAGGAGAGTGCGACGGCGCGCGGCCGGGCGGCGACTTGCGCGGCGAAGAGATCGACCAGGGTCGCCGGCGTGGAGGGCGCGGTTCGTGGCATCTCTCGCCGGGCGACTTGCGGGCGGGCGGCTCCGGGAAGTTCGGGAGCGGCGGACGCCCGAGGCCGGCGACGACGCGGGACCTGGCGGGCGGTTGTGCTGTCGATGCTCTGTGTCATGCAGGGAAGGCTATGCGCCAAGCCCGCGCGACGACATTGGAGCAGTTGGAGTAACGCCATCTTCCCATGGGGGAGGTGCGCCATGCGCGGATGACACAAGTCGGGTGTGCTCAGCCGGGTGAAGCAGCCTCAAAGGGGTGTGATGCGGGGGCAGGGCTTCAGGAGCCCAGCCGGAAGTAGAGCCCCGAATAGGTCTCGACATGGCACTCCGGATGGAAGGGCACATCGAGGCTGCGCGGCTTCTCCCAGGAATCCACCAGCTCATAGCCGAGGGCGAGCAGGCCATCGATGAAGCCGGCGCGCGCCGGCACGCTGTAGGGGCAGAACGAGACCTCGCCCGTTCGCGTGATCACGGACTGGATCGTCACGAACGAGTGCCGCATGTGGAGCGGCGTACGCTGGACGATCAGATGCCGGGGAGGCTTCGGCCAGGCCTTCAGCTTCTCGTGCAGATGGTTCTCCGGCAGGTACTGCAGCGAGCCCGCTGCGAGCAGGATGTCCATGCCGCAGCCGTCATCGACACCGTTGGTGAAGCGCAGGCGCGGTGTCGGCTGCCCAGCGGCGAGCGCCTCTCCGGCCCGGGTGATGTGCGGCAGATCGAAGACGCTCCAGCGGAACTCGTCGGGGAAGGCGAGATAACGGTCGTATTGGCGGAAGGCGTGTCCGACATAGCCGCCGAGGTCGAGCAGTGTCCGGGCGCCTTCGTCGAGTGCGGCGCGCAGCCAGAACAGTACCGGATACTCGGTCGCCGGCATCGGCTCGATGCCGCCGGCCATGGTGGTGTAATGGCCGATGTCCGCCATCGCATCATGATCGAAGCCGGCAAGGCCGGTCGGCAGCGCGCGCTCTGCCGCTTCGAAGCCGGCAAACCTGCCGCTGTAGCCGCAGTGGTACTTGCCGGCACGAAAGCGGGCTTCATAGAGCCGCCGGCGTAACTGGGCGATGCCGGGCCAGTGGGCGGAGGCCGTGCGGGCCGTCAGGCGCAGGCTCTGTTTCCATGTGGCGCTGGCGGACATCGCTCAGGCCTCGCCGGCACGTTTCGCCTCGGGGCGAGCGCTCGGTTTCATCGGGGTTGCCTTGCCGTGCGGCGAAACCTCTGCCGTGCCAGCCCGCTCGGGCCGCGGCGCGAAACCCAGCAGCCTGGCGGCAGGCGCGGCGAAGAGCACGGTGAGGACGAGCAGGAGCAGGGCGAGGCTCGCTCGCAAGCGGGAGGGGACGGGCGCGCTGCTCGAAACGGGTGCCGCGGAGGGCAGGGGCTGCGCCGCCTGGTTCGGAGCCGGCCGGGGCGGTGCCCGACGAGGCTGGGCGCCGAACACCGCCTTGGTCAGTTCCGCGCCGCCATCGTCCACCGCAAGCCAATGCTTGGCAAAGGCGGAGTTCCGGACCGCCGGAAGCGCGGGGGCGGTGCGTGCGCCGCTGCCATCGTCCCGGTTGTGCTTCTCCGAACTCGTCAAGGATGCCTCCGTCTTGGCCAAGGGAGTGCTTCCTCCCCAGTCGCCTCCTCGATATCGCCCGACCAATGAGCGGGATCGCGTTTGACCGCGTAGTCGACCGTTGCCCTGGCAGGCATGGCAGCGCGACCGGGGCGCCGCGACAGGGTCATTGCTGGCTGGCGAGGCCCGTGAGCTGGCGCGCCGGTGTCTTGGCCGCCTCTCCGGGAAGTGAACTCTCTGCAGCGCGTGTCTTCGGAGCCACCTGGACGATGTCGCCGGGTTGCAGAGTCGTTTCGAAATTCGCCTGGATCGTCACCGGCGACAGGCCGGCCTGTCGCGTGATCCTGATGTCCCAATCCGCCGCCGCGCCGGAGCCTTGGCTGGCCACCAGCCTGCGGCGCCGGCTTTCGGAAATCTCGCGCGCGGTCGGCAGGCTGCGCTCGACCTCGAGGATCTTCTGCCGCGTCTCCTGCAATTCGAGCACGACGCGGCGCATATAGGTCGTGTCGAGCTCGCGCAGTCGCAGAGTCAGCTCGCCGAGCGCCGTCTCGCTCTTGGCCAGCTCCGCCCGCAGGCGCGCCGCTTCGCCCTGCGTGCGGGCATAGTCGCGTTCGCGCTCGACCTGGACGGTGCGCAGGCCGTGGCCGGTCGTCGCCAGCTTGTTGTATTCGCTGGATTGCTCACGCGTCAGCTCGACCTGCCGCTCGACCAGTCGGGACTGCTCGGTCAGGGCCGCCTTTTCGGATTGGAGCCGCGCGACCTGCTGGCTCAGCAATTCGCGCTCGCCCTCGCGCGCCCGGCGCTGGAAGTCGAGGATCTCCTGTTCGCCGGCCAGGATCTGGGCGCTGCCTGCGCTGCGTGCATCGGGCACGAGCTGCTTCACGCCGTCGCGCTCGGCTTCCAGCCTCTGGCGTCGTGCCGTCAGCGTCTGGAGGGAGGCGTTGAGCAACTGCTCGCGCTCGTCGGCGAGCAGGAGCTCGGATTTGAGGACGGCGATCGATTCATCGCCCACCCGATAGCCGCCGGCCAGTGCGACCGCAGCGAGAACGTTGAGCCCGTGCCGGAAGGGATAGGTCCCCGGCGAGCGCACCTCGCCCATGATGTAGACCGGCTTCAGCTCGGCGACCCGCAGGCTGACCACGGCATCGCGCAGATAACCGTCCATCAGCGCGCTACGGATCCGCGCTTCCGCTTCCGGCGCCGAGAGCCCGGCGATCCTGATCCGCCCCGCCAGCGGCATGTTGACCGCGCCCGAGCCGTCGAGGACGAAATCGCCGGAAAGGTCGCTCTGCCCGAAGACCGAGATCGTGACCTTGTCGCCGATCGAGAGCGTATCGGCCGCCTCGCGCTCGGCCGCCGCGGTGGTCGCGATCAGAAGGAGCGCCCAAGCCATCAGCGCCAAAGCGAGCGCCCAAAGTCGATGCGGCCGCGGCGGCTGGGCCAAGACCAGGGCGCGCGAGGCAAGGTGAGATTTCCGGGGGTGGATTGAGGTGTCCAAAGCCGGCTCCGACCGTCTTGCCCACAGAGGGGCGATGGGATCGGGGGCAGGATGTCAGGGCGGGGCCGCTTTCCGCATTGGCATTCGGGCCAAGGCGCGTCGCTACCGGATTAATCCCATAGGCGAGCGCGGCTGCCATCCTCGGGCCGGGGCGGCGTCGGCGTCGCGTGGGAAGTAGCCCTTCCTTGTTCGCGCCGGGGCGTTCTCGCTCCCAAAGCGTCCTTTGAGAAGGCGGCGCTTGCGGCAAAGCTTTGGCTCCCTCCCGTGCACCACCCGGCGGAGCTCAGACATGCAGAAGCGTATCCTCGTCACTGGCGGCGCCGGCTTCCTCGGCTGCCATCTTTGCGAGCGGCTGGTCGCCCAGGGGCACCAGGTCATCGCGGTCGACAACTATTATACCGGGCGCCGCGAGAACCTGACGGGGTTGCTCGGCCTGCCCAATTTCGAGACGCTCAGGCACGACGTGACCTTCCCGCTCTATCTGGAGGTCGACGAGATCTACAACCTCGCTTGTCCGGCCTCGCCGGTGCACTACCAGCGCGATCCCGTGCAGACCACGAAGACCAGCGTGCTCGGCGCGATCAACATGCTCGGCATGGCCAAGCGGCTCGGCATCCCGATCCTGCAGGCGTCGACCAGCGAGATCTACGGCGACCCGGATGTCCATCCGCAGGTCGAGGATTATCGCGGGCTCGTCAGCATCAGCGGGCCGCGCGCCTGCTACGACGAAGGCAAGCGCTGCGCGGAGACGCTGTTCTACGACTACAAGCGGCGCCATGGCGTCGAGATTCGCATCGCCCGCATCTTCAACACCTACGGGCCGCGGATGAATCTGGAGGATGGCCGCGTCGTCTCCAACTTCATCGTCCAGGCGCTGCGCAACGAGCCGATCACGCTCTATGGCGATGGCCGCCAGACCCGCGCCTTCTGCTTCGTCGACGACCTGGTCGAAGGGCTGATGCGCCTGATGAACGTAACCCAGAAGCTCGATAGCGCGGTCAATCTCGGCAATCCGGTCGAGACCTCCATGGCCGAGATCGCCGAGCTGATCATCTCGCTGACGGGCTCGCGCTCGCAGATCGTCTTCAGGCCGCTGCCGCAGGATGATCCGCGCCAGCGCTGCCCGGACATCAGCAAGGCACACGAACTGCTGCACTGGCGGCCCAAGGTCCCGCTGCAGGACGGGCTGAAGCGCACGATCGCCTACTTCGAGGGCGTGCTGTCGAGGATGCACGACCCCGTGCGCCGGGTCGAGGTCGCGAGGATGAACTCGTGACGCAGGACGGCAGCCTTCCCCGTGCGCGCATCATGGGCGTCAATGTCAGCGCCATCACCATGGCGGACGCTCTTGGTGCGGTCGAAGACTGGATCGCCCGCAGGGCCCGGAACTATGTCTGCATCACCGGTGTCCACGGCGTGATCGAGAGCCAGTCGGACCCCAGGCTCATGACGATCCATGAGTGCGCGGGAATGGCGACGCCCGACGGCATGCCGCTGGTCTGGATGGCCCGCAAGCTCGGCCACGGCCGGACCGAGCGGGTCTACGGTCCGGATCTGATGCTGCGCCTCACCGAGCTTTCGGCGCAGAAGGGCTATCGCCAGTATTATTTCGGCGGTGCGCCCGGGCTCGCCGAGCGTCTGCGCGATCGTCTGACGACCCGCTTTCCGGGGCTCGCTGTCGCCGGCACCTTCTCGCCGCCCTTCCGGCCGTCATCGGCGGAAGAGGATGAGGAGATCGTGCGCATGATCAACGCCGCCAAGCCGGACATCGTCTGGGTTGGCCTCAGCACGCCCAAGCAGGAATACTGGATGGCCGCGCATCTCGACCGGATCGAGGCGCCGGTCATGATCGGCGTCGGCGCCGCCTTCGATTTCCTCGCCGGCACCAAGCGCCAGGCTCCGGCCTGGATGCAGAAGCGCGGGCTCGAATGGCTGTTCAGGCTGCTCTCGGAGCCACGGCGGCTCTGGCGCCGCTATGGCAAGATCGTGCCGCAGTTCATGCTCGGCGCCAGCCTGCAACTTCTCCGGCAGAGGACTACGCTCGCTGCCACCTCGAAGAGGTAGGTCTAACCCCAAGAGGCAACCCGTCCCAAAAGGGGTATAGTTCGGTTTAACCACCTGATTTAAAAAGACAAAAACGCTATCACTGAGTCCCATTCTTCAGTGGAGCGAAGTAATGTCCAAGAAATCTGTGCTGGTCACCGGCGCTGGCGGCTTTATCGGCTTCCATCTTGTCAATTACCTCAAGGATAGAGGCTATTGGGTCCGAGGAGTCGATATCAAGGACCCGGAGTACCAGGCCAGCTCGGCGGACGAATTCCGCCTCCTCGACCTGCGCGAGATGGATGATTGCCGCGAGGCGGTCCACGGCATGGACGAGGTCTACAATCTCGCGGCGGACATGGGCGGCATCGGCTACATTTCCGGCGCGCACGCCTCGATCACCTTCAACAACACGATGATCAGCGCGCAGATGCTGAAGGCGGCCTATGACGCCAAGGTCCAGCGCTTCCTGTTCTCGTCCTCGGCCTGCGTCTATCCGCAATATCTCCAGGACGTGCCCTCGGTCGTGCCCCTGAAGGAGGACGATGCCTTCCCGGCCGATCCCGAGCCGGGATACGGGCTGGAGAAGCTCTACACCGAGAAGCTGTGCGAATACTTCACCCAGGACTACGGCTTCCAGACCCGGCTGGTCCGCTTCCACAACGTCTACGGGCCGCTCGGCACCTGGGACGGCGGCAAGGAGAAGGCGCCCGCCGCCATCTGCCGCAAGGTCGCGATGGCGAAGTCCGGCGATGCGATCGAGGTCTGGGGCGACGGCAAGCAGACCCGCTCCTTCATGTACATCGACGACTGCGTCGAGGGCATCTACCGCATCATGCGTTCGGACTATTCCGGGCCGCTCAATCTCGGCACGGACGAGCTGGTCGATGTCAGCGGGCTGGTCGACATCATCGCCGGGATCTCCGGGAAGACGATCCAGAAGCGCTTCAACATCAACCGTCCGCAGGGCGTGCGCGGTCGCAACAGCGACAACAACCGCCTGCGCGAGGTGCTGGGCTGGGAACCCTCGATCCATCTCGGCCAGGGGCTGATCCCGACCTATGCCTGGATCTCGGGCGAGGTGAAGGCGAGGGCCGAGCGCGAGGCCGGCATCGAGCACATCCCCACGATCGCGGCGCAATAGCGCCGCCTTCCTGCCTAGCTGAGCGAAATCCCGGGAGTTTGTCATGCCGGATGTCATCACGACTGTCGTGCCCGCCTCGGTCGGCATGGCAAAGCCGGGCCGGCTGCTCGGTGCCAATGTCACGCCAACCGAGCGGCGGCGGCTTGTCGCCGCCGCTCTGATGGTCGGGGATCTCGTCACGCTGACCATCATCGCCGGGCTGCTGCAGCTGGGCGCGGCCATCGCCGTGTCGGATACCGACACCAACATGGCGAGCCTGATGCTGGTCTGGACGCTGGCGCTATGCGGTGCCCTGGGCGGCTTCGGGCTTTATGGCTCGGACCGGGCCGAGCCGGTCGATCGCCTGCGCCGGCGCACGCTCGGCAATGTCGTCGCCGCTGCCGTGGTGCTCACCTGGCTGGCGGTCGATGATCCCGCCAGCCATCTCTGGGGTTTCGTGGTCGCGGGCGCGGGGTTGACGGTCGTGCTCGGCTATTATGTCGAGGCGCTGGTCCGTGGCGTGCTGGTGCGGCGTGATCTCTGGAGCGCCCAGACCGTGCTCTACGGCACGATGCCGGCCTGCCTGGCCTTGGCACGCGATCTGGCCTTGCATCCGGAGCTCGGCCTGAAGCCGGTCGCCATCCTCACCGACGAGGAGGCCGATGCGCTCAGCGAGGCCATCGAGGCTTCTGAGCTGCCTGTGATCACCCGCGGCCAGGCCAACATCATCTCGCGGGGAATAGAGGTCGCGCTTTGCGCCTCCGGCGATCTCCATGTCGAGAAGGCCGACTGGCTGGCCCGCCTGCCATTGCGCCAGATCTTCGTCGTCCATGACGCCTCGATGCTGCAGGTCCTCAATCCGCAGCTGCGGGCGATGGGCGGGCTGCTCGGCCTGGAACTGCGCAGCGCCATCCACATGCCGAGCAATCTGCGCCTGAAGCGGGTGCTCGACCTCATCGTCGCGATCCCGCTCGCCCTCCTTGCCCTGCCGGTGATCGCGGTGCTGGCGCTCGCGGTTAAGGCGGTCGACAACGGTCCCGCCTTCTATGCCCAGCCGCGGATCGGCCGGAACGGCCATGTCTTCAAGGTCTACAAGCTGCGCAGCATGTATGCCGACGCCGAGGCGCGGCTCGCTGCCCATCTGGAGGCGGACAGCGCGGCCCGGAATGAATGGGAGCGCTTCTTCAAGTTGTCGAGCGACCCCCGGATCCTGCCGCGGATCGGGCAGTTCATCCGCAGCACCAGCCTCGACGAGTTGCCGCAGCTCTGGAATGTCCTGCGCGGCGAGATGAGCATCGTCGGGCCGCGGCCGTTCCCGGCCTATCACAACCAGTGCTTCGACACCGCCTTCCAGGCGCTGCGCACCAGCGTGCCGCCCGGCCTGACCGGTCTCTGGCAGGTCACGGACCGCAGCGACGGCGATCTCGCCGTCCAGAAGCGGCAGGACAGCTTCTACATCCACAACTGGTCGTTCTGGCTGGATTTCTACGTGCTGCTGCAAACGGTCCCGGCCGTCCTGCACGGGCGCGGCGCGAAATAGCGCGCAAGACGATGTGAGGCGGAGCCGGCCGGGCTGGCCGGCATCCCGGATGCAACCGCAGGCGAGGCATCGGACCATGGATCTCTTCAGCGATATGCGAGGCCACCGTCAGCCCGCGCCGCTCGCCCGGCATTATGATGCGGTGACCTTCGACTTCCTCTCCATGCTGTGGCGGCGCAGATTGCTGATCGCTGCTGTCACCTGCGGGATCATGCTGGTGACGGCCCTCTATCTGATGGTGACGCCGCAGCGCTACACCGCCGATCTGGTGCTGCAATTCGACTTCACGCGCGAGGACAGCGGTGGCGGCGGCAAGGCGAGCAGCGTCGCCCTCGACGCCTCGACGCTGGTCGAGAGCGAGGCGCGGATCATCCGCTCGCTCGCGACGGCGCGCGCCGTCGCAGCGCGCCTGGGGCTCGACAAGGAGACAAGGACGCAGTCCTCCGGTCTTCTTGGGGGGGCGGCCGAGCTGATCTTTCCGTCGTCTGTGCGCAGGACGTTGCGCGACCTCACCGGTTTTGGCGATGCCGCCGAGCCGACCCAGCGCGATATCGCCGCCCAGCGGCTGCTCGCATCGCTCGGTGTGAGCAACGACACCAAAGCCTATCTGGTCACGCTGACCTATCGCGACACCGATCCCGACCGCGCCGCGCTGATCGTCAACGCCTTCGGCAACGAGTATCTGCGCCGAAAGATGGAAGCCACGGCGAACGCTTCGCAGCGCTCCAGCCAGTGGTATGGGGCGCAGGCCCAGGAAGCCCGCGCCAATCTGGGGCGGATCGAGAAGGAGATCGAAGCCTTCCGGATCAGGACCGGCTTCGTCGAGCTCGGGCAGGATGGCGCCGACATCCAGCAGCAACAGCTTCGCGACATGCTGACCCAGCTCAACACGGTGTCCGCCACGCGGCTCGCGGAGGAGACCCGCCTGCAGCGCGCGCAGGTCTCCCTCGCTGCCGGCAACATCCCGCAGACCAGCGATCTCGGCAGCTCGCCGGTGGTCCAGCAACTCCTCGACGAGGAGGGCAAGGCCCGCCGGGCGCTCGACGAGATGGTCTCTGTTTCGGGCGAGCGTCACCCCGCTGTCCAACGGCTTCGGTTGTCGCTGAGTGCCGTGCAGGAGCGGCTGCAGAAGCAATTGGCGCAATCGGTCGCCAATATCGAGACCGACGTCCAGGCCGCCCGCGCCGCCGAGGCCGCTCTGCGCGAGCGTGTCGCGGCGCTGCAGACCAAGTCGATCGAGGCGAGGGGGCTGGAAGGACAGCTGCGCACCTTGCAGGCCGAAGCCACCGCGGCGCGCGACCGGCTGAAGCAACTGTCGGATGCCCATCAGCAGGCCAGCGCCGTAAGCGAATTGCGGCCGATCATCGCCCAGATCGTCGCCCCGGCCGATATTCCCTCGCTGCCGAGTTCGATCAAGCCGTCGCTGGTGCTCGGCCTCGCCATGGCCGGCGGGCTGATGGCCGGGGCCGGGCTCTCCTATCTGCTGGAGAAGCGTGATCGCGGCTTCCGCAGCGAGAACGAGTTCGCCGTCGAGACCAGGACCAACTGCGTCGGCCTCCTGCCGAACCTCGAGCACTATCCGGGCGGCCTGGAGAGCCTGGTCTTCGCCGAGGCGGTGCGCTCGATGGTGGCCGAGCTGTTCCCGGCCAGCAATCCGCCCAAGTTCGTGCTGATCACCTCCTCGGCCCCGGGGGAAGGCAAGTCCTTCGTCGCCTCCGCCATGGCGCGCGTGCTGGCGATGATGGGCCAGCGGGTCCTGGTCGTCGACGGTTCGCCCCGGCGCCTGCTGCTCGGCCAGAACTTCCCGCACGAGGCGCTGCTCGACCAGTGCCTGCCGCAGGTCGGCGACGCCGGCGGCCCCGGAACGAGCCCGGTCGCCACGGTCCGGCGCGCGTCGGGCCTACGCGACAGCCAGAACGTCTATTCGAACCCGGCTTTCGAGGCGATGCTGCGCGAGGCGCGGGCACGCTACGACGTCATCCTGTTCGAGGTGGCGCCGGTGCTGCTCTCTGCGGACAGTGCCTTGCTGCGCGAGCATGCCGATACGGTGCTGCATGTGGTCAAATGGAACGACACGCTGAAGAGCACCGTCGCCGCCACGCTCGATCATCTCGGGAAGCTCGGCCTCGATGTCGCCGGCGTCGTGCTCAACGGCGTCGATCTCGAGGAGCAGGGCCGCTACGACGTCTCCGACCGCGGCCGGGTCTATCGCAACTACAAGTCCTTCTATCAGGCCTCGGCATGAGCAGCCGCTTGCATCGCTATGCTGCTCTGCTCGCAGCCCCGGATCTCGGCGCATCTGCGCCGACGCCGCAGGCTGGCGGGTTCAGCTGCCAGGATTGCGGATCGCCCGCTGTCCATCTGCCGAGCGACCTCTCGGGGGAGGCGCTGGTGATCTGCGATGGTTGCCAGCGCCCGGTCGGGACGCTGGCCGCCTTTCGGGCCTATGTCGACAGCTTGGCTGCAAGCGCCCGGTTCTGCGACCATCACCTGACCGTCTGCCATGCGGATGGTGGAACCGATTCGGACAAGGCCGCGTTGAGTTACGCGGCGATTTCGCCTTCTGGCTGCGAGAATAAGGCCATTTGAGGGCTCCGCCTGCGCGGTAAACCGGCCCCTCGGGGCCGATCAGGCCAATCCATCAACAGGGCGGGGGAGACGGCGCCAAGAAACAATCCATTGATATACTGCGCCAAAACAAGACGACTAATCCGAATGAACTAATCCTTCGGAGTAAGAGTTCGCCGGTTCCGGTAGCACCGAATCAGGCCTCAAGGGTATCTAGGCAGCGATCACTTAACGTGTTGCAGCCAAAAAAGGAGCCCCTTTATGGCCACATTTTACGTCTCGACCACCGGAAGCGACAACAATACGGGATTGAATGAAAATTCATCTTTCCAGACGCTGGAGCGGGCGGTCGAAGCCATGCACCAGAGCAATGGTGCGGACACTGTCTACATCGCCGGCGGTACCTATTATGTGGATGATGCTCTCAAGCTGACCTCCGCCGATTCCGGTTCATCCATCGTGGCGATGTCCGGGCAGAACGTCGTGATCAGCGGCGGCACGCAGGTGAGCGGCTGGACGCAAGGTGCCAACGGCATCTGGACGGCGCATGTCGATGCGCAGGACGTCCAGCAGTTCACCGTCAACGGCGAGAAGCAGACCGAGAGCCGCTACCCCGACGTCGATCCGACCGATCCGGTTCATGGCGGCTGGCTCTGGGGGCAGGACCTCCCGTCGGGATACGACGCCCAGAAGTCGATGGCGTTCGACCCGTCGGATTACCCGGCCGGCGAGCAGCCGAAAGCCGGTGATACCGTCACGGTCTTCACCGAGAACGGCTATTCCAGCGAGGTGCTGACCGTCGCCTCGGTCCAAGGCAATGTGATGACCTTCACCACGGAGGCCAATTACGATCTTGGCGCCGCGAGCCGCTACTATGTTTCGCAGGACACGCCGGACAATGTCGGCGAATGGTCCTACGACGCTGCGACGCAGACCATTTCCTACAAGGCTCCGGACGGCTTCACCGGCCAGGGCGGCGTCGTCTCCGGGGATCACAGCATCGTCGCCGTCGACGGGGCCGACAACGTCTCCATCAAGGGCATCACCTTCACCGACACCGCCTCGAAGTCGGGCGACCCCGAGACCGCTGCGATCGAGGCGCATGATGCGACCGGGCTGGTCATCGAAGGCAACCACTTCACCAATGTCGGCGTCGGCGTCGCCCTGCACGGCGACAGCAGCGGGAATACCGTCTCGGGCAACAGCTTCGAGCACACCTGGTCGAGCGCCATCGCGATGACGGCCGGAACGAGCGGCAACCACGTCACGAACAACACTGTCGACCATTCGAACGAGGTGTTCGTGCAGTACGGCTCGATCGACATGCAGGAGTCGGCGGGCAACCAGATCGACCACAACACGATCACGAACGTGCCGCGCTTCGGCATCTCCGAGGTCAACTACGATCCCGACATCCAGTCCGGCGGCAATACCATCGAATACAACGATATCCGCCATTCCGGGCAGCAGACGCCCGATACTGGCGCCATCTACCTGTTCTCGGCCGACGATTCTGGCGCGGACGGCAGCATCATCCGCTACAACACCATCGTCGACACCGGTGGAACCAACACCAAGGATGGCGGCTTCGCGGAAGACTGGAGCTCCGGCATCTATCTCGACAACATGGCGAGCAATGCCCAGATCTATGGCAACTTCGTCCAGGGGACGACGTTCAGCGGCGTCCTCGTCCATGGCGGATCGAACAACCAGATCCACGACAACACGCTGCTCGACAACGGCAAGTACGGGGTCTCGACGATCGAGGCGGACGGTCATCCGATCAACGGCAACGAGACCTACAACAACTTCATCCAGGTCTCCGGAGACGGCAGCAATACGATCGACACCGACCAGACCGATCCGAGCCTGATCCACGACAATGTCTACTACAACCCCAACGGTGGCGAGCTGACGGTCGCCGACGTCTCGCTGGCGAGCTTCCAGCGGCAGGGCGGCGATTCCGGCAGCACGGAGACGAGCCAGGCGGGCTTTGTCGACGCGGCGAACGGCAATTATGGCTTCGTCTCGGGGTCGGTGGCGCAGGCGCATGGCATCGACTCGGTGCCGTTCGACTCGGTCGGCTCGTCGCTGACCGGCACCTCGCCTGAGGTTGATCCGCCGTCGAGCGGGAACGGGAGCGGCACGCCGCCGACGACCTCCGAGCCAGGCGCCGAGACGCCTCCGGTGACCGCCGAGCCGTCGACGCCGAGCGAAGGGACGCCGACGACGCCCACGACCGGGGAAGGCACGGCACCCGGCTCTTCCGAACCTGGCAGCGAGACACCTCCGGTGACCGCCGAGCCGTCGACGCCGAACGAAGCGACGCCGACGACGCCCACGACCGGGGAGGGCACGACGCCCGGCACCTCCGAGCCTGGCAGCGGGAACCCGGACGTGATCACCATCCCTGACGTCGATACCGGCACGGGTGGAACGGACGCGGAAACGCCGTCGAATTCCGGGCACTGGAGCGGCCATGGTGGCTGGGGCGGTCTCGGTGGTGGCCGCGGCTGGTCCTGGGATGGCGGTGGCCGTCATGACTGGGGTAGCCAGTGGAGCCAGGACGATGGCGGCAACGGCCACCACAGCCAGCTCTCGCACTGGCACTGGTAGCGCCTGAGCGTTGCCTTTAGGCGCCCCGGCCATCGCGGCCGGGTCGCTATTCTCCGCGACGAGTCTCGCGGTCGCTTCGCCTTCCCCTCCCATGATTGCTGCCCGCCCGGATCCGCTGGCGTCGACGGCTGCAATCGCGCCAAGGAAAACGACGGACATGCTCTCGCAAACGGTTCGCAAGCTGACGCCCGCATTCGCATCGCTCTTCGGGCTTTCCTTCGTGCTGAACCTGTTCGTCTTCGTCTCTCCGCTCTACACGATGCAGATCTACGACAGGGTGCTGACCAGCCGGAACGGCACCACCCTGATCATGCTCTCGCTGATCGTGCTCGCTCTGTTCGCGGCCTATGCCGCGCTCGAGCATTTCCGCAGCCGGGCGCTGGTCCAGCTTGGCCTCTGTGTCGACAAGGCGCTTGCCGAGCCGGCCTTCGAGGCCGCCTTCCACGGCGCGCTCGATGCCAAGGGCTCGCCGACCCTGCCAATTCGCGATGTCGAGACCTTGCGGGCGACTCTGTCCGGCCCCCTGGTGCCGTCGCTGATGGATGCGCCCTGGATCCCGATCTATCTTGCTCTCTGTTTCGTGCTGCACCCGGCGATCGGCGCCGTCGCCACGCTCGGTGCCGTCGCGATCCTGGGCGTCGCGCTGCTGAACGAGCGCATCACCAAGGGCTCGCTGATCCGCGCTTCCGAGCTGGGCCACGGCGCGAACGATCGGCTGACGGCCTCGTTGCGCAACGCCGAAGTCATCAAGGCGCTCGGCATGGGCCAGCCGATCCGCGGGCAATGGCAGCGCCAGCGCAACCAGGCGCTCGCCTATCACACCGCAGCCGCCGATTGGGGCGGGACGCTGTTGGCGGCGACGAAGCTGCTGCGGCTGGCGCTGCAATGCGCGGTGCTGGGCGTTGGCGCCTATCTCGCGATCAACCAGAACCTTGCAGCGGGCGCGATGTTCGCCGCGTCCCTGATCATGGGCCGGGCGCTCGCGCCGATCGAAGGCGCGGTTGGTCAATGGAAGGGCTTCGTCTCCGCCCGCAGCGCCTTCCAGCGGCTGAACCGGACCCTGAAGGCGCAATCGGATGATGCGGGGCAGATGACCTTGCCGCATCCGGCCGGCTCGCTGCGGGTCGAGGGCCTGAGCGTGCGCAGCCCGAACGGGAATGCGCTGCTGCTGAACAACGTGTCGTTCGAGGTCGAGCCCGGCGAGATCGCAGCTGTCGTCGGGTTGACCGGCTCCGGCAAGTCGTCGCTGGCGCGGGCGCTGGTCGGCGTCTGGTCCCCTGCCCATGGCGTGGTACGGCTCGACGGCAACGACATCCGGCATTTCCCCGACGAGCAGCGCGGCCGCATCCTCGGCTATCTGCCGCAGGATGTGGAACTGTTCGCCGGCAGCGTGCGCGACAACGTCACCCGCTTCGATCCCGACGCGACCGACGAGGCCGCCGTTGCCGCTGCTACGGCCGCCTCCGCGCATGAGCTGATCCAGAGCTTCCCGGACGGCTATGCGACGCAGATCGGCGAGGGCGGAGCGATCCTCTCCGGCGGGCAGCGCCAGCGCATCGGGCTGGCGCGGGCGCTCTACGGCCAGCCGTCGCTGGTCGTGCTCGACGAGCCGAACGCCAATCTCGACATGGACGGCGATGCGGCGCTCGGGCGGGCCCTGGCCAGCCTGCGCGATGCCGGCGCGATCGTCGTCGTCATCACCCATCGCCCGCAACTGCTCTCGCAGGTCGACAAGATCATCCTGATGCAGAAGGGCCAGGCCGTCAGGGTCGGCGGGCGCGACGAGATTCTGCCTGTGCTGCTGCAACCTGGCGCCGGCGCACGCATCCAGCCGCCGCAGCGCGGCCAGACAGGGCAGGTCGAGCCACTTTCGGCAGCAAGGTGGGCACGTCGATGAACGCTTTCATGAACACGCTGAAGCCCTTCCTGAGAAAGGCTTATTGGCGCCGGCGCTTCGCACGCCTGCTGATCGTCGCACGGCAGTGGCTCCGGCGGACCAGCCTGCCTGCGCAGGGCGATGGCGATTGGCGCGCCCCGGTCCGCAAGGGCTATGTCGTCGTCGGCCTTGCACTCGGGGCAGGTGGGCTCTGGTCGGTGACCGCGCGCCTCGACAGCGCCGTGGTGGCGCATGGCAGCGTCGTCGTCGAGAGCGACCGCAAGGCGGTGCAGCACCTCGAAGGCGGGCTCGTCGAGGCGATCGCGGTGCGCGACGGCGCCGACGTCAAGGCCGGCGAGACCCTGCTGCGCCTCGACACGACGCAGGCGGCGGCGCAGCGCAGCGTGGCGCGGCTGATCGTGTTGCAGGCCCTGGGCGAGGAGGCGCGCTTCACGGCCGAGATCGACCGGCTCGACCGCATCACCTTCCCGAGCGAGCTGCTCGAAGCGGCTGAAGCCAAGGAGTCGCGCCGGGTCATGCTCGACCAGGAGCGCCTGTTCAAGGAACGGCAATCCACGCAGAAGCTGGAAGTCTCGATCCTGAAGGAGCGGCTGACGCAGTCCGAGAAGCAGTACCAGTCGAACGAAGCGCAGCGCGAGGCCGCGATCGGACAGGCCGCGAGCATCAACGACGAACTCGTCAGCCTGCGCCCCCTCGCCGACAAGGGCTATGTCGCCGCGACACGGATCAACCCGCTCAAGCGAACGCTGACCGAATTGCAGGGCCGCACGGGCTCGCTGGAGGCCGATCTGGCGCGGCTTGCGGTCGCCAATGACGAGATCCGGCTGCAGATGAGCCAGATCGGCCTGAAGGCCTCCGAGGAGGCTTCGACCAAGCTCGCCGAATGCCGGGTCAAGCTCGCCGATGCCCGCGAGAAGCTGCGCATCGCCGAGGATGTGCTGGCCCGTGCCGAAGTCCGCGCGCCGCGCGCCGGACGGGTCGTGGCCTCGAAGGTCCACACCGTCGGGGCCGTGGTCAAGCCGGGCGATACCCTGATGGAGATCGTGCCGCAGGACGACGAGCTCATCGTCACTGCCAAGGTCTCGCCGATGGATGTGAACAACCTGCATCCCGGCATGGCTGCGGAAGTGCGCCTGCCATCCTTCAAGGGCCGGGCGACGCCGTTCACCGTCGGCGAGGTCAAATCCGTCGCGGCGGACGCGCTCCGCGACGATGTCCTGCAGCAGATGGTCTACGAATTGCGCGTCAGCGTCTCGGCCTCCGGCTTCCCGCCGAAGATCAGGGCCAAGCTCCGGCCCGGTATGCCGGCCGAGGTCTATGTCCCGACCGGCGAGCGCACCGCCATCGCCTATCTGATGCAGCCGCTGACCGACTCGATGCGGTCGAGCTTCCGGGAGGAGTGAGCGCGGAAGGGGTAGGGCGATCGGAGGAGCCGATCGCCCTCCGGCACGGCAACTTCGCTCGGGATATCAGCCGAGATGGCCGCTTGAGCCCGGCGGTTTCTTTTCCAGTATTGCGGCGCGATCAGCAGCCGCTTTCTGGGAGCAGGGCCCATGCCGAAGATCATCCCGGTCGTGATATGCACGGGACATGGCGCCGGCCTGTGGCCGATCGCGCGCGAGACGATGCCCAAGCAGTTCATCCCGCTCTTCGGCCGGGATTCAACCTTCCAGCGCACGCTTCGGCTCCTGTCCGATCCTGGCGTGTTCGACACACCGATCGTGGTCACGAACGCGGAGCAGCGCTTCACCGTCGCCGACCAGTTGCAGGCGATCGGCCTGCGCGCCGAGATCGTGCTGGAGCCGGCCGGGCGCGGCGCCCATTCCGCCGCGGCGATCGCGGCCGAGCTTGGCTTGGCTCGTAGCGAAGTCGCGCTCGTCGGCATCTTCCCGGCCGACCATGTCGTGCAGGATGGCAAGCTCTTCGTTGAAACCTGCGCCAAGGCCGCCGCAGTCGCTGCGCAGGGGCGCATCGTCGCGATCGGCATACCGCCATGCCATCCGGCGACCGCTTATGGCTATATCCGCCCGGGAACGGAGATCGCCGAGGGCGTGCGCGGGGTCGAGGACGTCGCGGCGAAGCCCGACGCTGCGCTGGCCGCGCGTTATCTCGCCGATGGCTATCTCTGGAACTCCGGCAATGTCGTCTTCGATGCGGCGACGATGCAGATGAAGCTCCAGGCCGCCGCCAGGGCGGCGATCGGCAACGGTAAAGCGAACGGAACCAACCTCGGCATCCGCATGCTCGAAACCGACGCTTCCGCCGATCTGCCGGCGATCGCGGCGGAGCCTCCAGTCCTGGAGCAGGCCGACACGGCGGCCGTGATCGCCGGCCATTTCGGCTGGTCCGATGTCGGCAATTGGAGCGCTGTCTGGCAGCTCTCCGAGAAGGGGGCGGGCGGCAATGTCGTCCAGGGGCGCGGCTATGTGCTTGATGGGACGAACAACCTGGTTCGCTCGGAAGACGCGCTCGTCGCCGTCGTCGGGCTGGACGATATCGCCGTCATCGCTACCCGCGACGCGATCCTGGTGACGCCCAAGGCCAAGGCCGACAGGGTCAAGGACGTCGTAGCGCTGGTCGCGGCGAACCGCGAGCCGGAAGCGGCCAGCCATCGCGAGATCCACCGGCCCTGGGGCAAGTACCTCTCCGTCGACCTCGACGAACGCCATCAGGTCAAGCGCATCACGGTCAAGCCGAACGGGGTGCTGTCCCTGCAGAAGCACCATCACCGGGCCGAGCACTGGGTCGTGGTCCGCGGCACCGCGCAGGTGACGCGCGACGACGAGACCATCCTCGTGCACGAGAACGAGGCGATCTACCTGCCGATCGGCTGCGTCCATCGCATGGCCAATCCGGGCAAGATCCCGCTCGAGATCATCGAGGTGCAGGTCGGCTCCTATCTCGGCGAGGACGACATCATCCGCATCGAGGACATCTATCAGCGCTGCTGAAAGCGCTGCCGCTACCTCACCTCGTTGACGTAGATATGGGACCGCGTCGTGGCGCGGTGCCAGCCGAGGATCGTCGGCGTTCCCGCCTGGTCGTAGGCGACCTCATCGATCGTCAGCACCGGCTCTCCTGCGCCGAGCGCCAATAGCGCGACGTCCTCCTCGCTCGCGAGGTCGGCGGTGATCTGCTCGCGCACGGCGGAGATCCGGATGCCGTAGCGTTCCAGCAGATGGAGATAGAGCAAGGGCGGCAGCTCGGCGGCGTCCTGCGGCCAGTCCGGCAGGCGCTCCTGCGCCAGCAGCAGCTTGTCGTGCATCACCGGATGGCCGTCGGCATGGCGGATGCGGTGGATATTGATCACCCCGCCGGCCCTGATCTGCAGCGCCTCGGCCTGTGCCTGCGTCGCGGGCAGGGCCTCGACGCTGAGGAACTGGCTGGTCGAGCGTACCAGGCTGCCATCGGCCCGATGCAAACGGAAATACTGAAAGAAGAAGCGCAGGCTGTGATGCGGTGTGCGCCCGGTCACCACCGTCCCGGTCTTGCGGCGGCGCGTCAGCAGCCCCTCCGCCACCAGATCGGCCATCGCCCGGCGGACCGTGCCGACGGCGATGCCGAAGCCCTGGGCCAGCGAGGTCTCGCTCGGCAGCACCATGCCGGGCGGCCATTCGCCGACCAGGATCGCCTCCGACATGTGCCGTTTCACGCGCTCATAGAGCGGTGCGGCATCTCCGGCGCCGAAATTCGGCAGGACCGGCGCCGAGGCTCCGGCGCCATTGCCCGTTCCGGCGGCAGCGAGCGTCGCTTTTTTGGCATTGACAGGGGGCATGCCGTCAGTTCCTATTTCTATATAGTTTATATGAAAGAGGGGGGTCCGCAAATGGCGCTGCCAGCTGCGGCTTTTCGAAGGCTCCATCGCAGATCGCGCCAGCGCTGGACAAGCGCTGCGTTGCCGGCTGAACGATGAGCGATCCTGCGTCCCTGCTGCGCGACGAGAAGGCGCTGGCCGAGGCCCGTGGTTGGATCGCCGCCAATGTCGAAGGCGCGGTCGCCGATCTCGGCCGGATGATCGCGGTCGACACCTCTTTCCCGCCGGGGCTGGGCTATGACGATTTCGCCGGGCTGATGGAGGAACTCGTCGCTCCGCTCGGCCTTGCGACCGAACGCGTGACCGTCCCCGAAAGCCTGTGGCAGGCGCCGAGCGGCCCGGCCGCCGGCCCGCGCACGAATCTGGTCGCAAGCCGCGCCAGTGGCCGGCCGACCTGCGGCCTCTATTTCCATGTCGACACCGTACCCGCTGCGGCCGGCTGGCAAACCGACCCGCTCCGAATGCAGCGCGATGGCGACCGCCTGATCGGCCTTGGTGCCGCCGACATGAAGGGCTGCATCGCCGCAATTCTCCTCGCCTTGCGCGCGGCGCAGGCCTGCGGGATCGCGCTCGCCTATGACCCGATGCTGCTGTTCTGCACCGACGAGGAGGGCGGCCTCTACCCCGGTATCCGTTATCTCGCCGAGCAGGGGAAGCTCCGCGGCCACATTCTCAACTTCAACGGCAGCGCCGAGGCGCGGATCTGGGCCGGCTGCTTCGGCCTGTTCAACCTGCTGGTGCGCATCCATGGCCAGGCCGTGCATGCCGGCGAGGGTAATCGCAAGGGCTCCGGCCTCAACGCCATCGAAGGCGCGCTGCCGTTGCTCAATGCGTTGATGGCGCTGAAGGCGAAGGTCGCGACCCGGACCTCCGCCTTGCCGCCGCCGCCCGGCAAGCCGCCGCTTACCGCCCAGCTCAACCTCGCCGCGATCGAGGGCGGCACCGCCGGCGGCCAGGTTCCTGCGCTCCTCGAACTGACGATCAACCGGCGCTATGCCCCCGAGGAACGCTTCGAGGCGGCGTTGGCCGAGATCGAGGCGGTGATCCACCGCAGCGTCGCCGCCGTGCCGGGCCTCACAGTCGAGACTGCTCTCGTCGGCCATCTCATGCCCACCGCAGATCCCGCCGGCCCGCATTGGCCGCGCTGGCAGGCGGCGATGGGGCAGGGCTTCGGCTATGCGCCCGAGGATTTCCGGCGCTGGGGCGCGGCGAGTTGCTCCGATTTCGGCTGGGTCCAGCGCGCGACCGGCCAGCAGGAGGTGCTGCTCGGCGGTCTTGGCCGGCCCGACCGCAACATCCATTCGCCCGGCGAATACACGACGGTGCCGGACATCGTCTCGCTGGCGCAGGCCGTGCTGTCCTATCTCGCCGCCGATTTCAGGCCCGATCTCAACCCCGACATCCCGCCGTCCCAGAGCTGAAGGAGCGCCCCATGCCGAGCATCCATCGTCGCGATTTCCTCGCCGCCTCCGCCGCGCTGAGCGGTCTCGCTTTGTCCGGCGTGCCGGCCTTCGCCCAGGCGCCGCGCCGTGGCGGCACGCTGCGCGTCAGCGTCGACCAGGCGGTCGCCAAGCTCAACCCGCTCGTCACCCGGGTGAACCCGGAATATCTCGTCGCCGAACTGCTCTATTCCGGCCTGACGCGGCTCAAAGTCGACATGAGCGCCGAGCCGGATCTCGCTGAATCCTGGACGAATTCCGCCGACCTGTCCGAATGGACTTTCGTCCTGCGCAAGGGCCTGGCCTTCCATGACGGCTCGCCCTGCACCGCAGCCGACGTCGTCGCGACCTTCGAGGCGATCCTCGATGCCAAGACCGCTTCGCCCGCCCGCCAGAATGTCGGGCCGATCGCCAAGGTCACGGCCAAGGACGACGGCACCGTCGTCTTCAACCTCTCGGCTCCCTTCGCGGACCTGCCGGTGACGCTCGCCTACACCAACGCCAAGATCGTGCCGGCCGCGGTGATCAAAAGCGGGCTGGAGAAGCTCGACCGCCAGGCGGTCGGCACCGGCCCGTTCAAGCTCGTCTCCTTCGAGCCGGAGCGGCTGATCGTCGTCGCCCGCAACGAGGCCTTCTACGACAAGGAGCGGCCTTACCTCGACCGGATCGAGGTGGTGGTCTATCCGGATGTCAGCGCCGAGGCCTCCGCCCTGATCTCGGGCGATACCGACCTCATCACCACGACCCCGCCGACCGAGTTCGGGCGCCTGCAGAAGGCGTCGGGCATCAAGGCGCTGCGCGTGCCGTCGGGCCAGTTCTGCAACGTCAATTTCGGCTGCGACCAGAAGCCGTTCAACGATGTGCGCGTGCGCCAGGCGCTGGCACTCACCGTCGATCGCGCGGCGATGGTCGACTTCGTCACCGAAGGCTTCGGCTCGGCCGGCAACGACACGCCGCTCAACCCGGCCTATCGCTTCTATGCCGACCTGCCGGCCAAGAAGGCCGACATCGCCAAGGCCAAGGCGCTGCTCGCCGAGGCAGGCTATTCGAAAGGGCTGGAGGCGACATTGATCGCTTCCGATCGGCCGGGCCAGCGTACTCAGCTCGCCGTCGCGCTGCGCGAGATGGCCAAGCCGGCGGGCTTCGACATCAAGGTCGAGACCATGCCGCACGCGACCTATCTCGACCAGGTCTGGAAGAAGGGCTCGTTCTATGTCGGCTTCTACAACATGCAGGCGACCGCCGACGCCATCTTCTCGCTACTCTACACCTCCAACGCCGCCTGGAACGAGACGCGCTGGAACAACGCCGCCTTCGACAAGCTCGTCTTCGAGGCGAGGGCGACCGTCGACGAAGCCAAGCGCCGCGCGCTCTATGCCGAGGCGCAGAAGCTGATGCACGCCGAGGTGCCCTCGATCATCCCGGCCTTCTTCGATCTGCTCGGCGCCCAGCGCGACTGGGTCGAGGGCTATCAGTTGCATCCGCGCGGCGCCGTCTTCCGGCTCGACCATGTCTCGCTCGGCGCCAAGGCGCCGAAGCGCGGCTGAGTCGGACGGGACCGCAGCGCCGTGTCACCGACTTACGTCCTCAAGCGCATCCTGCTGATCGGCTACACGCTTTTGGTCGTGTCGCTGATCGTCTTCGCGATCACGCAGGTCCTGCCGGCGGATGCCGCCGTGATGATGCTGGGTGAGAATGCGACGCCGGACGCGCTGGCGGCGCTGCGCGCCAAGATGGGGCTGAACGACCCCATCTGGATGCAGTATCTGCACTGGCTTTCCGGCGTGGTGCGCGGCGATTTCGGCGTCTCGATGCGCACCGGCCAGCCGGTCGCCCCAGTGATGCTGGAGGCGCTCGGCCGCTCGCTGCTGCTCGCTCTGTTCTCGATCACGCTGATGCTGACGGTGGCGATCCCGCTCGGCATCGTCGCCGCGGTGAGGCGGGGCAGGGCAGCCGATCTCGGCGTCGGCTTCCTCTCCTATGTCGGCGTCTCGCTGCCGGAATTCGTCACCGCGACGCTGATCGTGCTGGTGCTGGCCGATTGGCTGCAATGGCTCCCGGCGACTGGCTATGTGCCGCTGACCGAAGACCCGCTGCGGGGCCTCAGGCATCTCGTGCTGCCGGTGCTGACGGTGTCGCTAATCCTGATCGCCCATGTTTCGCGCATGGTGCGCTCCGAGCTCGTCGACGTCCTGCACTCCGACTATATCCGCGCAGCGCGGCTGAAGGGCCTGTCGAAGCGGCAGGTGCTGTTCAAGCACGCGCTGCGCAATGCTCTGCTGCCGACCATCACCATCGTCGCGCTCGATGTCGGCTACCTGCTCGGCGGCGTCATCGTGGTCGAGGAGATCTTTGCGCTCCCCGGCATTGGCCGGCAGCTCATCGTCGCCATCCAGGCGCGCGACCTGCCCTCGATCCAGGCGGGCGCGCTGATCATGGCGACGACCTACGCCATCGCCAATTTCCTCGCCGACATCGCCTATGCCTGGCTCGACCGGAGGATCCAGTATGATTGAGATCCTCCGGCGCATGCTGCGCTCGCCGCAAGGCGCGCTCGGCCTCCTGATCGTCGGGCTGATCTTGCTCGTCGTCATCGTAGGGCCCGCCTTTGCGCCCTACGACCCGGAGAAGATGGCGCCGCTGATGCGCTACAAGCCGCCGAGCGCGCAGTTCTGGCTCGGCACCGACCAGTATGGCCGCGACATCATGAGCCGGCTGCTGCATGGCGCCCGCGCCACCGTCCTGCTGGCAGTGCTGGCGACGGCGCTGGGCACGCTGGTCGGGGCGGTCATCGGCACCGTCTCGGCTTTCCTCGGCGGGCGCAGCGACGAGGCGATCATGCGCACCGTCGACGCGATCATGTCGATCCCGAGCCTGCTGCTGGCGCTGCTGATCGTGAACCTGCTCGGCAAGAGCAGCCTCAACGCGCTCTTCGCCATCGCGCTCGCCTTCGCGCCGGGCATGGCGCGCGTCACCCGCTCTGTCGCGCTCTCCGTGCGCAAGCAGGACTATGTCAACGCCGCGATCGCGCGCGGCGAGAGCGCCGCCTTCATCGTCGGGCGCGAGATGCTGCCGAACGTCATTGCGCCGATCATCGTCGAGATGACGATCCGCGTCGCCTTCGCGGTGATGCTGTTCGCGACGCTCTCCTTCCTCGGCCTCGGCGCCCAGCCGCCGGCCTCCGAATGGGGGCTGATGGTCTCGGAAGCCCGGCGCTTCATGCACTTGAGCCCCTGGATGATCCTGTGGCCGAGCCTTGCCGTCGCGCTCGTCGCGATCGGCTTCAACCTGCTCGGCGACGGCCTGCGCGACGTGCTGAACCCGAGGAGCTGAGCGATGGGCGAACCGATCCTCGACATCGCCGGCTATAGCCTCGACTACGCGACGCCGACCGGCTTCACCCGCGCACTCGACGAGGTCACGCTGGCGATCGCCAAGGGCGAGGTGCTCGGCCTCGTCGGCGAATCCGGCTCCGGCAAGACCTCGCTCGCCTGGGCGATCATGCGCCATCTGCCCAAGAGCGCGCGTGAGGCGGGCAGCATCGGCCTGACCGGGCAGGACCTGCTCAAGGCCTCGGAAGCGCGGATCGAGGCGATCCGCGGCAGGCGCATCGGCATGGTCTTCCAGGATCCGAGCACCTCGCTCAACCCGACGCTGCCGCTCGGCGAGCAGCTTGCCGAGGTGCTGGTGCGCCATCGCGGCCTGACGCGCCGGCAGGCCTGGGCGGAAGGCGAGGAGCGCCTCGCCCATGTCGGCTTGAAGGTGCCCGGACAGATGATGCGGCGTTATCCGCACGAGGCCTCGGGCGGCGAGAAGCAGCGCGTCGTCATCGCCACCGCCTTCGCCTGCCAGCCCGAATGCATCATCTTCGACGAGCCGACGACGGCGCTGGACGTCATCACCGCCCGGCAGATCCTCGACCTGTTTAAGGCCCTGCAGGAGGAGACCGGTGTCGCCTCGCTTTACATCTCGCACGACCTCGCGCTGGTCTCGCAGATCGCGACCAAGGTCGCGGTTATCCATCGCGGCAGGATCGTCGAGCAGGGCGGGGTCAGCGACGTCTTCGCCCGGCCGCAGGATGCCTACACGAAGAAGCTGCTGGCAGCCGTGCCACGGCCCGACCATCGCCTGGTCGAGGCGGCGCCCGAGGCGGCGGACAAGCCGCTGGTCGAGGTCGAGAAGGTCAGCGTCCATTATGGCCGCAAGCCCTTTCTTGGCGGCTTGCTCGGCCGGGCGAACACGCAGTTCACCGGCAATCGCGAGGTCAGCCTGTCGGTGAAGCCGGGCGAGATCCTCGGCATCGTCGGCGAATCCGGCTCGGGCAAGTCGACGCTCGCCAAGGCGATGACGGGCCTCAATCGCTTCGAGGGCGAGATCCGCTTCGCCGGCCGCAGGATCACGGGCCTCTCCGACATGGACCGGGCCTACCGCCGCGATGTCCAGATCATCTTCCAGCACCCGGATTCCTCGCTCAATCCGCGCCAGCGCATCCGCGAGATCCTGTCGCGTCCGCTCGCGCTTTATGGCGAGCCCGGCGCGCGCAAGGATGCTGCCGCGATCGGCGCGCTATTGGAGCAGGTGCGCCTGCCGGCATCTTACGCCGAGCGGTATCCGCACCAGCTCTCCGGCGGTGAGAAACAGCGCGTCGCCATCGCGCGCGCCTTCGCCTCCAGGCCCAAGCTGGTGATCTGCGACGAGATCACCTCGGCCCTCGACGTTTCCGTGCAGGCTTCGGTGATCGAGCTCTTGGTCGACCTGCAGAAGCGCTTCGGCACGGCCTATCTCTTCATCACCCACGACCTCAACCTGGTCCGCCAGATCGCCCACCGCATCGCGGTGATGTACCGCGGCGACCTCGTCGATCTCGTCGATGTCGCCGCGCTCTCCGGCGCCGACCTGCACCCCTACACCCGCTCCCTGCTCGCCGCCGTGCCCGCCCCGGCCACGGCCGCCGCCTGACCCCTACGAGGCCGACGATGACCCCCCGTGACCTGATCCATGCGCTCGACGAGAAGGCCTGCCTCGCGCTGCTCTCCGACTGGGTGAAGCACAAGAGCTACAGCGAGACGGAGGGTGAAAAGGCGCTCGTCCATCATGTCGTCGGGCAGATGCAGGCGATGGGCATCGAGGCTGAAGCGCAGCCCTTCGACGAGGGCCGCCGCGCCAATGCGATCGGCCGCTGGAAGGGCACCGGCGGCGGCAAGAGCCTGCTCTTCAACGGCCATCTCGACACCAACCCGGCGACCGAGGGCTGGACGGTCGATCCCTGGGGCGGAGTGGTCGACGACGAGTTCATCTACGGCATCGGCGTCTCCAACATGAAGGCGGGCGACGCCGCCTCCTATTGCGCGGTCAAGACACTCCTTGACGCCGGCGTGAAGCTGAAGGGCGACGTGATCCTGACTTATGTCGTCGGCGAATTGCAGGGCGGCGTCGGCACGGTCGCGGCGATCCGCAACGGCATCCGCGCCGATTATTTCGTCAACAGCGAGCCGACCGACGTGCAGGCCGTGACGATGCACGCCTGCGCCTTCTCCTTCGTCATCGAGCTCACCGGCAACACCCGCCATCTCTCCAAGCGCGAGCAGGCGGTCGACGCGATCATGGCCGCCTGCGACCTGATCCCGCGGCTCAACGCCATGACCTTCTCCGGCGCGCCATCGCCCGAGCATGAATCGATCAACCGCGTCCATGTCGGCGTCGTCCATGGCGCGCTCGGCAAGGAGCTGCATGAATGGCGCGCCCCACAGGTCTCAGACTATTGCAAGCTCAAGGGCTCCGGCCGCTATGCGCCGGGGCAGACGGAAGGCGGCGCGCTCGCCGACATGCAGTGCGAGCTCGACGCGCTGGAGCAGCGCTTCCCCGGCCTCAAGGCCTCGATCCGCATCGAGAAGAAGGAAGGGCACCAGTCGATGCCGGCCTTCGAGGTCGCCAAGGATGCCCGCATCGTGAAGACCGTCAACGCGGCCTACCAAGTGGTGCGCGGCGAGAAGCAGCCGACCGGCGCGATCAAGCCACCGGGCTTTTTCGGCACCGATGCCGGCCATCTCTACGCCGAAGCCGGCATGGAAGGCATCGTCTGCGGCCCGGGCGGGCGCTACAACACCATGCCGGACGAGCGCGTCGAGATCCGCGACTTCCTCGACATGGTCCGCATCTACATGCTGACCATCCTCGACATCTGCGAAGTGGCGTGAGCCCGCTCTTCCCGCGCGAGGAGTTCGCGGACCGGGTTGCCAAGGCCCGCGCCGCGATGAAGCAGGCGGGCGCCGAGCTGCTGCTGGTCGACCACGCCGAATTCCTGGCATGGCTGACCGGCTACACAGTCTCGGAGACGATGTACCGCGCCGCCTTCCTGCCGCACGAGGGCGAGCCCTGGTTCGTGCTGCGCGAGCTCGATGCCGGCCCCTGCCGCGACGCCTGCTGGTTTGGCGACATCGTCGGCTTCGCCGATACGGCCGAACCGCATGAGGTAATGGCGCGGGAAATCCGTCGGCGCGGCTTCGCAGGCGCTGCGATCGGCGCCGATCACGCGTCCTATGGCTTCACGGCCGCGACCCGTGAGCGCTTCGCCGGACTGCTGCCAGAGGCGCGCTTCGTCGATCTGCCGCGTGCGAGTGACCTGCTGCGGGCGGTGAAGTCGCCGGCGGAGATCGCCTTGATCGCGCAGGCGGCTGGCATCGCCGACAAGGCAATGGCCGCGATCGCAACCAAAGCGCAGCCGGGGCTCTCGCCGCGAGCGGCCGCTGCGATCGCCGCCGCCTGCTTCCTGGAGAACGGCGCCGACACCGGCGAGACAGGGCCGATCCTGCCCGGTGTCGGCGACCACGAGTTCCTGCACGGCGTCATGACCGGCCAGCCGCTGGCGGATGGCGATATCCTGCATGTCGAGCTGATCCCGAAGGTCCGCAATCACGGCGCCCGGCTGATGCGGCCGGTATTGATTGGCGAGGATCGGCGTGGCCTCGCGCCGCTGGCCCGGTGTCTCGTCGCCTTGCAGGACCGGCAATTCGCGGCGATGCGCCCGGGCGCTCTGGCCAGCGAGGTGGATGCTATCCTGCGCGAGGCCGTGCTGGCGGAGGGCCTCCGCCCGGTCTACGACAACGTCACCGGCTACACGCTCGGCCTCTATGGCCGCACGCCGCGCACTAGCGATTTCTCCCGCGTCTTCTTGCCGAACGCCCGCTGGCGGCTGGAGGAAGGCACGGTCTTCCACATGTATGTCTCGGCCGCCGGCCTCGGCTTCAGCGAGACCATCGTTGTCGAGGCCCAAGGCGGCCGGAGGCTGACTGCGGCGCCGCGCAAGCTGCTGACCGACCGCATCGACTGAGAAACGGGCCGGTCGCTCGCCGGCGTCACTGTGCTCTTTCAAATTAGCATTGACTAATGAATTAGTGATTGCTAATTGATGCCTCATGCTTGA
Organism: Allobosea sp. GW821-FHT03A12; assembly: GCF_058986765.1. Taxonomy (NCBI): domain Bacteria; kingdom Pseudomonadati; phylum Pseudomonadota; class Alphaproteobacteria; order Hyphomicrobiales; family Alloboseaceae; genus Allobosea; species Allobosea sp. GW821-FHT03A12. The sequence continues at coordinate 229,770 of NZ_JBYSVZ010000004.1, forward strand.
GATCGCTTCCGTCTCCACTGTCATGCGCGCGCTCGCCGACCCGACAAGGCGGGCCGTGTTCGAGCGGATCTCGGCCTGCGACGAGATCACCGTCGCCGAGCTGACCCGCGGCAGCGGTGTCACGCAGGGCGCCATCTCCCAGCACCTCAAAGCACTGAAGCAGGCGGGCCTCGTCGCCGAGCGGCCGGAGGGCCGCAACGTCTTCTACCGCGCCGAGCCGGAAGGCCTGGCGCCGCTCGTCGACTGGATCGGCCACTACGGCGTGTTCTGGCGCGAGCGCTTCGCCAACCTCCGCACCCTTCTCAAGGAGATCGACCCATGACCGCTCTCGACCTGCAGCCCACGACACAGGACATCGTCGTCGACGAAATCCTTCCGCACGCCCCGGAGATGATCTGGAAGGCGCTGACCTCCAGCAAGCTGATCGCCCGCTGGATCATGGAACCCTCCGGCTTCGCCCCGGTCGAAGGCACGCGCTTCACCTTCAAGACGACGCCGGCCGGCGCCTGGGACGGCACGATCCGCTGCCAGGTGCTGGAGGTGATCCCGAACGAATGCCTGGCCTATTCCTGGAAGGGTGGCGACGACGGCAATGCCGGCTACGGCTCCCGCCTCGACACGGTCGTCACCTGGACGTTGAGCAAGGCGGCGAACGGCACGCGCGTCCGTCTCGTCCACTCCGGTTTCGAGCTGCCGCGCAACGAGGCCGCTTTCACGAATATGGGCCGCGGTTGGAAGACCATCCTGCCGCGTCTCGGCGATGTCGCCAGCGAGCCAGCCTGATAGCGGCCACTGCCTGCCCCTGATCTGTCGAGGACATGATGATGAGCCATGCCTATACGGGCGGCTGCGCCTGCCGCGCGATCCGCTATGAGATCAAGGCCGAGCCGGTCGAGAGCAATGACTGCCAATGCCGACAGTGCCAGCACCAGAGCGGCACCGGCCACAGCTCCTATCTGAGCTTCGTCGGCGCGCCCGTCACGGTCGAGGGCAAGGCGAGCACCTGGGACGTCGTGGGCGAGGGCGGCACGGTCAAGCGCTGCGCCTTCTGCCCGACCTGCGGCTCACCGGTCTATCTGAGCTTCCCGGATATTCCCGACCTGTTCATCGTCCGCGCCGGCAGCCTCGACGAGCCCGGCCGCTACAGGCCGGAGATGGTGTTCTGGCATTCGGTCGCCCAGCCCTGGGACCATGTGCCTCCAGGCATTCCAAGGCACGAGAAGCTGCCGCCGCGATAAGGGCAGGGCGCGTCAGACTGCCCGGCCTCAATAGGGCAGGCCGACATAGTTCTCCGCCACGCTGGTGAGCGCGGCCTGCGAGCTCGCCAGATAGTCGAACTCGGCGCGCCTGATGCGCTGGTCGAAGGCGCTAGACTCGGGGAAGAGGTGGAGCAGATTGGTCATCGACCAGGAGAAGCGCACCGCCTTCCAGACCCGGGCCAGCGCCCGAGCGGAATAGGCGTCGAGCCCGGCGTCCGAGCGCTCGGCATAGTGCTCCCGCAGCGCTTCGAACAGGTAGCGCACGTCGCTGGCGGCGAGGTTCAGCCCCTTGGCGCCGGTCGGCGGCACGATGTGGCCGGCATCGCCGGCGAGGAAGAGCCGGCCGAAGCGCAGCGGCTCGGCGACGAAGCTGCGCAGCGGCGCGATGCTCTTCTCCAGCGAAGGCCCCGGCATCACCGCCGCCGCGACTTCCTCCGGCACGCGCCGGCGCAACTCGTCGAAGAATCGCTCATCCGACCAGGCCTCGACCTTCTCGTCGAGCGGCACCTGGACATAGTAGCGGCTGCGGGTCTGCGAGCGCATCGAGCACAGCGCGAAGCCGAAGGGCGAGCTGGCATAGACCAGTTCATGCGCTGCCGGCGGCTGGTCGACCAGCAGGCCGAGCCAGCCGAAGGGGTAGACGCGCTCGAAGGTCTCGATAGCCCCTGACGGCACCGAGGCGCGGCAGATGCCGTGGAAGCCGTCGCAGCCGGCGATGAAGTCGCAGGCGATCTCGCGCCGGTTGCCCTCGAATGTGAAGCTGACGCGCGGCGAAGCGCCGTCGAAATCGTGCAGCTGGACGTCCTCAGCCTCGTAGAACGTCGTCGTGCCGGCCGCCCGCCTGGCCTCCATCAAATCCTGCGTCACCTCGGTCTGGCCGTAGACCGTGACCTGCTTGCCGGTCAGGCCCTTGAGGTCGACGCGCTGCAGGCGACCCTCGAAGGCAAGCGAGAAGCCGTCATGCGGCAAGCCCTCTTCGGCGAGGCGGCCGCCGACGCCGGTTTCGTGCAGCAGGTCGACAGTGCCCTGTTCGAGCACGCCGGCGCGGATGCGCGAGAGCACATAGTCGGCGCTCTTGCGCTCCAGGATGATGTTGTCGATACCCTGGCGGCCCAGCAGTTGCCCAAGCAGCAGGCCCGACGGTCCGGCTCCGACGATCACGACTTGCGTGCGCATGGCGTCCTCCGTAGATCAGGGACTGCAGAGCCCTGTACTTTCGAATAAAAATGCCATTGCGGGCGCTTGACCGGAATGGAGCTTTCACCCAACCTCTTGGATAAAACGAACATCGGGTTGCTCGGATGACGCTCGCCTCGGTGCCCGCCTACTGGCTCTATGACGAGCCACGCGAGCAGCGTTTCCCCGATCCGCTGCATATCGAGCGGATCAGCGCCCGCAGCGCCCCGCGCGACTGGCGGATCGAGCCGCACCGCCACCAGGACATGGCGCAGTTCTTCCTGATCGCCTCGGGCGGCGGGCTGGTGCGGGTCGACGGCGCGGACCATCGGCTCATTCCCGGCACGGTCCTGCTGCTGCCGCCGTTGGCGATCCACGAGTTCCGTTTCGAGCCGGACACCGAGGGCTTCGTCGCCAGCGTCGCGACCTCGACCCTGACGCCGCTGGTCGAGGCCGAGCCGGCGCTCGGCACCGTGCTGGGCGAGGCCTTCGTCGGCAGGCGAGGACCGGGCGATGCCGGCATCGCCGAGCTGGCCATGACGATGGAGGCGGCGCTTGCCGAGTTCGGTCGCAATCGCGGCAGCCGCGAACTGGCGCTCTCCGCCCATGCGCGGCTGATCGCGATCTGGTTTGTCCGCGCGGCGCGCTCGCATGCGGTCGCGGCCAGCGGCGCACACGATGCGCGCGCCGTGCTGGTCCGCCGCTTCATCGAGCGCGTCGAGAGTCATTTCCACACGCATGAGCCACTCGATGCCTATGCGCGCGATCTAGGCGTCACCGGCCCGCATCTCACCCGCGTCTGTCGCGAGTTGCTCGGCCATTCGGCGATGCGGGTGATCCAGGGCCGGTTGATGATCGAGGCACGGCGCGACCTCGTCTACACCCGCTCGCCGGTCTCGCAGATCGCCTTCCGGCTCGGCTTCTCCGACCCGGCCTATTTCTCCCGCTTCTTCGCGGCGCGGGCGGGAATGTCGCCTTCGGAGTATCGGGCGGCGGGGTGAGGGGGGTGTGCTCGCCAAGCTCCGGATTTGCTATCGTTCTTATTTTGTTCTAATCTAAGAGAATGAAGAAGCCGTCCTCAAGGCAGCTCGATCTGTTCGGCCCGGATGTCGATCTTGGCGTTGGAAGCGCTCCGCCACGAAGGCGCCCGTCTCCTGATCGCGACGAAAACAGATACTTTTTCGCTTTTCGGCCACCCGCGGATGCCACACACTCAATCGATGTCTTTGGGCGCGGCCTGTGTCGGTCGCTTGGATCGCACAGTCGTCTTCTGGGACCGAGCCGCTATCATATTACGATGTGCGGCATCAAAGGACCGGGAGAGGCTCCAGCTTGGATCATTGCCGCTTTGAGGGCGATTGGGGCATCGGTCTCGGCGCCGATCTTCGATATCGCCTTCGACCATGCTAGAGGATACGGGCGGCCGGGCGAGCCACGAGCCATCTTCCTCGCCTCGACCCAGAAGATTTCAGTTCTCGATGATTTTTATGGCCGCCTGCGTGATGCAATGCAGGCGAATGGGTTTCGAACGAATTCCGCGTTCAACCCACATCTGACCTTGTTCTACGATGAGCACCCGGTCACCAATGCCATAATCCCACCGGTGTGTTTCACTGTGCGGGACCTTGTACTGATCCGAAGCATCTATGGCACGAGCCGTCACGACCATCTGGACCACTGGTCGCTCGGCGGCTGATGATCGCGCCGCCTCCGCCTAGTCGCCTTCGGCTTCCTGCGCGTTCCGCGGAACAGTGCACAGCACTTCCGCAGTGATGCCGCCTTGGGCGAGGCGCTCGCGACCCCCCATGCCCTCGATGTCGAAGACGAAAAGCGCGGTGTTGCAGACGCCGCCGAGCCGGCGGATCAGGCGCGCCGTCGCCAGCGCTGTGCCGCCCGAGATCAGGCAGTCGTCGACGATCGCGACCTGGCGGCCCGCCAGCCTTGCGCCTTTCGAGATCACCACGCCTTCGCCGAGTTCGTAATTCGCCATGATGCTGCGCATCACCTCGTTGCGCAGCGAATCGACCTTGCGGATGTCGATGAAGCCAAGGCCGTTGCGATAGGCCAGCGCCCCGGCAAGCCCGAGCCCGCCGATATCGAGGCCAGCCAGCACCTCGATCCCGGCCGGGATCCGCGATGCTAGCGCATCGACGATCGGGCGCGTCCGGGCAGCTTCGCTGGTCGCGATGGAGAGGTCCGGAAAGTCCACCCCGGCAGCCGGATGGTTCTTCCAGGAGCGGAATGGAATATCGAGGTCGTCGCCGCACTTCGCGACCTGTCGCAGCTGATCGGTCATGACGCGTCCATGCGATTCCCTGCTCACCCGATACGGGCCATCGTTGCCGATCGGATGACGGAACGCGAGGGGCGTCGAATTGCCGTGCCCGTCATGCAGCGAGGGCCGGCGGAGACGTCGCTTGATCTCCAGCGGGCCCCATGCCACCCCCCGCGCCGACGGCAATCACGACGGTCGGGACGATGGTCACGCTCTACGGCATCAAGAACTGCGACACGATGAAGAAGGCCTGGAGCTGGCTCGACGCGCACAAGATCCCCTATGCCTTCCACGATTACCGCGTCTCCGGCATCGACAAGGCCCACATCGAGGCCTGGTGCCGCGAGCTCGGCTGGGAGAAGGTGCTGAACAAGGCGAGCACGACCTTCCGCGAGCTGCCCGAAGCAGACAGGCAGGGCCTCGACGAGAAGAAGGCGATCGCGCTGATGCTGGCGCAGCCGACCATGATCAAGCGCCCGGTGCTCGATCTCGGCGAGCGCCGCATCCTCGCCTTCAAGCCGGACGTCTACGAGGCGGCCTTCGCGAAGCGGTAGCCGTCATTGCGAGCGCAGCGAAGCAATCCAGAACGGCAGAGTATGACACTCTGGATTGCTTCGTCGCTGCGCTCCTCGCAATGACGGTAAGCGATCCAGCCCTTCCCCAGAGCGCAGCGCTGGGCTAGGCCCGCGTCCATGACGACGGATTTCAGCTTCCATCTCCTCGGCCGGGACGGCGCAGCACGCACCGGCGAGGTTCGCATGCCGCGCGGCGTGATCCGCACGCCGGCCTTCATGCCGGTCGGCACCGCCGCGACGGTCAAGGGCATGTATCCCGAGCAGGTCAAGGCGCTCGGCGCCGATGTCGTGCTCGGCAACACCTATCATTTGATGCTGCGGCCCGGCGCCGAGCGCGTCGCCAGGCTCGGCGGCCTCCACAAGTTCATGAACTGGCCACACCCGATCCTGACCGATTCCGGCGGGTTCCAGGTGATGTCGCTCGCCAATCTGCGCAAGCTGACCGAGGAGGGCGTCACCTTCCAGTCCCACATCGACGGCTCCAAGCATGTGCTGACGCCGGAGCGCTCGGTCGAGATCCAGAACCTGCTCGGTTCCGACATCGTCATGCAGCTCGACGAATGCGTCTCGCTGCCCTGCGAGGACAAGGTCGCGCAAAAGGCGATGCATCTGTCGCTGCGCTGGGCCGAGCGCTGCAAGAAGGCTTTTGGCGATCCGGCGGGCAGGGCGCTGTTCGGTATCGTCCAGGGCGGGGCCGTGCCCGCCCTACGCGTCGAGAGCGCGCGCGAACTCGCCGCCATGGACCTGAAGGGCTACGCCATCGGCGGCCTCGCGGTCGGCGAGCCGCAGGACGTCATGCTCGCCATGATCGAGACGGTCGAGCCGCATCTGCCCAGTGAGAAGCCACGCTATCTGATGGGCGTCGGCACGCCCGACGATATCGTCGAGGCGGTCAGACGCGGCGTCGACATGTTCGACTGCGTGATGCCGACGCGGGCCGGTCGCCACGGCCAGATCTTCACCCGCTTCGGCCGGATGAACCTGAAGAACGCCAAGCATGCCGAGGATGACAGGCCGGTCGACCCGCAATCCTCCTGCCCGGCCGCCAACACCTATTCGCGCGCCTATCTGCACCATCTGGTCAAGGCCGAGGAGATGCTCGGCAAGATGCTGCTGACCTGGGTGAATCTGGCCTACTACCAGGAGCTGATGGCCGGCCTGCGCGCCGCCATCGCCGCGGGGCGCCTGGAAGACTTCGTCGCCGAGACCAAAGAGGGTTGGGCTAGAGGCGAGCCGGCGTGATCGATCCCGGGCTCGGCCTGCTGCTGCTCAAGATGGCGGTCGCGGCCGCCATCGTCGTCAGCTGTTCGCTGCTGGCCGAACGATCGGGGCCGCTGCTGGCGGCGATGATCGCGACGCTGCCGATCTCGGCCGGGCCGGTCTATGTCTTCCTGGCGCTCGACCACGACGCGGCCTTCATCTCGGCGAGCGCGCTCGGCAGCATGAGCTCCAATCTCTCCAATGCCGGACTGTCGCTGGTCTATGTCCTGCTGGCCCAGCGCTTCGGCACGGTGATCTGCCTCGTCGCGGCGCTGCTGACCTTCTTCCTGATCGTCTCGAGCCTGCACGAACTGGCCTTGCCCTTCGCCGTGCTCCTGCCGGTGACGCCGGTCGTCTTCCTGATCCTGCACCGCATCGTGCGGCCCTATCTCGCCGCACGTCCCGCGATCACCCCGCGGCGGCCCTGGTATGCGATCCCGCTGCGGGCCGCGGCGGTCGCGGCCCTGGCCGGGACCGTCACCACGGTCAGCACGCGTGTCGGCCCAGCCTGGTCGGGTGTGCTGGCGACCTTCCCGATCGTGCTGTCGAGCCTGATCGCGATCCTGCAGCCGCGCATCGGCGGGCCGGCCAGCGCCGCGGTGATCGCCAACAGCCTGCTCGGGCTGCTCGGCTTCGGCTTTGCGCTGGCGCTGGTCCATGTCTCCGCCGTGCCGCTTGGCTCCTGGCCGGCGCTCGGCCTTGGCCTGCTGGTCTGCGTCGTCTGGAATCTCGGCCTCATGTCACTGGCGCGACGTCGGCGGTCGGTATCGTAGGGCTCTGCCGCATCGGCTGCGGTCGTTGAAGCCAGGAGCTCGTGCTCATGTATCAAGGGATCGTGCGGGCGCGGGTGCGCGCGCTCTTCGACGCGGTGAACAGGGGTGATGCGGAGCCGGTGATCGCGGCCTTCGCGCCTGTCTTCGAGCATCGCTTCCTTGGCGATGACCATGCGCTCGGCGGTTCGCGCACCTCGCTTTCGGCTGTGCGCGACTGGTATGGGCGACTTTACCGGCTGTTGCCCGATATCCACTTCGATCTTGAGCGCATCGACGTCGTCGGGCCGCCATGGAACACGGTCGTGGTCGTCGATTGGCGCGAGACCAATAGCGGCACCGACGGCGTGCGCACCTTCAACCGCGGCCACCATGTCCTGCATCTCGCCTGGGGGCGGGCGACGCGCCTGCTGATCTGCCCCGACACGACGCTGCTCGTGGCGACGCTCGACCGGCTCTTCAAGGCCGGCAATCGAGAGGCGCATGCCGCGCCGATTCTCAGCTAGTCGCCGCCCAAGTCAGGGTTTGCGCGCGACCGTCGGGCGGCGCCAGGAGGCGATGAACAGGCCGCCGATGATCAGGACGAAGCCGACGACCTGGAGCGGGCCGGGGATTTCGCCGAGCGCCGGCACGGCGAGCAGCGTGCCGGTGACCGGGATCAGCGGCGGAAAGCGCCCGACGACTGCGGCGCCGAGCACATGCGCGGCCCAGCCCCAGATCCACAGGCCGAGGATGACGTTGAGGACACCCTGGTTGATGGCGTGCCCGACCAGGACCCACCAGGGCGCGACATCGAAACCGCGGAAGAAGAACAGGAAGTAGACCGGCAGATAGAGCATCGACAGGACGGAGACGATCGCTGCCGCCTTCAGCCCGTCGACCTTCCAGAGCTGGATCAACAGCGGATAGAAGCCCCAGAGCAGGCCGACGCCGAGGAAGCAGAGATCGCCGCGCAAGGTGCCGGCCGAGGCGCCGGTGCTGCCGGCGATGCCGAGGCAGGCAAGGCCCGCCAGGACACCGATGACGCCGACGACGAGATTGCGCGTCAGCGCCGCCCCGAACAAGACGACGCTACCGGCGATGCCGATCAGGGTGACCATGCCCGGGCCAATGGTGGCGCCGTGCGCTGCCGGGGCGAGGGTCAGTCCCGTCAGCATCAGATAGGTCATCGGGAAGCCGCTGGTGATCGCCAGCCAGATGCCGCGGCGCCAGCTCACGCCGCCGCAATTCGCAAAGCCGCCCGCCTTCAGGAAGACCGGGAGCAGCAGCAGCCCAGCTGTGGCGAAGCGCAGTGCCAGCAGGTCGTGCTGGGTGAGCCCGTTGAGTACGGCATGCCGGCTGATGACGAAGTTCGAGCCGAAGATCAGCACGCTGCCGAGCATGCCGGCGACGGCGAGCCGCTTGCGCCGGCGCAGGGCCTCGTTGGTGAGCGGAACTGTCTGATGCATGCTCCGGCTTTAGCGTGAAGCCGGAGCAGCCGTCAGATGGTCTGCCGCATGGCGCCGCCTCTTGCGGCGCAGCATGAACTCAGGCGAGCGCCTTCAGGGCAGAGCGACCGGCATAGATCGCCTGGTTGCCAAGCTCCTCCTCGATGCGCAGCAGCTGGTTGTACTTCGCCGTCCGGTCGGAGCGGGCGAGCGAACCGGTCTTGATCTGTCCGCAATTGGTCGCGACCGCGAGGTCGGCGATGGTCGCGTCCTCGGTCTCGCCCGAACGGTGCGACATCACCGCGGTGTAGCCGGCGCGCTGCGCCATCTCGACGGCGGCGAGCGTCTCGGTCAGCGTGCCGATCTGGTTGACCTTGACCAGGATCGAGTTCGCGGTCTTCGCCTTGATGCCCTGCGACAGGCGGGTGACGTTGGTGACGAAGAGGTCGTCGCCGACCAACTGGCACTTGGCGCCGACGGCATCGGTCAGGGCCTTCCAGCCATCCCAGTCATCCTCGGCCATGCCGTCTTCGATCGAGACGATCGGGTAGCCGGCGACGAGCTTGGCGAGATACTTGGCCTGCGCCTTCGGATCGCGGGTCTTGCGTTCGCCTTCATAGACATAGGCGCCGTCCTTGAAGAACTCGGTCGCGGCGCAGTCGAGCGCCAGCGCGATGTCCTCGCCCGGGCGGTAGCCGGCCTTCTCGATCGCCGCCATCACGAAGTCGAGCGCGGCCTCGGCCGATTTCAGGTTCGGCGCAAAGCCGCCCTCGTCACCGACATTGGTGTTGTGGCCGGCATCGTGCAGCGCCTTCTTCAGCGTGTGGAAGACCTCCGAGCCCATGCGCAGCGCCTCGGCGAAGGACGGCGCGCCGACCGGCATGATCATGAATTCCTGGAAGTCGATCGGGTTGTCGGCATGGGCGCCGCCATTGACGATGTTCATCATCGGAACGGGCAGGACGCGGGCCGACGTGCCGCCGACATAGCGATAGAGCGGCAGGCCGGACGCATCGGCCGCCGCCTTGGCTACGGCGAGCGAGACGCCCAGGATGGCGTTGGCGCCGAGCTTGCTCTTGTTGGGCGTGCCGTCGAGCTCGATCATCGCCTGGTCGATCGCGGTCTGGTCCTCGGCGTCCATGGCGACGATCGCCTCGGCGATCTCGACATTGACGGCCTCGACCGCCTTCAGCACGCCCTTGCCGAGATAGCGGCTCTTGTCGCCGTCGCGCAGCTCGACCGCCTCATGCGCACCGGTCGAGGCGCCCGACGGCACGGCGGCGCGGCCCATCGAGCCGTCTTCGAGCACCACATCGACCTCGACCGTCGGATTGCCGCGGGAATCGAGGATCTGGCGGCCGATGATGTCGATGATCGCAGTCATGTCAGGCTCCGAAAGGGAGGGAAAATGAGCAGGGACGTGGCGCTTCTAGACACAAGCGGCGGCGACGGGAAGGGGCGGTGGCATTTATCCGGGCCGGGGATTAAAAGCCGCGACAACTCAGCGTCCGTTTACGGCGGATGTCCACCTGTTCAGGACCACGACATGACCATCGACGCCTCGACCCTCCAGCTCGGCAAGGCGAGCGAGCTGCCGCGCTCGCCGGAGGAAGCCCGCCTCGACCGCGTGCCGAACCCGCATGCCGGCACCGACTATCTCGCCCGCTTCACCTGTCCGGAGTTCACCTCGATCTGCCCGGTCACCGGCCAGCCCGATTTCGGCATCCTGGTGATCGACTATCTGCCGGGTGACTGGCTGGTCGAATCGAAGTCGCTGAAGCTCTATCTCGGCGCCTTCCGCAACCATGGCGCCTTCCACGAGGATTGCACGGTCGGCATCGGCAAGACGTTGGTCGAGCTGCTGGAGCCGAAATGGTTCCGCATCGGCGGCTACTGGTATCCGCGCGGCGGCATCCCGATCGACGTGTTCTTCCAGACCGGCGAGGCCCCGAAGGGCCTGTGGCTGCCCGACCAGGGCGTCGCTCCTTATCGGGGACGCTGAGCTGTCGTCATTCCGGGGCGCTGCATTGCGGCGAGGCCGGAATCCAGAACCGATGCCGTGTCCCGAAGGACGCTGTCATATCCGCGCTTCATGGCGGCGCGCATCGGTTCTGGATTCCAGGCCCTTCGCTGCGCAAAATCCCGGAATGACGGAGGCGGTTCTTACGTCCGGCTGCCGGCCAGTGGCAGGATGCGCGGAACCGCGAAGCCGAGCAGCGTGATCCCGGCAGCGAAGACGAGGATCGCGCCGCTGGTGCCGAACAGGTGCAGGGCGGCGCCCATCAGCACCGGTCCGAGCGCATGGCCGCAGAACAGGGCGCAGGCGAACAGTGCGACGGCTGAGCCGCGTGCGGTGGGCGCAAGCTCGGTCGCCTGCGCCTGGAAGGTTCCGTGCATCAGGAAGAAGCCGAAGCCGTTCAGCGTGAAGATCGCGATCGCGCTCCACCAGGGCAGGAAGGCGAGCGAGAAGAGGGCGAAGGCCAGGCCCATCACGATGCCGCCCATCACGGTCATCCGGGCCGGGCCGAGCCGTTCGACCAGGATCCGGGTCAGCACGCCGTAGACGATGCCGCCAAGGCCGGTGCCGGCGATGACGAGGCCGGCCTGCGACGGGCCGACGCCGGCGCGCTCCTGCAGGATCGCCGCGATATAGGGCGGCATGCCGAAGATCAGGCTGGCCTCGACGATGACGAGCCCATAGAGCAGTTTCGACCGTGGATTGGCGAAGACGGCGGCATAGTTTGCGAGCGCGCTGGCAAAGCTGAGCGGGGCGCGGCGCGCATCCGGCCGGGGTTTCAGCACCACCAGCACCAGAACACCGGCGATCGCGGCGAGGCTGCCCGCCATCACGAAGACGTAGCGCCAGCCGAGGTGCTCGGCGATCAAGCCGGAGCAGGCGGCGCCGACCATCTGTCCGACGATCATCAGGACCAGGAAGCGCCCGAGCATGATCTGCCGCTCGGCCATCGGCGCCCGGTCTCCGATCGCCGCCATCGCGACCGGGATGATGCCTCCGGCGGCGATGCCGGCGACCATGCGCACGACCGTCAGCATTTCGAACGAGCCGGCGAAGGTCACGGCGAGAGAGAGGAGTGCGAGCGCGCCGAGACAGGTTGCGATCGTCCTGAGCTTGCCGAGTGAATCGGCGATCGGACCGAGGAAAGGCTGGCCGATGGCATAAGCGAAGGAAAAGGCGGTCGCGATCGCCGCGACCTGGGCGATGCTGCGCCCGAACTCGGCCGCCAGTGTCGGCACCAGCGGGTCAAGCAAGCGCATCGTGAAGGTCGAGGCGAAACCGCACGCCCCGAGCACGAGAATGAGCGAATTCAGCGAGCCTTGCGAGGGCGTGGCTGGCGGCGGAGCGCTGGGGGCGTCAGACATACGCCAGCGTAGAATGCGCCGAGCGCTTGGCAAGCCGATCGAACTCTTGCAGTTCTGCGATCAGCGCATGGAAGTCGCGCAGCGGCACCATGTTCGGTCCGTCCGACGGGGCGTTGTCGGGGTCGGGATGGGTCTCGATGAAGACGCCGGCGACGCCGACCGCGACGGCGGCTCGCGCCAGCACCGGCACGAATTCGCGCTGGCCGCCGGTCGAGGCGCCCTTGCCGCCGGGCTGCTGCACCGAGTGGGTGGCGTCGAAGATCACGGGCGCGCCGATCTCGGCCATGATCGGCAGGGCGCGCATGTCGGTGACCAGTGTGTTGTAGCCGAAGGAGGCGCCGCGCTCGGTCAGCATCACATTGGGATTGCCGCTCTCGGTCACCTTGGCGGCGACGTTGACCATGTCCCAGGGCGCCAGGAACTGGCCCTTCTTGACGTTGACGATACGGCCGGTCTTGGCGGCGGCGACGAGCAGGTCGGTCTGCCGGCAGAGGAAGGCCGGAATCTGCAGGATATCGACCACCTCGGCCACCGGCGCGCACTGGCTCACATCGTGGATGTCGGTCAGCACTGGCAGGCCAGTGCGCTCGCGGATCTCGGCGTAGACGGGCAGGGCGGCTTCCAGGCCGATGCCGCGTTGGCCCTTCACGCTGGTGCGGTTGGCCTTGTCGAACGAAGCCTTGAAGACCAGCCCAATGCCGAGCTTCTCGGACGTCTCCTTCAGCGCCAGGGCGATCTCCAGCGCGTGATCGCGGCTCTCCATCTGGCAGGGGCCGGCGATCAAGGCGAGCGGCAGGCCGTTACCGAAGCGGACGGGCCTGGCGAGGTCGGCACCGACAGTGACGATGGCGTTGGCGGTCATGGCGGGCTCCTGACTGAGGCGGCCGGTTTAGAAGCCGCTCGCCGCCATGACAAGTCGAAGCGGAAAGGTGGTGAGCCGCTTGCCTTGAAAGGCGACGCATCATTGCTTAATCTCTCAGCATTGATGATCGAGGGCGAGCCATGACGGGCATGACGATCCGCAATCTCGACGATCAGTTGAAGAAGCGCCTGCGCATCCGCGCCGCCTCGCGCGGACGTTCGATGGAAGAGGAGGCGCGCGAGATTCTGCGAGCGGCTCTTTCGGTCGAGCCCAATCAGAACCGGCACAATCTTGCCGACCGGATTCGCAGCCGGATCGAGAAAGTCGGCGGGGTTGAACTCGACATCCCTGGGCGCGAGCCGATCCGTGAGCCGATCGATTTCGGCTGATGATCGTCCTCGATACCAACGTCATCTCCGAGCTCCTACGTCCGAAACCAGATGGCGCCGTGGAATCATGGCTAGCTGACCTGCCGCCAGCCTCGGTCTTCACGACCGCGATCACGGAGGCGGAGATTCTCTATGGTGTGCACCTACTTCCGGATGGAAAACGCAAGCAGGAACTGCTCGCGGCCATAGGGCCCATCTTCGCCGAGGATTTCGGCGGACGCGTATTGCCGTTCGACGAGGATGCGGCGGACGCCTATGCCAGGCTCGCCGTCGCCCGCCGGCAAGCCGGTCGGCCGATCAGCCAGTTCGACGCACAGATTGCGGCGATCGCCGCCTCGCGCGGCGCCGCGATCGCGACCCGCAACGTCGCCGATTTCGCCGATATCGGTGTCGCCGTGATCAATCCATGGATGTATGAGGGCTGACAATTTTCCCGTGTCGGAGCCGAGCGGGCTCATGTGCTCCGCGCCTCACGTCACCTCGAACCAGCTCCACAGCCCGCGGTCGAAGCGCTCCAGCACGGTCGAGGAGATCAGCCAGCGCCCGGGATTGTCAGCAATGAAGGCGATGTGCAGGCGCTTGCCCTCGGGGATCTGGACCGTGTCGAGGAAATAGGGCTCCCAGCCGTCGTCGAGCGGATGCAGCAGCCGGAAGCTGTGGCCGTGGACGTGGAAGGGCTGCAGGAAGGCGGTCTTGTTGGTGATGCCGATCACCACGGGCGAACCGCGCTTGACGCTGAACAGCGGCTTGCCCTTCGGATCGCCCTGGCCGCCATTGACGGTCCATGGCTTCGAAAGGTCGAGCCCGGCAAGATCGAGCTTGTTCTCGGGCGTGATCCTGGCGCCACCCTCGATGAGCATCTCGCTGCGTTTGGCATCCTGGAGCCGGACCGCAGCCGGCAACGCCGGATTGAGCGGCATGCCGGCGATCGCAGGGCGCGCTGGCTTGGCCGCGCCGTCCGAGACGAAGCGCACCAGCGGCACGCCGGGGCCGATCAGCGCAGTGACGCTGGCGGCGGCGCCGACTGTCTCCGGCATGTCAAAGATCACGTCGTAGCGCGTGCCCGGCGCGAAGGGCAGCTGGCCCCGGACCGGCTCGAAGGTCTCGGTCGGCTGGCCGTCCACCGCCGCGACGAAGGCTTTCATCTCGTCAAAGCGCAGCCGCATGATCCGGGCATTGCAGGCATTGGCGAGACGCAGGCGGACGCGGGAGCCCGGCGGCAGCTTGACCGGCAGTGGCGGCGGCTTGCCGTTGACGGTCAGCCAGCTGCCGAGCCGTCCTGCCGCGGCGCCGTCCTGGCTGTCGGGCGCGAAGGGCAGCAGCTTCTGGTCGTCGCCGAGCAGCCAGTCACCGATCAGGGCCGGCAGGTCGAGGTCGACCGCGGGGGGCTCCTTCTCCTCGACGATCAGCATGCCTGAGAGCCCGCGTCCCGCCGGCTCGGACGAGCCGCCGAACAGCATCGGCCGATAGAGGAAGCTGCCGGAATCGGGCGGTGTCAGCCGGTATTCGAACTGCCCGCCCGGCGGCACCGGCTCCTGGCTGAAGCCGCCGACACCGTCCATGGCGTGGTCGGCGCGCAGGCCGTGCCAGTGCAGCGAGAGCGGCTTGTCGGTCCGATTCTGCAGAGTGAGGCGCAATGTCTCGCCCTGCTTCACCTTGAGCACGGGGCCGGGAGCTGCTCCGTCGAAGGCCCAGATCTCGGATTCCGGTGCCGGCGCCGGGCGCAGGCGAACCTTGGCGGCGGCGGCGATGAGGTCCCGCGCCGCGCCGGCTGCCGCCGGCTGCGGCGATGATGCGGCTTGCTGAGCCAGCGCGGACAGCGGCGAGAGCATGGTCGCGAGCCCCGCGCCCTGCGCGATGACCCGGCGGCGGCTGGGAAGAGGGTGTGAACCCTTCGGCGAAGCGTCTTTGCTCATGCCCGCGACATAGCCGGGGAGCGCCGTTCTGGCGAGCGCAAAGCCGTACGGGAGCGGCCTTCGCAGAAATGTCGCATTTTTTTGCTGCATGACGCGCCCGAAATGGTATAGCGGCGCGGCCTAACGGTGCTGCTGTCGCGACGACCGCGGTGCGGCGCACCAGGTCGGCGGGCGTGGCGGAATTGGTAGACGCAGCGGATTTAGGTTCCGCCGGCGCAAGTCGTGGGGGTTCGAGTCCCTTCGCCCGCACCAGGATCGAGTTTCGTGAGCGCGGCGGCGGATCCCCGGCGTCGCGCTTTGGACATTGAAGTAAAGAGCTGTTGGCGGATCAGAACGATGAACGTGACCGAAACCCTGTCCCAGGGCCTCAAGCGCGAATTTCAGGTGGTGCTGAACGCCACCGACCTCAAGACCAGGCTGGATGACGGCCTCGCCGGCCTGCAGGGCAAGGCCCGCATCAACGGCTTCCGCCCCGGCAAGGTCCCGGTCGGCCATCTGCGTCGCCTCTATGGCCGCTCGGTCATGGCCGACGTGGTCCAGAACGCCGTCAACGAGGCGAACCAGAAGATCGTCGCCGACAACGGCCTGAAGCTCGCCTTCGAGCCGCAGATCAAGTTCCCCGAGGACAAGGACGAGATCGAGGCCGCGATGGAGGCCAAGGGCGATCTCGCCTTCACCGTCGCGCTCGAAGTGCTGCCGAAGATCGAGGTCGTCGACGTCTCCGACGTTTCGCTCGAGAAGCCCGTCGCCGAGATTCCTGAAGCCGATGTCGACGCCGCGCTGGAGCGCATGGCCTCGCAGAATCGCAGCTTCGAATCGAAGAAGGACGGCGCCAAGGCCGCCAAGGGCGACCGCCTGCTGATCTCCTTCGTCGGCACGCTCGAAGGCAAGCCCTTCGACGGCGGCACCGGCTCGGAAATCCCGCTCGAGCTCGGCGCCGGCCAGTTCATTCCGGGCTTCGAGGAGCAGCTCGAGGGCGTCAAGAAGGGCGAGCAGCGCACCGTCTCGGTGACCTTCCCCGAGAACTACACCGCGACCCATCTCGCCGGTAAGCCGGCCGAGTTCGCCGTCACCGTCGACGACGTCCAGGCTCCGGGCGAGCTGAAGATCGACGACGAGCTTGCCAAGGGCTTCGGCATGGAGTCGCTCGACGCGCTCAAGACCGCGATTCGCGAGCAGATCGGCCGCGAGTTCGGCGAGCAGTCGCGCCGCAAGGTCAAGAAGGCCCTGCTCGACGCGCTCGACGGCAAGTACAGCTTCGAGCTGCCGCCGACCCTGGTCGAGCAGGAGTTCGCCGCGGTCTGGAGCCAGGTCGAGGCGGACATGAAGAACGCCGGCAAGACCTTCGCCGACGAGGACACCACTGAGGACGAGGCTCGCGCCGAGTACCGCAAGATCGCCGAGCGCCGCGTGCGCCTCGGCCTGGTGCTGGCCGAGATCGGCGAGCAGGCCAAGGTCCAGATCTCGGATGACGAGGTGACGCAGGCCCTGATCCAGCGCGCCCGCCAGTTCCCGGGCCAGGAGAAGGAAGTCTGGGAGTTCTACCGCAAGAACCCGCAGGCGCTCGCCGAGATTCGCGCCCCGATCTTCGAGGAGAAGGTCGTCGACCATCTGCTCGGCCAGGTGAAGGTCTCCGACAAGTCGGTCTCGCGCGAGGCGCTCTTCGCCGACGACGAGGCGGAAGAGACCGCTGAGGCCAAGCCGAAGGCCGCCAAGGCGAAGAAGACCAAGAAGGCTGCGGCCGAGGCGACTGACGAGGCTTCGGCCTGATCCTTGCCGCCTGATTGACGATATCGGCGCCGTCCGCACGCTGCGGGCGGCGCTTCCCTTTTCAGCCGCCGCCGGCATGCTTATGTGGGGTCTTCGCCGCTATCGGCTGATTCCCGCCCGCTTTGACCCCAAGGACCGACGATGATGCGTGACCCGATCGAGACCTATAACAATCTCGTCCCGATGGTGGTCGAGCAGTCGAGCCGCGGCGAGCGCGCCTTCGACATCTATTCGCGCCTGCTGCGCGAGCGCATCATCTTCCTGACCGGCCCGGTCGAGGATTATTCCGCCTCGCTGATCGTGGCGCAGCTGCTGTTCCTCGAAGCCGAGAACCCCAAGAAGGAAATCTCCTTCTACATCAACTCGCCCGGCGGCGTGGTCACCTCGGGCCTGTCGATCTACGACACCATGCAGTTCATCCGCTGCCCGGTGACGACGCTCTGCGTCGGCCAGGCAGCCTCGATGGGCTCGCTTCTGCTGACCGCCGGCGCCAAGGATATGCGCTTTGCGCTGCCGAACGCCCGAATCATGGTCCACCAGCCTTCCGGCGGCTTCCAGGGCCAGGTCACCGACATTCTGATCCACGCTCGCGAGGTCGAGAGCCTGAAGCGGCGCCTGAACGAGATCTACGTCAGGCACACCGGCCGTTCCTACGAGGACATCGAGGGCGCGCTCGAGCGCGACAATTTCATGACCGCCGACCAGGCCAAGGAGTTCGGGCTGATCGACAAGGTCATCGACAAGCGCGCGGACGAGGCGGCCTGAGGTCGTTAGAGGTACACGCGCCTGTGGGTTGGCGAGTGGCTTTCAAAGGGCCATATTGCCTGGAGACTAGGCCCCATGTTTGCATGGGGCATCTGAAGGGCGCGGCAAGGCGCTCGAGCGGTCCGATTTTGGGTCAGTTTCGTCGCCGCCTGCGCCAGAGCGACGCGTTAACCTAATAATCGTGATCTGAGCGCCTATTATGACGGGGAGACGACATCAGCCTGCCGTTTTTCGGTGGCGGATTTCGTCCTCCGAGATGGAGAAGCATCATGAGTAAGGCCAGCGGCGGCGATTCGAAGAGCACGCTCTACTGCTCCTTCTGCGGCAAGAGCCAGCACGAGGTCCGCAAGCTGATCGCGGGCCCGACCGTGTTCATCTGCGATGAATGCGTCGAGCTCTGCATGGACATCATCCGCGAGGAATCGAAGTCCGCGCTGGTGAAGTCGAAGGACGGCGTGCCGACCCCGAAGGAGATTCGCAAGGTTCTCGACGACTACGTCATCGGCCAGGACCACGCCAAGAAGGTCCTCTCGGTGGCGGTCCACAACCACTACAAGCGCCTCAGCCACGCGACGAAGCACAACGACGTCGAGCTGGCGAAGTCGAACATCCTGCTGATCGGGCCGACCGGCTCGGGCAAGACGCTGCTCGCGCAGACGCTCGCCCGCATCCTCGACGTGCCGTTCACCATGGCCGATGCGACGACGCTGACCGAGGCCGGCTATGTCGGCGAGGACGTCGAGAACATCATCCTGAAGCTGCTCCAGGCCTCCGACTACAATGTCGAGCGGGCGCAGCGCGGCATCGTCTACATCGACGAGATCGACAAGATCAGCCGCAAGTCGGACAATCCCTCGATCACCCGCGATGTCTCGGGCGAGGGCGTCCAGCAGGCGCTGCTGAAGATCATGGAAGGCACCGTCGCCTCCGTGCCGCCGCAGGGCGGGCGCAAGCATCCGCAGCAGGAGTTCCTGCAGGTCGATACCACCAACATCCTGTTCATCTGCGGCGGCGCATTCGCCGGGCTGGACAAGATCATCTCGGGCCGCGGCAAGGGCACCTCGATCGGCTTCGGCGCGACCGTGAAGTCCCCCGACGACCGCCGCACCGGCGCGATCTTCCGCGAGGTCGAGCCGGAGGACCTGTTGAAGTTCGGCCTGATTCCCGAGTTCGTCGGCCGCCTGCCGGTGCTGGCGACGCTGGAGGACCTCGACGAGGCCGCGCTCAAGACCATCCTCACCGAGCCGAAGAACGCGCTGGTCAAGCAGTATCAGCGCCTGTTCGAGATGGAGGACACCGAGCTCACCTTCACCGACGAGGCGGTCAGCCTGATCGCCCGCAAGGCGATCGAGCGCAAGACCGGCGCCCGTGGCCTGCGCTCGATCATGGAGGGCATCCTGCTCGAGACCATGTACGAGCTGCCGGGGCTGGAAGGCGTCGAGCAGGTCGTGATCGGGCCGGAGGCGGTCGAATCCAAGTCGCGTCCGCTGTTCATCTACGCGGACCGCGAGGAAGAGACCAAGTCAGCCTCTGCCTGAGCTACTGGCCGGCTTGACGGCCGATCGTCACGGCGTAGCTTCGCAGGCGGAGCTACTCTGGGGGCGACGTGGCTACGAGACGACGTCACATGCGCGGTTCGATGACGGTTCGTGCCGTCGTCGGCCGCGTTTTCGTTTTCCTGGGACTGGCAGGAGCGACGCTGCTGCCCGGACCCGCTTCGGCTCAGTCCGGCGCGGACCCGGTGATGCGGGTCTTGAATGATCTGGGGATCGGCGAACTGCCGGTCGTAGTCTCGACATCACGGCCCGTCGCCAAGCACATCGAAACCCTGGCGCGCGAGCGGTGTGATCGCGAGGCCGTCATGGCTTTCGCCGAGAGCCTGAAACAGGCCGGCTATCGCCGCGAAGGGGCTCGGGCACTGGTCCGCTTCTCCGAGAATTGCGGCGGTTACACCGACGCGCTGCGCCGCGCCGCGAACATCCTCATGGACCTGTCGGATTGGAGCGGCACTGCCGAAGTCGCGAGCAAGATCGTCGAGGAGCAGCCGCATTCCGACAATGGCTACTATCTTCGGGCCGTCGCCAACGACAAGGCAGGCAAACTGAACGAGGCGATCGACGATTACCTGACCGCGATTGCGCTCTTCGCCGACAAGGAGCGGATTTCATCCGTCGGCTATTTCGCCGCCTCCCGTGCCTACGAGAAGCTTGGGCAATACTGCGACGCGATCGTTCCCATCGAAGCCTGGATCGCCCTGAACCCGCTGCGCAACGACAACAGTCGCACGCAAGCGGTGATCGGCACACTGCGCAGCAAAGGCCAATGCGCCGAAAAGGCCTTCGCCACCGACGAGACCATTCCGATCACACGCAGCGGCCAGGTCGTGTCCGTCGCGGCCACCATCAACGGCACGAAGGGGGTCTTCATCATCGATACCGGCGCGACCTTCGTTTCGCTCCGCAAGAGCTTTGCCGAGCGCGCCAAGGTTACCGTCGATTCGACAAGCAAGATTCGGCTGCATACGGCCAACGGCATTGTCGAGGCTCGGCGCGGCAAGGCCGCCCTGATCGAGCTCAAGCGCGTCCAGGCGACCGAGGTTCCCGTCGTCGTGCAATCGGACGCGGCGGGGAGTTACGGCGCCGGTGTCGACGGGCTTCTCGGCATGAGCTTCCTCGGGCGCTTCGATGTGACGATCGACAGGCGCAGTGTACGGATTCGGTCACGTGGTGGCGTGAAGCTGTAACGGCTCCTGGCCGACGCTGGGCTCAGAGCAGTCTACGCCGGCCGGAAACCGGATTTTGGTTCAGTTCGGAACGCGCGCCTTTCGGCGCGCGTTTTGCTTTGTAGGCTTGGGTGGTTCGGGGTATCCCGAAACTGCCTCCGTCGTGCCCAGGCCATCACGGTCTCGTGCAGCGGTTGCGGCGGAAGCTGTGGTGGACTGCGCGAGGCGTCGCTTGAAAGCCGGCGTCGAAGCATCCACCTTATGCTCACCTGCTAGAGTCGCGTGCCTGTCGAGGGCGCGGCCGGTAGGGGCGCCTGGCGCGAATGGTCGCGCCGCGCGGTACGTCCGCTCGATTGCCTTTCAAGGGGTCGGCCGGGCGAAAACGTGAAGGACTAGACATGACTGGCTCGACGCCCCGCGCTCCGCTCGTCCCCGGCACGACCGATACCTATCCGGTCCTGCCGCTGCGCGACATCGTCGTCTTCCCGCACATGATCGTGCCGCTCTTCGTCGGCCGCGAGAAGTCCATTCGTGCGCTCGAGGAGGTGGTCAAGAACGATGGCCTGATCCTGCTCGCCACGCAGAAGAATGCCGGCGATGATGATCCCGAGACCGGAGACATCTATGAAATCGGCACGCTCGCCCGCGTGCTGCAGCTGCTGAAGCTGCCCGACTCGACCGTCAAGGTGCTCGTCGAGGGCATCGGCCGGGCCAAGGCGACGACCTATACCGCGACCGACAATTTCTACGAGGCGCAGGCCGAGGCCCTCGCCGAGGAGGATGGCAAGAAGGTCGAGGTCGAGGCGCTCGCCCGCTCGGTCGTCAGCGAGTTCGAGAACTATGTGAAGCTCAACAAGAAGATCTCGCCCGAGATCGTCGCGGCGGTCTCGCAGATCGACGAGCCGGCCAAGCTCGCCGACACGGTCGCCTCGCATCTCGCGGTCAAGATCGCCGACCGGCAGGCCGTGCTGGAGGTGATGAACGTCGCCCACCGGCTCGAGAAGGTGCTCTCCTTGATGGAGAGCGAGATGTCGGTGCTGCAGGTCGAGAAGCGCATCCGCTCGCGCGTCAAGCGCCAGATGGAGAAGACCCAGCGCGAGTACTATCTCAACGAGCAGATGAAGGCGATCCAGAAGGAGCTGGGCGACGGCGAAGAAGGCCGTGACGAGCTGGCCGAGCTGGAAGAGCGCATCGCCAAGACCAAGCTGACCAAGGAAGCGCGCGACAAGGCGCTGGCCGAGGTCAAGAAGCTCCGCCAGATGTCGCCGATGTCGGCGGAAGCCACGGTCGTGCGCAACTATCTCGACTGGCTGCTCGGCATTCCGTGGGGCAAGAAGTCGAAGATCAAGAAGGACCTCGCCGCAGCCCAGCAGGTGCTCGACGACGACCACTTCGGCCTCGACAAGGTCAAGGACCGCATCGTCGAATATCTCGCCGTGCAGCAGCGCGCCAACCGGCTCGCCGGCCCGATCCTGTGCCTCGTCGGCCCTCCGGGCGTCGGCAAGACCTCGCTCGGCAAGTCGATCGCCAAGGCGACCGGCCGCGAGTTCGTGCGCATGTCGCTCGGCGGCGTGCGTGACGAGGCCGAGATCCGCGGTCACCGCCGCACCTATATCGGCTCGATGCCCGGCAAGATCATCCAGTCGATGAAGAAGGCCAAGACCTCGAACCCGCTCATCCTGCTCGACGAGATCGACAAGATGGGTCAGGACTTCCGCGGCGATCCGTCGGCGGCCCTGCTCGAGGTGCTGGATCCCGAGCAGAACTCGACCTTCAACGACCATTACCTCGAGGTCGACTACGACCTGTCGAACGTGATGTTCGTGACCACGGCGAACACGTTGAACATCCCGCCGGCCCTTCTAGACCGCATGGAGGTGATTCGTATCGCCGGCTACACCGAGGACGAGAAGGCCGAGATCGCGCGCCGCCACCTGATCCCGGGGGCGATCGCCAAGCACGGCCTGCAGTCCAAGGAATGGTCGATCGACGACGAGGCCCTGACGACGCTGGTCCGGCGCTATACCCGCGAGGCCGGCGTTCGTAACCTCGAGCGCGAGATCGCCAACACCGTCCGCAAGGCGGTGAAGGAGATCGTGCTGACCAAGAAGAAGAAGGTCGCGGTCACGCCCGCGGTGCTGGAGGATTATCTCGGTCCGCCGCGCTATCGCTATGGCATGGCGGAGACCGAGGATCAGGTCGGCGTCGTCACCGGCCTGGCCTGGACCGAGGTCGGCGGCGAGATGCTGACGATCGAAGGCGTGATGATGCCCGGCAAGGGCAAGATGACCGTCACCGGCAACCTGCGCGACGTGATGAAGGAATCGATCTCGGCGGCGGCGTCCTATGTCCGCTCCCGCGCCATCGATTTCGGCATCGAGCCGCCGCTGTTCGACCGGCGCGACATCCACGTCCACCTTCCCGAGGGGGCGACCCCGAAGGACGGTCCTTCGGCCGGCATCGGCATGGCCACGGCGATCGTCTCGGTCATGACCGGCATCCCGGTCCGCCGCGACGTCGCCATGACCGGCGAGGTCACGCTGCGGGGCAGGGCGCTGCCGATCGGCGGCCTCAAGGAGAAGCTCCTGGCGGCCCTGCGCGGCGGCATCAAGAAGGTGCTGATCCCCGAGGACAACGCCAAGGATCTGGTCGATCTGCCCAAGTCCGTGAAGAACGGGCTCGAAATCGTCCCGGTCTCGCGCATGGACCAGGTGCTCCAGCACGCGCTCGTGCGCCAGCCGACGCCGATCGTCTGGGAAGAGGACCTGAAGGCGCCGGTGCCTAAGGGCGCCGAGGACGACGTGGCAGCCGCTTCCGTCGCCCACTGAGCCCAGCGCTCGAAAATAGAGAGGCCGCCGGCATCGCCGGCGGCCTTTTTCGTTGGCAGGCCGCTTGAGCCGCACCCTGCGTCATAGCTTAGGCCTGATTCAGGAGGTGCCGACGACCATGCAAGGCAAGGGCGAGACCTGGCTCGAGGCCAATGAGTGCGCCGCCCGAATCGGGCTGTCGAAGCGGGCTCTGCGGCTCTACGAGGAGCACGGCTTGATCCGGCCGCGGCGAACCCAGAAGGGCTGGCGGCTCTACGGCGCCGACGAGATCGCCCGACTGCACGAGATCCTGGCGCTGAAGCGCCTGGGCCTCAGCCTGCAGCGGATCACTGCCTTGTTGCAGGGCAAGGCCGTCGATCTCGCCGGGATCCTGGGCATCCAGCACGACCTGCTCGCCGAACAGCGCAAGCAGGCCGAGCAGGGTCTTGCCCTCGTCCGCGCCGCGCAAGCCAAGCTCGCCGCTGGCACCTCCCTCACTGCCGACGAACTGATCAGGCTCGCGAAGGAGGCCAATATGTCCGAGACCACGACCGACACCGTCGCCTGGCGGCGCTATGAGCAGGCGCGACCGCGCACAGCGATCAAGCTCGATCCGCGACGCTTCGAGCGCTGCACCGGCTTCTACCGCCACCCCGCCGGGCTGATCATGATCGTCAGCCTCGACAACGATCGCTTCTTCCTGCAGCTCACCGGCCAGCCCAGGGTCGAACTGTTCGCCGAGAACGACAGCAATTTCTTCCTGAAGGTCGTGCCGGCGCAGCTTACCTTCACGCCCGGCGAGGATGGCAACATCGATGCGCTGATCCTGCACCAGGGCGGGCGCGACACCGTCGCCACGCGCATCGACGAGGCAGAGGCGAGACGGCTGAGCGATGAACTCGGCGAGCGCGTGCGCAATCGGATGCCGGATCCGCGCAGCGAGACGATCTTGCGCGAGGTTCTCGAACAGCAGCAGCGCGGCAGCATCCCGTTCGAGTTGCTGAGCGAGGAACTGGCGGAACTGGTACGAGAGCAGCAGCCGATCGTCAGCGCGGAGCTCGAATCAAAGGGCGAACTGCAATCGCTCGATTTCCGCCGCGTCGGCGAGGACGGCGTCGACATCTACGCGGCGCAGTTCGCCAAGGGCGTTCTGCGATGCGGTATCGGCTTCGGCCAGGACGGCCGGGTCCATACGCTGTGGATGCTACCGGCCTGACTCGCCTGAAGGGAAAGGCTGGTGGGCGGTGACGGGCTCGAACCGCCGACATCTTCGGTGTAAACGAAGCGCTCTACCGACTGAGCTAACCGCCCTTGCCCGCCGTTTAAGGCCATGCGCGGGGCTTCGCAAGCCACAGGACGCGGTGTGAGAGCCTTTGTCCGGCGGCGAGCTCCGTGGCGAGAGAGCTGGCGGTCCGAGAGAGGGCGCCAAGCCGACCGTGCCGGAACGGCGCAATCACGCATGTCAAAGCCGAGATTCGCCGTCGCCGGTCGGGCACAGCGATCGATCATCGTGCGTTGCCTCGATCGGCGAGCCGGAAGACCGCTTGTTTCGGGCTCTTTCCACGGACTTTGGAGATGATCGACATTTTGACGGCTTCGGTGCTTGACAGTCAGGGCCGGGGGCCATAATCCCAACGCCGCCGGGGACGAGTTCCTCCGCCGCCCGCGCGGGCGTAGCTCAGTTGGTTAGAGTGCCGGCCTGTCACGCCGGAGGTCGCGGGTTCGAGCCCCGTCGCCCGCGCCATTTTCAACAAATGATCCCAATCATTTGCAGCCGTCGCTTAATGTTGCTCGGCAAGCCGATCGTTCCCTTCAGCACTCCAAATCGTTGACAGCTGGGTGCTCTCCGCGGTTCTCCACCAGCGGGCTCCATCGTCGGTCGGAAAGACGCTGGGCCGCAGCCGCCTGAACGGCAGCGTCTCGATCCGGCTGGTGCAGGGGCCGGGCGTCGCCACGGTGAAGCTGCCCTTGGCGATTCCATCATAGGCGCGCCGATGCGCCACCGCCGCCTTGACGCCGATCGCCTTCAGCGTCTCCGGCTCGATGCCTTGCGAACGGAGCTGCCCGAGATCGAAAGGCGGTGTCTTGCGGCTGCTCAGCAGGATGGTGACGCCGCCCGCCTTCACCACGACGCTCGGCCCCATGCTGAAGTGCGAGCCCTGCGAGGCGGCCAGGTGGCTGTTGCGGTCTTCGAGCGCGAACGCGCCGTCGCTGGCGCTGACGAAGGCGGCGTCGACCTCGACCGGCCCCTCGGCGATCGCGCTACCCTTGCCGCCAATCGAGAGCCTGCGCACCTCGCCGAGCTTCGCGCCAGCCATCGCCGCGACGGCCGCCGGATCGGCGATCGCGACTGCGCAGGTCTCGACGCCATGGCGCAGGAAGGCGCGCAGCACCGAAGTGCCGTCGCCAGGCGCGCCGCCGCCGATATTGTCGGCCGGCTCGACGACGATGTAGGGGCCGCCCGGCAAGCGCAGGATCTCGGCGATGGCCTGGTCGATGTCCCATTCCGCCGGCAGGCCGAGCTCGCGCAGTTCCGTTGCCATCGCGCTCAAGCGGGCGAGTGCATCGAGGGCTGGCGCTTCCGGCCCGGTGAAGGCCACTGCGAAGGCGACTCCGGCTTCGGGAACGTCCGAGAAGGAGTAGCCGCCGACGACGTTCGCGACCCAGATTGCCGGATTCTCTTGCTCGATCCGGCGCGCCAGCGCTTCTAGATCGCGCATCGGCCGGTCGGCCGTGCCGGTGCCGGTCGGCGGCCACATCACCGGTGCATTGCAGGAGAGCATGCGCGGCAGTTCGCCGTCGTTCAGAGCCCGGGCCAGTAGCCTGGCGGAGCGCACGGCGGAGTCGCGCGCGTCGATATGCGGGTTCTCGCGATAGGCGACGAGGGCGTTGGCGTTTAGCGCCATGGCGGCGGTGAAATTGGCGTGCAGGTCGAAGACACCGAAAACTGGCAGTGTCCCGCAGCCCGGCACCGAGCGGATATGGGCGAGCAGAGCGCCTTCCGGATCGGGGTTTTCGGTTGTGACCATGGCGCCGTGCAGCGCCAGCCAGATGCCGTCGAGGCCGCCAGCTGCGAGTGCGGCTTTCAGCCCGGCGTCGAACTCATCGAGGAAGCGCGCGAACACGGCATGGTCGACCGTGCCGGCGGGCAGGGCGGTGTAGTCGACTGTCGGCACGACCTCCCAGCCTTCCGCTGTCGCGATCTCCAGGAAGCCGTCGACGGTCGAGCCGTCGCCGTGCCGCAGCAGCAGCTGCTCGCCCTGGCGGATGGTGAAGTCGGCGAGGCCGGTGATCTCGTCGACGAAGCTGTGCGTCTCGTGGAAGAGCGCTCCGAGCAGGATGCGGCGACGTTGCGACATGGGTCTCGGCAGCTCCCTGCAGGCGAAGCGGGAGCATCTCGGCGGCTCATCAGTTCCGGATCAAGCCTGCATTGTTCCATGTCAGGGAACGTTGGTGCTTTGACAGGGCGAGCCCGCTGCCGGTTTCATGCCTGCGCCGGTGGCCGAAGGGGCGGGCGCCGGCGCTGCTCGGGACCCTATCCGCATGCGCGTCTTCACCGCCTCGCTGGCGACGGAAACCAACACCTTCGCGCCGCTCTATGTCGATCGCAGCGCCTTCGAGAGCGCCTTCTACTGCCCGCCCGGCACGCATCCTGAGACGCCGACCTTGTGCTCGGCCCCGATCGTAGCCGCGCGCCGTCGCGCCGCCAGCGAGGGCTATGAGCTGGTCGAGGGCACGGCGACCTGGGCCGAGCCGGCGGGGCTCGTCTCACGCGAGGGCTATGAGAGCCTGCGCGACGAAATCCTCGGCCAGCTCCGGGCGGCATTGCCGGTCGACATCGTGCTGCTCGGCCTGCACGGCGCCATGGTGGCGCAGGGCTACGACGATTGTGAAGGCGACCTGATCGCGCAAGTGCGGGCTCTCGCCGGGCCGGACTGCGTCATCGGTGTCGAACTCGACATGCACTGCCATTTGAGCGCTGCGATGGTCGAGAGCGCCGATATCATCGTCGCCTTCAAGGAGTTCCCGCACACTGATTTCCTGGCGCGGGCCGAGGACCTGCTGGAACTCTGCCTCCGGACCGCGCGCGGGGAGGTGAGGCCGGCGAGCGCCGTCTTCGATTGCCGTGGGCTTGCCGCCTTCATGACCAGCCGCGAGCCCGGCCGCAGCTTCGTCGACCGCATCAAGGCCATGGAAGGCCGGGACGGCATCCTCAGCATCTCCGTAGCGCACGGCTTCCAGGCGGCCGACGTCGCCGATGTCGGCACGAAGGTCCTGGTCATCGCCGATGGCGATGCGGACGAGGCTGCAGTGCTGGCGAAACGGCTCGGGCTCGAAATCCTCGGCTGGGGGCAGGGCGCTTCGCCCAGGCACTACAAGCCCGAAGAGGGCATTGCGACCGCGATCGAATTGGCTAAGCAGGGCCGGCCGGTCGTGCTCGCCGATCGCTGGGACAATCCGGGCGGCGGCGTCGCTGGTGATTCATCGGTGATGGTCGAAGTGCTGCTACGCCATCCCGACGTCCCGGCGGCGATCGGCGCGCTCTGGGACCCCATTGCGGTCAGTCTGTGCCGCGCCGCAGGCGTCGGGGCCGAGATTCCGCTACGCTTCGCCGGCAAGGCGGCGCCGTCCTCCGGCCGACCGATCGACGCGGTAGTTGAGGTCGTTGGGACGACGGCCGACCTGTTGATCCCATTCGAGCAGAGCTGGGTCTCGCTCGGCCCGGCGGTGGCGATCCGGATCGGGCGGCTCGACATCGTCCTCGCCTCGACCCGCGCCCAGACCTTCAGCCCGCCGGTCTTCACCGATCTCGGCATAGACCTCACCGCGAAGACGCTTGTCGTGGTCAAATCCTCGAACCATTTCCACGCCGCCTTCGCGCCGATCGCCGCGAGCGTGCTCTATCTCGACAGCGGCGGGCCCTATCCGCCCGACGCCAGCAAGATCCCCTATACCAAGGTCAAGCGTCCCTTTTCTCCATTGGATCCGAACCCATGGCTTTAGCTGCTCTTCCGCGCCTGTCCCTCGCTGAGATCGAGGACCAGCAGCTCGACGGGATGAGCAAGGGCGTGCCCTTCGCGGCATCCTTGCGGCTCGGGGATGTCGGCAAGCAGGGCTGGAATGTCCTGGCCGGCGACATGCCGATGCCCCTCGCCGTTATCCGCGAGAGCGTACTCAAGGCCAACAGCGCCTGGATGGCCGCCTTTACCGCCGCCAACGACCTGCTGATCGCGCCGCATGGCAAGACGACGATGGCGCCGCAGCTCTTCGACCTGCAGATCGCCGATGGCGCCTGGGCGATCACGGTCGCGACCATGCAGCAGCTCACCGTCTGCCGCCGCTTCGGCGTCAGGCGCGTCATCCTCGCCAACCAGCCGGTCGGCAAGCAGGAGATCGCCGCCTGCTTCGACGCCCTGAGCGAGCCCGGTTTCGAGCTCTATTGTCTCGCCGACAGCCTCGCCGGCGTCGCATTGCTTGCGGAAGCGGCCGCAAGGCATCGTAACGCCAATCCGCTGCGCATCCTCGTCGAGATCGGCTTCATGGGCGGGCGCACCGGCGCGCGCAGCCGGGAGGAGGCCCTGGCGGTGGCGCGCGCCGTCGCTGCTTCGCCGGGCCTGCAGCTCTCCGGCTTCGAATGCTTCGAGGGGTTGCTGAGCGAGCCCAAGGCGGCCGATCGCTTGCTCGACGAAGTCGTCGCGACGGCCGCGGCGGCCGAGGCCGAAGGGCTGCTCGGTCCCGAGCCGATGGTGCTGAGCGCCGGCGGCACTTCGCTGTTCGACCGCGCCGGGGAGCGCTTCAACGCCGCCTCATTCGCCCGGCCGATCCTGAAGCTGCTGCGCTCCGGCTGCTACCTCACCCACGACTCGACGACCTACACGGCTTCGTTCCGCCGGCTCACCATGGAGACGAGCCTCGCTTTGCCGCAGGGCGGGCTGGAGCCGGCGCTGGAGGTCTGGGCCTATGTCCAGTCTCGGCCCGAGCGCGGGCGCAGCCTGCTCACCGTCGGCAAGCGCGACATCAGCTACGATTCCGGCTTCCCGGTGCCGCTGCGCTGGTATCGGCCGGGCGGCACGATGAAAGGGCCGGAGCCGATGCCGGCCGGGCACACGGTGCTCGCGCTCAACGATCAGCACTGCCATCTCGGCACGCCGCTGGAGAGCCCGCTCGCGGTCGGCGACTTGGTCGCATTCGGCATCGGCCACCCCTGCACGACCTTCGACAAATGGGGGCTACTGATGCTGGTCGACGATGCCTATCGCGTGACGGGAGCGATCCGGACCTTCTTCTGAGTTTGCGTTTCTTGTCGTGGAACCAGCGATCCTTGACGCGAAATAGCGGCCGCAACTACGCTTTTGGCCACGTTGCGAGCCTCTCGTTTCGGCGAATGAGCGTTGCCAGAGCGGGACTTGAGAGGTGGCGGGCTGCCGCATGCGATCGGTGGTCCCGGTAGCGCCAGCCGATGTCCGGGAGGTCGATGTGCGTCTTGCCCTGATCCACATTGTCCAGGAGACCAACGACTTCAATCCAGTGCTGACGACGCTCGCCGACTTCCAGGCCTTCGGCCTCTATGAGGGCGAGGACATCGCCCGGCATTTCGGCGAGATCGGCCAGATCGGTGGGCACTACGCCGCCATCCGCGAGTCAGGCCTCGCCATCGAGACCATCCCGATCATCCGCGCCTGGGCTGTGGCCGGCGGGCGGATTTCGCGCGAGGCCTTCGATTTCTTCCAGGAGAAGATCCGCATCGGCCTCGAGGCGATCGGGCCGGTCGACGGGCTCGTCCTGCACCTGCATGGCGCCTGCGCCGCCGAGGGCGTGGACGATGTCGAGGGTGAGCAGGCCGAGCTCTGCCGCCAGATCCTCGGCCCCGATATCCCGATCCTGCTCGGGCTCGATCACCACGCCAACGTCACCCACAAGATCATGGCCAATTGCTCGGCCATCGTCGGCCATCGCACCCAGCCGCATGACGTCTTCGACACAGGCAAGGTCGGCACCGAAGTTCTGCTGCGCATCCTGACCGGCAAGCTCGAGCCGGTCATGGCCTGGCGCAAGATCCCGCTGCTTTCGCATCAGGAGCAGTTCCTGACCTCGAAGGGCCCGATGAAGCGCTGGTTCGACCGGGCGAGGGCGCTGGAAGCCAATCCGCGCGTGTTGCAGGCTTCGAACTATCCGATGCAGCCCTGGCTCGACGTTGCCGAGGGTGGCTGGTCGACCATCGTCGTCACCGACGGCGACCAGGCTTTAGCCGAGCGACTGGCGGACGAACTCGCCGATCTCGCCTGGTCGATGCGTGACGATTTCCAGGTGCGAGAGGCGGTTTCGGTCGACCAGGCCGTGCGCGCGGGCGATGCTGCCGAGCGCGGCATGATCGTGCTGAGCGACACCGGCGACACGGTTTTTGGCGGCGCGGCCGGCGACAGCAACCTGATCCTCGAATCCATCCTGCGCCAGGGCACCAGGAGCCGGACCCTGATCCCGCTGATCTCGCCGCACGCGGTCGCGACGCTGGTCGCGGCCGGCGAGGGGGCTGAGGTGACGTTGCCGCTCGGCGGCGATGCTGCGATTGCCTTCTTCAAGCCACTGACCGTGACCGGACGAGTGCGCAGGATCGGCGGCGGACCGGTCCGGCTGGACTACAACCACCAGCCGGAGGTCGATATGGGCCGTGTCGTCATCTTCGATGTCGGGCCGGTGACCTTGCTGATCAGCGAATTGCGCGGCGTGGCCGGCAATGTTCCGGGGGTCTACGAGGCCTTCGGCATCGACCTTCGCGACTACAAGATGGCCGTGCTCAAGACCGCCTCGAACTTCCAGTACTTCGCCCCGATCACCGCGCAGGTGATCCGCGCCGACACGCGCGGGCCGGGGCAATCCGACGTCTTCACCCTGCCGTGGCAGCGCATTCCGCGGCCGGTCTACCCACTGGAAACAATAAGCGACTGGCGGGCACATTCGTCCCAGCCGGGAGCGGGAACGGGCTGATCGTCGACCTGAGGCAAAAACAAAAGGGGAGAGCGATGACAAAGCTGTCGCGACGTCAATTCTGCATGACCGGTCTCGCCTTGGCGGGAGCAGCGCCGCTGCTGACTTTGGGCCCGGCCTCCGCTCAGCAGCTCAAGGGCGGCACGCTGCGTGTCGCGGTCCTCAGCGAGCTTGCCAATTTCGATCCGCAGCAGCTCTCGACAGTCAATTTCCACGTCATCAAGAACCTCTATGACAGCCTAATCGAGTACACGCCGGAGGGAAAGCCGCAGCCGAGCCTGGCGACAGAATGGAAGATCTCGCCTGACAAGACCTCGGTCAGCCTGACGCTGCGCGACGGCGTCACCTTCCACAGCGGCGCGCCGTTCAAGTCGGATTCCGTGCTGGCGACGCTGCAGAAGGGCGCTGATCCCAAGCGCGGCAAGAACGTCTTTTCGACCATGTCGATCGTCAAGGATTGGTCGGCGCCGGACGAGCGCACCGTGGTGATCAACTTCAAGGCGCCGGCGCCCGAGCGTCAGATCCTCGACCTCCTGCAGTTCTTGATCCCGATCGAGGCCAAGGGCATCGACACGGTCGAGACTGTACCGGCCGGGACGGGCCCCTACACATTGGTCAGCCGCGCCGTCGGCCAGGGTCTGACCCTCAAGGCCAACCCGAAATACTGGCGCGAGAAGCAGCCGATCGCGCAGGACCTCGTCTTCACCGTGTTCAGCGAGGATGCCGCCGCCACCGCCGCGCTGGAATCGGGCGCGGTCGACATCGTCTATAACGGCTCTTCGCGCAGCGCGGTCAGGTTGAAGGGCGCCGGCTATCAGGTCTTCGCCGGGCCGGGGCCGCTGGTGCAGGTCTTCCGCATCAACTCGACGCGCGGGCCCTTCCGCAACAAATCGTTCCGGCAGGCCTTCAACTACCTGATGGATCGCGCCAGCATCCTGCGCGTCGGCTATGCCGGCATGGGCAAGGTGGTGGCGCTGCCTTGGGCGCCGGCGAGCCCGGCCTTCGACGACAACTACACCAAGACCTACGCCTATGACCTTGAAAAGGCGAAGAAGTTGATCACGGCCTCCGGCTTGTCCGCCGACGAGATGAAGGGCTGGAAGCTGCTGGTCAATGGCAGCGACGAAGCTTCCGTTGCGATCAGCCAGATCGTTCAGGGCTCGCTGCAGAAGGTCGGCGTGCCGATCGAGCTAGATATGCGCCAGGGTGCCGAATACGTCACCGCGCTGCTCGGTGGCGATTTCGCCGCGACCTTCGGCGCGGTCGGCAATGTCCAGAAGTTCCCATCGCGCGTGACGACCAACTCGATCTACCGCACCTCCGGCAATCCGATCCTCAAGGATCCGCACCCGCATCCGGATTATGTCGCGGCGATCGCCAAGGTCGATGCCGCTGCCGGCGGCGAGGCGGAGGTCAAGGCCGCCTACGACAACCTCAATCGCGTCATGGTCGACGAGGCCTTCGGCATTCCGACCAATTCCTATGATGTCGGGCTGATCGTCGCCTCCGAGAAGATCGGCGGTATCACGCTCGATATCGACAACCTCTTCATCGCCCGCACCATCGGCTTCAAATGAGGCGATGGAGCGCCGCGCCGCCAGCTGACAGCCTGCACAGCGCGCGATGACCGAGATGTTGGCCGCCGCGATGAACCTGCTGCGCCGGCTGCTCGCCCGGCGCGGTCCGGCTCTCAGCCTCGCCTTCCTGACTTTGGTCGCGCTGACCGCGATCTTCGCCGGCCTCTTGCCGCTCGACCCGCTGGCGCAGAGCATCGCGGATTCGTTGAAGCGGCCCTCGGCCGAGGCCTGGTTCGGCACCGATGAGCTCGGCCGCGATATCCTGGCGCGCGTCGTCTACGGCGCCCGCACCTCGCTGGTCACCGCCTTCGGCGCTGTCCTGATTGCGGCGCTGATCGGCGTGCCGGTCGGGCTCATCGCCGGCTTCTATGGCGACTGGCGCGACTCGCTGCTGATGCGCTGCATCGACGTGCTGCTAGCACTGCCGAACATCCTCTTCGCCATGGCCCTGATCGCGGTGCTCGGTCGCAGCCAGGGTGCGGCGCTGATCGCCGTCGGCATCGCCGGCATTCCCGGCTTCGCCCGCATCGCGCGGGCGCAGGTGATGGCGCTGCGCCAGCTCGATTTCGTCATGGCGGTGCGCAGCTTCGGCGGGGGGCCTGGCTACATCATGCTCCGGACCCTGCTGCCCAACATCCTCAGCCCGCTTGTGGTGCAGGCGATCGTGCTGGCCTCGATCGCGATCCTGCTCGAGGCGGCGCTCGCCTTCCTCGGCGTCGGCGTGCCGCCGCCGACGCCGAGCTGGGGCGAGATGCTGCGGACCGGCAAATCCTATCTCTACGAGGCGCCGACCTATGCGGTGCTGCCCGGCCTCGTGCTGACGCTGACCATCCTCTCCTTCGACACGATCGGCCGAGCGCTGACGGCGATCCTCGACCGGGACGAGACCGATGCCTCCGGCGCGACGATCGGGGGCCGGCGATGACGTCCTACGTCCTGCGCCGCCTCGCCCAGATGCTACCTGTGCTGCTGATCGCCTCCTTTGCGATCTTCGCGATGATCTATGCCGTGCCGGGCGGGCCGGTCGCGGTCATCGCTGGCGAGAACGCTACGGCGGAGGAGGTCGCCGAGGTGACCCGGCGCTTC
Source organism: Allobosea sp. GW821-FHT03A12 (assembly GCF_058986765.1). Classification (NCBI taxonomy): domain Bacteria; kingdom Pseudomonadati; phylum Pseudomonadota; class Alphaproteobacteria; order Hyphomicrobiales; family Alloboseaceae; genus Allobosea; species Allobosea sp. GW821-FHT03A12. The sequence continues at coordinate 263,773 of NZ_JBYSVZ010000004.1, forward strand.
GGCTTCGACCGGCCGATGGTTGTGCAATATGCCGACTGGCTCGGCCGGGCCCTCACCGGCGATTTCGGCCTGTCGCTGCACAGCCGCCAATCGGTGCTGCAATTGATCGGCGAGCGCCTGCCGGCAACGCTGCAGCTTGCGCTCGCGGCCATCATCGTCGCACTCGTGATCGGCATCCCCGTCGCGGTCGCCAGCGCGGTCAGGCCGAATTCCTGGCTCGACCGGCTACTCAGCGGCTGGAGCGCGCTGGCGCTCGGTGTGCCAACCTTCTGGCTCGGCATCCTGCTGATCCTGCTCTTTGCCGTCGAATTGCGCTGGCTGCCCTCGGCCTCGCGCTATGTTCCGCTCTGGCAAGCGCCGCTCGACGCCCTGCGCAGCCTTGCCCTGCCGGCGCTGACGCTCGGCGTCTATGTCTCGGGCGTGCTCGGGCGCTTCCTGCGGGCGTCATTGATCAGTGAGGCGCGGGCCGATTATGTCCGCACCGCCCGCGCCAAGGGCGTGCCGGAGACGCGCGTCGTCGGCCTGCATATCATGCGCAACGCGTTGCTGCCCTTCGTCACCATCGTCGGTTTGATGATGGCGCATTTCATCGGCGGCGCCGTGGTGACCGAGGCGGTGTTCACCTATCCCGGTCTCGGTCGTCTCCTGATCCAGGCGATCACCACCCGCGACTATCCGCTGATCCAGGGCTGCATCCTGGTGATCCTGATCGCCTACATGCTGATCAACCTCGCGGTCGACATGCTCTACGCCTGGATCGACCCGCGGATCGAATACCGATGAGCGCGGCCTCAAACCGCCGGCTGCGAGCCGAGATGAGCCGAGATGCCGGCAGCGATCTCGCGCAGGCGTGCGCCGGCCTTGGCCGCGAGCGAATGCGGCATGCGCATCAGCGGCGCCGAGATCGACAGCGCCGCGACCGGGTAGCCGTGCTCGTCGAGGATCGGCGCGCCGATGCACATGGCGCCGTCCTCGTTCTCGCCCATCTCGGTGGCGTAGCCGGCGCGGGCCACCTGGCGCAGTTGCCGCTCGATCTCCTCGCGTTCGAGCAGGGTGCGGCCGGTGCGCTCGGTCAGCGGCAGGTCGAGCTGCCGCTGCCGTTCCGCCTCGGGGAGGAAGGCGAGGATCGCCTTGCCGAGCGCGGTCGAATGCATCGGATGGCTGTCGCCGATGCGCGCTTGCATCCGCAGCGACCGGTTGGCCTCGATCAGGTCGATATAGACGATCGTGCCGTTGCCCTTCACCGCGAGGTTCACCGTCTCGTTGAACTCGTGCATCAATTCGATCATCGCCGGGCGGGCGAGCGTGCGGACCTTGCTGACGCTGGCGTCGGCGCGGGCGATCGAACGCATCTGCGGGCCGAGCGTATAGCGGTCGGTGGCCCGGTTGTGGTCGAGGAAGCCGGCGGCGGACAGTGTCTGCAGATAGCGGAAGGTCGTCGTCTTCGGGATCCGCAATTCCTTGCTGACGGCAGTGAGCGCGATCTCGTGGCCGTGGCGCGCCACCAGCTCCAGCACCTTCAGCGCCTTCATCACCGGCTGCACGACGTAAGGATTCTCGCTCGCCTTCGGCATGGCCGCTCCGGTCGTTTCCCGAACCATGAGCCGGCATAGCCAGCGCCACCGAATTCCGCAACACGAAACTCCTGTTCCTTTACGCGGACGGGGGCCTTTGGTCTGCTCGTGCAGATTGCAGCGGAGGTGACGCAGGTGACAGCGAACGGCACCCAGCAGGCAGGCGCACTGCGCTTCGAGGGATCGGCCCGGCAGATCGCCGAGAACGCGCGCTTCATTGCTGGCGGGGTGAACAGCAATTTCCGCCTCGGCATGGCTCCTGGGCCGCTCGTCTTCGAGCGCGGCGAGGGCGCCTATCTCATCGACGTCGATGGCAACCGGATCATCGACTACTACTGCGGCATGGGCGCGACCGTGCTCGGCCATACGCCCGCGCCAGTGCTGGAAGCGGTCCGGAAACAGGCAGAAAAGGGCATTCTCTTCGCCGGCCAGGCGCCGATCGAATACGAGGCGGCGAAGCTGATCTGCGAGCGCGTGCCTTCGTCCGAGCGGCTGCGCTTCGGCTCATCGGGCTCGGAGGTGGCGCAGGCGGCGATCAGGCTCGCCCGCGCCGCCACCGGTCGGCGAACCATCGTGAAGTTCGAGGGGCACTATCACGGCTGGTTCGACAACATCCTCTGGTCGACCGCCCCGGGGCTGAACGCGGCCGGACCGGAGGATGCCCCGACCCCGGTGATCGGCAGCAAGGGCCAGGACCCGGAGGCGGGCGAGGGGCTTTCCATCCTCGGCTGGAACGATCTTTCAGCGCTGGAGGCACGCCTCGCAAAAGGCGATGTCGCGGCGGTGCTGATGGAGCCGGCGATGTGCAACCAGGGCGCCATCGCGCCGACGCCCGGCTATCTCGAAGGCGCGCTCGCCGCCTGCCGCCGGCATGGCGCGCTGCTGATCTTCGACGAGGTCATCACCGGCTTTCGCCTCGCCCGCGGCGGCGCGCAGGAGCGCTTCGGCGTCACGCCCGATCTCACCCTCATGGCCAAGGCGATCGCTAACGGCTTTCCGGTCGCGGCGATTGCCGGGCGGGCCGATCTCGTCGATTTATTCGCCGATGGCGTGCTGCATGGCGGCACCTTCAACGCCCAGCCGATCGCGATGGCGGCGATGGTGGCGACGCAGAAGCTGCTGACGCCCGAGCATTACGAGCGCAGTTCCGCCCATGGCCAGCGCCTGCAGGACGGCATCCGTACCATTCTGGCGGATGCGGGAATCAAGGCGCAGGTCGCCGGCTTCCCACTGATGTTCCACGTCGCCTTCGGGCTCGATGCGCCGGCGCGGAACTACCGGGACGTCGCCCGCTCCGACAAGGTCGCCTATGGCCGCTTCGCCCATGCGCTGCTCAGGCGCGGCGTGCGCGTGCTCGAGCGCGGCGCCTGGTTCGTCTCGTCGGAGCATGACGGGGCGGTCGTCGACGCCACGCTGGAGGCGGTCCGCGGAGCCGTCGCGGAAATCTGAGCCGAGCAGAAGGCTCGGAACCCGATCACCAGGGTCGGCGCGGGCCGGTGTCGATATGGATCAGCCCGTTCCAGTAGACCTTGTGGCCGCCGACCTCGGGCAGGGTACGGGCCCATTCCAGGACGGTGCGCGGCCTGACGCCGGGCACGCGGAAATCCATCGCCTCGCAGCGCTTGTGGAAGGAGCCGCGCCGGGCCCGCCAGGGTGGACGCCAGGTCGAGGTCACCTTCACCGCCCCGTATTTGTCCGAGATTTTGCCGAGGATGCTCTTCAGCACTGGCGGCAGGCAGACGATCGAGGTGCCGGGATCGGTCGAGATGCCGGGCTTGTCGGGCTTCTCGTTGGGGTCGAAGGCGGGTTCCTCGGCGGTCTGGCCCGGCGTGCGCTGTGGCCATTCCGGCCCCTCGTCGTCATCAGGCTGGGCGAGGGTGGGCGCGGGACCCGGCGTCGTCACCATGCTGGCTTCGACCGGGGCCTGCGGAAGCACGACGACCGGTGGTGCGCCCGGCTTGACCTGCAGGTCGAGATCGAAGGGTCGCTCGGGCGGCAGGGGCGCGAGCATCATCTGCGCCGTGGCCTCGGCGCCGAAGGCTATCGCGACGGCGCAGGCGAGCGCTGTTCTCCGCATTGCGCTCATGCGGTGCGGGCCGCCGATGCCGGGGCTGCGGCCGAAGGCACGCGATCACGATGCGTTGTTGGCCCCGGCATTCCCGCAACGGTTCTCCTGACGCATCGGCAGAGCCCGCTGACGAATCGTGCCGGCGCCGAAGATTGACGTTACGTCCCCGTTTGCCATGCTTCGGCGCGCCGCGACAACCGCCTTGCGCCGGACGCGAGCGATCGCGAAAATCGCGGCCGAAACGGCCGGGAATCGCGCTGCTTTTGCGGGCGGGGCGAGCATATGCGGCAAAGACATGGCGACAGCCCCGTTGTGCGGCGCGGCGAACCCTTGCGTGATTCTAAAGCAGGGTCTAATCGACTGGCGAGATTGAGGGCGCCAGTCGCGGCGCCGGGTTGAAGCGGGGTGACAGATGCAAGCTCTTCCTGTGCAGTCCCTGCTGTCGGACTACCTGCCTCTGGTGATCTTCATCGGGCTGTCGCTGGTGATCGGCCTCGCGCTGCTGATCGCCCCCTTCGCCGTGGCCTATTCCAAGCCGGACGCCGAGAAGCTCTCGGCCTATGAGTGCGGCTTCAACGCCTTCGACGATGCGCGCATGAAGTTCGACGTGCGCTTCTATCTCGTCGCCATCCTCTTCATCATCTTCGATCTCGAAGTCGCTTTCCTCTTCCCCTGGGCGGTCGCCTTCGGCGGCCTCGGCTGGGTCGGCTTCTGGTCGATGATGGTGTTCCTCGGCGTGCTGACGGTCGGTTTCGTCTATGAGTGGCGCAAGGGCGCGCTCGAGTGGGATTGATCGTTTTGTCGTGCCGGGCTGATATCACTTTGCATTCGACGAAACCCAAAGGTTCGAACTGATGGCCATGACAGCGATCGATCGCGGTGACCCGCTCGTCGCGCCGGCGCCACGGGGCCTGCTCGGCCCGGATGGCAAGCCGGTCGGCACGCGCGATCCCTACTTCGCCGAGATCAACAACGAGCTGGCCGACAAGGGCTTCCTGGTCACGGCGAGTGACGACCTGATCAACTGGGCCCGCACCGGCTCGCTGATGTGGATGACCTTCGGCCTCGCCTGCTGCGCGGTCGAGATGATGCAGCTCTCGATGCCGCGCTACGACGTCGAGCGCTTCGGCTTCGCCCCGCGCGCCAGCCCACGCCAGTCCGACGTGATGATCGTCGCCGGCACGCTGACCAACAAGATGGCTCCGGCCCTGCGCAAGGTCTACGACCAGATGCCGGAGCCGCGCTACGTCATCTCGATGGGCTCCTGCGCGAATGGCGGCGGCTACTACCACTACAGCTACTCGGTGGTGCGCGGCTGCGACCGCATCGTGCCGATCGACGTCTATGTGCCGGGCTGCCCGCCGACCGCGGAAGCCCTGCTCTATGGCGTGCTGCTGCTGCAGAAGAAGATCCGGCGGACCGGGACGATCGAGCGCTGAGGCGCTCAACGACCGGCGGCTTGCGAAGGTGATGCGATGAGCGAAGCGCTCGTGACATTGGGCGAAGAGATCAAGGCGGCGCTGCCCGGCGCGGTGACCGATATCGTCGTTGCCTTCGACGAGATCACGGTGCTGGCCGAATCCGCCGAGATCGTGTGGGTCCTGAAGACCCTCTATGACGATCCGCGCTTCCGCTTCGTCAATTTCACCGACATCGCCGGCGCCGACTATCCGCAGCGCGAGAAGCGCTTCGAGGTGGTCTACCACCTGCTGTCGCCGCGCCATAACCGGCGCATCCGCGTCAAGGTCATGGCCGACGAGGCGACCCCGGTCCCCTCCGTGATCGAGGTCTTCCCGGCCGCGAACTGGTACGAGCGCGAGGCCTACGATTTCTACGGCATCCTGTTCTCGAACCATCCGGACCTGCGCCGCATCCTCACCGACTACGGCTTCGAGGGCTATCCGCTGCGCAAGGACTTCCCGCTGACCGGCTTCGTCGAGGTCCGCTATGACGACGAGCAGAAGCGCGTCGTCTATGAGCCGGTGAAGCTGAACCAGGAGTTCCGCAACTTCGACTTCCTCTCGCCCTGGGAAGGGACGGAATACGTCCTGCCGGGCGACGAGAAGGCCAAGGCGGGCTGAGCGGATGGGCGAAGGCCACACACTCTCCGGCGGCTGTCTCTGCGGCTCGGTTCGCTTCACGGCGACGATGGCCAAGCCCGAGATGGACGTCTGCCATTGCAGCATGTGCCGGCGCTGGAGCGGCGGCACGCTGATGACCGTGCCGTGCACGGACGTCGTGGTCGCTGACGAGACCAATCTTGCCGTCTACACCTCGTCGGGATGGGGCGAGCGCGTCTTCTGCCGGAACTGCGGCACCAGCCTGTTCTGGCGCCAGCGCTCAGGCGCTGGCCATGTCGCGGTGGCGTTCCCGAGCCTCGACGATCCTTCCGATCTCGTCTTCGCCGAAGAGATCTTCATCGACGAGAAGCCTGATCTCTACGCCTTTGCGGGCGAGCGCCGGCGCAAGACCGGCGAGCAGGTGATCGCCGAATTCCATGCCGCCCAGGAAGGCCGGACATGACCGAACACAACATCCGCAACTTCTCGATCAATTTCGGGCCGCAGCATCCGGCGGCGCACGGCGTGCTGCGCCTGGTGCTGGAGCTCGACGGCGAGATCGTCGAACGCGTCGACCCGCATATCGGCCTGCTGCATCGCGGCACCGAGAAGCTGATCGAGCACAAGACCTATCTCCAGGCCGTGCCCTATTTCGACCGGCTCGACTATGTCGCGCCGATGAACCAGGAGCATGCCTTCGCGCTTGGCGTCGAGAAGCTGATGGGCGTGACCGTGCCGCGCCGCGGCCAGCTCATCCGCGTGCTCTATTCCGAGATCGGCCGCATCCTCTCGCACATCCTCAACGTCACCACGCAGGCGATGGACGTCGGCGCGCTCACCCCGCCGCTCTGGGGTTTCGAGGAGCGCGAGAAGCTGATGATCTTCTACGAGCGGGCCTGCGGCGCGCGCATGCACGCGGCCTACGTCCGGCCGGGCGGCGTCCACCAGGACCTGCCGACCTCGCTGATCCACGACATCGCCGAGTGGTGCGATCCGTTCCTCAAGGTCTGCGACGACCTCGAAGGCCTGCTCACCGACAACCGCATCTTCAAGCAGCGCAACGTCGACATCGGCGTCGTCGATCTCGAAACCTGCTGGAAATGGGGCTTCTCGGGCGTGATGGTGCGCGGCTCCGGCGCGCCCTGGGACCTGCGCAAGGCGCAGCCCTACGAGTGCTACGAGGAGATGGAATTCGACATCCCCGTCGGCAAGAACGGCGACTGCTACGACCGCTACTGCATCCGCATGGAAGAGATGCGCCAGTCGGTTCGCATCATGAAGCAATGCTGCGAGAAGCTGCTTTCGGCCGATGGCGGTGGCCCGGTCTCCTCGCTCGACGGCAAGATGGTGCCGCCCAAGCGCGGCGAGATGAAGCGCTCGATGGAAGCGCTGATCCACCACTTCAAGCTCTACACCGAGGGCTACAAGGTGCCCGAGGGCGAGGTCTACGCCGCCGTCGAGGCGCCCAAGGGCGAATTCGGCGTCTATCTCGTCTCCGACGGCACCAACAAGCCCTATCGCTGCAAGATCAAGGCGCCGGGCTTCGCCCATCTCCAGGCCATGGATTTCATGTGCCGCAAGCACATGCTCGCCGACGTCTCCGCGATCCTCGGCTCCCTCGATATCGTCTTTGGTGAGGTGGACCGCTGATGTCCGTCCGTCGTCTCGCGCCCGATCACGTTCAGCCGGCTTCCTTCGCCTTCAATGCGGCGAACGAGAACTGGGCCGATCAGCAGATTGCAAAGTACCCGGAAGGCCGCCAGGCCTCGGCCGTGATCCCGCTGCTGTGGAAGGCGCAGGAGCAGCATCATGGCTGGCTGCCGCGCGCCGCGATCGAAGCGGTCGCCCACAAGCTCGGCATGGCGCCGATGCGGGTGCTGGAGGTCGCAACCTTCTACACCATGTTCAACCTGCAGCCGGTGGGCACGCATTTCGTCCAGCTCTGCGGCACGACGCCTTGCGCGCTGCGCGGCGCCGAGGCGCTGAAGAAGGTCTGCGAGGACGTCATCGGCCCGCAATCGACCGTCACCGCAGACGGCAAGCTGTCCTGGCTCGAGGTCGAGTGCCTCGGCGCCTGCTGCAATGCCCCGATGGCGCAGATCAATTTCGACTACTACGAAGACCTGACCCCAGAGAATTTCCGCAAGCTGCTCGGCGATCTGCGCGAGGGTCGGCCGACCAAGCCGGGCCCGCAGGTCGATCGCTCCTGCTCCGAACCGCTCGGTGGCGGCGACACGCTGAAGGATCCGGCCCTGTTCGACGGCTCGGTGATCGGCGCCGGCGACTGGCAGAAGCGCATCACTAGGCAGCGCGAGGAAGCGATCAAGGTCGCCAGCGAGAAGGCTGCGGCCGAGGCCAAGGCCAAGGCGGAAGCCGAAGTGGCTGCCGCGGCGGCCAAGGCCGGCCCGACCGACGTCAAGACCGCGCCGGCCCCCGAGGCCGCTGCGCCGGCTCGTCCCAAGCCGTCGGAGCCGAACCAGCCGGCGAGCGCCGCGCAGGACACCCCGTCCGCGACCAGCAAGGCGATCAAGGACACTGCCAACGTCGATGCCCCGAAGGCGCCGGCCGCCAAGGCTGCTCCGACTGCCGAACCTGTCTCTGCCGTCGCCGAATCCAAGCCCGAGCTGCTGACCGCGGCCCGCGGCGGCAAGGGCGATGATCTCGAGCTGATCTGGGGCGTCGGTCCCAAGCTCGGCAAGATGCTCAACGAGATGGGCATCTGGCACTTCGACCAGGTTGCCGCCTGGACCCCCGCCGAGCTCGCCTGGGTCGATGCCCGGCTGACCGGCTTCAAGGGCAGGGCGGTGCGTGACGACTGGATCTCGCAGGCGAAGAAGCTCGCTACCGGCTGGCGGCCGGAGAGCAAGCTCGGCGACAAGCCGGCGAACTGAGGCGAACAACGATGCTTGCTGATCGCGACCGCATCTTCACCAATCTCTACGGGCTTCACGACCTGTCGCTGAAGGGCGCCATGCAACGCGGCGCCTGGGACGGCACCAAGTTCCTGCTCGAGCAGGGCCGCGACTGGATCATCGACGAGATGAAGAAGTCGGGCCTGCGCGGGCGCGGCGGCGCCGGCTTCCCGACCGGCCTGAAGTGGTCGTTCATGCCCAAGCAGAGCGACGGGCGCCCGCACTATCTCGTCGTCAACGCCGACGAGTCGGAGCCGGGCACCTGCAAGGATCGCGAGATCATGCGCAACGACCCGCATACGCTGGTCGAGGGCTGCCTGATCGCCTCCTTCGCCATGGGCGCGCATGCGGCCTACATCTACATCCGCGGCGAATACGTCCGCGAACGCGAGGCGCTGCAGCGCGCCGTCGACGAGGCCTATGAGGCGAACCTCATCGGCAAGAACAACAAGCACGGCTATCCCTTTGATCTCTACGTGCATCACGGCGCCGGCGCCTATATCTGCGGCGAAGAGACGGCGCTGCTGGAGAGCCTCGAGGGCAAGAAGGGCATGCCGCGGCTGAAGCCGCCTTTCCCGGCCAATGTCGGCCTCTATGGCTGCCCGACCACCGTCAACAACGTCGAGTCGATCGCGGTCGCGCCGACCATCCTGCGCCGCGGCGCCAGCTGGTTCTCCTCGATCGGCACGCCGAACAATGTCGGCACCAAGCTGTTCTGCGTCTCCGGCCATGTGAACAAGCCCTGCAACGTCGAAGAGGCGATGGGGCTGACCTTCCGCGAGCTGATCGACCGCCATTGCGGCGGCATCCGCGGCGGCTGGGACAATCTCAAGGCGGTCATCCCCGGCGGCTCGTCGGTGCGCATGGTGCCGGCCGAGCAGATCATCGATACGCCGATGGATTTCGACTCGCTCTCCAAGCTGAAGTCGGGCCTCGGCACGGCGGCGGTGATCGTGATGGACAAGTCCACCGACATCATCCGCGCCATCGCCCGCATCAGCTATTTCTACAAGCATGAGAGCTGTGGCCAGTGCACGCCCTGCCGCGAGGGCACCGGCTGGATGTGGCGCGTCGTCAACCGCATGGCCGAGGGCCGTGCCCAGAAGCGCGAGATCGACATGCTGCTCGACGTTTCCAAGCAGATCGAGGGCCACACCATCTGCGCGCTGGGCGATGCTGCCGCCTGGCCGATCCAGGGCCTGATCAACCATTTCCGTCACGAGATCGAGCAGCGCATCGACGACTATGCCGCCAACCCGCATGGCGAGCCGGTCAGGCTCATGGCGGCGGAGTGAGACCATGACCAAGCTTCTGATCGACGGCATCGAGGTCGACGTCCCGCCAGAGTACACCGTGCTCCAGGCCTGCGAGGCGGCTGGCGCCGAGGTGCCGCGCTTCTGCTTCCACGAGCGGCTCTCGATCGCCGGCAATTGCCGCATGTGCCTGGTCGAGGTGAAGGGCGGCCCGCCGAAGCCCCAGGCCTCCTGTGCCATCGGCGTGCGCGATCTGCGCCCCGGTCCGAACGGCGAGCCGCCGGTCGTCTCGACCAAGTCGCCCATGGTCAAGAAGGCGCGCGAAGGGGTGATGGAGTTCCTGCTCATCAACCATCCGCTCGACTGCCCGATCTGCGACCAGGGCGGCGAGTGCGACCTGCAGGACCAGGCCATGGCCTACGGCGTCGACACCTCGCGCTATGCCGAGAACAAGCGCGCCGTCGAGGACAAGTATATCGGCCCGCTGGTCAAGACCTCGATGACGCGCTGCATCCAGTGCACGCGCTGCGTCCGCTTCACCACCGAGGTCGCCGGCGCCTCCGACCTCGGCGCGATCGGCCGCGGCGAGGACATGGAGATCACCACCTACCTCGAGCACGCGATGAGCTCGGAGCTGCAGGGCAATGTCGTCGACCTCTGCCCGGTCGGCGCCCTGACCTCCAAGCCCTACCAGAACAAGGCCCGGCCCTGGGAGCTGACCAAGACCGAATCCATCGACGTGATGGACGCGGTCGGCTCGGCGATCCGCGTCGACTCGCGTGGCCGTGAGGTGATGCGCGTGCTGCCGCGCATCAACGAGGCGGTGAACGAGGAGTGGATCTCCGACAAGACCCGCCACATCGCCGACGGCCTCCGGACCCAGCGGCTCGACCGTCCTTACATTCGCGAGAACGGTGCGCTGCGCCCCGCGAGCTGGACCGAGGCGCTCGCGCTGGTCGCCTCCAAGCTCAAGGCCGCCAAGCCGGAGCGCATCGGCGCGATCGCCGGCGATCTCGCCGCGGTCGAGGAGATGTATGCGCTGAAGGCGCTGATCTCCGGCCTCGGCTCGACCAATCTCGACTGCCGTCAGGACGGCGCGAAGCTCGATCCGGCCTTCGGCCGCGCCAGCTACGTCCTAAACACCGGCATCGCCGGTATCGAGGATGCGACCTCGCTGCTGATCATCGGCTCGAACCCGCGTCGCGAGGCGCCGATCGTCAACGCCCGCATCCGCAAGCGCTGGCTGCGCGGCGACTTCAAGGTCTCGCTGATCGGCGAGAAGGTCGACCTGACCTATGCCTATGATTATCTCGGCGCCGGCGCCGAGACGCTGGCCGATCTGGTCAAGCGCGCCGGTGCCGCCGGCGAGCGGCCGATGGTGCTGGTCGGGCAGGGCGCTCTCACCCGCAGCGACGGCGCCGCCGTGCTCTCGCTCGCGGCCAAGGCGGCCGAGGTTCTCGGCGCGGTCAAGGACGGCTGGAACGGCTTCGGCGTGCTGCACACCGCGGCGGCCCGCGTCGGTGGCCTCGATCTCGGCTTCGTGCCGGGCGAGGGCGGTCACGACGTCGCCCGCATGACCAGGGAGGGCGCGCTCGACGTGCTCTTCCTGCTCGGCGCCGACGAGATCGAGGTGCCGGCCGGTGCTTTCGTGATCTACCAGGGCAGCCATGGCGACAAGGGCGCTCACCGCGCCGACGTGATCCTGCCGGGCGCGGCCTATACCGAGAAGTCCGGCACCTTCGTCAACACCGAGGGCCGCGTGCAGATGGCGGCGCGCGCCACCTTCCCGCCGGGCGATGCCAAGGAGGACTGGGCGATCCTGCGGGCACTTTCCGCCTCGCTCGGCAAGCCGCTGCCCTTCGACTCGCTATCGGCGCTGCGCCGCGAACTCTATGCCGCCCATCCGCATTTCGCCGCGGTCGACACGGTCGCTGAGAGCGATCGCGCCGGGCTGGTGAAGCTGGCGGGGCAGGGCGGCGCGACCGACAAGGCAGGCTTCGTTCCGGCGGTTGCCGATTTCTACACCACGAACCCCATCGCCCGCGCTTCGGCGGTGATGGCGGAATGCTCGGCGCTGGCCTCCGGCCGCATGCGCCAGGCGGCGGAGTAAGCCTCGATGAACTGGGACCTCGTCCTCGATCTCGCGATCATCGCCGGCAAGAGCCTGCTGCTCCTGGTGGCACTGCTGGTCTTCATCGCCTTCATGCTGCTGGCCGACCGCAAGGTCTGGGCGGCGGTGCAGCTGCGCCGCGGCCCGAACGTGGTCGGCCCCTTCGGCCTGCTTCAGAGCTTCGCTGACCTTTTGAAGTTCGTCTTCAAGGAGCCGATCATCCCGTCGGGCTCCAACAAGGGCGTGTTCCTGCTGGCGCCGCTGGTCACCTGCCTGCTGGCGCTGGCGGCCTGGGCGGTGATCCCGGTGGCGGAAGGCTGGGCGATCGCCGACATCAATGTCGGCGTGCTCTACATCTTCGCGATCTCCTCGCTCGGCGTCTACGGCATCATCATGGGCGGCTGGGCTTCGAACTCGAAGTACCCGTTCCTCAGCGCGCTGCGCTCGGCGGCGCAGATGGTGTCCTACGAGGTCTCGATCGGCTTCGTGATCGTCACCGTGCTGCTCTGCGTCGGCTCGCTCAACCTCTCGGCGATCGTCGAGGCGCAGAACACCAAAGCCGGCCTGTTCGGCTGGTACTGGCTGCCGCTCTTCCCGATGTTCATCGTCTTCTTCGTCTCGGCGCTGGCCGAGACGAACCGGCCGCCCTTCGACCTGGCCGAGGCGGAATCGGAGCTCGTCGCGGGCTTCATGGTCGAGTACTCCTCGACCCCGTATCTGCTGTTCATGCTCGGCGAATACGTGGCGATCATGACCATGTGCTCGCTGACCACGATCCTGTTCCTCGGGGGCTGGCTGCCGCCGTTCCCGATCGCGCCCTTCACCTGGCTGCCGGGCGTGGTCTGGTTCGTGCTGAAGGTCATGCTGGTCTTCTTCATGTTCGCCATGGTGAAGGCCTTCGTGCCGCGCTACCGCTATGACCAGCTGATGCGGCTGGGCTGGAAGGTCTTTCTGCCGCTGTCGCTCGCCTGCGTCGTGATCGTGGCTGCGGTGCTGCAGATTACCGGTTGGGGCCCGGCGCCCTGATGGTGAGTTCGACCGGCTTGATCGTTGCTGCGATTGCTCTGGTCGTCGGTTGGATTGAATACAAGGTAGTCACGACTGTCGTGACGAAGGCTCTTCGTCGGACGGACACGTCCAAGACGCGGGCGGAACGGGATGAATTCGAGCGACGGATCGGCCTGTTTCGGGCGATCACGTTTGTTCTTTTGATTGTCGTTACGCCGCTCTTCGGGCTTTGGCTGTTCAGTTGATGGATTGAGAGAAGGACGAAACGGATGTCACTCGCGCAAGCCGCCAAGGGACTGCTCCTCAAGGAGTTCGTCGGCGCGTTCGCCTTGTCGATGCGTTACTTCTTCAAGCCGAAGGCGACGCTGAACTATCCCTTCGAGAAGGGCGTGCTTTCGCCGCGCTTCCGGGGAGAACATGCACTGCGCCGCTATCCCAACGGCGAGGAACGCTGCATCGCCTGCAAGCTCTGCGAGGCGATCTGCCCGGCGCAGGCGATCACGATCGAGGCTGGCCCGCGCCGCAATGACGGCACCCGCCGCACGACGCGCTACGACATCGACATGACCAAGTGCATCTATTGCGGCTTCTGCCAGGAGGCCTGCCCGGTCGATGCCATCGTCGAGGGGCCGAATTTCGAGTTCGCCACCGAGACGCGCGAGGAGCTGTTCTACGACAAGGACAAGCTGCTCGATAACGGCGCCCGCTGGGAACGCGAGATCGCGCGCAACATCGCGATGGATGCGCCGTATCGCTGAGGACTGGGGTTCGTCGCGCGGTTGTCGCGTCCGGCGGGCCTGACTATAGACGCTCCAAACTGCGGCGGGACTCGGGCCCGCCGCTTGATGAAACGAGGGCCGCCCGCAAGGGCGGAAAGGCTGGCGAAGATGAATGCCGCAGCGGCTTTCTTCTATCTCTTCTCAGGCATCACCATCGCCTCGGCGCTGATGGTGATTTCGGCGCGCAACCCGGTGCATTCGGTGTTGTTCCTGATCCTCGCCTTCGTCAACGCGGCGGGCCTGTTCCTGCTGCTCGGGGCCGAGTTCCTGGCGATGCTGCTGGTCGTCGTCTATGTCGGCGCGGTCGCGGTGCTCTTCCTCTTCGTGGTGATGATGCTCGACGTCGATTTCGCCGAGCTGCGCCAGGGCTTCCTGCAATACCTGCCGATCGGTGGCCTGATCGGCCTGATCTTCGCGGTCGAGTTGCTGCTGGTCGTCGGCGCCTGGGTCATCGACCCGCAGATCGTGCGCGCCCCCGTTGCGGCAATCCCCGCCAACGTCACCAACACCGCCGCGCTCGGCCAGGTGCTCTACACGAAGTACATCTACTACTTCCAGGCGGCCGGCCTCGTGCTGCTGGTCGCGATGATCGGCGCGATCGTGCTGACGCTGCGCGACCGCAAGGGCATCAAGCGCCAGGATATCCCGACGCAGAACGCCCGCACCAAGGAAGCGGCGATGGATGTGAAGAAGGTGCCCTCGCGCGCCGGCGTTCCCGAGGAGATGGCGTGATGGTCGGGCTTGGCTCTTATCTGGCGGTCGCCGCGATCCTGTTCACACTCGGCGTGCTCGGCATCTTCATCAACCGCAAGAACGTCATCGTCATCCTGATGTCGATCGAGCTGATCCTGCTCTCGGTCAACCTCAACTTCGTCGCCTTCTCGAGCTTCCTGAACGACATCGTCGGCCAGGTCTTCGCCATGCTGGTGCTGACCGTCGCCGCCGCCGAGGCCGCGATCGGGCTCGCCATTCTCGTCGTCTACTTCCGCAACCGCGGCACGATCGCGGTGGAAGACATCAACATGATGAAAGGCTGAGCGCGGCAACGCGCCCGTAACCTGCCATGTATCAAGCGATCGTCTTCCTCCCCCTGATCGGCTTCCTGATCGCCGGCCTCTTCGGCCGGCTGATCGGCGCGCGCGCCTCGGAGATCGTCACCACCACGCTGCTGCTGATCTCGGCGGCCTTGTCCTGGGTCGCCTTCGTCCAGGTCGGCTTCGGGCACGGCACTACCCGCGTCCAGGTCGCGACCTGGCTGGCCTCGGCCGATCTGCGCGTCGACTGGGCCTTCCGGATCGACACGCTGACTGCGGTCATGCTGGTCGTGGTCAACACCGTCTCCTCGCTCGTACACCTCTATTCGATCGGGTATATGCACGAGGACCCGTCACGGCCGCGCTTCTTCGGCTACCTGTCGCTGTTCACCTTCGCCATGCTGATGCTGGTGACGGCCGACAACCTCGTGCAGATGTTCTTCGGCTGGGAAGGCGTCGGCCTCGCCTCCTATCTCCTGATCGGCTTCTGGTACCAGAAGCCCTCGGCCAACGCCGCGGCGATCAAGGCGTTCGTTGTCAACCGCGTCGGCGATTTCGGCTTCCTGCTCGGCATCTTCCTGGTCTTCGTGCTGACCGGATCGGTCGCCTTCGACAGCATTTTCCCGCAGATCGCCGGACTGACGGAGCGCAGCTTCCGTTTCCTCGGCTATGACTGGAACGCGCTGACGCTGACCTGCCTGCTGCTGTTCATGGGCGCCATGGGCAAGTCGGCGCAGTTCATGCTGCACACCTGGCTGCCGGACGCGATGGAAGGTCCGACCCCGGTCTCGGCCCTGATCCATGCCGCGACCATGGTCACCGCCGGCGTCTTCATGGTCGCCCGCCTGTCGCCGATCTTCGAATACGCACCGGTCGCGCTGACCGTCGTCGTCGTCATCGGCGCCACCACCGCTTTCTTCGCCGCGACCGTCGGCCTGGTGCAGAACGACATCAAGCGCGTCATCGCCTATTCGACCTGCTCGCAGCTCGGCTACATGTTCGTGGCGATGGGCGTCGGCGCCTATTCGGCCGGCATCTTCCACCTGTTCACCCACGCCTTCTTCAAGGCGCTGCTGTTCCTTGGCGCCGGCTCGGTCATCCACGCGATGCACCATGAGCAGGACATGCGGAACATGGGCGGCCTGCGGAAGTACATTCCGCTGACGGCGCTGGCGATGGGCATCGGCAATATCGCGCTGACCGGCTTCCCGTTGACCGCCGGCTACTTCTCGAAGGACGCGATCATCGAGAGCGCCTATGCCTCGGTGGCGCATGGCGGCTTCGCCAGCTCCTATGCCTTCGTGCTGCTGGTCGTCGCCGCGCTGATGACCTCGTTCTACTCCTGGCGGCTCTATTTCATGACCTTCGAGGGCGCGCCGCGCTGGGGCGGCCATGGCCATGATGCGCACGGCCACGACGACCACGCGCATGGCCATGGGCACGATGATCACGCCCACGCAGCGCATGCTCACCACGATCACGGCCATGGTCACGACCATACGCCGCATGAGAGCCCGCTCGTCATGCTGATCCCGCTCGCCGTGCTGTCGCTCGGCGCGCTCTTCGCCGGCTACGTCTTCAAGGAGGCGTTCATCGGCCACGATTACGAGCACTTCTGGAAGACGGCGCTGTTCACCGGCAAGGACAACCACATCCTCCATGCCATGCACGAAGTGCCGAAATGGGTGGTCTGGTCGCCCTTCGTCGCGATGCTGATCGGCTTCCTGCTGGCGTTCTACATGTACGTGCTGCGCAAGGACGTGCCCGGCAAGCTCGCCGCCGCCAACCCGGTGCTCTACAAGTTCCTGCTCAACAAGTGGTATTTCGACGAGATCTACGACTTCCTGTTCGTGCGTCCGGCGATGTGGCTTGGCCGCTTCCTCTGGAAGAAGGGCGACGGCGCCGTCATCGACGGCCTCGGCCCGGATGGGGTCTCGGCCCGTGTCGTCGACGTGACCAACCGGGTCGTGCGGCTGCAGACCGGCTATGTCTACCACTATGCCTTCGCCATGCTGATCGGCGTCGCCGGGCTGGTGACCTGGTACCTCATGGCCCGCGGGTGAGATGATGTTCGGCTTCGGTATCCTCACCGGTCTCCTTGTCCTGCCGCTGGTCGGCGCCGCCTTCATCCTGGCGCAGCGCGGCGACGAGGCCTCGGTCAACTCGAACGCCCGCTGGGCGGCGCTGATCGCGACGGTCGCGACCTTCATCCTGGCGCTGGTCGCCTGGGGCCGCTTCGACTCGGCCAATCCCGGCTTCCAGATGGTCGAGACCCATGCCTGGGTCTCGGACATCATCAAGTTCAAGCTCGGCGTCGATGGCTTCTCGTTCCCCTTCGTGGTCCTGACCGCCTTCCTGATGCCGTTCTGCATCCTGGCGTCCTGGACCTCGGTCGAGAAGCGCGTGCGCGAATATATGGTCGCGTTCCTGATCCTCGAGACGCTGATGATCGGCGTCTTCGTGGCGCTCGACCTCGTGCTGTTCTACCTGCTGTTCGAAGCCGGCCTGATCCCGATGTTCCTGATCATCGGGATCTGGGGCGGCAAGCGCCGGGTCTACGCCTCGTACAAGTTCTTCCTCTACACGCTGCTCGGCTCGGTGCTGATGCTGCTCGCCATCATGGCGATGTACTGGAACGCCGGCACCACCGACATCCCGACGCTGCTGGCGCACAAGTTCCCGGTCCAGATGCAGCCCTGGCTCTGGCTCGCCTTCTTCGCCTCCTTCGCGGTGAAGATGCCGATGTGGCCGGTCCACACCTGGCTGCCTGACGCGCACGTCGAGGCGCCGACAGCGGGTTCGGTCATCCTGGCGGCGATCCTGCTGAAGATGGGTGGCTACGGCTTCATCCGCTTCTCGATCCCGATGTTCCCGGACGCCTCGGAGATGTTCGCGCCGCTGGTCTTCGCGCTCTCCGTCATCGCCATCATCTACACCTCGCTGGTGGCGCTGATGCAGGAGGACATCAAGAAGCTGATCGCCTACTCCTCGGTGGCGCATATGGGCTTCGTCACCATGGGCCTGTTCACCTTGACCCCGCAGGGCATCCAGGGCGCGATGTTCCAGATGGTCAGCCACGGTCTGGTCTCGGGCGCGCTCTTCCTCTGCGTCGGCGTGATCTACGACCGCATGCACACCCGCGAGATCGCCGCCTATGGCGGGCTGGTCAACCGCATGCCGCTCTATGCGGTGGTGTTCATGATCTTCACCATGGCCAATGTCGGCCTGCCGGGCACCGCGGGCTTCGTCGGTGAGTTCTTGACGCTGATGGGCGCCTTCAAGGCCAATCCCTGGGTGGCGTTCCTGGCGACCACCGGCGTGATCCTGTCGGCGGGCTATGCGCTCTGGCTCTATCGCCGCGTCGTCTTCGGCGAACTAGTGAAGCCGGAGCTCAAGGACATCACCGACCTCAACGCCCGCGAGATCGCGATCTTCGTCCCGCTCGTCCTGCTGACGATCTGGTACGGCATCGCGCCCGGCACGATCCTCGACGCCTTCGCGGCGCCGACCGAAGCCCTCATCAAGAACTATCAGGCCGCCATCACCGCCGCTAAGACGGCGATGCTGGCAGTCCAGTAAGGCTGCTCCGATGACCACCTTGCCCGCTTTCGGTCCGGCGCTCCCGGAAATCGTCATGGCGCTGGGCGCCATCGCCATGGTGCTCTACGGCGCGATCCAGGGCGAGCGCGCGACGCGCACGCTCGAGATCGCGGCGCTCGCGCTTTTTGCGCTTGCGCTGGTGCTCGTCCTGCGCGGCGAAGGCAAGGTCGTCACCTTCAACGGCGCCTTCATCGCCGACGGCTTCGGCCGCTTCATGAAGGTGCTGACGCTGATCGGCGCCGCGGCAGCGATCGTGCTCTCGGCCGATTTCCTGCGCCGCGATGGCGCCATGCGCTTCGAGTTCCCGATCCTCGTCGTCCTCGCCACCATCGGCATGATGATGATGATCTCGGCCAGCGACCTGATCGGGCTCTATGTCGGCCTGGAGCTGCAGTCGCTCGCGCTTTACGTCGTCGCTGCCTTCGATCGCGACAATCCGCGCTCGACCGAGGCCGGCCTGAAGTACTTCGTCCTCGGCGCGCTCTCCTCGGGCATGCTGCTCTACGGCTCGTCGATGGTCTACGGCTTCACCGGCACGGTGAGCTATGCCGGCATCGCCGAGGCGGTGAAGGGCGGCCATCCCGGCATCGGCCTGATCATCGGCCTCGTCTTCGTCGCCGCCGGCGTCGCCTTCAAGATCTCGGCCGTGCCGTTCCATATGTGGACGCCGGACGTCTATGAGGGCGCCCCGACACCGGTCGCGGCCTTCTTCGCCTCGGCGCCGAAGATGGCGGCGATGGCGATGACCGTGCGCATCTTCGTCGGCGCTTTCCCGGGCGCGCTGCATGACTGGCAGCAGATCATCGTCTTCATGGCGATCGCCTCGATGGCGCTCGGCGCCTTCGCCGCGATCGGCCAGACCAACATCAAGCGACTGCTCGCCTATTCCTCGATCGCGAACATGGGCTATGCGCTGGTCGGCCTCGCCGCCGGCACCCCGGCCGGTGTCCAGGGCGTGATGACCTATATGGCGATCTATCTCGCCACCACGCTCGCGGCCTTCGCCTGCGTGCTGATGATGAACCGCAATGGCAAGCCGGTCGAGGAGATCGGCGAGCTCGCCGGCCTGTCCCGCACCAATGGCTGGATGGCTTTTGCGATGTCGATGATGATGTTCTCGCTCGCCGGCATCCCGCCGCTCGCCGGCTTTTGGGCGAAGTGGTACGTCTTCCTCGCCGCGATCGAGGCCAAGCTCTACGTCCTCGCCGTCGTCGGCGTCGTCACCAGCGTCGTCGGCGCCTATTACTATCTGCGCCTCGTCAAGGTGATCTATTTCGACGACGCCAAGCCGGCCTTCGACAAGGGCGATGCCGGTGTGCGCGGTGTGTTGCTGATCTCGGCGCTGTTCGTGCTGGTGCTGTCCCTCCTGCCGGCGCCGCTGTTCGACTCTGCTGCCGCGGCGGCGAAGTCGCTGTTCTGATGCTCCGTCGTCATTCTCGGGCGAAGCGACGCGCAGACCCGAGAATCTCTGGACGAGTAGCTGGATTCAGAGATGCTCGGGTCAAGCCCGAGCATGACGGCTTGTGAGAGCGGCATGCTGAGCGAATCCGCACGCACCGCCGGTTATCGCCTGATCGTCCGCGACGAGGTCGCCTCCACCATGGAGGAGGCGCGGCGTGCGCTGGGCGAGGGCGATCCGGGCCGGCTCTGGATCGTCGCGAAAAGCCAGAATGCCGGCCGCGGCCGGCATGGCCGGCATTGGGGCTCGCCGCCCGGCAATCTCTACGCCAGCTTGCTGCTGGTCGCGCCCTGCGAGCCGGCGCTGGCGCCGCAGCTCGGCTTTGTCGCAGGCCTTGCCCTCCACGATGCTGCGGCGGCCGTGACCGGACTGTCCGCGCCGACGCTCGCCCTGAAATGGCCGAACGACCTGCTGATCGGTGGGGCCAAGACCTCGGGCCTGCTGCTCGAAGGCGAGAACCGGGCAGGGCACTTCAACGTCGTCATCGGCTTCGGCGTCAATATCGCCTCCTCGCCGGAGGGGACGCCCTATCCCGCGACACACCTCGCCGCACATGCGGCCGAGGCGAATGTCGAGCGCTTGCTGGCGGCCTTGTCGGATGCCTGGCACCGACGCTTTTCGGCCTGGTCGCTGCCAGGCGGTTTCGGCCCGACCCGCTCCGCCTGGCTGGAACGCGCCGCCTATCTCGGCGAGACCATCACCATGCGCTTGCCGGAAGGCCCTGTCTCCGGCCGCTTCCTTGGCCTCGACGCCTCCGGGCGGTTGGAGCTTGAAACCGCAGGCGGTCGGCGGCTGATCGATGCCGGCGATCTCTATTTCGGCGCTGCCAAGCCCGCCTCTCAGGACCAAGGCTGATGAACGCTCCTGCCGCTATGGAGGCAGGGTCGAGGGCATGCTAGAGCGGTTTCCGTTTCGACGGACATCCGGCCCGTCATTCCGGACAAGCGGCCTTGGCCGTGCCATTGCGGCCCGTTCGATGGCCGAATTCCGTAGCCCGTGCCTTGTGTCAGGATAGCCAGTGACCCGTTCCAGCGACCAGCTCGTCTTCGTTCCGCTCGGTGGCCTCGGCGAGATCGGCATGAACGCCGCTCTCTACGGCTTCGGGCCGGAGAAGAAGCGCAAATGGATCCTGGTCGATTGCGGGCTCTCCTTCGCCGGGCCTGAGGTGCCGGGCGTCGACATCGTCCTGCCGGACCTCAGCTACATCATCGAGGACAGGGCCAACCTGCTCGGCATCATCATCACCCACGCCCATGAGGACCATATCGGCGCGCTCGCCGCGCTCTGGCCCTCGCTGCGCGTGCCGGTCTGGTGCACGCGCTTCGCCGCCGGCCTGCTGGCGACGCGCCGCCTCTCCGAGCCGGGCGCGCCCAAGGTCGAGATGAACATCGTCGCCCAGGGCGGGCGCTTCACGCTCGGCCCGTTCGACATCGAATTCGTGCCCGTCGCGCACTCGATCCCGGAATCGAACGCGCTCGCGATCCGCACCCCGGCCGGCCTCGTCGTCCACACCGGCGACTGGAAGATCGATCCGACGCCGCGCGTCGGCCTGCCGACCGACGAGAAGCGCCTGCGCGAGCTCGGCGAGGAGGGCGTGCTGGCGCTGGTCTGCGACTCCACCAACGTCCTGCGCGACGGCATCAGCCCAAGCGAGGCCGATGTCGCCGCCAAGCTCAAGGAGCTGGTCGCCTCCGCGCCGAACCGCGTCGCCGTCACCACCTTCGCCTCGAACGTCGCACGCCTGCGGGCTGTGGCGGAAGCGGCGATGGCCGATCAGCGCGAGGTCGTCGTCGTCGGCCGCGCCATGGACCGGGTTATCGATGTCGCCCGCGAATGCGGTTATCTCGACGGCATCCCGGCCTTCCGCTCGGTCGACACCTATGGCTATCTGCCGCGCGACAAAGTCGTTGCGCTGCTGACCGGCAGCCAGGGCGAGCCGCGGGCCGCGCTTTCGCGCATCGCCGCCGACGATCATCCCGAGATCGCGCTCGCAGCGGGCGACCGGGTGATCTTCTCCTCGCGCACCATTCCCGGCAACGAGAAGGCGGTCGGCACCATCCTCAACCGGCTGGCCCGTGACGGCATCGAGATCATCACCGACCGTACCCACCTCGTGCACGTTTCCGGCCACCCCCGGCGCGAGGAGCTGGCCCGGCTCTATGGCTGGCTGAAGCCGCAGATCGCGATCCCCGCCCATGGCGAGGACCTGCACCTGACCGAGCACGCCGCCTTCGCCCGCGGAGTCGGCGTCAAGCATGTGCTGCGCGCTGGCAATGGCGATGTCGTCGCGATCGGCGAGGATGGCGCCCGCAAGCTCACCGAGGTCCAGCATGGCCGGCTCTATCAGGACGGCGAACTGCTGATCGGCGCGCTCGACCGCACCATCCCCGAGCGCCGCCGGCTCTCCTTCGTCGGCGTGATCTCGGTCGCGGTCGCGCTCGACGAGAAGGGCGAGCTCGCCGGCGATCCCGAGATCGCCCTGGTCGGCCTGCCGCTCGTCGCCAAGGACGGCACCTCCTTCGACGACATCGTCGCCGATGCGGTCGAGGACCTGATCGAGGGCTTGCCCAAGGGCAAGCGTCGCGATCCGGAAGCCGTGCGCAACGCGCTCGAACGCGGCGTGCGCGCCGCCGTCAACGAGGAGTGGGGCAAGAAGCCGCTGGTGAACGCGCTGGTGATCACGGTGTAGGATCGGGCATATCGCCCGCTGAACGCCGCGCCTGAACGGAGATTCTGCATGATCGGACGCCTCAACCACGTCGCCATCGCCGTGAAGGACCTCGCTGCTTCGACGGCGCTCTATCGTGACACGCTTGGCGCGCGCGTCTCGCAGCCACTGCCGCAGCCGGAGCATGGCGTCACCGTGGTCTTCGTCGAGTTGCCGAACACCAAGATCGAGCTGCTCGAGCCGATGGGCGCCGACTCGCCGATCGCCAAGTTCCTCGAGCGCAATGCCGATGGCGGCATCCACCACATCTGCTACGAGGTCGACGACATCCTCGCGGCGCGCGACCGGCTGAAGGCGCAGGGCGCGCGGGTATTGGGC
The DNA here is from genome assembly GCF_058986765.1 of Allobosea sp. GW821-FHT03A12. NCBI lineage: Bacteria > Pseudomonadati > Pseudomonadota > Alphaproteobacteria > Hyphomicrobiales > Alloboseaceae > Allobosea > Allobosea sp. GW821-FHT03A12. The sequence continues at coordinate 286,676 of NZ_JBYSVZ010000004.1, forward strand.
TCGGGCGAGCCGCGCATCGGCGCCCATGGCAAGCCGGTGCTCTTCCTCCATCCCAAGGATTTCTGCGGCACGCTGGTCGAGCTAGAGCAGGCCTGAGCATGACCTCGCAGATCACCTTCTTCGGCGAACCGGAAGCTGGCTCATTGCGCCCCTTCAGCCTTGCGACGCGAGCGGGTGGTCTGGTCTTCGTCTCCGGCCAGTCGGCGCCGCATGATCCGGCCAAGGGGATCATGCGAGGCGAGACGCCGGCCGAGCAGGTGCGGCAGGCCCTGGCGCATGTTGCCGCCATCCTGGCCGAGGCCGGCAGCAGTCTCGAGCGCGTCGTGCAGATGACGATGCTGATCACCGATCCCAGCGATTACGCCGCCTGCAATGCTGAATATGTGAAGCATTTCCCCAATGGCTTGCCGGCAAGGCACACGGCGCGTTTCGGCGTGCCGACGGAGGCCAAGGTCGCGTTCGCCTGCATTGCCCTGGCCGACGAGGGCAGGCCGTCATGACGATCGGTGGCGGGCTCGCAGTCTATTTCGTGATTTGGTGGACGGTGCTGTTCGTGACGCTGCCGTTCGGCGTCCGCAGCCAGGCCGAGAGCGGCGAGGTCGAGAAGGGCACTGATCCTGGCGCCCCCGTCCTGCCCGGCCTTGCCAAGAAGGCAGTGGCGACGACGGTCATCGCCGCAGTTGTCTTCTGCCTTGTCTGGTATATTTGGACCCAGCTCGATGCCTGAACAATGTTCAGTGGAGCGTAGTGTATAGACCAAAACAAAAGGCAAGGCTTTCGCCTTGCCTTTGGAAGTCTGTTTTTTACCGCAGTATCGGCGCGCCGTTATGTATGCGCACTCATATACTGAACGGCTGTTTGTTCCTCCCGAGACCTGGTCCGCGGCGCCCGGAAAACGGTCGGGCGAGCCCAGCGCCAGAGTGATTAGCCGATCGCAATAATGTTGTCACCTGTTTAGGCAGCTCGCGCCCGAACTTTTTGCAAAATTATTCCAGTTTGTTCTTGTGCGGTGCAACATTGTGCTCCGCACGCGATTCAGCGCCTTGTTCCAGTCATAGGATGTCGTTACCTCGCAGCCTCAGATGCGCCGGGCCGTTCCGGCGGTCAGGAGAGGTTTCCGATGCTTCGCACCACGCTCGCCGCCCTGGCGCTTTCCGCTTCGATCGGCCTGGCTCAGTCCCAAGCTTTTGCCCAGGCGCCGGCACCGGCCAATCTCGATCCGCAGAACACTCTGGTGCTCGACACCAAGGACGGACGCGTCACCATCCGCCTGCGGCCGGACCTCGCGCCGAAGCATGTCGAGCAGATCAAGGCCCTGACCAAACGCGGCTTCTATGACGGCATCGTCTTCCACCGCGTCATCGACGGCTTCATGGCCCAGACCGGCGATCCGAAGGGCGACGGCACCGGCGGCTCCGACCTGCCGAACATCCCGGCCGAATTCACCCCGACGCCCTACAAGGTCGGCTCGGTCGGCATGGCGCGCTCGCAGAGCCCGAACTCGGCCAATTCGCAGTTCTTCATCTGCTTCGAGGGCTGCGGCTCGCTGACCGGCCAGTACACCCTGTTCGGCGAGGTCGTCTCCGGCATGGACGCCGTGCGCAAGATCAAGAAGGGCAGCAGCGCCAATAACGGCTCGGTCAGCGGCCCCGACAAGATCGTCCGCATGCGCCTGCTCGCGGACGCAAAGTAACCCCATGCGTTGCTCGCGCGTTCCTGCGCTCACGCTTCTGCTGCTGGCCTGCGCCAGCGGCCCGGCGTTGGCTCAGGACACGCGCGATCTCGGCCTGCCGCCCGCTTCGGGCTTCCAGAACCCCGTTCTGCCGCCGCCCTCCGGCTCGCAGAACCCGGTGCTCCCGCCGCAATCAGGCCAGCGCTACATGCCGGGCATCGGCGGACCCTTTGGCGAGGGCGCGCGACGCCCGGTCGTGCCGTCACCTACGCCCGGCGTTGATCGCGGCGTCATCGGTACCGTCAATCCCGAGACGATCGGCCTCGGCGAAGAGACCGTCGACCGGCTCGACCAGATCGGTCCGGCCCTGCGGCGCTGCTGGAAGCCGCCTGCGCTTCAAGCGGGAGACAGTGCGGCCGCCAGCGTCCGCTTCAGCCTGCGCCGCGACGGCACGCTCTTCGGCCAGCCGCGCGTCACCTGGGAGATGCGGCGCGCACCTCCGGGCCTGCGTGAGCGTTTCACCGATTCCCTGATGCGCGCCGTGCGCGATTGCACGCCGATGAGGTTGTCGCCGGGGCTTGGAGGGAGTATCGCAGGCCGCCCGATCATCATCCGCTTCTTCGGCCGCGTGCCGACCAACGAAAGATCAGTCTGATGTCGCTCGATCCCGAGAACACCCTCGTCATGGAGACCACCAAGGGCCGCGTGGTGATCAAGCTGCGGCCGGACCTCGCCCCCAAGCATGTCGAGCGCATCAAGCTGCTCGCGCGCGAGGGCTTCTATGACGGCATCGTCTTCCATCGCGTCATCGACGGCTTCATGGCGCAGGTCGGCTGCCCGCACGGCACCGGCACCGGCGGTTCGAGCTATCCGGACCTCGCCCAGGAGTTCAACGCCGAGCCGCATGTCCGCGGCATCTGCTCGATGGCCCGCGCCCAGAACCCGAACTCGGCCAACAGCCAGTTCTTCATCGTCTTCGACGACGCCCGTTTCCTCGACAAGCAGTACACGGTCTGGGGCCAGGTCGTTGAGGGCATGGAGAACGTCGACAACATCAAGCGCGGCGAGCCGGTGCGCGATCCCGACTCCATCGTCTCGCTGAAGGTGCAGGCGGACGCCTGAGGCGTTCCAGCGCGTCGTGAACAAAGTCATCCCGGGTCGACTTGGTCGGCCCGGGATTGCTTTTTAGGATCGGTCCATGGACGTCGGCCTTTTCGATTTCGATCTGCCCGAGGAACGCATCGCGTTGCGGCCCGTGAGCCCGCGCGATGCGGCGAAGCTGCTCGTCGTCCGCCCCGGCGCGGCCGAGCCCTTCGAGGATCGCGGCGTCCGCGATCTCGTCGAGCTGCTGCAGCCGGGCGATGCGCTGGTGCTGAACGATACCCGCGTCATCCCCTCGCGGCTCTGGGGGCGGCGTTATCGCGGCGAGACCTCGGCCCGCATCGAGATCATGCTGCACAAACGCGAGTCGGATGATCGCTGGCGCGCCTTCGCCCGCCCGGCCAAGAAGCTCGCCATCGGCGAGACGATCGTCTTCGACAGCGACGGCGCCGGCAATGCCTGCGAGCTCGCCCGCCTGCAGGCCGAGGTCGAGGACAAGGGGGAGGGTGGCGATATCGGCCTGCGCTTCTCGCTGACCGGCCCCTATCTCGACGAGGCGATCGCGCGGCTCGGCGAATTGCCGCTGCCGCCCTATATCGCCGGCAAGCGGGCGACCGATCAGGCCGACGCACGCGACTACCAGACGACCTATGCTCGCGAGGAAGGCGCTGTCGCCGCCCCAACGGCAGGTTTGCACTTCACGCCGGAGCTGTTCGCGGCGCTCAAGCAACGGGGCGTCTCCAGCCATTTCGTCACGCTGCATGTCGGCGCCGGCACCTTCCTGCCGGTCAAGGCCGAGGACACCGACGAACACCGCATGCATGCCGAATGGGGCACGGTCAGCGCCGCGACGGCCGATGCGCTCAATGCGGTCAAGGCCGCCGGAGGCCGCATCGTCGCGGTCGGCACGACCTCGCTGCGCCTCCTCGAAAGCGCGACCGGCGAGGACGGTGTGGTCAAGCCGTTCTCGAGCGACACCGCGATCTTCATCACGCCGGGCTATCGTTTCCGCGCCGTCGACCTGCTGATGACCAATTTCCACCTGCCGCGCTCGACGCTGTTCATGCTGGTCAGCGCCTTCAGCGGGCTCGATGTGATGAAGCGCGCCTATGCCCACGCCATCGCCGAGGGCTATCGCTTCTACTCCTATGGCGATGGCAGCCTGCTGTTCCGAGCAGGTTCACTGGCCTGAGCTACTTCGCCGGCAGCGGCGGCACGCCCTTCTGCCACTCGCCCCAATTGCCGACGATGTGATCGACGACGCGCGAGCCGACCGCCTCGACATTGGCGACGGTCTCGGCGAAGCCGCCGGCCGTCTGGCCCGGCGCCGGGTCGAGATGCTGCAAGGTCGTCTCGTTCGGATTGCCCTGGTCGAAATTGACCGCGCCGCGCAGGCTGAGGATCCGGTCGGTGCCGAACTGGCGCTTGATCACCAGCGTGATCGCCGCCGCCTCCATCTCGGTGATGACATAGTCGTCGGCGCCGTAGAGCTTGGCCATGTATTGCGCCTCCTTCGACAGACCGGGGCCGTGGAAGAAGGTGTCGCCGGTCATGTGCGTGCCGGTCTGGACGGAGGGCGCCGCCCGCGCCTTCTCGTCGGGATAGCGCTGACGGTATTGCTTCGCCGACTCCGAATCCTGCAGGTTCACCCCAGCGCTGAGCCGCGTCGCCCACCCGACCAGCGCCGGGTTGAGCTTGAACACCCGGTACTCCTCATAGCCCTTGCGCGGCATGAACACCGGCTCGCCCGGCTTGCCTTCCTCTGGCGCCCAGCGATGACCGAGATCATAGTCGACCAGCCAGCTGCCCCAGGAGACGTCGCCGATCGTGCCGCGCGAGGGCGGTGTGCCGGCGACGCCGGTGATGAGGAAATAGGCCTGCGAGAAGTCATAGTCCGGATCGAGCAGGATCGCCTGCATCGAGGAGGACGAGTTGACCTTGCCCATGCCGAGCACCGCGCCGCAGACGCCGTCCGCATCGCAATAGACCGGCTTCAGCGCGCCGCGCACCTCATGCGGCTGGCTCTTCTGCCAGTAGCGCTCATACCAGTGCTGGAACTCGCCGGCCCGGTCGCCGGTATTGGCCCCGATCTCGAACATCGAGGCGACAAAGACCTTGACCTTGGTCGGCGCGGCTTCTGCCGGTCCGAGCGAGGCGAGGGCGAGAAGGGCTGCTCCCAGCCCGCTGGCGATCCGGTTCATGGCGATCTTCCTTGCGACGGCAGAAGCGCAAGCAAGGTGCCTGCCACGAACCGCGCGATCAAGCATGGCCTGCCGGAGGGGCGCTCATCGGGATCGGCTTGATCACGTCGATCAGCACGCCGCTCGGATCGGCAGTGATGAAATGGCGCTGGCCGAACCATTCGTCGCGCAGCTCCTGCAGGATCGGCAGGCCGGCTGCCTTGAGCCGGGCATGTTCGGCGTCGACGTCCTCGACCTCGAAGTTGAGGATCAATCCACTGACACGCCCGCGGCCGGGGAGGGGGATGGTCGCATGGCTGCCGTCCAGCACCGCCAGCGTCACCCACTCATCGACCGTCGATTGCAGATGGACGTACCAGTCGGCCTCGAACAGGGCCTGGAAACCGAAATGCGCGATATAGAAGGCGGCGGTCTCTGCGACCTTATCGGTCATGATCACCGGGTAATAGCTGGTGACTTTCATAGGCTTGCCTGTCTTTCATCATAAACATACAATCTGCATGTTTATATGAATTAACATACAGGCTGTATGTATGCAAGAAGCTGGGCGTCGATCCAACAAGGACCGGTCCGATACCACCCGCGCCGCGTTGATCGCAGCAGGGCGTGAGCTTTTCGTCAGCCGTGGTTATGCCGAGACCAGCACGCCGGAGCTGGTCGCCGAGGCGGGCGTGACGCGCGGCGCGCTCTATCACCACTTCGCCGACAAGCGGGCGCTGTTCCGGGCGGTGGTCGAGGCGGAATCGGCCGCGGTCGCGCAGGAGATCGAGAGTGCTGCCCGGCCCGGCCTTTCGCCGCTGAAGGCGCTTGGCAAGGGCGGCGCGGCCTTCCTGGAGGCGATGCAGGTCCCGGGCCGGACCCAGTTGCTGCTGGTCGACGCCGCCGCCGTGCTTGGCCGCGAGGAACTCGATGCCATTGACGCCCGCCATGGCGGGCGAACCCTGCGCGAAGGGCTCGCGGCGGCGATGCAGGCGGGTGCGCTGCCGAAGCTGCCATTGGCTCCGACCGCGCAGCTCCTGAGCGCGGCCTTCGACCGCGCCGCCCTCGCAATCGCGGCCGGAGCTGACCCCGGCGAATGGCGCAGGCTCATCGATACCGTGCTCGCTGGATTGGCTGCCTCGGGTACGGCACCGCAATAAGCTCGCGCTGACGGCTCTGTGTGGCCGTTCCGGCTCGCATTCCGCCGGCAAAGATGCTACCCGGCAGGCCAAAGCAGTTTCGAGGCGTCATGTCCGATATTTTCCGCGAGATCGACGAGGAGGTCCGCCGCGACAAGGCGGCCGCCGTCTTCAAGAAATATGGCAATGTCTTCATCGCCATCGCCGTGCTGGCGGTCGCCGGCGTCGCCGGCTGGCAGTTCTGGCAGCAGCAGGAGCGCAAGAAGGCCGAGGCCGTCGGCGCCAAGTTCGAGGAGGCGGTGCGTGCCTCGCGCGACAACAACGCCAGCGCGGCCGAAGCGACCCTGACCGAGCTCGCCGCCAATGCGCCGGCGGGGTATCGGCTGCTCTCGCGCTTCCGCCTCGCCTCCGAGATCGGCAAGCGCGATGCGGCTGCCGGCGCGACCGCCTTCGACGCGATCGCCAACGACGCCTCGCTCGACCAGTACCATCGCGATCTCGCCCGCCTGCGCGCCGGCCTGCTGCGCGTCGACACCCTGCCTTATGCCGAACTGCGCAAGGAACTCGAGCCGTTGGCGACGCCGACTGGGCTCTGGCGTCATTCGGCCCGCGAATTCCTTGGCATTTCCGCGCTGAAGGCCAACCTGTTCGAGGATGCCGGGCGCTGGTTCGACGCCATCGTCGCCGACCCGCAGACGCCGCAGGTGCTGCGCCAGCGCGTCGAACTCTATCTGACGCTGGTGCGCGGCGGCCCCGTCACCATCAAGAACTGATATCGACGCCGTCGCAGCGGACGGCGCCATCGAAACAAAAGCATCGGATTCGCGTCGGAAAGTGGAGTGCCACTTTTCGGCGCGAGTCCGATGTTGCATTAAAGACGGATCATGAGCGCCACCATCGCCATCGTCGGCCGGCCCAATGTCGGCAAGTCGACCCTGTTCAACCGGCTCGTCGGCAAGAAGCTCGCGCTCGTCGACGATCAGCCCGGCGTCACGCGCGATCGCCGCGAGGGCGACGCCAGCCTCGGCCATCTGCGCTTCACGGTGATCGACACCGCCGGTCTCGAAGAGGCCGACAAGGATTCGCTTGCGGGCCGGATGCGCGCCCAGACCGAAACCGCGATCGAGCAGGCCGATGTCATCGTGTTCATGATCGATGCTAGGCTCGGCCTGACGCCGATGGACCAGCCTTTCGCCGACCTGGTGCGCCGCTCCGGCAAGCCCGTCATCCTGCTCGCCAACAAGGCCGAGGGTAACAAGGGCAAGGACGGCGTCATGGAGGCCTATTCGCTCGGCCTCGGCGACCCGGTGCCGTTCTCGGCCGAACATGGCGAAGGCACCGCCGACCTGCTCGAAGCGCTCGCGCCCTATGTCGCCGACGAGCCGGAGGAGGACGAGGAGGAGGCCTGGGCCGATGTGCCCGCCGAAGTGCCGTCCGACGAGGATGCCGACCCCAACCGGCCGCTGCGCGTCACCATCATCGGCCGCCCGAACGCCGGCAAGTCGACCCTGGTCAACCGGATGATCGGCGAGGAGCGCCTGCTGACCGGCCCCGAAGCCGGCATCACCCGCGACACCATCTCGGTCGAATGGGAATGGCGTGGTCGCGCGGTGAAGCTGTTCGACACCGCCGGCATGCGCAAGCGCGCCCGCATCGACGAGAAACTGGAAAAACTCGCCGTGGCGGATTCACTGCGTGCGATCCGCTTCGCCGAGGTCGTCGTCGTGCTACTCGACGCGACCATCCCCTTCGAGAAGCAGGACCTGACCCTGGCCGACCTGACCGAGCGCGAGGGCCGCGCCGTCGTGATCGGACTCAATAAATGGGACCTCGTCGCCGACAAGCAGGGCCTGCTCGCCGAGCTCAAGGAGAAGGCCTATCACCTGCTGGCGCAGATCCGTGGCGTCGAGATCGTGCCGCTCTCCGGCCTCGCCGGCGACGGCATCGACCGGCTGATGCAGGCGGTGTTCCGTGCCTATGAGGTCTGGAACCGCCGCGTCTCCACGGCAAGGATCAATCGCTGGCTCGAAGGCGTGCTCTCGGCGCATCCGCCGCCGGCGGTGGCCGGCCGGCGCATCAAGATCCGCTACATGACGCAGGCCAAGGCGCGGCCGCCGACCTTCGCCCTGTTCGGCAACCAGCTCGACCACCTGCCGGTCTCCTATCTGCGCTATCTAACCAACAATCTGCGCGAGGCCTTCGAATTGCCGGGCACGCCTGTCCGGCTCCATACTCGCGGCGGCGGCAACCCCTACGACAAGAGCAAGGGCTGATGCTGGAGACCGTCAGCGCGCTCTTCCTGCGCGCCGACGGGCGGGTGCTGCTTGGCCTGCGCGCTTCCTGGAAGCGCGCCTGGGCCGATCATTGGGATGCTATCGGCGGCCGGGTCGAGGCAGGCGAGGCGCTCGAAGCCGCGCTCATCCGCGAATGCCGTGAGGAGGTCGGGCTGGCGCCGTCGACCTATCGCTTGATGCTCTCTGCCGAGGAACGCTTCCCGGAGCGCAACGGCGCGGCGCTGCACCACATCTATGTCGTCTCGGGCTGGGAGGGCGGCGAGGCCGAAAACCTGTCCGACGAGCATGTCCGGATCGGCTGGTTCTCGCTCGACGAGATGGCCGCCCTGCCGAACCTGACTGTGCCGGACCTGATCGCTGTCGTGCGGGAGTACGCGACGACGTGAGCGGCGCGTCATGCTCGGGCTTGACCCGAGCATCTCTGGTCGGATGAGGCTCCGATCCGCGCCTGCTGGTCCTGAGATTCTCGGCTCTGCGCTTCGCTTCGGCCGAGAACGACGGCTTTTGTTAAGCCGGCATCTGCGGCGTCAGTACCTTGCCCTGCGGGAAGTCGAAGATCTTGCCGGTCTCGTGCCAGTCCGGCCCGGCGATCGCGACCAGATGCGGCGCCAGATCCTCCGGCGTCTTCAGCGTCATCGGATCCTCGCCCGGCATCGCCTGGGCCCGCATGCGGGTCCGCAACGGGCCGGGATTGACCAGCATGACCCGCAGCGGGGTGCTGCGCGTCTCGTCGGCATAGCTGCGCGCCATTGCTTCGAGCGCCGCCTTGGAGACGGCGTAGGGGGCCCAATAGGCCAGGCCCTTATGCGCCGCGCCGGAGGACAGGAAGATCGCCCGGCCGGATTCGGAAGCCTTCAGCGCCGGCTCGACCGATTTCAACAAGCGCCAGTTGGCGCTGACATTGATGTCGAAGACATCGGCCCATTCCTTGGCGCTGACATGGGTCAGCGGGGCGAGCGGGCCGAGGATGCCGGCATTGGCGAGCAGGATGTCGAGCCGGCCCCAGCGCGCCAGCAAGGCGGGCCCCAGCTTCTCGATCGCAGCGGCGTCGGCGAGGTCGGCCGGCACCAGCGTCGCGCTGCCGCCGATCGCACGGATCTCGTCGTCGAGCTCTTCCAGTGCGCCGGTGGTGCGGGCGAGCGCGATCACATGCGCGCCAGCTTCGGCGAAGGCGAGCGCCGCGGCGCGGCCAATGCCGCGCGACGCGCCGGTGACGAGCGCGATGCGCCCTTTCAGAGGCTTGGTCATCGAAGTCCCGTCGAAAGGCTCAGCCGGCGGCCAGCAGCGACATTTCCTGCTTGGCGCTCTCGCCGACAACATCGGTTAGCGAGGTTGGATATTCGCCGGTGAAGCAATGGTCGGTGAACTGCGGCCGGGTCGGGTCGCGCCGCTCATGGCCCATCGCCTTGTAGAGGCCGTCGACCGAGATGAAGGCGAGCGAATCGGCGCCGACGAACTGGCGCATCTCCTCGAGCGAATGGGTCGCAGCGAGCAGCTTGGCCTGGTCCGGCGTATCGATGCCGTAGTAGTCGGGATGGGTGATCGGCGGCGAGGAAATGCGGAAATGCACCTCGCGGGCGCCGGCCTCGCGCATCATCTTGACGATCTTCAGCGAGGTCGTGCCGCGCACGATCGAGTCGTCGACGAGCACGATGCGCTTGCCCTCGACCACGCTGCGATTGGCCGAATGCTTCAGGCGCACGCCGAGCTCGCGCACCTTCTGCGTCGGCTCGATGAAGGTACGGCCGACATAGTGGTTGCGGATGATGCCGAGCTCGAACGGGATGCCGCTCGCCTGGGCATAGCCGAGCGCCGCCGGCACGCCGGAATCCGGCACCGGCACGATTACGTCGGCCTCGGTCGGGGCCTCCAGCGCGAGCTGCGCGCCCATCGCCTTGCGCCGCTCATAGATGCTGCGGCCCTTCACGATCGAATCCGGCCTGGCGAAGTAGATATATTCGAAGATGCAGGGCCGCTCGGCCACCGGCGGGAAGGGCTTGTGGCTCTCGATGCCTTGCTCGGAGATGACGACGACCTCGCCATTCTCGATCTCGCGCACGAACTTGGCGCCGATGATGTCGAGCGCGCAGGTCTCGGAGGTCAGGATCGGGCAGCCATTGAGGTCGCCGAGCACCAGCGGGCGGATGCCGAGCGGATCGCGCGCGCCGACCAGCTTCTTGTTGGTGATGCCGACGAAGGCGTAGGCGCCCTCGATCTGGCGCAGCGCATCGATGAAGCGCTCGATGAATTTCGGCTTGCGGCTGCGGGCGACGAGATGCAGCAGGACCTCGGTATCCGAGGTCGACTGGTAGATCGCGCCGTCGCGGACGAGATTGCGTCGCAGCGTCAGCCCGTTGGTGAGGTTGCCGTTATGCGCCACCGCGAAGCCGCCGCCATGCAGTTCGGAGAACAGCGGCTGGACGTTGCGCAGGATGGTCTCGCCGGTGGTCGAGTAGCGGACATGGCCGATCGCCTGCTTGCCCTTGAGCTTCTCGATCACGCTCGCATCGGAGAAGGCGTCGCCGACCAGGCCAAGCTGGCGCTCGGTATGGAAACGCTGGCCGTCGAAGGAGACGATGCCGGTCGCCTCCTGGCCGCGATGCTGCAGGGCGTGCAGGCCGAGCGCCGTCAGCGCCGCGGCGTCCTCGTGCCCGAAGATGCCGAAGACACCGCACTCTTCGCGCAGGCGGTCGGCGTTCGGGTCGAACACGGCGTCGGCATCGTGGATCAGGCTCATCGCAGGCTCCATCGCGGCTTCAACAGGCTCTCCAATCGGCCGGAGCGGCCGACGGAGAGAATCTGCCCACTACTTGTTGGGGCCTGGCCTGATCACAAGAACGGTTGCCGTTTTCGTGATCGGGCCGGGCTCGGGTTCCAGTCTCAGGGCCGGCGCTGCGCCGGAGCGGGTGTCGCGCCGGTGGTGGCCGGAGCGGTCGAATCGATCACGCGCTGCAGTGCCTGCCTGTCGGTGGCGGGCGCCTGGGTGCGACGCTGCGGGTCGGCCGGAGCGGTGCCGCCGGCCGGCGGGGTGGCGCCCGGCGTGCGCGGCTCCTCGGCCGGTGCCTCGGTCGGCTCGGCCTGCTTGGGCTGCAGCAGCTTCTTCACGAACTCGGAATCGATATCCTGCGGCAGCATGGTCAGCAGGCTGCGGCCGGTTTCCTCGAGCAGGGGCTTGGAACGCGATTCGCGCGCCCAGGCCGGCTGCATCTTCTCCGGCACCAGCGCGGTGAAGAAGAGGTAGCCGACGACCGCGAGCAGCAGGCCACGGGCCGCGCCGAAGACGAAGCCGAGGGTACGGTCGAGCGCGCCGATGCGCGAATCGAGCACGAAGTCCGAGATCCGCGCCGTGATCAGCGAGACGACGATCAGCGTACCGAGGAACAGCGTCGCGATCACCGCGACCAGCGCGACGGTCTTGTTCGGGATGTGCTGCTGCGCCAGCGGCAGCAGCTGCGGGTGGAAGATCCAGGCGACGACGGCGGCGGCGGCCCAGGAGGCGATCGCCAGCACCTCGCGCGTCAGGCCGCGCACGGCTGCGAGCAAAGCCGAGATCAACACCACGCCGATGACGACGAGATCGAGAATGGTCACAGGCATGTCAGGGCCGCTTCGCTGCAAAATCGGGGCCGGCACGCGACAAATGGGTGGGCCGGGCGGGTTTTGCTATACCCGCTCGCGCGCCGCGCGTCACCCATGCAGTCGGCTCATTTTGCACTGCGATAGCCGGATTCTGCCAAGTTATCCAAGCTGATCGGCGAATCCGTCTCTCGCCTTGGAAATCGAGACGATTTTATCGGTCGGCCTGCTGAGTGCGTTGACCGGAGCGGGCCCGCGGGGCGCTCGCGGCGATTTCGGCGACGAGCTCGCCGACATGGCTGAGGCGCCGCAATCTCAGGCCGTTGCCGTCGCCGATATCGGCCCCTGCCGAAGGCAGAACCGCGCTCTCGAAACCTAGCTTGGCAGCCTCGCGCAGCCTTGCGGCCGCGACCGAGACCGGCCGGATCGCGCCAGACAGCGCGATCTCGCCGAAATGGACCGCCCCCGAGGGCAGGATCGCTCCGGTCAGCGAGGAGACAAGCGCAGCGGCGACGGCAAGGTCAGCCGCGGGCTCGCCGACGCGCAGGCCGCCGGCGACGTTGAGATAGACGTCGTGCTGGCCGAGCTTTAAGCCCCCATGCGTCTCCAGCACCGCCAGCACCATGGCGAGGCGGCTGTTCTCCCAGCCGACCACGGCCCGGCGCGGCGTGCCGAGCGCGCTCGGGGCGACCAGCGCCTGGATCTCGACCAGCACCGGTCGGGTGCCCTCGATGCTGGCGAGCACGGCCGCTCCGGGAGCGTCCTGGTCGCGCCCGGCGAGGAACAGGGCAGAAGGATTACCGACTTCGGAGAGGCCGGCGCCGGTCATCTCGAACACGCCGATCTCGTCGGTCGCGCCGAAGCGATTCTTCTGGCCGCGCAGGATGCGGAAGGAATGGGTGCCTTCACCCTCGAATGAGAGCACCGCATCGACCATGTGCTCGACCACGCGCGGTCCGGCGATCTGGCCGTCCTTGGTGACATGGCCGACCAGGATCAGGCAGGCGCCGGAGGTCTTGGCGTAGCGGATCAGCGCCTGGGCCGAGCCGCGCACCTGCGTCACCGTTCCGGGCGCGCTCTCGACCTCGGATGACCACATCGTCTGGATCGAATCGATCACCACCAGGGCAGGGCGCTGGCCTTGCCCGAGGGTCGCGATGATGTCCTCGATATTGGTCTCGGCGGCGAGGTCGACCGGCGCCTCTGCGAGCCCCATGCGCTGGGCCCGCAGGCGGACCTGGCTGGTCGATTCCTCGCCGGAGACATAGACGACCCGCCGGCCGCTCGATGCCATGGCGGCGCAGGCCTGCATCAGCAGGGTCGACTTGCCGATGCCGGGATCGCCACCGATCAGCAGGACCGAGCCCGGCACGAAGCCGCCGCCGGTGACACGGTCGAGCTCGCCGATCCCTGAGACGATGCGTGGCGCATCCTGCGTCTCGCCCTTCAGGCTCTCCAGAGCGAAGATGCGGCCGCGGGCTCGCCCACCAGAGGGCACTCGGCCGCCACCGGGGACCGGCGCGGCCTGAGCCTCTTCGGAGAGCGACGACCAGGTGCCGCACGCGTCGCACTTGCCCTGCCAGCGGTGATAGACCGCGCCGCAGGCCTGGCAGATATAGGTCGGGCCGCGCTTGGCCATTTACGCCCTAGAGCCCGACATAGCGCCGCGCATGGCGGCGGCCGAGGCTGGTCAGGATTTCGTAGCCGATCGTCTTGGCGCCGGCGCCGACCGCCTCAAGGTCGAGCTCGCCGCCGATCAGCGTCACCGGGGCGCCGCGTACGGCTGCGTCGGCCGGCGCGTCGGAGACGTCGACGATGATCAGGTCCATCGAGACGGTGCCGACGAAGGGGCAGCGCACGCCGCCGACCAGCGCCGAGCCGCCTTGCGAACGATCGGTCCAGCTCGCATTGCGCGGATAGCCGTCGGCATAGCCCAGGCAGATGGTCGCGAGCTTGCGCCGGCCTTTCGCCGTCCAGGTGCCGTTATAGCCGACCTGCATGCCGGCCTCGACCTCGCGCAGCTGGAGGATCTGCGCTTCGAGCCCGACCACGGGCTGCATCGGATTCGGCTTTCCGGGCGTCGGATTGCCGCCATAGAGCGCGTAGCCCGGCCGGGTGAGCTGATAGGACGGGCAGCCCGGCAGGAAATGGCCGGAGGAGTTCAGCAACGAGGCGGGCACGCCGGGGAAGGCGGCGGCGATCTCGGCGAAGGCGGATACCTGCCGGGCATTGGCCGGATCGTCGATCACTTCCGAAGCGGCAAAATGGCTCATCACCAGCCCGATGCCGGCCGCTGCGATCACGCCGCTCTTCTCGCGGGCCAGGTCGAGACCTTCGCCAGGCCAGAGCCCAAGCCGGTTCATGGCGGTGTCGACATGCAGCGCCGCCGGCCTGACCTTGGCGCCGCTCTGCCGGAAGCCGGCCCATTCGAGCAGTTCCTCATGCGAGCCGAGCACCGGCGAAAGATCGTGCTCGGCGTAAGCGCCGCCGGTTTCCGGCGCGAGGCCGTTGAGCACATAGATCGTCGCGTCCGGCGCGACGGCGCGGGCCCGCACCGCTTCCGAGAGATGCGCGACGAAGAAGGTCTTGCAGCCAGCCTTGGCAAGGGCCGTCACGGCCGGCTCGATGCCGATGCCATAGGCATTGGCCTTGACCACGGCGGCGGCTTCCGTGCCGGCGCGCTGTTTCAGCATGCGCCAATTGGCGACGAGCGCGGCGAGGTCGATCGTCAGGATGGCGCCGTGTCCGGCATTCTCAGGCGTGTCGAAGGGGCTCACTCGAGGCGCTCCGGTAGATGTGCGTCGTCGGCGCGGTCGGAGAAGCGTGTCACATCGGCGTCGAATTGCAGGGCGACGGTTCCGGTCGGGCCGTGGCGCTGCTTGCCGATGATCAGCTCGGCCAGCCCATGGGCGGCCTCCATCTCCAGCACCCATTTGTTGTGCTCGTCGGTGCCCGGTCGGGGCTCCTTGCCCTTGAGATAATACTCTTCGCGATAGACGAACATCACCACGTCGGCGTCCTGTTCGATCGAGCCGGATTCACGCAGGTCCGAGAGCTGTGGGCGCTTGTCGTCGCGATTCTCGACCTGACGCGAGAGCTGGGACAGCGCGATGATCGGGACGTTGAGCTCCTTGGCCAGCGCCTTCAGGCTGGTGGTGATCTCGGTCAGCTCCTGCACGCGGTTCTGGCCGGCCTTCGACGAGCCGGAGAGCAGCTGCAGGTAGTCGATGAACAGGATGTCGAGCCCCTTCTGGCGCTGCAGGCGGCGGGCGCGGGCGACGAGCTGGGCGATCGAGATGCCGCCGGTCTGGTCGATATAGAGCGGCAGTTTCTCGATCTGGGCGGCGACATCGGTCAGCCGGGCGAAATCGCCTTCGGTGATGCGGCCCTGCCTGATCTTGTAGGAGGAGATTCCCGACTGCTCGGCAACGATACGGGTGGCGAGCTGGTCGGCCGACATTTCGAGCGAGAAGAAGCCGACGATGGCGCCGTCGACCGATTTGATCGTGCCGTCCTCCTGGCGCTCGCCGCGCCAGGCCTTGGCCATGTTGAAGGCGATATTGGTCGCGAGCGAGGTCTTGCCCATGGCCGGGCGGCCGGCGAGCACGATCAGGTCGGAGCGCTGCAGGCCGCCCATCCGCGCGTCGAGATCGCGCAGGCCGGAGGAGATGCCGGAGAGGCCGCCAGCGCGCTGGAATGCACTCGCCGCCATGTCGATGGCGAGCCGCAGCGCCCCGTCGAATTTCTGGAAGCCGCCCTCGTACCGGCCCTTCTCGGCGAGCGCGTAGAGCTTGCGCTCGGCGTCCTCGATCTGCTCGCGCGGCGCCATCTCGACCGGCGCGTCATAGGCGACGTTGACCAGCTCCTCGCCGACGCCGATCAGCTGGCGCCGGACGGCGAGGTCGTAGATGGTCCGGCCATAGTCGGCGGCGTTGATGACGGTCGTCGCCTCGGCCGCGAGCCGGGCGAGGTATTGCGGCGCGGTGATGCCGCCGAGGTCGATCTCGCCGACGAAGGTCTTGAGCGTGATCGGGGTCGCGATCTTGCCTGCCCGGATCATGCTGCTCATCAGCTCGAAAATCCGCCGGTGCAGCTCCTCGAAGAAGTGCTCCGGCTGCAGGAAGTCCGAGACCCGGTAGAAGGCGTCGTTGTTGACCAGGATAGCGCCCAGCAGCGCCTGCTCCGCCTCGATGTTGTGCGGCTGGACGCGGAAGTTCGCCTCGTGACTGGTTTCGAGGCGGGTGACGAGGGCGGTGGCAGTGGCCATAGCCTGCAGGCAATCTCGCTAGGATGAGTCGGGACTGGTTCAGTCTAGCATTTGCCAGCGCTTGGCGAGTGTCAGGAACGCAATCCACCCCAGTTCACAGGCGATACAAAAAGGGCGCCGTGTTGCCACGGCGCCCATTGACTCGTGCAAGCCTCTGAAAGGGCTCAGCGGTCGTCGTCGCCCGCCTCGGCCAGCGCCGCGCCGACCTCGAGGCCGAGATCGTCGAGGTCGAACTCTTCGCGGGCGGTGACGTTCTCGCCGGCGGCCTGGCGCTGGGCCTCTTCAGCCGAGCGGGCGACGTTGACGGTCACGGTGACCGAGACTTCCGGGTGCAGCACGACCGGGACGGTGTGCAGGCCGAGCGTCTTGATCGGGGTGTTGAGCGTGACCTGGTTGCGGTCGACGGTGAAGCCCTCGGCGCCCAGCGCCTCGGCGATGTCACGGGTCGAGACCGAGCCGTAGAGCACGCCGGACTCACCCGACTGGCGCAGGATCACGACCGTCTGGCCGTTCAGGCTCTCGGCGACCGATTCGGCCTCGCGCTTCAGCTCGAGATTGCGGGTCTCGAGCTGGGCGCGCTGGGTCTCGAAGCGCTTCTTGTTCTCCTCGGTGGCGCGCAGGGCCTTGCCACGGGCGAGCAGGAAATTGCGGGCATAGCCGTCGCGCACGCGGACGGTCTCGCCCATCTGGCCGAGCTTGGCGACGCGTTCGAGCAGGATCACTTCCATGGGTCTTCTCCTTTGAGTTCGTGAATAGGCGTTGGTTCAGGCAGCAGGCGACGCCGGCGGCTTGCGCCGGCGAAGGTCGATCAGCGCGTCGGCGATGCCGAGCAGCGCGAGGAACGGGAAGACGGTGATCAGCATGACCACCAAAGCGAGATAGATCGCGAACAGGGTCGGCGTCCGCCAGGCCTTGCCGCGGCTGAGATCGTGCACGGCGGCGAGCCCGGAAAGCCCGAAGGCGGCGATCAGCGCGCCCGCCAGGGCCGCGCCGGCAAGGCCGACGAAGCCGCCGGCGAAGCTGAGCAGGATGCCGCCGACGAGCCCGGCCACGGCCTGCGCGGGCAGGCGAGTGGAGGGGATGGCGGGCCAGGGGCGCGGCAGCCGCCCGGAGACCCGCACCGCCTTGGCCGCCAGCCAGAGATTGGCGACGATCATCGGCACGAAGGACGCGCCGGCAGCGGCTGGCACAAGGGCGGCGAGCCGGGCCGCGATCTCGCCGGCGTCGACGCCGTTCGGCAGCCGCACCACTGGGCCGATGCCCTGGCCGCCCGTAAGCACGAGCTGCAGGCCATGCGTCATCACGCGGTGATAGGTCTCGAAATCGGTGGAGATGGCGAGCGCGCCGCCGACCGTCACCAGCGTCGCGACGGCGGCGATCCAGACCAGCAGGCGCCCGAGCGGATACCATTCGCTGTTGCCCTCGCCGTCGTTGCGGGCGAGCAAGGCGAGATAGGCGATCCACCAGGCCGGCAGGGCTGCGCCGATGGCGAAGGCGAGCCCGAGCGAGAGCTTGAGCACGACGGTGACGGCGAGCGTGCCGGCGGCGACCGCAACCAGCCCGGCACGGTGGTTCCAGCCGAGAGCGGCGATGAAGACCGGCAGCGGGGCGACATAGGACAGCAGCAGCGCCAGCGGTGATCCGGTGATCACCACTGTGAACAGGAGGGCTGAGACCAGCCCGGCGCCGATGCCGACGATGGGGAGCATATCCGTCCTGCTGTCCCGCTGCTCGCAAGGTCCTTTTAGACCGGCAGGGTGAGAGGCTGAGCGCCTCAACATACCAGACGGGTTTTCACCGCCTGGCGACTAAGTCGTGTGTCAGTTTCTAGAAGACCCGGCGGCGCTGGGCGCCGCCGGGAAAATCCTCACCCGCTCAGCGGATGACGTAGGGCAGCAAGCCGAGGAAGCGGGCGCGCTTGATCGCCTGGGCGAGCTCGCGCTGCTTCTTGGCCGAGACGGCCGTGATGCGCGACGGCACGATCTTGCCGCGCTCGGAGATGTAGCGCGAGAGCAGGCGCACATCCTTGTAGTCGATCTTCGGCGCGCCCTCGCCCGAGAACGGGCAGGACTTGCGGCGGCGGAAGAAGGGGCGGCGGGCGCCGGCGGATGCAGTCGACATGCTCAGGCCTCCGCAGCGGGGGTTTCGGTGGTCGCTTCGTCGTCACGACGCGGACGCTCGCGGCGCGGGCCGCGGTCGAAACGGTCACCGCCGCCCGGACCACGGTCGAAGCGATCGCTGCGCTCGTCGCGGTCGCGCTTCTGCAGCATGACCGATTGACCTTCCTCGAGCTCCTCGACGCGGATGGTCATGAAGCGGAGAACGTCCTCGTTAATGCGCATCTGGCGCTCCATCTCGGCGATCGCCGCGGCGGGAGCGTTGATGTTCAGGAGCGAGTAGTGCGCCTTGCGGTTCTTCTTGATGCGATAGCCCAGCGACTTCACGCCCCAGTACTCGACCTTGGGGACGGAACCGCCATTCGCCTCGACGATGCCCTTGAACTGCTCGACAAGGGCCTCGACCTGCTGCGCGCTGACATCCTGCCGCGCGAGCAGAACGTGCTCGTACAATGCCATGATTGGCCTTTCTTCGTTCACCGGTTTCGTTCGACGCGGAGCCCTCCGAGCCCTGGATAAAGGCCCGACAGGATTTCTTCGAAGGCGGAGACACGGGACGGCGGCCCTTCGATGAGGAGCCTACGAAACGCTTCCTTGTGGGAATCGCTTCGCCGTCCGTTCAGCCTCCGGCCGAACAAACCGAGGCGGTCGTTACAGCGAGGCGGGCCATCATGCAAGCGGAAAACACCGCGAAAAGCTGATGCAAGTCGACTTTCGTCGCGTAAACGCCTTGACTTGGCCGGCTGCACGGTGCGACTGCGCCCTAACTTGTTAACCAAGCATCGTTTTGTAGGACCATTGCGACATGGCGACGGCTTTCATCTTTCCAGGGCAGGGTTCGCAGGCGGTCGGCATGGGCAAGGCGCTCGCCGAAGCCTTTCCGGTGGCACGCGCCGTCTTCGACGAGGTCGATGCCGCGCTCTCGCAGAAGCTCTCCTCCTTGATGTGGGAAGGCCCGGGCGAGGAGCTGACCCTGACCGCCAACGCCCAGCCGGCGCTGATGGCAGTGAGCCTCGCCGCGATCCGCGTGCTCGAGGCCGAAGCCGGGCTCTCGCTCAAGAACGATGCGGCCTTTGTCGCCGGCCATTCGCTCGGCGAATACTCGGCGCTGGCTGCGGCCGGCACCTTCTCGATCAGCGACGCGGCAAGGTTGCTGCGCATCCGCGGCGACGCCATGCAGAAGGCGGTGCCGGCCGGCGAGGGCGCCATGGCGGCGCTGCTCGGTGTCGACCTCGACCAGGCCCGCGCCATCGCGACCGATGCCGCTGAAGGACAAGTCTGCCAGGCGGCCAATGATAATGGCGGCGGCCAGGTCGTGCTCTCCGGTGCGAAGGCGGCGGTCGAGCGGGCGATCGCACTTGCTGGCGAGCGTGGCGTGCGCCGCGCCATGCTGCTGCCGGTCTCCGCGCCCTTCCATTGCGCCCTGATGCAGCCGGCGGCCGAGGCCATGCAGGCGGCGCTCGCCGAGGTCGCGATGCAGGCGCCGGTCGTGCCGGTCATGGCCAATGTCGGCGCCGCCCCGCTCAGCGATCCCGCGGCGATCCGCGCCTCGCTGGTGGCCCAGGTCACCGGCACCGTGCGCTGGCGCGAATGCGTCGAGGCGATGGCGGCCGCCGGCGTCACCCAGTTCAACGAGATCGGCTCGGGCAAGGTGCTCGCCGGCCTGGTCAAGCGCATCGCAGCGGGAACGACCGCGGCGTCGATCGGCGCGCCCGACGACATCGCGGCTTACAAGGCCCAGAAGGGCTGACCGGCACCAAAGCCGGGGACAAGGGAGGCATCATGCTCGATCTGACGGGAAAGAAGGCGCTGGTCACCGGCGCCACCGGCGGCCTCGGCGGCGCGATCGCGCGCCGGCTCCATGCCCAGGGCGCCACCGTCGCCTTGTCCGGCACCCGCGTCGAGGCGCTGGAGGCCCTGGCGAAGGAATTCGGCGAGCGGGTCGAGATCACGCCCTGCGACCTGTCGAATCGCGACTCGGTCGAGGCGCTTGTGCCGGCGGCCGAGGCCAAGCTCGGCGGCCTCGACATCCTCGTCAACAACGCGGGCGTCACCCGCGACAATCTCTTCATGCGCCTCAAGGACGAGGACTGGGACCTCGTCCTCGCCGTCAACCTTACTGCGGCCTTCCGGCTCTCGCGCGCGGCGGTGAAGAGCATGATGCGCCGGCGCTATGGCCGCATCGTCTCGATCGGCTCCGTCGTCGGCACCAGCGGCAATCCGGGGCAGGGCAACTACGCCGCCTCCAAGGCCGGGCTGATCGGCATGTCGAAATCGCTGGCCGCGGAGGTCGCGAGCCGCAACATCACTGTCAACGTCGTCGCCCCCGGCTTCATCGAGTCGCCGATGACCGATGTGCTGAACGACAAGCAGCGCGAGGGCATCCTCGCCGACGTGCCGATGGGGCGGCTCGGGCAGGGAGCGGACGTCGCCGCGGCCGTGGCCTATCTCGCCAGCGAGGAAGCGGGCTACGTCACCGGGCAGACCCTGCACGTCAATGGCGGAATGGCAATGATCTGAGCCGGTTAGCTGGGAATATTGTTACACTTAAAGGTTTGGGTTGCGCTCTCGCCAGCCCATTACGAGTGTGTTAATGACCCAGCCGGCCAAGCGCCGATCGGTGTTCCAGAGCCGGACCCGATCAGGTCGAATCGACTTGATTGGTGAATCCGTCTCTGAACTCTTGTTCGAGAACGCGTGATCCAATCAGATTGAATTGCAATCTGATCGGCGCGTGCTCTTGGGACTTGACGCCGGCCCGGTTGTTGCGTTTGTGCAGCCATGAACTCCCGGCGCGGTCCGCCGATAGGCGAAGGATCCGGGCCGGGAAATCAGTTTCACCCACGCGTCGCTGTCAGCGGTGTGTTTTTGAGGTTTGAGGGAAAGACCCATGAGCGATGTCGCCGAGCGCGTGAAGAAGATCGTGATCGAGCACCTCGGCGTTGAGCCGGAGAAGGTTGTCGAGGGCGCTAATTTCATCGAGGACCTCGGCGCCGACAGCCTCGACACGGTCGAGCTGGTCATGGCTTTCGAGGAAGAGTTCGGCGTCGAGATTCCGGACGACGCGGCCGAGACGATCGTGACCGTCGGCGACGCGGTCAAGTTCCTGTCGAAGTCGGCCTGACAAGGCCTTGGCCCCGGCGCGCTGGAGCAGGCTCCCGCGCGCCGGAGCTGAATTGAGGAAGACCGATGCGGCGTGTCGTCGTCACCGGACTGGGCATGGTGACCCCGCTCGGATGCGGGGTCGAGCCGAGCTGGTCGCGCATTCTGGCTGGCGAAAGCGGCGCCGGCCCGATCACTACTTTCGACGTCTCCGACCTGCCTGCGCAGATCGCCTGCAGCATCCCGCGCGGCGACGGCTCGAACGGCACCTTCAATCCCGATGATTGGATGGAGCCGAAGGAGCAGCGCAAGGTCGATGATTTCATCATCTTTGCCATGGCCGCGGCAACGCAGGCGCTGCGCGATTCCGGCTGGAAACCCGAGAGCTACGAAGACCAGATCGCGACCGGCGTCGCCATCGGTTCCGGCATCGGCGGGCTCGGCGGCATCTACGAGGCCTCGCTGCTGCTGAAGGAGCGCGGCCCGCGCCGGCTCTCGCCCTTCTTCATCCCCGGCCGCCTCAGCAATCTCGCCGCTGGCTATGTCTCGATCGAGCACGGGCTGAAGGGCCCGAACCACGCGGTCGTCACCGCCTGCTCGACTGGCGCGCACGCCATCGGCGATGCGGCTCGCATGGTCGCGCTCGGCGATGCCGAGGTCATGCTGGCGGGCGGCGCCGAATCGGCGATCAACCGCATCGGCATCGCCGGCTTCTGCGCCTGCCGCGCGCTCTCGACCGGCTTCAACGAGACGCCCGAGAAGGCCTCGCGCCCCTATGACAAGGATCGCGACGGCTTCGTCATGGGCGAGGGCGCCGGCGTCGTCGTGCTCGAGGAGCTCGATCACGCAAGGGCCCGCGGCGCGCGCATCTATGCCGAAATCGTCGGTTACGGCATGTCGGGCGACGCCTATCACATCACCTCGCCCTCCGAGGATGGCGACGGCGCCTATCGCTGCATGCAGGCGGCGCTGAAGCGCGCGGGTCTGCGCGCCTCGGATGTCGACTACATCAACGCGCATGGCACCTCGACGCAGGTCGGTGACGAGATCGAATTGCGCGCCGTCGAGCGTCTGCTCGCGAATGCGCCGAACCGGCCGGCCATGTCCTCGACCAAGTCGGCGACCGGCCATCTGCTTGGTGCTGCCGGCGCGATCGAGGCGATCTTCTCGGTGCTGGCGATACGCGACCAGGTCGTGCCGCCGACGATCAATCTCGACAACCCGTCCGTCGAGACCGAGCTCGATCTCGTGCCGCACAAGGCCAAGAAGCGGAAGGTCGACATCGCCCTGTCGAATTCGTTCGGCTTTGGCGGCACCAACGCCTCGCTGGTGATGCGCCGCCTCGTCGACTGAGGACAAGCGCGCTTTCGCCACAATTTTCGCTAGCCTGTCGCCGCCGTCGTGCCAGTATGCGGCCGGCATTGCCACTAGATCGGATCGACGCCGGTAGCGCCGGTCGCGATGTCAGGGAATCAGGCGAAAGCATCATGAGTCAGCCGCCTCGCGTCGCGCCGCGGAGTCCCAACGAGGCGCTGAAGCCCGTCGCGCCGCCGGCCCCGCCGCCGAAGCAGCGCAAGCGCCGGCGCTCGCCCTTCATCGCCCTGCTCAGCGGGCTGTTCACGACGGTCCTCGTGCTGGCCGGCGCCGTCGGTGGCGGCATCGCGTATCTCGACAGCCGCAGCAAGGCACCGGGCCCGCTCGCCGCTGATCGCGTCCTGATCATCCCGAAGGAGAACGGGGTGACCGAGATCGCCGACCTGCTGCAGCGCGAGGGCCTGATCGAGCATCCCTGGGCCTTCAAGATCGCGGCCTATACCTCGGGCAAGGCGGCCAGCCTCAAGGCCGGCGAATACCTGTTCAAGGCGCGTGCCAGCCAGAAGGACATCCTCGACGTCATCGCCGAGGGTAAGGCGGTCGAGCATTCGATCACCATTCCCGAGGGGCTGACCAGCGAGCAGATCATCGCCCGCCTGCAGCAGAACGACATGCTGTCCGGCGACGTGATCCAGGTGCCGCGCGAAGGTCAGATCCTGCCCGACACCTACAAGTTCCAGCGCGGCTCGACCCGCCAGGCCATCGTCGACCGGATGACGCGCGACCAGCGCCGCATCCTCAACGAGGTCTGGGCCAAGCGCCCGGCCGACCTGCCGATCAAGACTCCGGCGGAGCTGGTGATCCTCGCCTCGATCGTCGAGAAGGAGACCGGTCGCGCCGACGAGCGGCCGCGCGTCGCCGGCGTCTTCATCAACCGGCTGAACCGCAAGATGAAGCTGCAGTCGGACCCGACGATCGTCTACGGCCTCGTCGGCGGCAAGGGCACGCTCGGCCGCGGAATCACCCGCCCCGAGATCACCCAGGCGACGCCCTACAATACTTACGTGATCGACGGCCTGCCGCCGGGGCCGATCGCCAATCCGGGCCGAGCGGCTCTGGAGGCGGTGGTCAACCATTCGCGGACCAAGGATCTCTATTTCGTCGCCGATGGCAGCGGCGGTCACGCCTTCGCCGAGACCCTGGAGCAGCACAACCGCAACGTCGTGCGCTGGCGCCAGGTCGAGTCGGCCCGTCGCGAATCCGGCAAGCCGCCGGCGGATGGCGGCGTCGACCGGGCCGAGCCGCCGCCGGGACCGGATCAGCGCACCGAGGCGCCGGGCGCCGGCCGCCCCGACAATCAGGCGGCTGACCAGTCCGAGCCCGAGACGTATCCGGTTCCCGGCAATCGCCGCGCGGCCGCCGGCCAGCCGGTTCAGGCCGGTGCTGCGAACGGCCCGGCCGGCACGCGAGCGCGCGCCTTCGATGCCTCGGAAGGGACAGCGCGCGACCCGCTGCTGAACAAGAGCTTCGATCTCAACAGCCCCAAGCAGGTCCCGCCACTGAAGCCCTGATCGATCTTTCCACATCTCGCGCTTGTGGAGCTCGCCGGGCCTGAATAGGGTCCGCGCGCAACGCGCATTCCGCTCGGCCGTTCCGGTCGAGCGATCAGAATTCGCGTCCGCATGTGAGTTGCGAGAAGGAAGACGGCGGCTGATGGCGATCGAAAGCATGACGGGGTTCGCGCGCGCGGCCGACACGACCGGGGCGCACGCCTTCGCCTGGGAGGTCCGCAGCGTCAATGGCCGCGGTCTCGATGTCCGCGTCCGCGTCCCCACGGGCTTCGACAGCTTCTCCGAGGCGGCGCGCAAGCAGTTCTCCGCCGCCTTCGCGCGGGGCACCCTGCATGTCAGCCTAGCCATCACCAGCGAAGCCTCGGCCCCGCGTCCGCGCATCAACCAGGAGGCGCTCGCCGCCCTGATCGAAGCCGCGAGCCAGGTGCAGCTCCCGACCGGCATCGCCCCCGCGACGCTCGACGGCCTGCTGGCGATCCGCGGCGTCGTCGAGGTTTCCGAGGAGAGCGGCGATGCGCTGTCCGAGCTCGAGAAGCCGGTGCTCGCAGCGCTGGCAGACACGATCTCCGCGCTGAAGCAGGCGCGGCTCGCCGAGGGGCGGGCGCTCGAAGCCATCATTGCCGGCCATCTCGACACCATCGCGCGCCTGACTGCCGATGCTGAAGCCCATCCCGGCCGCAGCGTCGAGGCCATCCGCGCCCGCCTTGCCGGGCAGGTCGCCGCGCTGCTCGATGCCAGCAATGCGCTGGAGCCGCAGCGCCTGCACCAGGAGGCGGCACTGCTGGCGGTGAAGGCCGATATCCGCGAGGAGATCGACCGGCTCCACGCACATGTCGCGGCGTTGCGCGAGCTGCTCGCCCAAGGCGGGCCGATCGGCCGGAAGCTCGATTTCCTTGCCCAGGAGTTCGGACGCGAGGCCTCGACGCTCTGCGCCAAGGCCGGCGATCCCGGCCTCTCGCGGATTGGACTGGAGCTGCGCACGACGGTCGACCAGCTGCGCGAGCAGGTCCAGAACGTGGAGTGATGGCGATGGCCGATCTGATCCGCCCGGCCCGCCGCGGCCTCATGCTGATCCTCTCCTCGCCCTCGGGCGCCGGCAAGTCGACGCTGACGCGGACGCTGTCGCAGAAGGAGACCAATCTCGACCTCTCGATCTCGGTGACGACGCGCGAGAAGCGCCCCTCCGAGATCGATGGCGTGCACTACCGCTTCATCGAACGCGAGGCCTTCGACCAGCTGCGCGAGCGCGACGACCTGCTTGAGTCGGCAGAGGTCCATGGCAATGGCTACGGCACCCCGCGCAAGCCGGTCGAGGCGGCGCTGAAGGCCGGCCGCGACGTGCTGTTCGACATCGACTACCAGGGCACGCAGCAGATCCTGGAGAAGGCGCGCGAGGACGTCGTCGCGATCTTCATCCTGCCGCCCTCGATGGCGGAGCTGCGCTCGCGCCTGGTTCGGCGCGCCGAGGATGCGCCGGAGGTGATCGCGCGACGGCTCGCCAATGCCCGCGACGAGATCGCGCGCTGGCACGTCTACGACTACGTCATCATCAACGACGATCTCGGCGCTGCCTATGAGGCGGTTCGCTCGATCCTGGCGGCTGAACGCTTGAAGCGCAGCCGCGCCACCGGCATGCCAGCCTTCGTCGAGACGCTGCTGGGCGAACAGGTCGGCTGAAGCCCGGGTCGCCTCAGTTCGGCTGGATGCCGGCTTCGCGGACCACCTTGCCCCAGCGCGCCATGTCGGCGGCGATGACCGCCGCGAGTTCGGCGGGCGTGCCGCCGATCGGGCGGGCGCCCTGGGCCTCCAGCGCCGCGACCATGTCGGGCGCCTTCAGCACCTCGGCGATGGCCTGCTGCGTCTTCGCGACGATGGCGGCCGAGGTTCCGGCCGGCGCCGTCAGCGCATACCACGAGACCGCCTCCAGCCCGGCAATGCCGGTCGCTTCGGTCAGCGTCGGCACCTCAGGCAGTGTCTTGCTGCGCTCGGGGCTGGCGACGGCCAGCGCCCGCAACTGGCCGCTGTCGATCAAAGGCTTGGCCGTCGAGAGCTGAGCGACGATCATGGTGACGTCGCCGCGCAGCACGTCGGTCAGAGCCGGCGCGACGCC
Source organism: Allobosea sp. GW821-FHT03A12 (assembly GCF_058986765.1). Lineage (NCBI taxonomy): Bacteria > Pseudomonadati > Pseudomonadota > Alphaproteobacteria > Hyphomicrobiales > Alloboseaceae > Allobosea > Allobosea sp. GW821-FHT03A12. The sequence goes on from NZ_JBYSVZ010000004.1 coordinate 313,119, forward strand.
GCGATAGGGGACGTGCGTCATCTCGAAGCCGGCCGAGCGCGCCAGCAGCTCGGCGGCGAGATGGGCAAGGCTGCCCGCGCCGGGGGAGGCATAGGTCAGCGGCGTGGTCTTCGCCCGGCCGAGCGCGACGAGCTCGGCCATGCTCCGGATCGGCGAGCTCGCCGCCACCACCAGCACGTTCTCGACGCTGGCGAGCTGGGAGATCGGGGAAAAATCCTTGACCGGATCATAGGGCAGGCTGGGGAAGAGGGCCGGATTGACCGCCGCATTGCCGATCGGCATCAGCGCCAGCGTGTAGCCGTCGGCTTCCGCCTTGGCGACGGCTGCCATCGCCGTATTGCCTTGGGCGCCGACGCGGTTCTCGACGATGACGGGCTGTCCCCAGCGCTGCTGCAGCTTCTCGGCGAAGATGCGTGCGAGCGCGTCGGGCGCGCCGCCGGCCGCGAAGCCGACGATGATGCGGATCGGCTTGGCCGGATAGTCGGCTTGAGCGAAGGCCTCGCGACCGGCCGCACCGGAAATGGCGAGTGCTACGATGACTTGCCGGCGATCGAGGCGCATGCTGAACCCTTCCAAGTCGAGAATGCCCAGCGTAGCACGGTGCCTGCCGCTACAGATGTGCAGCCAGCGCGTTGGCGAGCCGCACGAAACCGGTGACGGGGATCTCTTCCGCCCGGGCTGTCGGCGACAGTCCGGCTGCCTCGATGATTGGTGCGGGCTCGGCAAGGACGGCCTTGAGGCTCTGGCGCAGCATCTTGCGGCGCTGGCCGAAGGCGGCGAGCGTTACCCGTTCGAGCAGGCGCCGGTCGCAGGGCTCCGGCTGCGGGCGCGGCACCAGCTGGACGATCGAGGAGGTGATCTTGGGTTGCGGCACGAAGGCGGTCTTCGGCACGTCGAACAGGATCTTCGTCTCGCAGCGCCAATTGGCCAGCACGGCGAGCCGGCCATAGGCGGCGCGCTGCTCCGGCGTCGCGACGATGCGCTCGGCGACCTCGCGCTGGAACATCAGCGTCAGCGAGCTCCACCAGGGCGGCCAGGGCTCGGCGCTGAGCCAGCCGACCAGCAGCGGCGTGCCGATATTATAGGGCAGGTTGGCGACGATGCGGGCCGAGTTGCCGCCGAGCAGGTTGGACAGGTCGACCGCGAGCGCGTCGCCGTCGACGACCTCAAGCCGTCCCGGATAATGGGCTGCGATCTCGGCCAGCGCCGGCATGCAGCGCCGGTCGCGCTCGATGGCGATGACACGGCCGGCGCCGTTCGCCAGCAGAGCGCGGGTGAGCCCGCCCGGGCCGGGGCCGATCTCCACGACGGTCTGGCCCTCGAAAGGGCCGGCGGCGCGGGCGATCCGGCCGGTGAGATTGAGGTCGAACAGGAAGTTCTGGCCGAGCGCCTTCTGCGCCATCAGCCCGTGGCGTTCCACCACCTCGCGTAGCGGCGGCAATCCGTCCTGGGCGGTGGCGTTGCTCACACCGTCTCTCCGCGCTCGACCGCAGCCATGCGGGCTGCCAGCCGCAGCGCCGCGCACAGGCTGTCCGGCCGGGCGATGCCCTTGCCGGCGATGTCGAAGGCTGTGCCGTGATCAGGCGAGGTCCGGATGAAGGGCAGGCCGAGCGTGACGTTGACGCCCTCGTCGAAGGCGATCGTCTTGATCGGGATCAGCGCCTGGTCGTGATACATGCCGAGCGCCACGTCGTAGCCGGCGCGGGCGCGCGCATGGAACAGGGTGTCGGCCGGATAGGGGCCGCTCGCCTCGATGCCGAGCTCGCGCAGCCGCTCGACTGCCGGCGCAACGATCGCGCCATCCTCCTTGCCGAGCGCCCCGCCTTCGCCCGCATGCGGATTGAGGCCGCACAGCGCCAGCCGCGGTCGCGCGACACCGAAGCGGCGCTTGAGATCGGCGGCGGCGATCCGGGCGGTCTCCACGATCAATGCCGTCGTCAGCTGACCCGGGACGGCCTCAAGCGGGATATGGATGGTCACCGGAATGACAGCGAGGTCCTCCGACCAGATCATCATCACCGGCCGCGGCGTCGCCTCGTGTCCGCGCCCGGCGAGCTCGGCCAGGAATTCGGTATGGCCTGGGTGCTGGAAGCCGGCGGCGTAGAGCACGCTCTTGGCAATCGGGTTGGTGACGAGCGCGGCCGCCCGCCCTGCTTCGACGGCCTCGACCCCCCGCTCGATCGCCTCGATCACGCCGGCAGCATTGGCGGGGTCAGGCTGTCCGGATTGGGCCGGCGAGCGATTGTCGAGCTCGATCACGGGCAGAGCAGCGGCAAAGCACGCCTCCGCATCGTCCCAGGCGACGCTTCGCAGCAGAACCGGGAGCCCAAGCTGTTCCGCGAGCCTTGAGAGCATCGCGATATCGCCGAGATAGGCGAAGGGCGGAATGCCCCGCTCCTCGCGCTGCCGCCAGGCGGCCAGCGCGAGTTCGGGCCCGATCCCGGCCGGGTCGCCTTGCGTCAGGGCGAGCAGGCGCGGCAAGTCCGCTCAGCGGCTGCTGGAGGCAACGCCGTCGCCGGTGCTGGTCGCGCCGAGATTCTGCGAATAGCTGATCTCGCCCAGCGTGCGCAGCTCCAGACGGAACATGACCGTCCGCGTGTCCTTGGTCGAGCCCGCCTGCCGGTCCGCATAGGACTGCGAATAGGACACGTCGAAGATCGTGCACTCGTCCTGATAGCGCAGGCCTACCGATGCCGCCGCCGTCTGGAACGGGCCGGTGTTCGGATAGAGCGGGTTTGGATTGCTGGCGGGATTCGCCGTGTAGAGCGCCAGGGCGTCGCGATAGCGTTCGCGATCGTACTTGTACTTGTCGAGGTCGAACAGCACGTTGCCGCGAATACTCCAGTACTGGGCGAACGAGATCGACTGGCTGATGCTGAGGCCTTCACGGCGGCGCGGAATGCCGAGATCCGGCTGCGGTTCGTAGCGGCTGTAGCCGACCGAGGTCGACAGGAACTTGTAGCTGAAGACCGCCGAGGCATCGGCGCGCTGCGTCTCGAAGGTCGATTCGTTGAAACGCCCGCCAGCCTGCAGCAGCAGGCCCGTGAACGGCTGGAACTGGACCTTGGCGACATAATCGGAGCGGCGGGTATCCAGTCCCGAATTGAGCCCGGTATTCACCAGATCGCCGCTGGCGTAGGAGTTGCGGCCGCCGAGATGGTAGGATTGCCCGACCAGCAGGTTGGCATAAGACTCCTTGCCGAACGTGCCGCTATAGCGCAGGCCGACATTGGCGCGGCTGCCACCCTCGACCCGGTCATAGCCGGAGAACTTGTTCCATTCGAACAGGTTGGTGTCGTCGAAAACCAGGCTCTGCGCGTCCTCGTTGGCGACGCGCAGGCTGTTGGTTTCGTTCGGACGTGCAACGATCTGTGCGACGGGCTCGATGATGTGCGTTCCCCACGATGTCGAGGCGACGAAGGGGAAGCGGTACATCAGGCCGACCGCCGGCATCGCCCGCCCGAACACCTCGTCGGAGGCGTCGGCGATCGTGGCGACGTTGGCGTTGTTGTACTTGGTCGTGTTCGGGTTGATCGAGAACACGTCCGCCCTGACCGAGGCGTAGGGCGTCCAGACCTGGCCGATAGGATCGATGAAATTGCGCCGCCAGTCGACTTCGGCGGTGGCGCGCGAGATCGAGCCGGGAAGGCCCGTCACCAGGCATTGGCCCTTCTGATAGACCGCGCAGCCGTCGAACAGCGAGTAGCTCGGCGTAACGATCTGATAGGTCTTCTGGACCGGCAACTCCTTGAAGGAGGCCGCCTCGCGCGTGAGGTTGGTGATGTTGACGGTGAACGACAGTTCGCCGCCGATCATCGACGGCTTGTGGACGCGCTTGTTGTAGTCGACGACCGGCCCGACGATCGGCTGCTGCTTCTGCCAGTCGTAATAGGTCAGCGGCTGGAAGTAATAGCCGCGCATGTCGAACCAGGCATCGGCGCTCTGGCCGTTGAGCGAGACCGTCGAGGTCGATTCCTGCAGGTAGGTCGAGGCGGTGATGCTCTCGCTGCGGATCCGGTAGTTCTTGAAGAAGAACCGGTCGGTCGCGGCGGCGACATCCCAGCTGAAATTCCAGCGCGGGTTGAGGAACACCTTGCCGGAGGTCTCGACCGAGCCGCGGAACTTGTCGTCGCCGGCGCCGAACGGGCTTGCCAGGAACGCCTTCTGGTCTTGCTGGAAGATACCGGCGGCGCGGATGTTGTACGAGCCGTTGACGAAACGGTGCCGCCATTCGGCCTGGCCGAGAAAGCCCTGGCGCGTCAGATAGGTCGGCGTCAGCGTCAGGTCGTAGTTCGGCGCGAGGTTGATGAAGTAGGGCAGGCTGAAGCCGTACCCCAACGCCGAGGTGTTGAGGAACTTCGGCGCCAGGAAACCGGTCTTGCGCTTAACGGTTGCGTCCGGCCCGGACATATAAGGAATATAGGCGATCGGGACACCGGCGAACTCCAGCCGGGCCTCCTCGTAGTAGATCATCTGCTCGGCCTTCTTGTGGATGATCCGAGCCGCGCGCACCTGCCAGAAAGGCGGGCGCTCGGGCTGGTCCACGCAAGGCTCGCAAGCCGTGTAGATGCCCTTGTCGAAGACGAAGACCTCGCCGTCGGTCCGCTCGGCGCGCGGCGCCGAGAAACGGGTCTTGTCGGTGTTCACCACGCGCAGCGAGTCGATGAAGCCGTCGCGGAAATCGTCGGTCAGGTTGAAGCGATCGCCGGTGATCACCGTGCCGTTGGATTCGGTGATGCGGGCATTGCCGGTCGCGACCACGCGCTTGCTCTGGCGGTCGTAGACGACGCGATCGGCTTCGATCGTGCGGCCCTGGTAGAGAATCTGGACGTCGCCCACCGCCGAGACGGTGTTGTTGTCCTTGTCGTAGACGAGCTCGCGCGCGTCGACGACCATGCGCTCCCCGGGCTTGCTGCCAGCAGGGGCTTGGGCATAGGCAAGGCTCGTCCAGCCGAGGACCGGGGCGAGCGTCGTCACCAGCGCGGTCGCAGCCGCAAGGCGCGTGATGCGTCTTACGCCGGAAGCCATGAACTCAATCCAAAATTAACCATAGCCACCGTATTCTCAGCCATCTTCCTGATGGAGGAGGGCAAGCGCGCCAAGCAGCGTGCCCACGATCGCGGGCAGCCAAGCGGCCACCGAGGCGTTGACGATCCCCGATGAGCCCAGCTCCTCAGACAACTGTGTCGCAACATAGAGCACGAACCCCGCCGCGACGCCACCTACCACCAATCTGGTCACACCACCAAACCGGAAAAATCTTAAGGAAACGGATGCCGCCACCAAGATCATGGCGATCAGCAGCAGCGGCCGTGCCTTGAGGGATTCATAGCGCAATTCATAGCGCGTCGTGTCGAGCCCCGCCTTCTGGGTCCGATCGAGCACCGCCGGCATTGACCAGAACCCGACCGAGTCGGGTGGGGTGAAACTTTGTCGCACCTGGTCGGGCTCCAGCGTCGTCGCGACCAGGTATGTCGAGTACGTCTGTGGCTCTTCCGTGGCCGAGGTGACGCGCACCTCCGACAATTCCCAATAGCCGCGATAGAGCACCGCCTGCTTCGCCTCGATGCGCTCCCTGAAGCCGCCATCGGGCGAGAAGGTGAAGAACGCGACCTGGGCGAGCCCGATGCCTCCCTCCAGCGCGGCGGCGGCCCGGATGATCGCCTGGCCGTCGACACTGCGCTGGCGAAGCCAGATCTCCTTGCCGACGACCTGGCCCGTCCTGACGAAGAGCGAGGCTTCGAGCGCGCTGGCGCGCTGTTTCAGCTCGGCGGCGACCGGATTGTAGATTCCGATCGAGACTAGGCCGACCAATCCGGCGACCAGGGCGGCCGGCTGCAGGAATTGCCATGCGGAGATGCCGACCGAGCGGGCGACGACCAGCTCGAGCTTCCGGCTGAGGGTGAGCAGGGCGAACATGCCGCCGAACAGCACCGCGAACGGAAAGATCTGCTCCGCCACGGACGGCGCGCGGTAGAGCGCGAGCTGGATGATGCTGGGCGTCGTCGCCGTCGGCGAATCGCCGGCCCGGCGCATCAGCTCGACGAAATCGAGCGTCGCGATCAGGAAGAAGAAGGTGCCGAATACGCTGAGAATCGCGCGCAGGAAGCGCAGCGTCAGATAGCGGCCGAAAGTCTTGAAGAGCAGCATCAGGCGCGCCGGAAACGGGCCGCGAGGGCGACGAAGGGCGCGATCAGCGGCTCCGTCAGCCTGTCGACGAGGACACGGGTCCGCGAACCGAAGCCGATCGCGAAGGCCGCCAGCAGGATTGTCCCGAGCGGCAGGATATAGAGCAGGGCCGCCGCGATGGGAGAGCGCACGCTGGCGGTCCAGGCTGCGTAGGCGCCGATCCGGATGGCGCCGACCAGGAAGATGGCAATCTGGATCGCGGCGGCGCGCCCCTGCCGGGTCGTGCGCGCCTCCCCGAGGATGGCGAAGGCGACCAGCATGAAGGCGATCGGATAGAGCGGCGCCGACAGCCGGTTGTGCAGTTCGGCGCGGAAACGCCCTTCCTGGATCTTGTAGTAGGGCTCGTTCTTGTCCTGCGTCAGCAATTGCCAGGTCGTGCGCTCGCGTGGCTTGTAGATCACCTTGTCGCCATCGCCGCCACCGGCGCCGCCGTCGGTATCGCCGGTCAGCGCCGAGAGATTGAGCGCATAACGCTCGAACGAGATGATCGAGCTCGAATTCTGGTTGCGGCTCTCGCGTTGGATCGTGCCCTTCTCCAGCATCAGGAAGCTGTTGCCGTCGGCCTCGGCCGACTGGCCGCGCTCGGCGATGTAGACGGCCGGCTGGTTGGGGTCGCGCCGGTCCTGCATGAAGATGCCGAGCAGGGCCTGGCCCTGCTTCTCGCGGTAATGGAAGGTGACTCCGGAATCGAGCGAGACGAACTGGCCTTCCTTGACCACGTTGGCGACGAAATCGGCGCGGATCAGGGTAATCAGGTCGCGCAGCGCCCGGAAGCCGGCGGGCATCACCGCGAGCGACATCCAGCCCACCAGTGCGGCGGTGATCAGCGTCAGCACGATGAAGGGCCGTGTCAGCCGATGCGGCGCGACGCCGGCCGCGTTCATCACGATCAGCTCGGAATCGCTGTTGAGCTTGTTGAGCGTGTAGAGCGTCGCCATGAACAGCGCGACCGGCGCGATGCCGGCGATCAGCGCCGGCAGCGAGAGCAGCGTGACCGTGAAGAAGATCAGGATCGTCTGACCCTTGCCGGTCATCAGATCGACCTCGCGCAGAGCCTGCGTCACCCAGATGACGCTGGTCAGGCCGACGAGCAGAATCACCGCCGCACCGGCGGCGATCTTCAGGATGTAGCGGTCGAGAAGTCCGAAGCGCACGAGGGTGACGATCCTAGGGCCCAATGATCCTTGCAGAAGGCGCTTCCCTTGGACGGCTCGCCTCGAACTCCCTATGGTATAGCTTCGATCATGGCGCAAACGGGAATCGTTTGTGGCCTTTGCTGGCCTTCCGGGGTCGGCGCCCCGCAAGTCACTTTTCCGCAACTCGTGAGCCGTCGATGTCGCAGCGCCTGAAGCTTGAGGTCAAAGCCCTGAACGCCATTGCCGGGGAGGATCTGGTCATCCTCGTCTCGGACAGGCTGTCGTCGCCGAAGATAGCCGAGGACTGGATCGGCTCGGGGGCCCATGCCTTGATCGCCCGTGCAGCCGCCGCAGAGCGCTTCAAGGGCAAGGCGCTGTCCGGATTGACGCTGCTCGCCCCGGAGGATGCGGGCTATGAGCGCCTGATCCTGGTCGGGACCGGCCCGGAATCGGAGCGCAGCAAGCTCGATTTCGCCGCGCTCGGTGGCGCCATTGCCGGCCGGTTCGGCCATGGCCGCAGCGCCGACGTCATCGCCGCGCTGCCCGAGGGCGAACTGTCGGCGGGCGAGGTCGCCGAGATCGGGCTCGGCCTGCGGCTCAGGAGCTACGCCTTCGACCGCTACAAGACCAAGAGCCGGGACAAGGACCAGTCCGAGCCGAAGACGGTGACGCTGCGCGTCGATGACCCGGCCGCGGTCAGGAAGGCACTGAAGGCGCGCGAGGCGATCGCCGGCGGCGTCGAGCTCGCTCGCGACCTCGTGAACGAGCCGCCGAACGTGCTCTTCCCCGAGGAGTTCGCCGAACGCGCCGGCAAGCTCGAGAAGCTCGGCGTCGAGGTCGAGATCCTCGACGAGAAGGAATTGAAGAAGATCGGCATGCGGGCGCTGCTCGGCGTCGGCCAGGGCTCGCATCGCGAGAGCCGCGTCGTGGTGATGCGCTGGAACGGCGGCGCCAAGGGCGACAAGCCGGTCGCCTTCGTCGGCAAGGGCGTGACCTTCGACACCGGCGGCATCTCGATCAAGCCGGCCGGCGGCATGGAGGACATGAAGGGCGACATGGCCGGCGCTGCCTGCGTCACCGGGCTGATGCAGGCGCTGGCCGCCCGCAAGGCCAAGGTCAACGCCGTCGGCGTGATCGGCTTGGTCGAGAACATGCCGGACGGCAAGGCTCAGCGGCCGGGTGACATCGTCACCTCGCTCTCCGGGCAGACCATCGAGATCATCAACACCGACGCCGAGGGCCGGCTCGTTCTCGCCGACGTGCTCTGGTACACGCAGGAGCGCTTCAAGCCGGCCTTCATGGTCAACCTGGCAACGCTGACCGGCGCGATCCTGGTCGCGCTGGCGCAGGAGAATGCCGGCCTGTTCTCCAACAATGACGAATTGTCGGAGCGGCTCTTCGCCGCCGGCAAGGCGACCGGCGAGACCGTCTGGCGGATGCCGCTTTCGGCGGCTTACGATAAGATGATCGATTCCAAGTTCGCCGACATGAAAAACTCGGCCGGCCGTCATGGCGGTTCGATCACGGCGGCGCAGTTCCTGCAGCGCCATGTCAACGACACGCCCTGGGCGCATCTCGACATCGCCGGCACCGGCATGGGCTCGCCGAACAGCGAAACCAACCGGTCCTGGGGCTCGGGCTGGGGTGTGCGCCTGCTCGACCGGCTAGTGGCGGATCACTACGAAAGCTGATTCGGCCTATCAGCCGAATCTCGCAAAGGGTTGAACTGGCTCACCTTATGGCCGAAGTTCTGTTCTACCATCTGCAGGGACGCCCGCTCGAGCAGGTCTTGCCGACCTTGCTCGAGCGTTCGCTCGCCCGTGGCTGGAAGGCGGTGGTGGAGTTGTCGAGCCGCGAGCGCCTGGCCGGGCTCGACGACCGGCTCTGGACCTATGCGGACGAATCCTTCCTGCCGCATGCGACGGCCGCAGAGCCGGACGCGGCGGCCAATCCAATCGTGCTCACCACGGCCGCCGACAATCCGAACGGCGCGCAGGTGCGCTTCTGCGTTGACGGTGTCCGCATTCCCGACGCATTGGACGCCTACGAGCGCGTCATCCTGATGTTCGATGGCGACGATCCCGATGCGCTCGCCTCGGCTCGTGAAGACTGGAAAAAGCTGCGGACGCTCGGCATTGCCGCCACCTATTGGCAGCAGGACGAGACTGGCCGCTGGGAGAAGAAAGCGTGAAAGTTCCTGTTGCCCTGGTCGCCGTCCCTGTCTTGGCGGCGACGCTTGCCGGCTGCTCCGTCGACATGGGCGGGTTTTCCTTCGTCTCGAACGAGCGCGGCACCCGCACCAGCAGCGCCTCGGCCCGCGTCTCGACGCAGGAGGCGATGCTGACGCCGGAGGGCGAGTGCAGCGCCGACGTTTCGCTTGATCCCTCTACCCGCCCACTGCCGAAGGAGATCGCGGTCGGCATCACCGAATGCGAGCTCGTCAGGCTGAAGAACAAGCGGCCGACCGACGTCCTGATCGGCGATAATGGCAAGGGCCAGCGCGAGGTGCAGGTGCTCTATTCCGAGCCGGGCAATCGCGAGATCTACATGTTCACCGACAACCGCCTGGGCCGGATCGTCAAGCCAGGCCAGCCCGAACAGCAGGGCTGACGCCGAAGTCCATCGGCCGAGGAATCCGCCTCTGACGTGACCAAGGCAACCGTTCGATCGATTGGCTCGTTGATGAGGTGATCGGAACGGGCGATCGCGCAGAGACGGGAGTGTCGAGATGCAGGTTCAGCGGCTGAGCCGGACGGTATTCGGTGGCCTGGGGCTTTTGGGCGCCGCGCTCATGGCCTTGCCTGTAACGGCCCAGGTGATCGATTTTCGTTCTTCCGATCGCGAGATGAACCGCGCGATCGCGGAAGCCCGCAAGACGCTGCCGGATTTCGTCGCGCTCTATCGCGCCGGCACCGGCGAGCGTCACGCCGTGAAGGTCGCGATTCCCTATGACCGCGGGCGAGAACATATCTGGATGAACCTGACCGCCGTCGAAGGCGATGTCTTCATCGGCAAGATCGCCAACGATCCCGTCCATCTCGACAATCTGAACCGGGGCGACAGCTACCGCGCCGGCAGCGCGATGGTCAGCGACTGGAATTACATGTCGGGCGGGCAGATGCACGGCAGCTACACCACCCGCGTCGCAATCAAGAAGCTCACTCCGACGCAGGTCAGGGAGCTCGGCCTCAAGCTCGCGCCGCTGCCCTGAGAGCGCCTCAGGCGCTCTCCAGCTCCTCGCTCAGCATCAGCCATTCCTCCTCGGCCGCGGCCAGCGCCTCGGTCAATTCGCCGCGCTGGCGCGAGAGCTGGAGCGCCTTCTCGGGCTCGCGCGAGAAGGCGCCGTTCGCGAGCGCGCCGTCGACCTTCTCGATCAGCCCAGTCAGCTTGGCGATGCGCGCTTCGGCGAGATTGAGCTTCTGCCTGAGTGGTCCTTGCGCCTGGCGCTTGGCTGCCGCGCCCTTGCGCTCCTCGGCCTTGCTGGAGCCTTCCGCTTCCGCCTTGCGCTGGGCCGGCTTGTCGCGACCGAGCACGTAGTCGCGATAGTCGTCCATGTCTCCGTCGAAGCTCTTCACCGTGCCGTCCCCGACCAGCCAGAGCCGGTCGGCGCAGGCCTCGATCAGGAAGCGGTCGTGGCTGACCAGGATGACGGCGCCGGGATAGTCGTTGATCGCCTTGACCAGCGCGGTGCGGCTGTCGATGTCGAGATGGTTGGTCGGCTCGTCCAAGATCAGCAGATGCGGGCCGCCGAAGGTGGCGATCCCGAGCATCAGGCGCGCCTTCTCGCCTCCGGAGAGGTTCTTCACCGGCGTGTCGGCCTTGTTGGCGGGAAAGCCGACTTGCGCGGTCCGCGCCCTGACGCGCGCTTCCGGTGCATCCGGCATCAACTCGCGGATATGGCCGACCGGCGTGTCTTCCATCCGCAACTCGTCGAGCTGGTGCTGGGCGAAATAGGCGGTCTCCAGCTTGGAGGAGCGCCGCATTTCGCCCGAGAGCGGCGCCATCCGCCCGCCGATCAGCTTGCAGAAGGTCGACTTGCCGTTGCCGTTGGCCCCAAGCAGGGCGATGCGGTCGTCAGGCGCCAGTGACAGGTTGAGCCGCTGCAGCACCTTGCGCTCGCCATAGCCGGCGCTGGCGCTCTCCAGCACGATCATCGGCGGCGAGAGCGGCCGCTCCGGGGCGGGGAAGTTGAAAGGCTGGACGTCGCGATCCTGGATGACCGCGATCTCCTGCATCTTCTCCAGCCGCTTGACGCGCGATTGCGCCTGGCTCGCCTTCGAGGCCTTGGCCTTGAAGCGGTCGACGAAGGCCTGCAGGTGCTTGCGCTCGGCCTCCTGCTTCTCGCGCGCCTTGGCGAGATGGGCCTGCTTCTCGGCCCGCAGCTTCTCGAAATCGCTGTAGCCGCCGCGATAGATCGTCAGCTTGCCCTGGTCGAGATGGAGGATGTGGTCGACGCAGGTGTCGAGCAGCTCGCGATCGTGGCTGACGACCAGCACGGTATGCGGGTAGCGCTCGAGATAGTCGTAGAGCCAGAGCGTGCCTTCGAGGTCGAGATAATTGGTCGGCTCGTCGAGCAGCAACAAATCGGGCTCGGAGAACAGCACGGCCGCGAGCGCGACGCGCATGCGCCAGCCACCGGAGAAATCGGAGCAGGGGCGCTGCTGCGCCTCCTCGTCGAAGCCGAGCCCGTACAGCACGGTCGCAGCCCGCGCCGGGGCGGAATGGGCGCTGATATCGGCGAGCCGCGTCTCGATCTCGGCGATCCGCATCGGATCGGTCGCGCTCTGCGCTTCCTTCATCAGCGCCGCGCGCTCGGTATCGGCGGCCAGCACGACCTCGATCAGCGTTTCTGGGCCGCTCGGAGCCTCCTGCGCCACCCCGCCGATGCGCATGCCCTTGGGCAGGGCGACATTGCCGCCCTCGGGCGAAAGGTCGCCGGTGATGATGCGGAACAGCGTCGTCTTGCCGGTGCCGTTGCGGCCGACGAGGCCGACGCGCGAGCCGGTGGGCAGGAAGGCGCTGGCCTTGTCCAGCAGCAGGCGTTCGCCGAGGCGATAGGTGATGTCGTTGAGGGTCAGCATGGCGGGCGGGGTTTAGCGCGCTTTCGCCGTCACTGGAAACCGCCGGATGCGGGAATTCGTCGGCATCGGCCGGAGCGGTCATGGCTGCCCCTGGGGCAGGGCCATGGTTTCTCCATGTTTCCGTCACGGCATGGCCGGGCGCCTCCGCCATGCAGAGGGCAGGGTAACGCACTGATTCGCAAAGAGCACCCATGCAGTTCGACTCTCTGGCCCGGCGCCCGCGCCGGGTGTCGCTCGCAGCCGCCAACGTCGCGCTGCTCGCTCTCGTCCTCGGCGGCGCCGCCGCGCTCGCCGCCTTGGCGCCGCTGCCCGGCGTCTTGTAGGGCCGTTGCGGCGCATCCCGCGCTTCAAGCAACGTTAACCGCGCTCGTGTTGGCTGTTCCGACCCAGTCGACATCGGGCGGAGACCTGATTCGTGTTCAGTCTCAGGATCAGGCTTCCGGTCGCCATGCTGGCCCTGGCCCTGCTGGCCGCCTTGGCCGTGGGCTCGTCCGCCTATCTCGCCGTCTCCAGCTGGGCGCAGGGCGCCGTACGCGAGCGCATGCACGCGCTGGCCGAGAGCCATGTCCGCGCCATCGAGCGGCGCTGGTTGCAGCTGCGTGCCGAACTGGCAGTCCAGGCCCGCAGCGCCTTCACCGTTTCGGCGCTCGACGAGATCGGCAAATGGCTCGAGCTCGGCCAGCACGACTATCGAAGCATCCTCGGCTACTATCAGGGCGATGGTTCGCTATCGCAGGCCGAGCGCATCGCCCGCACCGGCCGCGAGCACCAGCACGGCTATTCCTGGCGGCATGTGCCGGTCCACGAGACCTATTCGGCGGCGCTCAAGCAGTTCAACTACGCCGACATCTACTTGGTCTCGCGCAAGGGCAGGGTGGTCTATAGCGTCACCAAGGGGCCGGAATTCGGCCGGCTGCTGAGCGATGAGGACCTCGCCGGCACCGGCCTGGCGAAATCGGTCGAGCTGGCGCGCGGCAAGGCGGCCGGCGAGCAGGTGGTGCTCGACTTTGCGCCCTATGACCCGGTCGGCGGCGATCCGCGCGCCTTCCTGGCAGCGCCCTTCTACGACGCCGAGGCCGGCACCGGCGAACAGGTCGGGACCATCGTCATCGCCGTCGATACACGCCTGATCGACGATGTCCTCGCCTTCAACCCGGCCGGCTCCGGCGCCGAGCGGATTTTTGTCATCGGTTCCGACGGCTTCATGCGCTCCAACCCGGCCGCCCGCCGCAACGCGGCCTCGCCGCGCGAGACGCTCGACCGGAGCCGGCTGACCGGGCAGCCCGGGAATACGCTCATCCGCATGACCAGCCATGACGGCCGCCCGCTCGTCGGCAGCGGCGAGGAGGTCGTGATCGGCGATTGGCGCTGGCTGCTCTGGCTGACCGAGCCCGAGGAGAACGCCTTCGCCGTGGTCGGCACGATCCGCAGCGCCGTCGTCTCGGCCGGCTTGCTCGTGCTGTTGCCGCTGTTCGGCATCGCGATCCTGCTCGGCTGGTCGGTGGCGCGTCCGATCGCGCGGCTCTCTGACAGGCTGGCCGGCGTTGCCGCGGGGCGGACCGAGGAGGCGATTCCCGGAGCCGGACGCCGCGACGAGATCGGCGGCATCGCCAAGTCGATCGACATGATCCGCGAAACCCTGCGCGGCGAGGCGCAGCGCCGGGAGGCCGAGCAGGGGACCCGCCTGGCCGAGGCCGAGCAGCACCGCCGCGCGCTGCTCGGCGAGCTGGCGGGCGAGCTCGAAGACTCGGTCAGAACCGTCTCGGCCTCAGTCTCCGTTTCGGCGCAAACCCTGGGCACGACGGCGCATCAGCTCGCCGAAGGCGCACGCGAGACCCAAGCCGGCGCCGCCGATACCGACGGAGCGACCGGCAATGCGATACGCAGCGTGCAGTCGATCGAACGCGCGGCCCAGGACCTGCTCGGCGCTGTCGATGCGCTTGCCGCCGAGGTGCTCACCTCGGACGCGACCGCCGGCCAGGCCAGCGCGCACGCGGATTCGGTCAGCCGGATCGTCGATGGCCTGTCCAATGGCGCGGCGCGGGTCTCGGAGGTGGTCGGGCTGATCTCGGCGATTGCCGGCCAGACCAATCTGCTGGCGCTCAACGCCACCATCGAGGCCGCTCGGGCTGGCGAGGCCGGCAAGGGCTTCGCCGTCGTCGCCAACGAGGTGAAGTCGCTGGCGACGCAGACTGCCAATGCGACGCAGGACATCGCCCGCCAGATCGAAGCGATGAACCAGGCGACCGCCGCGACGGTCGAGGGTATCACCGGCATCCGTGCGCTGGTGCAGGAGCTGAACGAGGCGACACGCCGCACCAGCCAAACCATGCAGCGCCAGCACGAGGCGGCCCATGCCATCGCCGCCGACGTCTTGGCGGCGACGCAGGAGATCGTGCTGATCGGCCAGGCGACCAGCCAGGTCGCGCTCGCCTCGCGCAACACCGCCGGCGCGTCCGACGCGGTGCTGAAGGCGGCGAGCGAACTGACCGGGCTGGCCCAGGCGCTGAATGCGCGGGTCGACCATGTCATCGGCGAGCTGCGCGTCGCCTGATGGCTTGTCGCGGAAGCTTGCGTTGGCTAACGCTCAGGGCATGAGCCACACCGCCTTCTATGCCGGGTCGTTCGACCCCGTCACCAACGGCCATCTCGACATGATCGTGGCCGCTTGCCGGCTGGTCGACAGACTGGTCCTCGCCATCGGCGTCCATCCCGGCAAGACGCCGATCTTCTCCGCCGAGGAGCGGGCCGAGTTGCTGCGCGCCATCGCCGGCCCAGTCGCCGCCGAGTTCAAGACGGAGCTTGAGGTCACGACCTTCGCCGACCTGACCATCGACGCGGCCAAGCGCGCCGGCGCCACTATCTTGGTGCGCGGCCTGCGCGATGGCACCGATCTCGACCTCGAAATGCAGCTCGCCGGCATGAACCACACCATGGCGCCCGACCTGCAGACTGTGCTGCTGCCCTCGACGCCGCAGGCGCGGCACATCACCGCGACCCTGGTGCGCCAGATCGCCGCGATGGGCGGCGACGTCTCCGCCTTCGTTCCGCCGGTTGTCAGCGACAGGCTGAAGGCGAAGTTCGCCAAGCGCTGACGCCTTCGCAAACGCCATCGATGTGCATTTGCCTTCCGGCGATGTGCATTAGCGTTTGCAATTTGCAAACGGCGATGGTGTCTCTGGACTGACCTGACTCGGTGCGCGCTTGGCGCATCGCCCCTCCGACGAGTGTTCCATGCGCCTGTCCCGCTATTTCCTGCCGATCCTGCGCGATACGCCCAAGGAGGCGGAGATCGTCTCGCACCGGCTGATGCTGCGCGCCGGCATGATCCGCCAGCAATCGGCCGGCATCTATTCCTGGCTGCCGCTCGGCCTGCGCGTGCTTAACAAGATCAGCGCGGTCGTCCGCGAGGAGCAGAACCGCTCCGGCGCGATCGAGATCCTGATGCCGACCATCCAATCGGCCGATCTCTGGCGCGAAAGCGGGCGCTACGACGCCTATGGCAAGGAGATGCTGCGGATCAAGGACCGGCATGATCGCGACATGCTCTACGGCCCGACCAATGAGGAGATGGTCACCGAGATCGTCCGCTCTTACGTCAAGTCCTACAAGGACCTGCCGCTCAACCTCTACCACATACAGTGGAAGTTCCGGGACGAGGTCCGCCCGCGCTTCGGCGTAATGCGCGGCCGCGAATTCCTGATGAAGGACGCCTATTCCTTCGACCTCGACAAGGACTCGGCGCGCCATGCCTACAACCGCATGTTCACCGCCTATCTGCGCACCTTCACCCGGCTCGGCCTGAAGGCGATCCCGATGCGCGCCGATACCGGCCCGATCGGCGGTGACCTCTCCCACGAATTCATCGTGCTCGCCTCGACCGGCGAGAGCGAGGTCTTCTGCCACAGCGACTACCTGACTTTCGACACGCCATCCGCGGACACCGATTTCGACAGCGTCTCCGGCCTGCAGGGCATCTTCGACAAGTGGACGAGCCTCTACGCCGCCACCGAGGAGATGCATGACAAGGCCGCCTTCGAGGCGATCCCGGAGGATAAGCGTGTCTCGGCGCGCGGCATCGAGGTCGGCCATATCTTCTATTTCGGCACCAAGTACTCCGAGCCGATGGGCGCGAGCGTGACCGGCCCGGACGGCCAGCAGGTTCTGCTGCATGGCGGCTCCTATGGCATCGGCCCGAGCCGTCTCGTCGCCGCGCTGATCGAGGCCGGCCATGACGAGGGCGGCATCGTCTGGCCCGACGAGATCGCGCCCTTCGATATAGCCGTGCTCAACCTCAAGGTCGGCGACGCCGCCAGCGATGCCGCCAGCGAGCAGCTCTACAAGGGCCTCGCCGCCAAGGGCTATGACATGGTCTATGACGACCGCGACGAGCGCCCTGGCGGCAAGTTCGCCACCGCCGACCTGATCGGCATCCCCTGGCAGATCATCGTCGGCCCGAAGGGGCTGGCCGAGGGCAAGGTCGAGCTCAAGCGCCGCGCCGGCGGCGAGCGCGAGCTGGTCTCGCTCGAGGCGGCGCTGGCGCGCTTCCCGGGCAAGGGCACGAACGCGTGAGCGGAGGAGAGCGGTCATGAGCGCCGGCTCCGAGGCTCGGGAGAGCGTGCCGACCGGCACGAAAGCCTTCGCCGGCTTCGAATGGCTGCTCGCCGGTCGCTACCTGCGCACGCGTCGGCGCGAAGGCTTCGTCTCTGTCATCGCCGGCTTCTCCTTCCTCGGCATCCTGCTCGGCGTCGCGACGCTGATCATCGTGATGTCGGTGATGAACGGCTTCCGCAAGGAGCTGCTGGAGAAGATCGTCGGCGTCAACGGCCACATCTTCGCGACGCCGATCGACCGGCCGCTCGACGATTACGAGCAGGTCGCGGCCAAGCTGCGCCAGGTCCAGGGCATCAAGCTCGCCATTCCGCTGGTCGAGGGGCAGGCGTTGGCGTCCTCGCAGGTCGGCAATGGCGGCGTCCTGGTGCGCGGCATCTCGGAGAACGACATCAAGTCGATTCCGTTCATCGCGGGCAATGTCCGCCAGGGCACGCTGGACGGCTTCGCCACAACCAACGGCGTTGCGATCGGCCGGCGGCTCGCTGGCTCGCTCGGCCTGCAGGTCGGCGACACCATCACGATCGTCACTCCGCGCGGCGCCTCGACGCCCTTCGGCACGGCGCCACGGATCAAGGCCTATCCGGTCACGGCGATCTTCGAGATCGGCATGTCGGAGTTCGATGCCTCCTTCGTCTTCATGCCGCTCGCCGAGAGCCAAGCCTATTTCAACCGCGACGGCGATGTGAACGTCATCGAGGTTTTCATCGACAATCCCGACCAGACGCAGGCGGTGCGTGACCGGATCGAGGCCGATCCGCCGCGGCCGCTCGTGCTATCCGATTGGCGGCAGCGCAATCGCACCTTCTTCAACGCGCTCGAGGTCGAGCGCAATGTCATGTTCATCATCCTGACCCTGATCGTGCTGGTCGCGACGCTGAACATCGTCTCCGGCCTGATCATGCTGGTGAAGGACAAGACCGAGGACATCGCGATCATGCGCACCATGGGCGCCTCGCGCGGTACGGTGCTGCGGGTCTTCCTGATCACAGGCGCGGCGATCGGTGTGCTCGGTACCTTCGCTGGGTTCGTCCTCGGTATCCTCTTCGCCAGGAACATCCAGACCATCAACAAGGGCGTGAGCAGCATTCTCGGCATCAATCCCTGGGACCCGACCGTGCGCTTCCTCAGCGACATCCCCTCGGTGATCGACTGGCGCGAGGTTGCCACCGTCGTGGTGATGACGCTCGTGCTGTCGCTGCTGGCGACGCTCTATCCGGCCTGGAAGGCGGCACGGCTCGACCCCGTCAAAGCCTTGCGGATGGGCTGAGGGCGTAGCGAATGGCAACCGAGACCCCCGCGCTCTTCCTCTCCCAGATCGAGCGCTACTATCCCCAGTCCGATGGTCCGCTCGAGATCCTGCGCAAGGCCGATTTCGCGATCTGGCCGGGCGAGCTCGTGGCGCTGGTCGCGCCGAGCGGCACCGGCAAGTCGACCCTGCTGCATGTCGCCGGCCTGCTGGAGAGCCCCGATGCCGGCGAGGTCTTCATCGGCGGCGTGCCGACCTCGCAGCTCGATGACAAGGGCCTGACCCGGCTACGGCGCACCGAGATCGGCTTCGTCTACCAGTTCCACCATCTCCTGCCGGAGTTCACCGCGCTGGAGAACGTCGTCCTGCCGCAGCGCATTCGCGGCCTCGGCAAGGCCGAGGCGGAATCGCGCGCGACCGAGCTGCTGAGCTTCCTCGGCCTAGCCGATCGGCTCGACCATCTGCCGGGCGAATTGTCGGGCGGCGAGCAGCAGCGCGTCGCCATCGGCCGCGCCGTCGCCAATGCGCCGCGCGTGCTGCTGGCCGATGAGCCGACCGGCAATCTCGACCCGCATACCTCGCTGCACGTCTTCAACACGCTGGTGGCGCTGGCGCGTGCCTCGGGCCTGGCGGCGGTGATCGCGACGCATAATCTCGACCTCGCCGCCCGCATGGATCGCCAGGTCACGATCCGCGACGGGATGGTGGTGCCGCTGGGCTGAACGGTATCAGTTACGAGCGGAAACACGCCGTCTTTCCGGGACTTCGCGCAGCGAAGGGCCCGGAACCCATGACCACGATGCTATCGTGAAAAAAGCTCCGTCATTCCGGACAAGCCGCGAAGCGGCGCAGCTCCGGAATCCATCGTAGAGCGCCGTTCCCTACGATGGATTTCGGCACTCCGCTTCGCTGCGGCCGGAATGACGGAGTTTTCTCCGGAGCGGGGGGTGTTCATGGGTTCCGGGCTCGCGCCTGCGGCGCGCCCCGGAATGACGGCATGGCCTCAGCGCCCGCCGCGGTCGTAGCACTCGGCGAAATAGAGCATGAAGGCGTCGACCAGACCGTCCTCATAGGGGGCGGTCTTCGCCTCCCAGCGCGCGACATAGGCATCCCAAAGCTTGCCCTTGCGCGAGGAGAGCAGGCCGTCGAGCCCGCGCCCGGCGTCGAGCCCCTCGGCGACCGCTTGCGGATCGAGGTCCTCGACCAGCATGCGCAGCGCGTGCTGCATCGCCGAATAGGTCTTGATCTGGTGGACCTTGAGGTCCCTGAAGCTCTCCTCGAACGCCTTCTGGGCGTTGAGATAGCCGCTGGTCGGCCTGCCGAAGATCAGCTTCAGCGCGTCCTCGATCGTCGGCGAGAACTTCAGCGGGTTGTTGTCCTGTGCCTGGATCATCGTCTGGTTGGAGCTGCGCGCGATGCGCTTGCTCTCGGCCCGCGCCGCCAGCAGCGCCTTCAGCTCGATCGCGATCAGGCGCATCAACGCGCCGGTCTGCTCGGCGAAGGCGCCGGGGTCCTGCCAGGACAGTTCCTCGACCGGCAGTCCCGCGCCGCGCGCGAAGCGGGCGATGAATTCGGCCGCCGAGATCGACGGGCCGCCGGCCGGAACGCCCACCGGAGGTGGAGGCGGCGGGGGTGCGGCGCGCGGCGGCGGCTCGTAAGGGGCGTCGAAGCTCGGGCGCGACGGCGGCTCGGCCGGCGCCTCGTCCCAGGGATTGCCGGCGGATGCGGCGGAGGCCGGTCGGCGCGGCGTCGGGATCGGCGCGATCGGCTCGGGTTCGGCTACCGGCGGCGCCTGGTATGGCGCCCAGGCGAACTCGTCGGGCCGCGATGGTGGCGGCGGCGGAGCCGGTGGTGCGGCATAGACCTGCGCCGGTTCCGAGGGCGTCGGGATATCGGCCGCCCAGTCGATGAAAGGCGCGTGCACCGGTTGGTATTTCTGCGGCGGAATCAGGTCGCGGCGAGCGATCGGCGGCGCCTCGTCGCCGTTCGAATCCCAGAGCGATTCGCCGGGAGGCGGCGGCGCCGGTGTCCGCTCGACCGGGCCGGGCGCGCCGCGCTCCGCCTCGTCGATCGCCACCGCGATGATGTAGTGGCCGATTTCGAGCCGGTCGCCATGCTGCAGCCGGTAGGGCGACTGCACCCGGTAGGCTCCGCCATTGACGAAGGTGCCGTTGGTCGAGATGTCGCGCAGCCAATAGGCGTTGTCGTTGAAGCGGACTTCGCAATGGCGCCCGGAAACGGCGCGGCTCGGATCCGGCAGGCACCAGTCGAGATGCTGGTCCCGCCCGATATCGAGCCCGCGCCCGCCGCTCAGCGTCACGCTGAGCGGGCCGCCATCCGGCAGCGAAGCCTGATTCTCGATCGTCAGCGTCAGCGCCATGTCGGGCCGCCCGCCTGGTCGTAGCTCGACACCGGCTGCCGCATCGGCGCCGGGGCCATGCTACGCTCTCGTCCTGCCGCTTTCGTCATCGATCAGACGAATGCATGCTTCGACGCAATTTCGCAATGCGGCATCGCGCTCTGGCTCGGATACCCGTCCGAGTGCGGTTAATACCGCGATCCGTGCCGTCTTTGCGGTCAGGTCCGGCGGGGAGGGCACCGCATGGGTCGCGACCATGCTGCCGCCGGAATAGCCGGCCGCGAGGGCGACCCAGGTGCCGAGGTTGGCATGATGGCCGCTTTCGCCGAGCGCCAGAGCTGCGCGGCGCGTCTCGTCGGTCGGGTCGCGCACCCAGGCCTCGGCTGCCTTCAGGCTGGGGTCTGCCGGGGTTCCGGCTGGCTGCATGCGCTGAACGCATTGCAGCGCCCACCAGACCGTCTCTCGGCGCGGCATCAGGAAGGCGCAGAAGCCGATCGCGTCCTTGTGATCGGCGGCCGCGACGAGCTTGCGCAGGAAGCTCAACGGCGGCTCGGTGGTCGGCGCGGTCTGGATGATCTCGCGCGCGGCGGGGAAGGCCTCGAAGACCTCCAGCGCCGTGCTGAAACGAAGCTTCGACATCGCGGCCTCAGTTGATCTTGATCATGGCGGCGGTGATGATCGTGTTGCCGCCGCCGTTGATCTCGGTCTTCGCCGTGCTCTGCACCGTGATCGTCGGCGAGGAGATGGTGATGTTGGTCGGCGTCATCGTGATCTCGCTCTGGCCGCAGACCAGCTTGATCTCCAGCGCCGCCTCGACATAGCGCTTGCCCTGCTTGACGTGCAGCTTGTCGCTGCCGCTCAGGATCTGGGTCGTGCGGGCGAAGTCGGTCGGGCCACCCTCGAATTTCTTGCCGACATCGCGGGTCTCGAGATTGAAGACCTCGGTCTTGTGGTCGCGCTCGGCCTGCATGGAGAAGACCTCCTTGCCGGCGAGGTCCTCGAACTTGATCTCGTTGAACTTGCCCGACTTGCCGCCGCCATCGGTCGATTCCGATTTCAGGCCGGACTGGGTCTTGTTGGCGGGCAGGTCGTAGGGCGGCATGTGCTGGTCGTTGACCACGGCGCCGGTGATGATCGGCCGGTCAGGATCGCCGCCGATATAGGAGACGACGACTTCCTGGCCGATCCGCGGGATGATCTGGCCGCCCCAGTTCTTGCCGGACCAGGCCTGCGCCACGCGCACGCGGCAGGAGGTCGAATCCTTCTCGCGGTCCCAGTGGAAACGCAGCCAGACCCGGCCGTACTTGTCGACGTCGACGTCGCCTTCCTCACCCTTGTTCTTCTCGCCGACCACCTTGGCTGTGTCGGGGCCGATATGGAGCGGGGCGGGCGTCACCTGCGGGGCGCGGAAGCGCTTGGTCGCCTTCTGCAACTCGTAGGAGCCGTGATAGATCGCCTGGTCGGCGCGCTTCGACGAGCGATAGCTCTGCACGCCGTAGCTGTGCGTCGCCCGCACCACCAGGAACTCGGCGTCCTCCGAGCCGACGGGGTGATCGGTCAGCGTCATCAGCGTGCCGGGATTGAGGCTGGGAGCCTCGCCGACGGCGAGCCGCCGTTCATCCTGCGCCTGCTCGGCCTGGACCTGGATGCGGGCGAGCTTCTCGCCCTTGCCGCGATCGAGATAGGCACCGGGATAGTCGAACGCCTCGTAGGACTTGGTACGCGGGAAGCCGTCCTCGGCGCGCGCCGTCAGGTCCGAGGTGGATTTCTCGAAATCATAGTCCTTGAGCTCGATCTTGCCGGTCCGCAGCCGCCGCTGTGCCGTCCATTGGGTCAGATGCTCGATATGGCGTCGCTGCGCCCCGTCGGTCGGCATGAAAGGATAGGCGCTGCCGGCTCCGGTGAAGGTCGGCTCGGCCGCGGGAGTGACGGCATCATGGGAGCTGCGGGCATCCGAGAGGACCAGCTTGTGATCTCCCTCGGTGTGCTTGAAGTAATAGTAGATGCCGTACTTCTCCATCAGGCGCAGGACGAAATCGAGGTCGGACTCGCGGTACTGCACGCAATAGTCGATCTCCGGGGGCGGCTCGCTGACGCGGTCCTCGAAGCTCGCCTTGTCTTCCTTGCCGAAGATCGTCTTGATGATGTCGATCGCCGTCTTGTTCTTGAAGATGCGGCAATCCGTGCGCTGCGAGAGCAGCCAGAGCCAGGGCCGCAGCACGAAGCGGTAATGGTCGAGATCCTTCTCGCGGCCGAGCCACTGCGCCTCGACCAGGATACCGTTGAAGATCCGGTCTTCACCGTTCTTCAGCGTCATCTTGATGTGACATTTCTCGCCAATTAAATTTTGAAGAACGTCGCCCTGAGAAGTGCTCACGGCTTCGATCTGATAAACGAACAATTCGCTGAGAGCTTCGCGCGCTTCAAACTTTAAAAGTGAAAAGACATCTTGACCTGACGGTGTCGTAAAGGAGGCAAGTCTTTTCGATTGTCCAGGAGCGGCGGCCATCAACCAAACCTCGTGGCTTGCGACAAGAGACGACTATTGACGCAGCAAACGCTGCGAGGCATAATTCGCGCCGTCAGTCTTCAACCGCCTCAGCGAACCTAAACGGGAGGAAGACCGTGCGCAAGCAGGCCCTTGTCATGGTTAGTGCCGCTCTTGCCGCAGGCTTCTGCGTCCTGTCGCCGCTTTTTGCGCAGGCCCAAGCCTACAAGGCGGACGATATCGTCAAGCATTTCGGAGCCGCGAAGCCGAATCTCGGCGTTTCGCGCGGCCTTTGCGTCGGCACCGAGGCCGAATGCAACAAGGCCGGCCACGTCGTGAAACCGCCGACCGCCTTCGATCTCGTGGTCAAATTCAAGTACAATTCCGACGTGCTCGAGTCCGAGGCGAAGTCGAATCTCGATGAGTTCGCCAAGGCGCTGAAGGACCCGCAGCTCTCCGCCAACAGTTTCCTGGTCGAGGGACACACCGACGCCAGCGGCACGGCGGACTACAATCTGAGCCTGTCGGAACGCCGGGCCAAGGCGGTCGTGCGCTATCTCAGTGAGCGCGGCGTCGATACCGCCAAGCTCGTCCCGCGCGGCCTCGGCCAGAGCAAGCCCGTCGTCGCCGACAAGTTCTCGGCCGACAACCGCCGGGTCGAGACGCGACTGCAGGTGGAGTGACGGCCAGGCGGCCGGCTCGATAATCTCGATCGACCGTGAGGGGGCATGGCCGCGCTCAATTTCGCTGATCTGGCGAAGCCGATTTCGGCTGACGATCCCTGCGGCCCCGATCCCGATGCGGATCCGGCGTTCATGAATGTGTTGGCGCGCCTGGAGGTGGCGCTGCCGAAATCATATTTCTCCCGCGACAACCCCGAAGGGCGGCAGAAGCCCTTCGATCGCTCCAAGATCGATTTTCCGGCGGCTTTCAACGATCTCGGCAAGATCCTCAAGCAGAGCCGTGACCTGCGTGGCTTCGTCATCGCGGGCCAGCTCTGCTTGCTCAACCGCGACATCGCCGGTTTTGCAAGCTGCCTCGGGCTGATCACGAGCTATCTCGGCGACTATTGGGAGGAGATCTATCCCAGGGCCGAGGATGGCGACTTCATCATGCGCGAGGTCGCGCTGCAGGCGCTGGACGAAAACGCCACCGTCGCTCTGCCCCTGCAGCATGCGCCGATCTTCACCAGCAAGCGCCTGGGGCCGGTGATCTTCCGCAGCCAGCTGGTCGCCACCGGCGAGGTGCGTGCCGACGAGGACGAGGATCATCCAGATGCCGGCGGAATCAATGCGGCGCTGAAGGAGGCGGAGCTCGCCGACCTGACAGCGATGCTCGGCCATGTCACCGCGATCCGGGACGCGCAGTCGCGAATGCGCGCGATCTGGAGCGAGCGGCTCGGCGCCGACCAGGCGGTGACCTTCCCGCGGCTCGCCGGCCTGGTCGGGCAGATCATCACCTTCCTTGAGGCCGCGATCGAACGGAAGGCGCCGGGCGGGCAGGGCGCTGCAATCGCCGAGGCGCCTGCCGCCGGCGGCGGGAGCGCGGCCGCGACCGGGACGATCGTCGTCGCGGCGCTTCCGCCCGGTGTCTGCGCCTCCGTTGACGAAGCCCAGGCCGCGCTCGCCGGCTGCCTTGGCTATTTCCGGCGGACCGAGCCGTCGAGCCCGGCCGTGCTGCTGATCGGCCAGGCGCAGCGCCTGGTCGGCAAGTCACTGATCGAGGTGATCCAGATCATGTTCCCGGAGCACGTCGACAAGGCGATGCTCGAGATCGGCGACGACACCAAATACCAGCTGCCCCTCGAGCGCCTCGGCGGCGATGGCTCCGGCGGCGACTACAGCGACGATAGCGGCAATGACGACTATGCCTCCGATGGCGACGACGAGAGCTCGTCCTATGATGACGAGGAAAGCTCTTCCGACGACGAGGAGGAGAGCGCCGGGGACGACGTTGCCGAGGAAACCGACGACGAAGAGGCGCAGGACGCCGACGAGGAAGCGCAGAGCGAGCAGTCCGAGAGCGAGCAGCCGGAAGAGGAGGCCGAGGCCGAACCCAAGGCGGACGCCCCCGCAAAGCCTGCGCCGGTGCTTGCGATCACCGTCGCGAGCCGGGCCGAAGCGATCGCCCGGATGAAGGCCGTCGCCGGCTTCTACCGCCATGCCGAGCCGTCCAATCCGGTGCCGCTGCTGATGGACAAGGCCTGTGCGCTGGCGCAGCAAGATTTTCTCTCGCTCCTCGGCGATATCCTCCCTGACGTCGGCATAAGGCAGAGCAGCGGCGAATAAGTCGCGACGCTCCCTCTAAGGAGTGCCGCGCCTCATTCGTTCGGTGGATGCGGTGACGTCATCCGCCTGCAAAGCTGAGCTGGCTGGATCTGGCGCAGCCGATGCGAGCAGTTCGACGAGAACTGTCAAGCCGTCGGCAAGTGTGTATGGTATAGCGAGCTGGATCGTAAGCGTGGCATCACGCTCTCCTTGCGTGATGCCTCTAAAGGAAGGGGCGCCGTTATGGCTGGAGATTCCGGGCAGAAATTCATTCGCCGCAACAGGCCGCCGCGGGTCCATATCACCTACGAGGACCCCTATAACGCCGACCAGAAGGTCGAGCTGCCCTTCGTGATGGGGGTTCTCGCTGATCTCTCGGGCAATGCCTCGGCGGTCGAGAAGCCGGATGTCGGCGAACGCAAGTTCCTCGACATCGACATGGACAATTTCGATCAGCGCATGGCCGCGATCGAGCCCGGTGCAGCTTTTGCCGTGCCGAACAAGCTCGGCGACGGAAGCGACAAGCTCTCCGTGTCGCTCAAGTTCAAGAAATACGATGACTTCAACCCCGCTGCGATCGCCCGCCAGATTCCGGCGACGGCCAAGCTGCTGGAGGCGCGCGAGCAGCTCGCCAATCTGCTGCGCTACATGGACGGCAAGGTCGCGGCCAGCGACCAGCTCAAGGCCCTTCTCGCCGATCCGAACCTGATGGCGGCGCTGAAGGATAAGCTCGGCGAAAAGCCGGCTGGTGACGACAAGCAGGACAGCAACGGTTGAGCGAGGCGGCCATGGCGGAAACACAGATCCAACAGCCCGGCGCGGCAGCTACTGAAACGCAAGGCGTCGACGATTTTTCGGCCCTTCTGAAACAGAGCTTCAAGCCGAAGACAGAACGGGCGGCGAGCGAAGTCGAGAACGCGGTCGCGACCCTGGTCAACCAGGCGCTCGCCGACTCGACGCTGATCAAGGGCGACGTGCTCGACACGATCGAGGAGATGATCGCCCGGCTCGATGCCAAGCTCAGCGAGCAGATGAACGAGGTGCTGCATGCGCCGGAGTTCCAGAAGCTCGAAAGCGCCTGGCGCGGCCTCAACTACCTCGTCTTCAACTCCGAGACTGACTCGCAGCTGAAGATCAAGGTGATGAACGTCGGCAAGACCGAGCTCTACCGCAACCTCAAGACCTATCCCGGCGCCCGCTGGGACCAGAGCCCGCTCTTCAAGCAGCTCTACGAGCAGGAGTTCGGGCAGCTCGGCGGTCAGCCCTTCGGTGCGCTCGTCGGCGACTATCACTTCAGCCACGCTCCGACGGACGTGCAGCTGCTGCGCGATCTCTCGAAGATCGCGGCCGCCGCTCACGCGCCCTTCTTCACCGGGGCCGACCCGAACTTGATGGGCATGGACTCCTGGACGGAGCTCTCCAACCCGCGCGATCTCGGCAAGGTCTTCGACACGCCGGACTACGCGGCCTGGAAGGGCCTGCGCGATGCAGCCGACTCCCGCTATGTCGGCCTGTGCTTGCCGCGGGTGCTGGCGCGGGTTCCCTACGGGGCCAAGTCCGAGCCGGTCGAGGAGTTCGCCTTCGAGGAGGACACCGACGGCCACAAGGGCGAGAAATACGCCTGGATGAACGCCGCCTATGCGATGGCGGTGAACATCAACCGGGCCTTCAAGGAGTATGGCTGGTGCACCCGCATCCGCGGCGTCCAGTCGGGCGGCGAGGTCCTCAACCTGCCGACCCATACCTTCCCGACCGATGACGGCGGCGTCGACCTGAAGTGCCCGACCGAGATCGCGATCAGCGACCGCCGCGAGGCGGAACTGGCCAAGTCCGGCCTGATCCCGCTGATCCACCGCAAGAATACGGACAAGGCGGCGTTCATCGGCGCGCAGTCGCTCTACAAGCCCAAGGCCTTCTTCGGGCCTGACGGCGTCGCGGCGACGGCCTCCGACAACCTGTCCTCGCGTCTGCCCTATATGTTCGCCGTGTCGCGCTTCGCGCATTACCTGAAGTGCATGGTGCGCGACAAGATCGGCTCCTACAAGGAGCGCGAACCCCTGCGTCGCTGGCTGCAGGAGTGGATCACCGAATATGTCGACGGCGATCCGCTGAACTCCAGCGAGGAGACGAAGGCGCGCAAGCCCCTGTCCGATGCGCGCATCGACGTCTTCGAGGACGAGGAGAACCCCGGCTATTATTCGGCCAAGTTCTACCTCCGGCCGCACTTCCAGCTCGAGGGCATGGATATCGGTCTGAGCCTCGTCTCGCGCCTGCCGGCGCCCAAGACCTGAGACCCAGGCGTGCCCTAAGGCGCGCCGGCCCCCCAGGACAACAGTTGGCCCTGCGCTGATCGCGCAGGGAGAGTGGCGACGCATGGGGGGAGCTCTCCAGGCGACGCGAGTTCTATGCCTAAATCACCCTGAAACAGCCAATCATCGGAGAGCACCATGGCTAGCGACTTCCATCTGGAGATCGACGGTATCAAGGGCGAAAGCCAGGACGCCAAGCACAAGGACACGATCGAGATCGAGTCCTTCTCCTGGGGCGTCAGCAATTCCGGCACGCATGCCGCCGGGCACGGCGGCGGCGCCGGCAAGGCGAGCTACCAGGACCTGCACTGCACGGCCAACGTCAACAAGGCGTCGGCGACCCTGATGCTGAAGTGCTCCACCGGCGAGCACATCAAGAAGGCCGTGCTGCACGTCCGCAAGCAGGGCAAGGGTCAGCAGGAGTTCTATACGGTCACGCTCGAGGACCTGCTCGTGTCGAGCTACCAGTCGGGCGACAGCACCGGCGGCAACCCGGTTCCGACCGATCAGTTCTCGCTGAATTTCGCCAAGATCAAGTTCGAGTACAAGCCGCAGAACAAGGACGGCTCGCTCGGTTCGGCGATCACCGGCACCTACGACCTCAAGAAGAACGCCGAATAACACATCGCCGATGCCGGGTCCGCTCCAGCGGCCCCGGCATCGGGAACGGCCCCCTGCGCCAACGGCTTTCGCCGATGACGCAGGGTCCTTTTCCCGTCGCGACTGGACTCCTCGCGATCGCGGCAGCGATCGCCAGGGGTCCATCGTTTTGAGCAGCCTCGTTCGGGACAACCCAGATGCTCGACCCCAAGGCGAAGAACCGGTTGCGGCCGCCTCTGATGTTCGCCTTCCGCGAGGCGCATCGCGCCAAGGACGCGAGGGTCCAGCTCGACCTGCGCGACGCCGGCGGAGAGCGCGTGGTCGCCGGACGCCGCGCGGCGCCGCGGACCGCAATCACCGAGAGCAAGCTGCGCCAGGAGATCGCGATCGACCTGGAGACGCTGGTCAATACGATCAATTTCGGCTCCTCCACCGATCTTTCGCGCTTCGAGAACGTCCGCCGCTCCATCCTCAACCGCGGCTTCCCGGACATCCAGAACAAGTCGATCGACGAGCACCGGGTCGATGCGATCAAGACCGAACTCGCCCAGGTCCTGCTCGCCTATGAGCCAAGGCTGCTCAAGCAGTCGATCGTGGTCGAGCGCGACGAGGCGCTCGACAAGGCGGAGCTCAAGATCCGCTTCGTCGTCCGGGCCGATCTCAATTGCGAGCCGCTCAATATTCCTGTGCAATTCGTCGCCGATGTCGAGCTCGACACCGGCAAGATCGCGATCAAGAATCGGTAGCGCGGAATGAACCAGGAATTCCTCGACTTCTACAATCGCGAGCTCAGGCTCTTCACCGAGCATACGAAGGAGTTCGCCGAGGAATATCCGGGGATCGCCGAGCGGCTCGGCGGTCTGGTCGGCGAGCGCATGGATCCGATGGTCGGTGGCCTGCTCGAAGGCGCTGCGTTCCTCGCGGCGCGCGTGCAGCTCAAGCTCAAGCATGAGTTCCCGGAGTTCACCAACAACCTGCTCGAGCAGCTGATCCCGAACTATCTGGCGCCGACGCCCTCGGCGCTGCTCGCCGGGATCGCGCCGACCTTTGGCGATCCGGCCTTGCGCGAAGGTGTCGAGGTGCCGCGCGGTTCCTATCTCGACGCGACTTATGTCGAGCGCGACCGGCGCGTCGCCTGCCGCTACCGGATGGGTTCGCCCGTGACGCTCTGGCCGTTCGACGTCGCTTCGGCCGAATACATTGCCGCGCCCGGCCGATTGCAGGCGCTGGGCCTCCCCGCCGATGGCCGGGTGCTCTCGGGCCTGCGCCTCTCGCTGACCCATCGCATCGCCAGCGACCCTGCCGAGGAGCCCTCGCCCGAGCAGGCGAGCAAACTACCGACCAGCTGGTTTGCCGGCTGCAAGACGCGTGAGCTGACAGTGCACCTGCTTGGCACGGAAGCCGATGCGATCGCGCTCTACGAGCAGATCTTCGCCGATCGTCTCGGCCTCTATTTCCGCTATCTCGACGAATTCGGCGATCCGGTGGTGCTGTCCGGAGCGGAGTGCGGGCTGGAACAGATCGGCTTCGGCGAGGACGAGGCGCTGCTGCCAGCCGATACGCGGATCTTCCGCGGCTTCGACCTGCTGCGCGAGCAGTTCTGGTTCCCGCGCAAATTCCTCGGCTTCAAGCTGACCGGCCTCGACAAGGTGATGTCCCGGCTCAAAGCCAAGACGGTCGACATCATCGTCGTCTTCGACGAGGTCAACGCGCGTCTGCCGGCGGCCGTCCAGCGCGAGATGTTCGCGCTCTATGCCGCCCCGGCGGTGAACCTGTTCGAGAAGACTACCGACCGCATCCCTGTGCGCCGGAACGAGCATGAATACCATGTCGTGCCCGATCGCAGCCGCATGCTCGACTATGAGCCGCACTCGATCCTCGACGTTTACGCGCATTATAGCGGGGGCCGCGACAAGCAGCCGGTCCACCCGCTGTATTCATCGCCGGAAGGCGCCTCGCCGACCCATGGCCTGCTCTACACGCAAAGACGCTTGCCGCGCCGGCGCTCGGTGGCCGAGCGCCGCGAGGGACGGGCCTCCGACTATACCGGCACCGAGATGTTCATCTCGCTCTACGAGCCGGCGACTGTGTCCGATGCCTCTGCCGTGGCCGAGCTCAGCATCCGGGCGCTATGTTCCAACCGTCATTTGACCGAGCATTTGCCGACCGGGATCGGCGGCGCCGATTTTCGCCTGATCGACAATGTGGTGCTCGACGTGACCTGCCTCGCCGGGCCGACCCCGCCGCGCGAGCCGATCGTCTCGCAGCTTAGGCTCCGCTCCGAGACGGCGAGCACCGGGGTCGTCACCTGGCGGCTGATCAACCTGCTCAGCCTCAACCATCTCGGCCTTGTCCAGCGCGGGGCCGGCGAGAATGCCGAGGCGCTGCGCGAGATGCTCTCGCTTTTCGCCGACCTCGCCGACAGTGCCACCGAACGCCGCATCCGCGGCATCAAGAGCGTCGACAGCCGCCCGGTGATCCGGCGCTTCCCGCAGCGGGCCGGAACGGGCGCCGCCCGCGGACTCGAGATCACCGTGCTCTTCGACGAGAAGGCGTTCGAGGGCAGCGGCGTCTTCCTGCTGGGGGCGATCCTCGACCGCTTCTTCGCCGAATATGCCGCGATGAACCATTTCACCCAGACGGTGATCCGCACCGTCGAGCGCGGCGAGGTCATGCGCTTTCCGCCTCGCGCCGGCACGAGGCGCATCCTGTGAGCGAGATCGCGCCAGCCCTGCCGCCGCCGGCCGCGCTCGACGATCTGCGCGTCGAGCCGCCCTTCGTCGAAGGGCTGCGGTCCGAGCCCTGGCGGCACGACTTCTACGCGGTGCTGCGCCGGATCGAGCGCAGCTTCCCGGAACGCGAGCGTATCGGCGACGTCGCCGCGCGGCGCGACGAATACGTCGCGCTCGGCGAGCAGCCCTATATGGATTTCCCGGCCTCGACCGTTGCCGAGGCCGATCGCGACCTGCAGGGGCGCTTGCGGGTTTTCGTCAAGTTCCTCGGCCTGCTCGGCCCGCAGGGGGCGCTGCCGCTGGCGACGACAGAGGAGAGCTATCATTGGCAGCTTCTCCGCGACGACGCCTTCCCGCGCTTCCTCGACATCTTCAACAATCGCTTCCTGCAGCTCTTCTACCGGGCCTGGGCGGATTCGCGGCCGGTCGCGCAGCATGACCGGCCCGACAAGGACCGCTTCATCGCCTATGTCGGCAGCATGGCGGGCCTGGGCTCCACGCCCTACCAGAACCGCGACAGCGTCCCCGATCCCGAGAAACTCGCCCATGCCGGGCTTACCGGCGCGCAGGCCAAGTCAGCCTCGCGCCTGCGCAGCCTGCTCGCCGGGCTCTTCGATATCGAGGTCGAGGTCGAGCAGTTCGTCGGCATGCGGCTGGTCTTCGACCCAGAGGATCGGACCAAGCTCGGCCGCGGCCAATGCGCCTTGGGGAGCAACGTCCTGCTCGGTGCCAGCGTCTACAGCGTCGAGGACAAGTTCCGGGTCAAGCTGGTCGCGCGCGACCTCGAGCAGTTCAACCGCTTCCTGCCGAACGGCGACCGCTGCGAACCTCTCGCGGACGCGGTCTTCTTCTATCTCGGCGAGCAGTTCGAATGGGATGTCGAGCTTGCTCTGCCGGTCGGCAAGGTCAGGCCGATGCAGCTCGGCCGCTCCGGTGCGCTGGGATGGTCGAGCTGGGTTTCGCCGAACTGGGATGTGGCTGACGGTACCTTGCGCCGCGACGCCCGTTTCCATCCCGCCGAACGCATGCGGCTGAAGCGCAGCCAGAAACAACAAACGAAACGATAGGAGGCAGCCATGGCCGATATCAGTCTCGAAGCCGTTACAGGCAAACTCAACCGCGTCGGCTATGAGGCCTTCATCCAGGCGCTGCGCCAGGCGAAGGGGGCGGGCAACCGCAATGTCGAGCTGGCGCACTGGCTCGCCCAGATCCTGCAGCGACGCTCCACCGATATCGGGTTGACTGCGCAGCACTACGGCCTCGACATGGCCCGGCTTGCCACGGATATCGGCGGCGTCATCGAGGGCTTCCGCAAGAACGAGACGGAGATGCCCGGCGTTGCCAACAACGTCGTCGATGTGCTCGACCGCGGCTGGCACTACGCCACCTTGTTCTTCGGCGAGACCCAGATCCGGACCGGCCATGTCCTGGTCGCGGCGCTCAAATCGCTGGAACTGAAGCGTGCGCTGACCGGCATATCCAAGGAGTTCGGCAAGATCCCGGTCGAGGAGCTTGCCGCCGGCCATGCCAAAATCTGGAAGGACTCCGAAGAGGAGAACCTGCGGCCGATGGACGGCTCGGGGCTTCGCGCCGCCGGCACGCCCGGCGCCGAGCAGGCCGAAGGCGCCAAGGGCACCACCGCGCTCGACCGCTTCTCGCAGGACCTGACCGAAAAGGCGCGCTCGGGCACGATGGACCCGATCCTCGGCCGCGACGATGAGATCCGCCAGGTCATCGACGTGCTGATGCGCCGGCGCCAGAACAATCCGATCCTCACCGGCGAGGCCGGCGTCGGCAAGACCGCGATCGCCGAGGGCTTCGCCCAGCGCATCGTCGCCGGCGACGTGCCGCCGCCCTTGCGCGGGGTCAAGGTCTGCGCCCTCGACATCGGCCTGATGCAGGCCGGCGCCTCGATGAAGGGCGAGTTCGAGCAGCGCCTGCGCTCGGTCATCGACGAGGTCCAGTCCTCGCCGACGCCGGTGATCCTGTTCATCGACGAGGCACACACGCTGATCGGAGCCGGCGGTGCTGCCGGTACCGGCGATGCTGCCAATCTGCTGAAGCCCGCTCTGGCGCGCGGCACGCTGCGCACCATCGCCGCGACGACCTGGTCGGAATACCGCCAGTATTTCGAGAAGGACCCGGCGCTGACCCGGCGCTTCCAGCCGGTGCAGGTCGACGAGCCGGACGTCGTCCGCTGCTGCACCATGCTCCGCGGCCTGATCGGGCCGATGGAGAAGCACCACAAGGTCCGCATCTCCGACGCCGCCATCGTCGCCGCCGTCCAGCTCTCCTCGCGCTACATCCCGGCGCGGCAATTGCCCGACAAGGCGGTGAGCCTGCTCGACACCGCCTGCGCCCGCGTCGCGATCAGCCAGACCGCCACACCGGCGGCGATCGAGGATGCCCGCGTTGCCATCACGGCACTGGAGAAGGAGAAGATCGCCCTGATCGCCGACAAGGATCTCGGCGATGCCACCGACGAGCGCCTCGGCAAGATCGAGGAGGAGAGCGCCGCGCTGACGGCGAAGCTGGAGGCGCTGGAGGCCGACTGGGCTTCCGAACTCGCGATCGTCGAGGAGATCACGCTGCTGCGCGGCAAGCTCGGCGAGAAGGTGGCCGCTGAGGCTGCTCCCGCCGATGGTGAGGCGCCGGCCGTGGCCGCGCCAGCCGAAGCGCCCGCCGATCCCGAGGCGACACGCGCCAGCCTGCGCGAGAAGTTCGACGTGCTCGGCGCGATCGATCCCGCCAACCGGATGATCTACGCCCATGTCGACGAGCAGTCGGTCGCCTCGGTCGTCTCCGACTGGACCGGCATCCCGGTCGGCCGCATGGTCAAGGACGAGATCGAGACCGTGCTCAACCTCGCCGCGACGCTGAACAAGCGCGTCGTCGGTCAGGGTCACGGCATCGGCATGATCGCCAAGCGCATCGAGACCAACCGCGCCAAGCTCGACAATCCGAACAAGCCGATCGGCGTGTTCATGCTCTGCGGTCCCTCTGGTGTCGGCAAGACCGAGACGGCGCTGGCGCTCGCCGAGTCGCTCTATGGCGGCGAGCAGAACGTCATCACCATCAATATGAGCGAGTTCCAGGAGGCGCACACCGTCTCGACGCTGAAGGGCGCGCCTCCCGGCTATGTCGGCTATGGCGAGGGGGGACGCCTCACCGAGGCCGTCAGGCGCAAGCCCTATTCGGTCGTGCTGCTCGACGAGGTCGAGAAGGCCCATCCCGACGTGCACGAGCTGTTCTTCCAGGTCTTCGACAAGGGCACGATGGAGGACGGCACCGGCCGGCGCATCGACTTCAAGAACACGCTGATCATCCTGACCTCGAATGTCGGCACCGACGAGATCATGCGCATGGCCGGCGACGAGAGCAGCCGTCCGGATTCCGAGGAACTCGCGGTGGCGCTCCGTCCGGCGCTGCTCAAGGTCTTCCCGCCGGCGCTGATCGGCCGTCTGGTGACGATCCCGTACTACCCGCTCTCCGGCGAGATGCTGGGCGGCATCGTGCGCCTGCAGCTCGGCCGCATCGGCAAGCGCCTGCGCGACAATCACAACGCGGCGTTCGTCTATGACGACGCGGTTGTCGAGCACATCGTTGCCCAGTGCAACGACCCGGATTCGGGCGGGCGCATGATCGACAACATCATCACCAACTCGATGCTGCCGGCGCTCTCGCGCAGCATCCTCAACCTGCAATTGGAGAAGAAGCCGCTGACCGAGGCGAAGGTCACGGTCGAGGACGGCGCCTTCCACTACGCCTGCAATTGAGCTGATCTGCACTCGGATCGTGCGTCCGGCAGTCTCGCACCTGCCGGACTCAATCCGGAACGAGCGGGTCCAGCATGGCTTCGACCTCTCGGACGGTGGTGATCCGGGCAGCAAGCTGGCCGGCCACAGTGTTCGGGTAGGACTTCGCCAGCTCCTTGAACTGGCGCAGGGCGTCCTTGAACTGTCGTGTCTTCACATAGGTCCTGATGATGAAGGCTTTGAATTGATCTGCTTGCGCATCGAAATCCCAGATGCGCGTGCCTTCGCTGTCCATGTAGAACTTGTCGCTGAACGGATACGCAGTAACGGTGTCGCCCTCATAGCTCCAGCTGTCGGCCGGCTGGACGTTGACGGCGCCGACTGTGGGGACGTTAAAGAACGAGGCGACCCGCTTCAGAAAGCGCAGGCCCTGGCCGTTCTTGTTGCCGGTGAAGGTGCCGGGCACAGCATCGGAGCGGCGCGGGCTTTGCGGATTCGCGCCGGGCTTCAGCACGTCCGTCTCGCTGGCGATGCCGCAACCATGGATTTCCAGACGCGCCAGCGGGGTGAAGACGCTGCGCAGATCGGCATATTCCAAGGCGATCAGGTTGTAGTTCCACAAGCCCGGGAAATAGAAGACGCCGCTGTTGCCATGGGACATGATCCGCATGATCGCGACGCGATCGGTCCCGACCACGGACTTGACCGCATCGACCACTTGCCGCGGCGTCGACTTGTGGTAGGCGCCGACCTGTCTGAACGGCAGCGTCGCACCGCGCGCCATCTTCCGTTTGAAGTTGGCTTCGAACTCCGGATAGGAGCTGTTGTACATGTGAACGGCGATGTCGGCGGCCATGGCACCACCTCCCGCTGGGATGCTGCACGGAGTTCGGACAAGGTAGGCAACCTGGCGTGGGAACAGCCCCTCGGCATGGATGCCGCAGGGGAACTGCCGAGCCGCAGCTTAGCGCGAGGTGGATCGCTGCCAAGCATTGTTTGCGCTATACTTGCAGCCTGTCCTCTGGCGGAGGTCGCGCGGGCCTTGCGCGGGTATGGCCGGTCGGGATCAGGAGTGAGAACGTGCAACCGGTTCGCCTGAAGCGACGGCCCGACGAGGCCGCCAGCACGACCTCTCTCCAGCCGGAGAGCAACACGCCGCGGCGTCCGCGCGGCGGCGGCGGACGATCGGGATCCGGACGTGGGGGCCTGCTGCCCTGGACGCTCGCGGTGCTGGCGCTCGTCGGCGCCGGCGTCACCGGCTATCTGCTCTATGAGGAGAAGAGCCGCGTTGCCGCGCTCCAGCAGGAACAGGCCATCCTGCAGAGCAGCTATGATGAGAAGCTCAAGGCACTGCAGCGCCGGCTCGTGAGCGCGATCGTCGCCTCCGGCAATTCACCCGGCCTGCCGGCGCAGCCGGGCCAGCCCGCCGCCTCCGGCAAGGCGGGCGACCAGCTCGCCGACCTGATCACCCGCCAGATCGAGCTGGAAGCCCGCCAGGCCCTGCTCGGCGCGCTGACCGGACAGGCCGTCGGCCCGATCCTGCCGCAGGGCGGCGCGCAGGCGCCGGGCGGCAACCAGTTCGCCGACGGGCAGAACGTGCTCGACCGCGTCAATCCCGCAGTCTTGGCGCAGCAGCGCCGGCAGGTCGCGGCGGCGGTCAAGGCAGCTGAGACCATGTCGCTCGACCAGCGCATCGCCATCCTCGGCCAGTCGCTCGACCGGGTGCAGAACGGCCAGAACCAGCAGCTCCCGGCGCTCGGGCGCCAGCTTGTCGGCCGCGTACAGGAGGTGAAGACGGCGTTGTCCGAGATCGGGCTCGACCCTGCAAAGGTCAAGCTGCCGCCGGGCCGGCCGGGCATGGGCGGTCCGCTCATACCGATCACGGTGAAGCCCGGCACATTCGAGCATGCGCTGATGCAGCTCGGCGAGGCGAGGGCGCTCTTCGGCCGCTGGCGCGACCTGGCGGCGATCGTGCCGTTCCAGCGCCCGCTCGAAGGCGACGACACCACGACCAGCAATTTCGGCCCGCGCAGCGATCCGTTCACTGGCGGCACGGCGATGCATGCCGGCATGGACTTCCGTGGCGAGACCGGCACGCCGGTCCGCGCCGCGGGGGCAGGCAAGGTGCTGCGTGCCGAGGTCGCCGGCGGCTATGGCAATCTCGTCGAGCTCGACCATGGCAACGGCGTCACCACGCGCTATGGCCACCTCTCGGCCTTCGACGTCCAGGAAGGGCAGCTCGTCGCCGCCGGCCAGGTCATCGGCCGCGTCGGCTCGACCGGCCGCTCGACCGGCCCGCATCTGCACTATGAGACGCGGCTGTCGGACGAGGCCCGCAACCCGCTGAAATTCATCCAGACCGGCGACAAGCTGACGGTCGGGCCGAGCGGGTTGCGTTGAGCAGCAGGTTCAGCTGACCACCTGCCACGCGCTTCCGGTATCATAGAAGAAGCGCTCTTCGGCGATGCGGTCGCCCTGCCAGCGCTGGAAGGCGAGCTCTTCGAGCCGGCGCGTCACGCCCGTCTTGTCGGTCGCATCGAAAATCCAGCGGACCACGACGTGGTCGCCGTCGACCAACACCGCGACGGGCGGATGCGTATGCATCTTGTTGAGCCGCTCCAGCGCACGCGCCTCATGCGCCATCAGCGTCTCGCGGCCGCGGCGGGGCTCGTTGGCGTTCTCCTGCATCGTGGCGTCGTCTGTATAGAAGTCGCGGATCGCCCCGACATGGTCGCCACTGACGACCGCGGCAACGAAGGCATCCACTCTGGCACGTTCAGGCATAGGCATCTCCATCTCGTCAGGTCGAGATGGGGTAGCGTAGTTGCGTCCGCAACTCAGCGTGTCAGCATCAGCTGCGGCGCTTCGGGGCGCCAGGCTTGGTCGGCACTTGCGGCGCGACGGGATCGCTGGCGGGAAAGGTGTCCTTCAGCGCCCTGTCGAGCTGCTTTTCGGCCGAACCGCCGGCCTTCTTCTCATCCTTGCGCTGCTCGCGCTGTTCCTTGCGCAAGCTCTCGACCGCCCGGTTTGCGGAATTTGCCATTGCGTTCCCCCTGTTGTGTTGCAGGGCCAGCCTGCATGCGCGTTCAACGCGGGTGCAGGAGCGAAAGTTCCTTTCGCAGAGGGGCGGCCGTGCCGGTGTTCGCCATGCAAATCGGGCAGCGTGGGAAAGATCTTCTCCTTACTCCTCGAAATAAGAAATTTCACGCTACTCGATGTAAATTGATTGGTTGGCATTCAGGTTATATGTGGATTGTTCGATTTACAGAACGTCCCACTGACCGATGGTACGGCAGGTGGCGGCAAGCGAGGGCGGCATTGAGCCGTCCGCGCGGGCCTCGCCTGCGCAGAGCAAGCACATGTTCGAGTTGCAGGAACAGGCCGAAAACCTCAATGCTGCGTTCGGAACGTCGGATGCAGCCGAGCGCCTTGCGGGACTGGTGCGGCAAGTCGCAGGCCGTCTCGTCTTCACCACCAGCTTCGGCCTGGAGGATCAGGTCGTCACCCATCTGATCGCGACGCAGAACCTGCCGATCGAGATCGTCACGCTCGATACCGGCCGGCTCTTCGGCGAGGTCCACGCCCTCTGGGCGCAGACCGAGGCGCGCTACGGCATCACGATCACGCCATTCTATCCTCGTCACGACGCCGTCGAGGCCTTTGTCCGCGGCCACGGCATCAACGGCTTCTACAACGCGATCGAGGCGCGCAAGGCCTGCTGCAATGTCCGCAAGGTCGAGCCGCTCGGCCGGGCGCTCGCCGGAGCCGCCGCCTGGATCACCGGCCTGCGCGCCGATCAGTCGGCTGCGCGCGGCGGCGTCGCGCTCGCCGAAGTCGATACCGAGCGCAGCCTGATCAAGCTCAACCCGCTGCTCGACTGGTCGCG
This sequence comes from Allobosea sp. GW821-FHT03A12, assembly GCF_058986765.1. Classification (NCBI taxonomy): domain Bacteria; kingdom Pseudomonadati; phylum Pseudomonadota; class Alphaproteobacteria; order Hyphomicrobiales; family Alloboseaceae; genus Allobosea; species Allobosea sp. GW821-FHT03A12. Next base: position 351,781 of record NZ_JBYSVZ010000004.1, read on the forward strand.
CGACCAAGCGCTGGCCTTCGCCCGCAAGCACGACATCCCGCTCAACCCGCTGCACGAGAAGGGCTTTCTCTCGATCGGCTGCCAGCCCTGCACCCGTGCCATCCAGCCGGGCGAGCCGGAACGGGCCGGGCGCTGGTGGTGGGAAGAGGAGGCCGCCAAGGAATGCGGCCTGCATGTCGGCCCGGATGGACGATTGGTGCGGTCGAAGCCGGCCGCGGAGGTTTTGGCGTGATCCAGCTCAGTCATCTGCAGAAACTCGAAGCCGAGGCGATCTTCATCATCCGCGAGGTCGCCGCGACCTGCGAAAAACCGGTGCTGCTCTATTCGATCGGCAAGGATTCGGCCGTCCTGCTGCATCTCGCCATGAAGGCCTTCTATCCCGGCAAGCCGCCATTTCCGCTGCTCCATGTCGATACGACCTGGAAATTCAGGGACATGATCGCCTTCCGCGACCAGACCGCGAGCCGGCTCGGGCTCGATTTGATCGTGCATATCAACGAAGAGGGCGTGCGCGCCGGCGTCAGCCCGTTCGCCTCCGGCTCGCGCCTGCACACCGACGTGATGAAGACGCAAGGGCTGAAGCAGGCGCTCGACAAGCACGGCTTCGACGCGGCCTTCGGCGGTGCCAGGCGCGACGAGGAGAAGAGCCGGGCCAAGGAGCGGGTGTTCTCGCTGCGCTCGGCCCAGCACCGCTGGGACCCGAAGAACCAGCGGCCGGAGCCCTGGCGGTTGTTCAACACGCGCAAGGCGCAGGGCGAAAGCTTCCGGGTCTTCCCGCTCTCCAATTGGACCGAGAAGGACGTCTGGGACTACATCGCGCTCGAGAACATCCCGGTCGTGCCGCTCTATTTCGCCGCGCCGCGTCCGGTCGTCCGCCGCAACGGCGCCTGGATCATGCGTGACGACGAGCGCATGGAGCTGCTGCCCGGCGAGCAGCTCGAAACCCGCATGGTTCGTTTCCGCACGCTCGGCTGCTACCCGCTGACCGGCGCGGTCGAGAGCGAGGCGGCCAACCTCACCGACATCATTGCGGAAATGCGGGCGTCGCGCTCCTCCGAACGCGAGGGTCGCGTCATCGACCATGACGGCTCCGGCTCGATGGAACAGAAGAAGCAGGAAGGCTATTTCTGATGGCGGCACTCGCGAAGTTGAAGGGCCAGCCGGCGTCGACTGGCCAGCCGCATCCCGCCAACGACCAGGGCCAGAGTACCGAGGGCAGCGCCCGCGCCTTGCTGCGCTTCATCACCTGCGGCTCGGTCGACGATGGCAAGTCGACGCTGATCGGCCGCATCCTCTACGAGGCCGGCGCCGTCTTCGACGACCAGCTCACCGCGCTTGACAGCGATTCCCGCAAATTCGGCACGCAAGGTGCGGCGCCCGATTTCGCCTTGCTGGTCGACGGGCTCTCCGCCGAGCGCGAGCAGGGCATCACCATCGATGTCGCCTATCGCTATTTCTCGACCGACCAGCGCAGCTTCATCGTCGCCGACACGCCTGGCCACGAGCAGTACACCCGCAACATGGCGACCGGCGCCTCGACCGCCGATCTCGCCATCATCCTGATCGATGCCCGCAAGGGCCTGCTGCCGCAGACGCGCCGCCACTCCTTCATCGTCTCGCTGGTCGGCGTCCGCCATGTCGTCGTCGCCGTCAACAAGATGGACCTGGTCGGCTATGACGAAGCGGTCTTCCGCCAGATCGAGCAGGACTACCGCAAAGCGGTCGCAGGGCTCGGTTTCGCCAGCATCGACTTCGTCCCGGTCTCGGCCCGCGACGGCGAGAACGTCACCAGCCTCTCCAGGCTGACGCCCTGGTATCGCGGGCCGGCGCTGCTGCCGCTGCTCGAATCCGCCGTGGTCGTCGCCGAGGCTGAGGTTGAGGCGGGCTTCGCTTTGCCGGTGCAATGGGTCAATCGGCCCGATCTCGACTTCCGCGGCTTTGCCGGCACGGTCGCGCGCGGGCGCCTGCGCGTCGGCGATGCGGTCGCGGCGCTGCCATCGGGCCGCCGCAGCACGATCGCCCGTATCCTTGCGCCATCAGGCGACGTCTCGCAGGCGAGCGCCGGGCAATCTGTGACCGTTACGCTCGCCGACGAGATCGACATCTCGCGCGGTGACGTCATCGCCTCCGTCGCGCATGCCCCGGTGGTAAAGCAGGAGCTGCAGGCGCGGCTGCTCTGGACCGGTGAGGCGGCGCTGCGTGAGGGCGGCGAGTTCATCCTCAAGCTCGCCACCGCCAGCGCCAATGCCCAGATCGTCCGGCTGCACCATAGCGTCGACATCGAGAGCTATGCCGAGGCGCCGGCGCAGAGCCTCGCCATGAACGGCATCGGCCTGGCGACGCTGACGCTCGACCGGCAGCTTGCCGTGCTCGACTACACAAGCAGCCGCGAACTCGGCGGCTTCATCCTGATCGACAGGCTCAGTAACCAGACGGTCGCTTTCGGCTTCGTCGAGACCCGCGCGGCTCCGAACAAGGTTCGCTCGATTGCCGAAACGGGGGGAATAGCCCGCACGGCTCTGCGTCTCGTCGGCTGGCGTGGGGCTCAGGAGCGGCGCGCCTGGCTGGAGGCGGCGAGCTGGCGCCTGGCGAGCGGGCTGTTCGTCTTTGCCGCCGTGGCGCTGCCGACGGGGCAGTGGGCTCTGGCCGCCGCGCTGGGGCTCGGCGATATCGTGCTGAGACCGCTGCTGAAGGGCCTGCATGCGAGAGTATGGGCGAGGAGGGTGCCGCCTGCGCTCTATGACGGGGCGGGAATCTGAAGCTTAAGAGCGCCGGACGGCCTTCTGCCGGCCCGGCGTTGCGCAAGCGGTGACTAGGCCGCCTGGGAATAGGTCGCGCCAGCGGAAGCCTTCGCTCCGAGCTGGTAGGTCTGGCCATAGGCTTCCGACGCGCCGCTGATCTCCGCTGGCGGCGGAGGCGGTGGCGGCCGGTGCGAGGCGCGTTCTTCCATCTGCTTCTTGAAGTCGGCCATCTCCTCCTTGGAGATCTTGCCATCCTTGTCCGCATCCATCGCGGCGAAGAGGCGGCTGAGCAGGCCGTTCGAGCTGTCGCCATCGGGCGCGACCGCCTTCAGGAATTCGTCCTTGGCGACGCTGCCGTCGGAATCGGCATCGATCTTGGCGAAGTAGTTCTTGTCCTCGCCATCCTTGGCGTCGGTCTTGGTCGTCGCCTTGGCATTGGCCGTATCCGACTGGAGCATCAGCAGGAGGGCCTGCATCTGCTGGTCGGCCTTCTCGAACTTCGCCTTGAAGGCGTCCGATTCCGCCTTGCTGACCGAGCCGTCCTGGTCGGTATCCATCGCCTTGAACAGTTTCTCTGTCTTGGCGCTGTCGGCGCCTTTCGGCGCGCCGGCGGAGAACTCGGCGAGGTTGAGCACCCCGTCGCTGTTGCCGTCGAGCTTGTCGAAGCTCGGCGGCTTTCCTGGCGGTGGCGGGCGAAAGCCCCCAGCGCCGCTGATACTCGTCATGCGATACTCCTGACGATGCACCGCCCGGATTGGGCGGCGCCGTCGAGTATCGTGGCTAATTCTTGGTAAATTCCTACGGGGAGATTCAGCTCGGCAGCACCGCTGTCGCCTCGATCTCGACCATCGCCTCGGGCTCGACCAAAGCGGGAACGGAGACCACCGCCATGGCCGGGAAGTGCCGGCCGAAATTGGCGCGGTAGACCGGGCCGAGCTCGGCCAGGCTGTTGCGATAGGCTACGATATCGGTGACGTACCAGGTCAGGCGCACGATATCCTCGACCTTGCCGCCGCCGGCCTCGACCACCGCCTTGATGTTGGCGAGCGTCTGTCCGATCTGGGCGACGAAGCCTTTGGCGAAGACGCCATCGACATCCCAACCGACGAGGCCGCCGGTCACCAGCACCTTGCCTTCGGCGACCATGCCGTTGGCGTAGCCGCGCGGCTGCGGCCAGCCTTCGGGCAGGACCGCGCGGGCGCGGCGCGAAGCGGAATCGGAGGGCGGCATGCCGCTGGTCATGGGCGTGGTCTTTCTCAAATGATGATCAGGAGGCCGAGGCTTCCTGACGCGCGATCTCGCGCAGGGCGAAGCGCTGCAGCTTCCCGGTAGAGGTCTTCGGCAGGGTTGTCACGAAGGCGATGGCGCGCGGGTACTTGTAGGGCGCGATCGATGCCTTGACATGCTCCTGCAGTGCTTTGGCCAGGGCGGCATCGCCGGTGAAGCCTTCGCGCAGCAGCACATAGGCCTTCACGATCTGGCCGCGCTCGGGGCAGGGCGCACCGACGACGCCGCATTCGGCCACCGCCGCGTGCGTCAGCAGGCAGGCTTCGACCTCGGGCCCGGCGATGTTGTAGCCGGCCGAGATGATCATGTCGTCGGAGCGGGCCTGGTACCAGAAATAGCCGTCGCCATCGCGCAGATAGGTGTCGCCGGTGACGTTCCAGCCGTCGAGGATATAGCGCTGCTGGCGCGGGTCGGCGAGGTAGCGGCAGCCGGTCGGGCCACGTACGGCGAGCCGCCCGGGCGTGCCGTCAGGCACCTCCTTGCCGTCCTCATCGACGATCTTCGCCTCATAGCCGGGCACCGGCAGGCCGGTCGAGCCGGGCCGGATCGTCTCGCGCGGCGCGCCGATGAAGATGTGCAGCATCTCGGTCGCGCCGATGCCGTCCATCAGCGGCAGCCCGGTGGCGGCCTGCCAGGCATCGAAGGTCGCCTTCGGCAAGGCTTCGCCGGCCGAGACGCAGATGCGCAGCGATGACAGGTCGAGCTCGCCGAGCTTGCCGAGCATGGCGCGATAGGCGGTCGGCGCGGTGAAGCAGACGGTGGCGCGATAGCGCGCGATCGCCTCGGCGAGATCGGCCGGGGCGACCTTGGCCGGCAGGATGCAGGCGGCGCCGATCCGCAAGGGGAAGAGCACGATGCCGCCGAGCCCGAAGGTGAAGGCGAGCGGCGGCGAGCCGATGAAGCGGTCGTCCGGCGCGGCCTTCAGCACGCGCGCGCCATAAGCGTCGCAGATCGCCAGCAGGTCGCGCTGGAAATGCATCGTGCCCTTGGGCTCGCCGGTGGTGCCGGAGGTGAAGGCGATCAGGCAGACATCGTCTTGCGCCGTGTCAGCCGGCTCGAAACTCTCGTAGCCGGCTTGGTTCATCAGCGCTTCGAGCGCGCCGTCGCCCCATGTGACGATGGTCGAGAGTTCCGGTGCAAGCTGTTGCGCGGCATGGAGTTCGTCGACCAGCGTTGCGTCGCAGAGCGCCAGCCCGATCTTCGCCTTGCGGATCGGATAGGCGAGCTCGCCGGCGCGCAGCATCGGCATGGTCGCGACCACGACGCCGCCGGCCTTCAGCACCGCGAAATAGGTCGCGACCATCATCGGCGTGTTGGCGGCGCGCAGCAGTACACGGTTGCCGGGCACCATGCCGAGATCGCGGGTGAGTACGTTGGCGATGCGGTTCACGATTTCGGCGAGCGCCCGATAGCTCCAGGTCTCGCTCGGGCCGATCACCGCATCGCGTTCGCCGCGCCCCTCGGCGACATGGCGGTCGACGAATTCGGTGACGACATTCAGTCGCTCGGGATAGCTCAGCCCGGCGGCTGCGAGGTCGAGGCGCGGCCAGCTTTCGCGCGGCGGCAGATTGTCCCGCGCGAAACTGTCCACATGTCCCGACCGCATGAGATCTGCGGTACCCATCTCGTTCCCCTGGTCTATTTTTCGAGCATGATCCTGTCGCAAAGTCGGCTCCCCCGTTTGCGGACCATGCTCGCGCCTATTTCAGCAGGTCGCGCGCGATCACGACCTTCTGCACCTCGCTGGCGCCCTCGTAGATCCTGAGCGCCCTGATCTCGCGATAGAGTTCCTCGACCTTGACCCCGCGGGTGACGCCGAGCCCGCCATGGATCTGCACGGCGCGGTCTATCACCTTCTGGGCATTCTCGGTCGCGACCAGCTTGGCGAGCGCCGCCTCGCGGGTGACGCGGGCAGCGCCCCGGTCCTTGGTCCAGGCCGCGCGATAGACGAGGAGGGCGGCGGCGTCGACCTCGGTCGCGCTGTCGGCGATCGCCGCCTGCGAGAGCTGGAGGTCGCCGAGCGTGCCGCCGAAGAGCTTGCGGTTCTTCGCGTGTGAAACCGTCTCGTGCAAAGCGCGGCGGGCGAAGCCGAGCGCTGCGGCGCCGACCGTCGAGCGGAAGATGTCGAGCGTCGCCATGGCGACCTTGAAGCCGTCGCCCGGTCCGCCGATGCGGTTCGCGGCGGGGATGCGGCAGCCATCGAAGCGCAGCGTCGCGAGCGGATGCGGCGCGATCACATCGATGCGCTCGGCGATCGAGAGGCCGGGCGTATCGGCCTCGACCAGATAGGCCGAGAGACCGCGGGCGCCCGGCGCCTCGCCCGACCTGGCGAAGACGACGTAGTGGTCGGCGATGCCGCCATTCGAGATCCACGTCTTCTCGCCGTCGATCCGGACATGGGTGTTGCCGTCAGGCGTCGCAGTCGTCGCCAGCGCCGCAACGTCGGAGCCGGCCTCTTTCTCGGAGAGGGCGAAGGCCGCGATCCTCTCGCCGCGCGCCACCGCCGGCAGAATGCGCGCTTTCATCTCGGGTGAACCGGCCACCGTGATCGAGCCGGTGCCGAGCCCCTGCATGGCGAAGGCGAAATCGGCGAGCCCGTCGCGGGCGGCCAATATCTCGCGGGCGAGGCAGAGCGTGCGCACGTCGAGCGTCGCATGCAGACCGCCATATTCGGCCGGCACGGCAGCCTTGAGGAAGCCGGCTTGCCCGAGCGCCTTCACCCGGGCGCGGCAGGCCTCGTCGACATCGTCATGCGGCAGGCAAGGCAGGGTGGCGTCGGCCCAGGTGGAGAGCTGCTGCGCGAAGTCGCGGTGATGGGCCTCGAAGAAGGGCCAGTCGAGCGTGTCGCCGAGAATGCCGGTGCCGAGCGAAGCCATCTCAGTTGCCCTCGAACACCGGCTTCCGCTTCTCGGCGAAGGCGTGATAGGCGCGGGCGAAGTCCTCGGTCTGCATGCACAGCGCCTGCGCCACCGCTTCCGCCTCGATCGCGGATTCGACCGACATCGCCCATTCCATTTCGAGCATGCGCTTGGTCATGGCGTTGGCAAAGGTCGGCCCGTCGGCGAGCTCTGCAGCGAGCGCCTGCGCCTCGGCGAGGACGGAATCGCGCGCGATCAGCCGGTTGAGGAAGCCCCAGCGCTCGGCCTCCTCGCCCCTGAGCACCCGGCCGGTATAGAGCAGCTCGGCGGCGCGGCCCTGGCCGATGATCCGTGGCAGCATCGCGCAGGCGCCCATGTCGCAGCCGGCGAGGCCGACGCGGTTGAACAGGAAGGCGATCTTGGTCTCGGCCGTGCCGAGGCGCAGGTCGGAAGCCATGGCGATGATCGCGCCGGCGCCGGCGCAGATGCCGTCGATCGCGGCGACGACCGGCTGCGGACAGGCGCGCATGGTCTTGACCAGCTCGCCGGTCATCCGGGTGAATTTCAGCAGGTCCTTGGTGTCCATCGCCACCAGCGGCCCGATGATCTCGAAGACGTCGCCGCCCGAGGAGAAATTGCCGCCGGCGCCGGTGACCACGATCGCCTTGACCGCCTCTTCCTTCTGCGCCGCCAGGAAGAAATCGGTGAGCTCGCGATAGCTCTCGAAGGTCAGCGGATTCTTCTTCTCCGGCCGGTTCAGCGTCACGGTCGCGACCTTGCCGGCGACCGAGAGCTGGAAATGTTGCGGCGTGAAATCGGAGAGCGGAAGGGTGACGGGGTTGGCGCTGGTCATTCGGTGTCTCCCGCCGCTGTCGGCGTGCCGTTCTGGCGATTGCTGATGGCCTGGTGCAGCGAGGCCTTGACCCCGCCGAGCAGGCGGAAGAGCTGGCCGATCTCGGCCGGCCCGAGGCCGGCGAAGAGCTCGGCGATCCAGTCCTCATGGCGCTCGGCCATCGCCTTGAAGGCGCGCCGGCCCTGGGCGGTCAGCGTCAGCACCTGGACGCGCCGGTCCTGCGCCGCCGGGCGCTTGTCGACCAGCCCGTCGGCGAGCAGGCCGGCGACCACCGCCGTGACGTTGCCGTTCGAGACCATCAGGCGCTGCGAGACTTCGCCGACGGTCATGCCGGTGGTCGATTTCTCGAGCTGCGCCATCAGGTCGAAGCGCGGCAGCGTCGTCTTGAACTCCTCGCGCAGGCGGGTGCGGATCTCGCTCTCGATCAGGGTCGAGCAGGTCAGCATCCGCAGCCAGAGCCGAAGCTCGTCCTTGTGGTCGCCGGGGCGTTCGCTGGCCTTGGTCTCGCGGTCGAGCAGGGGGGCCGTGGACGGAATCTCCATGATCAGAACTCCCCGCCATTGATCAGGACGGACTGGCCTGTGATGCCACGGCTTTGCGGCCCGCAGAGATTGAGGACGGCGGCCGCGACTTCCTCCGGCGTGATCAGCCGGTGCTGCGGATTGTCCTTGGTCAGCTCCGCCAGCGCCTCTTCGCGACTCTTGCCGGTCTTGGCGGCGATCGTGGTCAGGCTGCCGGCGACCATGTCGGTATCGGTATAGCCGGGGCAGACCGCGTTGACGGTGACGCCGGACCTTGCCGTCTCCAGCGCCAGCGAGCGCACCAGGCCGACCACGGCATGCTTGGCTGCGACATAGGCCGAGACATAAGGATAGCCGCGATGGCCCGCAGTGGAGGCGATCGCGATCAACCGGCCGGCGCCGCGCTGGGTCATCGCGGGCAAGGCCGGCCGGAAGCAGTTCACCGTGCCGATCAGATTGATCTCGACCATGCGCCGGAACAGGTCGGCATCGCTGCGCTGGAAGCTCGCGCTTTCCGCCGCGCCGGCATTGGCGACGACGATGTCGAAGGGCTGCCCCGACGCCAGTCCCGCCATCACCTCGCGCACCGCCGCCTCGTCGGTCACATCGACGGAATGGGCGGCATCGGCGGCGCCGGCGAGCACTGCCTGTTGCAGGATGCCGTCATTGCGGCCGATGATCGAGACGCGGGCGCCGGCCTGGCGTAGAGCGGAGGCGATGGCGCGACCGATGCCGCGTCCGCCGCCACTCACCAGGGCATGCTGTCCCGCCAGAGCCGATGCCATGCCGTTCACTCCCTCTTGCAGTCGAATATATTTTAGGTCTGAAACATTTTGCAAGAGGAACCGTGCGAGGCGAGGAATGAATATATAAATCGCTTATTTAACAGCATGTTGTGCGGTATCTTGGGCGAGTTAATCGCGATTTTCGATACAAGCGTCGGGGGCTTTGAGATGAAGGCTTGAGCCAAAATTATTTTAGGTTTAAAATGATTTTCTCAGCCAAGGAGGGCGTCATGCGCATTGCGGTGGTGGGCGGCGGGCCGGCGGGTCTCTATTACGCGCTGCTGATGAAGCGGGATTGGCCCGAGCTCGACGTGACCGTCTTCGAGCGCAACCGCCCCGACGACACCTTCGGCTTCGGCGTCGTCTTCTCCGACCAGACGCTCGATCTGTTCAAGGCGGCCGACCTGCCGAGCTATGAGGCGATCGTCCGCAGCTTCGCCTATTGGGACGATATCGAGATTCATTTCAAAGGCACGGTCCGCCGCGTGCCCGGCAACGGCTTCTGCGGCTGCTCGCGCCGCACGCTGCTGATGCTGTTGCAGGAGCGGGCGCGCCAGGTCGGCGTCAAGCTCGTCTTCTCGCAGGAGATCGAGGATGTCGCGGCGTTGAAGCGCGACTACGATCTCGTCGTTGCCGCCGACGGCATCAACAGCCGCATCCGCGAGGGTGACCGCGAGCGCTTCGCGCCGCAGGTCGACCTCAGGCCGAACCGCTTCGTCTGGATGGGCTCGACCCGGCCCTTCGACGCCTTCACCTTCTTCTTCAAGCAGACGCAGCACGGCGTCTTCATCGCCCATTGCTACCAGTACGAGCCGGGGCAATCGACCTGGGTGCTGGAAACCGACCCCGAGACCTTCGCCCGCGCCGGGCTGGAGGGTCTGGACGAAGCCGGCACGGCCGCTTTCCTGGAGGAGGTCTTCGCCGAGGAATTGCAGGGCCACAGGCTGATCACCAACCGCTCGCTCTGGCGGCAATTCCCGATGATCCGATGCAGCAATTGGGTCGTCGATAATGTCGTGCTGCTCGGCGACGCCAAGGCGACGGCGCATTTCTCTATCGGCTCCGGCACCAAGCTCGCCATGGAGGATGCGATCGCGCTGCATCGCGCCTTCCATCGGGCCGGGCTCGACGTCAAGGCGGCGCTCACCGCCTTCGAGACCGGGCGGCGCGAAGAAGTCGAGAAGACCCAGCATGCCGCCGATGTCTCGCTGGTCTGGTTCGAGCAGCTCAAGCGCTTCTGGGATTTCGAGCCGCTGCGCTTCGCCTTCGGCCTGATGACGCGCTCCAAGGCGATCACCTACGACAACCTCGCTCTGCGCGCGCCGGACTTCGTCGCGGCGATCGACCGGCTGGTCGCCGACGATCTCGGCGCTGATCAGGCGACGCGCCGTGACGGCTCGCCGGTGCCGCCGGCCTTCCAGCCTTTCCACCTGCGTGAGATGAAGGTCGCGAACCGCTTCGTCGTCTCGCCGATGTGCCAGTATTCGGCTGAAGATGGTCTGCCCGGCGATTGGCATCTGATGCATTACGGAGCGCGCGCCATCGGCGGGGCAGGGCTCATCTTCACCGAGATGACCTGCGTTGCCGCTGACGCCCGCATCACCCCCGGCTGCACCGGCCTCTACAATGACCAGCAGGAAGCGGCCTGGACGCGCATCGTCGACTTCGTCCACGGCAACTCGGCTGCGAAGGTCTGCCTCCAGCTCGGCCATGCCGGCCGCAAGGGCGCGAGCAAGCTGATGTGGGACGGCATGGACCGCCCGCTCGCCGAGGGCGCCTGGCCGATCGTCTCGGCTTCGCCCTTGCCCTATTACCCCGAGAGCCAGGTGCCGCGCGAGATGACCCGCGTCGACATGGACCGGGTCAAGGCCGACTTCGTCGCGGCCGCGGAACGCGGCCTGCGCGCCGGCTTCGACATGCTCGAACTGCACTGCGCCCACGGCTACCTGCTCGCGAGCTTCCTCTCGCCGCTGACCAACCAGCGCAGCGACGCGTATGGCGGCTCGCTCGAAAACCGCCTGCGCTTCCCGCTCGAAGTCTTTGCCGCGCTTCGCGAATTCTGGCCGGCGGACAAGCCGATGTCGGTGCGCATCTCGGCGACCGATTGGCAGGAGGGCGGCATCAGCGCCGAGGATTCGGTTGCGATCTCCGAGGCTTTCGCTGAGGCCGGCTGCGACCTCGTCGACGTCTCGACCGGGCAGACCACCCCGCGGGCGCGGCCGCTCTATGGCCGCATGTTCCAGACCCCGTTCGCCGACCGCATCCGCAACGAGGCCGGTGTCGCCACCATGTGCGTCGGCGCCATCACCACGGCCGACCAGGCCAACACCATCGTGGCCGCCGGCCGCGCCGATCTCGTTGCTCTCGGCCGCCCGCATCTGGCCGATCCGTCCTTCGTGCTCAGGGCAGCCGCCTGGTACGGGGCGGATGTCGCCCAGCCGGTGCAATACCAGCCCGGCAAGGACCAGCTCATGCGCAACACGCCCCGCGAGCGCGAGGAGCTCCAGGACCTCAAGCTCAAGGCCAAGCCGAGCCGGCATGGCGGTGAGCCGGTGGCTCCGATTGCACGGGCGGCGGAGTAGCACGGCGTCATTGCGAGCATGCGGCGAAGCCACGCCGTTCCGGAAACCGTCGAAGGGCGCCGAGCCTTTCGACGGTTTCCGGCGTTACGCCGCGCTCCAGCCGGAATGACGGTGGAGCATACGACATTGCATCGGTGCAATTTATGATTGGACACGCGTCGTCTTTATGGCGTGAATGCAACGATTATCTTGGTGGGCAACGCAAGCGCTTCGTCAGATGAGGCACGCAACCAAGGGGCCCGCACCATGCAGCTCACCGGCATCCACCATGTCACCGCCATCACCGCACAGGCAGCCCAGAACCGTCGCTTCTATGTCGAGACGCTGGGCCTGCGCCTGGTCAAGAAGACGGTGAACCAGGACGACACATCCGCCTACCACCTGTTCTATGCCGACGGCGCCGGCTCCCCCGGCACGGACCTGACCTTCTTCGATTGGCCGACGTCTCCGGCCAGGCGCGGCACGCATTCGATCACGCGCACCTCGCTCAGGGTCGCGAGCGAAGCCTCGCTCGACTTCTGGCGTGAGCGGCTGACTGCGGCCGGCGTGGCGGTCTCCGACACGCGCCTGCTCAATGGCCGCGCCATCATTGATTTCGAGGATCCGGAAGGCCAGCGCCTGACGCTCGTCGTCGATGGCGGTGCGATTCCCTTCGTCGCCTGGGAGAAGAGCCCGGTCCCGGCCGAGCACCAGATCCGCGGCCTTGGTCCGGTGACGATCTCCGTGCCGCAGATCGAGCGGACCGAGCTGGTCCTGACCAAGCTGCTCGGGCTGGAGCGGATCGCGGATTATCGCGATGCGGCGCATGCCACCGGCGACATCCATGTCTTCCGGATCGGCGAGGGTGGCCCGGCTGCCGAGCTCAACGTCGCGGTCGAGCCCGGTCTTGCTCCGGCCCGCGAAGGCGCCGGCGGCGTCCACCACCTGGCGCTGCGCACGCCGAGCTTCGGCGAGTACGACGCCTGGGCCGAGCGGCTGCGCGCTTCCGGCTACCCCAATAGCGGGCCGGTCGATCGCTTCTATTTCCGCTCGCTCTATCTGCGCGAGCCGAACGGGGTGCTGATCGAGATCGCCAGCGACGGGCCGGGCTTTGCTACCGACGAGCCCTTCGAGACGATGGGCGAGGGGCTGTCGCTGCCGCCCTTCCTGGAGTCGCAGCGGGCGGCGATCGAGGCCGGGTTGAAGCCCCTGGCCTGACGACATCCGGGCCAACAAAGCGTGCTGCGGCCAGAGCGGTCGCAGCGCGCGAGGCATTCCGTAAAATTGCTTTTGATTCATCGCGAATTAACCAAGGTCGCGCTGAATGAACCTCGAGAGGTTGGGGCCTCCCGAGACTGACGAACAGGCCGCTGCGGTCTGCCCAGAGCGCGATCGAGCGCGATGGCGAGACGAGTACGGCGCTGCGCCTCAGCGGGAAGCCTGCAAGGTGTCCCGAGGCGTTGTGTATGCGTAGCTCGAACAAGTTCGCCGGTTATTCCTATAGCCTGAAGCGCCGGCGCGGCAGCCCCTTCGCCCGTCTCGGCATCCTGGTGGCCGTTGCCGCCAGCGCGATGGCGGGTGTATCCGTCTGGTCGAACAGGCAGGCCGAGCAGGTAATGACGGCCGCTCCGCTGGCACAGAGGCACGCGCTAGCCCACCCGGCCCCTGTCCATGGCGCGACGCCGCTACTCCGCCCCGGCTATGTCGTCGGCTATGTCGCGCAGTCGCTCGCCGACAGTGCGCCACTCTCCGGCCGTTTCCAGTCGACGGCTCCCGCGCCGCAGGCGGTGGTGTTCGATCCCGAGACCACAGGCTCGATCGCACCGGCCGAGCCTGTATCTCCGAGCGTGGCGACGACCACGGTCGCGGTCCAGCCTGCCACGACTGAGCCATCGCGGATTGCCCTGATCGCGCCGCGCCCGGTCCCGCGTCCATCCGACCTGAAGCTGCCGACGACGCCCGAGCCGCGTGTCGCGCTGCGCGCGACCTCGCGCCAGGGCAAGGACGTCGTCGCCAAGGCCGAGCCCACCCCCGACAACCGCAACTTCTTCGAGAAGCTCTTCGGCGTGAACGCCAATGCGCCGCAGAGCTCCGGCGAGCGCCTCGCCTATGCGGCGCCGCAGGACGACATCACCCAGCGCAGCGGCCGCGGCAGCGGCCTGACCGTCGCCCCGGCACCGATGCCCGTGCCGATGTCGTCGGCGACGCCGGCGGCCAGCGGCAAGACCGCGGTCTACGACATCAGCGCGCGTGTGGTTTATCTGCCCAATGGCGAGCGTCTGGAAGCCAATTCCGGCCTCGGCGAGATGATGAACGATCTGCGCTTCGTCCATGTCCGGATGAAGGGGCCGACGCCGCCGCATGTCTACAATCTGACTGAGCGCGAGGCTCTGTTCCACGGCGTGCGCGCCATCCGCATGCATCCGGTCGGCGGCAGCGGCAAGATTTTCGGCCGCGCCGGTCTGCTGGTGCACAACTACCTGCTCGGGCCGCGTGGCGACTCGAATGGCTGCGTCTCGGTGAAGGACTATGACCGCTTCCTGCAGTCCTTCCTGCGCGGCGAGATCAAGCAACTGGTCGTCGTGGGCGGGCGGGGCTGAACGCCCTGCCGGCCTTGCGCCGCTGGAGCGCGGCTGCTCTGATCGGCGGATGACGAGGCCGGTCCATCTTGCGACATCCGTGCTGGCGCTTGCTGCGTTGGTGCTTCCTCTGGCGGTGGCTGCTCCAGCCGCCGCCGAAGTGCGTTTCGGCAACAATGTCCGCGTCGGCGGGAACGATGTCTCGAACCAGCGCTTCGATCGCCGGAACCGCGGGGTCTACCACATCCATGAAGGCCGGCCGCGCAATCCCGGCTGCACCTGGCGATCGGACGGCAGGGGCGGGCGGGTGAAGGTCTGCCACCTTCAGCGCATCAGGCGGCGCTGACAAAACGAAAGGGCTAGCGCGAAGCCGGCCCTCTTCATTCTCGTCTCAACAGCGAGCAGGGCCGCGGAATTCCCGCAGGCCCCGCACCAAAAATCTGTTTCAGAACTCTTCCCAACCTGCGTCGCCGCCGCGAGCGTTGGCGACCTTGCGGGCAGGGGCCGGCATAGGGGCGGTTACAACACGTTCGCGACGCGGTGCCGGTCTCTGCTGAGCAAAGGCGGCTTCAGCCAGTTGCTGCAGGCGTCCGGGTTCAGATGCGCCAGCCAACTCAAATGCAGCCGGCTGATGCGACAGCGCCGCAGCGCTCTCATTGGTCCGGAAGCCGGCGACCAGGGCGTTGAGTTCGCCGATCTTGCTCGACAGCGCGCCGGCCGAGGCGGCGCTCTGCTCGGCCAGGGCCGCGTTCGCCTGGGTCATCTCGTCCATATGCGCGACGGTCTGGCTCATCTCCTCGATGCCGTTGGCCTGCTCGCTCGAGGCGGCCGCGACCTCCGAGACGGTGGCCTGGACGCTCTGCGAGGCCGAGACGATGCGGGTCAGCGCGTCGCCGGCCTGGCGGACCAGCTTCACGCCGGCCTCGACCTCGGTGTTCGAGGAGGAAATCAAGCCGGTGATGTCCTTCGCCGCCTCACCCGAGCGCTGCGCCAGGGAGCGGACCTCCGAAGCGACCACCGCGAAGCCCTTGCCGGCGTCGCCGGCGCGGGCGGCTTCCACCGCGGCGTTGAGGGCCAGCAGGTTGGTCTGGAAGGCGATGTCGTCGATCACGCGGGTGATGTCGGAGATCTTCTTCGAGGCCTGCTCGATCCGCTCCATCGCCGAGACCGCGTCGGTGACGATGTTGCCGCCGGCCTGCGCCACCTGCATCGCCTCTCCGGCCTGGCGCACCGCCTGCTGGGCCGCCTGAGCGGCAGCCTTCACCGAAGCGGCGAGCTGCTCCGTCGTCGCGGCACTCTCTTCCAGCGAGGAAGCCTGTTCTTCCGTCCGCTTGGAGAGATCGTCGGCGCCCATGTTGATCTCGCGCGCCGACAGGCCGACATCGGCCGACATGGTCTGGATCGTGCCGACCGTCGCCGAGAGGCGCGCCAGCGTCTCGTTGATCGCGTCCTTCAATTCGGCGAAGCGGCCGCGATAGGCGGTCGGCACCTGATGGGTCAGATCGCCGGCAGCCAGAGCCTGCAGCACCGCGACGAATTCCGTGGTGGCGTTGTCGACTACCGCATTGATCTCGTTGATCCCGGCGACCAGCTTCTGCATCTGCTCGTCGCCATGCTCGATCTGCAGCCGGGCCGAGAAATCGCCGGCAGCCGCTGCTGCGACGACCTCGCCGACATCCGACACCACCGAGGCCATCGCATCGGCCGAGCGGATTCGGGCTGCGGAGGCGGCGCGTTCCTGCTCCTGCAGCAGCGCGACCTGCTCGGTGCTCTGGCGCAGGACGGAGACCGCCCGGGCCATCTCGCCGATCTCGTCGCGGCGCTTGGTGTGCGGCACCTCGATCTGGGTCTCGCCCGCGGTCAGGCGGCTCATCGTGCCGCCGAGGTCGACGAGAGGACGGATGATCGAACGCCGCGAGAAGACCAGCGCGCCGAAGATCGCACCGCCGAGCACCACGACCAGCGCGACCGGCAGCCAGGTCCGCACCTGCCCCGAGAAGGCGCTGGAGGCCGTATCGACCTCGTTGGCGAGGGTCTCGTTGAAGCTGCTCAGCGACGTGAGCTCTTCCTGCAGCGTCGCGCGGTTCTTCTTGCTGGCGTCGCTGTTGCCCCAGGCTTCCGCCGCGCGGGCCGAGATCTCGCGGACCATGCGCGTCGTCTCCAGCCGGATGGCGACGAATTCGCTGATCAGCGCGCTGATCTTCTCCATGCGCTCGCGCTCGGCCGGAGGGATGAGTTTGGCGAGATCCTTGCGGCGCTCCTCGACCCTGGTCAGGCCGCCCTCGATCGTCGTCGCGGCGATGCCGGCGAAATGCGGGTTGCGGGCGGTGTAGACGAGGTAGGAATCGGCGACGACCAGATTGACCGCGGCATTGAGCCGTTCGGCGGCGAGGGCGATGTGGTTCTGCTGCGACGAACGGTCGTTCATCGTGTCGATGCGGGTCATCGCCAGCAAGGCACAGCCGAGTGCAACCAAGGCGCCGGCCGCGACAATCGCGATCAGCCCCAGAATCTGGGTCCTGATGGATTTCATGATGTCCCCTCGCAGGCCGCTGTTTTTTATGCGGCGCCGCAGGGTACTCGGCGGCCTTGAATCCGGAGTTAACCGCGATCGGCGTCAAAGCACTTCAACCGATTGAAGCGTCATTCTGGCTTTTGCTTCCGCCGGAATGACGCGACAGGCCGCGCGAGCGGTCTCAGCCCTCGGTTGCGCCGGCCTTCTTGGCCTTGGCGGTCTTGGCCTTCGCTGGAGCCTTCTTGGCCGCCGCCGGCTTCTTGGCAGGCGCCTTCGCCTTGCTCTTCGAGCCGCCGCCGGCTGCCGCCTTGGCGTTGACCAGCTCGATCGCCTGCTCGGCGGTGATGCTCTCCGGAGCCATCGTCTTCGGCAAGGTGGCGAAGACCTTGCCCCAGGCGACATAGGGGCCGTAGCGGCCGGCTTTGACCTCCATCTTGCCGCCCTGCGGGTGCTCGCCGAGATCGCGCCCCGGTGTCGCCGCGGCACTGCCGAAGCGACGGCCGCCGGCGCCGCTCTCCTTGGCGACGACCAGGTCGATCGCCCGGTTGGCGCCGATGTCGAGGATATTGTCGTCCTTGTCGATATTGGCGTAGGTCTTGCCGTGCTGGACGTAAGGCCCGTAGCGGCCGATGCCGGCGAGGATCGGCTCGCCGCTCGTTGGATGCTTGGCCACCTCGCGCGGCAGCGAGAGCAGAGCGAGCGCCTTTTCCAGCGTCAGCGAGCCGACGGTCTCGCCCTTGGGCAGGCTCGAACGCTTCGGCTTCTCGCCATCGCCGAGCTGGATATAGGGGCCGAAGCGGCCTTCGCGCGCGGTGACCTCGAGATCGGTGACGGGATCCTTGCCGAGCGTGCGCACGCCGTTGACGACCTGCCCGCCCTCGGCCGAGGCTTCGCCGTCGGCGGCGGAGGCGCTGAGCGGGCGGGTGAAGCGGCATTCCGGATAGTTCGAGCAGCCGACGAAGGCGCCGAACTTGCCGAGCTTGAGCGAGAGGGTGCCGGTGCCGCAGACCTGGCAGCTGCGCGGATCGCCGCCATCGGCGCGCGGCGGGAAGACGTGCTCGCCCAGGATGCCGTTCAGTGCTTCCAGCACGTCGCCGACGCGCAATTCCTTGGTCTCACCGATCGACTTGGTGAACTCGTCCCAGAATTCGCGCAGCAGCGCCTTCCAGTCGACATCGCCGCTGGAGACCAGGTCGAGCTTCTCCTCCAGGCTGGCGGTGAAGTCGAACTCGACATAGCGCTTGAAGAAGGACTCGAGGAACGCAGTGACCAGCATGCCCTTGTCCTCGGGCACCAGGCGCTTCTTCTCGATGCGGACATATTCGCGGTCACGCAGCGTTGCCAGCGTCGCGGCATAGGTCGAGGGCCGGCCGATGCCGAGCTCTTCCATGCGCTTGACCAGGCTCGCTTCCGAGAAGCGCGGCGGCGGCTCGGTGAAATGCTGGTCGGCGGCGATGGCGCGCTTCTCCAGCGGATCGCCAGCCTTCATCGCGGGCAGCTTTTTGCTGTCCTCGTCTTCCTCGTCGTCGCGGCTCTCCTGATAGAGAGTCAGGAAGCCGTCGAAGAGCACGACCTGGCCGGTGGCGCGCAGTTCGAGCGCGCGGGCGCCGACCTGGGCGGCGATGTCGACCGTAGTGCGCTCGATCGAGGCCGATTCCATCTGGCTGGCGATGGTGCGCTTCCAGATCAGCTCATAGAGCTTGGCCTGCTCCGGCTCGAGATGGCGCGCGATCATGGCCGGCAGGCGGCCGAGATCGGTCGGGCGGATCGCCTCGTGCGCTTCCTGCGCGTTCTTGGCTTTGACGGTGTACTTGCGCGGCACGCCCGGCACGTAATTGTCGCCGAATTCCTTGCCGATGACGCGGCGCGCCGCCGCGATCGCCGAGCCGTCCATGTCGACGCCGTCGGTACGCATATAGGTGATCAGGCCGACGGTCTCGCCGCCGATGTCGACGCCTTCATAGAGGCGCTGGGCGACCTGCATGGTGCGGGCCGGCGCCATGCCGAGCTTACGCGAGGCCTCCTGCTGCAAGGTCGAGGTCTGGAAGGGCGGCTGCGGATGGCGCTTGACCGGCTTGGCCTCGACCTCGGCGACCGAGAAGCGCGCGGTCTCCAGTGCGGTCTTGAAGGCTTGCGCCTCCTCGCCCGTGCCGATGTCGAGCCGGGTGATCTTCTTGCCGTCGGCGCCGGAGAGGCGGGCATCGAAGGTCGCGCCGCTCTGGGTCGCGAGCGTCGCGACCAGCGACCAGTATTCGCGGGCCCGGAAGGCCTCGATCTCGCGCTCGCGGTCACAGACCAGGCGCAGCGCGACCGACTGGACGCGTCCAGCCGAGCGGGCGCCGGGCAGCTTGCGCCAGAGCACCGGCGAGAGCGTGAAGCCGACGAGATAGTCCAGCGCCCGGCGGGCGAGATAGGCGTCGACCAACGCCTGGTCGATCGGGCGCGGATTGGCCAGCGCCTTCTGCACGGCGTCCTTGGTCACGGCGTTGAAGGTGACGCGCTCGACCGGGATGCCCTTGATCGCACGCTTCTGGTTCAGTGCTTCCAGCACATGCCAGGAAATCGCCTCGCCCTCGCGATCCGGGTCGGTTGCGAGGATGACCTTCTCGGCGTTCTTCGCCGCCCGCGCGATCTCGGCGACCTGCTTGGCGCCGCGCCCCTCGGTCTCCCACAGCATGGCGAAGTCGTTCTCGGGATCGACCGAGCCATCCTTCGCGGGCAGGTCGCGAATGTGCCCGAACGAGGCGATGACCTCGTAGTCGGAGCCCAGATACTTGTTGATCGTCTTGGCCTTGGCCGGCGACTCGACGACGAGGAGCTTCATGACGCTTTCGATCTCGTAGGCAAGGAGCGGGGGCGGCATTGGTATGCCAGCCTCGCCGAACTTGGCGCGGGGCGCGTTGATAGCGGTTCGGGATTGCGCGCGAAAGTGGTTCACGCGGCCGGTCCTGTCAAACCCGATTCTGCTTTTCGAGGGCAGGGTGGTCAGGCTAGGTCACCAGCCAACGCTGTTTTTGATGTATGTCAGGAGATCCCGCATGTCATCGCAGAACCGGACAAGCCGCCTGACCTCGCTCGATATCCGCGGGCGCAAGGGCGGCGAGCCGCTCGTCGCCCTGACCGCCTATACGGCGCCGATGGCGAGGATCGTCGACGAGGTCTCGGACATCGCCCTGGTCGGCGACTCGCTCGGCATGGTCGTCTACGGGCTCGACAGCACCGTCCCCGTCACTCTGGAGATGATGAGCCTGCACGGCCAGGCCGTGACGCGCGCCACGACGCGTTCACTCGTCGTGATCGACATGCCCTTCGGCAGCTATGAGGAAGGCCGCGAACAGGCTTTCCGCAACGCTGCCCGGCTGCTCAAGGAGACCGGCGCCGGCGCCGTGAAGCTCGAAGGCGGCCAGCGCATGGCTGAGACAGTCCGCTTCCTCGTCGAGCGCGGCGTGCCGGTGATGGGCCATGTCGGCCTGACGCCGCAGGCGGTCAACACGCTCGGCGGCTACAAGGCACAAGGGCGCAGCAAGGCGGAATGGCCGGCGTTCATCGCCGACGCCACGGCGATCGCCGATGCAGGCGCCTTTTCCCTGGTGGTCGAGGCAGTGGCCGAGCCACTGGCAGTAGAGATCACCGAGAGGATCACGATCCCGACGATCGGCATCGGCGCGTCCGCGGCTTGCGACGGGCAGGTGCTCGTCCTCGACGACATGCTCGGCCTCACCGGCCGCGTGCCGAAATTCGTCAAGGCCTATGGCGATCTCGCCGGCCAGGCGCGCGAGGCGGTGCGAACCTATGCCGCCGAGGTGCGCAGTCACCAGTTCCCGGGCGAGGCGCATGTCTACGCTTTGAAGGCCGAATGACCCACAGAGAACATGCACGCTGCCTTGCGCCGGCCACGACTCGCCCCTAAACAGCGGTCTTCAAATGACATCGACCGCTCCGCTCTATCCGCACCGGCATCTCCTCGGGATCGAGGGGCTGTCCCATTTGGATATCGAGGCGCTGCTAGAGCGCGCCGAGACCTATGTCGCGCTTTCGCGGCAGATCGAGAAGAAGACGGCGACGCTGCGCGGCCGCACCCAGATCAACCTGTTCTTCGAGCCCTCGACGCGCACGCAAGCCTCCTTCGAGCTCGCGGGCAAGCGCCTCGGCGCCGACGTCATGAATATGTCGGTCGGCTCCTCATCGGTGAAGAAGGGCGAGACGCTGATCGACACCGCTGCGACGCTGAACGCGATGCGGCCCGACATCCTGGTCGTTCGTCATCACGCGGCCGGCGCGGTCAATCTGCTCGCCCGCAAGGTCGACTGCTCGGTCGTCAACGCCGGCGACGGCGCCCATGAGCACCCGACACAGGCGCTGCTCGACGCGCTGACGATCCGGCGCAACAAGGGGCGCATCGCCGGGCTGACCGTCGCGATCTGTGGCGACATCGTGCATTCGCGCGTCGCCCGCTCCAACATCATCCTGCTCAGCGCGCTTGGCGCCAAGGTTCGCCTGATCGCGCCCTCGACCCTGCTGCCGGCTGGTGTCGAGCGCATGGGCGTCGAGGTCTTCCGCGACATGAAAAAGGGGCTGGAGGGCGTCGACATCGTCATGATGCTGCGCCTCCAGCTCGAGCGCATGAACGGCGCCTTCGTGCCGTCCTCGAAGGAATATTTCCGCTATTTCGGGCTCGATCGCGACAAGCTCTCGCTGGCGGCGCCGGACGCGCTCGTCATGCATCCTGGCCCGATGAACCGCGGCGTCGAGATCTCGTCCGAGGTGGCGGACGGCGCCCAGTCGCTGATCCGCGAGCAGGTCGAGATGGGCGTCGCCGTGCGCATGGCAGTGCTCGATGCGCTTGCGCAGCATCTCCCAAATGGCTGAGCCCGATGGAGCTCTTCCTCGCCTGGCTGCTGCGACAGATGCACCGGGCCCGGATTGTCTTCGTTGGCCTCTATATCCTGGTCATGGCCGGCTTCATCTATGCCGAGCCACGTTCGGCCTGGACTTGGCTGATCGTGCTGCTCGGCGCGCTCCTGTGCGTCGGCATCTGGGGGCTGGTCGGATTCTGGCATTATGTTTTCACGCAGCGCCGCGAGCGCATGAACGAGGTCGAGCGTAGCGATGGCTGACAGCAGCGAGCAAACTAGCGGCTGTGCGATCCTCGGTGCGCGGCTGGTCGATCCCGCCTCCGGCCGCGAAGGCGTCGGCAGCGTTCTGATCCGCGACGGGCTGATTGCCGACGTCCATTGGGGCGGCGACCGTCCGGAACTGCCGGCCGATATCGCGATCGAGGACGGCCAGGGCCTCGTGTTGGCGCCCGGCCTCGTCGACCTGCGCGCCTTCCTCGGCGAGCCCGGCGCCGAATTCCGCGAGACGCTCGGCACCGGGTCGCAGGCGGCCGCGGCCGGCGGTGTCACCACCGTGATCTGCCGCCCCGACACCGATCCGCCGATCGACGATCCCTCCGTCATCGACTTCATCAAGCGCCGCGCCCGCGACAAGGCGATCGTCAATGTCCTGCCGGCGGCGGCGCTCACCAAGGGATTGCACGGCAAGGAGATCACCGAGTTCGGCCTGCTGCTCGAAGCCGGTGCGGTCGCCTTCAGCGACGGCGCCAACGGCGTGCGCAACCCCCAGCTCATGCGCCGCGCCATGATCTACGCCCGCGACTTCGACGCGCTGCTGATCAACCATGTCGAGGATCCCGACCTGCGCGGTACCGGCGTGATGAACGAGGGCGAGTTCGCCAGCCGCAAGGGCCTGCCCGGCATCCCGCACGAGGCCGAGACGGTAATGCTGGAACGCGACCTGCGCCTCGCCCGCGCCTCTGGCGCCCGCTACCACGCCGCCATGGTCTCCTGCTCGGATTCGCTCGTGCTGATCCGTCGGGCCAAGGAAGACGGGCTCAACGTCACCTGCGGCGTCTCGATCAACAATCTCTGCCTGAACGAGAACGATGTCGGCGAGTACCGCACCTTCTGCAAGGTCTCGCCGCCGCTGCGGCACGAGGACGAGCGACTGGCGATGATCGAGGCCGTGGCCGAGGGTCTGATCGACGTCATCGTTTCCGACCACGATCCGCAGGACGTCGAGACCAAGCGCCAGCCCTTCGCCGAGGCCGCCAACGGCGCGCTCGGCATCGAGACTTTGCTGCCGGCGGCGCTCAGGCTCTATCACGGCGAGCAGATCGGGCTTGCCTCGCTGTTCGCAGCCCTGTCGAGCCGGCCGGCTGAACTGCTGGACCTTGGCTGCGGTCGACTTGCGATAGGCGCACCGGCCGACCTCGCTCTGATCGACATCGACGCACCCTTCGTCGTCGACAAGCGCAAGCTCAAATCGCGCGCCAAGAACTCGCCCTTCGATGAGGCGCGGCTGCAGGGAATCGTGCAGGCGACCTGGGTCGGCGGCCGGGTGGTCTATCGCGGCGAAGCAGCTTAAGCTCAACCAAGGCGGGCAGGGGAGATTACATGGCTGAGGCGTTCGCTTGGGCGTTTTCAGGCCCGATGGGGATTGCCGCGCTCGTCCTCGGCTATCTCTTCGGTTCGATCCCCTTCGGCATCATCCTAACCCGGCTGTCCGGCGGCCCGGATCTGCGCACGATCGGCTCCGGCAATATCGGCGCCACCAACGTCCTGCGCACCGGCAACAAGAAGCTCGCGGCGCTGACGCTGCTTGGCGACATGCTGAAGGGCACTGCCGCGGTGCTGCTCGCCGGCTGGCTCCTCGGCGGCAAGAGCGCGGCGCTGGCTGCCGGCCTCGGCGCCTTCATCGGCCATCTCTTTCCGGTCTGGCTGCGCTTCAAGGGCGGCAAGGGCGTCGCGACCTTCCTCGGCATCCTGATCGGGCTGAAATGGTCGATCGCGCTGATCTTCGCCGCAATCTGGCTCAGCATCGCCTATCTGACCAAGTATTCCTCGCTCTCGGCCCTGATCGCGAGCCTGCTGACGCCGCTGCTGCTCTGGTTCTGGATTCGTGATGTCCAGGCGGCCGGGCTGATGGCGATCCTCGCGCTACTGCTCTGGTTTATGCACCGCGAGAACATTGCGAGATTGCTCTCCGGTCGCGAGGGCAAGATCGGACAGAAGGGCTGAATGGCGATGGCCGGTTTCGCTCTCGACGACCGGCAACGCCTCGACTGGCTCCGTCTCATCCGCAGCGAGAGCATCGGCCCGCGCACTTTCCGCACCCTGGTCAACCGCTTCGGCGGTGCTGGTGGCGCGCTCGACGCCTTGCCTGAGCTAGGCCGGCAGGCCGGGCGGACGCTCAGGCTGTGCACGCCACCCGAGGCCGAGCGTGAGTTCGAGGCGCTGCGCCGGCGCGGCTCCCATCTGATTGCGCTCGGCGAGGCGGCCTATCCAGTGCCGCTGCAGGCGATCGATTCGGCTCCGCCATTGATCGCGATCGAGGGCGACCCGGCGGTGCTCAATCGACCCTGCGTCGCCCTGGTCGGCTCGCGCAATGCGTCCGCTGCCGGGCTCAAGTTCACCGCGACGCTGGCGCGCGAACTGGGCGAGGCCGGCTTCGTCGTCGTCTCCGGGCTGGCGCGCGGCATCGACACGGCCGCACATCAGGCGAGCCTGGAGAGCGGCACGATCGCCGTACTGGCCGGCGGCCTCGACGAGGTCTATCCGCCGCAGAACATCCCCTTGCTGGACCGCATCCGCGGGCGTGGCACCGCACTGAGCGAGATGCCGCTCGGCTGGGTGCCGCGTGGGCGTGATTTTCCGCGACGCAACCGGCTCGTCTCGGGCTTGGCGCTAGGGACGGTGGTGGTCGAAGCCGCGCGCAAATCCGGCTCGCTGATCACCGCCCGCTTCGCCAATGAACAGGGGCGCCAGGTCTTCGCCGTGCCGGGTTCGCCGCTCGATCCGCGCGCCGAGGGCGGCAACCACCTGATTCGCGAAGGCGCGATCCTCTGCGCCGAGACGGCGCATGTCGTCGATGTACTCGCGCCGATGCTCCGGCAGGGCGACCTGTTCGGGTCTGCGCCCATTCTGGCACGCGAAGAGGCCGGTACGGAGCGTCGAAAGGAAGCGCTCTGGGATGAACTCGATCTGCCTGAAGTCCTGCCGGCCCCGAAGCTCGAGCTCGAGCGCGAGCCCATGGCGCAGGAGGGGCAGGTCGAAGATGCTCCCCGTCGACGCCTGCTCGACCTGATCGGAGCGACGCCCATGGTGCTGGACGATCTCGTTCGCGCCAGCGGCCAGCCGGCGCGCGAGGTCAGCCGCATCCTGCTGGAGCTGGAACTGGAAGGCATGGTGCAGCGCCATGCCGGAGGTGCGCTCTCACGGTCAGCGTGAGCACGAGGGCCGGGTGATCAGCCCGTGGTTTCGCCCCAGCGGCAACGCTCGCGCTCTGCCTCCGCTGCCGCGAGCTCCAGGAAGGTCACGAGCAGGTCGAGATCGGCGGCGCGGGCCTGGTCGCTGAGTTCGGCGAGCGTCCTCGCCGCCTTGACGGCGATGTCGCGCTGCAGATCACGCTGGCGGGCCCGTTTCTCGACGAGCAGCTGCAAGGCCAGAGTTTCGGGTTCGCCGTAGACCTGCCGACCTTGCGAGAAGAGGAGGTCGCTGCGAGGGTAGGCGGTCGTCGGAGGAGCCGGCATCGGGCACTCCCGTCAGGTTGCTTATTCAAATTTTTGCAACCTATAGTTTAATAATCTGCAAAAGCCGGATGCCTACGGCTAGATGTCGGGATCGGCCGTTTCGCCGAGCTGCAATTGGCAGGTCCGGCGATTGATCGCAGCTTCCAGCCGCGTCATCTCGACGAAATAAGCGAGGCTGCTGAGCTGCGCTGCCCGGGCCATCGCGCCGAGCTCGATGCTGATCTCCTCGATGTAGGATGCAACTTCCAATTGCATGCGCGCCAGCGCGTCCATATTGTGCGGGCCGGGCGAGGCCGAAACCCTGCGGCCGATACCGGAAACTCGGGGCAACCGATTGTCATCCTGATAGATTTTATCCTCCTTGATTCGCCGTGATGTTGCTTTCCTCATCTCGCCCACCCCCGTGGCCGCATTAATTGCAGGAAACGAACCGGCGTTCGACGACGCTATTCTTGCTACTCGATCTGCAGAAATGCAATCACTGCGTGTAATAAATTTCTCGGGAGGAACAGTTTTAGGCATGGCGCGTTGATCATCGGTCGCAATTTGGCCGCGATTGGTTCAGGCCCGGTTCAACCGGGGCGAGCTAGATCAGGCGCCAGGGCGGTGATCCGCCGAAAGGAGATTGCCATGTCAGTTTTCGGAAAGAGCCGCTTCCTCGTGACGCTCGCCGTCACCGGCAGCGTTCTGGCGGCAGGCCTGACGCCTGTCATGGCGGGCGAGACCCGTCCGGTCGGCTTCGACAAGAGCCGCCTCGATGCGGCGCAGGCCGATTATTCGCAGTATTATCGTCGCGGCTGGCGCGGCGGCAATCGCGGCGCGGCGATCGCGGCCGGCGTCGGCCTCGGCATCCTCGGTGCGGCGGCGATAGCGGCCAGCCGTCCGGCCTATGCCGAGCCGGTCTATGGCTATGACGATGGCTACTATGACGAGCCGGTCTATGTGGCGCCGCGCCGCTACTACGCGCCGCGCTACTACGTCCCCGACAACATCCGCGACCCTGCCGGCGGCAGCTATCGCTGAGCACCGGCCCGGACAAACAGCCTTAATCAATTCTGAACGCCTGCCGCCTAGGCTTAGAAGGGTCGCTTCCGTCGCATGACGGGAGTGGCCCTTTTCACGGCGTATGGGAACTCGCGGTTCCGCTCCCGGAGCCGTCGCCTTGGAGAAAGACGATGAAATCCTCGCTCAAGACGCTGCTGTCCGGTTGCGCTGCGGCCGCCCTGGCGGTGCTCTGCTCCGGTGCGGCGATGGCCCAGTACTATTCCGATGACGGTTATGGCCGCCGCCGTGGCTATGACGCAGGCTCTGACCGAGGCTACGACCGGGGCTACGATCAGGGCCGGCGTGACCGGGGCTATGGTCGCGACGACCGTGGTTATGGGCGTGATGACCGTAGTTATGGACGCGACGACCGGCGCTATGGCCAGGACGGTGGCGGCTATCGGCGCGGCCCCAATCCCAGCAACCCGATGGCGGGCATGAGCATCGACGATCAGAAGCGCGCGATCAAGAACCATCGCGACGCGCAGAAGAAGGCGATCAAGCGCGGCTACGTCATTCCGTAGCCCAGCCATCCTCCGGCTCGCCCCCGTCCGATCCGAGACGGGCGAGCCGGTCGAGCGCGCCCTGCAGGATATAGGCGGCGGCCATCTTGTCGACGACGGCCGCGCGCCGGGCGCGCGAGGCATCGGCGTCGAGCAGGGTACGGGTGACGGCAAGCGTCGACATCCGCTCGTCCCAGAACACGATCGGCAGCGCCGTCAGCGGCGCGAGATTGCGCACGAAGGCGCGGGTCGACTGGACCCGCGGACCCTCCGTTCCGTCCATATTGAGCGGCAGGCCGATCACCAGACCGGCGATCGCATGCTTCTCCGCCACCTTCAGCAGCGCCGCAGCATCCTGGCGGAACTTGATGCGCTGGATCGTCTCCAGCGGCGTCGCGATCCGGCGTTCGACATCGGACAAAGCGAGCCCGATCGTCTTGGTGCCAAGGTCCAGCCCGAGCAGGCGTGCGTGCTCGGGCAGGGCGAGGAACTGGTCGAGGTCGACGAGATTGGTGGCCATCCGTGGCCGGTAGCACGGGCCGCCCGTAGAGGCGAGCGGCCCAGCCCAGGTCTAGTTGGCGTTCTGCGGCGTCAACCCGGCAGCCTTCAGCGCCGTTCCCCATTTGGCAACTTCGGCGGCAAAGCGCTTGGCATGGGCCTCACGCGTCCATTCGGCGCTCGGGAAGGCGCTGGTGCCGACCGACTTGAAGCGCTCGAGCACGGTCGGGTCCTTCAACGCCGCTTGCAGCGCGCCGTTGAGCTTGTCGAGCGCTGCGGCCGGTGTGCCCTTCGGCGCGTAAAGCCCGTGCCAGATCGTCATGTCGATCTCGGTGCCGGCTTCGCGCGAGGTCGGAACGTTCGGCAGCACGCCGAGGCGCTCCGGCGAGGTCACGGCATAGGCGCGGATCTTGTCGGACTGGATCTGCGGCACCGCCGTGGTCGACTGGTCGCAGAGCACGTCGACCTGCCCGCCGACGAGGTCGTTCATCGCCGGCCCCGTGCCGCGATAGGCGACCTGGGCGAGCTTGACGCCCAGTGCCTGTGAGATCAGCACGGCGCACAGATGCGCGTTCGAGCCGACGCCGGCATGGGCGACGGTGAGCTTCTCGGCCTGCTGCTTGGCGTAGGGGAAGAAGGCCTTGCCGTCGACCGGAGGCAAAGCGAGCTTGCCGGCGATGACCATCGGCCCGGTGTTGACGAGGCCGACCGGTGCGAAGGCGGTCTGCGTGTCGTAGCCGAGATTGGCGTAGAGCGCCGGCGCCGCGGCGAGGGCGAGGTGGTGGATCAGCAGGGTGTG
The DNA here is from genome assembly GCF_058986765.1 of Allobosea sp. GW821-FHT03A12. Taxonomy (NCBI): domain Bacteria; kingdom Pseudomonadati; phylum Pseudomonadota; class Alphaproteobacteria; order Hyphomicrobiales; family Alloboseaceae; genus Allobosea; species Allobosea sp. GW821-FHT03A12. The sequence continues at coordinate 379,915 of NZ_JBYSVZ010000004.1, forward strand.
CCCGTCCGGATCGGCCGCGACGAGGCGCTTGGCGCCGGCCGTGCCGCCGGCACCGGCGATGTTCTCGACAATGACCTGCTGGCCGAGCGTGCGGCCCATATGCTCGCCGAGCAGGCGAGCGATCACATCGCTGGGGCCGCCGGCGGCGAAAGGCACGATCAGGGTGATCGGTTTGGTCGGGAAGCTTTGCGCCGGGGCAGCTGTGCCTAGTCCAAGCAGGGCCAAGCCTGCCAGGGCGCCGCGGCGCGTCATGAGGAATCTGCGGACATGCGCGATCATTCGTTTCCTCCAATAGGGCGGCCGCTCTGCGTCGGCTTGGTCGAAATCTCGTGGTTCTTGGTCATCGAGCGTGGCTCGCTCGATTTCGAGCGAAACTTTAAGAAGATTCGACAACAAACTGATGTTGCGCCGATAGCGATGATTGGCGCTTCAACGAACTGGTGATCCGGAGACGGCTCAGCGCAGATCTGAGAGGTAGTGAACCTCCTGGGTCAGGCACAGGCTGAGCCGGCGCTCGACGGGCGTGCCGTCGAGCGACAGGGCGATGCGATCGATCTGCAGGGCCGGCTCGCCGGCAGCAGCTCCAAGCGCGGCGGCATCTTCCGGGGAGAGCGCCACTGCCTTCAGCCGTTCGCGCGCATTGGCGATGGTGATGCCATAATGGCCGGCATAGAGGCTGTAGAGATTGTTCGGGATCGGCCCGTTCTCCAGCCCCGGGAAGAGCTGCTGCGGAAGGCTGAGCGTCTCGACGATCAGGGGAGCGCCATCGAAGGCGCGCTGCCGGCGGATGCGGATGACGGCGGTATCCTCGGCGAGGTCGAGTGCTGCGCGCTCGGCCTCGTCCGCGAGGGCGGTTGTCACCGAAAGCACGACGCTGTCTGGAAAACGCGGTTCGCCCTGGTCCGGCGCCAGCTTGAAGAACTGGAACAGGATGCGGCGCTCGTCATGCTCGGCGACGAAGGTGCCGCGGCCCTGGCGCCGCACCACGAGGTTCTCGGCGGCGAGCTCGTCGAGCGCCTTGCGCACCGTGCCCTGGCTGACGCCGATCTCGGCGGCGAGCTGGCCCTCGCTCGGCAAAATCGCGCCGGGCGCCCAGACGCCATCCATGAGCCTGCGCACGAAGATCGCCTTCACCTGCCGGTAGAGCGGCCGGAAGCCCAGCGTCTCCGGCGTATCGGGCTCGCGGGACTGCCCTGCGATTTCGAGCTTGTGCACACTCATATGTCTTATATAAGACTTGAGCGCAGCCGCGTCGAGCCCGATTTCACGAATTGGGTCACGGCGTGAAGATCACGGGAAACGGTCAGGGATATCAGCCATGAGCAAGCCGCATCTGCTGGTGCACGAGAAGAAGGACACGGTCGGTGTCGTCGTCGTCGAGGGCCTGAAGGCTGGGACCGACATGCTCTGTGTCGTCACCCACGACAATTCTGACTTCCGCCTCGCCGCCAAGATGGACATCCCGATCGGCCACAAGGTCGCGCTCAAGGACATCAAGAAGGGCGATACGATCTGGAAATACGGCCAGGACATCGGCAAGGCCATCGCCGACGTCGGCAAGGGCGAGCATCTCCACGTCCACAATGCCAAGACCAAGCGCTGGTGAGCGCCGGTCTTAGCCCATTCCGATCCCAGGGCTCCCGCTAGGTCGAGCCCCAACATCCAGGAAACGCCAATGTCCTCCATCGTCGCCAATTTCGACCTCGTCAAAGGCAAGCTCGCCCGGGTGAAGGGCCGCAAGATCGAGGCCCCCGAGTTCAAGACGCCCTTCGTCAAGCGCCCAACCGGCCGCAGCCTCGATTCCTTCATGGGCTGGCGCCGCGAGAATGGCCGCGTCGGCGTGCGCAACCATGTGCTGCTGCTGCCGCTCGACGATCTCTCCAACGCCGCCTGCGAGGCCGTCGCCAACAACATCAAGGGCACGCTCGCCATCCCGCATGCCTATGGCCGCCTGCAGTTCGGCGAGGATCTGGAAGTCCATTTCCGCACCTTGATCGGCACCGGCTCGAACCCGAACGTTGCCGCCGTCATCGTCATCGGCATCGAGGACGGCTGGACCAAGCGCGTCGTCGACGGCATCGCCAAGACCGGCAAGCCGGTGGTCGGCTTCGGCATCGAGGGTCATGGCGACATCGCCACCATCGCCAAGGCCTCCTATGTCGCCAAGGAGTTCGTGCAGTGGGCGACAGAGCTGCAGCGCGTAAAGTGCGGCATCGAGGAGCTCTGGGTCTCGACCAAATGCGGTGAATCGGACACCACCACGGGCCTGTCCTCCTGCCCGACCGTCGGCAACATGTACGACAAGTGGATCCCGCGCGGCGTCTACGGCGTCTTCGGCGAGACCTCGGAGATCACCGGCGCCGAACATCTCTGCAAGGCGCGCGCCGCGACCCCGGAGGTCGGCGAGCGCTGGTACAAGATGTGGAAGGCCTATCAGGACGACGTCATCGAGGCCCACAAGACCGACGACCTCTCCGATTCGCAGCCGACCAAGGGCAATATCGCCGGCGGCCTGACCACGATCGAGGAGAAAGCGCTCGGCAACCTCGAGAAGATCGGCCGCGAGTGCAAGTTCATCGACATCCTCGAGCCGGCGCAGGCGCCGGAGAAGGGTCCGGGCCTCTACTACATGGACACCTCGTCGGCCGCCGCCGAATGCGTGACCCTGATGGCGGCTGGCGGCTATGTCGTGCACACCTTCCCGACCGGGCAGGGCAACGTCATCGGCAACCCGATCGTCCCGGTCATCAAGATCACCGGCAACCCGAAGACGATGCGCACCATGCCCGAGCACATCGACGTCGACGTCTCCGGTATCCTGCGCCGTGACCTGACCATCCCGCAGGCCGGCGACGCGCTGATCGAGAACATCGTGCGTACCGCGAATGGCCGCCTCACAGCTGCCGAAGCGCTCGGCCATCGCGAGTTCTCGATGACCAAGCTATACCGCAGCGCCTAGAGCACTGATGACCACCGCAACGCAGCATCGCGACGGAAGGGAGGCGCGGGTCGGCCTGCGCCGGCCTTCGCGCGCGCTGCTGCCGGCCTATTCTGCGGCGCTCCGCGCTGGCTGGTCGCCGAACAATTCGCGCGACGTCAGCGACGAATACCTCGTCCGGATCGAGGAGGATCCGGACGAGTTCATTGCCTGGCTGCTTCGGCCGGGCGAGATGATCCGATTGCCCGATGGGCTCGAGGTCAGGCGTTTGCCGGATCGCTTGCGCTGGATCGTCGCGCTCGACCAGCCGGGCGAGCCGCTGGTCGGCTCGATCAGTCTGCGCTGGCAGGAGGGCACGGCCGCATTGCCGGAGCATGTGCTGGGACATATCGGCTATACGCTGTTGCCGGCGCATCGTGGCCGCGGCTATGGCACGCACGCGCTGGCCTTGATTCTCGATGAAGCGCGCGATGTCGGCCTGACGCAGGTCGAGATCACTTGCGATCCCGACAATCATGCTTCGCGTCGGGTCATCGAGAAGAATGGCGGCGTCTTCGTCGAATCCTTCGTCAACCCGCGCTACGGCACCGAACCGCATCTGCGTTTCCTGATCAGGCTCGATTGATGGTGACACTCACGGAAGGGGCGAAGGGCGGCATGCTGGCGCGGCTCGCGCCGGGCATCGCCCTGTCAGCAGCGGTGGCGATCGCCTCCGTCCTGGCCGAGCCTGTGCTGAAGCAGCTCGCCGGCGGGCGCGTCGGCATCCCGGCCGTGGTGATTGCGCTGGTGATCGGCATGATCCTGCACCCGATCGCCAATACCAGGCGCTTCGAGCCGGGCATGACCTTCTGCGTCAAGAAGCTGCTGCGCTGGGCGATCGCACTGCTCGGCCTGCGCGTCGCGCTCGGCGACATCGCCGCGCTCGGCCTCGGTACGGCTCTGCTCGTCGTCGTCTCCATGGTCGTGACCGTCGTCACCGGCTTCGTGCTGGCGCGGCTGCTCGGCCGTGAGCCCGGCGTCGGGGCGCTGGGCGGCGTCGCCACCGCCGTCTGCGGCGCCTCGGCCGCGCTCGCCACGGCAACGGTGGTGCCCGATTATCGCAACAAGGCCGCCGACACCGCCTTCACCGTGATCGCGATGAACGTGCTCGCCACGGTCGCGATGCTGGCCTATCCGCTGCTTTGCGTCTGGCTCGGGCTCTCGCAGCAGCAGACCGGCGTCATGCTCGGCGCGACCATCCATGACGTCGCCCAGGTCGTCGGCGCCGGCCAGGCGGTCTCGGACGAGGCCGCGAACGCGGCTGTCATCGTCAAGCTGTTCCGGGTCTTCCTGCTGCTGCCCGCGGTGCTGATCGTCGGCTGGTGGCTGACCCGCCATGGCGAGACCCATGGCGATGCCAAGGTGCCGGTCCCCGTCTTCGCCTTCGTCTTCCTGATCATGTGCCTGATCAACAGCGTGCTGAGCACACAGGCAGGGCTCGCCAGCATCTACCTGCCGATCCGCGACATCCTGCTCGAAATCTCGCGCTGGGGCCTGCTGATCGCGATCGCGGCGCTCGGCCTCGGCACTTCGATCGCGGCGATGGCCCGGCTCGGCTGGCGCCATCTCGCCGTGGTCACCGGCACCAGCCTCGTCATTCTTATCGTCGCCACGGGCGGGATCATCCTGCTCGGCTGACTGGACCTCACAGTGGAAACAGCCATGACCGACATCGTCATCACCGAATTCATGGACGAGGCGGCGGTGGCGGCGCTGAAGGCGCGCTACAGCGTCCATCACGATCCCGATCTCTTCGGCAAGCCCGACGAGCTCGCGCGGCTGGTGATGGACATCCCGGCGCTGATCGTGCGCAACCAGACGCAGGTTCGCGGCGCGCTGCTGGCCGGTGCGAAGAACCTCAAGGTCGTCGGCCGGCTCGGCGTCGGGCTCGACAATATCGACATGGAGGCCTGCTCCGCCCGCGGCATCCAGGTCTTCCCGGCGACAGGCGCCAACAGCCTGTCGGTTGTCGAGTATGTGATCGGCACGGCGATGACGTTGCTGCGCGGCGCCTATTTCGCCAATGCTGCGATGATCGCCGGCGAGTTCCCGAAGACCAAGCTGATCGGTCGCGAGATCGCCGGCAAGCGCATGGGCCTGGTCGGCTTCGGCGCGATCGCCCGCGACGCGGCGCGTCACGCCAGGGCGCTCGGCATGACCGTTGCGGCTTATGACCCCTATGTCCCGGCTGGCGATGCCTGGCAGGGCATCGAGAAGCTCGAGCTTGACGCGCTGCTGTCGACCTCCGACGTGATCTCGATCCACCTGCCGCTGACGCCCGAAACGCGCGGACTGATCGGCGAGGCGGCGTTCGCCAAGATGAAGCCCGACGCCATCCTGATCAACGCCGCACGCGGCGGCATCATGGACGAGGCGGCGCTGGTCGCAGCATTGAAGGGCGGCCGCCTTGGCGGAGCGGCGCTCGACGTCTTCGAGCAGGAGCCGCTCAAGGCCGACGGCGCCAAGATATTCGCCGGCACGCCCAATCTGATCCTGACGCCGCATATCGCCGGCAATACGGTGGAATCGAACGGCCGCGTCTCCGGCCTCGTCGCCGAGCGGGTCATGGCCGCGCTGGAGGGCAGGTCATGACGAAGCTCTCGCTGGAAGCGGCCGAGCAGAAGGTCGCGGATCTCTTCATCGAAGCCGGCGCCTCGCCAGCCAATGCGGCGTCCGTCGCGCTGGCGCTGGTCATGGCCGAGGCGGACGGGCTCAAGGGCCACGGCCTGTCGCGCGTCCCGACCTACATCTCCATGCTGCGCGCTGGCAAGATCGACGGCCAGGCCGTGCCGATCGCGCGCCAGCCCAAGCCCGGCGTGCTGGCGATCGACGCCGCCCATGGCTTCGCCTATCCGGCGATCGACCTCGCCGTGATCGAACTGCCCGAAATCGCCCGCAAGCAGGGCATTGCCGCCGCGCCGATCCGTCGCTCCAACCATTGCGGCGCCGCCGGCCTGCATGTCGAGCGGCTGGCGGAGCAGGGGCTCGTCGCGCTGCTCTTCGCCAACACGCCCGGTGCGATGGCGCCCTGGGGCGGCGCCAAGCCGGTCTTCGGCACCAATCCGATCGCCTTCGCCGCGCCTCTGGCTGGCCGGGAGCCGCTGGTGATCGACATGGCCCTGTCCAAGGTGGCGCGCGGCCCGATCGTCGCCGCCAGGCAGAAGGGCGAGCCAATCCCCGAGGGCTGGGCGCTCGACGCCGCCGGCAGGCCGACCACCGACCCGGCCGCGGCGATCGCCGGCACCATGGTCCCGCTCGGCGACGCCAAGGGCGCGACGCTGGCCATGATGGTCGAGATCCTCGCCGCGGCGCTGGTCGGAACGCACTTCGCCTTCCAAGCCTCGTCCTTCCTCGACGACCAGGGCGGGCCGCCCGACACCGGACAGCTCATCCTCGCCATCGAGCCGGCCAGCATGGGCGGCAACTGGTTCGCCGAGCGCATGAAGCTGCTGACCCATGCGATCGAGGAGCAGCCGGGCACGCGCCTGCCGGGCATGCGGCGCTATGGGCTGCGGGCCAAGGCGCGGGCGGAGGGAATCGAGGTCAGTCTCTGAAAAAGGCGCGTCATGCTCGGGCTTCGCCCGAGCATCTCAGGCCGGAAGAGGCGCCAGTCAGCGCGATCTCGTTACGAGATTCTCGGGTCAAGCCCGAGAATGACGGCGCAGCTCAAACGAAATCGAATCGATCAACATCGACAAGGCCTTTGTCGGTGATCTTGAGATGCGGGATCACCGGCAGGGTCAGGAAGGCGACCTGCAGGAAGGGTTCGGCCAGCACGACGCCGAGCGCCTTTGCCGCTGCGCGCAGGCCTTCCAGCCCGTGCCGCACCGTCTCGAAGGGCTGGTCGCTCATCAGCCCGGCGACGGGCAGCGCCAGCTCGGCCACGACCTTGCCGCCATCGGCCACTGCGAAGCCGCCACCGATCTCGATCAGCCGGTTGGCCGCCGCCGCCATCGAGGCCTCGTCGACGCCGACGACGCAGAGATTATGGCTATCATGGCCGACCGAGGAGGCGATGGCGCCGTGCTTCATGCCGAAGCCATGGACGAAGCCTGAAGCGGTGCCACCATTGCGGCCATGGCGCTCGATCACCGTGACCTTGACGGCGTCCTGGTCGAGATCGGGCAAGGCGAGGCCGTCTTTCGCCGGCAGGCGCATCGAAAGGCGCTCGGTGATGATCCGGCCCGGCACGACGCCGATCACCGGCGTCTCGCCGTCGCGCGCCTTCACCGCAAAATCCTCCGGCGCGAGCTTGCGGCTGCGAACGCTGGCGAGGCCCACGGGCGGGACCGCCTTCCGGCCTTCGAATAGCTCGCCCTCGACCAGCCTGCCGCCAGCGAAAACCTGCTTGACGCGGCAAGCGGCGAGATCGTCGACCAGCACGATGTCGGCGCGCTTGCCGGGGCCGATGAAGCCGCGATCGAACAGGCCGAAATTCCGCGCCGCCGACAGGCTCGCAATGCGATAGGTCGCCAGGATGTCGGCACCATGCGCGATCGCGGTGCGGATCATGTAGTCGAGATGACCTTCCTCGGCGATGTCGAGCGGGTTGCGGTCGTCGGTGCAGAAGGCGAGGAAGGGCGAGGTGTCGCGGCTGATCAGCGGGATCAGCGCGTGCAGATCCTTTGAGACCGAGCCCTCGCGGATCAGGATCGCCATGCCCTTGGCGAGCTTTTCACGGGCCTCGTCGGCGGTCGTGGTCTCGTGATCGGTGCGGATGCCGGCGGAGAGATAGCCGTTGAGGTCGAGCCCGCGCACCAGCGGCGCATGGCCGTCGATATGCCGGTGTGAGAACGCCTCCAGCTTGGCGAGGCAGCCGGGATCGCGATGCAGCACGCCGGGGAAGTTCATGAACTCGGCGAGCCCGATCACCTTGGGATGGTCCATGAACGGGGTGAGGTCGCCAGCCTCCAGCGCCGCACCAGCCGTCTCCAGATGTGTCGCCGGCACGCAGCTCGAGAGCTGCACGCGCAAATCCATGCGCATGGCCTCGGCGCAGTCGAGGAAATAGCGGATGCCTTCCGCGCCGAGCACATTGGAAATCTCGTGCGGATCGCAGATCGCGGTGGTGACGCCATGCGGCAGCACGCAGCGCTCGAATTCGAGCGGCGTCACCAGCGAGGATTCGACATGCAGATGCGTGTCGATGAAGCCAGGAACTGCGATCAGGCCGGAGGCATCGAAGCTCGCCTTGCCCTCATAGCGGCCGTAGGTGCCGACGATCGTGTCGCCGCAGAGCGCGATGTCCGTTTCGATCAGGTCACCCGAGACGAGATCGAACAGCTGCGCGCCGCGGATGACGAGATCGGCCGGCTCATCGCCGCGTCCTTGCGCAATCCGGCGGGCGAGGGTGGCTGCATCGGTCATGAGAGAGTGCTCCGGGTTCGGGCCGGCTTGGCTACGCCATCTCGCCGGCCTAGACAGGCGCTGTCCAGCCTTTCGCGGAGACCATCATGCAGCTCACCTGGTTTGGCCATTCGGCGTTTCGGCTCGACCTGCCCGGCGCCTCGGTCCTGATCGACCCGTTCTTCACCGGCAACCCCGCCTTCGAGGGCGACGCTGCCGCCGCAAGCAAGGGCGTCAGTCATATCGTCGTCACTCACGGCCATGGCGACCATGTCGGCGATACGCTCGCGATCGCCGCGGCGAACGACGCCACGGTGATCACCAATTATGATCTCTGCATGCACCTTGCCTCGAAGGGGCTGAAGAAGTTCCAGCCGATGAACACCGGCGGCACCGTCGATCTCGGAGCCTTCTCGGTGACGCTCGTCCGGGCCGACCATTCGGCCGGCATGGGCGAAGCGGGCGTGGCCGTCCCCGTCGGCAACGCCAATGGCGCGATCATCAAGGCGTCGGGCGAGAAGACGCTCTGGCACATGGGCGACACCGACATCTTCTCCGACATGGCCCTGCTCGCCGAGATCCACGGCGTCGAAGCCTGCATCTGTCCGATCGGCGACCGCTTCACCATGGGTGCCAGGACGGCAGCGCTGGCGATGACCCGCTTCGTCAAGCCGAAGCTCGCGATTCCCTGCCATTACGGCTCCTTCCCGATCATCGCCCAGGATGCGGCGGTCTTCGTCGATGGGCTGAAGGGCAGCGGCGTCGAGGTGCTGGTGCCGGAGAAGGGCAAGGCGGCGACGATCTGAAAGATTGCGAAGGTCGGGCAGCAAGGCGCGGGGAACCCTCTCCTGGAAGGAGAGGGCAGGGTGAGGTGTAGGCCGTTTGACCAGTTGCGCGACCGCCCACCGCGCGATCGGGTTCAAGCTCACGTTTTCGGTCCGAACACCTCACCCCTACCCCTCTCCTTCCAGGAGAGGGGTTCCGGCGCTCGATTTGAAAGGTTGAGGTCCGGCTTGTTGCGGCTGGCTTGCCGGCACCTTATAGCCGCTGATTACAAATCGTACCCAACGACGCCCGCGAAGTTTCAGGAGCCCGCCCATGTCGGTCGACGCCGCCACCGTCAAACGCGTCGCGCATCTCTCGCGCATCGCCGTCGATGATGCGGATGTGCCGAAGCTGCAAGGCGAGCTCAACGCCATCCTCGGCTTCGTCGAGCAGCTCAACGAGGTCGACGTCTCTGGCGTCGAGCCGATGACCTCGGTCACACCTATGGTGATGAAGAAGCGCCAGGACGTGGTGAACGACGGGGAGATCGCCGACGAGATCGTCGCGAACGCGCCGGCCTCCGAGGACGATTATTTCATGGTGCCGAAGGTGATCGAATGAGCGCTTGACGCGCTCCACTCACCCTCATTGCCGTTCCTGTACGTTTTACGGATATTCCCCGTGACCGATCTCACCCGCCTGACCCTGACCGAGGCCCGCGAAGGGCTGATGGCCAAGCAGTTCTCCGCCACCGAGCTCGCCAAAGCTCATATTGCTGCCATTGAGCAGGCGCGGGCGCTCAACGCCTATGTGCTGGAGACGCCGGAGCACGCGCTGAAGCAGGCCGCCGCCTCTGACGATAAGCTCGCCAGGGGAGAGGCCGGCCCGCTCGAAGGCCTGCCGCTCGGCATCAAGGATCTGTTCGCGACCGAAGGCGTGCGCACCACGGCCTGCTCGCGCATCCTCGGCAATTTCGTACCGCCCTATGAATCGACCGTCTCGTCGCAGCTCTGGCGCGACGGCGCCGTCATGCTCGGCAAGCTCAACAATGACGAGTTCGCCATGGGCTCGTCGAACGAGACCTCGGCCTTCGGGCCGGTGGTCAACCCCTGGCGTCGCCAGGGCTCCAATGTCGGGGCAGGGGCCGCCGGCGCGATCGAAGGCAATCATCTCGTGCCGGGTGGCTCCTCCGGCGGCTCGGCCGCAGCCGTCGCCGCGCATCTCTGCCTCGCCGCGACCGCGACCGATACCGGCGGCTCGATCCGCCAGCCGGCCGCCTTCACCGGCACGGTCGGTATCAAGCCGACCTATGGCCGCTGCTCGCGCTGGGGCGTCGTCGCCTTCGCCTCCTCGCTCGACCAGGCTGGGCCGATCGGCAAGACGGTGCGCGACTGCGCCGTGATGCTGCGTTCCATGGCCGGGCACGACCCGAAGGACACCACTTCGGTGGACAGGGCTGTCCCGGACTACGAGGCCTCCGTCGGCCGATCGGTGAAAGGCATGCGCATCGGCATTCCCAAGGAGTACCGGCTGGAAGGCCTCAATCCCGAGATCGACGCGCTCTGGCAGCAGGGCATCGACTGGCTGAGGGCCGCCGGCGCCGAGATCGTCGAGATTTCGCTGCCGCACTCGAAATACGCGCTGCCGGCCTATTACATCGTCGCGCCCGCTGAGGCCTCCTCCAACCTCGCTCGCTATGACGGCGTCCGCTACGGCCTGCGCGAGCAGGGCCGCGACATCATCGAGATGTATGAGAAGACCCGTGCCGCCGGCTTCGGCGCCGAGGTCAAGCGCCGCATCATGATCGGCACCTATGTGCTGTCCTCGGGCTATTACGACGCCTATTACCTGCGCGCCCAGAAGGTGCGCACGCTGATCAAGCGCGATTTCGAGCAGGTCTACGACCAGGGCATCGATGCGGTGCTGACCCCGGCGACGCCGTCTTCCGCCTTCGGCATCGGCGAGAAGGGCTCGTCCGACCCGGTCGAGATGTATCTCAACGACGTTTTCACGGTGACGGTGAACATGGCCGGCCTGCCGGGCATCGCCGTGCCTGCCGGGCTCGACAGCCAGGGTCTGCCGCTCGGCCTGCAGCTGATCGGCCGGCCCTTCGACGAGGAGACGCTGTTCTCGCTCGGGCAGGTGATCGAGGAGGCCGCCGGCCGCTTCCCGGTCGGCGAGCGCTGGTGGGCCTGAAACCCGTCAGCGCGTGATCGGTCGCATTCCGAATCCTGATTTCCCGGACGCGGCACCGGGTGGCAGTCTCCGCGCCTGATCAGGCAGCCGGAGACCGCCATGCCGACCTATCCGTTCGAAACCGTCGACGTTTTCACCAACACCCGCTTCGGCGGCAACCAGCTCGCCGTCTTCACCGATGCGCGCGGCCTGTCGGATGCCGAGATGCAGGCGCTGGCGGCGGAGATGAACTACAGCGAGACGACCTTCGTGCTGCCGCCGAGCGATCCGGCCAACACGGCGCGCGTCCGGATCTTCCATCGCACCGCCGAGATGCCCTTCGCCGGCCATCCCAATGTCGGCACGGCTTGCGTGCTCGCCAGCCAGGGCCGCGACCGCGACGGCATCCTGCTGTTCGAGGAACTCGCGGGGCTTGTCGAGGTCCGGGTCGCGCGCGATGCAGCCGGGCTGGTGACGGGGGCGACCATCGCCGCGCCGCAGGCGCTCTCGCTCGGCATCCAGCTGCCGCCTGATACGATCGCCGCCTGCGCCGGGCTCTCCACACGGGATGTGCTCACCGGTCGCCATCCGCCGCAGCAGGCCTCGGTCGGCGTCAAGTTCGTGCTCGCCGAGGTCACGCCGGAGGCACTGACACGGGCGATGCCGGAGATCGCCCCCTATCGGCGGCTAGCCGAGGCCAACCCGGTGCTGGAAGGGCGCCTGTCGATCTTCTTCTATGCCTGGGACGGCGACAGGGTCCGCGCCCGCATGTTCGCCCCGCTCGCCGGCACCTGGGAGGATCCCGCGACCGGCAGCGCCAGCGCGACCCTGGCTGCTTTGACCTTGTCGCTTTCCGACAAGGACAGCGTGGCATTCGACATCACGCAGGGCGTCGAGATGGGCCGGCCGAGCCTGCTGAATGTCACGGCGCGGCGTGTCGATGGCGAGATCCGGGCGACGGTCGGCGGCGGTTGCGTGCCGGTGCTCAGGGGCGATGCAACGGTGTAAGAAACGCGCGTCATGCTCGGGCTTGACCCGAGCATCTCAGGCCGGAGGAAGCTCTGAATGGCGCCTTCTTATCATGAGATTCTCGGGCCTGCGCTTCGCTTCGCCCGAGAATGACGAGGTAGTCAGCTGAGCCCCAGCTCCACCCGAACCTTCCGCGTCAGCCCGGCCGCGACCAGCCGATGGCTCTCGCGCAGATAGTCGCGGAAGGCGTCGTCAGGCAGGCCCTCGTCGGAGAAGCGCTGGATCCACTTCATCCCGCGCGAGGCGAGATAGGGCGCCGGGCGACAGCCGGGCGCGTCGCGCAGCATCTCATAGGCCATCGGCGAGCATTTGAACGAGACGAACAGCGTCCCCTCGGCATCGTCGCGGCCGAGGGCGAAGACCTTGCCGCCGACCTTCCAGACATCGGCGCCGCCCCATTGCATAACATGGCTGGTCGCGGGCAGGGCGGCGCAGAAGGCATTGTATTCGGCGAGGGTCATGCTGTCCTGCTGTCGTGGGCCACTACGTCGCATCGATTGATAGCCCAAACGACACCGATTGGTGACGGGAGCCGACGCTTCGATCCACATCGTTGAAATCAGCTACGTCCGCCAGAACGGTTTGGCGATCTCGGTCTCGACCTGCTGTTTCGTCAGGCCGATATCCTTGAGCAGGTGCGGATTCTCCTGTGCCATTTGCGCCAATTTCCAGCGAGTGCGTATCCGCTCCTGCCAGATTGCCAGCAGGCTTTGCGGGACAGGCTCCGATGAGTCGGGCGCGAGAGTGGGAGTATCGTCCATGGCAACCTCCCTTGGTTCGGGGGGCGCTCTGCGCCCTGAGTGAAGGGAGGTTTTGTTCTGCTGGATGCAGGCAGTGCGGTCCTTAAGCCCGCCCGAAGAGTTCCAAAAACTTCCAAACGGGCTATGGATTTGGCCTATGCAGGGATCGCGCTTCGCCTTCGGCCCTTTCGTGCTCGATCCGAGTGCGGGAACGCTCCTTGAGAACGATGTGATTGTCAGCGCCAGCTATCGCGGCCTGAAGCTGCTCGGGGCGCTTGTGGCACGCTCCGGCGACATCCTGAGCAAGGCTGAATTGCTGGATGCAGGCTGGCCGGGACTGGCGGTCGAGGAAAGCAATCTCACCGTCCAGATCGCGCAATTGCGCAAGCTGCTCGGCACGCGTGCCGACGGCGGCGACTGGATCGCCACGATCCCGCGGGTCGGCTACCGCTTCGCGGGGGAGGTCGCGCAGCTCGGCCCTTCGCAGCGGAAGCCCTTGCCACTGCCGAGCAAGCCGTCGATCGCCGTGCTGCCCTTCGTCAATGTCAGCAACGATCCAGAGCAGGAGACGTTCGCGGACGGGCTGACCGAGGACCTGATCACCGACCTGTCGAGAACCGCTGAGCTGTTCGTCATCGCTCGCAATTCCGCCTTCGCCTACAAGGGCAAGGCAAGGGATGTGCGCGAGATCGCCGAGGAACTCGGCGTGCGCTACTTGCTGGAGGGAAGCGTCAGGCCCGCCGCCGGGCGGGTGCGCATCAACGCCCAGCTCATCGATGCATCGAGTGGCGACCATCTCTGGGCAGAACGCTTCGACCGCAGGCTAGACGATATCTTCGCCGTCCAGGATGAGGTGACAGCCCGGATCATCGAGGCCTTGCTTGGCCGACTGCGCACCCCGCCACCACGTCAGCGGCCGAAGAGCCTCGACGCCCATGATCTATGCGTCCGTGCGCGCCGGCTGATGGACGACACGCCGCAAGCGGCGCAGGAAGCGCATCTGCTGCTGACGCGCGCGGTCGCGCTCGATCCGGATTATGCCGATGCTTATCGCTGGCTCGCCTTGAATCACTGGATGGGCTGGGTGCATTCCGGTGGCCCGACAGAGGCGTCCCGCAGCATCGCTTTGGAACTCGCGCGCAAGGCCGTAGCGCTGGATCCCAACGACGCCGGCTGCCGCTGGGCGCTGGCCTATCTGCTCGCCTATGAGCGCAGTTTCGCCGAGGCGGACGTCGAATTCGCCAAGGCGCTCGCGCTCGATCCGAACGAGGCCGATGCCTGGGCGGCGCTCTCCGACATCACCGTTCTGGCCGGGCGGGTCGAGGAAGGCCTCGAGCACATCCGCAAGGCCTTCCGGCTGAATCCCTTTCCGGCAAGCTGGTATTATCTGCCGCTCGGCCAGGCGCTCTATGCGGCCGAGGAGTACGGGGCCGCAGTCGAGGCGCTGCGCCGTGACGAGACGCACCGGACGAGTTCGCGCCGTTTCCTGGCCGCGAGCCTTGCCCAGCTCGGCCAACTCGACGAGGCGCGTGCGGAGGCCGAGCTCTTTCTGGTCGGCAATCCGGATTTCAGCATCCGCCACTGGGCGACGATGGAGCCTTTCCGCGACGATGCCCTGCGCGAGCGCTTCGTCGACGGCTTTCGCAAGGCCGGCCTGCCGGAGTGAAGCGGCCCGACGCTGGTCATCGGGGCTAAGGCGATGTCAGACTGCCTCGCTTGGGAACCGGCCGGGCCGATCACGGTTGGTCAGGCACTGGTGACCGGCAAACCAAGGTGAGGCGATTGTGAAACTTTCGGGCGGCTGCAATTGCGGACAGGTCCGCTACGAGCTCGACGGCGAGCCGATCCGCGCCGGGATCTGCCATTGCGAGACCTGCCGGAAAGGCTCCGGCTCGGCCTTTTCCTATTTCGGGATCTGGTCCAGAGCCGGCGCCACCATATCCGGCGAACTCGGCTGCTGGCAGAGCCGTGCGGGCGGCGAGCGCTTCTGCCTGGCCTGCGGCTCTCCGCTGTTCTGCTGGGCGGAGGGCTCCGACGAGATCGAGATCAAGCTCGGCACCTTGGACAGCCTGCCGAGCGCGCTGGTTCCGGCCTATGAGCTCTGGACCATCCGCCGCGAGCCCTGGCTGGCGCACCAGAAGGGCGCCGAGCAGCATACCCGCGATCGCGAGCAGCCCGGCGCCTGATCGTCAGAAACTCTCGGCGTCGACGCCATGGGTCTTCGCGGCGGCGACGATCTGTGACCAGGTCTCGTCGTCGAGCGGAATGCCGTCACGCTCGCGCTCGATCCGTGTCCTGCGCTCCTTGTCGCCGGGCGCCAGCACGGGCTGGGACGGATCCTGTGGCTCGGCGGCGCGGACGAATTTGAGATAGCTCTCGATCCGCTGCTGCCGGAGGCCGGCATCGGGTTCGAGCCGGGCCGGATCGATCAGCACGCCGAACAGCGAATTGATGATCCAGGTCTTGTGTGGCTTCTCGTCGATGCGGGCGGCGCCCATCAGCCCGGCCGAGAGCAGTTCGGCGATCAGCGAGAGGCCGGCGCCCTTGTGGTCGCCGAAGGGCAGCAGCGCGCCGAGCGGCAGCCCTTCCTGCGGGAAGACATGCCTCGGCTCGACGGTCGGGCGGCCCTCGCCATCGATGATGTAGCCTTCCGGCACATCGATGCCCTTGTTGAAGGCGACGCGGGCCTTGCCATGCGCCATGCGGCTGGTGGCGAAGTCGAGGATCAGCGGCTCGCCGCCCGGCACCGGCAGGCCGATGGCGATCGGATTGGTGCCGAAGCGAGCCTCCTTGGCGGCGAAAGGCGCGACGATCGGCGGACGTCCGGCGACATTGACCCAGAACACCGAAATCAGCCCGGCAGCCGCCGCGACTTCGGAATAGTGGCCGATGCGGCCGATATGGTGGGAATCGAGCAGGTTGAGCACGGCGACGCCGCCGACCTGCGCGATCGCGATGGCGCGGTCGACGGCATTGCGGGCCGTCGGTTGGCCGAGCGCGACATTGCCGTCCGCGATCAGGAAGGGGCCCGCTTCGGTGCGGATGCTGAGCTTGGATTGCGGCTTCAGGTTGCCGTCGGCGAGCGAGTTGAAATAGAGCGGCAGCATGCCGATGCCATGGCTGTCATGGCCGCTGAGATTGGCGAGTACCAGATGCTCGGCGGTTTCCTTCGCCTCGTCCTCGCTCCAGCCTGCGGCGATGATCATGGCGCGGGTGAGGGCACGGAGCGCGTCGGGCCGGTGCAGGCGATACGAGGTCATGGCCATCTGTCGGATGTTGAACGGTCCCGGCAGAGTGCACGGGCGTGCGCCGCATGCAATGGACGCAAGCAAATGGCGCCGTCCCGGCCGGTGCATCTCGACGTTGCGCTCACCAATCCTTATGTTGCTGTCAGCAATCCTGTTTTCACCGGACCTTGAATCCGGTCGAGGAGGGACGAGGAATGTTTTCGATACCCGGCCTGAAGGTGGTCTCGCTGACCGATGCCGCCGCTCAGCGCATTCGCGAGATCATGGCGCAATCAGCGCGCGACGATGCCGAGGCGCCCGCGCTCGGCCTGCGCGTCGGCGTCAAGAAGGGCGGCTGCGCCGGCATGGAATACACCTTCGAGGTCGCGCGGGCGGTCGGGAAGGGCGACGAGGTCGTGACCGAGAAGGATGCGACCGTGATCGTCGATGCCAAGGCGGTGCTGTTCCTGCTCGGCACCGAGCTCGACTTCAAGACCGACCGCTTCTCCTCGACCTTCGTCTTCAACAACCCGAACCAGGTCTCGGCCTGCGGCTGCGGCGAATCAGTCGAGATCAAGCCGCGCTCGGAAACCGCGCTGGCGGCGCAGTAGCCGCCATGGACGCTGCTGCCGTCGCGGAGCTGTTCGCGCCGGTGCTTGCGGTTCGCACACGCCGCATGTTCGGCGGGCTCGGCGTCTACTCAGATGAGGCGATGTTCGCGCTCGCCTACGATGGCGAGATCTTCCTGAAGACGACGGAAGCGACCCGGCCGGACTTCATGGCGGCCGGCAGCGAGCCATTCCGCTATGCCGCACGTAGCCGCGAGCGCGAAACCGGCTATTGGCGCCTGCCGGCTGCTGCCTTCGACGACGATGAGGCGCTGCGCCGCTACACCGAGCTCGCGCTGGCGGCCGCGCGCGAAGCGGCGCTCAAGAAGAAGCGGCCGCTCAGGCGACCTTCGCCGCGTCCTGGACCGCGTCCTCGGTGACGGTGCGGTTGCGACCGTCGCGCTTGGCCTGCAGCAGGGCGTTGTCGGCCCGCTCGACGATCGAGCTCGCCGTGTCACCGCGCCGATAGACCGAGACGCCGAGCGAGATGGTGATCCGCCCCAAGCTCTCATTGGTCGAACGCTTGACCAGTTCGCGGGTGAGCAGTGCCTGACGCACCGTCTCGGCGCCGAACTTGCCGGCGACGACATCGGCCTCGGGCAGGATAATCGCGAACTCCTCGCCGCCGAAGCGGGTGATGATCGCCTTGTCCTTGAACTTGTCCTTCATCGTCCTGGCGACCAGGCGCAGCACCTGATCGCCCGTCAGATGACCGTGCATGTCGTTGAAGTGCTTGAAGAAGTCGATATCGGCCATGACCAGCGCGAAGGGCTCGCGCCGCAAGGTCGCCTGATCGATCGCCTTCTGCAGCATCTCCTCGAAATGGCGGCGATTGGCGAGGCCGGTGAGGGGGTCGGTCAGAGCCTCGGCGCGCGTCGATTCCAGCGCCTCGCGAAGATTGCGGATCTCGTGCGCACTCTCGCGCAGCTGGCCTTCGAGCTGGGTCTTGCGCGCGACTTCCTCGCGGGTCGACAGCACCAGCGCCTCGACCCATTCGCGCAGCTTCTGTCGATCGGCCGAAGGGGGAACCTCCTCCGACATGGCGCAGAGCCGGCCGTGATACTGCTCGCTGGAGGTGAGCGCCCGGTCGACCAGCGCCATCATGCTCTCGATCTCGGCGAGCACCTGCAGGCTGGTGCGCTCTGCCTGGCGCGACAAGCGGTCGGTGCTGACGAACTTCTCGTAAAGCGTATCGATGTCGGCGGCGCCGACCTCGCCGTTGCTGGCGGCGATCACGGCCTGCATCGCCATGCTGAGCGCCGGCATCTCGCCGCTGAGATGGGCGTACCAGACTTCGAAAGCGCGCGGATAACCAGGGGAATAATGCTGTCGCATCGCTGCGACGACCTGTTCGGCGAGGTCGTGAGCCTGCGGCGAGCCTGAGCGGCTATTGGTCATGACGTCCTGTCCCCGCCGGACGCGAAATTCTTCCGCGCCCGCTACGCGCCTGACCGTAGGACAGGCGGAGTTAATGCAAGGTTGCCAGGAGCCGTGATTCAGCCGACGCGGACAGGGCGCAGCAGGAAGGCAGGGACGTGGTCGCCGAGGCCCTTGACCTGCGGGCCGTCGTCGAGGTCGTCGCGACGGGACGAACGGCCACGGTTGCCGTGTGGCGCGCCATTGCCGGAGGTCTCCTCACGGCGCGGCGAGCGCGGCGCCTCGTTGCTGCGCGCAGCCTCCACCTCGGCTCGTTCAGGCCGGCTTTCGGAGCGAGCGCGCTCGCTTCTCGGCTCGCCTCGCGACGGCTTGCCATCGCGCCCGCCGCGAGCGGGGCGGCCACCCTTTCGGTCATCGCCGCGGCGGCCCCGGCGCTCCTCGCGCGGCTCGGCTGCCGGCAGGCTCTCGAGGCCCGGCCCGGCCCATTCGATGCTCTGGCCGGTCAGCTTCTCGATCGCAGCGAGAAGCTTGTCGTCATGGCGGGTGACGATGGTGAAGGAGGCACCCTCGCGGCCGGCACGGCCGGTGCGGCCGATGCGGTGGACATAGTCCTCGGCATGGGTCGGTACGTCGAAATTGAAGACGTGGCTGACGGCGGGGATATCGAGGCCGCGCGCCGCGACATCGCTGGCGACCAGGATCGGATTCTCGCCGGTGCGGAACGAGTCGAGCGCCGCCATGCGGGCGTACTGGTCCATGTCACCATGCAGCGCCACGGCCGGGAAGCCGTGCTTCTGCAGGGACTTGTGCAGCGTTGCTACATCACGCTTGCGGTTGCAGAACACGATCGCGTTCTGAAGATCCTTGGCGTCCTTGATCAGCCGGCGCAGCGTGTCGCGCTTCTCGTAGTCCTGGTTGTGCGAGGCGACCAGGCGCTGCGTGATGGTCGCGGCGGCGGTCGCCGGCCTGGCGACCTCGATGCGAACCGGATTGTGCAGGAACTGCTCGCTGATCCGGGTGATCTCCGGCGGCATCGTCGCGGTGAAGAACAGGGTCTGCCGCGTGAAGGGAACAAGCTTGCAAACCCGCTCGATGTCCGGGATGAAGCCCATGTCGAGCATGCGGTCGGCCTCGTCGATGACGAGCAGCTCGACGCCGGTGAGCAGCAGCTTGCCGCGCTCGACATGGTCGAGCAGGCGGCCGGGCGTCGCGATCAGCACGTCGACGCCGCGGGTGATCTTGGCATCCTGGTCGCCGAAGGAGACGCCGCCGATCAGCAGCGCGACCGAAAGCTTCTGGTTGACGCCGTAGCGGGTGAAATTCTCCTCGACCTGCGCGGCGAGCTCGCGCGTCGGCTCCAGGATCAGCGTGCGCGGCATCCGGGCGCGGGCGCGGCCGGTCTCCAGGATGGTCAGCATCGGCAGGGTGAAGGCCGCGGTCTTGCCGGTGCCGGTCTGGGCGATGCCGAGCACGTCCTTGCGGGCGAGCACGTGGGGGATAGCCTGGGCCTGGATGGGGGTAGGCGTCGTGTAGCCGGCGGTCGAGACCGCGGTTAGAACCTTATCGCTCAGGCCGAGTTCGGCAAAAGACATCGATGGTTGCGCTTCTCAAGGGTCGGGGACACGTGGCGGGATGACCGATCGACCGCAACGGTGGCGCGACTTTGCTGGGTTGCGCGCCTTCGGACGCCCGTGCAATGCAGAAAAAACAGGGCAAAGTCAACATTCTAGCTAGGTTGATGAAGAATGGCTGCGATGCAGGCGAAGATTCCGGAGCCACTCGTCCTGATTCCGGGACTGAACTGCACGCCGGCGCTCTATGCTCCGCAATGGCCGGCCCTGGCACCGGGGCGGCAGATTCTGGTCGCCGACAACACCACTGACGACACGATGCCCGCCATGGTCGAGCGCCTGCTGGCGGCCGCGCCGGAACGCTTTGCGCTGTGTGGGCTGTCGATGGGCGGCTATGTCGCCTTCGAAGTCATGCGGCGCGCGCCGGAGCGGGTGACGCGGCTCGCTCTGCTCGACACCACCGCCAAGCCGCCGACGTCCGAGACCAATGCGCCGCGCGAACAGATGATCGCTCTGGCGGGAAAGGGCGCCTTCGACAATGTCGTGACCTTGCTCTGGCAGAAGCTGGTCGCGCCCGACCGGCTGGCCGATGAGGCGCTGCGGCTGGAGGTGCGGGCGATGGCGGAAGCAGTCGGGCCTGCAGGCTTCATCCGCCAGCAGCGCGCCATCATGGGCAGGAGCGACGCCCGGCCGGTGCTCGGGACGATATCTGTCCCGACGCTGGTCGTCGTTGGCGCGGAGGATGCGATCACGCCGCCTGACGAGGCGCGCGAGATCGCCGGCGGCATCGGTGCGAAGGCACGTTATCTGGACATACCGGGCTGCGGCCACTTATCGACGCTGGAAGCGCCGGAGATCGTCACCGCGGCTCTGCTCGACTGGCTCGGCTGAGCTTCAGCGCGGAACGACGCAGGGATCGAGCTTCGTTTCGTTGGCGCGCTTCACGATCGAGCCCGTGACCAGCGGATCGACCGCCTGGCCCTTGGCTGCGGCCTGGGCGACCTGGCGCATCGCGTCGCGATCGAGCTGTGCTGTGCGGCTCGAGACGAAATTGGCGGCAATGACGGAGAGGAAGGCGATCGCTGCGCCGGCCTTGGCGACGTCGGCGACCATGCTGCCGCGCTGGCTGCGCAGGAAGGCGATGACGTGGCGCATCGCGGAACTCCGGAAAGCAAAAGGCGCCAGGCGCCGACAGACAGAGCATGCGACGACGGCTGTAAAAACTTGGTTAGTGAAGCGTCTCAGGAACAGATCGACGTCGCCTGTTGCGAATAAACACCTTACGCTGGGATAGCCTATGGTCGTCACGGTCAAAGGGGCGTCGCATGCTGAAACTGGGTGCCCGAGGCGAGCCGGTCCGGCTGTTGCAGAGCCAGCTCAATCTGTTGCCGACGCGGCTCGTCAAGCTCGTCGTCGACGGCATTTTCGGCACGCGGACCCATGGCCGTGTGCTGGAATTCCAGGGCAACAACCAACTCGAGAAGGACGGCGTCGTCGGTCCGCTGACGGTGCAGCTGCTCGAGAACCTGCTCAAGAACCTCAACAACATCCTGCCGGTGCCGCCACCGATGCCGGTTCCCAAGAAGCCGTCGGCGGTCAGGCTGGTCACCGACCAGATCCTCGGCTCCTTTCCATCGGCCAACAACCTGATCACACAGGTCATTCCGCCTATCTCCGTGATTCAGACCGCCACCTACAAGCAGGGAGCCGGCGGCCCACCGCTGGACTTCCAGGTCATGCCGTTGACGACCGGGCGGCTCGCGATCTTCGCCGCCCGCAACAAGGACGGCATCGAGCGCGCGGTGATCCTGCTGCTGCCGGCGCAAGTGAAACCGGATCGCCTGCTGATCTGCATCAGCCACGGCTTCGGCGGGCAGGGGCCGAAGACGCGGGCCCGGCTCGCGGCGCTGAACTGGACCAACCCGCTGTCGAAGCCCTTGATCGACTATGTGCTGCTGAATCACGTCGTCAATCGCTGGGGCGCCCAGACGCTCGCGGCGCAAAAGCGCAATCTCGGCTACATGCAGATCGTCCGCTCCGGTGCCGCCGGCGGCGAGCTCGGGCCCTTCGCCAAGGATGCGGCCTTCCTGCGCCAGGTGCTGACCGAGATGAGCGATCTCACCGACGGCGCCTTCTCGTTCAACACCCTGGAGACGATGACATTTTCGAGCGGCATCGGTGACCACAACCAGTTCGTCTCGCACGCCGAGAAGCAATTCGACATCGCCGCGAGCTATGCCATCGATCCTGTGCCGCAGACCCGGCCGGCGATCTCGAAGGGCAAGAAGCGGCTGTTCCGCAGCGGCGTGACCTCGCAGGGGCCGCCGCTGCCGGGCTCGGATTTCCTGCCTGTCGGCCGCTGGCGCAATGAGTGGGCGAATTTCCGCCTGAAGACCGACGGCGAATACGACTACATGCACAATTGGACGATGCCGTTCTACTGCCTCTATCTCGGCATCCAGACGTCGTGACTGAAGAGGCGCTCAGCTCTTCAGCGCTTGCCTTCCAGCCTGCCGCGATGCTCGCGGAACAACGCGCGCAAGGCATCGAGCGCGGCCAGCACCGCCGGCCGTTGCCGGCTGCTCTCATGCGAGACCAGGAAGATCTCGTCGGCGGTCGCTTCGGGCGGTTCCTCCAGCCGGACTAGCCCCGCATCGGCATCGGCCAGGAAGCAGGGCGCCATCGAGACCGCGCCGGACGAGCGGATGCTCTCATAGCGCGCGGCGGAATCGCCGACGCGGGCGGCGATCGGCCGTCCGGCCGCCCAGGCGAGGATGTGCTGCTCGATCCGCGAGGAGACGTCCCGGCTGACCGAGATCACCGGCGCGGTCGCCGGATCGACGTCGCGCCGGACATAGAAAGCCTGGGCCAGCTTGCCGACCTTCTGGCCGAAATAGCCGGCATCTGCCGGCGGCTTGCGCATGCGGATCGCGATCTCGGCCTCGCCGCGGGCCAGGTCGAGGCGCTCGCGCGTGCTGATGATGACGATCTCGATGCCACCCGCAGCAGCCGAGAGGCGGGCGGCATGCTGGGTCAGGAACAGGCTGATCGAGGTCGTCGCCGTGATGCGCACCGGGGCATCGTCGCGGGCACGGGCGGCGTTCGCCCGCGTCTCGAAGCGCGCGACGGCCTCGGCGGCGGCGGCCGCATCTGCAGCGAGCGCAAGCCCGATATCGGTCGGGATCAGCCGGTTGGCGCCGCGCTTGAACAGCGGCAGGCCGAGCCGCGCCTCGAAGGCTTTCAGGCGCCGCGCGACCGTCGTCTCGCTCAATCCGAGCGCAGACGCTGCCAGAGCGAGACCACCCGTCGAGGCGATGGCGTGGAAGATCTCGAGATCGGCCCAGAGCGAGGTCTGGGCCGCGGCCAAGGCATCGCGTCGAGATGGAGAGGCAGGAGGCTCGCCCATGCGCTCAGGGGCCAGAGAGGGGCCGGCGGGCTGCGGCGCTGGACGGTATCATGGTCGGTGTCGTGCGGATCGGTCGGCATGCATGCAGGATGAGCGCACGCATGATTTGAAGCAGCCCGGCAGGCTTGCGGGGGAGCCCGGCACGCAAGCCTGCCGGGCCCAATCTCACAGGTCGATCAGCTCGCCGGCGAAGGCGGCCCGCTCCTGGATGAAGAGGAAGCGTGCCTCGGGCTTGTTGCCCATCAGCCGCTCGACCGTGTCGGAGGTCTCCTCCTTCGCCTCGTGGTCGACCATGACCTTGAGCAAGGAGCGCTTGCTCGGGTCCATCGTGGTCTCCTTGAGCTCGGCCGGCATCATCTCGCCCAGGCCCTTGAAGCGGCCGATCTCCGGCTTCTTGCCCTTGAACACAGTCTCGATCAGCTCGTCCTTATGGGCATCGTCACGGGCATAGACGGACTTGGTGCCATGCCGCAGCCGATAGAGCGGCGGCACGGACAAATAGAGATGGCCCTTCTCGATTAGGCGCGGCATCTGGCGCCAGAAGAACGTAACCAGGAGCGAGGCGATATGGGCGCCGTCGACATCGGCGTCGGTCATCACGATGACCTTCTCGTAACGCAGGTCGTCTTCACGGAACTGGCTGCCGATGCCACAACCCAGCGCCAGGATCAGGTCGGCGAGCTGCTGGTTGGCGTTGAGCTTTTCGCGCGTCGCATTGGCGACGTTGAGGATCTTGCCGCGCAGGGGCAGGATCGCCTGATTGGCGCGATTGCGGGCCTGCTTGGCCGAGCCGCCGGCGGAATCGCCCTCGACGATGAAAAGCTCGGAGCCCGCCGCGCCGGCATTGCTGCAATCGGCGAGTTTGCCGGGCAATCTCAGCTTACGGGTCGCGGTCTTGCGCGAGACTTCTTTCTCGAGCCGGCGACGTTGGCGCTCCTCGGCCCGGTCGACCGACCAGTCGAGCAGCCTCAGCGCCTGCTGCGGCGAGGCGGCGAGCCAGTGGTCGAAGGCATCGCGTATCGCGTTCTCGACGATGCGGGCCGCCTCCAGCGTCGCCAGCTTGTCCTTGGTCTGGCCCTGGAATTCCGGCTCGCGGATGAAGACCGAGAGCATGGCGGCACAGGTCGCCATCACGTCGTCGGCGGTGACCTGCGCCATGCGCTTGGACTGGCCGATGCGCTCGGCATGGTCGCGCAGGCCGCGCAGCAGGGCGATGCGCAGGCCTTGCTCATGCGTGCCGCCTTCGGGCGTCGGGATGGTGTTGCAGTAGGAGGAAGAGAAGCCGTCTTCGCCGGTCGCGAGCCAGGCCACCGCCCATTCGAGCGAGCCATGGCCGCCGTCCTTGGTGACCTTTCCCGAGAAGATCGGCTCGGCGACGAGATCCTTGCCCTCGATCTCGCGGGCGAGATAGTCGCGCAGGCCCCCTGGGAACTTGAACACCGCCTCGGCTGCGACATCGCCTTCCGGCTGCAACCGCGAGGGCGCGCAGCGCCAGCGGATCTCGACGCCGCCGAACAGATAGGCCTTCGAGCGCGCCATGCGGAACAGCCGCGCCGGCACGAAATGCGCGCCTTCGCCGAAGATCTGCGCGTCGGGATGGAAGCGCACGCGGGTGCCGCGCCGGTTCGGCGCCCGGCCGACGGTCTCCAGCGGCCCCTGCGGCAGGCCGCGCGAAAAGGTCTGGCGATAGAGCATCTGGCCGCGCGCGACCTCGACCTCGACTAGGTCGGAGAGCGCGTTGACGACGGAGACGCCGACGCCGTGCAGACCGCCCGAGGTCTCGTAGACCTTGGAGTCGAACTTTCCGCCGGCATGCAGGATCGTCATAATCACTTCGAGCGCCGACTTGTCCGGGAATTTCGGATGCGGATCGATCGGCATGCCGCGGCCATTATCGGTCACCGCGAGCGAACCGTCGGCGAAGAGCTCGACATCGATGAAGCTGGCATGGCCGGCGACCGCCTCGTCCATGGCGTTGTCAATCACTTCGGCGAAGAGGTGGTGCAGCGCCCGCTCGTCGGTGCCGCCGATATACATGCCCGGCCGGCGCCGCACCGGCTCCAACCCTTCGAGCACCTCGATCGCGGAGGCATCGTAGCCGGCCTCGGAGGGCGTGCCGCTGCGCGGCGGCGGAGCGGGGCGCGCAGCCGGCTTCGGCGCAGGGGCGGGCGCACGCGATTCCTCGCGCATCTCCTTGCCGCCATCCTCGCCGAAGAGATCGTCCGTCATCGTCACCGCACTCGCTGATTCGCTTGTCTTGCAGGATATCGTATCGGCCCGCCGGCCGCCTGCCGGAGCCCCTATAACCCGCCGCTTCTCCGCAATAAACCGATCGGATCGTCGCCGGAAGTCAGGATGAGCGACGCCGTCGCTGAACCGTCATCCTGGGATGGCACAGTGGGCCACGGAACCTTGGCCCGCGTTCGCCGGTTCAGCAGCCGTTAAGGGCCCCGGTTTCATCATCGCGATTGCGAATCGGGACTGGTCCCGACAGCGCATTCGGCTAAGCTGGCCAGAGGGGGGAAGGTCACGTGGCGTCGCGTTCCGCAGTACCCAAGATCCGCATCGCCGGCCTCGAGCGGGCCGCGCGTTTTGCAGGCGAGGCCTTCGCCTATGAGGAGCTGTCCGGCCTCGAGACGCGGCACGATGCCGAGAGCAAGCAGATGCGCCGGCTCTGGTGGGCCGCTGCCATCGTCGCATTGATCGGCCTGGCGATCGTCGCGCTGCGCTGAGCGCTCCGCCGCACTGCTCAGGCGGGCGCCTTCAAGCCGTCATAGAAGCTGAGATGGGCGAGGGCGGCCTCGTCCCACAGTCTGGCGAGGTCGACGCCGATCGCCACCGCCTTGCGGGCCTGCGCCGCGAGGATGGCGTCGGCGAAGCGCTCGGGCGGCGCATCGACCGGACAGAGCACCGTCGCCGGATTGTCGATCTTCGCCTTAAGGGCCGGGGCGAGCGCGAACTCGTCCTGCCGCTCGGCTTCAGTCGAGACCAGCGGGATCGCCAGCTGGCTGACGGCCTGGAAGCTGCCGCGCCGTGTGCTGATCCCGTCGGTGAATGGCAGCAGGAAGACATCGGCGGCGCAGAGCGTCGCCATCAGCTCGCCTTCGTCGTCGATCCGGCCGCGGAAATCGAGCCAGTCGGCGACGCCGAGCTCACTGGCGAGCGCCAAGAACGCCTCGCGGTCTTTCGGCTTGTCCCAGAGGAAATCGCCGCAGATCAGCAGACGTGCCTTGACGCCACGCTCATGCAGCGCCCGCGTCGTGCGCAGGAGGACATCGGGCCGCTTGCTGGCATAGAGCACGCCGAAATAGCCGATCACGACATCGGCTTCGCTTGCGCCGCTGCCGCGCAGTTTCGCCCGCTCCGCCGCGACGCGCTCCGGATCGATCCGGGCCGGCATGATGTTGGGGCCGATCGGGATGACCGGCGCCGCTTGCTTCTTCGCGGCACCGACCAAGGGCGTCTTCAGGAAGCTCTCGCGCTGCTGCGGCGAGACGAAGACGAAGCCGTCGCAGGCCAGAATGTCCGGCACCATAGAGAGATAGCGCAGGCGGTTGAGCGAGGCCCATTCGTGCAGGGTGATGGCGATGCGGCCCTTGCGCGTCAGCAATCGCGCCGCCATCAGCGCCGAGCCCGGCACGAGGCTGTTGCCCCAGCCTTCGATCGGCAATTGCAGATGCACGATGCGGTCCCGGCGCAGTTCTTCGGCGATGGCGCCGACGAAGGCGGTCGGCCGCTCCGGCTCGATCGTCCGGACCGCGACGAGGCCCGGGCGCAGCGCGTTGACGGCGCCGGCAAGCCGGTAGGCATAGTCCATCACCGCGCAGGTGACGGGCCTGGCCGAGCCGAAGATGACGACGGAGGGGGCGGGAGAGGGTGAGTGCATGCACCTGCCGTCGTGCGAAGGGGTAGGCGCCGTCTATCGCACAGCTTTCCTAAGCTTGCGTTGAGTCAGGCGGCCGCCTCCAGCGGGCCGAAGCTCGCCACCAGATTGCAGCGCCTGTCCGGAATGCTGGCGACCTTCTCTGCCCAGCAGGAGTAACCGAGAACCAGCCGCTTCATTTCCTGAAGCGGGCGGCTGCCATCGTCACCGGTTTCGCGCAGGCATGAGAGGGTGTCGAAGCCAGCGGCGCGCAGCTCGGCCCAGGCCTTCTCGCCGTCCGGCTTGTGGTTGCTTTCAAAAGTGAGGATTGGGCGATGGCGGGCGAAGGTCTCGCGCAGCCCGGCAAAGACGTCGGCCTCGAAACCCTCGACATCGCATTTCACGAAGCCGATCCGCTTCGCGCCGCTCGCGATCTCCGGTTCGTGCTGCGCCAGATAGCGGTCGCCCTGGCGCACAGGCAGCACGATGTCGCCCTTGCCCGAGGCGAAGCTGCCGCTGCCGTCATTGCCAGCCTGGAGCAACGAGAAGCGAAGCTCGGCGTCTTCCCGCCCCAGCCCGACCTCGTGCAGGCGGGCATTGGCGGTCCCGGACAGCAGGAGATTGGTCTTGAACAGCGATGCGATGGGAGGGTTGGGCTCGAAGGCGATCACCTCCGCGAACGATCCTGCCAATGATACGGAATGATTTCCTATATTGCCGCCGATGTCGAGGAAGGCGGTGTCCTGCAGATTCCGAGCTTGGAATATGGCCTTGAGCAGTTCGATCTCGCGGCGCTCATAGATGCCGTTCCCGATGATGGAAACGCCGAGATAGTCGGTCGGAATCACGGCAAACCGAGGCAAAGGGGGCAGGTGTTTTCGGCTGCCCGGCACGATCGCCTTGGCCAGCAGATCGTAGGCGCGCCGGATCGCATAGCTCGCGCGCGTCTCTTTGATCCTCAGCATGGCCGGCTCGTTCGTTGAGATCACAGAGCGCGCAGCCTTAGCAGCGATCCTCTACGGAACATTTAACCTGTGGTTGCGGCTGGCCGCCCGGCGGGAGTCTGCCACCGTACAATGCAAGAGAGCGTCGACCTTGAAAGGGAAGGAATTATATCCTAGATATGTTCCTATTATGTTCTCGATATTTCGTTCAGGAGAAGCCTATGCCTTCCTTTGCCCTGTTTGACGATACCGTCGTGGCGCGCACGGCCGCTGCGAGCGCCGGCTGGACCGCGTTCACGAATCTGCAGACGGTCTTCGATTATGCCCGCAGCCAGAACCGGCCGCTGTTTTTCCAGCCCGGCGTCTATGATTCTCCTACCACCACGGCTCTTCCCAGCAATGGCGGCGGTCGACCGCTCTTCGTGCGGGCGATGCCCGGATCGGTGGCGCTGCGTTTCAACGGCACCAATACGTTCCTGCGGATCGAAGGCCAGAACCAGGTCCATTTCGACGGCATCACCTTCGATGGGCAGAACCGGGCGTTGTCCGACTACGTGTCCGGCCGCCCGGCTCTGATTGCTATTGCCAGCAACGCGCAGGACATCTCGTTCGAGAATTGTCAGGTCCTCAACTCGCCGGGCATCGGCGCCTATGTCGCGAGTTCGTCCGGCGCCGTCTTCCGCGCCTGCTACTTCGGCAACCATTCGGTCGGGATCTGGAGCGAGAACGCCCAGATCAAGGCGCTGAACAACACCATTGCCGGAATGCAGAACAACGGGATCGCCATCTGGCGCGATACGATCACGGGCGACAGCTCGACCATCACCGGCAACTTCATCAACGGTATCGACACCGTGGCGGGAGGCACCGGGCAGAACGGCAACGGCATCAGCGTCTTCCGGGCGGTCGGCGTCTCGATCACCGACAACAAGATCTTCAGCACGAAGTTCTCGGCGATCCGCTGCAATGGCGGCGGGCTGCACAATGTCAGCAACAACAATATCTACAACACGCGCGAAGCGGCGATCTTCATCGAGGCGCCCGGCGCCGGGATCGACCTGACCGGCTGCATCGTCTCGAACAACAGCCTCGACACGGTCGGCGGCGGCATCCTCGTCGCCAATTCCGGCCAGTTCAGTGACGGCGTCTCGCGCAGCGTCATCGTGGAGGGCAACCGCATCTCCAATGTCATGGACAATCCGATCCCCGATCCCGGCTATTACCCGCCTTCGACGATCGGAAACGCCATCGTCGTCGAGCAGGACTGCGTGGTTTCGGGCAATCTGATCGACGGCGCGGCACGTGTCGGCATCCAGGCCGGCATCAACACGGCCGCCCGTGCGCTCGTCGTCACCGGGAATCTGGTCCGCAACGCGCCGATCGGCATCGGCGTCTCCAACGAGGCTGTCGCCAACATCGGCCGCACCGTCGTGGTCTCCGGCAACATCGTCAACGGCGCCAGCCTCGGCGGCATCGTGCCGACCGTATTCACGGGAACGACGATCAACCGTGTCGGCACTTCGGACTATGGTAACGACCTCGCCACCGCCGTCGGCAGCGTCACCTTCGGCCACAACCGCTATCTCTGAGCCGCCTGCAGCGCGACTTGGCTCGCGCTGCTCGCATCAACAAAAAACCGGGGCGTTTCCGCCCCGGTTGGAAGGTGGACTGCGGATCGCCGCAGCCAGGAGGAAATCCTGTCCGGGCCAAGCCCGGCCGGAGCCCTGCTCAGTAGGAATAGTACATCGTGAACTCGACCGGGTGCGGCGTCATCTCGAAGCGCGCCACATCCTGCATCTTGAGCTCGATATAGCTCTCGATGAAGTCGTCGGTGAAGACGCCGCCGGCCTTGAGGAAGGCGTTGTCCTTCTTGAGGGCGTCGAGCGCCTCGCGAAGCGAGCCGCAGACGGTCGGAATCTTCTTCAACTCGCGCGGCGGCAGGTCGTAGAGGTCCTTGTCCATCGCCGGGCCGGGATCGATCTTGTTGAGGATGCCGTCGAGGCCGGCCATCGTCAGCGCGGCGAAGGCGAGATAGGGGTTCGCCATCGGATCGGGGAAGCGGACCTCGACGCGCTTGGCCTTCGGCGAGGTCGTCCACGGAATACGGCAGGAAGCCGAGCGGTTGCGCGCCGAATAGGCGAGCAGCACCGGCGCCTCATAGCCCGGGACCAGACGCTTGTAGGAGTTGGTCGACGGGTTGGTGAAGGCGTTCAGCGCCTTGGCGTGCTTGATCACGCCTCCGATGAACCACAGGCACTCCTGCGACAGGTCGGCGTACTTGTTGCCGGCGAAGAGCGGCTTGCCGCCCTTCCAGATCGACAGGTGGACGTGCATGCCCGAGCCGTTGTCGCCATAGACGGGCTTGGGCATGAAGGTCGCGGTCTTGCCGTAGCTCTGCGCGACGTTGTGGATGGCGTACTTGTAGACCTGCATGGTGTCGGCCATGTGGGTCAGCGTGTCGAACTTCAGGCCGAGCTCATGCTGGGCCGAGGCGACCTCGTGGTGGTGCTTCTCGACCTTGGCGCCCATCGCCGCCATGGCCGCGAGCATCTCGCCGCGCATGTCCTGCGCCGAATCCTGCGGCGGGACCGGGAAGTAGCCGCCCTTGATCGCGATGCGGTGGCCGAGATTGCCGCCCTCGTACTCGGTCTGGCCGTTGATCGGCAACTCGACGCTGTCGAGCTTGAAGCCGGTGTTGTACGGGTCGGCCGAGAACTTGACGTCGTCGAAGACGAAGAATTCGGCTTCCGGGCCGACATAGACGGTGTCGCCGATGCCGGTCGACTTCAGATAGGCCTCGGCCTTCTTCGCCATGCCGCGCGGGTCACGGCTATAGGGCTCGCCGGTCGCCGGCTCGAGCACGTCGCAGTTGATGACCATGGTCGAGGCCGAGAAGAACGGATCGATGCAGGCCGTCGACGGATCGGGCATCAGCAGCATGTCGGACTCGTTGATCGCCTTCCAGCCGGCGATCGAGGAGCCGTCGAACATCGTGCCTTCGGCGAAAATCTCCTCGTCGATCATCGAGACGTCGAAGGTGACGTGCTGCCACTTGCCGCGCGGATCGGTGAAGCGGAAGTCGACGTATTTGACGTCATTGTCCTTGATCGCCTTCAGGACCTCTTTGGCGTTCTTCATCTCACGACTTCCTTTGTCGACTGCTAGGGTCTCACGACAGACGTTGCCTGCGGCACTCCGCCGGCGCACGCATTCCTTGGGTGTTGGGAATAATCAGATCGCGTCTGCGCCGGATTCTCCGGTGCGGATGCGGATCGCCCCCTCCACGCTCGATACAAAAATCTTGCCATCGCCGATGCGGCCGGTCTGGGCGGCCTTCTTGATCGCCTCGATCGCGCGCTCGACCATGTCGTCGGCCAGCACGATCTCGATCTTCACCTTCGGCAGGAAGTCGACCACATATTCGGCGCCGCGATAGAGCTCGGTATGGCCCTTCTGGCGGCCGAAGCCCTTCGCCTCGAGCACCGTGATGCCCTGGAGGCCGACCTCCTGCAGCGCCTCCTTCACCTCGTCGAGCTTGAAGGGCTTGATGATCGCTTCGATCTTCTTCATGCGCCGACCGACCTCCTTGGCGTGACCTTCGACCACTGTACGCAGCCTTTTTCCGTTCTGACCATCTCGGTCGGCGCGGATCAACCTCGGCGCGTCCAGTAAAAACCTCGCCTGTGCTGCTCATAGCATCGGCGCTGCCCGGCCGCCATGACGCCCCCCAGGGCAAACCGCCTCTTGAAGAGGCGAAAAACCGTCCAAAAATTATGCAGATGCCCATCATGAGTGCAAACGAGGAAATCGCCGGCATCCTTGCCTCATCGCCCGAGCCAGCGGACAATCCGCGCATGACGACGGTTGCCGATCTCTCGCCCCTCGCTTTGCTCAGCGTCGCCGAGATGGCTGCGGCGGATGCGGCAACAATCGCCGCCGGCACTCCGGGCATTGTCCTGATGGACAAGGCGGGCAGGGCGGCGGCCGATGCCGTGACGCGCCGCATCCGCCCCGGCCAGAGCGTCCTCGTGCTGTGCGGCCCCGGCAACAATGGCGGCGACGGCTTCGTCGCGGCCCGCCTCCTGGCGGAGCGCGGCTGCCGGGTCACGCTGGCGCTCGCCGGCGAGCGCGCTGCCCTGAAGGGCGACGCCGCGCTGGCGGCGCAAGCCTGGACCGGCCCGGTCGCGACAATAGATCGAATCGATCCGGCCCGACATGACCTCGTGGTCGACGCCTTGTTCGGTGCCGGCCTCAGCCGGGCGCTCTCGGGCGAGCTCGCGGCACTGGTCGAGCAGGTCAACGGAGCCGGACGGACCGTGGTTTCGGTCGACGTGCCGAGCGGGGTCAACGGCGATACCGGGCTCACTGACGGCGCCGCCATCCGCGCCGACGAGACCGTGACTTTCTTTCGGATGAAGCCTGGCCATCTGCTTCATCCTGGCCGGACACTCTGTGGCGTCGTCACCCTGGCCGATATCAGCATTGCTCCCGAGACCGTCTTCGCGCCTGGCGGGATCACGCCCTCGAGCTTCCGCAACGCCCCGGAACTCTGGCTCTCTCACTGGCCGGACCATCGCGCAGATGTCCACAAATACGCCCGCGGTGCGGTTGCAATCGCGGCAGGCGGGCTGTCCGGCGTCGGGGCGCCGCGGCTTGGCGCGCGTGCGGCTCTGCGCAGCGGCGCGGGGCTGGCGACGATCATCTGCCAGCCGGAGGCGCTGGCGGCGCATGCGGCACGCGGCCCGGA
The DNA here is from genome assembly GCF_058986765.1 of Allobosea sp. GW821-FHT03A12. Taxonomy (NCBI): domain Bacteria; kingdom Pseudomonadati; phylum Pseudomonadota; class Alphaproteobacteria; order Hyphomicrobiales; family Alloboseaceae; genus Allobosea; species Allobosea sp. GW821-FHT03A12. Next base: position 412,689 of record NZ_JBYSVZ010000004.1, read on the forward strand.
CGCCTTGATGCAACGAAGCGCGGCGGGCGCCGCGGCCTTCGAGGCCATGCTTTCGGCCGGCAGGGTCGACGCGCTCTTGATCGGGCCTGCGCTCGGCCTCGACGACGAAGCGCGGTCCTGGGTGGCGGCCGCCCTGCGCAGCGACCATCCTTGCGTCTTCGATGCCGACGCGCTCACCCATATCGGCGCACAACGGCCGGCCTTTACGGATCTGCTGCAACGGCGTGCGGGGCCGGCGGTGCTGACGCCGCATGAGGGCGAGTTCAAGCGCCTCGTCGCCGGTGACGCGGGCTTCGAACCGGAACGCGGCAAGCTTGAACGGGCGCGCCGTGCCGCCCGGTTGCTGGGCGCGGTCGTCGTCCTCAAGGGCCTGGACACCGTCATCGCGGCGCCCGATGGACGCGGTGCGATCAACGGCACCGGCTCTCCCGCTTTGGCGACGGCCGGCTCCGGCGACGTTCTCGGCGGGATCGTCGCCGGATTGCTGGCGCAGAGGATGCCGGCCTTCGAGGCGGCCTGCGCTGCCGTCTGGGTGCATGGGCGCGCCGGCGAAGAGCGCGGCATGGGCCTGATCGCAGACGACCTGCCGGAGGCGCTGCCCGGCCTGCTGGCGGAGCTCCGCCGCTGAACGCTGCGCTTGCGAAAAAAAAGCCCGCCCTGGAAGGGCGGGCCTGTGCCAAGCCTTGTCGGCTTGTCCTTAGCGGGCGGCGTAGGTTACGGCCGGAGCGGAAGTGAGCTGCTCCTTGGTCATCGTGATCTTGCCGTGGTCCGGATACATTTCCGGGCCCTTCTTGGCGGTCGGCGGTGCGTTCATCGCGGTGCTGCCGCCGGCTCCGGTTCCGCCGGCAGGGGCAGGGGCCGGGGTGACCATCGGCTCCTCGCTCCACTGCACCTGCTCGAACGGGATCGCCACATCCTTGGTGCCGATGCCGAGGAAGCCGCCGACGCCGACCGTGACGATCTCGATCTTGCCAGTCTTGTCGAACACCACCTCGGTGACGTCGCCGACCTTTTTGTTGTCGGGACCGTAAATGTCGACGCCCATCAGCTTCGACGCCCGCCATTTGCCCTGGCCGGCGAGGTTGTTCTCAGGAGCCTTGGCAGTTTCGGCCGCCGGTGCCGGAGTGGCCGGCGCGCTCGTCGCGGGCGCGGTCGGCTGCGGGCTCGGCGGCTGGTTCGAGGGCGAAGAGGTCTGCGCAACGGCAGCTGCGGCAAGCATGACGCCGCCAATAGCCGTCAATGCAACGTGACGCTTGTACATGGGTGTCCTCCTATCGTGTCCGCGTTTGCGGGATGATTGGACAACGCGGAAACGGCACTTTGGTTCGCGTATGGGGAGCATGCGCCTGCCGTTTGACGGATTCGGATGGAAAGCGACGAGGCCGGCTTAGCGCTTCGGTAAGGCCTGCGCGCTTTGCTGGCGGCTGGCCACCACGGCCCGGAGCCTGACAGGATGCGCAGGAATCTCACGCTTCTCGGCCTTGCCGCACTCGGCATGATCGCAATGACGGCCCCCGCTGCGGCCTTCTGGCAGCGCTCGCAATGGCGCGTCTGCTCGGAAGGGACGACAGCAGCCGAATACCAGCGCTGGCGCTGCTGGGAGCTCGATGGCTACGCCGGAGAGATCGCGCCGGGCTATGGCGGATTCGGTCCTGCTGAACAGTGGGGCAAGCGTCCGATGCGCCGCGGTGGAGCTGTCAGCCGGCTGGGGTAAGGCGGGCGGTATCTCCTCATTCATTCGGAGGATGTGGTCTCCAGCGCATCGGGAGAACCTTTGCAGGCCGGCGGCAGAGCCGTCGATGGCGAATGGAGTCGGTTTGCAATGCCGCTGCAGTCACGACATTTCACGCAACCGAAGCGCAACGCCCAGCTGGAGCAGTGCCTGGTCAGCGATCCGGCGCATGTTACGCCCGGCAGCCAGGGCGACCATGTGAGTCTGATCCAGCAATCCCTCAACAAATTGCGTGATCTGCCGGGCGGCGAAGACTTTCGGCTGATGGTGAGCGGCCGCTACGATCCCGAAACCTCGGCCGCGGTGCTCGAATTCAAGACGAAGCGAAACATCGTCGCCCCACAGCGACAGAACAAGGCCGACAACGTCGTCGGCAAGATGACGATCGCAGCGCTCGATGAGGAAATGCTGGTGCTCGAGCAGCGTCAGTCCGCCGGCAAGGTCGACATTCGCCCGCCGCATGGCAGCCTACGCGGCGAGTGCGACATGAACGGCTTCAGCCGTCGAAGGCTGGCGCGCCATGGCGACAGCGGCAACTGGACGCTGATCAGCGACAAGGTGCCGGTCCACCAGATGATCCCGCTCGGTCTGACCCGGACTCTACGCCTGTCCTATGACGCCCCCGGCGATCTCCAGCTCGTGTCGGATGACCCTACGATCGCACTGGTGGTCGATCTGCAACGCGAAGCGGGAGCCGAGCGGCGCTACCTCGCGACGATCCTCGGTCGCCGGGCCGGCACGACCGATCTGGCCTATTTCGTCGGAGGTGTCCGCCGCGGCTTCATACGCATACCGGTGCGCGCCAGGAGTTCGTTCCATCTGAACGCCGTCTACCTCGGACCGAGCAACAGCGTGGACGACTTCAAAGGCTATGCCATGAATGTCTTCAACTGGATCAATTTGATCCTGACGCCGCAGACCAACCTGCTCTGCCTGCCGATCACCATTCGCGTCGAGCCGCGCATCAGCTACCGCGGCGGGCCGACTTTCGCCATCGATCCCGACAAGCCGCTCTTCATCCTCAAGAGTGCGGAACAGCCCCCACCGGGTGAGCAGGCCGTGACTTGGCGCGACCTTGAACGTTTTCACCAGACGACCGGTGTAACGCTGTTCTACGGCCGCAATCTGCGCGCCCTGGACGAGAGTACGGTCGGAGAGAACCTGAACGGCACCCGCCTGTGCTGGGCGCCGTTGAGATCGAGAGTTGGCTTGTCCCACCGCGCGTTGGTCGTGCGCGGCGCCCATGAGATCCTCCATGCGCTCGGTGCCGAACACATCGTGACGGGCGAGAACAACAACTACGTGATGACCTGGGCGCCGACTCCGAAGTCGTGGATCATCCCCTCCGAGACCCTGATCGATATCTAGAGACTGTCGGAAACCGAGGCCGAGGTGACTTGGGCGTTCGCCGCAGTGCTCTTACCGAAGCCTGGGAAACGGGGTGCTCGAGGTTTCCCCCATGGTCGAAGGCAGGAGCGTCGCTTGCGACTTTGCGATGGTGAGCGGGGAGGGGATCGAACCCTCGACCACATGATTAAAAGTCAGATTTAGCACCTTTCGCCGTGTTGTTGGGTGATGCGTCACCCTGACAAAGCATTTGAAATATTATCGTTTTTGTTTCGCCGCGATATTGCATGTTGCTGCGCTTGTGGTAGCTAAATGGTAGCTACCAACGCAAGGCGGCACAAATGGCCAAGGCCAAACTGACAAAAACGCTCGTGGATGAGATGCCGCCCGGCGCGGTCATATGGGACACCGTGACGAGGGGCTTTGGCGTTCGGCGGCAGGCGAAGGACCGGGTCTACATCCTCAAACTACGCGTCAACAAGCAGCAGCGTTTCTTCACGCTCGGGCGGCACGGGGCGCTGGCCTTGGACCAGGCGCGGAAGGAGGCCGAAGCGCTGATCGGAGAAGTTGCGAAGGGCGGCGAACCGAAGACGGACAAGGCCAAACGCCGCGAGACGGAAGCGAAGCAGCGGGAGGATGAGCAGGAGCGCCAGCGGGCCGAGGCCGAGACGGTGCGCGTGCGCTTCGCGAAGGTGGTGGAGCGCTTCATTGCCGAGCATGCCCGCCCCAAGAACCGCACATGGAAGGCCACGGAACGGCTGCTCACGGCCGGGCCGCTCGCGGCTTGGCAGGATCGGGACATCCGGTCGGTTGAAAAGCGCGACATCAGCGCGGCCATCGGCGCGGTTGCCGCAGGTGGCCACCCAGTCGCGGCCAATCGGCTTCTGGCGGCGGTGCGGAAGCTGTTCAACTGGTGCGTTGACGAGGACATTCTCGACCGCTCGCCTGCCGCCGGCCTGAAGCCCAAACACGCCGAAACCGCGCGTGATCGTGTCCTCAGCGACGCGGAACTCGCTGCGGTGTGGGAGGCCGCCGAGGCCGCCGGGTTCCCGTTCGGCGCTGGCGTGCGCATGCTCATCCTGACCGGGCAGCGGCGGTCCGAAGTCTTTGGCGCGCGCTGGCCGGAGTTCGGCCTTGTCGAGCGAGCATGGACGATCCCGCGCGAGCGGGCCAAGAGTGACCGCGAGCACATCGTCCCGCTGAGCCAGGCCGCGCTTGATCTCATCACGGGCCTGCCCCGGATCGCCAGAGCGGCAGAGGACGGCACGCCAGCCGAGCCCGAGTTCCTGTTCACGACAACGGGCTCGTCCCCGTTCTCCGGTTTCAACAAGTCATTCGAGCGGTTGTGTACCGCTGCGGCCGACATCTTCGCGAAAGCGGCGGCTGAAGCTGGCCGCCCGGCCGATCCCATGAAGCCGTGGGTCATGCACGATCTGCGGCGCACCTTCGCGACCGGCTGCGCGAAGCGCGCGGTGCCGGTGCAGGTCGTGGAGAAGTTGCTGAACCACGGCAGCGGGACGCATGCAGGCATTGTCGGGGTTTACCAGCGGCACGAATACTGGGACGAGCGGCGCGCGGCGGCCGATGGCTGGGCCGACCATGTCCTGTCGCTCGTGAGCAAGGTGCGCCCCGATGCATGACGGAGATGCCAATGAGCGCATGCCGCCGCTGACATGGGAGCAGCGCGACAGACTGCTTGTCGCCACGGGAACGGTGCTCAGGGCGGAGATCGAACGAAGAGCTTCCCCCATGGCGGTGCGCCCGCTGTTCGATCTGCTTTTCGCACTGGCGGCATACGAGCCCCACGGGAAGCCGCCAGAGCCGCTCCGGCCGCGCGGGCGGCAGAGCAAGCCGCTCTCGGTCTTATTCCCGAGCAAAGCTCAGCAGCGGGCCATGGCCAAGTGGAAACGACCGGCCTCCGCTGGCCAGCGGGGGCCGGTGGCAGGCAAACCGACATACCTGGCACGAGGCGAGCCTGAAATTCTCCAGCAGATGGTCCGGCTAATGGCTGCCGGCAACGGGCAAGAGTATGCGGCCGCCGCGGCAATCTTGCGCCGCAGGGGAGAGCCATTGGCTCCCGATGTGATTAGGCGGCTAGCTAGGGGATACCTCAGCCGTGGATATGCTGCCGATATGCCCCGATATCGACTGCACCACGCAATCAGCGAAGCCCTTCAGCGCGATGACATCGCTCACGCCACGGGACTTGTCGCAAAACTCCCGCGTCGGCCGAGCGGAAGTCCGTCTAGACGGATGCGCCGATTGCCTTCAGTTCGGTGAGAAACATTGAGAAACGAATTGTTTGCCGGCCGGGCGGCTTTGCCTTCAGCCAAGCACCAACTTTCGCGACTTTCTTATTGCCTCTTCGCAAGCTGACCAAGTGCAAAGGCCCTCTGTCTAGCTTAGTATTCATATTCTTGAACGACATGTCGCTACGGTGAGCAATGTGATTGCGCAAGGCAACGACGGCATCAATAATCGCCTTCTGTTGAGCCGATAGATTTTGGAACCGCCGAGCATCGTTTTCAACAAGCCAAGAGCCTGCTTTCTCTTCGAGTTTTTCAAAGTTTGAGAATGTTATGTTGCTTCCAGCATCGTCTGCAAAGTCCTGGATTTGCTTTTTGCTCAAGTGCGTCGGTATCCGCAAAACTCCAAATTCACTGAAAATCTTTTTCGGCTTTAGTGCGTCTAAGAGGTGCTGATCCAGAGCATTTCGCAGATGTTGCTTAAATCGGTCTGGGTTACGGTTGATGTAAGCGATAAATAGATCATTGACGAAACCTTCCCACGCAACCGCAATAACAAGCATGCAATTCTCGATGAACGTAGATCGTTCAGCGTCCCCCGAGAATTTCTCTATTCCGGAAGCATAGAAAGCGTTCAATGCAGTCAATTGCTGATCAAAGTCGCTTTTCACATCTGCTGGGTTTATTTTACGCACAGCCGGCTCCCATCGCTGTGCGCATTCTAATCACATTGAAGTGCGATTCGGCAGCGCCGTTGCGCCAGCCTTGTCGCTCGCATCCCGTCCTGTGGTCAGCGGCGCGCGGGCGCAGAGAATCCAAGCCGCCGTGCCTCGCTAGCCAGCGTGAACAGCGCGTTCTCGGAGAGCATCGCAGCATCCCAGGTCGCGGCGAGCTTCGGCTGCTTGGTCACGAGGTGTTCGCCGAACGCAACCGCGAGCCGCAGGCCTTCCATCTGGCCATTCCGCTCGAAGAAGCCGCGCACCTCGCGGAGCCGGGCCTCAATGCCAGCTTCGCCCTTGCGGATCGCCTCGGTCACATATCGATCGCCGGCGACATCAGGCACGAGGCTCTGGATTACCCGGACATCCAGGCCGGCCGCCGACATGGCCTCGCCGAACGCCTGGCGCTCGTCGTGATCAGCGAAGGCCTCCGGCCGCAACACCGAGTATTCGGCCGCAGGGGTCGCGCCAGCAGGCGCGGCATCGCCAGACTGATCCGACATCGCGCGCGCCTGGGCGTGGGCTGCAAGCATCGCTGGATTGGCATTGAGCGCGTCCCAGCCCGTGCCACCACGGCCGATTTCCGCATGGACGGCCTCCGTGAGGCGCAGCCGCTCCTCGAACTGATTGTCGCTGAACGCGACCATGCGTGTCGTCAGCTCATTGATGGCGGCGAGCTGATCGGCCGAAGGCGGGGCTGAGGAGCCATTGACCGGGGCTTGGCTGGTCGGGATCGGGGCTTCGGACATCCTCATGCCTTTCAGGTGAGGGCGAATTTGCCGTGAGCGGTGCTGGAGCGCGGCCGATGCGGAGCGGTGGGCTGGAGAGCCGCTACTTCGACCGTCAGTTCCTTCGACTCGGGACGAGTGTGCACCAGATGGCCAGACGCCGGCAGGATGACCAGCGCCGCCTCTGCCGGCAGACTGAGGGTCAGCGGGGCGGTGTCGCTCGCCCCGAAGCCTATATTCCGCAGACCGACCTTCAGGTGGCACTCGCGCGCCGGCGCGGCAGTCAGGCCATCCTCATCCTGATTGATCTGGAGCGCGGCGGATCGAAGGTCTTTGGCGTTCCTGCGGCTATGAGGGGCCAGCATGCGAACAGTGAGCGCTTCGCCGGGCGTTAGCGTCACCTCTATCGCCGCGCCAGGCTGAGCGTGGTCTGCCGCCCAATACAGCGCAATCTCGGCAGGGCTGTAGCCCATGGCCTTACTCCCACTCGGTTTCCGGCCGCTGGGTAGCGGCGGCTTCGTCGAGCACCGGCTTGCCGAAATAGGCCACGAGCGAGGCCAGCGATTGGCGGTGTTCGGACGGCGGGTGGAGTGGCTTGGGAATGACGGTGGATTTGGAGATCAGGAAAGATGCAGTGCTGAGCAGCGCCTGAGCCCCAAGGTTCTGCCCGCCGCCGAAGACGGGTTCCTTCAGGTGAGCCGGCAGAGTGCCGTAGAGCCGGCCGACTTCCTCGACCAGCGCCTGGAAGCTTTTGGCGAATTCGACGGCCGCCCGGTCTGCTCTCTCGGCGTGCTGGATAAGCGACTGCACGGCCGCGCCGGCTGCCTTCAGCTTGCCGGCCCTGGCCGTATCGGCGCGCTTTTCATCGAGCGCAGCGAGGTCGGCCTGCACCTGCTGGAGCGCGTCCTGCGCCGCCTTCAGTTCAGCCTCGGCCCGGACCACCGCGCCGGTCGCAGCAGCCTTGGCATCGGATGCAGCCTTGGAGCCATCGACAGAAGCGCGCGCCGTCGCGCGGTTGCACTCGGCACGGGCCTCACCGACCGCGAGCCCTAACCTCTGGCACTGTCCTTCGAGCGCAGCGGCCTGTTTGGCCATGTCTTCGCGGGCGGATCGAGGGGTCTTCGGGGTCGAGCTTACCATGGCGTTGCCTCCAATCTTCTACATAAAGAATAGATTGGCTGCATATCTACGTAAATGGCGAGTATTGCATGGAATTATATGCGTAGGATGGATCGGCCTTTTGCCGAGGAGTTGAAAATTTCTATTGCCTAAATTGCATAGAAATCTATGCAGCCGGAACGAAAATTGACCCCGCTATGTGGATCACCTCCCGCTCGGCGGTGTCGGGCTGATCGTGGGGCTCCCGCCCCCTCCAAGTTGGCAAGCCGGCGCAGGCAATTTCCGCATCAGTTGTGCCCGCTGGCTGGCTGAATATCGCTCCGGATGCTGCGCGAACCCTGGCCTTTAGAAGCCCGACGCTCTGACGGTCGCATGCAAGCGATAGCCGCTTGGCTACGCTCCAGGCAGCCAGAGCCACCGCGTTCGTGCAGGTTCGATTAGAGTATACCTATAGAGAACCTAAACGAGGGCCACGCGCGGCTGGTCTCATAAACCGCCTTTACAACTCAAATCGAACCAATAATATGCGAACCATATAAATCGAACCTATGAGGTGTTCGTCATTTTCGCGCGCTGCTATCTCCGAGCCTCCACCGATGAGCAGGACGCCGCTCGCGCCCGCGCCGATCTGGAGCGCTTCGCGGCTGAGCGTAGCCTGCCGGTCGCGGCCTGGTATGTCGAGAACGAGAGCGGGTCGAAGCTCGCCCGCCCCGAACTGTTCCGGCTGCTCAGGGACAGCAAGCCGGGCGACGTGCTGGTGATTGAGCAGGTGGATCGGCTGTCACGCCTAAACGAGGCCGAGTGGAAGCGCCTGCGGGCGGAACTCGATAGCCGCTCCGTCAAGGTGGTCGCGCTCGATCTGCCAACGTCATGGATGCTGGCAGCGCCGGCCGATGAGTTCACCGGCCGCATGTTCGGGGCCGTCAATGCGATGATGCTGGACGTGCTCGCGGCCGTGGCGCGCAAGGACTATGACGACCGGCGGCGTAGGCAGGCGCAGGGGATCGCGAAGGCGAAAGCCGGTGGCCGCTATCGTGGCCGTCCCGAGGACGCCGAGCGCAACGCTGCCATCGTCAAGATGCTGAAGGCCGGCCAGTCGTGGGCAACCATCGTGAAAGCCACAGGGGCCAGCCGGTCCACGCTCGCGCGGCTGGCGAAGCGGGCATAGGCGCGCGGTAATGGGCAGGGCTGGGATTAAAACTGCCAGCCCTTCGCCCTGAGAAAGTCGCCCAGCTTCATGCACGGCACGCCGAAATGCTGGCAGACAGCGGGGATGTTGGGCTTATTGGGCTTCGGGCTTTCCTCGCTGACCACCGTGGCTCCAAGGACCGACGCACGAGCGATCAGGAACGGGTCAGCAACCGGCGTCCCGCGCAGCCGCGATTTCTCGCTAATCAAACCCTGAAAATGCGCGACTGCGAATATCTTTCCGACAAATGCCGTCTCTTCCGCGTCGGGAGTGGCGAATATCGCCTTGTTGCGATTGCACCAATCCAGAACATGATGCTTCGGCCCGTCTGTTAACTCCCGCAAAACTTCGCGCGTCGAGGTTATCTCCCCGGCTGCCAAGGCTTCTTCAAATTTGGTCCAGAACGTTGGAAAAATATCTGGGAAATAAGGGCTCATCTCAGAAAACGAATTGGCATCGAAGACATAAATCATGCTGCGGCACCCCGCAGTACCATTTCCTCGAATTGCTCAAAGTTCTTCGGCTTCACGCCGATTAGTTCAGCAGCCTCAGTTCGGGTCAGCAGCCGCCGCGAATAGCGGGATACCACTTCGCGCAGGAATTGTTCGCTGAGATAAGCCCCCTGCGTCGCATAGTAGTTGCCGCCGGTGCCGCCATCCCGCTGCTGATCGGCCCATTCCCGATCTTTCGCGAGGTATCGGTCCACAGCTACCTCGCCGCGTTCGACAAAGCGGCGCAGCACGACACTCCGGCTGACGTGATACCGCGCGGCCAGGGCCGCAAACTGGTCATCAGACGCACGCTCGGGATCAATGCCGCGCGCAGCCGCCTCGAAATCGGCCATGGGCACGAGGATTTCGGCAGCTACCGCATTGCAGAAGCGCTCAACAGCCCGGTCGGCCGGCGGCAACTCCTCTATCCCCCGACTGTCAAACCGGCTGATGCCGCTTCGGTCGCACAGCACATGCGCCAACTCGTGGATGAGGCTGAACACCTGCCGCGTCTTGGTCGTGCTGTTGTTGATGAGGATGACGGGGAACTCGGGATGCCAGAGGCAGAACCCCGAGAGTTCGCGCTGCTTGAACGTGTCCTTGAAGACATGCACGCCGCCGCGCTCGACGGCTCGCCGCCAAAGCTTCAAAGCTGCATCGGCGTCCGGCCGCTGCCGGATATCCTCCAAGCTGACGCCCAACGCCTCGCGGACGCGAGCGGCTTGCTGGACGACGCCGGCACGGGGGGTCAGGCGCGCCTGCCGCCATATCGGCGCAGCCACAGGGCTTCGTTCGCCATAGAGCTCGATCAAGGCAGCCTGAAACGCGCGGGCCTTCCTGATTAGCAAGGTCGTGTCGCGCGAGAGATGGCTGAGATCGGCGTCAGGTAGGGACCGGAACTCCGCACGCGGGCGCGGCTCATCGGGCGCGGCCGGCATGAAGAATAGTGCGAGAGGCCGCTTGTAGATGTCATACGCCAGCGTCTCTAGCTGGGGGTAGCTCGGGGCGTCCTCACCGGCCTCCCATGCCTCAATGAGATCAGCGGCCTTTTTCAGTCGCCCAGCCACGTCAGCCGTCGTCATGTTCGCGCTTTCGCGCGCCCATTTCAGCACGGCGGGCGTGAGCCCTACGACTGGCGGCGACTTAGCTATGACTGCTCTCCCCCTGGCGATTCGAGACCGCCGTTGATGGCATCTTATGCAACTGCCGAAGCTTTAGAAGCTCGCCGTTGGTTCAGGCTCCAGCTTCTAGGCAGACATATTGTCGGGGCTGCGCCCTATGCAAGGCTCGCGAGGTGCATCGCATGGCCGCCGCGCGCCGGATAGCGGCCTCAGAGGGGGAACGCAGATGATAACGATGGTGATGGCCGGTCTCACATGCATTGCCGGGTGTGTTTCCGCGTGGCTCTGGTTGGCCGCGAGCCGGGTGCAGATCGTTCCGACATGGGCGCAGAGCGCCAGCCAGTTCGAACCACTCGACACGGGGCTGGCTCAGGCGGGCTGGACGGCAGGCATGCTCCAGGCGGCAGAGCGGGGAGCCCGGCTCAATGCGCGGGCCGCGCTTTGGTCTGGCGTCACCGCGTTCCTTGGCGGCATCTCTCCGCTGGTCGTCGTGCTCGCGACCTGACGCGCCTCGGCCGCCGGAGGGCCACGACTTGGTGGCTGGCCGGACGCTCTGCGGTTCGGGGATCAAGCCCGAAAAAGGTGGTCGCGCGAACTGTGCTCAGAGGCCCTGCCGTTTCAGGAGCACCGCCAGAGCCCCGTCGCGCCTTCGCACGTCCCAACGCCGAGCCAAGTCACCGACCCTGCAAACATTCGTTCTCTCGGATAGCGCTATTGCCGCTGCAAACCGCCGTCCCAGCGACATAGCGCCATCATGCGCGCGTTTTCCCGCCCCTCTGCGCGGTGCGCCGCGTTGCGCGACCTCAATCGCCATGAAGAATCGCTAATTCGCTGATAAATAAAGACTTGCGCAGTCAATGGCACTGCGCGCAGATCACTGCGCCCTGCGCGCCGATCCGCACCATCGGCACTGCCTGCGCAGTGCGCAGTCACTTTATAGACTGCGCGACTGCGTGGCGCGGTGCAGAACCGCTAGAATGCCGCCGGAAAACGTTTGTTTGCAGAGCTAAGGATACTCGCGCGATGGATACCGAAACTGCTGTCCGGCGCGTCCACCTGATAACCCCGATGCTGCGTGAAGATGTGCATAACGCGATCGTTTCGCATGCTGTGCTTGAGGCCAGCAATGCGATCCTTCCCAAGGGGCTTGCGGGCGTAAGTACGCCGTTCGTCGAAACTTATCACGGCGTCCAGTATGCTCTTACCATGAAGCTGGCGATGGACCTGGCCCGCATCTTCGATCTCTCGAAAGGGAAGCGGTTTCCACCTGACGAGCAAGACAAGGCGTCGGTTCCCGTCCTGGCCGCGCTCATGAGTAGGCCGGATGTGCTGGAATCATTGGAAGAAGATGCCGGTGGCTGGTTCCCCGGCGTCGAATTTGTTGGCGAGGCGGACCCGCTTCCGGCCGACCTGTGCGACACCATCTCGAAATCACAGGAAGACGATTACCGCTCCGGCGACAGAGCAGCTTTTCGGAAAGCCTCGGTCAGCTTCCTTTCTATCGCTTCCAAGCTGGACGTGGACGGCTCCGAAGAACAAGGCGCCCTCGTGCGTGTCCGCGAATTTCGCGACAAGCGCCTCGCTCACTCATTGTTCGACAAAGAGCCCGACGAGCTTCCGAAATACTCCGATCTCCACCTCTTACTCGACATCGCCAAGGAAGCGGCGAGATGCGCTTCCTTGGCAATTGACGGCCTGAACACCGAATTTGACGATCAGGCACGCCGCAATCATGAGAACGCAGAAGGATACGCCAACTGCGTTCTTGATGGGCTCAAGCGGGCGGCGAGCACCCCGACGCGGACTGCACATAGATGAAGGGTGCGATGCGGCGGTTGCTCCTGTCCTTCTCGTGGCGCTGGATAAGCGAACCGTCTGCAAGCCACGTCTTCAGGAGCTTGCGGCAGGTGAACCGCGTCTGCGGGTCGGCAGGGTCCAATCCCAGCGCTTCGGCGATGCCTTCTCCAGCATAGCCGGACGCCTTCTCGCTGGCCCGCCACGGTGAACCCGCACCATCGGGGCCTTTCGCCAGGCCCGCGAGGGCCACCGCCTTGCGTTCCTCTGTCATCGTCAACATCGGATCGGGGGGCGTCCATTTTGTCACGACGCCGATGTTGTCGGCTTCGCGGTCGAACGTGCCGTTTCCAATGTCCACGCTCACCAGCTTGCGCCAAGACGCCTCGCCACGTGGGGCCATGTTCGCCTTGGCGTTGTCCACGCGGAAATAGCGCCAGGCGTCTTCGCGCCGAACCCCGAGGCTCCCTGCATCCGTCTGCGACATCGCATTAACCGTCCGCATGGATCGGACTGCCCCGTGAAGCGAGGTGCTGCCACGCGCGTCCTCTGCTGTAGCATCCTGTCCGCCGGTCTTGCGGACATGGTGGAGCAGTTCCACGGCGCAGCCGCACTCGTTCGCTATGTCAGCCCACTCGCTCACGACTCGGTCGATAAGCACCGCATCATTCTCCGCGACCCCATGGCTCTTCACGAATGGATCGACCACGACCAGCCCGACATTCGAGCGTTTGATCCACTCCTTGATTTCCGCGACGAGCGGAGCGGCGATTTCGAGCCCGCCACCCCGCACCGACGCGATCCGCACGGGCATATCACGACCTGACACCACGAAGAGCCGGCCGGTGATATCGCCACGCTGAAGCCCATAATGCATCACGACGGCGCGAATGCGTCGGTGCATCTCGTGCAACGGATCTTCCAACTGGAGAAATGCTACGGGCGCTCGCTCTCGAGCTTCGACGCCAAGGAGCGCCTCTCCCGTCGCGATGGAAAGGGCCTCTGCGATTGCCAAAGCCGTCTTGCCGGCTCCGCCGCCCGCCACGGTTGCCGAAACATATCCGCGAGCGTAGTGCAGGCCATAGAGCCATTCTCGCGGCTGCACCGCCATCATGGCGTCGAAGTCGAGCGCGGGCACGTCGAACGCTTTCCGCGCGGGTTCCTGAGCAGGGGGCAGCACGACCGCGCCTTGCCAGTCGGCGGCAGCGGCCGACACGCCGCCGGAACCCTGGCGGCTCTGCGCATAATTCTGCGCGTTGGTGCACAGGACCAGCAGCTCTTCGCGGGTCCACGGCGGCAGGCAGCGTTCGTTCCAGTGTTGCGCCATCAGGTCCACGGCGCGCTCGGCTGAGACGCCGATCTCGATGACGCGAGCCGCCACGGCATAGGTCGTGCTGTTGCCGCCGCGTCCTTCGATCGCGATCGGTGCGTCCTTTAGCAGGTAGTGGATCGCGAACACGATGTCGTCGGGATCGTCGATGCTCACGGCCGGGCCGTGCTCGCGCTCCTTGGGGGTGCCGGCGAGCAGGACGAAGCTTTCCGGTGCCTCGGCAGGGGCGATGTCCTGAACGACCGTGTACGGGCCGCTGTAGCCTTTCTTGCCGCCGGGATCGGCGAACCACGATCCTGGACCGACGACGTAGCCGCCGGCCGATCGGATATCCAGGCCGGGCGCGATGCGGTCCACGCTGTTCGCCACGTCGGGGCCGGAGAAGTAGCGGTGCTCGCCGCCGCCCGGTGTGCTGACTGTCAGGGTCGGGGGCAGGTCGATGTCGAGCAGCGCGGCGTAGCCATTCTTGTTAGCGTCCACGTCGAGGATCAAAGCGCCGCTGCCGGCGGCCACGCCGTAATTGTAACGCGGCTCGAAGCTCCACCACGCCCTGATCTTGGCCGGGTCGGTGGTCGCCTCTTCCTTCCACCGCAAGTCCTTGGGCGGGACTTTGTCGCCGGGCAGGATCGGAAAAATTCTGAACCCCCGCGCGGCCCACGCCAGCGCGTGATTAAGGATGGATATCGATGCAGGAACGCTTGCCTCGGCACGCATGGCGTCGGATTTCTCCGTGGCCGGGCTGACCATCGAGGCAGTCTCGTTTTCGTTAGCAGTTGAGGGATCGGACGCCCCCTCGTGGCGGTCCGTGGGCTCGGGGGCGGGCGCGGAGGGATTGCGCTCGCCGAACCAGTCGTTGAATGGGTCCAGGTCGGCCATGGTCAGCGGTCTCCCGCGAGCTTGGCAGAGCAGCAATGTGGCGGAGCGAGTGTCTGGCGTGGGTTGCCAGGGGCGTCTGGTGCGACGACCAGTTCCCCCAAATCTATGTCGTGGATCACCAGCGGAGCCGGCATTGTCTGAGCCGGTGCCGGCACCGAAACGAGCAATTCGCCAAGGAGCGGATCGAATTCGACATGGGTCAGCCGCCCCGACTGGCGGTTGAGCTGCGCATAGGATTTCAGCATAGTGATTGCCTCTGTTGAGCGCGTATAAGCTGGCAGGCCAGTGCGCGGTTATGTCTTCAGCTTTGAGAGTTGGACGGCGTCGGCTCGACCGGGCTGACGCCGTTTTCTTCGATCGCCGCGCCGCCGGCCCGACGCCAGCCGGCGGCCAGCAACTCGGCTTCGGTAGGGGCTGGAACGCCGTCGCCGCAGACTATCAGCATGTTGAGGATCGCGGCCGGTGGGTCGCGCCAATAGGTCGTGCGGGAGGAGGTGACGAGTTCGCCCTGAACGATCGCGTCATGCGCGACCGCCACCTCGTGCGCCGCGAGCCCTAGCTTGATACGCTCGCCGGGCGTCAGGTGCCGGAAGCTGGTCGGGAGGCGCGGCGACATGACGTGCGCCTCGTGGACCACCATCGAGCCGGTCAGTCGGGCATCGGTCGGTTGAGCCTGGCCGCCTGCATCCGCCGATGCCGTGAACTGAGCCGGCCGGCGGTCGCGGGCACGAGCCGCCACGCTGTCCCGGCCTGCCCACAGGATCGCGTTCAGGTGTTCAGTTTCCTCGGTCGGCCGTTCGAGCATGCCGAGCCGCTTCGCCAACCGCTCGCGGTCCGCCTCGGCCGAGCGCCAGTTCTCGTCTTCAACGATCATTGCGGTTCTCCTTTGCCCGGCCGCGCGCTCTCCGCGTCGCCCGGCGGCTAGGACGCTGGATGGAAGGTGCATGAGATGCCGTTTGGACAGTCAGATTGATGGGGGTTGTCTGTGATGCCGGGGACGGTGCGCACAGCACTGTCGGCCAGTTGGGCGCAGCCAGGACGGCCGCGAACCTGAGGGGACTAAGCAGCTTCATCGGAGCCTCGCGCCGGCAGCCGGTCAGCTTGGGTGGTGGTCGAAACGCTGCGCTCGGCAACCCATCGGTCGAACTCGTCCACGTCGTAGACGACGACCGTAGGCGACAGCTTGACGAAGCGCGGCCCCTCGCCGCGACAACGCCACTGAGCGAGCGTGGACGGGGAGAGACTATACCGCTCGGCTGCGGCGCTCGGGCGGATGTAGCGTGGGCTGGGTTTCATGATTATGCTCCCGATTGCCGTCTCCTTGACGGCCTGGGGGCACGATGCGGGGCGTTACGCCGTCTTTCGAGGACAGAGTTTTGCCCGAAAATGCCGATTCCGCTCAGCAGAGAGGGCGAGCGGCAGCCGCTCTCGTGGTAGCTGATTGGTAGCTAACCGCAGCATGACTCGCCGCACTATAATACGGCAAATCCACCAAGTATTTGATTTTATTGAGATTAGCTGGTGAGCGGGGAGGGGATCGAACCCTCGACCACATGATTAAAAGTCACGTGCTCTACCACTGAGCTACCCGCCCTCACTGGGGCGCTGACATAGGCAAGGCCAGCGCGCCGGTCAACATTGTTCCAGCGCACGCATCGTGGCAGAAGCCGCACCGATGGCGAACGAGTACGTGACAGGAGCGGTTTCGGGCGGCGCACAGCAAGGCTGGCGCGGCTGGACACTGACGTTTGCGCTCGCTGCGCTGACGCTGACAGCGATGCTGCTCGGCTTCATCGTCGCGCTCGACCCCTATGGGGTGCGCGTCCGCGCAGGGCAGCCGGCGCGGCCGCTGATGGATCTCAACCAGCGCTTCATGTACCCGCAGATCGTCAAGTCCGGCGCCTTCGATTCGGCGGTGTTTGGCACCTCGACCATGCGGCTGCTCGATCCGCGGATCCTGTCGGAAGGGCTGTCCGCCCGTTTCGCCAATCTGGGCATGAACGCTGCGACGCCCTGGGAGCAGGCCCAGCTCGCCGGCCTGTTCGCGCGCAAGGCCGCATCGCCCAATACGGTGATCTGGGGCATCGACCAGACCTGGTGCGAGGCCGATGCCACCGAAGAGGCGCGTCGGCTGACGCCGCGGCCGTTCCCGCCCTGGCTCTATGACGACCGCGCCTGGAACGACTGGCCAAAGCAGCTCAACTTCACCACGCTCGAGATCGCGCTGCGCCTGGCCGCCCACCGGCTCGGCCTGCAGCCGCAGCGCCTGCGCGGCGACGGCTACGAGGTCTTCACCCCGCCCGAGGGCACCTATGACCTCGCCCGCGCGCGCTTCCATCTCCATCGCGACCATGGCGGCCATGCGCCCGATCTCGCGCCGCAAGTGCCTGCAGCCGAAGTCCCGGCTGCCGAGCGCGCGAGCTGGCGCTTTCCGGCGCTAGCCTGGCTGGAGCAGGGCCTGGCCGCCTTTCCGGCCACGACGCGACGCCTGATCGTGCTGCCGCCGGTCCATGCCGGCGCGATGCCGCGCGAGGGCGGCGCCGCCTGGCAGCGCTTCGCGGCCTGCAAGGCTGAGATCGCGGCGATTGCGGTACGCCAGAACGCCGTGGTCGCCGACTACGCGCATCCCTCGGCGTTGACCCGTGAGGATACCAACTACTGGGATCCGGCGCATTACCGGCTGCCGATCGCGCGCCGGATCGAGGCCGACCTGATCGCGCTCGGGCGAGGTGCGGCCGCTGCGAACGACCCGGCCCTGACCGTGATCGGTTCGCATCGTTAACGGCGCGTCAACCAAGCGACTCTACCGTGGCTGCATGGTCATCCGCCGCGGCCTCCGCTCCGTCCTCGTCACGCTCGCGCTCTACCTCGTGTCGAGCGCTGTCGTCGGCTATTTCCTGTTCCACGCGCAGCATGGCGCTCGCGGGCTCGAGACATCGGCCGGCCTGCGCGAGAAGCTCGGCGAGATGGAAGCCGAGATCGCCAGCCTGAGCGGCGAACGGCAGGACTGGGAGAAGCGCCTGGGTCTGATGCGCGACGAGGCGATCGATCGCGACCTGCTCGAGGAGCGCGCGCGCGCCATGCTCGGGCGCGTCCACCGCAACGACGTCGTCATCATGGGGCGCTGAGGGCGCTCCGCTGTTGCTCGGCTCGTGAACCGCGGCGCTGAAACGATCTCTCTTTCAGCTCGAACATGGCATTTCTGGCCGGGCCGCAGGGCTCGATCAGGCTGGCGCCGCACCGGCTTTCCCAACGTCAATAGTCGCAAAAAGATTGATTAACCGATAATCGGTTAAATGACATTATGCCAGCAATGACAGATAGTTAGCTGATGTTGCAGTGCGAGATACCCGTCTCGCCAAGCTTTGGGGCTTCCTCTACAACCAAAGCAGCAGAGCTCGGGAGGACCGTTCATGGCCATTGCCGCACGGAAGACGAAAGCAGGGGCGCCTGCCAAGGCGGCCGCTAAGACGCCAGCAAAGAGCGCTTCGAAAGGTGCGGCCAAGGCGTTGTCGAACGTCCCGACCTTCAACAAGGAGGAAGAACTCCACGCCTATCGCGAGATGCTGCTGATCCGCCGCTTCGAGGAGAAGGCGGGCCAGATGTACGGCATGGGCCTGATCGGCGGCTTCTGCCATCTCTATATCGGCCAGGAAGCCGTGGTCATCGGCATGCAGATGGCCTCCAAGGACGGCGACCAGGTCATCACCGGCTATCGCGACCACGGCCATATGCTGGCCTGCGGCATGGAATCGCGCGGCGTGATGGCCGAGCTCACCGGCCGGCGCGGCGGTTATTCGCACGGCAAGGGCGGCTCGATGCACATGTTCAGCCGCGAGAAGAACTTCTACGGCGGCCACGGCATCGTCGGCGCGCAGGTTTCGCTCGGCGCCGGCCTCGGCTTCGCCAACTGGTACCGCCAGGATGGCCGCGTATCGATGGCTTATTTCGGCGATGGCGCCGCCAATCAGGGCCAGGTCTATGAGAGCTTCAACATGGCCGAGCTCTGGAAGCTGCCGGTCGTGTTCGTGATCGAGAACAACCGCTACGCCATGGGCACTGCGGTCAACCGCGCCTCGGCCCAGACCGATTTCTCCAAGCGCGGCGTCTCGTTCGGCATCCCGGGCGAGCAGGTCGACGGCATGGACGTCCGGGCCGTTCGCGAGGCTGCGAGCCGCGCCATCGAGCATGCCCGCTCCGGCAAGGGCCCCTACATCCTGGAGATGCAGACCTATCGCTATCGCGGCCATTCCATGTCCGATCCGGCGAAGTACCGCTCGAAGGACGAGGTCCAGCGCATGCGCGAGGAGCACGACCCGATCGAGCAGGTCCGCGCCCGCCTGACCCGCGAGCACAAGGTCGGCGAGGACGAGCTCAAGGCGATCGACGCCAAGGTCCGCGAGATCGTCAACGACGCCGCCGAATTCGCGACGCATGACCCGGAGCCGGATCCGTCCGAGCTCTACACCGACATCCTGCTGGAGCCGGCGCAGGCCTGACGGCCGCGCCCGATCCTCCCCGCCCATTTCAGCCCTCGCGGCTAATCCAGAACTCCGGGTGCGTAAATGCCGATCGACATTCTGATGCCCGCCCTGTCGCCGACCATGGAACAGGGCAAGCTCGCCAAATGGCTGAAAGCCGAGGGCGACAAGATCAAGGCCGGCGACATCATCGCCGAGATCGAGACCGACAAGGCGACCATGGAGGTCGAGGCGGTCGACGAGGGCGTCCTCGCCAAGATCCTGGTCGCTGACGGCACCGACAACGTCGCGGTCAACACGCTGATCGGCCTGATCGCCGCCGATGGCGAGGACGTATCCGCCGCCGCGAACGGCGCTGCCAAGGCGGCCCCGGCCCCGCAGGCTGCCGAGGCGCCCGCTCCGGCCGCGCCGGCCGAAGCGCCCGCTGCGCCGGCTCCCGCCGCTGCGGCGCCGAGCGTGCCGGCGCAGGCGAAATCCTATGACGCCTCCTCCGAATTCCCCGCCGGCGCCGAGATCGTCTCGATGACGGTGCGCGAGGCGCTGCGCGACGCCATGGCCGAGGAAATGCGGCGCGATGCCGACGTCTTCGTCATGGGCGAGGAGGTCGCCGAGTACCAGGGCGCCTACAAGGTCACGCAGGGGCTGCTGCAGGAGTTCGGCGCCCGCCGCGTCATCGACACCCCGATCACCGAGCACGGCTTCGCCGGCATCGGCGTCGGCGCGGCGCTGACCGGCCTCAAGCCGATCGTCGAGTTTATGACCTTCAACTTCGCCATGCAGGCGATCGACCACATCATCAACTCGGCCGCCAAGACGCTCTACATGTCCGGCGGCCAGATGGGCTGCCCGATCGTCTTCCGCGGCCCGAACGGCGCCGCGGCCCGCGTCGGCGCGCAGCACAGCCACGACTACGCCGCCTGGTACTCGAACGTGCCTGGCCTCAAGGTGGTGATGCCCTACAGCGCCTCGGACGCGAAGGGCCTGCTCAAGAGCGCGATCCGCGACCCGAACCCGATCATCTTCCTCGAGAACGAGATCCTCTACGGCCGCTCCTTCGACGTGCCCAAGGGCGATGACTTCACGATCCCGATCGGCAAGGCCAAGGTCGTGCGCCCCGGCAGCGACGTCACCATCGTCTCCTTCGGCATCGGCATGAACTATGCGCTCGGCGCCGCCGAGGCGCTGGCCAAGGAAGGGATCGAGGCCGAGGTCATCGACCTCAGAACCATCCGGCCGATGGACATCGAGACGGTCGTCGCTTCCGTGCAGAAAACCAATCGCTGCGTCGCGGTCGAGGAGGGCTTCCCGCAGTCCGGCGTCACCGCCGAGATCGGCATGAAGATCATGGAAGCGGCCTTCGACTATCTCGATGCGCCCGTGGCGCGCGTCACCGGCAAGGACGTGCCGATGCCCTACGCCGCCAACCTCGAGAAGCTGGCACTGCCGAACATCGGCGAGGTCGTCGCGGCGGCCAAGGCCGTCTGCTATCGCTGAGAGAGGGCTGACCGATGCCGACCAACATCCTGATGCCCGCGCTCTCTCCCACTATGGAGAAGGGCAATCTCGCCAAGTGGCTTAAGAAGGAAGGCGACACGATCAAGTCCGGCGACATCATCGCCGAGATCGAGACCGACAAGGCGACCATGGAAGTCGAGGCGGTCGACGAGGGGGTTCTCGCCAAGATCGTCGTGCCGGAAGGCACCGCCGACGTCGCCGTCAACGAGGTGATCGGCGTGATCGCCGGCGAGGGCGAGGACGCCAAGAGCGTCTCCGCGCCGAGCGCCGCGCCGGCCAAGAGCGAGCCGGCTCCGAAGGCGGATGGCAAGGCGGGTGAACCTGCCCCGGCCCCTGCTGCCGCTCCGGCTCCGGCCGCTGCACCGGCGCCTACTGCGCAGGCCGCAGCGCCCGCTTCCGGCAACCGCCCCTTCGCTTCGCCGCTGGCGCGTCGCCTCGCCAAGGACGCTGGCATCGATCTCGGCAAGGTCCAGGGCTCAGGCCCGCATGGCCGCATCGTCGAGAAGGACATCGAGGCCGCCAAGCAGGGTGGGGCGGCCAAGGCTGCACAGGCTCCCGCGGCTGGCGCTCCTGCCGCACCGAAGCCGGCGGCCGCGCCGCTCGCGACCGGTCCCTCGGACGAGCAGACCAAGAAGCTGTTCGCGCCGGGCTCCTATGAGGAGATCCCGCATGACGGCATGCGCAAGACGATCGCGCGCCGCCTGACCGAGGCCAAGCAGACCATCCCGCACTTCTACGTCACGCTGGATTGCGAGCTGGACGCGCTGCTGAAGCTGCGGGCCGAGCTCAACGCCGCGGCGCCGGAGAAGGACGGCAAGCCGGCCTACAAGCTCTCGGTCAACGACATGGTGATCAAGGCGCTTGCTCTGGCGCTCAAGGCTGTGCCGGATGCCAACGTCTCCTGGACCGACGCCGCCATGCTCAAGCACAAGCATGCCGATGTCGGCGTCGCCGTCTCGATCCCGGGCGGGCTGATCACCCCGATCATCCGCGACGCCTGCCACAAGACGCTGAGCCAGATCTCCAATGAGATGAAGGACATGGCGGCGCGAGCCAAGGCACGCAAGCTGAAGCCCGAGGAGTATCAGGGAGGCACGACCGCGGTCTCGAATCTCGGCATGTTCGGCGTCAAGGACTTCGCCGCGGTGGTGAACCCGCCGCATGCGACGATCCTGGCGGTCGGCGCCGGCGAGCAGCGCGTCATCGTCAAGGGCGGCCAGCCGGCCGTCGCGACGGTGATGTCGGTGACGCTCTCGACCGACCACCGCGCCGTCGACGGCGCGCTCGGCGCCGAGCTGCTCCAGGCCTTTAAGGGCTATATCGAAAAGCCGATGGCGATGCTGGTGTGAGGGCGCAAGGAACGCGATGGCCGATGAACGCAATCACCGGACCGACGGCAGGCGTCTTGCCGCCGTGTCCGTGGTGATCGCGCTCCTGTCGCTTGGTGCCTCGTTGCTGCAGAATCTGAACTATGCCCGGGGCATCGACAGCGTTCAGCGCAACGTTCTGCGAACGGAAAGCCTGCGGACCTGCAAGGAAATGATCGACATCTTCTTTCGCTTCAGACTGCAGGCGGAGATTGCCAACATGACCGGCCCGAGTCCGATGGCGTCAGTCGAGCTGAAGGGACTTGCCTATCAATTCGGAGCACTGGGCACGTTCCTCGCGAATTTCCGCGCCGATTTGGCTCGCGAGCGTTACACGGCACTGACATGGCAGCTAAACCGGATCGCCGAGGAGGCGCCGAAACTGCCACCGCCCGAATTTGTCAAATTATTTGACGAGGCCGACAAACAGTTCGGTGCGATCAACGAAGATTGCGTCAAAGCCGCTACCGGCCATCTCCTCTGACTGACGCTGCAAGGGAGAACTCGATGCACGACGATACCATCACCATCGGCTCCGGTCCGAATGACGATGCTGTCACAATTTATGCGGGCGAGGGCGGCCTGCAAGTTTGCAAGCGCTATATCGAAAAGCTGACGGCGATTTCTGTCGTGAGGCGGCGATGACCCGCCAGGCCCGCATCCTCGCCTTCGGCGATTCCCTGACCTGGGGCCGCATCGCCAACCGGCCGGAGCGGCATGGCGACGATGTGCGCTGGCCGCGCGTGCTGGAGAAGGCGCTCGGCGGCTACGCCACCGTGATCGAGGAGGGGCTCAACGGCCGGCGGATCGCGCTCGACGATCCGCTGCGCCCCTATCGCTCCGGCATCTCGCTGCTGCCGCTCTTCATCGAGTGTCATGCGCCGCTCGATCTCGTCATCCTGATGCTCGGGACGAACGACTGCCAGCGCCAGCATTCGCTGGCGCCCTACGACGTCGCCCGCTCGATGCGGATGCTGGCGCAGGTGGCGCAACGTCCGCCCGTCGAGCTTGGCATGCCGGTGCCCGAGGTGCTGATCGTATCGCCGCCGGTGGTGCGCATGCCCGATGATCCCGACCACGAAGCCAATTTCTTCATGGAAGGGGCGCCCGACAAGATGGCGCTGCTGGCGACCTATTATCGCCGCATCGCCGACGAGATCGGCGTCAGCTTCTTCGACGCGGCCCAGGTCGCGAGCGTGACCGGCGCGGACGGCATCCATCTCGACGCCGAGAATACGCGCGCGATCGGCCTGGCATTGGCGCCCGTCGTCGACGGCCTGCTCGGCCTGCCGCTGCCGGCGCGTGGGCCGGCGCTGCGGATTGCGGGCCCGTAGACGACATTCGACCGGGGCCTTGCCCCGCACCATCAACACTGCCCGCAGTGGGCAGAACGAGCCGAGGCATCTCCCATGGCTGACTACGACATCATCATCATCGGCTCCGGTCCCGGCGGCTATGTCGCGGCGATCCGCGCGGCGCAGCTCGGCTTCAAGACCGCGATCGTCGAGCGCGAGCATCTCGCCGGCATCTGCTCGAACTGGGGCTGCATCCCGACCAAGGCGCTGCTGCGCTCGGCCGAGATCCTGCACTACGGCCAGCATGCCAAGGATTACGGCCTGACCCTTGAAGGCTCGTTCAAGGCCGATCTGGAAGCGGTGGTGAAGCGCTCGCGCGGCATCGCGGTCAGGATGAACAACGGCGTCCAGTTCCTGATGAAGAAGAACAAGGTCGACGTGATCTGGGGCGAGGCCAAACTCACCAAGGCCAACACCATCGTGGTCACGCCGACCAAGAAGCCGGCGATGCAGCCGCAGGGGCCGGTACCGAAGGGCGCCAAGGGCGAAGGCACTTATACCGCCGACCATATCATCGTCGCGACCGGTGCTCGCCCGCGCGTGCTGCCCGGGCTGGAGCCGGACGGCAAGCTGATCTGGACCTATTTCGAGGCGCTGGTGCCGCCGACCATGCCGAAATCGCTGGTGGTGATGGGCTCGGGCGCGATCGGCATCGAATTCGCCTCCTTCTACCGCACGCTCGGCGCCGAGGTGACGGTGGTCGAGGTCATGCCGCAGGTCGTCCCCGTCGAGGATGCCGAGATCGGCGCCTTTGCCCGAAAAGCCTTCGAGAAGCAGGGCATGAAGATTCTGACCTCGACCAAGGTCACCAAGGTCGAGAAGGGTGCGAACTCCGTCACGGCCCATATCGAGGACGACAAGGGCAACAAGCAGACGATCACCGCCGAGCGGATGATCTCGGCCGTCGGCGTTGTCGCCAATGTCGAGAATCTCGGTCTGGAGGCGCTCGGTGTGAAGCTCGATCGCGGCGTGATCGCGATCGACGGGCTCTGCCGCACCAATGTGAAGGGCATCTACGCGATCGGCGACGTCGCCGGCCCGCCGATGCTGGCCCACAAGGCCGAGCACGAGGCGGTGATCTGCGTCGAGGCGATCAAGGGCCTGCATCCGCACCCGATGGACAAGCTGATGATCCCGGGCTGCACCTATTGCCACCCGCAGATCGCCAGCGTCGGCCTGACCGAGGCCAAGGCCAAGGAAGCCGGTCACCAGCTCAAGGTCGGCCGCTTCAACTTCGTCGCCAATGGCAAGGCGGTGGCGCTCGGCGAAGACTCGGGCATGGTCAAGACGATCTTCGATGCCAAGACCGGCAAGCTGCTCGGCGCGCACATGGTCGGCGCGGAAGTGACCGAGCTGATCCAGGGCTTCGTGGTCGCGATGAACCTCGAGACCACCGAGGAAGAGCTGATGCACACCATCTTCCCGCATCCGACCCTGTCGGAGACGATGAAGGAGGCCGTGCTCGATGCCTATGGCAAGGTGCTGAACGCCTGAGCATGTTCCACAAAAGTGGGAACCACTTTTGTGATAGGAACATGCTCCAGCTTTTTGATTTTGCGCGAATTCTTTCGTTCGATCGTTTCCGATCGAACGGAAAGCGCGCTAGAGCGTTCACATCCGCTTCACATGAGCTCGGCGATCCTTCCCTTATTGCTCTGGGAGGATCGCCATGGACCTTCGTGCCCTTCTCGTCGCCATCGCCATCGGTGCCGTCGCCGGCTGGCTCGCCAGCATCGTCATGGGCGGTGGCGGTCTGATCCGCTACATCATCACCGGCCTGATCGGCGCCTTCGTCGGCAGCTTCCTGCTGCAGTTCCTTGGCATCAGCCTCGGTATCGGTAATCCACTGATCTCGCAGATCGTCACCGCGACGATCGGGGCGATCGTCGTGGTCTTTCTCGCCCGGCTGGTCGCCTGATCGGCAAGCGCTGGCATTTGTCGATGGTGCAAGCCATATCCGGCCGATGAGCCGCGCCCGCAAATCCGCCAAGCCCGACAAGATCGTGCCCGACGAGAAGGTCGAGATCCTGCCGCCGCGGCGAAGTCCGACGCTCGACTGGCATCGCCTCCTGCCGCCTGTCGCCTTCGGCACGGCAGCAGGCTTCATCGCCAGCCTGGTCGTCGGTGGCGGCGGCTTCCTGCGCCATGCCGTGGTCGGCCTGCTCGGCATGCTGGTCGGCCAGGGCATCGTCCACGTCACCGGTTGGCGGGCGAGCACCGGCTACCGTTTCCTCGACTCGATGGCGATGGCGGTGATCGGCGCGATCCTGGTCGTGCTGCTGGCGCGCTTCATCGCCTGACGGAACCGAGACGCGCTCCGCGCGTTGTCGTGGGCGGCCGCAGGGCCGGTCTTTGAGGGCAGGGGGATCACCATGAACGACCAAATCTATGCCGCGCTCGGCACGCCGGGCTACGGCTTCTTCATGACGCTGCTGATCGGCATCATCGCCGGCTGGATCGCCGAGCGCGTCACCTCGTCCGATCACGGCCTCTTCACCAACATGATCGTCGGCGTCGCCGGCTCCTTCGTCGGCAGCCGGCTGGCCGAATTGCTGGAGATCCCGGTCTTCGGCTTCTGGCGCACGCTTACTGCCGCGATCGCCGGTGCCTGTCTGCTGATCATCGTCTGGCGCGCTGTGCGTAACTGAGTTCTGCTGCGCGCGGGTTGCCCGCGCCGCACTTCGGCATTAGCTAGACGGGAGTGGCCGCGCCCTGCTGCGCGGCGCCAGTAACGGACCCGTCCATGGCCGTCGTGCTCGACCTCCTCAACCGCGATCCGCGCCCCAATGCCGGCAACCCGAAATCCGAGGTGAAGCCCGAGCTGCGTCATCCGGAGAAGCAGAAGCGGCCGGAGAATCCGATCCTGCGCAAGCCGGACTGGATCCGGGTCAAGGCGCCGGGCTCGCCGAAATGGGCCGAGACCCAGAAAATCGTGAAGGCCGAGAAGCTCGTCACCGTCTGCGAGGAGGCGGGCTGCCCCAATATCGGCGAGTGCTGGGAGAAGAAGCACGCCACCTTCATGATCATGGGCGACACCTGCACGCGCGCCTGTGCCTTCTGCAACGTCAAAACCGGCGTGCCCGAGGCGCTCGACCATGACGAGCCGCGCAAGGTCGCCGATGCCGTCGCCAAGCTCGGCCTCGAGCATGTCGTGATCACCTCAGTCGACCGCGATGATCTCAAGGACGGCGGTGCCGAGCATTTCGCGCGCGTCATCCGCGCCATCCGCGAGGCCTCGCCGGCCACGACGATCGAGATTCTGACGCCGGACTTCCTGCGCAAGCCCGGCGCGCTCGAAGTCGTCGTCGCGGCCAAGCCCGACGTCTTCAACCACAATCTCGAGACAGTGCCAGGCAAGTACCTGAAGGTGCGCCCCGGCGCCCGCTACTTCCATTCGTTGCGCTTGCTGCAGCAGGTCAAGGAGCTCGACCCGACCATCTTTACCAAGTCCGGCATCATGGTCGGCCTCGGCGAGGAGCGGAACGAAGTGCTGCAGTTGATGGACGATTTGCGCTCGGCCGAAGTCGACTTCATCACCATCGGCCAATACCTCGCCCCGTCGCGCAAGCATCATGCGGTCATCCGCTTCGTCACGCCGGACGAGTTCAAGAGCTTCGAGACCATCGCCTATGTGAAGGGCTTCCTGATGGTGTCCTCGACGCCGTTGACGCGCTCTTCGCATCATGCCGGCGAGGATTTCGCCAAGCTGCGCGCGGCGCGCGCCGCCAAGCTCGGCGGCTGATCGGCTCAAAGTCCCATGCCGATGTTCAACAGCACCCGCCGGGTGAAGCACTCACCCGGAGAGATGTTCGCGCTCGTGGCGGATGTCGAGAAGTACCCGCAGTTCCTGCCGCTCTGCGAGGGGCTGACGGTCCGCCGGCGCACGCCGCGCGAGGGTGGCGGGGAGGTGCTGCTTGCCGACATGACTGTCGGCTATAAGGCGATCCGCGAGACCTTCACCAGCCGCGTCACGCTCGACCCGGCGAATCTCAAGATCCTTGTCGAATATGTCGATGGGCCGTTCCGCTATCTGGAGAACCGCTGGAGCTTCAAGCCGCTCGATACGGGCAGCGAGATCGGCTTCTTCATCTCCTACGAATTCGCCAGCCGCATGCTCGGCCTGCTGATGGGCGCGATGTTCGACAAGGCCTTCCGCAAGTTCGCCGAGGCTTTCGAGAAGCGCGCCGATGCGATCTACGGGAAAAGCAACCCGGCGGCGCTCACCTAGTCTTAAGCTGCTTGCGTCATCATTCCCTTGTTCCGGCAGGGGGAAGGCATGGAAGCTCCAATTGTGCAGGCGGGTGCCGGTGCTGGCGCGCGTCGGATGAGCGCGGTTCTGCCGGTCTATACCGGCACGATCTTTCTCTCCGCCTTCCTGCTCTTCGGCATCCAGCCGATGTTCGCCAAGATGGTGTTGCCCAAGCTCGGCGGCTCGCCGGCGGTCTGGTCGACGGCGATGGTCTTCTTCCAGGCCATGCTGCTTGCCGGTTATGCCTATGCGCACTGGCTGGTCAGCCGCTTCAGCGTGCGGCGTGCCGCGCTGATCCACATCGCCTTGATGATCGTGGTCGTGGCAACCTCGCTACCCATCGGTATCGCCGCCGGCTTCGAGCGGCCGCCGCAGCAAGGCGAGTTTGCCTGGCTTCTGCTGCTCTTTTCCGCTTCGGTCGGCTTGCCATTCTTCGCCATCGCGGCGAACGGGCCGCTGCTGCAGGCCTGGTTCGCGCGCACCGGACATGCGCAAGCGCGCGACCCCTACTTCCTCTATGCCGCTTCGAATATCGGCAGCTTCCTCGCCTTGCTCGCCTATCCGTTCGCTGTCGAGCCGACCCTGAGATTGGTGACGCAGGCGTCGGCCTGGGCGTGGGGATTCGGCCTGCTGCTCGCCGGCATAACGGCCTGCGCCGGCCTGAGCGTCGGGCCGTCGACGAGCGGGCGCAATGCGACCCCGCTCGTCGCCGAGCCGGTCACCGCCGGCCGCAAGCTGCATTGGCTTGTCCTGGCCTTCGTGCCGTCAGGTCTGCTGGTTGCGGTGACCGCCCATATCTCGACCGATGTGGCGGCCGGGCCGCTGCTTTGGGTCGCTCCGCTGGCGCTCTTCCTGCTGACATTCGTCATCGTCTTCCAGCGCAAGCCGTTGCTGCGCCATGGCTGGATGCTGAATGCCCAACTGCTGCTCGTCCTCGGCTACATGGCATTGACAGTGTTCAGTCTACGCCTGGACTGGGGCCCTGAACTGGTCTTCCATCTCTCCGTTCTGTTCGTCACGGCCATGGTCGCGCATGGCGAGCTGGCGCGGTTGCGGCCGTCTGCAGCAGGGTTGACGGGCTTCTATCTCTGGATGTCGCTCGGCGGCGTGCTCGGTGGGGTGTTTGCCGCCTTGCTCGCGCCGCTGCTGTTCAACTCGGTGGCAGAATACCCACTGCTTATCGTAGCCGGTGTGCTCTGCCGGCCGGGCTTCACCTCGATCCGTCCATCGCGACTGCAGGGAGTGGCGCTCGCCGGGCTCGCCATCGTCGGATTGGGAACTCAGATCGTCAGCGAAGCCTCGCGGACGGACATGGTGCGCTCCTTCTTCGGCGTGCACCGCATCACCGAGACCACGGATGGCCGCTTCCGTGTGCTCAGTCACGGCAGCACGGTCCATGGCGCGCAGCGCCTGCGTCAGGACGACGGCACGCCGGTATCGGGGCGGCCCGAGCCGCTGACCTACTACTACACCGGTGGCGGCATCGCCGACGGGATCGACTCCGTCCGCCAAGCGAAGGGAGGCAAGCTTGCTGCCGTCGCGGCGATCGGCGTCGGGACGGGCTCGCTCGCTTGCCAGGCGCGCGCGGGCGAGGACTGGCGCTTCTACGAGATCGACCAGGCCGTGATCAAGATCGCGACCGATCCGGCCCGTTTCGGCTTCTTTGCCGCCTGCGCACCCACACCGACCTTCGTCATCGGCGATGCACGGCTGACGCTCGCCGACGCGCGCGACGGCTCGCTCGACCTGATCGTCGTGGACGCGTTTTCGTCCGATGCGATCCCCGTCCATCTGCTGACTGGCGAGGCCCTGGCGCTCTATGTGAGCAAGCTCAAGCCGGATGGCGCCGTTCTCCTGCACATCTCCAATCGGAACATGGAGCTGGCATCCGTGGTCAGGGCGACGGCGGCAGGCCAGGGACTGGTGAGCTGGCTCCACAACTCGGCCCGGATCGAAGCCGATCTGCGGGCGCTGAAATCCGCACCCAGCGTCGCGCTCGTCACGCGGCCGGGGGTTGATCCCGGTCCGGTCGTGAGAGGCTGGGAGCAGCACGCCAGTCCCGGGACGACCCGTCCCTGGAGCGACGACTATGCCGATATTATCGGCGCGATCTGGCGGCAGCTTTCGCCGAAATAGGCGAGCCGCCTATTCGACGGTCAGCGCCGCCTCGCGCAGCAGATCGAGCGCCTCGAGCACGCTCAGGCGCCTGATTTCGTCGCGGCCCTTGGCGCCGAAGCGCTTCTCGCGATGCAGCGTCCATGCGCCGTTGGCGCAGGCAAAATGAACCAGCCCGACCGGCTTTGCTTCGCTGCCGCCATCCGGGCCGGCGACGCCGGTGACCGAGACGGCGAGCCGCGACGACAGCCGCTCGCGGCCGCCTTCCGCCATGGCGCGTGCGACCGGCTCGCTGACCGCGCCATGCTGGCGGATCAGCTCGGCCGGGACGCCGGCCAGTACCGTCTTCGCCTCGTTGGAATAGGTGACGAGGCCGCCGAGTACCACGCTGGACGAGCCGGAGATGGCGGTCAGCGCTCCGGCGACCAACCCGCCCGTGCAGGATTCGACCGTCGCGACGGTGATGCCGCGCTCGCGTGAGATGGTCAGCAATTCCGCGGCAAGTGAACGGATGTCGAGATCGAACATGGCCTCACTCCGGCTCGGGCAGGCGGATGGTGGCGGTGGCGAGCGCGGCGAGGCCCTCGCCGCGCCCGGTGAAGCCCAGCCGCTCCGAGGTCGTCGCCTTGGTGCCGACCTGGTCAAGGCGCAGGCCGGCGATCTCGGCGATGCGGGCCCGGATCGCGTCGCGATGCGGGCCGATCTTCGGGCCCTCGCAGACGATGGTGAGGTCGAGATGATCGATCCGGCCGCCGCGCTGCCGGACGCGGCTTGCGGCGAAGGCAAGGAAGCGGTCTGAGGAGGCGCCGCGCCATTGCGGATCGCTTGGCGGGAAATGGCTGCCGATATCGCCATCGGCCAGGGCGCCGAGCACCGCATCGGTCAGCGCGTGCAGGGCGACGTCGCCGTCGGAGTGCGCCGTGACGCCGCGGCTGTGCGCGATGCGGATGCCGCCGAGCCAGACATGGTCGCCTTCCGCGAAGGCATGGACGTCGTAACCGGTACCGGTACGGGTCACGAGCGGACGGGCGAAACGCTGCTCGGCCAATTCGAAATCCTCCGCATAGGTCAGTTTCAGGTTCACCGGATCCCCGGCGAACGTGGCTACACGGTGGCCGGCCCATTCCATGATGGCGGAATCGTCGGTGAAGCCGCCAGCCCCGGCGGCATGGGCAGCCCGGTGCGCAGCCAGCAGCTCCGCCAAGGCGAAGGCCTGTGGCGTCTGCACGAAGACCAGCTGCTCTCGTGGCAAGGTTTCCGCAATCAGGTCGTTGCTGTCGATGCGCTTGACGGTATCGGTGACCGCGAGCGCCGGGATGGCGGCGACATGCTCGGCGCTTGCCGCCAGTGCCCGCTCGATCAGGGCCGGCGAGACGAAGGGGCGGGCGGCATCATGCACGAGCACGCTGCCCGCAAAACCCGTGGCGGCGAGCGCTTCCAATCCCGCGCGAACCGAATCCTGTCGGGTCTCGCCGCCTTCGATCGGCGCGGTCATTTGAGTGCGGACCAGTTCCGGAAGATGGCCGATCGCCTCGTCATAGCGTGCACGGTCGCCGGCGCCGATCACCACCAGCACCGTGCCGATCCGGCTTTCGGCAAGGAACGGCGCAAGCGTGCGGCAGAGCACCGGCACATTACCGAGCCGCCGATACTGCTTGGGAGCATCGGCCCCGGCGCGCAGGCCGCGCCCGGCGGCAACGATGAGGGCGGCAACGGCCGATGTCATCCAATCCTCTTAGCTCCGCTGGATAGGGTTCGCTGATAGGACGGCAACAGCCTGCCGCCAAGCCGTCACTACCATCGCGCCTGCACTCGCTAAAAACGAGCATGTCGATATTGCAATGCAACATGGCGTGAAATTCTCTTGCGCGGCGCAGCATTTGTCCAATAAATCGGCAGAATGGAAACTGCCTCAAATTCGGGCGAGCGCGAAATGTCGATCGGCGGCCTGCTGCCGGTCTCGCCGGCCTTTCTGGCGCCGATGTCGGGCGTGACCGATCTGGCCATGCGCCGGATCGCCGCGCGCTTCGGCGCCGGGCTCGTCGTCTCCGAAATGGTCGCCTCGGATGAGCTCGTCCGCGGCAGCGAGGAGGCGCGGCTGCGGGCCGAGGGCGCCGGCGTCACACCGCATGTCGTCCAGCTCGCCGGCTGCGAGGCGCGCTGGCTCGCCGAGGCGGCGCAGGTCGCCGAAGCGTCCGGCGCGGATATCGTCGACATCAATATGGGCTGTCCGGCCAAACGCGTCGTCGGCGGCTGGGCCGGCTCGGCGCTGATGCGCGATCTCGACCACGCTGTCGGCCTGGTCGAGGCGGTCGTCGCGGCGGTGAAGGTGCCGGTCACGGTCAAGATGCGGCTCGGCTGGGATGATGCCAGCCGCAACGCGCCGGAACTGGCGCGTCGGGCCGTCTTCGCCGGTGCAGCTGCGATCACGGTCCATGGCCGCACGCGGCAACAATTCTACAAGGGACAGGCCGACTGGGCCGCGATCCGCCCGGTACGCGCCGCCGGCACATTCCCGCTGGTCGCCAATGGCGACATCGCCACATTGGAGCAGGCGCAATCCTGCCTGGAACGGTCGGGCGCCGACTATGTCATGGTCGGCCGGGCTGCGATGGGCCGTCCCTGGCTACCCG
Organism: Allobosea sp. GW821-FHT03A12; assembly: GCF_058986765.1. Classification (NCBI taxonomy): domain Bacteria; kingdom Pseudomonadati; phylum Pseudomonadota; class Alphaproteobacteria; order Hyphomicrobiales; family Alloboseaceae; genus Allobosea; species Allobosea sp. GW821-FHT03A12. Next base: position 445,096 of record NZ_JBYSVZ010000004.1, read on the forward strand.
GCACGATCGGTGCTGCGCTTACCGGCCGCGAGCCGGCGCACGTTTCACTCGCTGCCAAGCACGACATTGCCCGCGAACATTATGAGGGCCTCCTGTCGCTGATGGGGCGCGAATCCGGCGTCCGACATGCTCGCAAGCACCTCGCCGCCTATGCCGACGAGGCGCTCGCCAGCGGACTGGAGCCCGACGAGCGCGCGCGCCGCGAGCTTCTCACCACCACCGAGCCCGCCCGGGCAATCGCCGCGCTCGGGCAATTGTTCTCGACCGACCGCCTCGGCGCGGCCGCCTGACCACGAAAGCCCGCAGATGACGATGGCCTTGTTCAACGACAGTGTGGAGGAGCGGTACGATCCCTTGTCCGACCTGCTCGAAATCCAGGCGCTGAACGTCCTGCCCATGCCTGTGCTGGTGATCGGGGAGGGGCACGGCATCCTCTACGCCAACACCGCCGCCGAGGATTTCTTCCAGGCCAGCGCGCCCGTCCTGAAGCGCCAGCGCCTCGACGATCTCGTCGCCTTCGGCTCGCCGGTCCTGGGGCTGGTCGAGGAGGTGCAACGCCGCGGCGCCAGCGTCAGTGAATACCGGGTCGAGCTCGCTTCGCCCCGTCTCGGCCTCGACCGGGTCGTCGACGTCTTTGCCTCATTGCTGCCCAGCCAGCCCGACGCGGTGGTGCTTCTGCTGCAAGAACGGACAATTGCCGAAAAAATGGACAGGCAATTGACGCATAGAGGGGCAGCCCGCTCGATCACCGCGCTCGGCGCCATGCTGGCGCATGAGATCAAGAACCCGCTCTCCGGCATCCGCGGTGCGGCGCAATTGCTCGAGGCTTCCGTCGGCGACGAGGACCGCCTGCTGACGCAGTTGATCTGCGACGAGGCCGACCGGATCGTGAAGCTGGTCGAGCGCGTCGAACTGTTCGGCGACGAACGCCCGAGCGAGCGCGGGCCGGTCAACGTCCATGACGTGCTCGACCATGTGAAGCGGCTGGCGCAGTCGGGCTTCGCCCGCCACATCCGCTTCAGCGAGGTCTACGATCCCTCGCTGCCGCCGGTCGCGGGCAATCGCGACCAGCTCGTCCAGGTGCTGCTCAACCTGGTCAAGAACGCGGCCGAAGCGATCGGCCAGGACGCCATCGACGGCGAGATCACGCTGACCACCGCCTACCGCCCCGGCATCCGGATGCAGGCGCCCGGTTCCGGTGCAAGGCTCGCTCTGCCGCTTGAGATCGGCGTCCGCGACAATGGGCCCGGCGTGCCGCCCGACCTGCATCAACTCCTGTTCGATCCCTTCGTCACTACCAAGGCGCAGGGAAGTGGCCTTGGACTTGCACTCGTCGCCAAGGTGATCGGCGATCACGGCGGAATCGTCGAATGCGACTCCGTTCCGCGACGTACGACATTTCGCATTCGACTGCCCCTGCATGAGGCGAAGCCGTCTCAGGCTGGGTGAAAAGACGAGTAGGACACGGAAAAGCGCATGCCGACGGGTAACATCCTCATCGCCGACGACGACGCCGCGATCCGCACCGTCCTCAACCAGGCGCTCGCCCGCGCCGGCTACGAAGTCCGCACCACCGGTCAGGCGGCGACGCTCTGGACCTGGGCCGCCCAGGGCCTCGGCGATCTCATCATCACCGACGTGGTGATGCCGGACGGCAACGCCTTCGACCTGCTGCCGCGCATCAAGCGGGTCCGGCCCGAGCTGCCGATCATCGTGATGAGCGCGCAGAACACCTTCATGACCGCGATCAAGGCCTCCGAGCGCGGCGCCTACGAATACCTGCCCAAGCCCTTCGACCTGAAGGAACTCGTCGCCATCGTCGGCCGGGCGCTGTCGCGGCCACGCAACGATGCCGCGCGCAGCCACGCGGCCGAGCCCGAGGACATTCCGCTGGTCGGCCGCTCGCCGGCGATGCAGGACGTCTACCGCGCCCTGGCGCGACTGATGCCGATCGATCTCACCGTGATGATCAACGGCGAATCCGGCACCGGCAAGGAGCTGGTCGCCCGCGCCCTGCACGACTACGGCAAGCGCCGCAACGGCCCCTTCGTCGCGATCAACATGGCGGCGATCCCGAAGGACCTGATCGAATCGGAACTGTTCGGCCATGAGAAGGGCGCCTTCACCGGCGCGCTGACCCGTTCCTCCGGCCGCTTCGAGCAGGCTGAGGGTGGCACGCTCTTCCTCGACGAGATCGGCGACATGCCGATGGAGGCGCAGACGCGGCTGCTGCGCGTGCTGCAGCAAGGCGAATACACCACGGTCGGCGGCCGCACCCCGATCAAGACCAATGTCCGCATCGTCGCCGCGACCAACAAGGACCTGCGCATCTCGATCGCGCACGGGCTGTTCCGCGAGGACCTGTTCTTCCGCCTCAACGTCGTCCCGATCCGCTTGCCGCCGCTGCGTGAGCGGGTCGAGGATATTCCCGACCTCGTCCGCCATTTCTTCGCGCTGGTCGAGAAGGAAGGGCTGCCGCGCAAGCAGATCGATTCGGAAGCAATGGACGTGCTGCGGCGCTATCGCTGGCCCGGCAATGTTCGCGAGCTCGAAAATCTGGTGCGGCGTCTGGCCGCGCTCTATCCGCAGGAAACGATCACCGCGCCGATCGTCGAAGCCGAGCTGCAGCCGGCGAGCGGCGCTCCTATACAGGCCGGGAGCGGCAGCGCGCCGGAGCGGGCCGAGACCCTCTCGGGTTCGGTCGAGCGCCATCTCGGCCAGTATTTCGGCGGTTTCGGCGACCAGATCCCGCCGCCCGGCCTCTATCACCGCATCTTGCGCGAGATCGAGCCGCCCTTGATCGCGGCTGCCCTGGCGGCGACGCGTGGCAATCAGATTCGCGCCGCAGAGTTGCTGGGACTTAATCGCAACACCTTGCGCAAGAAGATCCGCGAGCTCGACATGCAGGTGGTCCGCTCGCCGCGTTGAGGGCAGCCACTGTGGCTGCCTTGCATCTGTCATATTTTGACAACACCGTTGCGGCGGCGCATCAGTGCGCTGTGCGGCGGCTCCAGTGACGGAGCGCCGCGGCAACGGAGCTCCGATTTCACGTTGACCACATCGACCGGCGACATGCGCATGACGCCCCGGAGCGACGACCCGCCGCGCCGGGTCTCGGGCTGGCTCGGCGCGCTCGTCGTCGGCTTCGCACTGGTCTCGGCGCTCACCACCTTCCTCGTGCTTTCGGGCGCGACGCCGGTCGCGCCGGTCCACGAGGTCGTGGTCGGCGTCTTCATCATCAACGGCCTGCTGATCCTGCTGCTGCTGATCATCGTCGCCTTCGAGGCGGCGGTTCTGATCCGCGCCAGACGCAAGGGCGTCGCGGCCGCCGGCCTGCATGTGCGGATCGTCAGCCTGTTCAGCATCGTCGCCGCGCTGCCGGCGGTCCTTGTCGCGATCATCGCGACCGCGACGCTGGAGCGCGGTCTCGAACCCTGGTTCTCCGATCGCATGCGCGACGTGATCTTCAAATCCGTCGAGGTTGCCGACGCCTATACGACGGGACAGTGCCGCTCGCTCGGCCGCGAGATCCGCCTGCTCGCCGACGATCTCGGGCGCGCTAAGACCGCCTATGACGCCGATCGGCGCTGGTTCGAGAACTTCCTGACGGCGCGCGCCACGGCGCTCGGCCTGCCGGTGGCCTGGATCATGAAGCCGCCGGACAACATCCTCGTCCGCGCCAATATCGACGTGCTGCGCGATGCCCACAAGCCGAATGCCGACGCCTTCGAGGATGCGCAAAGCTCGCCGGAGCCGATCTGCGTGCTGCCCTCGACGGGCCGGGTCTTCGGCGCGCTGATGAAGCTGCCGAGCTATGACGGCGCCTTCCTCTATGTCGCCCGCGAGGTCGATCCGCTCGCCGTCGAGTTCCCGGCCGTCGCCCGCGGCGCTGTCGTCGAATATCTCGGCATCGATGCGCGCCGGAAGGGCGTGCAGATCGCCTTCGCTTCGATGTACGCGCTGATCTCGGTGATCCTGCTGCTCTCGGCGATCTGGCTCGGCCTCAATTTCGCCAACGGCCTCGTCGCCCCGATCCGGCGGATGATCCACGCCACCGACCAGGTCTCCAGCGGCAATTTCTACGTCCAGGTGCCGATACGACGAGCGGAGGGCGATCTCGCCCATCTCGGCGAGACCTTCAACAAGATGACCGCTGAACTACGCCGCCAGCGCGATGGCCTGGTTACGGCGAGCGAAGTGATCGACCGGCGAAGGCGTTTCACCGAGACGGTGCTCTCCGGAGTCTCCTCGGGCGTGCTCGGCATCGACGAGGACGGACACATCACCCTCAGCAACCGCTCGGCCGAGACCCTGCTCGGCTCCGGCGGCCGGCTGCTCGGCGAGCCGGTCGCACGCGTCGTTCCCGAGATCGCGGGCTTCGTTTCCGAGGCGCTCAGCAATCGCCAGCGCCTGAGTTCCAGCCAGGCGGCGATCACGCGCGGTGGCCGCGAGCGCATGCTCAACATCCGCGCGACGCGCGAAGGCGAGGGCGCCGGAGCCGGCCTCGTCGTGACGCTCGACGACATCACCGATCTCGTCTCGGCGCAGCGCACCGCCGCCTGGGCCGACGTCGCCCGCCGCATCGCCCACGAGATCAAGAACCCGCTTACGCCGATCCAGCTCTCGGCCGAGCGCATCCGCCGCAAGTTCGGCCGCGTCATCGTCGACGACAAAGAGATCTTCGATCAGTGCACCGCCACCATCGTGCGCCAGGTCGAGGACATCCGCCGCATGGTCGACGAGTTCTCGTCCTTCGCACGCATGCCCAAGCCGTCGCCGGCTCGGGACGACATCGTCGAGACGGCGAGGCAGGTCGCCTTCCTGATGCGGGTTGGCAATCCCGAGATCGACATCACCGACAACCTGCCGGAGGCGTCGGTCCTGGCCCATTTCGACCGCCGCCTGATCTCGCAGGCCCTGACCAACGTCATCAAGAATGCGACCGAGGCGATCCAGGCCGTGCCGGCCGAGGAGCGCGGCAAGGGCCGCATCGAGATCGGCTTCGAACGGACGCAGGACGGCCGGATCGTCATCGACATCCTCGACAACGGCAAGGGCCTGCCGGCCGACCAGCGCCAGAAGCTGCTCGAGCCCTATATGACCACCCGTGACGGCGGCACCGGGCTCGGCCTCGCCATCGTCGGCAAGATCCTCGAGGACCATGGCGGCGGCATTGAGCTGCTCGACCGGCCCGACGGCGCCCGCGGTGCCCGCATCAGGCTCTGGTTCATCGAGACCGGACCGCCGCCAGCCGGCGAAGACAGACCAGAAACAGGCAAGAGCACGGCGGATTCCGCCGCACGACAAGTAAACGGGACGAAGGCATGAGTGCTGACATTCTCGTCGTCGACGACGAGGTCGATATTCGCGAACTGGTAGCCGGCCTCCTGGAGGACGAAGGCTACCGCACGCGCAAGGCGGGCTCCGCCGACGAGGCGTTGGCCGCGATCGCGGCGCGGCGGCCCAACCTCGTCTTCCTCGACATCTGGCTGCAGGGCAGCCGGCTCGACGGGTTGCAGGTGCTGGAGCTGATCAAGGAGAGCCATCCCGACCTCGCGGTGGTGATGATCTCCGGCCATGGCAATATCGAGACCGCCGTCTCGGCGATCAAGAGCGGCGCCTACGACTTCATCGAGAAGCCGTTCAAGGCCGACCGGCTCGTGCTCGTCGCCGAGCGCGCGCTGGAAGCCTCGCGGCTGCGGCGTGAGGTCCGCGAGCTCAAGACCCGCTCGGTCCAGGCCAGCCGCATCGTCGGCCGCTCGACCGCGGTCAACCAGTTGCGCCAGACGCTGGAGCGTGTCGCGCCGACCAATGCCCGCGTGCTGATCACCGGCGAGCCGGGCTGCGGCAAGGAATTGACCGCGCGCACCCTGCACGACGCCTCGACCCGCTCGGCCGGCCCCTTCGTCGTGATCAACGCGGCGACGATCACCCCCGAGACGATGGAAGAGGAACTGTTCGGCATCGAGGGCGGCGACGGGCGCTCGCGCCGCGTCGGCGCGCTCGAGGAAGCCCATGGCGGCACGCTCTACATCGACGAGATCGGCGACATGCCGCGCGAGACGCAGAATCGCATCCTACGCGTGCTGGTCGACCAGAACTTCCAGCGCGTCGGCGGGGCGACCCGCGTCCATGTCGATGTCCGGATCATCTCCTCCAGCAGTCGTGACCTCGCCAAGCTGATCGCTGACGGCCTATTGCGCGAGGATCTCTATCATCGGCTCGGCGTGGTGCCGATCCGCGTGCCGGCCCTGTCGGAACGGCGTGAGGACGTCCCCGAGCTGATCGAGTTCTTCATGGACCAGATCTCGGTCGCGAGCGGCCTGCCCAAGCGCCAGATCGGCGGCGACGCCATGGCGATCCTGCAATCGCATGAATGGCCGGGCAACGTTCGCGAGCTGCGCAACAATGTCGAGCGGCTGATGATCCTGACCAAGGGCGATCCCGGGGCCGAGATCACGGTCGACATGCTGCCGGCCGAGGTCGGCGCCATGGTGCCGACGACGCCGTCCGGCTCGGGCGGCGAGAAGCTGATGAGCCTGCCGCTGCGCGATGCTCGCGAGATCTTCGAGCGCGAGTATCTGATGGCGCAGATTGCCCGCTTCTCTGGAAACATCTCACGCACGGCCGAGTTCATCGGCATGGAGCGTTCAGCCCTGCACCGTAAGCTCAAATCGCTCGGCGTGGGCTGAAATCCGGCCGCTGTGTTGCACTGCACGCAAGGCGGCCGGCTGAAATTGGCGTTCCGCAACCCTTGCGCGTTCTCGCCGGGTCGCGATCTAATGGAGTGTCGGTGTTCCGACGGCCCGGCGATTGGCGCCGAAGCCGAACGGAACGATCTGGATCGCAAGGGCAAGCCGATTGCGATCCCAACAACAGGGGTTACCCATGGCCGCCGAGCGGGCTCAAAATCTACAGGACACCTTTCTCAATCACGTCCGCAAGCAGAAGATTCCCCTCACCATCTTTCTCGTGAATGGCGTCAAATTGCAGGGCGTCGTCACCTGGTTCGACAATTTCTGCGTTCTCCTGCGTCGCGACGGGCATTCGCAGCTCGTCTACAAGCACGCGATCTCGACGATCATGCCGGGCCATCCGGTCCAGCTGTTCGAGCCTGAGGACACGGACAAGGCCTGACCGTGGGCGGCAAGGCCGGCGGCTCGACGACAGGCAGCGGAAGCGCAATCGGCATCTCGATCGATGCGGCCGAGCATGCCTTGGCTGCGGACACTCGCGCCTTTGTGATCGGTCCCTATCTGGCGCGCCATGCCGCCAGCCGGGCCGCTGCGGGCGACGAGAACCAGCGCAGCCATGCGGCGCGGCTGGACGAGGCGTTCGGCCTCGCCGGCGCCATCGACCTCCAGATCGTCGAGGCGATCCCGGTGGTGCTGACGGCGCTGCGGCCCGCGACCTATCTCGGCAAGGGCAAGGTCGAGGAGCTCGCCGAGCGCGTCAAGATCGAGGAGATCGGTCTCGTCGTGATGGACTGCGCCCTGTCGCCGGTGCAGCAGCGCAATCTTGAGAAGGCCTTCGGTTGCAAGGTCATCGATCGCACCGGCCTGATCCTCGAGATCTTCGGCCGGCGCGCCCGCACGCGCGAAGGCGCGCTGCAGGTCGAGCTCGCCCATCTCAACTACCAGAAGAGCCGGCTCGTGCGCTCCTGGACCCACCTGGAACGCCAGCGCGGCGGCTTCGGCTTCCTCGGCGGCCCCGGCGAGACCCAGATCGAGGCCGACCGGCGCATCATCCAGGAGCGGATGACCAAGATCGAGCGCGAGCTCGACAGCGTGAAGCGCACCCGCTCGCTGCATCGCGCCAGCCGCAAGCGCGTGCCTTATCCGGTGGTTGCGCTCGTCGGCTACACCAATGCCGGCAAGTCGACCCTGTTCAACCGGCTGACCTCCGCCGAAGTGCTGGCGCAGGACATGCTCTTCGCCACGCTCGACCCGACGGCGCGGGCGCTCAAGCTGCCGCACGGCGCCAGGATCATGCTCTCGGACACGGTCGGCTTCATTTCCGACCTGCCGACGCAGCTCGTTGCCGCCTTCCGCGCCACGCTGGAGGATGCGATCGAGGCCGATGTGCTGCTGCATGTCCGCGACGTCTCGCATGAGGACACGCAGGCCCAGGCTGCCGACGTCCAGGGCATCCTGCGTGATCTCGGCATCGATCCGGAGGATGGCGACCGCGTCATCGAGGTCTGGAACAAGGCCGATCTGCTCTCGGGCGACGAGCGCGAGCGCCAGGCGGCGCTGACCGAGCTCAAGCCCGGCGCCTCGCGCCCGGTCCTGGTCTCCGCTTTGACCGGCGAGGGCATGGAACGGCTGACCGACGCGATCGAGCGGCGCATCGCACGTACGCGGCCGGTCTACCGGCTCACGCTGGAGCCGGGCGACGGCAAGTCGCTGGCGTGGCTGCACGCCAATGGCGAGATCCTCGAGCGCGAGGATGCCGAGGACGGCACGCTCGACCTGCTGGTGAGATTGCCGTCCGAGCGGGAAGGGGCCTTCGGCGCACGCTTCCCGCAGGCCGAACGGGTCAGCAGCAATCCCTGACGGGAGATGGGTTCGGTCACGCTCGCAGTGACCGCAGCCTGAAGCGTCGGGGCTTCAGGTCGGCGAGCACGGAGCGGGCCGCATTGTGCCCCGGCGCGCCGGTGACGCCGCCGCCCGGATGGGCACCTGAGCCGCAAAGATAGAGGCCCGGCACCGGCATGCGATAATCGGCATGGCCGAGCACCGGGCGGGCGCTGAAGAGCTGGTCGAGCGTCAGCCGGCCATGAAAGATGTCGCCGCCGACCAGTCCGAAACGCGCCTCCAGATCGCTCGGCGCCAGCGCCAGCCGGCCGATGACGGAGGCGCGGAAACCCGGGGCATAGCGGTCCACGGTGTCGATCATCAGATCGGCGACCGTGTCGCGATGCCCGTCCCAGCTCTCGCCATCCGGCAGTTGTGGGGCGACATGCTGGCAGAACAGGCTCGCGACATGCCGGCCAGGCGGAGCGAGGCCATCATCGAGCGTCGACGGGATCAGCATCTCGACGATCGGCTCGCTCGACCAGCCTGACAGCCGCGCCTGCGCATGGGCGCGGTCCATATAGGCGAGCGACGGCGCGATGATGATGCCGGCGGTGTGATGGTCGCCCGGTTCGGGCAGGCAGGCGAAGCGCGGCAGCTCCGACAGCGCCAGATTCATCCGGAAGGTGCCGGAGCCCGAGGCATAGCGCCGGATGCGCTCGCTGAAGTCGGCGGGGACGGTCGCCGGATCGACGAGCCGCTCGAACAGCAGGCGCGGATGCAGATTGGACACCACGGCGCGCGCCCGCACCACATCGCCTTGCTCGGTCACGGCGCCGACGGCGCGGCCCTTCTCGGTCAGCACCTGTGCGACCGGCGTCTCCAGCCTGATCTCGACGCCCTGTTCCGCGCAGGCCCGCGCCATCGCCTGCGTGATCGCGCCCATGCCGCCGAGCGCATGGCCCCAGGCGCCGCGCTTGCCGTTGACCTCGCCGAAGACGTGATGAAGCAGCACATAGGCCGAGCCCGGCGTATAGGGGCTGGCATAGTTGCCGACCACGCTGTCGAAGCCGAACAGCGCCTTGACCGGATCGCTCTCGAACCAGCCGTCGAGCCAGTCGCCGGCCGATTTGGTGAAGTGGTCGAGAAGATCGCGCCGCCCGGACTGGTCGAGCCCGGCGATGCGCCTTCCGATGGCGGCGGCGTCCAGCATCTGCGGCAGCGCAGCGAGCCAGCTGCCGTCACCGAGATTGGGCGGCGCCTGCAGCACGAGATCGCGCAGCATGGCGGCGATGCGTTCCAGCCGCTCGCCATAGGCCGATAGCCGTTCGGCGTCGCGGTCAGAGAACTTCGCCACTTCTGCTTCCGTGCGCCCTTCGCCGGCGGCGAGATAGCGCCCGTCCGGCAAGGGCAGGAAGTTGGCCATGCACCGCTCGACGATGCGCAACCCATGCCGGGCCAGTTCCATCTCCGCGATGATGCGCGGGTTGAGCAGGCTGACCGTGTAGCTCGCCGTGGAATTGCGGAAGCCGGGGTGGAATTCCTCGGTGACGGCCGCGCCACCGACCACCGCGCGCCGCTCCAGCACAGTGACCTTCAGCCCGGCTTTGGCGAGATAGAAGGCGCAGACGAGCCCGTTATGGCCGCCACCGAGAATGACGATATCGGCATGGCTGGTGCTCACGAAACCACTCCTTCGTCAGCACGCAGCATGTTGGTCGGAAGGCTGGCAGATCAGTTCAGCTCGGCCTTGTCGAGCCGGTACTTGCCCTTGCGGTCACGCCGGAAATATTCGCGCGCCTGGGGATGGCGGATAGGCTGGCCGGACTCGTCGATCACGAGGTTTTGTTCCGAGACATAGGCGACATACTCGGTCTCCTCGTTCTCGGCGAAGAGGTGATAGAAGGGCTGGTCCTTCGACGGGCGCAGATGCTCCGGGATCGCCAGCCACCATTCGTCCGAGTTCGAGAACACCGGATCGACGTCGAAGATCACGCCGCGGAACGGATAGACGCGGTGGCGTACAACGTCGCCGATGCGGAATTTCGCCGTGCGTGATTCCATGATCCTCGTTCAGCCCCAAACCGGCCCGTCACAGCCGGTGTCGCCGCCCCCTGCGCTTGACGTAGGATTACGTCGCAAATGCGTCAATATCCGTGGATGTCGCGGGCCGGCTCGGTTCAGAAGCCGTAGCGCGCCGCCAGCGCCGGATCGCGGGCTGCCACCTGCCGCGCCAGATCGACGATGACCTTGGCCTGCTTCCAGGTGGCGTCGTCCTGCATCTTGCCGTCGATCATCACCGCGCCCGAGCCGTCCGGCATCGCCTCCAGGATGCGCCTGGCGAAGGAAACCTCGTCGGGATCGGGGCTGAAGACGCGCTTGGCGATCTCGATCTGCGAGGGATGCAGCGTCCAGGCGCCGGCGCAGCCGAGCAGGAAGGCGTTGCGGAACTGCGCCTCGCAGGCGGCTGCGTCCGAGAAATCACCGAACGGGCCGTAGAAGGGTTTCAGGCCGGCCGAGGCGCAGGCATCGACCATCTTCGCGAGGGTGTAATGCCAAAGATCCTGCTGCGCGATCGCGCGCGGGCCGCCATCCGGCGTGGGATCGGCGATGACCTTATACTCGGGATGGCCGCCGCCGACGCGGGTCGTCTTCATCGCGCGCGAGGCGGCGAGATCCGCCGGCCCAAGGCTCATGCCGTGCATGCGCGGGGAGGCGGTGGCGATGGCGTCGACGTTCTTCACGCCTTCGGCCGTCTCCAGGATGGCGTGGATCAGCACCGGCTTGGGCAGGGCATGCCGCGCCTCGTACTGCGCCAGCAGCTGGTCGACATAATGGATATCCCAGGGACCCTCGACCTTCGGCACCATGACGACGTCGAGCTTGCCGCCGATCTCGCCCATGATCGCGGCGATGTCGTCCAGGAACCAGGGCGAGTTCAGCGCATTAACGCGGGTCCACAGGCCGGTCGCGCCGAAATCGGTCGCCTTGGCGAGTTCGATGAAGCCGTCGCGCGCCGCCTGCTTGGCCTCGACCGGGATCGCGTCCTCGAGATTGCCGAGCACGATGTCGACCTGGCCGGCGAGTTCGGGAACCTTGGCGCGCACCTTCTCCAGATGCGGCGGCACGAAATGGATCATCCGCTCCAGCCGCAGCGGCAGCTCGCGATAGGGCTCCGGCGCGCCAATCGCCAGCGGGCGGAAGAACTGGCGCGGCGTCTTGGTGGTCATGCTCGGCTCCATGCTGCAACGCAGCGAATGTGCCGGAAGGGCAGCCCGCCGTCCATCGGTCTTTCAACAGGGCTTGGGTGAATTATCCTAGGTCAAAAAGCCTAGGATAATCATCTTGTCCCTCGCTCAGTTCCGCGAAAACGGCGTCTGCAGCACGACGCGCGCCGGATTGGCGATCGGATCGCGCGGGCTGAGCAGGCCGCGTAGGCCGAGCGTATCGGCGTCGCTCGCATAGCTGTCGTCATGCAGGCTGGCCTCGCGCACCCGCATCTGCCGGCGCAAGGCGCGGGCCTGTGCTTCCATATGCGAGATGCCGACCTTCTCGTCGATCTTGCGGCGGTCGCTGGCGGTCAGATCGGGCGAGCCGCGAAAATCGCGGAAATCCGCGGTGGTGTAGGGCCATTTGCCGCCGGTGAAGGTCCGCACCCGGCCGTCGAGCACGATGCTGTCGCCCGGTCGCAAGGTGAAGTCACGCAGCAGCGAGACGCGGCGATCCTTCGCCGTCGCGATGGCGGGGCGGCAGGCCGGATCGGCGCCGCGTTCATAGGCATAGGCCATCGGCAGCTGGCGATAGGTCTTGCCGTCGTTCGCCACGGCGTCGTCGATCGTCGCGGCGCCGGCCGCGACCTTGAAGACCTTGACCGGCACGCCGGGATTGGCGGCCTGGCAGAGCGCCTCATGCGCCTTGAGGTCGGACTGGCTGCGCAGGTGGCCGATCGGCGCCTGGAAGCCGTCGCACAGGCGCACGCAGATGGTGCGTGTCACATCGGCCGCGCCGGACACCGTGTCGTAGCGGATCGCCGGCAGCTTGGGCTTGTGCTGCGCCTGCTTCGGCGCCGCCTGCACCGGCTTGAACGGGTTGAGCGCGACCGGCGGCGGTGCGAGGCGCCCATCCGGGCGCGCCTGCTGGAAGAAGGGCAGGGACCAGGTCTGGCGCGCCGGAGCATAGGCCGACACCGGAACGGAGGTGTAGGCCGCCCGTGGCGGCGCGCGCTCGGCCCGGCGGGTGGCTTCCTCGCGATAGAAGGCGCGGATGCCGGCGTCGTCCTCGGCCTGGACCAGAGAGACGGTCAGGATCGTGCCGCCCGCGCCGAGCGCGAGCCCGACACCGGCCATGGCGACCAGACGCAGGCCGCTGCTGCGGCCGCGCGAAACCGTATTCATCGTCGTCGAGGAACTGGAACCGGTCGGCGGGACAGGATCGGAACGCAGGCAATCGACATTACGGACACGAAACACCGCGATCTCTCCATCGCTCGCTGGTTCATTGTCCGCCGCAGGATTGGCTTAGTTTACTTTTCGTTAAGACTCAACGGCTGCACGGCAGCCGTCACCGCAAAGCCGGCGTCATCGTTAATGCGCAGATCGTTGGAAGAGGGGTCGCCGGTCTGAAGCGACCGGCGACCCGAGATGCAGGCCTCAATCCGGCTGGCGATGCACCGCCTGCGGAATCGCGACAGGGATTGCACCCGGCACCGACGCCGCTTCCTCCCGCTCGCCGCGACCGCGGCCGGAGATGAAGCTGTCGACCTTGTCGAGATAGAAGTAGACCACAGGCGTGATGTAGAGCGTCAGCAACTGCGAGACCACGAGGCCGCCCACCACGGCGATGCCGAGCGGCTGGCGCAGTTCCGCACCGGCGCCGGCGCCGAGCGCGATCGGCAGCACGCCGAAGATCGCCGCGAAGCTCGTCATCATGATCGGCCGGAAACGAACCAGCGCCGCATCGCGGATCGCCGTCAGCGCATCGTCGCCCATCTTGCGGCGCTCGATCGCGAAGTCGACCATCATGATCGCGTTCTTCTTGACGATGCCGACCAGCATCAGGATGCCGATTATCGCGATCACCGATAGGTCCATGTGGAAGTACTGCAGCGCGAGCAGGGCGCCCAGGCCAGCCGAGGGCAGGCCGGACAGGATCGTGATCGGGTGGATGAAGCTCTCGTAGAGAATGCCGAGGATGATGTAGATCACCAGGATCGCCGCGAAGATCAGCAGGCCCTGGCCCTTCAGCGCATCCTGGAAGAGCTGCGCCGAGCCGGCAAAGCTGGTCACGATCGAGGCGGGCAGGTTGATCTCGCGTTCGGCAGCGCGGATCGCGTTGACGGCATCGCCGAGCGAGACGCCAGGTGCCGTGTTGAACGAAATCGTCACCGCCGGCTGCTGCGAGATGCGGTTGACCGCGAGCGGCCCGACGCTCGGCTTGATCGTCGCCACCGTCTCGAGCGGCACGTTCTGGCCGTTGGCAGCCTTGAGCATCAGGCGCGACAGCACTGCCGGATCCTGCTGGTAGGCACGCTCGGCCTCCATGATCACCTGGTAGTCGGTCGCCGGCGTGAAGATCGTCGCGATCTGGCGCGAGCCGAAGGCGTTGCCGAGCGCCTGGCGGATCTGGTCGCTGGAGATGCCGAGGCTGGCGGCGCGCTCGCGGTCGATGTCGATCGAAAGCTGCGGGTTGCGCAGTTGCAGGTCGATATTGGCGTCGCGCAATTGCGGCAGCTGGGCAAGGCGCTGCTGCATCAGCGGCGCGTAGTTGAAGAGGGCGCCGAGATCCGGCCCCTGCAGCGAGTAGAGATACTGCGCCCGCGAGGAGCGGCCGGCGTTCAGGTTGATGTTCTGGACCTGCTGGAACACCGCGGTGATGCCCGGCACCTCGGAGACGGCCCGGCGCAGGCGCGCGATCACGACCTCGGCCTTGTCGCGCTGCTCCTTCGGCTTCAGCGCGATGAACATGAATCCGTTATTGGTGGCGTTGAAGCCGCCAATATTCGAGGTCAGGTAGTCGATCGCCGGGTCGGCCCGGACGATCTCGGCGACCCGGCTCTGGCGCGCCGCCATCGCCTCGAAGGAGGTGTCCGGCGGGCCTTCGGTGGCGCCGCGCAACAGGCCGGTGTCCTCGGTCGGGAAGAAGCCCTTGGGCACGTCCATATAGAGCTGGACCGAGACATAGACCGTGCCGAGCGTCACCAGCAGCATCAGGAAGCGCGCCTTCAGCACGCAATCGAGCGACCAGCGATAGGCTGAAAGCATGCCCTGGAAACCGGCTTCGAACACGCGTTCGACGATGTTCGGCTTCTTGTGGTGGTCGTGCGCCTTGAGGAAGCGGGCGCAGAGCATCGGCGTCAGCGTCAGCGAGACGAAGCCGGAGACGATGATCGCCGCGGCGATCGTGCCGGCGAATTCGGCGAAGACCTTGCCGACCACGCCGCCCATGAAGAAGACCGGGATGAAGACGGCGACCAGCGAGATGGTGATCGACAGGATGGTGAAGCCGATCTCGCGCGAGCCGTCGAGCGCCGCCTGGAACGGCTTCTTGCCCATCTCGATATGCCGGATGATGTTCTCCAGCATGACGATGGCGTCGTCGACGACGAAGCCGACCGCGAGCGTCAGCGCCAGCAGCGAGATGTTGTCGAGCGAATAGCCCAACGCGAACATGATCGCGAAGGTGCCGACCAGCGAGATCGGCAGCGCCAACGTCGGGATCACCGTAGCGGCAAAGCTCTTCAGGAACAGGAAGATCACCATGATCACGAGAGCGATCGCGATCATCAACGAGACCTCGACGTCCTCGACCGCCTCGCGGATCGGGATCGAGCGGTCGTTGAGGACGTGCAGCTCGATCGCCGCCGGCAATTGCGCGCGATAGGCGTCGAGCTTGTCCTTGATGCTGTCGACGACCTGGACGGTGTTGGCATCCGACTGGCGGTAGACCGCCAGCATGATCGAGCGCTGGCCGTTGTACCAGCTGCCGGTCTGGTCGTTCTCGACGGAATCGTAGATCTGCGCGACGTCGTTGAGCCGGATCGGGATGCCGTTCTTCTGCGAGATGATCAGGTTGCCGTATTCGCCGGCCCGTTCCATCTGGCCGGTGGCGCCGAGCGTCAGCCGCTGGTTGGAGCCGTTCAGCGTTCCGACCGGGGAGTTGGAATTCGCAGCAGCGATGGCGGTGCGGACTTCGGCGAGCGAGAGGCCGCGGGCCGAGACGGCGTCGGGGTTCACCCGCACGCGCACTGCATATTTCTGCGCGCCGAAGATGTTGACCTGGGCGACTCCGGGCAGCTGAGAGATCTGCTGCTGCAGGATGTTCTCGCCGAACTCGTGGACCTCGTAGAGCGGCTTGGTCGCCGAGGTCAGCACCATGAACAGCACCGGCTGGTCGGCCGGGTTGACCTTCCTGAAGCTCGGCGGGGCAGGGAGCTCGGGCGGCAGGCGCCGCACGGTCGCGCTGAGGGCGGCCTGCACGTCGAGCGCGGCGCCGTCGATGTTGCGGTTGAGGTCGAATTGCAGGGTGATCGAAGTCGAGCCCTGCTGCGAGACCGACGACATCGAGGTGATGCCGGAGATCGAGGCGAATTCGCGCTCCAGCGGCGCCGCGACCGAGGAGGCCATCGTCTCGGGGCTGGCGCCCGGCAGGCGGGCGCTGACATTGATGGTCGGGAAATCGACCCGGGGCAGCGCCGCGACCGGCAACTGCTTGAAGGCGAACAGCCCGAAGATCAGGAACGTCGCCATCAGCAGGGTCGTCATGACCGGGCGACGGATGCAGAGCTCGGGCAGGTTCATCAGCCGGCGCTCCCCCGCTGGGAGGTGAGGTTGGGAGCCGGCGGGCTCTGTCCGCCGCGGCCGCGCTCGACGGTGCGCGCGCCCTCGGTCAGGAGCAGTTGTCCGTCGATCACCACCGTCTCGTCGCCGGTCAGGCCCGACGCGATGACGGCGCGATCGTCGATGTTGCGCGCGAGCACGATCGGGCGGGCGCGGGCGACATTGTTCTCGATCACGAAGACATAGGAGCCGTTCTGCCCGGTCTGCACCGCCTCGCGCGGGATGGTGACGGCGTCGGGCTCGGTCCGCAGCGTCAGCCTGACCTGGCCGAGCGCGCCAGGCCAGAGCGTCTCGGTGGGGTTGTCGAAGCTGGCGCGGATCTGGATCGTGCCGGTCGTCGCATCGACCGCGTTGTCGATCACCGCGATCGTACCCTCGATGGTCTTGCCGACGCCCTGCTGGCTCGCCTGGACGACCGCCGTCTTCGCCTGCATCGCCTCGCGGATCTCGGGCAGATAGCGCTGCGCCACGGCGAAGCTGACATAGATCGGATCGATCTGGTTGATCGTCGCCAGCATCGCCGAGCTGTCGCCGCTCTTGGCGATGTTGCCTTCCTTGAGGGCGGCGACACCGACGCGGCCCGAAACCGGCGCGCTGATCGTATAATAGCTGAGCTGGACGCGCAGGCTGTCGACAGCCGCTTCGCCGCCACGGATCGCGGCACGCAGCGTGCTCACAGCCGTGCGGGCCGTGTCCAGCCGCGCGTCGGTGGCGATTTCGCGCCGGGAGAGCTCTTCGGCTCGGCGCAGATCGGATTCAGCCGCGATGAGCGAGGCCTTGTCGCGCGCAACATTCGCCTCGGCCTGGCGCAGCTGTGCCTCGAGCTGGCGCGAATCCAGCCGGAACAGTACGTCGCCCTTGTTGACCATGGCGCCGTCGCGGAATTCGACGGCCATGATCTGGCTGTCGACGCGCGAGCGGATGTTGACGGTCGAGATCGCCTGGACGGTGCCGATCGCATCGATCCGGACCGGCATTACCCGGCGCTCGACCTTGGCGGTGACGACCGTCACCGGCGGCCGGTTGGCCTGGCCGGAGCGGTTGTTGCCACCGCTGGCGGGAGCTGACGCCGTCGCGGCCGGCTTGGCCGGGCCGGGGATCACCTTGCCGTAGGGGACCTGGTCGAGCGGCCAGGGAACCGGACGCCCAGTGTAATGAAGAAACGCGCCCGCGGCGAGCACGCCAGCGGCCGAGAACAGAGCCACACGCCCGAAAGTCAGCACTGCCATAGAAAGCCTTGCGCCACGGGAGCGCCGTATCCGGCTAATCCGGACGGTCGCTCCCCACATTGTCCTCACCGCAAGAATTTAGCATGAAGACGGCCCGGTTTCGACGCAAGTGTCTAACACGGTTTATTGAGCGCTGTAGCGACGCGGTGACAGGACGACAATTCGGGCGGTCGAAATCAGTGCCACACGTCTTGCGTGCGATAAGCAAAGGCCGTTCAGAGAACAGCAATCACAATGCCGACCCACATGAAGAACAGGCAGGCAATGCCGGCTGCGAAGATGAGCGCGCGCTGCTTCAGGCTGTTGGTTCCAGTATGAACCAATGTATGGACGACACGCGTCGCGACATAAGCCCAGGCCAGTGCCGCCATGACATAGCCGGTCGCGCCGACATGGATCGCGATCAGGATCAGCGCGAAGAACAGGACCGGTGTCTCGAACTGATTACTGAAATTGGCCGCGGCGAGCCGGGCTGAATCCGGATAGCGCTCGGTCGAGACGGCGATATCGGCGAGCCCGACTTCGCGATTGGCGAAGGCCTGCTTGCGGCGCCGGAACATGATGACGAGGACGACGAAGCTCCAGAAAATCTGGGCCAGCGCCGGATAGATCAGCTTCAGGGTCATATCGTCCTCTTCGCGGAGCGGCGGACCGACAACTGGGTCCACCCTCCGGAAGTATCTGATGCCCGATCGAAAAAGGACAGATCGCCGTGAGGCGATCCGAGATCAGGACCGCGTCGGGTAGTTCGGGCTTTCGCGGACGATCGTCACGTCGTGGACATGGCTCTCGCGCAGGCCGGCGCTGGTGATGCGGATGAAGCGGGCCTTGCTGCGATAGTCCTCAAGATTGCGGCCGCCGACATAGCCCATCGCGGCACGCAGGCCGCCGGCGAGCTGGTGCAGCACGCCTGAGACCGGGCCCTTATAGGCGACCTGGCCCTCGATGCCCTCCGGCACCAGCTTCAGCGCGTCCTTGATGTCCTGCTGGAAATAGCGGTCGGCCGAGCCGCGCGCCATCGCGCCGACCGAACCCATGCCGCGATAGGCCTTGTAGGAGCGGCCCTGGTACAGGAAGGTCTCGCCCGGCGTCTCATCGGTACCGGCAAGGAGCGAGCCGACCATGGCGCAGGCAGCGCCGGCCGCGAGCGCTTTGGCGAGGTCGCCCGAATACTTGATGCCGCCATCGGCGATGATCGGGATGCCGGCCTTGTGCCCGGCGGAGGCCGCGTCCATCACCGCTGTGAGCTGCGGCACGCCGACACCAGCGACGATGCGGGTGGTGCAGATCGAGCCCGGGCCGATACCGACCTTGATCGCATCCGCACCGGCATCGATCAGCGCCTGCGCACCGCCGGCGGTCGCGACATTGCCGGCGATCACCTGCACGGCATTCGAAAGCTTCTTCACCCGCGTCACCGCCTCCAGCACCTTGGCCGAGTGGCCATGGGCGGTGTCGACGACGATGAGATCGACGCCGGCATCGATCAGCATCTCCGAGCGCTCGAAGCCGAGGTCGCCGGTGGTGGTCGCGGCTGCGACCAGGAGGCGCCCCTGGCCGTCCTTGGCGGCATTGGGGTGCGTGACCTGCTTCTCCATGTCCTTGACCGTGATCAGGCCGATGCAGCGGTAGTGATCGTCGACCACCAGCAGCTTCTCGATGCGGAACTGGTGGAGCAGGCGGCGGGCTTCATCCTGCGCGACGCCTTCGCGAACCGTGATCAGCCGGTCCTTGGTCATCAGCTCGGAGACGGGCTGTTCGGGGTTGGCGGCAAAGCGGACATCGCGATTGGTCAGGATGCCGACCAGCTTGCCCTTGTGCCCCTGCGGGCCGCGCTCGACCACCGGGATGCCGGAAATGCCGTTGTTGCGCATCAGCGTGAACGCGTCGGCCAACGTCTCGTCGGGATGGATGGTGATCGGGTTGGCGATCATCCCGGATTCGAACTTCTTGACCAGCCGGACCTGCGCCGCCTGCTGGTCGGGTTCGAGATTGCGATGCACGACGCCCAGGCCGCCGGCCTGCGCCATGGCGATCGCCATCTTCGCCTCGGTGACCGTGTCCATCGCCGAAGCGATGATCGGCAGGTTGAGCGAGATCGTCTTGGTGAGCTTGGTCGAGATATCGACGTCGCCAGGCATCACCTCGGACGGACCCGGCTCGAGCAGCACGTCGTCGAAGGTGAAACCGTCGCGAATGAGGCCGTCAGTGATCGTCGCCATGGTCAACTCCGGGGCCGGTGCGGCCGGCACTGAAAAGGGGCAGGGCGGGTGTGCCCTAAGCCGAGTTGACGAGGCCCGATATCACGCGTGTGACGCCCCCGCTAGGGGCATCATGACAAAAGTTGCCGGCATCGGGCGCAACGCGGAGTCACGCCCGGTGCAATCCTGATCAGCAGATCATCACTGCTTGCGGACGGGGCGGGCCTGGCCAGCCTGCGAGGCAGGGGCGGAGGCGTTGGGCATCACGAAGAAGCAGCCCTTGTCCATCATCATGCTGCCCTGGGCATTGGCCATCTGCTGGCAGTCCTTCTGGCGGCCACAGTTGGTCGTCCGCAGAATGTCGCCCGAGCCTGGCGTAACGACTCGCATCGCGCAGCCTTCTTCCCAGCTGGTCGACTGGGCCAGGGCCGGGCCCTGTCCCAGGCCGAAGACGACGCCCCCAGCCAGCAAGGCAGCTGCGGCGCCATGGCGGATCGCGGTCAAGGGATGGATATGGAGGTGGAACAAGTCAGTCATAAAACCTCTCGCGGCGAACGCCGTGGCTCGCTGAAATAGTGCCCCGTCACAACTCAAATAGTGATCGATCGCGAATTGACGACATGCTTGCCGCGAATACGTGACCAGCATTCACATCTTCGCGCCGAAGCCGTCGGAACGATCCTTTGCCGGCCAGACACCGACGGATGGGGCCGCGATTACTCTCATCGGAATGCCACTGGGCCAAGAACGCGCGATCTGATCTTGAATCAGGCAGGCAGCCGCAAGACTCGCCCCGGGTCTTGTGGGGCCATCCCTAGCGCTTGGCGTAGCTCGAACGCGGTGCCGGGGCCGCGTTGGCGGTGACCGACGGCGCCACCATGATGCAGCCATTGCCGGTGAAGGGGCTGCCCTGCGCGTCGGCCATTCGCTGGCAGTAATTCTGGTCGAGGCAGACGCGTTCGCGCATCATCTCGTTATAGGCCTGAGGCGCGACCTTGAACGTGCAAACGCCTTGCCAGCTTGTGTCGAGCGCTGCCGCCGGCGTCGCGGCCAGACCGACCAACGCCCAGCCGGCGCCGAGAGCCAAGGCCAGCGCTCCCAGCCTTGTCCGGCGAACACGATGCGATCTCTGAGAAACAGCTTGACCGATCATGACACACCTCCTGCCCGGCGGCCTGCCGCACGGGTGGGTTCGAAGTCATCGCCCCTGCCAAAGAAACATAGGGATGCCCCCGCGGAAATGACCTGCTTGAGATGCATGGCGGAACCGCCATCACGTCCTTGTGATGCGCAGGGCGCGGATCGAGATTTCGCCACCTTCGCGGCTGAGGTCACGTCGGGCCATGCGTCAGCTGCAACCCTCGTCACCAAGCTCCGATCGGCCCTCGCCAGCCGGATGCACCGGCATTAAAGGGCAGCGGGCGGCCAAAATCCGAAAGCTCGATTCCTTGCAGCGCGCCAAGCTCCTGCCCCTGATCGTCGCCTGCGCGTTGTTCATGGAGAACACCGACTCGACGGTGATCGCGACCTCGCTGCCGGTGATCGCCAAATCGCTCGGCGAGGACCCGATCGCACTGAAGCTGGCGCTGACCTCCTATCTCGTCAGCCTTGCCGTCTTCATCCCGATCTCCGGCTGGATGGCCGACAGGTTCGGCGCCCGCACCATCTTCAGGACGGCGCTCGGCATCTTCATGTTCGGCTCGGTGCTCTGCGCCTTCTCGAACTCGCTGGGCGCCTTCGTCGGCGCCCGCTTCATCCAGGGCATGGGCGGGGCGATGATGGTGCCGGTCGGCCGGCTCGTCATCCTGCGCAGCGTCGAGAAGTCCGAACTGGTCAGCGCCTTGGCGTATCTGACGGTGCCGGCGCTGGTCGGCCCGGTCGTCGGGCCGGTGGTAGGCGGCTTCATCACCACCTATTTCGACTGGCGCTGGATCTTCTTCATCAACCTGCCGATCGGCCTGCTCGGCATCGCGCTTGCGACCATGTTCTTCGAGGATGTCCGTGAGGAGGACGTCGCGCCGCTCGACATCACCGGCTTCCTGCTGTCCTCGACCGGCTTTGCCGCCCTGATGCTCGGCCTTGCCACCGGTGGGCGCCATCTCGTTCCGCTGGCAGTGTCCTATGGCTGCGTCGCCTTCGGCATCGCGGCGCTCATCCTCTACTGGTTCCATGCGCGCCGCCTGGCCTATCCGGTGCTCAACCTCTCGCTCCTGCGGATTCCGACCTACCGGATCGGCGTCCTCGGCGGCTCGATCTTCCGCATCGGCATCGGCGCGATCCCGTTCCTGCTGCCCCTGATGCTGCAGCTCGGCTTCGGCCTCGACGCGCTGCAGTCTGGCCTGATCACCTTCGCTTCGGCCGCCGGTGCCCTCGTGATGAAGACGCTGGCGAAGACGATCCTCGCCCGCTTCGGCTTCCGTGGCGTGCTGACGTTCAATGCGCTGATCGGCTCGGCCTTCCTGGCAGCCTCAGGCCTGTTCACGCCGTCGACCCCGCATTGGATCATGCTCGGCGTGCTCTTCGTCGGCGGCTGCTTCCGCTCGCTGCAATTCACCGGCATCAACGCGCTGAGCTATGCCGACGTCTCCAACCGCGACATGTCGAGCGCGACCAGCTTCTCCAGCGTCGCCCAGCAATTGTCGCTCAGCCTCGGCATCACCGTCGGCGCCTTCGCCCTAGAAGCCGCCAATCTCTACAATGGCGGCAAGACGCTCGGCGCCGGCGATTTCTGGCCGGCCTTCGTCCTGGTCGGCCTGATCTCGGCCTCGTCGGCGCTGTGGATGATCAGGTTGAAGCCCGATGCCGGCGCCGAGGTTTCCGGCCACGCGCCGGTGAGCGCCCGTAAGGTCACCGCCCAGGCGATCGAGGATCAGAAGCCGCTCGAGTGATGCACCGCAAAAAAATGCGCCAATTGACGAAGCCGCGCCGCTGCGCCAGCGGTGGCGCATGACCCTCGGCCAGAATCGCCTGTTCCTCGGCGTTGGGCACTCGGCCCTCGGACGCCCCTGGCGCGACCGCCTCGACATCGCCGGCCTTGCGCAAGCCGAAGCGCTGGCGCAGGTCGAAGGCGTGCCCGACACGCTGGCCCGCGTCCTGGCCGGCCGCGGCGTCGCCTCCAGCGACGCGCTGAGCCACCTCGAGCCGAAGCTGCGCGACCTGCTGCCGGACCCGTCCGTGCTGCGCGATATGGACCGCGCGGCCGCGCGGTTGGCGCAGGCGGCGATCTCCGGCGAGAAGGTCGCGATCTTCGGCGATTACGACGTCGATGGCGCCTGCTCGGCAGCGCTGCTCGCCGGCTTCATGGCCGAGGCCGGAGCGAAGCCGCGCATCCATATCCCCGACAGGCTGATCGAGGGCTACGGCCCGAACGCCGAGGCGATCACCATGCTGGCAGGCGAGGGGGCGACGCTGCTCGTCACCGTCGACTGCGGTACGACCAGCCATGAGCCGCTGCAGCAGGCAGCACGGCTTGGCCTCGACACCGTCGTGCTCGACCATCACCAAGCGCCCGAAGTCCTTCCCGACGTCCGCGCGCTGGTCAACCCGAACCGGCAGGACGATCTCGCTGGCCTGGGCCATCTCTGCGCCGCCGGCGTCGTCTTCCTCACCTTGGTGGCGACCAATCGCGAACTGCGCCGGCGCGGAGCCTGGCAAGCGCGGGGCGGCGAGCCCGACCTGCTCGCAGCGCTCGACCTCGTCGGGTTGGCGACGGTCGCCGACGTCGTGCCGCTGATCGGCCTCAACCGCGCCTTCGTGCGCCAGGGCATCGCGATCATGCGGCAGCGTCACAGGCCCGGTCTCGCCGCGCTGCTCGACATCGCCGGGCTCGACGGGCCCGTGCAGCCCTGGCATCTCGGCTTCCTGCTCGGCCCGCGCATCAATGCCGGTGGACGAATCGGCGACGCGGCGCTCGGCGCCCGGCTGCTGCTGACGTCAGACGAGGTCGAGGCGCGCACGATCGCCGTCGAGCTCAACCGGCTCAACCAGGAGCGTCAGGAGATCGAGCGCGCTGCGGTCGAAGAGGCTGTCGCCGAGGTCGAGCATTGCTTCGAGGATGCTGCTTCGCATCCCGTGCTCGTCGTGGGCTCGGCCGATTGGCATCCGGGCATCGTCGGGCTGATCGCCGGGCGTTTGAAGGAACGGTTCAACCGGCCGGCCTTCGCACTGGCGCGCAACGCCAATGGTGGCGCGACCGGCTCGGGCCGTTCGATCGCCGGCGTCGATCTCGGCTCGGCCGTGCGCCAGGCGGTCGAGGCCGGGCTCGCAGTCAAGGGGGGCGGCCATGCCATGGCGGCCGGCGTCACGCTCGCACCCGGGCAGGAGGGCGCCTTCGCCAGCTTCGTCAGCGAGCGGCTGGCCCGTGGCGTCGCCGGCTCGCGCGAGGCCGAAGCCCTGCTGATCGACGCGGCGATCAGCGCCGGCGGCGCCAATCCGCGCCTGCTCGCCGAGATCGACCGGGCCGGGCCGTTCGGCGCCGGCTGCCCGGAACCGGTCTTCGTGCTGCCGGCGCACCGCCTGACGGAGGTGATCGAGGTCGGTGCCGGCGGGCATCTGCGAATCAAGCTGCGCGCGGGCGACGGCGCCACGATCGGCGGAATCGCCTTCCGCGCCGCGCGCGAGCCCCTCGGCCAGGCGCTGCTGGCGGCTCGCGGCGAGAGTGTGCATCTCGCCGGCACATTGACGCTGAATCGCTGGGGTGGCAGCGAGCGGGCCGAGCTGCGCGTGGTCGATCTCGCCCGGCCGCTGTGAGCGAATGCGAAAAACCGCGATGGCGGGCTTGCCCAAGCTTCGCGGGGACACTATAGCTCGCCCCGCCTCGCAAGAGCGCTTCGCGCTCCGGCCTGCGGTCTTCGTCTATCGGTTAGGACACCAGCCTTTCACGCTGGGGAGACGGGTTCGACTCCCGTAGACCGCGCCACTCTGGCGCCGCAATGCGCGCTCTCTCAACGACGCTTCCGATCCACGCCAAGCATTGAGGCTGGCGAGAAGCTGTATCCGTCACGCCGTAATCGGCGCGGGCTCGATTACGATGCGCTGCGGTTCGAGCAGCGCGATTCCATCCGCTGCCGCTGCCAGAGTGTGGATGTAGAAACAGGTCGGCTCGGCGTCGGTCGCCTCCATGACTGGGGAGGGCGCGGAGACGATCCTGAGCGCTCCGCAACGGCCGATCCAGTCGATATGGCGGTGACCGTGCATCGCGACCGTGCGGGCCGCGATCGGCCGCAATAGCCGCAGCAGGCGGCTGCCATTGATCAGCGCGGTGCCAATGCGTTCCGAGAACGCTTTCGCCGGTTTCGGATATTCGATCGGATGATGGTGCAGTGCCAGGATCCAGCGCGCCTGCGGGAATTCGCGGGCGACGGCCAGGATCGCGCGCATGTCCTCCTCGGCGACGAGGCCGAGCGCGTTGGTGAAGGAGAAATGCGCCTCCGCATTCGAGTTCAGCAGGATGACGCCGAGCCCGTCCGGCTCCGCCGGAGGCAGAACCATCGGAAAGACGTCCGCCCATATCGCCGAAAGGCCGGCCGAGAGGCGCAGGCCGCCCTTGTCGGCGAAGGTCGCGATCGCCTCGCGATGGGGCTGCAATGCGTCTGAGAGGCTGCCGGCGAGCCTGGTCCGGCTCCGGTCGAAGACCTGCACCCGCTCCCCCTGGATGGACGCCATGGCCGAGAGCGTCCGCATCTGGCGCAAGCGCTTGCCCGGGCTGCCCGGCAGTTCAAGCCGGGCGGGATTGGCGCGGTCGACGATGTTGACGTCGTGATTGCCCGGCAAGATCAGGCTCAGCTCGGCAAGCGCCGGATGGCGCTGCATCGCGTCGAGGAATTCCGCCCATTCGGCGGAGCGGCCGGCATCGGTCATGTCGCCGGTGACGAGCAGCAGGTCGAGCGGCTCGCGCTTGTGGATCTCTGCCAGCCGGGCGAGCACCTGCAGGAAGCGCTGGTTGCCGCGTGGGCCGGCGCGCCCGCTCTCGATCCTGAAACCATAGCGCTCGCCGACGACATGGACATCGGATAGATGCGCGACGCGCCATGTGCGGGCCGAGGCAGGCAGGGTGTCGAAGCCGCCGAGGTCGCGCGGCTGGTCCATCAGCCCATCGGCCATGCCCCAGAGCAGCGAAGCTGCCGCCAGATAGAGCGACATCAGCGCGACGGCATTGGCGAGGGCCGGCACGACGAGCCGCAGCGGCTCGGCGAAGTCGGCGAAGCCGCCCGACCAGCGCGTCGCCGGCCAGACCAGGGCGAAGACCGCTCCGGCGACGGCGCAGCCGAGCAGGCCCGCCCCGATCGCGCTGCCGGCCCGCAGCCGCGCGCGCCTGTCGGGATCGGCGCCGCTCGACGTCACTCTTTCAGCGAGATGCTGCAGGCCCTCGCGGCAGACGGCGTAGCCGGGCTGGACCACCAGTGCGATCAGGGACCAGAAGCTTTTCTCGGCCATGCGGAACAGCGGCCGGAAACCGTACCAGCCGAGGATTCCGACGAGCGCGAGCAGGATCAGCGAGCTGACCCCGGCCAAGGCCGCCATCCGGCCGGAGACCGAGGCGACCCAGGCCGTGACGACCAGCGGGGCGGCACCCAGGAGGAGGCTCGGCAGCAGGGCTCCGAGAACCCAGGCGAGGCCGAGCTTGGGCAGGCTGATCTCGCCGAGCAGGCTGCCGGCGATCGCGAGCAGCGAGCGCGTCTTGGTGCTGCTCAGATCGTCCTCGGCGTCGCCATTGCGAGGCTCGATGATCATCGGCATCGCGCTCCGGCGGGGCGGGAAGGGCCGACGGTCACGCCCGGGCGCCCTTGCGGATCTCCGAGACGGCGATCCCGCCGATGACGAGCGCGATGGCGACGATCGCGTAGGGCCGCAACGGCTCATGCGCGACAGCGACCGACAGGACGATGCCGAAGATCGGGACGAGGTTGTAGAAGACGCCGGCGCGGGCGGCGCCGATGAGCTCGACGCTGCGCAGATAGAGCAGCTGGCACAGCAGCGACGGAAAGAGGCCGATGAACAGCAGGATCGCCCAGCCTTTCAGCGTCGGCCATTGGAACTGCCCGAGGGCGGCCTCGCCGATTGCGAGCGGAATCGAGGTGAGCAGGGCGGCGAAGGCGAGGCCGGCGATGAAGACGAGCGGCGAGACCTGCGGCCGCCAGCGCAGGCCGACGGTGTAGACCGCATAGATGACGCTGGCCGCGATCATCAGGATGTCACCGCGGTTGAAAGAGAGCTCGAGCAGGATGGCGAGGGAACCGTGCGAGGCCGCGACGACGACGCCGAGGACCGTGATCGAGGCGCCGAGCCATTGCAAAGCGGGCGGCCAGATTCCGAGCAGCGCTCCCGAGATCAGCAGCACGACGATCGGCGTCGCGCCCTGGATGATCGCCATGTTGATCGCGCTGGTCGTATGCGCCGAGGCATAGAACATGACGTTGAAGACGGTGAAGCCGACGCCGCCCATGGCGAGCATATAGGGCCAGCGCTTCAGCAGGACGCGCCATTCGGCGAGCAGCGCCCGCCGAGCGATGAAGGCGAGGCAGGCCGCGGCGATGACCCAGCGCAGCATGACGATCGCCATGGGCGACATCTCGCCCACGGACAATTTGCCGGCGACGACATTGCTTCCGAAGAAGAGCGTCGCCACCAGGAGGTAGAGATAGGCGCGGGCAGGGCTCTGAGTCGTCATCCCGCCATCTGTCCGCAACCCGGCGGTGTTGTCACTTGCCCTGCAGCTTCGCGGCCGCGCCCTTCATCAGGCCCTGGTCGGAATTGACGATGAACCAAGTCACGCCAAGCGCGGCGAAAGCATCGCGCTCGTCGACGGTTGGGAGGAAGATCGCGGCGATCTTGCCGTGGCGCAAGGCGGCCGCGACGATGCGCTTGCAGGCCTCGGTGACTTCGGGGCTCCTGATGTCGGAGACGCCGAGCGCCTGGCTGAGATCGGCCCGGCCGATGAACAGCCCGTCGACGCCCGGCGTCGCTGCGATCTCCTCGACCTCGGCCAGCCCGCCGGCGCTCTCGATCTGGCACATGACGATGGCGACATCGCCGTGGCGTGCGGCTTCGGCCGGGCTGAGCTTGCCGTAGGAGGCGTAGCGCGGCGAGTTCGACAGGCCGCGCCGGCCACCCTCGAAGCGGGCGCAGGCGACGATCGCGCGCGCATCCGCGGCGCTGTCGACGCGCGGCACGACGATGCCGTCCGCCCCCATGTCGAGCGTCGACATGATGAAGGACGGCGTGCCGTCGGGGATGCGGACGAGCAGAGGCAGGCCGCCGGCACGCCCCGCCATCAGCATCATGTCGAGCGAGGCCCGGTCAAAGGGCGCGTGCTCCGCGTCGACCACGCCGAAATCGAGCCCCGCACCGCCGAGGATCTCGGCGATGATCGGATGCGGGGTCTTGATGAAGGTGCCGGTCAACGACTGGCCGGCAACCGCGCGCAATGCGCTCACGATGCCGCTCCGACAGCCTGCGAGGCGCTGATCGCATATTCCGGCCGGCACGGCGTGAAGACGTCGAGATTCAGCACGGGCTCGTTGCCGACGACGACGGCGTAATGGACGACGTTCGGCGGCACGGCGAGCAGGCCACCGCCGCGCAGGCGCACGACCTCATCGCCGACATGGAAATCGACCTCGCCGGAGAGGATGTAGACCAGCTGCTCATGCACATGCGAGTGCGGCTTAGGCTCGTGGTCGGGCCAGAGCCGATGCAGGGCCATCGTCGCGCCATCGCCTGAGAAGGCCTTCTGCTCGACGCCGTGGCGGATCGTCTTCCACTCGATGGCGTCCCAGTCGACATGATGGACGGTCATTTCGGTCTCCTCTTCTGAAAGTTTGCCGCCTAATGAGCGGCGCGCTGACCGGCATAGCCATGGCCGAGATTGCGCGAGATCTGGCGCGCCATCTCGACGACGGCGGCGATCATCCCGGCATCGGGCTCGGCGGGAACGAACTGGATCGAGCTCACGATCGCCGCCGCGGCGACGAGCTCGCCGGCGGCATTGAAGACCGGCGCGGCCAGGGCGTTGATGCCAAGGAGCGCCTGCTCGGGCGCGGTCGCGTAGCCGTTCTTGTGGACCATCTCGACGACCGCCTTGAGCGCCTCCGGCTCCGTGATGGTATGGGCCGTCAGCGGCACCAGCGGCTGACGCAGGGTCCGCTCGAGATGCAGGGCAGGGCCGAAAGCCAGGGTGACGAAGCCTTGTGCGGAGGCATGCATCGGCAACTCGCTGCCGGGCCGCGCGCCGATGGCGATGGCGGTGGTGCCGTGCACCGTCTTGAGGACCACCATCCCGCTCATCGAGGGCGCGGTTAGGACAGTCGTCAGCCCGACCTTGTCGCGTGCTTCCCGCATCGGGCCGTCGGCGGCGGCGGCGACATCCTCGATCCCCGGCGCGAGCCGGCCGATCAGATAGGCTTTCGGGCCCAGCGTATAGCGGGCGGTCGACTGGTTCTGGGTCAGGTAGCCGCGCTCGGTCAGGCCCTGCAGGTGCCGGTGGATGGCGCTCTTGGCGATCCCGAGGCGGTTGGCGATCTGCGTCACGCCCATGGGCTCGTCCGCGAAGGCGACCGTTTCCAGGACGAGGAGTGTTGTTTCCCCTGCGCGAACGGCATTTTCTGACCGTTCCTGTTTCTCGGGTCGGTCTATGACCACGTCTTCACCCTCTCTCGTTCTGTTTCTTGGCGGTCATTCGCACGTTTTGCCCTATTTGGAGCCTTCGCCGCAGCTTGTCAAAAGCGCGAACCTTGTCCTTTCGCCCGAGCCCTGGACGAACGGGAGCGGTGTTCGCTTCACAACCGGAGCGGCATTGACCGGCCGTTCTCGCTGTGGCTATAAGCGTTCTCGTTAAGAGAACCACAAACGCGCAGTGAGAACAAGCGCGGTTCGCGGACAGATCATCGAGGGAGGTTTCATGTTTCGCTGTTTTCGCCGAACGCTCGTCACCGGCACGGCCTTCGCAGCCATGCTCGCGGCCGCCATCCCCGCCTTGGCGGCGGACGTCACGCTCAAGCTCGGCCATGCCGTGTTCGAGAGCCATCCGAACCATGACTCCGCCGTCCGCTTCAAAGAGGCGGTCGAGCGCGAGTCGAAGGGTTCGGTGAAGATCCAGATCTACCCCTCGCGCCAGCTCGGCGACGTCAAGGAGCTGATGGAAGGGGTCCAGTTCGGCACCGTCGACATGACCGTGAACTCGACCTCGGCGCTGTCCACGCTGGTCCCGGCCACCGACGCGCTGCAGCTCCCCTTCGTGATCGGCAGCTACGAGGCCTTCGCCAAGCTCGCCGTCTCCCCCGAGGCCAAGGCCGTCGCGGCCGGGCTCGAGAAGCACGGCATGATCGCGCTGGCGCTCTATGACGGTGGCCAGCGGCATTTCCTGTCGGTCAAGAAGCCGGTCAACGCGGTCGAGGACTTCAAGGGACTGAAGACGCGTATCGCGCCGAACCGGCTCTTCCTCGACACTTGGCGGGCCGTCGGCGTGAATCCGACCCCGCTCAACTATGGCGAGGTCTACTCGGCCTTGGAGACCGGCGCGCTCGATGCCGTCGAGATCAACCTCACCTCGATCGACAGCGAGAAGTATTACGAGGTCGGCAAGAATGTCAGCCTGACCGGGCAGTATTTCTGGCCGAGCTACCTGCTGATCAACAAGGCGAAGTTCGACGGCCTGACCGCCGAGCAGAAGGCCGCCATCCGCAAGGCCGCCGACGAGACGGTCGCGCCGCAGGTGATGGCCGTCGCCGAGCTCGACAAGAAGCTGATCAACGAGCTGAAGGGCCGCGGGGTGAAGATCACCGAGCCCTCCAAGGAGCTGCTCGACGCGCTGAAGCAGCGCACGCGCCCGGTCGTCGAGGCCTATGTGAAGAAGAGCCCCGAGATCGCCGCCTTCGTGGCCGCGGCCGAGAAGCTCCGGCCCTGATCGCAGTCCGAGCCCTCGGCCGCACATTGCGGCGAGGGCTCCCTCTAGCCATGGGTCCGACCAGGATGTCCCGTCACAATCCCCGGCTTCTGCGCGCAGTCTCGCTCTATCTGCGCGCCTTGCACTATCTCGCGATGGCCGGCGTAGCGACCCTCGTGGTCGTCGCCGCCATGCAGGTCTTCTTTCGCTACGTCGTCGGCGAGTCGCTGTTCTGGTCCGAGGAGCTGATGCGCTCCCTGATGGTCTGGATCGCGTTCCTCTCCGCCGGCATCGCCTATTCGCGCGGCGAGATGCTCGGCATGCGCTTCGTCGTCGACGGGCTGCGCCCTTCTCTCACCGCCAAGATCGATATCGCCGGCCGTGTGCTGATCGTGCTCTTCCTGCTGGTGGTCGCCTGGTATGGCTGGCTCTTCACCATGCGCACCAGCGAGCAGGAAGCGGTCTCGCTCGAGATCTCGCTCGGCTGGCTGCATGCGGCGATCCCTGTCGGCTGCCTGCTGCTCGCTGTCCACGTCGCCTTCGCAGACCTCTTCCGTTCGGCCTTGCCGAAGGAAGAGACCTCGCACTCGCTCTGAGGCGCACGCCCATGGTCTGGCTGCTCTCCGTCTTCGCCTTCACCATCCTGATGGGCATCCCGGTGATCTTCGTCCTCGGGATCAGCGCGCTCGCCTATTTCGTCCTCACCGGCCAGCCGCAATATCTCCTGGTCATCCCGCAGCGCATGTTCGCCGGCGTCGACCAGTTCATCCTGCTCGCGATCCCGCTCTTCGTGCTCGCCGGCGCGCTGATGGACACTGGCGGCCTGACCCGCCGCCTTCTCGAATTCGCCAACGCCTTCGTCGGCCGCTTCCGCGGTGGCACCTCGCTGACCGCGATCTGGGGCAGCTTTCTGTTCAGCGGCATCTCGGGCTCGGCCGCGGCGGACGCTGCCGCCATGGGCTCGGTGCTGATCCCCGACATGAAGAAGCAGGGCTATGACGTGAACTACGCCGCCGCCCTGATCGCGGTGGCGTCGCTGATGGACCCGCTGATCCCGCCCAGCATCACCATGATCATCTATGGCGCGCTCAGCGGAACCTCGATCGCCAAGCTGTTCATCGGCGGCATCGTGCCCGGCATCTTGCTGGCGCTGTCGCTCACCGCCTATGCCGTCTTCATCGCGCACAAGCGCGGCTATCCGCGCCTGGCGCCGCCCTCGCTGGCGCAGATCGGCCGGCTGACGCTGACCGCGCTGCCGGTGCTGTTCCTGCCGGTGCTGATCGTGGTCGGCATTCGCGGCGGCGCCTTTACCGCGACGGAGGCCGCCGCCATCGCGGCGATCTACGCCCTGGTCGTCGCCGCCTTCTGGTACCGGGTGCTGACCTGGGCCCATCTGCGCCATGCGCTGATCGCGACCGCGGTGATCTCCTCGGCGATCTACCTTTTGATCGCCATGGCGAACATCGCCGCCTTCGTCTTCGCGCTGGAGCGGCTGCCGCAGAACATCGTCGCCGGCATCCAGCAACTCACCGACAATCGCGTGCTGATCATCCTGATGGTCAACCTCGCGCTGCTGGTGCTCGGCATGTTCCTCGACGTCGCCGGCGTGCTGATCCTGACCGTGCCGGCGCTGGTCGGCATCGGCGCCGCGATCGGCATGGATCCGGTCCATCTCGGCGTGATGGTGACCTTCAACACCATCATCGGCTTCGTGCACCCCCCGCTGGGCCTGTGCCTCTTCATCGTCTCCGGCGTGGCGAAGTCGCCGATCGAGAAGGTGACCATGCAGGCCCTGCCGATGATCGGCATCGCGCTCGCGCTGCTGATGCTGATCGCCTTCGTGCCGGAGCTGGTGCTGTTCCTGCCCAACCTCCTGGTCAAATGAGGATGATGGCATGACACGCTCGCTCGCCACCCGCATCGGCCGCACCGCGCTCAAGAACCCGCTGATCGCGGCCTCGGCCGAGCATCTGATCGATGCCGACGGGGTCCGTGCCGCGCTGAAGGCCGGGGCAGGGGCCGTGGTGGTCAAGTCGACCAACGAGGTCCAGGCGGCGAAGGACCAGCTCCAGCGCGCCGAATACATGGTGCTCGACGAGCACTGGCGGCCGGTGCCCTGGGGACCGGACGCGCCGCGCGGCGCCACCATC
The DNA here is from genome assembly GCF_058986765.1 of Allobosea sp. GW821-FHT03A12. Lineage (NCBI taxonomy): Bacteria > Pseudomonadati > Pseudomonadota > Alphaproteobacteria > Hyphomicrobiales > Alloboseaceae > Allobosea > Allobosea sp. GW821-FHT03A12. Next base: position 477,909 of record NZ_JBYSVZ010000004.1, read on the forward strand.
GCCTGCCGCTCCGGCCTGCATCCGCTCGGCTTCGAGCCCTGGCTGGAGCAGACCGCGATGCTCGACCGTGAGGCGAGGGCGCTCGATTCCTACGCGATCCCCAGCCTGATCCTCGGCGATCTCGACCATGCACTCGCCATGGCGCGGCAGGTCGAGCAGGCCGGCCTGCGCGTGCTCGAATTCAACATCGGCACGCCCTATGCCAGCCAGGCGGCGAAGGGCGCCGTCTCGACCGAGCTCCTGCCCGAGCGCATCAGCCATCTCGTCCAGGCGATGCGCGGAGCCGTCTCGCTGCCGCTCTGGATCAAGGTTACCGGCCAGAGCGAGCGCGTGCCGGAGCTGGCGCGCGCTGCCTTCGAGGCCGGCGCCGATTCCGTCGTCATGGCCGGCCGGCTGCTCGGCTTCCTGCCCGATGTCGAGACGATGGAGCCCTTCCTCGGCACCAGCCTCGGCATCGGCGGCTTCTGGAACCTGCCGCTGACCTGCCATTGGCTGGCGACCTCGCGGCTCGCGCTCGGTCCCGAGCGGTCGCTGATCGGCATCAACGGCGCGCAGAGCGGGCTCGACATCGCGCGGATGATGCTGGCCGGCGCCTCTGCCGTCGGCATCGCCTCGCCGGTGATGTTGCGCGGTTTCGACTTGCTCGGCCAATCGCTGGCCGAGTTCCAGGACTATCTCGATGCCAAGGGCATCGATGCGGCCGATCTCGTCGGCGTCGCGGTCAACCACCGCAAGGCCTTCGCCGACATGCCCCTGCGCCAGGACAACTGGCGCAACTACGTGCCGAAGGCGCGGATCACCCCAGGAGAATGACCATGACCGACGCAGCCGCAACGTCGCAGGACGCTCGCATCAAGGCCCTGCTCAAGGGCTCGGTGGACCTCCACATCCACAGCGGCCCCTCGCTGATGCCGCGCAAGATCGACCATGTCGAGGCCGTCAGGCAGGCCGACGAGGCCGGCTTCGCCGCGATCCTGCTCAAGGATCACTATTACCCGACCATGCCGCTGGCCACGATCCTCGAGACGCACATCTCCAAGGGCGTGAAGGTGCTGGGCGCGATCGTGCTCAACAACCCGCTCGGCAGCATCAACCCCTCGGCCGTCGATTATGCGCTGAAGCAGGGCGCCCGCGTCGTCTGGATGCCGACGGCGCACGCCAACAACCATCTCGACCACTACAAGACCGACGCGAAGTTCGACTCCAAGTTCCCGGTCGCGACGCAGAAGACGCTGGCGCCGGCGCCGCTCTCGCTGCTCGGCCCCGACGGCAAGATCTCCGACGAGGTCAAGGCGATCCTCGACCTGGTTGCTGCCGCCGACGCCGTGGTCTCGGGCGGACATCACCATGTCAGCGAGTTGCTGCCCTTCTACGAGGAGGCCAAGGCGCGCGGCGTCAAGCGGCTGCTGCTCAACCACCCGACCTATGTCAACGAATGCTCGCTGCAGGACGTGCGCCATCTCGCCTCGCTCGGCGTCAAGATGGAGCACTCGATCTGCATGTTCGTGCCCTCGACCTTCCTGCTGTTCGATGCCGACCATCTCAAGGCGGTGATCGAGGCCGCCGGCATCGAGAACACGCTGTTCGGTTCCGATCTCGGCCAGAACAACAACCCGACCCCGGTCGAAGGCTTCGAGCAGATCATCGCGATGCTGATCGATGCTGGCTTCTCCGACGACCAGATCCGGCTGATGACGGCCGGTAACGCCGCCGATCTCGCCGGCCTCGCGCTCGCCGCCAACTGATGCCTTTCGCAGGCCGCGCATGGCGCGGCCCCGCCGCCCGTCCAGGAGATCACCCATGCCTTCATTCCTCATCGACGGTCAGTGGACCGACGGCTCGGGCAGCCGCCGCGGCGCGGTGCTGAACCCGGCGACCGGCGAGCAGATCGGCGAGGTGCCCTTCGCCGAGATCGCCGATCTCGACCGCGCGCTCGCCGCCGCCCAGAAGGGCTTCGAGATCTGGCGCAAGACCTCGGCCTATGACCGCTCGAAGATCCTACGCCGGGCCGCCGACCTGACGCGCGAGCGCGCCGAGACCATCGCCCAGCTCATCACCCGCGAGCAGGGCAAGCCGCTCTCCGAGGCGCGCATGGAGGCCGGTGGCCTCGGCGACCATATCGACTGGTATGCCGAGGAAGGCCGGCGCGCCTATGGCCGCGTCATCCCGCCCCGGCAATACGGCGCCCGCCAGATCGTGCTGCGCGAGCCGGTCGGCCCCGTCGCCGCCTTCAGCCCGTGGAATTTCCCGACCGGCCAACTCGTGCGCAAGGTCGCGGGAGCGCTTGCGGCCGGCTGCTCGATCATCGCCAAGGCGCCGGAGGAGACACCGTCCTCCTGCATCGAGCTGATCCGGGCCTTCCATGACGCGGGCGTGCCGGCCGGCGTCGTCAACCTCGTCTTCGGCGTGCCGTCGGAAATCTCCGAGCACCTGATCGCCTCGCCGATCATCCGCAAGGTCTCGTTCACCGGCTCGGTGCCGGTTGGACGGCACCTTGGTGCGCTCGCCGCCCGTCACGTCAAGCGCGCGACGATGGAGCTCGGCGGCCACGCCCCCTTCATCGTCTGCGACGATGTCGACGTCACCGCCGCAGCCAAGCTTGGCGCAGCGCTCAAGTTCCGCAATGGCGGGCAGGTTTGCGCCTCGCCGACGCGCTTCTATGTGCAGGACAGCGTCTTTGACACCTTCCTCGGCAGCTTCGTCGAGGCGTCGAAGGCGCTGAAGCTCGGCGACGGCGCGGCCGAGGGCACGCAGATGGGCCCGCTTGCCCATGCCCGCCGCGTCGATGCCATCGAGGGCTTCGTGCGCGATGCGGTCGATGCCGGCGCCGATCTCGCCTATGGCGGCGAGCGGCCGGGCAATCGCGGCTTCTTCCATGCGCCGGCCGTGCTCGCCAATGTGCCGGACAAGGCAAGGCTGATGCGCGACGAGCCGTTCGGACCGATCGCGGCGGTCAACCGCTTCGACACGCTCGACAAGGCGATCGCGCAGGCCAATGCCCTGCCATTCGGCCTCGCGGCCTTCGCCTTCACCAGCTCGGTCTCCCGCGCCACGCAGCTCGGTGACGAGCTGGAGAGCGGCATGGTCTCGATCAACCATTTCGGCATCGCCGCGCCCGAGACGCCCTTCGGCGGCATCAAGGATTCCGGCTATGGCAGCGAAGGCGGTTCGGAGGGGCTCGACGCCTATCTCTCGACCAAATTCGTCAGCCAGATCGGCGCCGAGCCGCGGCGGCCCTGATGGAGACCTACGACTATATCGTCGTCGGGGGCGGCTCGGCCGGCTGCACCGTGACCTCCCGCCTCGTCGAAGCCGGAAAGTCGGTGCTGCTGCTCGAATCCGGGCCGAAGGACAACCATCCCTACATCCACATCCCCGCGACCTTCATCAAGGTGCACGGCACGGCGCGGACCTGGCTGTACCGGACGGCGCCGGAGCCGCAGCTCAACGGCCGGCAGGTCTATGTGCCGCAAGGGCGCACGCTCGGCGGCGGCAGCTCGGTCAACGCGATGATCTATATCCGCGGCCAGGCGCAGGACTATGACGACTGGCGCGCTGCCGGCTGCACCGGCTGGGGCTACGAGGACGTGCTGCCCTTCTTCCGCAAGGCGGAGGGCAATGAGCGGCTGTCAGGCCCGCTCCACGGCACTGACGGACCGCTCAAGGTTAGCGATGCCAGGCATCGCCACCCGCTGAGCGCCGCCTTCCTGCGTGCAGCGCAGGAGGTCGGGCTTCCCTATAACGACGACTTCAATGGCGCGAACCAAGAGGGCGTCGGCTATTTCCAGACCACGACCTTCGCCGAGCGCCGCGCCAGCTCGGCCGCGACCTATCTGCGCGCAGTGCGCGGCAACAAGCTGCTCAAGGTCGTCACCAATGCGCATGTGCTCGGTCTCGTGCTTGAGAACGGCGCAGCGGTCGGCGTGCGCACGCGCCACGACAACGGCCAGGAGATCGAGACGCGGGTGCGCGAGGAGGTGATCCTCTCCGCTGGCGCGCTCTCGACCCCGAAGATCCTGATGCTGTCCGGCATCGGCCGAGCCGAGCACCTCACGGAGTTCGGCATCCCGGTGCGGCGCGAGCTGCGCGGCGTCGGCGAGAATTTCCAGGACCATCTCTCGGCCTCGGTCTACGGCCAGACCCGCGAGGAGATCAGCCTGCTCGGCAACGACAAGGGCCTGAAGGCGCTCCGCCACGGCCTGTCCTATATCGCGTTCCGGCACGGCCTCCTGACGTCCAACGTGGTCGAGAGTGGTGGTTTCGTCGACACGTCGGGCACGGGCCGGCCGGACGTGCAGTTCCACGTCGTGCCCAATCTGGTCGGGGACGTCGATCGCCTGCCGCCCGGCGGCCACGGCATCTCGATCAATCCTTGCGACCTCAGGCCGAAATCACGCGGAACCGTCCGTCTTGGCGGCAAGGATGCGGGCGATCCCGCCGTGCTCAACGGCAATTATCTCAGCGCGCCGGAGGACATGGCGACGCTGGTGCGCGGCGTCCGCCTGGCGCGGCGCATCCTGCGCGCGCCCTCGCTGGCCAAGCTGCTCAGCCACGAGATCGCGCCGGCGCGCGAGGACGACGTGCCCGACAGCGTCGTCGAGGACCACATCCGCACCGTCGCCAAGACCGTCTACCACCCTGCCGGCACCGCCCGCATGGGCACGGACGAGCTCGCTGTCGTCGATCCCATGCTGAGGGTGCGCGGCGTGCCGCGCCTGCGCATTGCCGACATCTCGGTGGTCCCGAGCATCGTCAGCGGCAACACCAACGCACCGGCGATCATGATCGGCGAACGCTGCGCCGACTTCATCCTGCGTCGCTGAGGGACGACGGGCCTCGCGCGTCATTCCGGGGCAGCCCGCAGGGCTGAGCCCGGAACCCATGACTACGACACATCCTGTCATTGCGAGGAGCGTCAGCGACGAAGAAATCCAGGGGGACGTAGAGCTCTGCCGCTCCTGAATTGCTTCGCGGACGCTCGCAATGACGGCATTTCGTCCGGCGCCGTCGTGTCCATGGATTCCGGGCGCGGCGCTGGTGCGCCGCCCCGGAATGACGGTGGCGTGGCTACGATCCGCCGGAGCAGCGACCTGCACACCCCGACGAACGCGCGCTACGCCGCGTTCCGTAGCGGGCCGGCGATCTCGTCGAGGCTGTCGCCGACGCTCGATACGATCCGGTCGACATCAGCCGCCTGGATGATCAGAGGCGGGGCGAAGACGAGCGTGTGACCCAGCGCACGCAGCAGGATGCCGCGCTGAGCGAGAGCGCTCGACAATGCCTGCGCGGCCCCGCGCTCGAGCGGGAAGGAGCGCCGGCTGGCCTTGTCCTCGACCAATTCGACCGCGGCCATCAGGCCGACGCCGCGCACCTCGCCGACCAGCGGATGGCCGGCGAGACGGCGCAGCCCGTCTTGCAGGCGCGGCGCGACCGCGCGGACATGGTCGACGATCCGCTCTTCCTCGTAGATCTTCAGGGCCTCGACCGCGATCGCGGCCGAGACCGGGTGGCCGCCATAGGTATAGCCGTGGCCGAAGCCGCCCAGCGCCTTCGTCCGGTCGGCGATCGCCTCATACACCTTGTCGTTCACCAGCAGCGCCGAGATCGGGGCATAGGCCGCCGACAATCCCTTGGCGCAGGTGAGCATGTCCGGCGCGATGCCGAAGGTCTGGCAGCCCCAATAACTGCCGGTGCGGCCGAAGCCGCAGATGACCTCGTCGGCAACGAAGAGGATGTCGTGGCGGCGCAGCACGGCCTGGATGCGCTCGAAATAGCCGGCGGGCGGCACGATGACGCCGCCCGTGCCCATCACCGGCTCGGCGAAGAAGGCGCCGATCGCCTCCGGCCCCTCGCGCAGGATCAGCTCTTCGAGCTCGGTGGCCAGCCGCTCGACGAAGGCCGCCTCGCTCTCGCCCTCTTGGCCGTTCCGGTAGAAATGCGGCGCGGTCACATGCAAGAAGCCGGGCAGCGGCAGGCCGAAGGAGCGGTGCATGTTCGGCAGGCCGGTCAGGCTGGCGGCGGCGATCGTCGTGCCGTGATAGGCGCCGAGCCGGGCGATGATCTTGCGCTTCTCCGGCTTGCCGATCGCGTCATGATAGTACCAGACGAACTTGATCGCCGTGTCGATGGCCTCCGAACCTGAGGACTGGAACATGGCGCGGGTCAGCCCCTCCGGCGCGACCGAGACCAGCACATCGGCCAGCTCGATCACTGGCCCATTCGAGCGATGCGCGAAGACCTGCTGATAGGGCAGTGCGTGGAGCTGGCGCGCGCCCGCCTCGGCCAATCGCTTGTTGCTGAAGCCGAGCGAGGCGCACCACAGGCCGGACATGCCCTCGATGAAGCGCCGGCCCTCGTCGTCGATGACATGGATGCCGTCGCCGCTCTCGATCACCATCGGCCCCGCGCTCTCGTGCTGGCGCAGATTGGTCTGCGGGTGGATGTGATACGCGATGTCGCGCGCACGGTTCGATTGGGGTTGAGGCGACATGTCGATCTCCTGGCAACGGGCGGCGGTCCTCGGCGCGATGCGCTCGCGGCACCTTGCTGCCAGGCTATCATTTCCCGTTTAGCGTGACAATGTTTTGTATAAAGATACGATCAGGCCACGCTTTGGAGGCGAGCGATTTGCTCCCGGCACGAAAGCGAGACGCGCACGATCGAAGCGGCGCTCCGCGTCGCGGAAATTCCGATAAATCTATTATAACAATCAGATAAAAGGCGCCCCGCCGACGCTTTCTCGTTCGGCCGAAGCCGGTTCCAGCGCATGCTCGCCATCGGAATTCTGCGGCGGCCCCGCCCTCGATGCCGGTCACCCAGAATCGGCATTGACGCGTTCGCGACAAAACAATATCGTTTCTCAAAACGATACACCGTTTCGACACGGAGGCACTCGCGACTGCGAGACGACGCTCCGGGGCTGGATGGAAAGCAAGGGGGATAGGATCATGACTTACGGCCGGATATCGCTTGCTGCCCTGCTCCTCGCCGCCGGGGCCGTCTCGGCCGGCGCGCAGGAGCGCCAGCTCACCGTCGCGACCTGGGGCGGGACCTATACCCAGAAGCAGCGAGCGACGATCATCGACCCGTTCGCGAAGGAAGCCGGCGTGCGGGTGCTCGATGCACCCTATACCGGCGGGCTCGGCCAGTTGCGGGCGATGCGCGAGGCCGGCAACAGCACCTGGGACGTGGTGCAGCTCGAGGCGCCCGACCTGATCGCCGCCTGCGCCGAGGGGCTGGTCCTGCGGCTCGATCCGGCGAAGCTCGCCAACCTCTCCGATCTCGGGCCGGGCGGCGCCAGTGAATGCGGGGTCGGCGCGGTCGGCTGGTCGATCGTGATCGGCTACAACTCCGATCTGGTGAAGCAGGCGCCGCGCTCCTGGGTCGATTTCTGGGATGTGAAGACCTTCCCCGGCAAGCGCGCCATGCGCCGCTCGCCGCAATATGCGCTGGAGGCGGCGCTGCTCGCCGACGGCGTCGCGCCGGCGGAGCTCTATGCGACGCTCGGCAAGAAGGACGGAGTCGACCGGGCCTTCAAGAAGCTCGACGCGCTGAAGCCGCATATCCAGTGGTGGGAAGCGGGCTCGCAGCCGCCCGAGTGGCTGGCGCGCGGCGAGGTCGCGATGGCGACCTCCTATGTCGGGCGCCTGCTCGAAGCCCGCGCCGAGAAAGCGCCGGTGTCCTTCGGCTGGGGCGGCTCGTTCTACTCGGTCGATTCCTGGGCGATCGTCGACGGCACCAAGCGCCAGCCGGACGCCTACGCCTTCCTCGACTACGCCACCGGCGCCAAGGCCCAGGCCGCGTTCTCCGAGATCCAGCCGGTCGCTCCGGTCAACCAGAAGGCCGCCGCGCTGCTGAAGCCCGAGCGGCTGGCGATCATGCCGATCGGCGACAACCTGAAGCAGGGAACCGTCTTCAGCGACACGTTCTGGGTCGAGAACATCGACGCCCTGACCGAGCGCTTCAACGCCTGGCTGGCCCGCTGAGCGGGCCGGCGGCAATCGCCCATTCCACCAACTGGCTGCGATGGACCTGGCATGACCTCTTCCACCATGGACGAGCATTTCGTCCGCTTCGTCGGCGTTCAGAAATCCTTCGGGGCTGCGAAAGTGGTTCATGACCTGAACCTCGACATCAAGCGCGGCGAGTTCATCACGCTGCTCGGGCCCTCCGGCTCGGGCAAGACGACCTGCCTCCTGATGCTCGCGGGCTTCGAGGCCCTGTCGCAGGGGGATATCCTCGTCGACGGGCGCTCGATCGGCTATGTGCCGGCGCAGAAGCGCAATATCGGCATGGTCTTCCAGAGCTATGCGCTGTTCCCGCACATGACCGTGGCCGAGAACATCGCCTTTCCGCTCACCTGCCGGAAGCTGCGCTCGGCCGAGATCGAAACGCAGGTCAAGCGCGCGCTCGCGATGATCAAGCTGGAGAGCTTCGCCAGCCGGCTGCCGGGCCAGTTGTCAGGCGGCCAGCAGCAGCGCGTGGCGCTCGCCCGCGCGCTGGTCTTCCAGCCGAGCCTCGTGCTGATGGACGAGCCGCTCGGCGCGCTCGACAAGCAGCTGCGCGAGGAGATGCAGTACGAGATCATGAGCATCCAGCAGGAGCTCGGGGTCACCGTCGTCTATGTGACGCACGACCAGTCCGAGGCGCTGACGATGTCGGACCGGATCGCGGTGTTCAATGCCGGCGTCATCCAGCAATTGGCGCCGCCGCGCGAGATCTACGAGGCGCCGGCCAATGCCTTCGTCGCCCGCTTCATCGGCGAGAATAACCGCCTCGTCGGCAAGGTGACCGAACGGAACGGCTCTTCCTGCGCCGTGACGCTCGCCGACGGGGCGCGCCTGCGGGCCCGGCCGGTCAATGCCGGCGCGGTCGGCTCGCCCTCGACCTTGTCGGTCCGGCCCGAGCGCGTCGTGCTCGGCGCAGCCGCCGCGAGCCGGGCCAACCGTTTCGAGGCGCTGGTCAGCAATGTCGTCTTCCATGGCGACCATGTCCGCGTCGCCATGCAGGTCGCCGGCCAGGACGGCTTCGTCGCCAAGCTCTCCAATGTCGTAGGCGTCGAGGTTCCCGTTGCCGGCTCCTCGGTCGCCGTCGGCTGGGACGAGGACGATTGCCATGCTCTCGACGTCGAGAGCGAAGTGTTGCGCCACTGAGCGGGCGGAGGAAGCCGTGAGCGGATTATCCCTGCCGCAAGCCCTTCGCGCGCCGATCAGCCGCTACGGGCTGCTCCTGCCGTGCCTGCTGTTCATGCTCGGCCTGTTCGTCTGGCCGATCCTCTCCTTGCTGACAGGGGGATTCCATAGCCCGGAAGTGTCGCAGGCGCTGCCGCAGACCAGCCGCGCCGTGCTGTCTTGGAACGGGCAGGGCCTGCCGGACGATGCCGCCTTCGAGGCGCTGATCACCGATCTGCGCGGGGCCGACCGGCGCGCGGTCGCGGAAGCGGGCCGCAGGCTCAACTACGAGATACCCGGCTACCGCGCCCTGATCCTGAAGACGGCAGGGCGTGCCGCGAGCACGCAGGGCAGGGCAGGCCTCATCGCCGTCGATCCCAAATGGGGAGAGGACAGCTATTGGCAGGCATTGCGCCGGGCGGCATCGCCGATCACGCCGAGATACCTTCTGTCGGCTCTCGACCTCGAGATCCGGCCGGACGGCAGCATCGGCGCGGCGCCACAGGAGAGCGCCATCTTCCTCGGCGTGCTCGGCCGCACGCTCTGGATCTCGCTCGTCGTCACCGTCAGCTGCCTGCTGCTCGCCTTCCCGGTCGCTTATCACATCGCGTCGAGCACGCCGCGCTGGCGCAATCTGCTGTTGCTGCTGGTGCTGCTGCCGTTCTGGACCTCGCTCTTGGTGCGGACCAGCGCCTGGGTCGTGCTGTTGCAGGACAACGGCATGATCAACAGCATGCTGCTACGCGCCGGCCTGATCGAGACGCCACTGCGCCTGATCTTCAACCGCACCGGCGTCTACATCTCCTTTATCCACGTGCTGCTACCGCTGATGGTACTGCCGCTCTACAGCGTCATGTCGAACATCTCGCGGGAATATCTGCGCGCCGCCTTCAGCCTCGGCGCGAGCGGCCCGCGGGCCTTCTTCAAGGTCTATCTGCCGCTGGTCTGGCCGGGCATCTGGTCCGGCACGCTGCTGACCTTCGTCGTCTGCTCCGGCTATTACGTCACGCCGCTGCTTGTCGGCGGCAACACCGACCAGATGATGAGCTATTTCATCGCCTTCTACACCAAGCAGACGGTCAATTGGGGTCTCGCCGCGGCGCTCGCCATCGTCCTCAGCCTGACCATCTTGCTCGTCACCGGCCTCTATGCCCTGGTCGGCCGGCGCCAGACAATCGTCGTGAAGGGGTAAGCGATGTCCGGATCCACCGCGCCCCGCCAGCAGCTCGGCCCATCGCCCTGGCGCATCCTGACCGTCGTGATCTCGGTGCTGGTCTACGCCTTCCTGCTCCTGCCGATCATCGTCGTCCTGCCGCTCGGCTTCAGCTCCGGCTCCTTCCTGACCTATCCGATGCCGGGGCTGTCGCTGCGCTGGTACGAGGAGCTCGCCCATAACTACAAATGGCTGCTCGCCCTGAAGAACAGCGCGATCGTCGGCGTCTGCGCCGCGGCGCTGTCATCGGTGCTGGGCGTCAGCGCGGCGCTGGCCCTGACCTCGCTGCCGCCGAAGGCGCGGGCGCTCGCCTATGGGCTGTTCATCGCGCCGCTGGTGGTGCCGGTCATCATCCTGGCGGTGGCGCTGTTCCTGTTCTTCTCGAAGCTCGGCCTCACCGGCTCGCTCGCCGGCATGGTCCTGGCTCACACCATCGTCGGCGCACCCTATGTGATGATCTCGGTCAACGCGGCGCTGCAGAACTTCGATACGACGCTGGTGCGCGCCGCCAAGAGCCTGGGCGCCTCGCCCTGGGGCGCGCAGCGGCGCGTCGTCTTCCCGATCATCAAGCCGGCCATCGTGGCGGGGGCGCTGTTCGCCTTCGTCGTCTCCTTCGACGAGGTGGTGATCTCGCTGTTCCTGGCGAGCCCCGAGCAGGTGACGCTGCCGATCCGCCTCTTCGACGGCATCCGCGACGAGCTGACGCCGGTCGTGATCTCGGCGGCGACGATCATGCTCTTCGTCTCCGTCGGCGGCATGATCTGCGTCGAGGCGCTGCGCCGCCGCTCGGCCAGAGCGCGCGGCCTCCAGGAGAGCTGACACGAGCGCTCGGCGTGCGGCGCCAGCCGAGTTACACGCTATTGAGGTTGTGTCGGCAGTATGCTCTGACGGGCATCGCGCCGACGAACGATAGCCGGCGTGCAGAAGGACGAGATCGAGAATGGCGTCGGATTCGGAACGGGGTGAAGCCGGGGTCAAATCCGTGCAGCTTGCCTTCGATGTCCTCGAAGCCATCGCGGCGGCGGAAGGGGAGGTCGGCGTCAGCGAACTCGCCTTGGCGCTCGGCACGACGAAGGGCACCATCTTCCGCCATCTCCAGACGCTGGTCGATCGCGGCTATTGCCAGCAGAACGCCGCGACCTCGCGCTACAAGCTCGGCTTGCGGGCGCATATCCTCGGCCGCAGCGCGACGGGCCAGCTCAATCTGCTTTCCGCCTGTGAGGTTCCGGCCCGCGACTTGCGGGAGGAGCTCGGGGAGACCGTGGTCATCAGCGGCGGCGTCGGCCCAAGCCTCGTCGTGCTGAGCACGACCCTCGGCAAGTCCCCGCTGGAGATCGGGGTGCGCGCCGGCAGCGAGCTGGTGCTGCATGCAACGGCGCAGGGCAAGGTGACGCTCGCCTTCGGCTCCGCGCAGATCGTCCAGGCCTTCGACCGCCGCAAGCTCGATATCCTCACCGAGCATACGATCTCGTCGCGCGATGCGCTGGCGCGCGAGCTCGACCGCGTCAGGGAGCGCGGCTATGCGGTGGCTCCGAACGAGGACACGCTCGGCATCAATGCGCTCGCCGCTCCCGTCCTCGACGAGACCGGCACGGCGATCGGCTCGATCGCGATCGTCGGCTCGATCCAGTACATCAAGGCCGAGCCGGACAAGGCGCAGGTCGACGCCGTCCTGCGCGCCGCGATCAAGGCGTCTTGGAATCTCGGCTACAAGGGCTCGATCATTCCGCTGCGCCGCCCGGCCTGACAGCGGCGCCGAACGCTCCCCAGGCAATCTCCCCCGCTAGCCATGACGAACGCGCCGTATCCGTCGCGGGCGTGCTGCGGCGTGACGGCCTTCCTCATCGCTACCAGTGATCGCCGGCCCCGGGAGGCGGACCGGCGTTTGATCGCTCGCTACCTTGCCCTAGCGTGAGGTTTCGTTGACAGGTGGCGAGCGGGTCAGTACGTTTCCTATAAAGAAACATCGTTTCTTACAGAGATGTTTCAATGCGGCAAAGGCAGTTGGCTTGCCGGATCAGAAAACAGGGGACGTTCCATGAAGTATCTCGCGGTTCTGGCCGGTATTTCAGTGGCTTTTGCCGTTCCTTCGGTCGCTTCTGCCGACAGCCTTACCGTTGCGACTTGGGGAGGCAGCTACACGCATAAGCAGCGTTCGGTGCTGATGGAGCCCTTCACCAAGAAAACGGGCGCCGATGTGCGGGACGCTGTATACACCGGCGGTCTCGGCCAGATCCGCGCGATGGTCGAAGCCAAGAACACGATCTGGGACGTCATCACGCTCGGTTCCCCGGAGACGATCAATGCCTGCGCCGAGGGGGCGATCGTCGAGCTCGACAAGTCGAAGCTGACGCATGCCGCCGATTTCCCGGCCGGCGGCATCACGCCCTGCGGCATCGGCTCCGTCGGCTGGTCGCTGGTGCTGGCCTACAACAGCAAGCTGACCGGCGAGCAGCCCAAGACTTGGGCCGATTTCTGGGACCTCAAGAAATACCCCGGCAAGCGCGCCCTGCGCCGCCAACCGAAGGCGACGCTGGAGATCGCCCTGCTGGCGGACGGGGTCGCGCGCGAGGACGTCTACAAGGTGATGCGCACGCCCGCCGGCATCGACCGCGCCTTCAGGAAGCTCGACGAGATCAAGTCGAGCATCCAGTGGTGGGAGGCGGGCGCGCAGCCCTCCGACTGGCTCAGCTCGGGCAATGTCGTGATGTCGACCTCCTTCATCGGCCGCATCCTCGAGGCCCGCGCCGAAGGGGCGCCGCTCGGCTATGGCTGGCAGGACGCCTTCTACACGATCGACTACTGGACGATCGTCAGCGGCGGCAAGAACATCGAGCGGGCCTACGAGTTCATCAACTTCGCGACCTCGCCCGAGGCGCAGGCCGCCTTCTCGGCGATCCAGCCGGTCGCGCCGGTGAACGGTAAGTCCGCCGGCCTGCTCGCGCCCGACCGGCTACCGCTGATGCCGGTCGGCAAGAATGTCGAGCAGAACGTCCGGTACGACGAGCAGTTCTGGAACGACAATCTCGAGACGCTGAACGAGCGTTTCAACGCCTGGCTGGCCAAGGGCTGATCGACTCTCCTGCCGATGCAGTCGCTCGCAAAGGCCGTCTCGCGAGAGAAAGGACCGCCATCTATCGCGGCGGCGGTCCTGGCAACTCCGACTTCCTCAGATACATGTCCCAGCAGGGCGCAAGGCTGATCAGCTGGCGGCCTTCCAGGGCCTGGGCGAACTGTATCCAGATCGCCGCCCGCTTGACCTCGTAGGGGCATTTGGGCCGCATGATCGCGTCGATGTCGCGCAGCGCCTCCAGCATCTCGCGCGTGACCTTCGGATTGGTCCGCTCGGTGTCGATGCCGAGCGCGACATGCTGCGGAGCGGCGCGGCCGAGCAGGTGGTTGAACGGGCTGATGAAGTCGAGCGCGAAGAAGCCGTTGAGCTGGCGCCGGTTCGTCGCCTCCCAGCGCTTGATCGCGTCGATGCCCTGCTGCACTTCCAGAAGCCAGGTCGCCTGGTGGTCGATCTCGGAGAACAGTGTGGCCGACGGCAGCAGGCCCCGGCGGACGAGATCGGCCGAGGCGTCGTAATACTTGACGTAGTGCTCCAGCTGCCCGACCGCGCGTTGCGCCAGCTCCGGCTTCAGGCTGACGCGGCCGAGCGGCCCGACATCCGGCACATCCAGCGCCTGGTAGCGTGGAGCGGCGATCAGCGCACGCGCGCCGCGTTCCAGGAAGATCACGGCGCTCGGCAGCGAGACGGCCATGACGAGCATCAGCACCCACGGGCGCAACTGGTCGCCGGACTTGTGGTGATAATCCCTGAGGATCAGGATCAACACCGGCCAGAGCCCGATGAATTCGAGCGATCCGCTGTTCTGCGTCTCGCCGAGGACGAGCGCGAAGAGGCTCGCGCTCAGCCAGCCCAGCGGCGAGGTCAACAGGCTCCCGGGTGACAACCGGTCCCGCCGCGCCGCATAGGCGAGGACGCCGATCAGCGCCAGGCAGGGCGCGATCACGTTGAACTTGATCGAGCCCAGCGTCAGGAAGCGCCGCAGAAACGAGGCGGAGTTGAGCATGGCAAGGTCGAGGATGTCTTCGAGATAGGCGAAGACGAGGCCGGTCGCGAGTTCGACCACGCCCAGGCAGGCGATGACCGCGCCAGCGGCGATCGCAGCGTCGCGAAAGCGCATGCGCCCGGCCAGGACCGCATAGCCGACGAGGGCGGCGCCCGAGACCGGCCCCGTCACCTTGACCAGGAACAGCGCGACCATCAGCACCGCGACGAGCGTCGTCAGCAGGGCCCGGTTCTCGACGAACAGTAGCGCCGCCAGCAGCAGATAGAGCAGCAGGGCGACGTGGCGGTTGTAGTAGCCGAACCCGTCGAAGCCGGGCGAGGGGTAGAGGCTGTGAAGGTTGATCGGCAGCGAGGTCAGGACCAGGAACGGTATCACGATCGCCAGCGCCAGCTTGCGCGAGCGTGCGTCGATGTCCCAGGCGATCAGCGCCGCGATCGGGAGCGAGAGTGGCACGATCGCCCAGTTGGCGAGCAGGGCCGGCTGCGCCTGCGGAAACAGTGCCTTGATCCAGGCGGTGAGATAGAAGCCGAGCGGCCCGATCGAGGTGAAGAAGTCGATATTGGGGATCTGACCCTGCCGGATGCGCTGCGCTGCATCGAGGTAGATGTCGGTATCCCAATAATTGGGTCCCAGCGGCAGGCGGATCGGGAGCGCGAGCCCCAGGATCACCATCACCAGGAACGCCACGATCCAGAAGGTCGGAGACGTGATCGAAGATCGCCAGACGGTCCCGGACACCGGACTACCTGCCGCCGCTTGAGAGCTGCTCATTATCGCCTGTTCCATGAGCCATTCAGGGAACATGGCAGAAATATGTTACCCGATCGCTTCCAGCTTCGTCGAAAGCTGCAATTTTTAGTTGTGCGGGCTACGAGCTGGAATTGAGGTAATCGGCTCGCCGGGCCACACGTCATGCAGCCGGCGCAGGATGTGTGGCCCGGCCGGGTTCTCAGGCGCCTGGGCCCATCCTATAAGGCGACGCCGTCGCCATCGTCGGCCACCCGGGAACGCCGCATGGCCGACATCGCCAGCCTGTTCAACCTGGTCGCGCCCTTCTTCGGGCTGATCCTGCTCGGATTCCTCATCGGCCGCTACAAGCGCCTGCCGGGCGAGGGGCTGGCCTGGATGCAGTTCTTCCTGATCTATGTCGCGCTGCCCTGCCTGTTCTACCGGCTGATCGCCGACAAGCCGCTGAGCGAATTGACCAACTGGCGCTTCGTCGCGGTGACGACGCTCGCGACCTTCTGCGCCTTCGTGCTCTCCTTCGCGCTCGGCTGGCGCCATACCCAGGGCGACATGCCGCAAGCGGTGATGCAAGGCGTCGCCGGCTCCTATTCGAACATCGGCTATATGGGCCCGCCGCTGATCCTGGCGGCGCTCGGGCCTGCCGCCAGCGCGCCGGTCGTGCTGATCTTCGTCTTCGACAACCTGCTGCTGTTCTCGCTGATCCCGTTCCTGATGGCGCTGGCGGGCGTCGAGAAACGCAGCTTCGCCGCGACGGCGGCCGAGGTGGTCCGGCGGGTCGTGACCCATCCCTTCAACGTCGCCACCGTCGCCGGCGTGCTCGCAGCCTTCCTCAAGCTCGAACTGCCGACGGCGCTCGACAAGATGACGCTCTGGCTCTCGCAGGCCGCGGCGCCCTGTGCGCTCTTCCTGCTCGGGGTCACGGTCGCGCTGCAGCCGATCCGGCAGATGCCCAGCGAGCTGCCCTGGCTCGTCGCGATCAAGCTGCTGCTGCATCCGCTCCTGGTCTGGCTGCTGCTCTCCGGCCTCGGTGATTTCTCGGCGCCCTGGGTCTATGCCGCCGTGATCATGGCGGCGCTGCCACCGGCCCTGAACATCTTCGTGATCTCGACGCAGTACCGCGTCGGCATCGAGCGCGCCTCGGCCTGCATCCTCGTCGGCACCATCGTCTCGACGGTGACGCTGACGGGCTTCCTGTGGCTGGTGAAGACGGGCAGGATGCCGGCAGACCTATTCCACTGAGGGCCCACAAGGGCCTGCCTTCCCGGGCCCATCGATGCAGCCGCTGTCCGACCTCCTCGTCCTCGATTTCTCGACCCTGCTGCCCGGGCCGCTGGCGAGCCTTTTCCTCGCCGAGGCCGGGGCGCGCGTGATCCGGATCGAGCGGCCGGACGGCGAGGACATGCGCCGCTTTCCGCCGCGCTTCGGCGAGACCTCCGCTCCCTTCGCCGCGCTCAACCGCGGCAAGCAGAGCCTCGCCATCGATCTCAAGGCGCCGGGCGCCCTGGCGCGCCTGACACCGCTGATCGCACAGGCCGACATCGTGATCGAACAGTTCCGGCCCGGCGTGATGGAGCGTCTCGGCTTCGGCTATGAGGCGCTCAAGGCGCTCAACCCGCGACTGGTCTACTGCTCGATCAGCGGCTACGGCCAGGACGGCCCGCGCGCCTCCGAGGCGGGCCACGACATCAACTACCAGGCGATTGGCGGCTTGCTCGGCCAATCACTCGCACCCGGCAGGCCGGCGCCGCTGCCGCCGACCCTGGTCGCCGACATCGCCGGCGGCGCCATGCCGGCCGTGATCAACATCCTGCTCGCCTTGCGCGAGCGCGACCGCTCCGGCCAGGGCTGCCATCTCGACATCGCCATGACCGATGCGATGCTCGCCTTCTCCTGGTATGCGCTGGCGCAGGGCCAGGCGTCGGGCCGCTATCCGGCCGGCGGGGAGGGGATGCTCACGGGCGGCAGCCCGCGCTACGGCCTCTATGCGACCGCGGATGGCTGGTTCCTCGCGGTCGGCGCGATCGAGGAGAAATTCTGGAGGAGCTTCTGCGAGGGCATCGGTTTGGACGCCGAACTGCGCGACGACCGGCGCGATCCGGCAGCGACACAGGCGGCGATCACCGCGATCATAGCCTCGCGACCTGCGAAGTATTGGCGGGACACGATCGAGCCGCTCGATTGCTGCTGCACGGTGGTCCGGACGCTCGACGAAGCTCTGGCCGATCCGCACCTGACCGCGCGAGGCCTGCTCGACCGGCAAGTCGAGGAGCCGGGCGGGCGTCGCATGGTCTCGACGCCGCTGCCACTCGCGCCGGTCTTCCGCGATGCCGCGCCGGCGCTGCGCGCGAGCCCGCCGATCGGCGACTACGAGATCTGAGGTCAGCCTGCTGCCGTGCCGCCGGCCAGTCCCTGGCGCATCACCAGCCGGCGCAAGGGCGCGAGCCGCGACAGCGCCAGCAGCCCGGCGCCGCGCATCAGATCGGCTGGCAAAAGGTCGGTCAGCAAGGTCCGGTTGAGCGCATCGACCGCCCCGGTGCGCAGGCGCACATCCGCCTGGCGCGAGCGATCGTAAGCAGCGAGTGCTGCGTCTTCGCCCGGATCCTCGGCTCCAGCGACCGCATCGCGTAGCGCCGCGACATCGCGCAGACCGAGATTGAGCCCCTGCGCCCCGATCGGCGGGAAGACATGCGCGGCCTCGCCGATCAGCGCCATGCGCCCATCCGCGAACCGATCGACCGACAGGCCCCCCATCGGCACCCGCCCGCGTGGGCCGGCAAGCGTCATTGCGCCGAGGATCGAATGGGTCTGGCGCTCGACCGCGCGGGCGAAAGCGGCGTCATCGAGCCCGGCGATACGCTCGGCCTCGCCGGGTTCGAGCAGCCAGACCAGCGAGGAGCGGCGGCCGGACATCGGCACCAGCGTGCAGGGGCCGGAGCGGGTGTGGAATTCGGTCGAGGCGTCCTGATGCTCGCGGCGATGGCTCAGGATCGCGGTCAGCGCCACCTGCGGATAGCTCCAGTCGCGCGTTGTGATGCCGGCGGCCTCCCGGACACGCGACTTGCGGCCGTCGGCGCCGACGACGAGCCGCGCCCTGATCGGAGCGAACCCGTCGCCAGCAAGGAGGACGCCCTCGGCGCTTGCCGTGATGTCCGTCACCGCCTGCGGGATCAGGCGGATACGCGGCTCGGCAGCCGCCTTGGCTACCATGGCCTCGACCAGCACCGCGTTCTCGACATTCCAGCCGAAGGCCGGCAGGCTAAGCTCGGCCGCCTTGAATTCGACCGGCGGCTGCCGGAAAAGGCTGCCTGTATCGTCGACCAGCCGCATCACCGCGAGTGGCGCTGCGACCGCGTCCAGCGCCTCCGTCAGGCCAAGCGCTTCGAGCAGCCGCCAGGAGCCGTCGAGCAGGGCGACGGTGCGGCCATCACGCGGCGCACTCGCCTGACCGAACAGCACGACCTGCCGCCCGGCGGCGGCAAGCGCGAGCGCAGCCGCGAGCCCGACCGCGCCGGCCCCGACGATGGCGATGTCGCAATGCTGCTGGTCCGTCATGGCCTTTGGGTAGCCGATGCCGGCGCCGCTGGCGAGCGCGCCCTTGCCGCAGCTACCCCCAGACCACGCCCTTGCCGGGCTTCTGTGCGATCTCCCGGAACGAGACGATCCGCTCGTCGATGCCCTCATGGCCGAGCACGGCGCGAACCTGCCGTCCGGCACCGCGAATCTCGACAGCGGAGCCATGGCGCAGCGCCTTGTCGATCATCGCCTTTAGCGAGACTGCTGCACTCGAATCGGCGAAGGGCACGCCGGAGAGATCGAGCACGATCCGCTCGGGAAAGGGGCCGACACGATCGAGCACCGTCGCGACATGGCTGCTGGCGCCGAAGAAGAGCGGGCCGGTGATCTTGTAGTGGAAGGCTTCGCCGTCGCGCTTGCCGTTGCCGTTCGCCTGAGGCTCGTCATGGCCTGCTTCATCATAGTCGACGAGGCCTGCGTCCATGCCGGCATCGACCGTGACGATATTGGCCATGCGGTGCATGAAGATCAGCGAGCCCAGCACGACGCCGACGCCGATCCCGACCATCAGGTCCTCGAAGATCACCAGCAGGAAGGTCGAAAGCAGCACGAGCGAGTCGGCGCGCGAATGCGTGAGGATCGCGGCGAAGGCAGCCTTCTCCGCCATGTTCCAGGCGACGACGGCGAGTACGCCGGCGAGCGCCGCGAGCGGGATGTAGGAGGCGAGGGGCGCCGCGACCAGCATGAACAACAGCACGAAGGCGGCGTGCAGCATGCCGGCGACCGGCGTGACGCCGCCGGCGCGAATGTTCGTCGCGGTGCGGGCGATGGTGCCGGTGACGCAGATGCCGCCGAACAAGGGCGAGCCGATATTGGCGACGCCTTGCGCCACCAGCTCCATGTTCGAGCGATGCCGGCGCCCGCTCATCCCGTCGGCGACCACGGCCGAGAGCAGCGATTCGATGCCGCCGAGCACCGCGATCGACAGCGCTGCCGGCAGCACCTCAACCAGCTTGTCGAGGCTGAAAGCCGGCAGATGCGGGGCGGGCAGAGCGTGCGGAATTCCGCCGAAGCGGCTGCCTATGGTCTCGACCGGCAGGTTGAGCAGGAAGGTCGCGGCGGCGGCGAGTGCGACCGCGATCAGCAGCCCCGGCCAGCTCGGCCGCCAGCGCCTCACAGCCAGGATCGTCGCGATGGTCAGGGCCGAGAGGCCGAGCGCCGCCGGATTGAGCGTGCCGAGCGCGCCTGAGAGCGCCTGCAGCTTCGGGATCAGCGCCGCCGGCTCCTTGCCGGGCAGCGTCAGGCCGAGGAGGTCGCGGATCTGGCTGGCGAAGATGATGATCGCGATGCCGGTGGTGAAGCCGACCAGCACCGGATGCGGGATGTATTTGATGTAGGTGCCGAGTCTCAGCGCCCCGACCGCGATCAGCATCGCGCCGGCCAGCATCGTCGCGAGCAGCAACCCGTCGAAGCCGTGCTGGTCGATCGTCGCGGCGACAAGGACGATGAAGGCGCCGGCCGGCCCGCCGATCTGGTGGCGGCTGCCGCTCAGCGCCGAGACCAGGAAGCCGCCGATGATCGCGGTGAACAGCCCGGCGGCAGGCGTCGCGCCACTGGCGATGGCGATCGCCATCGAGAGCGGCAGCGCGACGATCGCGACCGTCAGCCCGGAGAGCGCATCGGCCCGCAGGCGGGCAAGTCCGTAGCCTTCGCGCAAGGCGGAGATCAGCTTGGGGGTGAAGGCCTCGCGCAGGATCGGGTGGCCGCCGAGATGAGCGCCTTGCCTGTTCATGTCAGAGACCGATCATGCAGTTATGCCAGACCGACTCGGCGTTTGCGCGGGTCTGCCGTGCAGTGCAGCCGTTGCGCAGGAGGAAGGCAAGTCCCTATCGTTGCGGCCATCGACATCAGGAGATCGCCATGGCGAAAGCAATCCGCGTGCACAAGACCGGTGGGCCCGAGGTTCTGCAGCTGGAGGAGGTCAGCCTGCCGGCGCCGGGACCGGGCGAGATCCTGATCCGCAACCGCGCCATCGGCCTCAACTTCATCGACACCTATTTCCGCACCGGCCTCTATCCGGCGCCGCTGCCGTTCACGCTCGGCAATGAATCGGCTGGCGACGTGCTCGCGGTCGGCCCGGGCGTGACCGAGTTCAAGCCGGGCGACCGCATCGCCGTCGTCGCCGCCCATGGCGCCTATGCCGAGGAGCGCATCGTGCCGGCGTCAGCCGTGGTCGCGCTGCCCGAGAACGTCTCCTACGAGGCCGGCGCCAGCATGCTGCTGAAGGGGCTGACCGCCGAATACCTGCTCCATCGCACCTATCCGGTGAAGCCGGGCGACATCATCCTGGTCCATGCCGCGGCCGGCGGCACCGGCTCGATCCTCTGCCAATGGGGCAAGGCGCTGGGCGCCACCGTGATCGGCACCGTCGGCAGCAAGGAGAAGGCCGAGCTCGCCAAGGCAAACAAGGCCGATCACGTCATCCTCTACCGCGACGAGGACGTCCCGGCGCGGGTCAAGGAAATCACCGGCGGCAAGCTCTGCAACGTCGTCTATGACGGTGTCGGCAAGGACACCTTCATGGCCTCGCTCGACTCGCTGAGGCCGTTCGGCCTGCTGGCGAGCTTCGGCAATGCCTCGGGTGCTGTCGAGGCCTTCAATCTCGGCATCCTCTCGGCGAAGGGCTCGCTCTACGTCACCCGCCCGACGATGAACACGCACACGGCCAATCGCGACACCCTGGTCGCGATGGCGAAGAACCTGTTCGAGGCAGTCGGCTCCGGCAAGGTCAACGTCGCAATCAACGCCCGTTTCGCGTTGAAGGATGCGGCCGATGCTCATCGCGCGCTGGAAGGGCGCGGCACCACCGGCTCGACTGTGATCGTGCCCTGATCGGCAGCGTAAATTCGGCCTGAATCGAAGGCTATGCGAACAGCGGTCCGGCCAGGTGGCCGGGCCGTTTGCGTTTCAGGTAGCCCGCTTGCGCATCGCCAGGCTCATCGTCTCATCCAGCATCATCGCGGCTCTCGCAGCAGGCGGGGCGATGATCGCGCCGCCGGCCGTGCAGGGCTGGCGACTTCAGCAGGCGCAAGACGACCCCGCCGAATTGTCGCGGCTCCGCCTTGCCGGCGTCGCGACGCAGGATCGCATCGACCACGAGATCGCTCAGGCGGCTGCGGCCGGCGATCTCGCGCTCGCCGAGAGCTTCGTCTCGCTGGCGGCCGAGCGCGGCATCGCCGTTGCTCCCGAACGCATCGCACAGGTCGAAGCCTTGCGGCAGAACGCCGTGATGCGGGCCGTCTCGGATTTCGGCCACGGCTTCGTCGCCGGCGAGCGCGAGAGCGACGCCGCTTTCGCGGGTGCGCTGGTGGGTGATGTCAGCGGCTTCGGCGACCTGCGCGATCTCGCCCGGGAGGGCCGCAAGGTTATCGATGGCGGGCAGGCCGACGAGACGGCGCTGGCGATCGCGGCGGTTGGTCTGGCGATCACGGCCGCGACTTGGATCAGCCTGGGTGGGGGCCTTCCTGCTCGCGGCGGCCTCAGCGCCGTCAAGGCGGCGAGCAAGGCGAAACTGCTGTCTCCGGTGCTGACCGCCAATCTCGGCCGCATGGCGGCCGGCGCACTCGACCGGCCGGCCCTGGCGGCGAGCCTCGGTGCAGCGGCACGGCTCGACCTTGCGGCAGCGAAAGCCAGTGCCGGCGGCATCGTCCGGCCAGCGGCATTGGCACGCTTCACTACGCTCGGCCAGGACGCCGGCGCGCTCTATGGCCGGACCGGCCAGCGCGGCCTGCGCCAGGTGCTCGCTGTCGCCGAAGATGCCGGGGACATCGGCAAGGCAGCGAAGCTCGCAGCAGCCAGACCATCCACGGCTCGTGCGATTCTCAAGCTACTTGGGCGTTCGGCGCTGGTAATCGGTGCCCTCAGCCTGCAGGCGGCCGGCTGGATGCTGGCGCTGCTCGGCTATGCGATGGCCATCGCCATGGCCGCGCAACGCCTCGGCTGGTGGCTGGGACGGCTCGGCCGGAAGCGTCGTGCCGAGATGTCGACGCAAGCCGCCTGACGCAGGTAGAGCAAAAAAAACGAAAATTCCGAAACCTGAAAGCGAAAGCGCACCTGGAGCCGGCAAAGCGGGACCAACAGCAAGATCCCTGGTCCTCACGTCATGTCCCCGTTTCTTCGCCGCGCTGGTTTCGCTCTCTCCTTCGTCATCGTCGCGATGGCGCTCCAGACGCAGCTCTCCGCCCGCCCGACACTCCAGCTCGCGACTCAGGTCAGCGACGCACAGGTCGTCTTCGAGAAGTCGTCCAAGCCGCGTACCGGCCGGGTCACCCAGCTGCGCCGCATCCCGCGGCCGGTAGCCGCCAATCTCGCCTGAGCCGAAGCGGGCTCAGACCGCCATGCCGTGCAGATCGTAGGCGTCGGCACGCTCGACCTTCACCGTGACGATATCGCCCGGTCGCAGCGGCCGGCGGCTCGAGACATAGACATTGCCGTCGATCTCGGGCGCATCCCATTTCGAGCGCCCCTTGGCGACGGTCGGACCGGCCTCGTCGATGATCACCGGAATACGCTTGCCGACACGCCCCTTGACGATGCGGGCCGAGACCTCGGCCTGCGTCTTCATGAAGCGGTGCCAGCGCGCTTCCTTCTCGTCTTCGTCGACCATCGGCAGGCCGAGGTCATTGGCGGTCGCGCCCTTGACCGGCTCGTATTTGAAGCAGCCGACGCGCTCCAGCTTCGCTTCCTTCAGCCAGTCGAGCAGGAAGTCGACATCGTCTTCCGTCTCGCCGGGGAAGCCGACGATAAAGGTCGAGCGGATGGCGAGGTCCGGGCAGATCTCGCGCCACTTCCGGATCCGCTCCAGCGTCTTCTCGTGATGGGCGGGGCGGCGCATCGCCTTCAGCACGGAGGGCGAGGCGTGCTGGAACGGGATGTCGAGATAGGGCAGCACGTTGCCCTCCGCCATCAGCGGGATGACCTCGTCGACATGCGGATAGGGGTAGACATAGTGCATCCGGACCCAGACGCCCATCTGGCCGAGCTCGCGCGCCAGCTCGAAGAAGCGGGTGCGAACCTCGCGACCCTTCCACATCGAGGGTGCGTATTTGATATCGAGCCCATAGGCGCTGGTGTCCTGCGAGATCACCAGCAGCTCCTTGACGCCGGCCTTGACCAGCTTCTCGGCCTCGCGGAGCACATCGCCGATCGGCCGCGAGACCAGGTCGCCCCGCAGTTTCGGGATGATGCAGAAGCTGCAGCGATTGTTGCAACCTTCTGAAATCTTGAGATAAGCGTAGTGCCGCGGCGTCAGCTTGATGCCTTGGTCGGGCACGAGGTCGATGAAGGGATCGTGCTTGGGCGGCACCGCCTGGTGCACGGCCGAGACGACGCTCTCATACGCCTGCGGCCCGGTGATCGCGAGCAGGTTCGGGAAGGCGTCGCGGATCTGCTCGGGCTCGGCGCCCATGCAGCCGGTGACGATGACCTTGCCGTTCTCGGCCATGGCCGAACCGATCGCTTCCAGCGATTCCTGCTTGGCACTGTCGAGAAAGCCGCAGGTGTTGACGATGACGACGTCGGCGCCCGCATGGCTCTTGCTGAGCTCGTAGCCCTCGGAGCGCAGCGAGGTGATGATGCGTTCGGAATCGACGAGCGCCTTCGGGCACCCGAGGGAGACGAACGAGATTTTCGGCGCGACGGCGTTCATCGGCGGCGGAACTCTGAAAACGGAGCAAGGGAAAGGCGCGGCGAGGCCGGCGCGTTGGCGCTTCCTTTGATCCTTTTTAGTCGATTTTGCAACTCGGCTTGCTTCCAGAGCCGCCCACTCGAAAGCGCAAGGCTCCCTCAATCCTCGACGGGAACAGTCCAGGTCATGAGAGGCGAGGCCTCTGCGACTGGAGACCGCAATGCGCTGGACTGGCACCGTTTCGGGCATGGGTATCGCCATGCTCGCCCTCTGGAGTTCGCTCTCTTCGGCGAATGCCTGGGATCGCCCCTATTCGCCATGCCGGGACGGACGCTTCAGCACCGGTCGGCCAATGGATTGCGAGGCGGAGCTGCGCCGCTTGCGCCAGGGCCTCCCTGCCTATGATCCCTGCACCGACGGGCGCTACAGCCATGGCAGGCCGCGCGATTGCTATGCCGAGCTCCGCGCCCGGCACTGGCGCGATCGGCACGAGCGCTCTTGGAAGTAACCTCTGCTCAGCCGACAGGAGGCTGCTGCGGGAAGGTCATCCGCAAGCAGGCGCCACCGGATGCTGAATCGAGGGCGACCACATCGCCGCCATGGCGGTGCATGATCTCGCGCACGAGATTGAGACCGAGGCCGAACCCACGGCTCTGCGAGCGCAGACGGCTGAACGGCTCGAAGATATGTTCGCGTTGCTCCAGTGGAATGCCGTCGCCTTCGTCGCTGACTTCGATGGTGGCGGCGTCGACCCGGACCGAGATGGTCCCCGCGCGGCCGCCGTGCTCGATCGCGTTCTGGACAAGATTGGTCAGCGCCCGCTCGATCGCAGGGGCGTCGCCCCACACCGGAACCTGCTCGCTCGCGGCAGCGAATTCCACCTGATAGCCCGCCAGGAAGGCCAGCGGAGCAAGCTCGACCACCACCCGCTGCGCGAGGTCAGTCGGATCGAGCCGCGTGAACGGGGCGGCCTGCTGATCGAGCCTTTCCAGATCGAGCAATTGCTCCGTCACCGTGGCGAGTCGGGTGACGTCCTGCAGCAGACGCGTCTTGTCGGGGCCGGGAGGAAGCGATGCCAGCCGGGTCTGCAGGATCGCGACGGGCGTGCGCAGCTCATGGGCGGCGGCCGCCAGGAAGCGCTTGTGGCGCTCATGTCCCTTGTCGAGCCGTGCCAGCGCCGCGTTCACCGCCGAGACCAGCGGCACGACCTCGACCGGTACATTGTTCAGCGGCAGGCGAACTCCGCGCTGCTCGACCTCGATCCGCTGCGCTTGCGCGACTGCCTGACCGAGGCCGGCGAGGGCGCTTCTCACCACCCAGGGCGTCACCAGCAGCGCTGCGGCGGCCATGACGGCAAGGACCGGCAGGACCTCTTTCAGCAGCACCAGAGCGATGCCGAGGACCATCAGATAGGTCGAGATCGGAGTCTCGGTGCCGGTTACGATCTGGATCTCGCCGACCGCGCTCTGAACCCATCTGACGCGCGCCGTCGGCCGGGGCGGGTCGCCGAAGTTCCAGCCCAGCCGGGCCTGGCCGACCTGATCGAGCGCGCTGCCGAGGGCGCCATATTCGGCGGGAACCGTCCCTTCCGACAGCTGCTGCCCGGCACGGTCCCGGATGACGAACCAGAGATCGGAAGCCTGCGTCCGCATCCGCAAGAGCTCGCGCGTCGGGCGCAGCGCCAGCTGGTCGCCGGGTCCGCGGGTCACGGCCCCACGCAACGTCTCGATCGTATTCTCTTCCGACCTGAAGCTCATCAGCACGCCGCTGGCGAAGAGCCCTGCGACGATCAGGACGACCACGATCGCCTGGAAGCCCATCAGGCGCAGGACCAGCCGGCGCTCCAGCGAATGCGAACCGGCCATGGTCAGGCGGCTTCGCGCAGCAGGTAACCGACGCCGCGGATGCCATCGATCACGGCGCCCGACGAGGCTTCGGCCAGCTTCCGGCGCAGGCGGGAGACATGGGTATCGAGCGCATTCGACTGGATGTCGTCGTCCAGTCCGAACACCGCCTCCATCAGGAAGCCGCGCACTACCATCCGCCCGGTCCGGCGAGCAAGTGCTTCGAGGACGAGCAGCTCGCGTCGCGGCATCACGAGCATCTCCCCGCCGATGCGAGCTTCCCGATGGGTGAAGTCGAAGGAGAGGCGGCCGACGCGGACAATGTCGGGCCGCAATTGCGGCGGGCGGCGCAGGATGGCGCGCAGCCGCGCCAGCAATTCTTCGAATGCGAAGGGTTTGCCGAGATAGTCGTCGGCGCCGCCATCGAGGCCGAGCACCCGTTCGCCGAGATCGCCCCGCGCCGTCAGCACCAGCACGGGCACGGTGTCGCCAGCAGCCCGCAGCGCGCCGATCACAGCGAGGCCGTCTCCATCCGGCAATTGGCGATCGAGCAGCACGGCATCATAGACGCCCCGGCCTTCGCGCAACGCCGCCTCCGCCTCGGCCCGGGTCGGCAGGTGGTCGACCACCATGTCCTGGCGGGTGAGGGCGTCGCGCAAGGCCTGCGCCATCGCCGGCTCGTCCTCGACCAACAAGATGCGCAAGCCGCTTCCTCCTCCGGATCGCAAGCGGCTTGGCGCAGGTTCATTGCGTCTGCATTGCAAAACGCTGGGAAGGCCTTCGCACGGCTCCTGTCGGCGCCAACGATCATGACAGGTAGGCTCAATGCAGCCGCGGGATATCGGCAGGCCTGTCATCCGTTTGCGAGATCGCCTGCAATGCCATCCAGATCCCTGTCCAATGCCGCCAATCGGATGCCGAGCGAGTCCACAAACCAGATGCGCTCCGACGCCTGGTCCTTCTTTCGCGCCTGGCTGGAGGCGCCGCTACGCGTCGCGGCTGTCGCGCCGTCGAGCACTGCCCTTGCCGAGCTGATCACATGCGAGATCACACCGGCGACAGGCCCGGTGCTCGAGCTCGGGGCTGGCACGGGTTCCTTCACGCGCGCCCTGATTGCCCGCGGCATCGCCGAGAACGACCTCACTTTGGTCGAGTTCGGCTCGGATTTCGCGCGGTTGCTCGAAATGCGTTTTCCGGCCGCCCGAGTTCGCTGGATGGATGCCGCCTGCCTGCGCGAGGCCAACCTGTTCGAAGGGCCGGTCGTCGGCGCTGTGATCAGCGGCATGCCGGTACTGTCGATGCCGCCACGCAAGGTCATCGCGATTCTGAGGGGCGCATTCGGCTATATGCGGCCGGGTGGCGCGTTCTATCAATTCACCTACACCACACGCTGCCCGATCCCCGAGGCGATCCTCTCTCGTCTCGGCCTGAAGGCGACGCGGATCGGCTCGACCTTGCGCAACCTGCCTCCGGCGGCGGTCTACCGGATTTCGCGGCGGCCGCCCTCGCCATTGAGGGTGGTCTAGCGCTGGCCGGCGTCAGCGCGCGGTCAGCCCGCCATCGGCCATGTAGAATCCGCCGGTCAGAAAGGAGGCCTCACCTGAGAGCAGGAAAGCGACTGTGTCGGCGATTTCCTTGCGTGTCCCGAGCCGCCCGAGCGGATGTGCGGCCGCGAAGTCCGCTTTGGCATCCTCCGGGAGCTTCGCTATCTCCGGCGTCTCGATATAGCCGGGTCCGATCGCATTGATGCGGATGCCCTGCGTCGCATAGTCGAGTGCCGCCGCACGCGTCAGCCCGACAATGCCGTGCTTGGTCGCGCAATAGGGCGCGATCCCGGCCTGTCCGATCGCTCCGGCGCCCGACGACATGTTGACGATGGCGCCGCCGCCGGCCGCGAGCATCGCTGGAATCTCGTATTTCATGCCGTGGAAGACGCCGGACAGGTTGATCGCGAGAATGCGCTGCCAGGCCTCGAGCTCGGTCTCGGCCAGCGGCACGCCGTGTTCGCCGGTGATGCCGGCATTGTTCACGGCAAGATGGAGGGCTCCGAAGCGCTCGACCGTTTGCCGTACGGCCGCCTCGACCGCCGTCGCTTCGGCGACGTCCGCCTCCAATGCGAGCGTTCGCGCGCCGGAAGGGTCGAGCCGTGCCGCGATCTTGCTGACGCCGTAGCGGTCGACATCCAGGAGTGCGACACAGGCACCGCGTCGGAAGAGGACTTCCGCTATCGTCTCGCCGAGGCCGGTCGCCGCCCCGGTCACGATCGCCACTTTCCCTTCGAACATCGCGTTCTCCTTCGCTATGGAAGGAGAACGCGTGGCGAGGCAGATATTTCCAGCCGCTCAGGCCGGTGCGCTCTCGACCGGCCGCTCCGGATCCTGCGTCCAGTCGGTCATCGAGCCGTCATAGAGCGAGACCTCCTCGCGGCCGAGCAGCTCCGACATCACGAACCAGTTCAGCGACGCGGTGTGGCCGGTGTTGCAATAGGAGATCGCCGGTCCCTGCGGCACCGGGCCGAACAGAGCGGCGAGGTCCCCGGCTGGCTTGAAACGTCCCGTCGCCGGATCGAAGGCCGCGGAATAATCGCGCGAGACGGCGCCCGGGATGTGCCCGGCGCGCGTGGCCTCGGCCGCCTTCTCCTTGCCCTCGAAATAGCTGGATGAGCGGGCGTCGACGAGCGTCGCGAGCTTGCTGCGCGAGGCGACGAGCGTGGCGTCGGCGGTGCTGCGCAGCTTCTGCTGCATGACCACAGGATAAGGCGACGCCGAGCTGGGCTTGGACGGCCCGGTCTCGATCGGCAGCCCGAGCGAGCTCTGCCAGCCCTTGAAGCCGCCATCGAGGATCGCCTGCTGGCCATGGCCGATCAGCTTCAGCGTCCAGTAGACGCGTGTCGCGGCGGCAAGGTCGCTGGCGCTGAGCCCTGCCGGCACGATCACCACCTTGCTCGGCGGCGTAATGCCGAGACGGCCCGCCAGCTCGGCAAGATGGCCGAGCGGCGGCAGCATGCCGGGCGCATTGCCGACCTTGGCGCGCCAGCCATCGGCAGCGTAGTCGCTGTGCACGGCGCCGGGAATGTGGCCAGCCTCGAAAGCCTGGCGCCCGCCCTCGGCGGCAGCGCGGATGTCGATGATGACGAGATCGGGTGAGCCCAGCGCCCCGGCCAGGACTTCGGGAGAAATGAGCCCCGAGGTCGGGATATCCGTCATTCCGCGGCCTCCTGTTGCAGTTCGTCGACGACTGTCAGCGACGTGCTCATCTCAGCAGTGGCGCCAAGCATGATCGAAGCGGAACAGTACTTTTCCTTCGACAATGTGACGGCGCGTTCGGCCTTGGCCTGCGACAGACCGCGACCGCTGACGCGATAGGCGATGTGGATCTTGGTGAAGACCTTGGGGTCCTCGGTCGCGCGCTCGGCCTCGACCTCGACCTCGCAGCCGGTCACCGCCTCGCGCCCTTTCTTGAGGATCTGCACGACGTCGAAGCCGGTGCAGCCGGCGAGCCCTATCAGCAGCATCTCCATCGGCCGGATGCCGATATTGCGGCCACCATATTCAGGCGCGCCGTCCATGATCATGGCATGGCCGCTGCCGGCCTCGCCCATGAAGGCCATGCCCTCGACCCATTTCGCCCGCGCCTTCATCGCACTCTCCTCCGGTTCGCTTTGCCTGAGGGATAACGTGCCGGAGACGATGAGGCGAGGGTGGCCTTAGGCCGCAGCGAACAAGTTGCCATGCGTGATACGCAGCCGGATGCGTTCGCCGATCGCCGGGGCCACCTGGCTGGCAAGATCGACATCGAGCCGCTTCGGCAGGCCGTCGACGGCGACTTCGGCACGGCGCAGCGGCCCGTTGCGGCGCAGATGCTCGACGACGCCGGGCAAAGCGAGGGGCGCGTCGTCGACGATGCGCAGGTGCTGCGGCCGGACATAGAGCGAGGCCGGCCCGCCCTGGTTCTGGCGCAGGCCTCCGAGCACCGGCCGGTCCTGGAAGAAAGCCTGGCTGCCGACGACCTTGACCGGCAGATGGTTGGCGTCGCCGAGGAACTGGCAGACGAAGGGCGTAGCCGGGTGATCGTAGACATCGTCGGGCGAGCCGACCTGTTCGAGCCGGCCATCATGAAGGATCGCGACCCGGTCGGCGAGCTCCAGCGCCTCTTCCTGGTCATGCGTGACGAAGACGGTGGTGTGGCCGGTGCGCTGGTGGAGCTGGCGCAGCCAGGCGCGCAGGTCCTTGCGGACCTTGGCGTCGAGCGCACCGAAGGGCTCGTCGAGCAGGAGCACGCGCGGCTCGATCGCCAGCGCCCGGGCGAGCGCAATGCGCTGGCGCTGGCCGCCGGAGAGCTGGCTCGGATAGCGCTTCTCGAGGCCGGGCAGCTGGATAAGTTCCAGGAGATCGGAGACGCGCTTTCTTATCTCGGCAGGGGCCGGCCGCTCGGCTCGCGGACGCGATTTCAGCCCGAAGGCGATGTTCTCGGCGACGCTCATCGTCTTGAACAGCGCGTAATGCTGGAAGACGAAGCCGATCCGGCGCTCGCGCAGTGAGAGCTCGCGCGTATCGGTCTCGCCGAAGAGCACGCGGCCGCGCTCGGCCTGCTCCAGCCCGGCGATGACTCGCAGCAGGGTCGTCTTGCCCGAGCCGGACGGGCCGAGCAGCGCGACGAGCTCGCCCGGCTGGATGTCGAGCGAGACGCCGCGGAGGGCCGGGAAATTCTGGAAGCGCTTCTCGACGCTTTCAATGGTGACGGCAACCGACATGGGCTCTTCCACTCAGTGACGACGGCTGGCGGCGATCGCATCGGCGAAATGCCATTCCAGCACGGTTTTCAGGACGAGCGTGATGAGGGCGAGGCCCGCCAGCAGCGAGGCGACGGCGAAGGCGGCAGCGCCCATGTACTCATTGTAGAGGATCTCGACATGCAGCGGCATGGTCGTGGTCACGCCACGGATCTTGCCGGAGACGACGGCGACGGCGCCGAACTCGCCCATGGCGCGGGCATTGCAGAGCAGCACGCCGTAGAACAGGCTCCACTTCACGTTCGGCAGCGTGACCGTGAAGAAGGTCCGCCAGGGCGAGGCGCCGAGCGTCAATGCCGTCTCCTCGTCGGCCGAGCCGAGCGACTGCATGTGCGGGATCAGTTCGCGCGCAACGAACGGGAAGGTGACGAAGATCGTCGCCAGCAGGATACCCGGCACCGCGAAGATGATCTTGAGGTCGTTGGCCGCGAGCCAGGGACCGAAATAGCCCTGCGCTCCGAACAGCAGCACGAAGACCAGGCCCGAGATCACCGGCGAAACCGAGAAGGGCAGGTCGATGAAACTGATCAGCAGGCTCTTGCCGCGGAACTCGAACTTGGCGATCGCCCAGGCGGCCGCTAGGCCGATGATCACGTTGAACGGCACCGCGATCGCCGCGATGAGCAGGGTCAGCCGGATCGCCGCCAAGGCGTCGGGCTCGAGGATCGCCTCGCGATAGGCCTGCCAGCCCCGTGCGCCGGCTTCGCCGAAGACCGAGATCAGCGGCAGGAACAGGAAGAGGCAGAGGAAGATGAGCGAAACCGCGACCAGCACGACCTGGACGATGCGCGATTCGCCCTTGACGCGACGTGCGGCGCGGGCGGGCGCGAGGTCCTCGATCTGATAGGGCAGGCTGGCATCAGACATCGCCGAACCTCCGGCGGGCGCTGGCCTGGATCAGGTTGACCAGCAGGATCAGCGAGAACGAAAGTAGCAGCATGATCGTTGCGACCACCGCCGCCCCGGCATAGTCGAACTGCTCCAGCCGGATCACGATCAGCAGGGGCGCGATCTCGGAGACCATCGGCACATTGCCGGCGATGAAGATCACCGAGCCGTATTCGCCGACGGCCCGCGCGAAGGCGAGCACGAAGCCGGTCAGCAGCGCAGGCAGCACCGGCGGCAGCAAGACGGTGAAGACGGTGCGCCAGCGGCTGGCGCCGAGCAGCGCCGCGGCCTCCTCGATGTCGGCCGGCAGCTCTTCCAACACCGGCTGGATGGTGCGCACGACAAAAGGCAGGCCGATGAAGATCAGCGCCACCATCACGCCGAGCGGCGTATAGGCGACCTTGATGTTGTAGGGCGCGAGCAGGCTGCCGACCCAGCCATTGGGCGCATAGATCGCGGCGAGCGCGATGCCGGCGACGGCGGTCGGGAGTGCGAAGGGCAGGTCGACTGCCGCATCGATCAGGCGCCGCCCCGGAAAATCATAGCGGACGAGCACCCAGGCCAGGATCAGCCCGAAGACCGCATTGACCGTCGCGGCGAAGAAGGCCCCGAAGAAGGAGAGCTTCAACGCGGCGAGCGTGCGCGGCGAGGTCGCCACCGCCCAGATGTCGGCGGGACCGGCGCTCGCCGCCTTGATGAAGAGGGCGGCGAGCGGAATCAGCACGATCAGCGACAGCGCCGTCACGGTGATGCCCAGCGCCAGGCCGAAGCCTGGCAGGATGCTGGGCTCGCGCCAGCGGGAGACCGTCGCGGTCATGCTCAGCGCGCCGGCTTGTAGAGCTGGTCGAAGGTGCCGCCGTCACCGAAATGGGTGGGCTGCGCCTTGGCCCAGCCGCCGAAGCTCTCATCGATGGTGACGAGCTCGACCTTCGGGAAGCGGGCGACGTCCTTCGGGTCGGCCGCTTCCGGATTGCGCGGGCGATAATAGTTTTTGGCGATGATCGCCTGGCCCTTCGGCGTGTAGAGGAATTCGAGATAGGCCTGCGCCTCGGCGCGGGTGCCCTTGGCGTCGACATTGCCGTCGACCACCGCGACCGGCGGCTCGGCCAGGATCGAGAGCGAGGGCACGATGATGTCGAACTTGTCCTCGCCGAACTCCTTCAGCGCCAGGAAGGCCTCGTTCTCCCAGGACAGGAAGACGTCGCCGATGCCGCGCTGGGTGAAGGTCGTGGTCGCGCCGCGCGCGCCGGTGTCGAGCACCGGGACATTGGCCAGCAGCTTGCCGATATAGTCGCGGACCTTGGCCTCGTCCTTGTTGAAGGCCTTCTCGGCATAGGCCCAGGCGGCGAGGTAGTTCCAGCGCGCGCCGCCCGAGGTCTTCGGGTTCGGCGTAATGATCTGGATACCCGGCTTCACCAAGTCGCCCCAGTCCTTCACCGCCTTCGGATTGCCCTTGCGGACCAGGAAGACGATGGTCGAGGTATAGGGCGACGAGTTCTGCGGCAGGCGCTTCTGCCAGTCGAGCGGCAGCTTCTTCGAGCGCTCGGCGACGGCGTCGATGTCGCCGGCGAGCGCCAGCGTCAGCACGTCGGCATTCAGCCCGTCGATCACGGTGCGGGCCTGCGCGCCCGAGCCGCCATGCGACTGCCGGATCGTGCTGATCTTCTTGGCGTTCTTGGCGTTCCAGTCGGCGATGAAGGCCGCGTTGATCTCGCGATAGAGCTCGCGGGTCGGGTCATAAGAGACGTTGAGCAGCTCGGTCTGGGCGCGGGCGCCGCTGATCACGCCGAAGCACAGGGCGAAGGCTCCGAGCGCCAGGCCGGCTTGCAGCAGGCGGTGAAGTCTCTGTCGCGTCATCTCAGTGCTCCGTGCTGAACAGCGCTTCGAACCGTTGGAACAGTTCAAATCTTGTTCTTAATAACAAACAGAACGTACTGAATTGGCGGTCATTACTCAACCGGTGAGGGCAGTAGAGCCCTTCCAAACTTTCAGCGCCAGAGAGAAAACGCGTCTCCGGCAGTTTGGTTCATTTCAGCCTTGGGCCAATTTTACACCGGCCACAGCCGGCAGCGCAGCGCCCATGGCATGGCCGATCAGGACGAGGACGGGCCCCTTGCTCGGCAGCTCGCCGAGACGCTCGGGCAGTTCCGCGATCGTGCTGGCGATCCGTGTCTCCGCCGGGGTGGTGGCGCCGAGCATGGCGATCGCCGGCGTCGCCGGATCGAGCCCGGCGGCGAGCGCCTTCTCGCGGAACAGCGGCAGCGTGGCGCGTGCCATATAGAGCGCCGTGGTTGCGGCGGGGTCGGCGAGAGCCTTCCAGTCCAGATCCTGCGGCAGCTTGCCGTCGCGGGCATGGCCGGTGACGAATTGCAGGCGACGGGCGTGATCGCGGTGCGTCAGCGACAAGCCGAGCGAAGCCGCCGCGCCCTGCGCCGCCGAGATACCCGGCACGATCGCGACCGGGATGCCGGCGCGCTGGCAGGCCTCGATTTCCTCGCCGGCACGGCCGAAGATGCCGGGGTCGCCGCCCTTCAGCCGGACCACATGCTTGCCCTGGCCGGCGAGCGAGACGAGCATCGCGTTGATGTCGTCCTGCTTCACCGCCGGACCATAGCCCTGCTTGCCGACCAGCATGCGCTTGGCCTCTCGCCGGGCGAGCTCGAGCACGCCGGACGAGACGAGATCGTCATAGAGGATGATGTCGGCGCTCTGCAGCGCGCGGATCGCCTTGAGCGTCAGCAGCTCCGGATCGCCCGGGCCGGCGCCGACCAGGGTGACGCGGCCGTTCGGCGTACCGCCGCGCTCGATCTCGTCGAGCACGGCAGAGAGGTCGTCCCGATCGCTCTCGTCAGGCCGGCGCTGCGGCTCGGCCAGGGCGCGGCTGGTGAAGCGTTCCCAGAAGTCGCGGCGCAAGGGGAAGGCGAGCTCGCGCGCCTTGACCATTGGGCGCCAGTCATGCGCGGCCTGAGCCCAAGACTTGAGACCGGCCGGCAGCAGCGCCTCGATCTTGGCGCGGATCGCCTGGCCGAAGACGGGGGCGGCGCCGTCGGTCGAGATCGCCACCACGAGCGGCGAGCGGTTGACCAGCGAGCCGAAGGCGAAATCGCAGAACTCGGGCTTGTCGACGAGGTTGACCGGCACGCCGTTCTGCCGGGCCGCGGCGGCGAAGGCCTTGGCTTCATCGAGGGAGTCGATGTCGGCGATGGCGAGCGCGGCGCCATCGAGATCATCGGCCTGCCAGGCGCGCGGCAGCACCGTCACCGAACCGGCCGGCGGATCGTTCGCGAGCCCGGCAAAGAGCTCCGGATTGTCACCGGCGAGAATCAGCAGCTCACTGCCAGCGGCTGCGAGCAGTTCGGCTTTCCAGAGCGCGCCCTCGCTCGCCCCCGCGAGTACGACCTTGCGCCCCTCCAGCTTGTGGAAGAGCGGCAGTGTCGCGAGCCGGTCGATCCGGCGCGGGGCAATAGCTTCCGGGCGTCTTGCGCTCATCGTTGTGTCGCTGCGGCCTTCACATCGGGTTGCGTCCGGGTGTTGCCCGCAGGTGGCACGAACAGCCACAGACCGGCAAGCACCAGAATGATAAGCCGGAAGCAAAGATCGAACCAGCGCTCGCGCGGGGCAGGAGCCGATTGGCCGATAGCACGGTCGATGTCGGTCAGCATGGCTTCTTCCCATTCATCGTCGCTATGGCGATCGGCCGGCCGCCGCAGGCTGGATTGGGCCGAACCGTGCATCGTCTCAACCCGCCGCGGCATGTTTCAGCCGGGCCGAACGGCGCCGGTCGAGGATGTTGCCGCTGTCGCCATAGCCACGCTGGTAGCCATGGCTGATCTGGCCGAGCGCGCGGGTCCATTGCTCGACCGGCTGGCGCACGGCGCTCGCCTCGGGCAGCTCGACCTCGTCGAAGCCGCAGGCGAGGGCATAGGCGAACTGGTCGACGATCAGCGGACCACTCACACGCAAGGTACCGGTGAAGCCGTGATTCCGGATGAGCCGCGCCAGACTGAAGCCGCGCCCGTCGCCGAAGGAGGGAAAGCTGATCGCGATCAGCGAGAGCTGGCGCATCAGGAGCTTGAGCTCGGGAATGCGGACAGTGTTGGGGATGACGACGCCGATGCGCTGGTCGCGTGTCTTCTGCGCCAGCGCCTCCGGCAGCGCCGTCCACTCCACGAGCGCATGCGAGATATTGTCGATCGCCGCGCCGTCGCTGCGCGTCCAGATCTCGGCCTTGGCGCCGTGACGATCAAGCAACGGCATGGCTGACCTCCTGAAAGGCCGCCTTGAACGGCGCCAGGCCGATGCGGCGGACATTGTCGATGAAGCTCTCGCCCGACTGGCGCTGCGCCAGATAGACCGAGACGATGCGCTCGATCGCATCCGGCACGTCCTCGGCGGCGAGGCCGGGGCCGAGGATCTCGCCGATCGCGGCGTTCTCGGTGGCGTCGCCGCCGAGCGTGATCTGATAGGATTCGATGCCGCGCTTCTCCAGGCCGAGAATACCGATATGGCCGACATGGTGGTGGCCGCAGGCATTGATGCAGCCGGAGATCTTGATGTTGAGCACACCGATCTCCTTCTGGCGGACGGGATCGGCAAAGCGCTGGGCCAGCGCCTGCGCGATCGGGATCGAACGGGCCGTCGCCAGCGCGCAATAGTCGAGGCCGGGGCAGGCGATGATATCCGTGATCAGCCCGGCATTGGCGGTCGCCAGCTCGGCCTCGCCGAGGCGCTGCCAGACCGCGAACAGATCCGACAGCCTCACATGCGGCAGGACGAGGTTCTGGGCATGGGTGACGCGGATCTCCGACAGCGAGAACTCGTCGGCGAGATCGGCGACGACGCGCATCTGCTCGCTGGTGGCATCGCCGGGAGGCGCGCCGATCGGCTTCAGCGAAATCGTCAGCGCGGCATAGCCCGGCTGCCGGTGTGGCGTGAGATTGGTCTCGACCCAGCGGGCGAAATCGGGATTGCCGGCTCTCGCCGCCTCGAAGGCGCCGCTGGTCGCCGGCAGCGACTCATAGGAGGGCGGCGCGAAATAGGCGGCGATGCGCGCGACCTCGGCCGGGTCGGCGTTGACCGAGGGACCGTCGAGCCGGGCGAACTCCTCCTCGACGCGGCGGGAGAATTCCTCGGTGCCGATCTCGTGGACGAGGATCTTGACGCGGGCCTTGTACTTGTTGTCGCGCCGGCCCTCGAGATTGTAGACCCGCATGATCGCCTCGAGATAGGCGAGCAGGTCGGCCTTAGGCAGGAACTCGCGCACGACCTTGCCGATCATCGGGGTACGGCCGAGGCCACCGCCGACGATGACCTCGTAGCCGATCTCATGCGTGTCCGGGTGGCGCAGGATGCGCAGGCCGATATCGTGCGCCTTGACCACGGCGCGGTCGTGCTCGGCGCCGGTCACCGCGATCTTGAACTTGCGCGGCAGGTAGTCGAACTCGGGATGCAAGCTCGACCATTGCCGGATCAACTCGGCAGTCGGGCGCGGATCCTCGACCTCGTCCTGGGCGACACCGGCGAAATGGTCGGCGGTGACGTTGCGGATGCAGTTGCCCGAGGTCTGGATCGCATGCATCTCGACATCGGCGAGCAGGTCGAGAATGTCGGGAATGTCGCGCAGCTTCGGCCAGTTGAACTGAAGATTGGTCCGCGTGGTGAAATGGCCGTAGCCACGGTCATAGCGCTCGCCGATCAGCGCGAGCTGGCGCATCTGCTTCGACGAGAGCGTGCCGTAGGGCACCGCGATCCGCAGCATATAGGCATGCAGTTGCAGATAGACGCCGTTCTTCAGGCGCAGCGGCTTGAACTCGTCCTCGGTCAGCGAACCGCTGAGCCGACGGCCGACCTGGTCGCGGAACTGCGCGACGCGCTCGCGGACAAAGCGTTCGTCGAATTCGTCGTAACGATACATGCGTCAGGCTCTCAGGAATGCTTGGGCGAGCGGCAGTTCGGCCTGCTTGCCGAGGTCGCGCCGGATGCTGGGCCCGGTCGTCTTCATGCGCTCGCGGTAATGGCGCGGCACGGGCACGCCGTCCTCGACCGCGACATCGACGAGATAGGCGTCGACGACATGCTGGTTGCCGAGCTCGGCGGCGGCGAAGGCGTCGAGCCGGTCGGCGGTCGCGTCGTCATCGCCGACCAGCGCCGCGCCGGGATCGCGCGACCAGTGCAGGCTATTGGCATCGCCCGCCGCGAAGACGACATCGCCGTCGAGCAGGTCGTTGGCCAGCAGGATCACCGGCAGGGCAGGGCGCTTGGCGGCAGCCATGAATGATGCTCGCTACGTTCGCTATTACGAACGTTTTACATAAGGCAGAGGCCCCGAGGCATCAATTCACGTCAGGTAGTGTGATTTTTCTTATTCCCGTTCCAAAAGAGGAAATCTCTCTTCGGATTAAGGCAGCCAGGCGCGCAGCAGGAAAAATCCTGCTGCCGCGACACATCAAGCGCGAGTCGTCCCGGGCGACCGAAGGGAGACCCGGGACCCATGCCTGAACCTCTTTCGGATAGGCTCCGGAATGA
Source organism: Allobosea sp. GW821-FHT03A12 (assembly GCF_058986765.1). Classification (NCBI taxonomy): domain Bacteria; kingdom Pseudomonadati; phylum Pseudomonadota; class Alphaproteobacteria; order Hyphomicrobiales; family Alloboseaceae; genus Allobosea; species Allobosea sp. GW821-FHT03A12. The sequence goes on from NZ_JBYSVZ010000004.1 coordinate 516,363, forward strand.
TCCCTGATCTCCGCTTCGCTGCGTCCGGGATGACTAGCAGTGATATGAGAGGCCAAGAAGAACGTTACACCAATCCGCCCAGCCGATAGCCCACGCCTGGCTCGGTCTCGATCAGCTTCGGCTCGGCCGGGTCGTCCTCCAGCTTCTGCCTGAGCTGGCCGACGAAGACGCGCAGATACTGCACGTCGTGCTCATGCGCCGGGCCCCAGACGGCGGTGAGGATCTGCTTGTGGGTCAGCACGCGGCCATTGCCCTGGGCCAAGCAGGCGAACAGGTCGTATTCCTTGGGCGAGAGCTTCACTGCCACGCCCCCCTTGCTGATCCGGCGGTTGACCAGGTCGATTTCGACATCGCCGACCTGCAATGCCGGCTCCGAGCCCTGCCGCTCCAGCCGATGGCGCAGCGCAACGCGCAGCCGCGCCAGCAACTCGCCGACGCCGAAGGGCTTTTCGACATAGTCATCGGCGCCGGCGTCGAGCGCATCAATCTTCTCGGTCTCGCGGTCGCGGGCCGAGAGGATGATCACCGGCCCGTCATAGAAGGCGCGTGCCTTGGCGAGCGCCTCCTTGCCGTCCATGTCGGGCAGGCCAAGATCGAGCACGACGGCGTCCGGCGGCTTGCGGGCGATCTCACGCAGGCCGGTGGTGGCGTCGTCGGCGCGGATCGGCTCGTAGCCGGCTGCGTCGAGCGCCGGGCCGAGGAAGCGGTGGATCTGCGGCTCGTCGTCGATGACGAGGATGCGCGGGCGAAACGCGGTCATGGCTGCGAACTCTTGCTCTCTCCGCCCGCGGCGTCCTTGCGCAGGCTGATCAGGATGCGGGTGCCGCCCTTGCTGCCATCCGGGCGGTCATGGATCGGGCTGGCGGCGGCGATGCGCCCGCCCATGGCCTCGACGAAGCCCTTGGCGATGGCGAGGCCGAGACCGGCGCCCTTGCCGCGCTCGCCGCCGCGATCGATCGATTCCTCCAGCCGCCGGAACTTCTCGAAGACGCGCTCCAATTCGGCGGTCGGAATGCCGCGGCCCTCGTCCTCGATCGAGATCACGACATTGCCGCGATCCTCATAGGCCGCCGCCTCGATCAGAGCACCGTCCTCGCTATACGCGATGGCGTTTTCGAGGATGTTGACCAGCACCTGTTCGAGCAAGCCGGCATCGGCCCTGACAAGAGAAAGCTCGGCCGGAAAATCGCGCTGGACGCGGCGTTGCCCGAGCCGGCGCGAGATTCGGGACAACGCCGATGCGATCACGTCGCGGACATCGATCCAGTCGCGCCGCGCCACCAGCGCTCCGCCTTCGAGCCTGGTCATGTCGAGCAGGTCGCCGACATAGCGGTTGAGCCGCTCGGCCTCCTCGCGGATCGAAAGCAGCAGGTCGTCGCGCACGGCCGCCCGCATGCCCTGGCCATAGTCGATCAGCGTCGTCGCCGAGCCGAGCACCGTGGCGAGCGGGGTGCGCAGGTCATGGCTGACCGAGTTGAGCAGGGCCGAGCGCAGGCGATCGCTGCGGCGCAGCGCCTCGGCGTCGACGGCGGCGGCGGCGAGCTCGGCCCGCTCGATCGCGATCGCGCCCTGGTCGAGCAACGCCAGGGCGAAACGCTCGCTCTCCGCCGTCGCCAGCGCCTTGGGCTCGAAACCGACCACGCCGGAGCGGGCCCGCACGCCCTGCAGTGGCCGGAAGGTCCAGGCCGCATTCGGCAAGGTGCCGGTGCCGGCGCCGGCCGGTTCGCCGCGGTTCCAGGTCCAGCGTGCGGCGGTCATGTCGGCGGTCGAGAGGGCTTCGAGCTCGGGCGCCCCGGCCACCGGGGCAATCTCGCCATCGGCCGGCAGCAGCACCACGACCTTGCCGGAGGTCGCGGCCGAGACCTGCTCGGCCAGGATCGAGGCGACATCCTCGCGCCGGGCCGCGGCCGAGAGCCGGCGACTGGCCGCGAGCAGAGCGGTGATCGCCGAGGCACGCCGTGCGGTCGCCTTGGCCTGGTCGCGGATGCGCCCGGTCAAGCCGCCGGTCGTGAGCGCCACCGCGAAGAAGACGAGAAAGGTCAGGACGTCGGCGGGATGGCCGATCCAGAAGGAGAGGCGCGGCTCGAGGAAGAAGAAGTTGTAGGCGAAGGCGGCGAGCGCCGCCGCCGTCACCGCCGGCCACAGGCCGAAGGCGAGGCCGGCGCCAAGCACGCTGACCATGAACAGCATGGCGAGATTGACGTTCTCGACCCGCTTGTCGATCAGCTCGGCGAGGCCGATCACGGCCCCGACCATGGCGATCGCGCCGAGATGTCCTAGCCAATCGCTCCCCGTCCGCGGCGTGCCGGGAATCGCGGGCCGTGCCGGCCCGGTCGTGACCTCGGTGATGACATGCAGCGCAGCGCCATTCTGCGCCTTCAGCAGCTCCGGTGCGAGCGAGCGATGGAACCAGGCGCGCCAGCCCTTGCGATGCGATTTCCCGACGACGATCTGGGTGACGTTGTTGCGGCGAGCATAGTCGAGCACCGCGCCGACGAGGTCGTCGCCATTCAGCACGACGCTGGCCCCGCCCAACTGCTCCGCAAGCTTCAGTGCCTCGGCGAGATGGGCGCCACGAGCAGGGTCCGGCTCCGCTCCGCCGGAGCGCTCGACATAAGCGACGGTCCAAGGCGCATCCATCATCATGTCGGAGAGGCGGCGCCCGGCCCGGACCAGCGAGCCGGCCATCGCATCAGGTCCGATCAGCACGAGGATGCGCTCGCCCGCCGCCCAAGGGCCTTCGACGCCGGCGCGCTTCATTGCCTGGTTGAGATGGTCGTCGACCGTCTGGGCGGCACGCCGCAACGCCAGCTCGCGCAGCGCCGTCAGGTTCTCCGGCTTGAAGAAATTGCCGGCCGCGAGCCGCGCCGTCTCGGGGACGTAGACCTTGCCCTCCTCCATGCGCTGGCGCAGCTCGGTCGGCGTGATGTCGATCAGCTCGATCTCGTCGGCGCGGCTGAGGGCGCTGTCCGGCACCGTCTCGCGCTGGCGCACGCCTGTGATCTTCCAGACCACGTCGACCAGACTTTCGAGATGCTGGACGTTCAGCGTGGTCCAGACGTCGATGCCGGCCTGCAGCAGTTCCTCGACATCCTGCCAGCGCTTGGGATGGCGGCTGCCCGGTGCGTTCGAATGGGCGTATTCGTCGACCAGCAGCAGCCGCGGCTTCAGCGCGAGTGCTGCATCGAGGTCGAACTCCATCATCAGCCGGCCGCGATGCTCGAGCGGCCGGCGCGCCATCACCTCGAGCCCGTCGAGCAGGTCTTCTGTCTCGCGGCGACCATGCGTCTCGACGACGCCGACGAGCACCTCGCCGTGCTCTTCCTGGGCGCGCCGGGCCTGGGTCAGCATCTCGTAGGTCTTGCCGACGCCCGGCGCCATGCCGAGAAATATCTTCAGCCGGCCACGCTTGCCGCGGCCGGCTGAAGCCAGCAGGGCGTCGGGGTCGGGCCGCCCTGCCTCGCGGAACTGGGATTCGTCTGTTGCCATCGAACCTAACGTTGGGCGCGCGGCCAGCGCGCGTCGAGTGCCAAATTGACGGCGAGCACATTGACGCGTGGCTCGCCGAGCAGGCCGAAGGTCGAGCCCTCGGTATTGGCCGCTATCACGGCCTGGACCTCCGCCGCCGGGGCCTTGCGGGCCGCGGCGATGCGCGGAACCTGCCGGGCCGCATTGGCGGGCGAGACATGCGGGTCGAGCCCGGAGCCCGAGGTCGTGACGGCATCGACCGGGATCGGCGCCTTGCTCTCGGCGCGCAAGGCTTCGGCATCGGTCTTGATGCGGGCGGCGAGGTCCTCGTTCAGCGGCCCGAGATTGGAACCGGACGAGCCCGAGGCATCATAGCCGTCCTTGCCGGCGGCCGAGGGACGGGGACGCAAGTAGGCATCGTCCTTGAAGTTCTGCCCGATCCAGCGCGAGCCGACGATCTCGCCGGAAGCGTTGCGGATCAGCGAGCCGCCGGCCTGCGCCGGGAACAGCGCCTGCGCCAGCCCGGTGACGCCGAGTGGATAGGCGAGGCCGAGCAGGGCGGTGAAGAGGGCCATCGAGACGATGGCGGGGCGAAGATTGGCAATCATGATACGGCTCTCCTGTCAGGCCGTCAGACGAGCTTGAGGGCGGCGATGGCGAGGTCGATCAGCTTGATGCCGATGAACGGCGCGATGATCCCGCCCATGCCGTAGACGGTAAGGTTGCGCGACAGCAGCTTGGCCGCGCCGATCGCCCGGTAGCGCACGCCCTTCAGAGCGAGCGGGATCAGCGCGACGATGACCAATGCGTTGAAGATCACCGCCGAGAGGATCGCGCTCTGCGGGCTGGCCAGCCCCATGATGTTAAGCGCGCCGAGCGCCGGCAGCGAGACGACGAACAACGCCGGGATGATGGCGAAGTACTTCGCGACGTCGTTGGCGATAGAGAAGGTGGTAAGCGCGCCGCGGGTGATCAGCAGCTGCTTGCCGACCTCGACGATCTCCAGGACCTTGGTCGGGTCGCTGTCGAGATCAACCATGTTGCCGGCCTCGCGCGCCGCCTGCGCGCCCGTCTGCATGGCGACGCCGACATCGGCCTGGGCGAGGGCAGGGGCGTCGTTGGCACCGTCGCCGCACATGGCGACGAGCCGGCCCTTGGCCTGTTCGGTGCGGATGATCCGCAGCTTGTCCTCGGGGGTCGCCTCGGCGAGGAAATCGTCGACGCCGGCCTCCGAGGCGATCGCCGCCGCGGTGACCGGGTTGTCGCCGGTGATCATCACCGTGCGCACGCCCATGCGGCGCAGGTCCGCGAAGCGCTCCTTCACGCCGGGCTTCACCACATCCTTGAGATGGATGACGCCGACCAGCGCGCCGTTCTCGCTGACGGCGAGCGGCGTGCCGCCCGAGCGGGCGATGCCGTCGACCGCCTGACGCAATTCCGCCGGCACCTGGCTCTCGGCGAGGTCGAGCGTCTTGATCACGGCATCGACCGCGCCTTTGCGCCAGGATTTGCCGTCATGGTCGAGGCCGGACTGGCGTGTGGTCGCACTGAACGGGATCGTGGTCGCTCCGGCCGGGACCTCGGCGGTGACGCCCTGGTTGCGGGCGAGCTCGACGATCGAACGGCCTTCCGGCGTCTCGTCGGCGAGCGAGGCCATCAGCGCGGCCCGCAGCACTGAATCAGGGCGCACGCCCGGAACCGGGATGACCTCGACCGCCATGCGGTTGCCGAAGGTGATCGTGCCGGTCTTGTCGAGCAGCAGCGTATCGACATCGCCGGCAGCCTCGACCGCGCGGCCCGAGGTCGCCAACACGTTGACCTTCAGGAGCCGGTCCATGCCGGCGATGCCGACGGCGCTGAGCAGGCCGCCGATCGTGGTTGGGATCAGCGTGACGAAGAGCGCACCCAGCACCATCGGATCGAGCGAGACGCCGGAGAAGGCTCCCAACCCGGTCAGGGTGACGACCGCGATCAGGAAGACCAGGGTTAGGCCGGCAAGCAGCACGGCGAGCGCCAGCTCGTTCGGGGTCTTGCGCCGGTCGGCACCCTCGACCATGGCGATCATGCGGTCGAGGAAGGAGGAGCCCGGCCGCGAGGTCACGCGGACCTTGATCCAGTCGGAGACGACGGTGGTGCCGCCGGTGACGGCCGAGCGGTCGCCGCCGCTCTCGCGGATCACCGGAGCGGATTCACCGGTGATCGCGGCCTCGTTGACCGAGGCGACGCCCTCGATGATCTCGCCATCGGCGGGGATGACGTCGCCCGCCTCGACCAGGACGATATCGCCTGGCGCGAGTTCGTGAGCCGGCGTCGGGATCATCGCATTGCGCTCGGCATCGATGATCAGCTTGGCCTTGGTGGTGACACGGGTGGCGCGCAGCGAATCCGCCGCCGCCTTGCCGCGCCCTTCGGCGATCGCCTCGGCGAAGTTGGCGAAGACCACGGTGAGCCAGAGCCAGACCGCGATCTGGATCGGGAAGGCGGCGGCTTGGCCGTTGGGGATCGCGACGATCGCCGAGACAGTGGCGAGAGCTGCGACGACCTCGGTCGCGAGGATGACCGGGTTGCCGGCCAGCTTGCGCGGGTCGAGCTTGCTGATAGCGCTCTTCAGGGCCGTCAGGACGACGGTCTGATTGAAGGCGCTGGATTTGGCGAGTGAGACACTCATCTAACGAGTTCCTTTGTCGGCTCAGCGAACAGCCGCAAGCACCTGGAAGTGCTCGACGATCGGCCCGAGTGCGAGCGCGGGGAAGAATTGCAGGCCACCCAGGATCAGGATGATGCCGATGAGCAGGCCGACGAAGAGCGGGCTATCGCTCGGCAGGGTGCCGGCGGTCGGCGCGAGCTTCGGCTTGGCGGCGATGGCGCCGGCCATGGCGATCACCGGGACCATGTAGGCGAAACGGCCAAGCAGCATGGCGATGCCGAGCGTGGTGTTCCACCAGGGCGCGTTGGCGGTCAGGCCGGCGAAGGCGGAGCCGTTGTTCCCCGCCGCCGATGAATAGGCGTAGAGGATCTCGGACAGGCCGCGCGGTCCCTTGTTAAGCAGCCCCTCGAGCGCGGCCGGCAGCACAGCCGCCACCGCCGAGAAACCGAGGATCGTGATCGGCAGGATCAGCACCGCCAGCATGGCGAACTTGATCTCGCGGCTCTCGACCTTCTTGCCGAGATATTCCGGCGTGCGCCCGACCATCAGGCCGGCGACGAAGACCGCGAGCAGCGCCATCACCACCATGCCGTAGAGGCCGGAGCCGACGCCGCCCGGCAGGATCTCGCCGAGCTGCATCAGGAACATCGCGACGCCGCCGCCGAGCGGCATGTAGGAGCCGTGCATGGAATTGACCGAGCCGTTCGAGGCACCGGTGGTCTGCGCTGCCCAGATTGACGAGGCAGCCGCGCCGAAGCGGACCTCCTTGCCTTCCATGTTGGCAGGCGCGTCGGTGATGCCCGCGGCGATCATGGCGGGCTGCGGCGTCAGCGTCTCGGAGGAGTAGATCGCGGCGCCGCCGAGGCCGACCAGGATCACCATTGCGGCAAGCAGCGCGCGCCCCTCCTTGCGGGCGCCGGCCACGCGCCCGAAGGCTATGACGGTGCCGAAGGCGAGCGCGTTCAGCGAGACGACCTCGATCAGATTGGTCAGTGGCGTCGGGTTCTCGAGCGGATGGGCCGAGTTGACGTTGAACAGGCCGCCGCCATTGGTGCCCCACTGCTTGATGGCCTCCTGGCTGGCAACCGGGAAGAGCGCGATGATCTGGTCGGCGCCTTCGAGCGTCTTGGCGGTGACGTTGGCGAGCAGGCTCTGCGGCACGCCGGCAGCGACGAGCGCAAGCGCGGTGACGATCGAGACCGGCAGCAGCACGTAGAGGACAGAGCGGGTCAGATCGACCCAGAAATTGCCGAGCGTCTCGCCGCGGTCGGCGGCGAAGGCACGCGCCACTGTGGCGGCAATCGCCAGCCCCGCACCGGCTGAGACGAAGTTCTGCACGGTCAGGCCCGCCATCTGGCTGAGGCTGCTCAGCGTCGTCTCGCCGCCATAGGACTGCCAGTTCGTATTGGTGACGAAGCTGACCGCGGTGTTGAAGGCAAGGTGCGGCGAGACGCCGTCGAAGCCCTGCGGGTTCAGCGGCAACACCCCCTGCAGTCGGAGTATCGCATAAAGCAGCACGAAGCCGGCCGCGCTGAAGGCGAGCACGGCGCCGGCATAGCCGAGCCAGTTTTGCTCCTTGTTCCGGTCGATGCCGAGCGCGGCGTAGAAGCCGGCCTCGACCGGCTTCAGCACCAGGTCGAGCGGCGTTGTCTCGCGCGCCCAGACGCGCGCCATATAGATGCCGAGCGGCCAGCCCACGGCTACCGTCAGCGCGATCGTGAAGACGATCTCTGCCCAGCCCCGCCAGTCCATGCGAGGTCTCCTTTTTCTTGTTGGTTCAGAAGCGGTCGGGGCGCAGCAGCGCGGCGACCATGTAGACCGCGAGCCCGAGGGCGGCGGCGGCATAGAGCAAGGTCAGGCCCATGGCGTCAGACCTTGCGCAGCAGCGCTGCGTACCAGCCGAAGAGCGCGAAAGCCCCGGCTCCGAGCGCGAGAAAGACGATATCGGCCATGATGGCTCTCCAGCCTGGTTTCAGACCGGAGATGTGGTGCCGGGCCTGCTAAGCGGTCGAGCGGGAAGGGCAGGCGGGGGCATAAGGACGGCGTAAAGATCAGGATCGTTCGAAGGGCAGATCGAGATCGAGTTCGCCATATCCCATGCCGTCGAGGAGATGTCGGGTGCGGTGCAGGATGTCGTCCGGCGCGCCTGGCACGGGGTGGTCGAGCACGAGTGCCACACAGAGTTCCGACGGAAGCTCGGACGTACCCCCGCCTCTCGGTACGCTGCGATAGTCGAACACCGTCGCAGAGGCCTGCTCATATTCGAAGTTGCAATGCCAGATGCTGTGACGGCGGTCCTTAGTCCGGATTTCAATCGAATGGATCGAAATAGGCTCCACAGATAACGATCGGCGACTGAGCCAGATTTCAGCAAGGCGCTCGCTGCCATAAAGAAGCAGGCGCGTATCGACCCGGATCGGATCCAACTCGGGCGACGCCTGGTCGATCCAGCTCTGATGCGCGCGCTTAGGGCGCATGATACTGAGCAGAAGCTTCCCGTCATGCAGGCGCTGCGCCGCGATCAGCGGCTCATGAGCGTGATAAGCCCGCCGCCCGGCCTCGCTCGTCATCGGCTCTAGCAGGATGGGAAAGGCGCGGCGAAAGATATAGTCCTTGCTGAACCCGAGCTCACCGGGCTGGTCGGGGAGTGGCGCCAACAGGCCGTCCGGCGTCACAGGCCAGTTTCCCGCCTGAAACTCCGGCTCCGCCACGCTTTCGCGCTGATTATCCGGTACCTCGGCTGGAAAGGGAGAACGTTCCCAGATCGACGCGATCTTGAGCTCCTTGACCGTTCGCTCCTCCCGATCGTGGAACTCGGCGCAGACGGCCTGGATGTCTCGTTCGAGGAATTGCCGATCCCTGATCAGCCAAGGGTCCCATGTCGGATCTTGCGCCGAGAGAGCATCCAAGAATGCGCCGGCAGTCTCATGCCGTCCGGACAGGGCCAAGGCGACCACGCAGAAGGTCACCATTTGCCGATCGGCTTCCAGTCGGCTGGCCAGCTTCGATAGCGTGGTGACAGACCCGATATCGGTGAACACGTCGTGGAGCAGCGCGTCATGCAGCAACGGCATGAAATGTGCCGCCGTGACGTCCCAGAGCGATCCGTGGATCGGCTCCAAGCAACCGGTGGAGTGAGGATGTCCGTAGAGAGGCTGGAGATAAGGCCAGATCCGAAAGCGCGTCCGCTCTCCTGTCGGTTCGAAAAATACACCTCTGAGAATGTGCCGCACAGGCCGGATCAAGAGGTGTCGGCCGACGAGGACGAGGTCGTCTCGTTCGCCAAGAAGGCTTTTCAGATACCGCTTGATGTCAGCCGGACGCGTTCCCGGTTCAGTTGGGCCTCCCCTTAACCTCGCCGTCTTGAGATGCTGCCTGGCATAATCGACGGCCTTGCCAACGTTCTGCCATTCACCCGATCCCTCTTCGAGCACGATGCCTTTGGTCAGCATGGCCAGGGCGGCCGCGAGGCAGAGGCCGACACCGGCTTCATCCTCATCGCTCGCCCAACGCAGACTGACGCAGCATGAGAACGGCTTGGCAGCATCCGGAGGATCGAGATCGTCAGCAGCATCGGGGCCGCTGCGGACATCGAATTCGCAGCCGGATCGCTGCCGCCGCAGCGTCGCCGGAAGGAAGCCGGCGTGGTCGGCGAGACTACCGTTTCCGTATTGAAGCCTGACGGGGAAATCGAGGCGCTTCAACTCGGCGTTGATATCTCCGATAGCTGGCAAGGCCGCGTCGAAAAGTACATGCGCTTCAGTTGCCATGTCGGGCGGCCCTAGCCAGAGTCCGCCACAACCATAACGAGAACGCGGCGCAATGCACACCGCACTCAAGCCCGACGACAAGCTGGCCAACTCGATTCCGATCATACTGGGTGCGAAAGCGCCGGAAGGCCGGACTTGCCGGTCAGCTCGCCGCTTCCAGCCCCACGATGGCGAGGAAGCCGGACAATGCGAGGCCGGCCCAGAAGAAATCGTTGAGAACGCCTTGCAGGGGCGCGGCCCCCATGGTCACCGCAGATAGGCCGCCGGCCAGGAACAGCGCCGAGACCGCAACAAGGCTGCTCATGATGTCCTCCCGCATTTTGGCTTCGAACGCGGCGGGAGCGATTCCGTTCCCCCGATTCGATGCGGCATCAAATCACTTGTTTTGATCGGACCATCGCACATCAATAATTGCGGTGATGTGACAAGCGCGACGAGGAGGAACGGCATGACACATCGTTTGAGCGGCGCCTGTCATTGCGGCGCGATCGGGCTCGAATTGACGCTGCCGCGCCCGCCCGAGGAGGAGATTGTCGGCGCCTGCCAGTGCTCCTTCTGCCGCAAGCACAATGCCCGGACGGTCTCCGATCCCAAGGCCCAGGCCCGCCTCGTCGTGCATGAGCCGGCCGAGCTCCAGCGCTATCGCTTCGGGCTCGGAGCCTCGGAGGTCGTCCTCTGCCGCCGTTGCGGCGTCTACGTCGCCATGCTGATGATCGAGGCCGGCAAGGCCTGGACCACGATCAACATCGATGCGCTCGACCAGCGCGCCCGTTTCAACAGGCCAGCCGAACCGCGCGATTTCAGCGGCGAGGCGCTGGAAGGGCGACGCGAGCGCCGCAAGGCGCGCTGGACGCCGACCGAGCTGGTGGGACGGCCGGAGGCGTAAGCCGATCAGGCTGCTGGCGCGGCGAGTTGCGCCAGTTGCTCCCGCACCGCCTCGGAAAATGGCCGTGCCTTGCGTGTCGCCTCGTCCATCTGGACCATCACGGTGATGCCGCTGGCGACGCAGCGTTCGCCCTGGAAGATCGCCTGCTCGAGCCGGACCGAGCTGCGGCCGATCGAGGCGATGCGCGTGCCGATCTCGACCTCGCCGGGCCAGAGCAATTCCGCTCGGAAATCCATTTCTAGCCGGGCGATGACGAAGGCCGTCCCCGGCTCGACCAGCCGGCGGGCGCGATCATAGATCAGCTCGACGCGCCCGGTTTCGAGGAAGGTCGAGAACACCGCGTTGTTGATGTGCCCCTGCCGGTCGGTGTCGCCATAGCGGAGCTTGTCCTTCGCCCGCAGCGGGAAATCGGTGATGGCGAGTTCGTCCGGCATGGCAGGCCCCGTTCTGTGACGGAGCCTTCAAACGCGATCACCGCAGGCAAGGCAAGGTCGGGGATCTGTGGTCAGGCCAGCACATCCGAATAATCGGGATGGCGCCGCGCCCAGTCCGCGACAAAGGAGCAGCGCGGCACGACGCGCCGTCCGCTGGCCCGGGCGATCCTGAAGATGCCCTCCGCCAGCTGCGAGCCGATGCCGCGCCCGTTGAAGGCGGGCGGAACCTCGGTATGGGTGACGAGGATCCGGTCGCCGTCGCTGCGATAGACGGCGAAAGCCTGTCCGCCCGGGAAATCGAGCTCGAAACGCCCAGTCTCGGGCCGTTCGACGACCTCAGCCCGGCCGGCCTCCACATGTTGCGTCATGTTTCTCCTCCGCTGCCACCGACAAAGACGGGTGCCGCTTCGACCACAATGTGGGCGTGACGTGAGCGCTTGTCTTCGGCTGCGATCATGCGGAGGGCGAATGGCAGGGCTGCGGGCGAGCCACAGCCCTGCGGAGGCTGGTCAGGACAGCCATTCCTGCTCGCGGCGACGGGTGCGCTCGCCCTTGAGCTCATCCTCCGCGCCGTGATCGACGATCTCCTCGCTGCGGTTGCGGAAGGTCCAGATCGCCTTCGCCGCTTCCCAGTGCTCGTGGTCGCGGCCTTCCGGCTGTCCTTCCTCCATCCAGAGCGCGTAGGCGATCTTGCGGATCTCGCGCTCGGCCTTGCCAGTATGACTCATCTCGTCCTCCTGGTTCCGTTGCGGTCGACGAGGAAACGACGGAACGCCATCAGGCGTTCCGCGCCTCCCGCTCAATCTGCCACGGCAATATGGCGCTCGCATGAGCCCCTTCGGAGTCAGGCGACGGCTCCTTCGGACAGAGGTCGGTCTTATTCGGCGGCAGCCGCCGGGGCAGGGGCCGTCATCTGCTCGAAGCAGTCGAGCGTCCGCGCCGAATAGACCAGCGCCGCTCCCGCGTTCAGCGCGATCGCGACGCCGAGCGCCTCGGCGATCTCCTCGCGGCTGACCCCGGCCTTGATCGCCGCATCGACATGGGTGGTGATGCAGCCGTCGCAGCGCGTGGTGACGGCGACGGCCAGCGAGATCAGTTCGCGCGTGCGGGCGTCGAGATGCGTGGTCTTGGCCGCCCCGCCGGCCAGCGCGACATAGCCGCGAAGCGCGTCCGGCGCAGCCTTGCCGAAATCGCCGACGCGGCCCTTCAGCTCGGTGCGATAAGTGGTCCAGTCCAGCATGGCGCTGCCCTTCCGTCGTGAGATCGGCCCGGTGATCGGCCGGCGACGATTGTTAGGCAGCGGGGCAAGCAGGCGCCAGCCCCGAGGCGGTGCCGGAGCACCCTCCTGCCATGTCCGTGCTTGAAGAAACCGGGCCAGCCCCCAAATGCCGGTCAAAGGGTGCCATCGTCTCTGTGAAGCGGAGCCCGCCATGAACCAAGAGAAGCTGCAGCAATTCCGCAGGCAATCGATCGAGAAGGCCCTGCGTGCCGGACTCCCCGCCTATTTCCTCGACGAATGCGAGGATGAGGGGGTGATCCGAGTCCGCCCTGGCGGCGCGGCCGAGCGGATCGTCATCCAGCAGGGCAGGGCGCAGGTCGAGCCCTTCCAATGCCGGGCCTGCTGAGGCGGTCTGCCTCGACCTTCGGGGCTGCGACACCGACGGATCAAATGAGAAGGCGGCACCAGAGCGCCGCCTTTTCTTGTCCGGTCCCGACATGACCGCTCGTCGACAACCACATTGCGATCACTGCCAGCACCAGACCAGCGCTCCGAGGATCGCAATCCAGCGGCTGGAGAAGGTTACCTGCCCCGCAGGCAGGCGCTTCGCTTGTCCATGACATCTGGCGGAAGGGGTGGGATTCGAACCCACGGTGGGCTTGCACCCACGGCGGTTTTCAAGACCGCTGCCTTAAACCACTCGGCCACCCTTCCGGCGCCCCGTCATTGCCGCTAGCTGCCGCATTTTGCAAGCCGCCTGCGGGGGGCGAACATGTCGATCTTTGTTTTCGCTCAAGGATTACACGCAATTTCAAAGACTTGAGGCGCATTCGCGCCTGCAGCAGCTAGACGCGCCGCAAAGCTCGCCCGGGCGTTGCGCGCTTGTCACGCTCCACCGAAAAATGGCGACGGAATGGTGGCGGATTGACAGTTGCCGCATTTCCGACACCTTTATGCCCGCCCAAGGGCACTGCTGGGTTTCCGTTGACGGTCATGCGTTCGCGCTGCCGCCGCTTAACGATCCCTTAATGGAATTGGTCGAAAACTGCGACCTTGCCACGCGAGTGGCTTGGGCGGCGCAGCGTTTTCGGCGCGACGAACGGGAATGCGGCATGATGCGAGGCACGAGCGCAGCGGCGGAGATTTCCTCTGTGGCCGAGTCCGGCGACGCCCCTCGCAGCTCATCCTCCTCCTTGTCCACGGCGACCCGCCTCGGCTGCGTCGTGCTGGCCGGTCTGTTCCTCGCCAACTGCGCCAACAATCAGGTTGCCCGTCGCGGCAAGTCGAAGGAGATCGGCGCCTTCCCGTCCTCGAAATACGGCCCCGCCAGCGCCCGCGTCGTCGAGGACGGCCAGCCGGTGCCGAAGGGCGGCGGCCGCGAGCTGATCGGCAACAGCTATACCGTCGCCGGCAAGCGCTACACCCCGTATCAGAAACCGGTCGGCTACACCGCGGTCGGCACCGCCTCCTGGTATGGCGAAGCCTTCCATGGCCGCCGCACCGCCAATGGCGAGGTCTATGACCGCTACGGCATCAGCGCCGCGCACCCGACCATGCCGCTGCCGGCCTATGCTCGCGTCACCAACATGGCCAACAGCCGCTCGATGATCGTGCGCGTCAACGATCGTGGCCCGTTCCATAGCGGGCGCATCATGGACGTCTCGCAGAAGGCAGCCGACGCGCTCGCTTTCCGCCATCTCGGCACCGCCCGCATCAAGGTCGAGTATCTCGGCCAGGCCTCGCTCGCCGGCTCCGATGACCAGATGCTGCTCGCCTCGCTGCGCACCGACGGTTCGCCGGCCTCGATCCCGGGCCAGAGCAGCCGAACCATGATCGCGAGCGCCAGCTCGCAGGTCGATCTCGGCCGCTCCGCCGGTCCCGATCTCGACGACGAGGCCGCCAGGCCGGCTCCCGCGCCGACGCCCGTCCGCACCGAACCCGCGCCGGCTCCGGTCGAGGCCCAGCCCGTCGTCCAGGCCTACGCCCCCGAGCAGCCGCGCACGATCGCCGTGCAAAGCCCGATCGTCGCCAGCGTCGCGACCTCGTCCTCCGCGGCGGGCGTCCCGGTCAGCGGCGTCCGCCTGCCGCCGTCCCGGCCCTTCGACCTCGGCGCCGCCGCCCATGCCGGCAAGCCGGTCCTGGGCTTGCGTCCGAATGTCGTGACGACGCCGATGCCGGTGCCGCGCACGGCCAGCCTGCCTGCCGCCACCGAGAAGGTGCCGGCCCTGCGTCTTGCCAAGGGCCAGACGCCGTCTACCGGCATGAAGCAGCAGTCGGTGGCGCGGAATTGATTTCGCTCCGGGCTTGACCGCCCGGCGGCGCGCATCATCTGATCTCGATATGACGCAAGGTCGATCAGGGATGGCGCGCGCCCACCACTCGCCGGTTCTTGGCGCAGTTCTCGCTCTCGTCGCGATGCTGCTCGTCCTGGCACCCGGACTTGCCCGCGCCCAGGCGTTCCAGTCGGCCGCGCCCTACGCGATCCTCGTCGATTCCGCCAGCGGCGCCGTGCTCTACGAGAAGGCGGCCGACGAACTGATGGTTCCGGCGAGCCTCGCCAAGCTCGCGACCGCACTCGTCGCCTTCCAGGAAATCGCCGCCGGCAAGATGACGCCGGAGACCGAGATCTCGATCTCGGAGAATGCCTGGCGCAAGGGCGGCGGCGTCTCCGGCGGCTCGACCATGTTCGCGATCGTCCACAGCCGGGTGAAGCTCGGCGACATCCTGCAAGGGCTGATCGTGCAGTCCGGCAACGATGCGGCGATCGCGCTGGCCGAGGCGGTGGCGGGCGACGAAGCCAGCTTCGCCAGGATTATGACCGAGCGTGTCCACGCCCTCGGTCTGACCAAGTCGCAGTTCCGCAACGCCACCGGCATGGCCGATCCGCAGCAGAAGGTGACGGCGCGCGAGCTCGCCTTCCTCGCCGACCACATCATCAAGACCTATCCGGAGCTCTACAGGATCTTCGGCCAGCGTGACTTTACCTGGAACAAGATCAAGCAGAGCAACCGCAATCCGCTCCTCACCATGGACATCGGCGCCGACGGCCTCAAGACCGGCAATATCGACGAGACCGGCTACGGCCTCGTCGGCTCGGCTGTGCAGAAGGGCCAGCGGCTGATCGTCGTCGTCAACGGGCTGAAGAATGCGCGCGACCGCGCCGCCGAGGCTCGCAAGCTGCTCGAATGGGGCTTTCGCTCCTTCGAGCAGCGCCAGGTCTTCGCCGAGGGCGAGAGCGTCGGCGAGGCCAGCGTCTTCGGCGGTGAGAAGGGCCGGATCGCGCTGAAGGCGAAGGGAGCGGTCAACCTCCTGGTGCCGCGCGGCAGCAGCGAGCGCCTCGCCGCCCGCATTGTCTATCGCGGCCCCTTGCAGGCGCCGGTGGCGGAGGGGACCGAGGTCGGCCGCCTGCTGGTCACGCGCGGCGAGATCAAGACGCTGGAGATCCCGGTCTACGCCGCCGAGTCGGTCGCAGCCGGCACACTGCAGCAACGGGCGCTCGATGCGCTGATGGAGGCCGCGACCGGCTGGGTCCGCAAGGCCCTCAAGCGGAGCTGAGCGTGGCCAGGAAGGTACGGCCCGCGGCGGGGCATTTCATCACGCTCGAAGGCGGGGAGGGGGCCGGCAAGTCGACCCTCGCCAAGGCGCTCGCGGCCCGGCTGGAAGCGCATGGGCTCAGCGTCGAGCTGACGCGCGAGCCCGGTGGCTCACCCAAGGCCGAGCGCATCCGTGCAGCCCTGCTTGCCGGCAAGATCAAGCCCTATGGCGCCTTCGCCGAGGCGCTGATGTTCCAGGCCGCCCGCATCGACCATGTCGACAGCCGGATCAGGCCGGCGCTGAAGCGTGGCGCCTGGGTGATCTGCGACCGCTTCATCGATTCGACCCGCGTCTATCAGGGTACTCTCGGCGAGATCCCCGCGGACAAGCTTGCGGCTCTGGAGGCCGTCGCCATCGCCGGGCTGATGCCGGAGCTGACCTTCATCCTCGATCTCGCGCCCGAAACCGGGCTGGCGCGCGCCGCGCGTCGTCGCCAGCCGGGCGAGGTGACAGATCGTTTCGAGAGCGAAACGATCGCCTTCCATCGCCGCTTGCGCCAGGGCTTTCTCGACATCGCCGTAGCCGAACCGCAACGCTGCGTCGTGCTCGACGCCAGCCTGGCGCCGGAGATGCTGGCGGAAACGGCCTGGGAAGCGCTTTCCAGCCGGCTGCCCTTGCCGCAGATTGCGCCGGCATGATCGAATCGAGCAACGAACCAGACCGCCTGCCGAACGCCCCGCATCCGCGCGAGACGCTGGTGCTCATCGGCCATCAGCGCCAGGAGGACGCCCTCCTGACGGCGCTGCGCTCCGGCCGCATGCACCATGCCTGGCTGCTCGGTGGCCCGGAGGGCGTCGGCAAGGCGAGCTTCGCCTATCGCGCCGCCCGTTTCATGCTGGCCGAGGGCGATCCGCTGCGCCGCGCGGAAGGCTCCCATGACCTCGCCATGCCGGAAGCAGACGGTGCCACCCGCAAGATCGCGGCGCAGTCGCATCCGGACCTGCACCTGTTGCGTCGTATCGCCAAGCCGGACGGCAAGAGCTTCACCAGCAATATCCCGGTCGACCTGGTGCGCCGGATCATCGACCGCTTCGGCTCGAGCGCAGGCGAGGGCGGCTGGCGCGTCGCCATCGTCGATTCCGCCGAGTATCTGGAGCGCAATGCCGCCAACGCCTTGCTGAAGCTGCTGGAGGAGCCGCCGCCGCGCTGCCTCTTCCTGATCGTCGCGCACGCGCCCGGCCGCGTGCTGCCGACGATCCGCTCGCGCTGCCGGCTGCTCTCCTTCGAGCCACTCGGCGAGGATGACGTCGCACAGGCCGGCGCGATCGCGCTGGAGCGCATGCGCCTGCCCTATGACGCCTCAGCGCTCGGCCGCGCCGCAGCCTTGTCGGAGGGCTCGGTCAGGCGGGCGCTGACCTATGTCGATCCGGAGACGCTGGCGCTGGTCGAGGCGGTGCGGGCGCGGCTCGATGCGCTGCCCTCGATCGACCTCGCCGCGCTGCTGGCGCTCGGCGAGGATGTCGCGGGCAGGGCGGGCGAGGCCGATTTCGCCGTGATGATCGAAACCGTCCAGGGCTGGCTCGGGGCCCATCTCCACGCACATGCCGCCGCAGGCCCTGCCCGGCTTGCGCCCCTCGCGGAGGTGTGGGAGAGACTTGCACGCGCCGCGAACGAGGTCGAAACCTATAATCTCGATCGCCGCCCCCTCGTCATGTCGCTGTTTCACGATCTGTCGGAGGCGGTTTCCCGTTCGCGCGCGGCCTGAAACCCGTTTAAGACGACCGGACAGACCATGGCCTCGGCCCCGAAGTTCTATCTGACGACCGCGATCCACTACACCAATGGCCCGCCGCATATCGGCCACGCTTATGAGATGGTGTCGGCGGACGCGATCGCTCGCTTCAAGCGCCTCGACGGCTATGACGTCTTCGCCATGACCGGCACCGACGAGCATGGCCAGAAGGTGCAGCGCACTGCTGCGCAGAACGGGCTCTCGCCAAAGGATTTCGTCGACGGCATTGCCACACGCTTCCAGGAGATGGAGCAGCGGCTCGGCTGCTCGTTCGACCGCTTCATCCGCACGACCGACGCCGACCACCTGCCCTCGACGCAGGAACTCTGGCGCCGGATGGAGGCCAATGGCGACATCTATCTTGCCAAATATTCCGGCTGGTACTCGGTCCGGGACGAGGCTTTCTATGGCGAAGAGGAGACCACCCTCCAGCCTGACGGCACGCGTCTGGGCGGGCAGGGCACGCCGGTCGAATGGGTCGAGGAGGAGAGCTATTTCTTCCGCCTGAAGTCCTATCAGGACAAGCTGCTCGCGCTCTACCGCGACGTGCCGGACTTCGTTTCGCCGGAGACCCGTCGCAACGAGATCGTCTCCTTCGTCCAAGGCGGGCTCGAGGATCTCTCGATCAGCCGCACCACCTTCGACTGGGGCCTGCCGGTCCCGGGCGATCCGAAGCATGTGATGTATGTCTGGGTCGACGCGCTCAACAACTACGTCACCGGCTGCGGCTTCCCGGACGAGAGCGATCCGCGCTGGCACTATTGGCCGGCCGATGTCCATATCATCGGCAAGGACATCGTGCGCTTCCACACGGTCTACTGGCCGGCCTTCCTGATGTCGGCAGGCCTGCCGCTGCCGAAGCGCGTCTTCGGCCACGGCTTCCTGCTGAACAAGGGCGCCAAGATGTCGAAATCGGTCGGCAATGTCGTCGACCCGTTCGCGCTCGCCGACATCTATGGCGTCGACCAGCTCCGCTATTTCTTCCTGCGCGAGGTCTCCTTCGGCCAGGACGGCAATTACAGCCATGAGGCGATCGTCGGGCGCATCAACGCCGATCTCGCCAATGATCTCGGCAATCTGGCGCAGCGATCGCTGTCGATGATCGCCAAGAACTGCGAGGGCAGGGTACCGCCGGCCGGCGCGCTGACCGAGGCTGACAAGGCCATGCTGGCGCAGGCCGACGGGCTGCTGGCGAAGACGCGCGCGGCCATGCAGGATTTCGCTCTGCATGTCGTGCTGGCGGACATCTGGGCCGTGGTCGCCGAGGCCAATCGCTATTTCGCCAACAACGAGCCGTGGAAGCTCTCCAAGAGCGACCCGGCCCGGCGCGATACGGTGCTCTACGTCACGATCGAGACGATCCGGCAGGTCGCGATCCTGACCCAGCCGGTGATGCCGCAGGCCATGGCAAGGCTGCTCGACCTGCTGGCCGTTCCGGCCGACGCACGCAACTTCGCCGCGCTAGGCGAGGCCGGCCGCTTGACCTCGGGAGCCGTCCTGCCGGCGCCGAGCGCGGTCTTCCCGCGCTATGTCGAGCCGGAAGGCGGCGAGGCAGCCTGATGCTGATCGATACGCATTGCCATCTCGATTTCCCGGATTTCGCCGAGGATATCGGAGCCTATGTCGGTCGCGCCGAAGCGGCCGGCGTCGGCCGGATGGTGACGATCTCGACCCGCGTCGGCCGCTTTGCGACCTATGCGGCGCTGGCGGAGCGCTTTCCGTCGGTCTGGTGCACGGTCGGCACGCATCCGCACGGCGCCCATGAAGAGCTCGATGTCACCGTCGAGCAGCTCGTCGAACTGTCGCACCATCCGCGCTGCGTCGCCATCGGCGAGGCCGGGCTCGACTATCACTACGACAAGAGCCCGCGCGCGGCGCAGGAGCAGGGCCTGCGCACCCATATCGCCGCGGCTCGCGAGACCCAGCTGCCGCTGGTGATCCATTCGCGCGAGGCCGACGAGGACATGGCGGCGATTCTGCGCGAGGAGATGGGGAAGGGCGCCTTCCCCGCCATCCTGCACTGCTTCACCGCTGGCGAGATGCTGGCGCGTACCGGCGTCGAGCTCGGGCTCTATGTCTCCTTCTCCGGCATCCTGACTTTCAAGACCTCGGAGGCGCTGCGCGATATCGCCCGCGACATCCCGCTGGAGCGCCTGCTCGTCGAGACCGACGCGCCCTACCTCGCCCCGACGCCCTATCGCGGCAAGCGCAACGAACCCTCCTATGTCGTTGAAACCGCGAAGGTTCTCGCCGAGGTCAAGGGCGTCTCCTTCGATGAGATCGCCCGGATCACGACCGAGAACGCCCGGCGCTGCTACTGGAAGATGGACCACGCCGCGCCTGTGGCGCAGGTGGCCTGAGGCAAGCCGCGCCGCATGAGCCTGACCGTCACCATCCTCGGCTGCGGTTCATCCGGCGGTGTGCCGCGGCCGGGCTCCGGCTGGGGTGCTTGCGATCCGGCCAATCCGAAGAACCGGCGCCGGCGCTGCTCGATCCTGGTCGAGCGCAGCGGTCCGGGCGGCACGACGAGCGTGCTGATCGACACCACGCCGGACCTGCGCGAGCAATTGCTCTCGGCCGAGATCAACCGACTCGATGCGACACTGTTCAGCCACGACCATGCCGACCACACCCACGGCATCGACGATCTGCGTGCGCTCGTCCTGCATATGCGCAAGCGCATCCCGGTCCATGCCGACGCCGTGACCGGCGCGACGCTGCGCCAGCGCTTCGCCTATCTGTTCGAGACGCCGCCCGGCAGCCTCTATCCACCGATCCTCGACCTGGAGCCGCTCGCCGCCGGCGAGCCGCTCGTGATCGACGGCGCCGGCGGGCCGATCGAGGCGCTACCGTTCCGGCTTGAGCACGGGCCGAACTATGACGCGCTCGGCTTCCGCTTCGGCGGCTTCGGCTATGCGCCCGATGTCAGCGCAATCCCGCCCGAGGCGATGGCGGCGATGAGCGGGCTCGACGTGCTGGTGCTCGACTGCCTGCGTGAATCGCCGCATCCCAGCCACTTCAATCTGGAGCAGTCGCTTGAGGCGATCGCACAACTGAAACCGCGCCGCGCGATCCTGACCAACCTCCATGTCGATCTCGATTATCTCAGCCTGTCCAAGCGCTTGCCAGACAACATTGAACCGGCGTTCGATGGCATGAAGCTGACCGTCGAAGCCTAGCTGACATCGCAACGGCATTTCCGGGCATCAATTTAAGTTCCATAATATGTCTTATGCGAATCAAACTTGGACTGAAGCCAGCGGATTTCCAGGCTCCCCTTGTCACGTTAGTTCAAGGTCGTCCGCTGGCGACTCGCCTCACCGCCCCAGGAGGCGCCGTTCAAGCAGAGCCTGCATGTCGCGGCGGCCGTCAGCGATGACGAGAACGACGACCTGCCTGCCGATGACGCGATAGATCAGACGATACGGGCCGAGCAGAACCTGCCGGAACTCCCGAACTCCCAAGGCATCGAGTTCCTTGGGGACGCTGCCGCGTTCGGGATGACGCTCCAGCGTCGATATCTTCTCAAGGAATGCATCGAGCAGCGACTCGGCGGCATCGATTGAATGGTGCTCGGCGAGATATCGGTGAATGGCTTCGAGATCATCCTCCGCGCCCTGCGTCAGCGCGACCTCAAAGCGCCTCTCGCTCATCGACGATCAGCCGCTTTTCCGCGTAGCCTTTCAATGACGGCGCGAGCTGGCTTGGTCTTGCCTGCATCGACGTCCTGATTGCCGATGGCCAGCAGCTTCAGCAGTGCGAGCGTCTCTTGCGTCTGCTCGAAGGACGCGACGTCCTGCAGTACTGCCCTAGCCTCGCCGTTCTGTGTGATGACCAGCGGCTCGCGCCGTTCGGCGAGGTCGAGCAGAATCTCGGCTGCATTGGCCTTCAGATAGCTGATCGGCTTGATCCGGGCCGAATATCGCATGACCGCTCCATGGTCTAAATTCGGTCCGAATATAGTCCGCTCGCTTGCACGCAGCAAGAACGCAGGATCAGGCGCGCCTCTCGCTTCCGATCCGATCCTCACGCCACCGCCAACTCCTCCCGCTTCTCCGGAAACGGCCGGAAGCTCCACAGGACCAGCATCGCCGCCAGGCCGAGGATCCAGGAGCCGACATACATCGGCGCATAGGTGCCGAACCGGTCGTAGATCAGGCCACCGAGCAGCGGGCCCGTCGACATGCCCAGGCTCCCGGCCATCGCCGTGCCGCCGATGATCGTGCCCATCATCTTCAGCGGGAAATTCTCGCGGATGATCACGGCATAGAGCGGCATGGTGCCGGCGTAGATGAAGCCGACGATCACCGCGACCGCATAGAAGCTGGCGAGCTGCCCGACGAAGGCATAGGCCAGCACGCCGAAGGCCTGGGCCAGCAGCCCGAGGACCAGGACGCGCTGCGCGCCGAACCGGTCACCCGCCACGCCGAAGCCGAGCCTGCCGAACATGCCGGCCAGCCCCTCGACGCTGTAGATCGACACGGCCGCGAGCATCGGGATGCCGCAGGTCACGGCATAGCTCACCGTGTGGAAGATCGGCCCGGAATGGGTCGCGCAGCAGAAGAAGTTCGCCAGCATGAGCGTGACGAACTGGGGCGAGCGCACGGCCTGGCCGACGCTCATCTCCGACTGCGCCTCCTCCGTCGCCTGCGCCTGCGCGCTTGCCTCCAGAGCCGGTGGGCGGCGCACGAGGAGCGCCGCGGGGATCATCAGCACCGCTGCGATGCCGGCGATGATCTGCATCGACGTGCGCCAGTCATGGATCGTGACCAGCCAGGCCGCTAGCGGCGCCATCGTCATCGGCGCCATGCCCATCCCGGCCGAGACGAGCGAGACCGCCAGGCCGCGCTGGGTGTCGAACCAGCCGGTGACGCAAGCCATCATCGGCGCGAAGACGGCGGCTGTCGCGGCGCCGACCAGGAGGCCGAAGAGCAACTGGAACTCGACCAGCGAGCTAGCATGACTGGCAAGCGCCAGGCTCGCCGCTAGGACGATTGAGCCCGTCAGCACCACCGGCCGCGGTCCGTAGCGATCGGAGAGGTTGCCCCAGGCCATGCTGGCGCCTGCCATGGCGAGGAAGCCGATCGTCATCGCCGTGGAGATGCCGGTGACCGACCAGCCGGTGTCCTGCGACATCGGCCGCAGGAAGACCGGCAACGAGAACATGGCGCCGATCGCGACGCAGCCGAGCAGGCCGCCTGCGGCGACGATCACCCAGCGATAGGATTGATTCATAGGTGCCTCCGGGACGTATCGCGTTCCGCTGGCGATGCCATGCGGCCTGACGCGCGCTCGATGCCCCTAGGACGCAGCGGCCTCGACCGCGCCGACAGGCCGCTGCGATTTTTTTGCGATCACGCCGCTTGATCAGCCTTGCGGCGGCTTCCAGTCGGCCGACGGGATGGTGTTGACCATCCACGGGATCCCGAACTTGTCGACGAGAGAGCCGAAACCGGGCGACCAGAAGGTCTCGCTGAACGGCATCACCGCCCTGCCCCCTTCGGCCAATTGCTCGAACCAGCGCTGGCCCTGCGCCTTGTCATTGGTGTGCAGCGTGACGTCGAAGCCGTTCTTCGGCTTGTCGATGTTGTGGGCCCAGGCGAGATCCATGTCGGCGCCCATCAGCGCCTGATCACCGACCTCGAGCCAGCAATGCATCAGCCAGTTCTTGTACTTGCCGTCGGTGTCCGGCATGCCCATGCCGGGCGGCGCGTCGCCATATGGCATGGCGGCGGTGATCTTGCCGCCGAGAACCTTGGCGTAGAACTCGAACGCGTCGCGGCATTGGCCCTGGAAGCTCAAGCTGGTCACGATCTTCATGGTCGTCTCCTCTGTTGTCTGGGGTTCGGGACGAAACGGGCAGTATCGACCTGCCGAGACAGTTGGCGATCCAGCCTAGGCGTTAGCCGAAGCCGCCCTGGTCGAACCGCCGGCAGCTGCCGCCAGCCGACATTTCGACCCCGAGCAGCTCCCGCTCATCGCCAAACGCGCCGCTGACGAAGAAGGTTCAGGCAAGCTGGCATCGCGATCCGGCTCGGCGTTCAAGATATGTTGATACCAACTTATATAGCCGACGGCTGTCAACCTCTCGGCCGAACGCTCCTGCCATCCCATTCCCATCGAGATGTCCCAAAGAGTGACGGTTTTCTGGCCAATCTCGCTGGCTCGGTCGAAATCCCCGCCCACGGGCAGCGCCTCCGCGTTGGAGGCCGCGACAGCCCTCTCCTGTCAGTTTGCGCGTGCGACGACCTTGTCGAAGTCGCGATCGAGCCCTGCCGATGCCTGATCGATCCGCTGGCGCCGCTCGTTGATCCAGCTTTCCTGCGTGGCGAGCGTCTGCCTGGCGCTTGCGATCATGCGTGCCATCTCGGCCGGCTGCGGCCCGCCAGCCGTTGCGCGGTTGCGGACGATCGCGACCGGATCGAGCGTCGCGCGGAACTCTGTCTCGCTCATCGGCAGCTCGCCGCCGGCGACACCCATCTCCTTCAGCGTCTTCTGGTAGATGCGCTGCGCCTCGGCATAGGGAAAATCCGACGGCTTGATGTCGTGCGCCTTGGCGTGGTCGACGACCTCCGAGGCGAAATGGTGCCCGACGCGGAACGGCAGCTTGTATTGGCGCATCAGCACGTCGGCGAGCTCCTGTGAGGCCGTCCAATCGCTGTTGAGTTCCTCCAGGGCCCGCTGAGGATCGACGACCAGCGCCTTCAGGATGCGGTCCCAGCCGTCCACGACCGCGCCGGCTCCGGAGATCACCGCCGCATTCTCTCGCACGCTCTTGGGGTCGCTCATGCCCGGTGGAATGTTGTGCGCCTGGATGGTCCGCCCGATGCCGAGGGAGATCGCTGTGGAGGCCTGACTGCGCACGCCGTTGAGCAGGCCGGGATTGCGCTTCTGCGGCATCGCGCTGGAGACGTAGGTGTTGCCGTCGCCCTCGGTCAGCAGGATCCAGGGCCGCGGCTGCGCATACTGGACCATGACATCCTCGACGAAGGCGCCGGCATGGAGCGCGATGCTGGTGGCGAGCGCCCCCACCTCGACCGGCATCTCGGCCGCGGTGATCTGAGCGGCGTCATAGGCGTTGTCGACCGTGGCGGCGAAACCGAGATAGCCGGCCATGCGGGGGCGGTTCAGCGGCCAGCTCGTGCCGTTCAGCACCGTCGTGCCCATCGGCGAACGGTCGAGCCTCGCATAGGCTTCGCGCAGCCGCTCGGCGTCCCGTTCCAGCCCGGCGAGATGGCCGAGCAGATAATGCCCGTAGCTGTTGGGCTGGGCCGCGACGCCGTTGGTATAGTTCGGCACGATCGTCCCGGCATGCTTCTCGGCGAGCCCCAGCATCGTCGTGCTCAGCCGGTTGAGCTGGCCTGCGAGCCGAAGCAGCTCGTCGCGCATCATCGCCGCCCGCATGGCCGAGAGCATGTCCTGGCTGGATCTGCCGGCATGCAGCAGCGTCGCCTCGACGCCCGCGGCCTCGATCAGCAGAGGCTCGAAGGTGATCACCAGGGTCGGGCGCTTGGCGCCGGGCTTGTCCGCCGCCTTCAGCATCTTGTCGAGGCCGGCAGCGATGCGCGGCGCCAGCGCTGGGTCGAGCAGCCCCTCCTCGCTGTTGATGACGGTGCTCGCCTTGTTGATCTGGCCGAGCCAATAGAATTCGTCGCGCTTCTGGGCGGATTGCGCGAAAGCGCAGGCGCTTCCGGCAACCAGTGCCGCCGTTGCAATCAGCGTTCTCGATCCACGCATGCTCACCTCCACGGCATCTGAGGTCATCGCCCCCGACCTTGGTCGGGTTGCCATTCGAAGATCGCGATGCGCTAATCTCGCCAACGCTCGGCGATCGCCTGAAGCGCCATCGCAAGGACCTTGAAGAGTCCTGAGAATCCCAGGGAGGTCAAATCGATGTTGAAATCCGGCTGGCTCGGCGCGCTCGCGCTTGCCACCTTTGCCCAGCTTGCCCCGGCTACGGTGGCGACGGCTCAATCCTGGCCGCAGCGGCCCGTCAGTTTCATCGTGCCGTT
Source organism: Allobosea sp. GW821-FHT03A12 (assembly GCF_058986765.1). Classification (NCBI taxonomy): domain Bacteria; kingdom Pseudomonadati; phylum Pseudomonadota; class Alphaproteobacteria; order Hyphomicrobiales; family Alloboseaceae; genus Allobosea; species Allobosea sp. GW821-FHT03A12. The sequence continues at coordinate 542,125 of NZ_JBYSVZ010000004.1, forward strand.
CCCGGCCGGAGGCGGCACCGACGCCTTCGCCCGCCCCCTCGCCGCCCAGCTCGAGCAGCAGCTCGGCCAGCGCATCCTGATCGACAATCGCGGCGGCGCCGGCGGCACGGTCGGCGCCTCGGCCGCCTCCAAGGCCGCGCCCGACGGCTACACCTTCTTCATCGGCGCCGCGCACCACGCCATCGCGCCGGCGCTCTATCCCAAGCTCGACTACAACATCCAGAGCGATTTCATCCCGATCGGCGTGATCGCCCAGCCGCCGCAGGTCGTGGTCGTCCATCCCGGCAAGGTCCAGGCCAAGACGCTCGCCGAGCTGATCGACTTCGCCAAGAAGAACCCTGACAAGCTGAATTACGGCTCGGCCGGCAACGGCACCACGCACCACCTCGCCGGCGAATTGTTCAAGCTGACCGCCAAGGTGAACCTGACTCATGTGCCTTATCGCGGCGCCGGCCCGCTGATGCAGGACCTGATCGCCGGTCAGGTCGACCTCGCCTTCGACGGGCTCGGCTCCTCCGCCTCGCAGATCTCCAGCGGCACGCTGCGGGCTCTTGCCGTCGCGGCGCCCAAGCGCGCCGCTGCCTTCCCCGATGTGCCGACCGCCGCCGAAGCCGGCTTGCCGGGCTACGAGGTCTCGACCTGGTATGCGATGTGGGCGCCGAAGAACACGCCGCCCGAGATCGTCGCCAGGATGACGGCCGAGCTGCAGAAGGCGCTGGCGACGCCGATGGTGACAGAGGCCTGGAAGAAGAACGGCTCGGAGATCCCGAACCTCTACGGCCCTGCCTTCGGCGACTTCGTCAAGGTCGAGGTCGCGCGCTGGGGCAAGGTCGTGGCCGAGGCCAACGTCAAGCCGGACTGAGCCGGAAGACGCTCATCCGCCCTCGCCCGCACCGTCGATCACGGCGCGGGCGATCGCCAGGCTGAAGCCGGCCCGCGCCAGCGCCGCGATATGCTTTTGCCGCTGCACGGCGCGATCGCCACGGCTCCATGGGCCAAGGCGTTTGCGCTTGGCGGCGATACGCGCCGCCTCCAGCTCGGCGTCTTCGTCGGCCACCACCACCTCGGCGACAAGGCCGCGCTCGACGCCCTTGGTCGCGAGCCCGGCCGCTACGGCCCGCGCCGAGCGCCCCTTGCGACGCAGGCTTTGCGCCCTCGCCTCCGCGAAGCGGCGGTCGTCGATCAGGCCGGAGGCGACGCAGGAGGCGACGATCTCGTCCACCGTCGCGCGGAACATCTGCGGATCGCCCCCATGATGCCGGCAACTGCGCTCGACCTTGCGCAGCAGGACGCGATGCAATTGCGCCGCCGGCACCGAATAGCGTTCGAGATAATGGAGTGCTGCGCGCCGCAGATAGTCGGCCGAAATCCGCTTGGGCGCCGGCCGCTCTCCCGGCGATGCCTCACCGTCCCGCTCTGACCTCAACCTAGTCGAACCTCGGCTTGCCGCGGCCCGATTTGACCGAAGAGCGCTTCTCCTTCGAGGCGAGGCGCCGCTCCTTCGAGGCCTTGGTCGGCTTGGTCGCCCGCCGGACCTTCGGCCGCACCTCCGCCTGCCGGATCAGCTCGACCAGCCGCGCCAGCGCCTCCTCGCGGTTGCGGCTCTGGCTGCGATGCTCCTGCGCGGTGATGACGATCACCCCGTCCTGCGTCAGCCGGCTGCCGGCGAGCTTCATCAGGCGGATCGCCACCTCATTGGGCAGCGAGGCCGAGCGGCGCGCGTCGAACCTGAGCTCGACGGCCGTCGAGACCTTGTTGACGTTCTGCCCGCCCGGACCGGAGGCGCGCACGAAGCTCTCCTCGATCTCGCTGTCGTCGATCGCAATGGACGGCGTCACTTGAATCATGGGAGGACGCTACCCCAAGCCACGGAGAATTGCAGCGATGAAGCCAGCTCGCGACATCGAGCGCCTGATCGAGATCATGGCCGCGCTGCGCACGCCGGGAACCGGTTGCCCCTGGGATCTCGAGCAGGATTTCGCCTCGATCGCACCCTACACGATCGAGGAGGCCCATGAGGTCGCCGACGCCATCGCCCGCGGCGATCTGGTCGATCTCAAGGACGAGCTCGGCGACCTCCTGCTGCAGGTGGTGTTCCACGCCCGGATGGCGCAGGAGCAGGGCAGCTTCGCCTTCCCCGACGTGGTCGAGGCGATCACCACCAAGCTGATTCGCCGGCATCCTCACGTCTTCGGCGATGCGCGCGACCTGTCGCCCGCCGAGGTCAAAGCGCTCTGGGGGCAGATCAAGGCGCAGGAGAAGGCCGACAAGGCGCGGGCGAGGGCGCAGGCCGGGCTACCGGAGCCCGCGGAGGCCAAAGGCGTGCTCGCAGGCGTGCCGACCTCCCTGCCCTCACTGACCCGGGCCTGGAAGCTCCAGGCCAAGGCCTCGAGCGTCGGCTTCGACTGGAACGACGCCCGGCTGGTGCTCGACAAGGCCCGCGAGGAGACCGCCGAGATCGAGGAGGCACTCGCCGGCGGCGACAAGGCCGCGATCCAGGAGGAGATCGGCGACCTGCTCTTCGTCATCGCCAATCTCGCCCGCCATGTCGATGCCGATCCCGAGGCCTGCCTGACCGCCGCCAACGCCAAGTTCGAGCGTCGCTTCGCCGGCATCGAGGCGGCGCTGGAACAGCAAGGGCGCGAGCCGCGTCAGGCCTCGCTGGAGGAACTCGAAGAGCTCTGGCAGCAGGTCAAGCGCGCCGAGCGCGCTGCCTCATAAGCAAACAAAAACGCCGGGCGCGAGGCCCGGCGTCGATAGGTGATCCGCCTGATCGGCCGATCAGGGCTTCGGAGCCGGGGCCGGCGTCGCGCCCGGAGCGGGAGCCGCCGGCGTGCCGGGAGCCGGCGCCGCGCCGGGCGTGGCCTCGGCGCCGCCGAGGCGCTTGCGCAGCTCCTCCTGGCGCTTGGCGAGCTCGTCCTGCAGCGCCTTCTGCTGCTCTTCCAGCACCTTCGGATCGATCGGAGCGCCGTCGAAGGCCTTGGCGAACTCGGCCATCGGCACGCTGAAGGTGACCTCGCGCGCGCCCTGGTTCTGCACGCTGATGTTGAGGTTGGTGCCCTTCTTCATCGCGTTGATGAAGTCGTCCTTGACCTGCGCCTCCGCGAAGCAGCCGTTCGGGAAGCAGATCGCGAAGCGCCCGGGGATCGGCTGCGCATTGTCGACGCCGAAGCGGATGCCGGGCTGCAGCAGCAGGCCGAGCGGCATCAGGAAGCGCACGATCTTGCTGGCGTCGCCCTTGACGTCATAGATCGCGACGGCGAGCACCGGCTGGCCCTGATCCGAGACGAAGTCACGGGTGGTGTAGCAGATTTCCTTGTTGGCGGTCGGGTCCTTGCCGCAGACCTTGGTCCAGCTCGTCTGCGACGGCTCGGGCTTGACCTGGACGACGGTCGGGCCGGTCTGCGCGGCCTGGCCCTGGGCCGGCTGCTGAGCCGGAGCGGGCTGAGCCGGCGCCGCCGGGCGGCTCGCCGGACGCTGCGGCTGCGCCTGCTGGGCGCTCGCGGCGATCGGGGTGAGAGCGACGGCGGCGCCCAGCACGAGCGCGAGGCCGCGGACCGTGCTCTTCGCGGTGGCGCCCTGGCTCCGGGACAGGCGGGTCGAAGCTGACATCTGCGTTTCCTTGACCATGAAACTGGTTCGGCCGCCGGATCCGGCGGCATGCATCACCCAAGGCTCAACCAGCAAGGTGCCGGAGCCGGTGGCGGCGTGAGCACATCAAGCGCGATTGCGGCGTTTGGATGACGCCGGCCTGCGTTTAGCGAGTTCCGTCGCAGGTTTCCAGCCCGAAGAGCGCGGCGCGACAAGTTTGATCGCATGTTATCCTGCGGCAGGGAATCAGTTTCGAGCATGCATCGACCTTTCAGCGCAGCGGCGTGTTCCGCTTGGTGTCTCGGGCTCGTCCTCGCGGGCCTGGCGGCTTTCGGGCCGATCGGGAACCTGCGCGCGGCTGCGGCCGAGAATGACACCGCCATCGCCATGCACGGCGAGCCGGAACTGCCCAAGGGCTTCGACCACCTGCCCTATGCCGATCCGCAGGCGCCGAAAGGCGGGCGAATCATCTACGGCCAGCAGGGCACCTTCGACAGCCTCAATCCGCTGGTGGTGCTTGGCGTCGCCCCGGACGCAGTGCCGCGCTATGTCCAGCAGAGCCTGCTCTTCCGCTCGGCCGACGAACCCTTCACAGCCTACGGCCTGCTGGCGAGCAAGGTCGAGCTCAACTCGGAACGAACCCGTCTCGCCTTCCAGATCGACCCGCGCGCCCGCTTCTCCGACGGCAAGCCGGTGACGGCGGACGACGTGATCTTCACCTTCGAGATGCTGAAGACCAAGGGCAAGCCGTTCCATCGCTCCAGCCTCGCGCGCGTGACCAAGGTCGAGGCCCCCTCGCCCGACCGCGTCGTCTTCGAGCTCGGCGACGGCTCCAATCGCGAACTGCCGCTGGTGATCGGCGCCATGCCGATCTTCGCCAGGCACGCCACCGACGCGGAGAAGTTCGGCGACACCAGCTTCAAGCCGGCGCTCGGCTCCGGCCCCTACATCGTCGAGGAGATCAAGCCTGGCGAAATGCTTAGGCTGAAGCGGCGCAAGGATTTCTGGGCGGAGGATCACCCCCTCACCCGCGGGCTCTTCAACGCAGACGAGATTCGCTACGATTTCTACCGCGATTCCAACGCCTTGTTCGAGGCTTTCAAGGCAGGACTTTATGATGTCCGCCTCGAAAGCGACCCGACCCGCTGGATGACGGGCTACGACGTCCCGGCCGTACGCGACGGCAGGATTATCCGCGACACCTTCCGCTTCCAGACGCCCAAAGGCATGACCGGGCTGGTCTTCAACACCCGCCGCCCGCAATTCGCCGATATCCGCGTCCGCGAGGCGCTGGCGATGCTGTTCGACTTCGAATGGGCCAATCGCAACCTGTTCCACGGCGTCTATCGCCGCGCCGGCAGCTTCTTCGCCGACAGCGAGCTCTCGGCCCTCGGCGTGCCGGCCGATCAGCGTGAGAAGACGCTGCTCGCGGCCTTCCCCGGCGCCGTGCGCGACGACATCCTCGCCGGCACCTGGGCTCCGGCCGCGACCGACGGCTCCGGCCGCGACCGCGACCAGGCCCGTCGCGCGCTCGACCTGCTGGAAGCCGCAGGCTACCGCCTCAATGACGGGCAATTGCGCAAGGGCGGCCAAAAAAACGGCGAAGGTGAGCCCTTCGGCTTCGAGATCACCGTCACCAACCGACCGCAGGAGCGGCTGGCGCTGAACTATGCGACCTCGCTCGCCCGGCTCGGCATCGCCGTCTCGGTCCGCCTGATCGACGACGTCCAATACTGGCGCCGGCTCTCGACCTTCGATTTCGACATGATCCAGTGGACCTGGCCGGCCTCGGCCTCGCCCGGCAACGAGCAGATCGGCCGCTGGGGCTCGGCCAATGCCGAGCGCAAGGGAGCACTCAACTATGCCGGCGTGCGTTCGCCGGCGGTCGATGCGACCTTGCAGGCGCTGCTGGGCGCGCGCTCGCGCGAGGATTTCGTTGCCACGGTGCGCACGCTCGACCGACTGCTGCTCTCCGGCTTCTACGTCGTGCCGCTCTATTATCTGCCCGAGACCTGGCTGGCGCGCTCGCGCGACATCGTCCTGCCCGAGCGGCGGCCGAGATTCTTCTTCTCCAACGAAACGCTGGCGCGGTCGCCCTCGCCGCCAGCGCCCGCCAACTAGGTCCGGCGATGCGCATGGGCTCCGACGAAATCTCCATCGGCGCACTGGTCGAGGGGCTCGATTTCGACAGCCTGCTCAAGGCGCTCGCCGCCCGCCGCGGCTATGAGCCGGCCTTCCGCGACCCGCCGGGCCGACGCGACTGGAGCGATTTTTCTCCCAACGCCTTCGGCTTCGCCGAGCTCGACGGTCGCGTCGACCGGCTCGCCAACCTTCTCCTGCTCGCCAGGCCCCAGCCCGGCGCCTGCGTCGCGATCCTGGCGCCACTCGGCCCCGAGGCACTGGTCTCGATCCTCGCCAGCCTGCGGGCCGGCCTCTCACCGATGCTCCTGCCGGCCCATGCCAAGGAGGCGGAGCTCTTGCCCCTGATTGAGCGCTCCGGCGCGGTGATGGCGCTCGGCGTGCCGCGGATCGGAGAGTTGCAGCCTTTGCACCTGCTCCGCGATGTAGCCGCGCGCTCCTTCGGCATGCGCTTCATCGGCGGTTTCGGGGCGCGCGTGCCCGATGGCGTCGCCGCGCTGGAGCCGCTGCTCGGCCATGGCGCTACGCCATCCGCCTTGCCCCCAGCCGCGATCCGGGCGCCGATCCGCGTCGTCGATGGGCATAGCCTCACCGGTCCCTTTCCGGTCAGCGAGAAGGAAGTTTTGGCCAAGGCGCTCGAAATCTCGCGCGTGCTGAAACCGCTCGCTTCGTCGCGTGTCATCACCACGCTGGTCGGCGGCGATCTCGCCGCGCTGGCTACCGGCCCCGGCATCGCGCTGCTCACCGGCGTCGAGCTCCTGCCGCTCGGGCTGTTCGTGCTCGACGACTTGCGCGCCTGCCTGGAAGGCGGGCGCATGGTCCATCTCGTCATACCGGCGGCCCTGGAGCCGGCGCTGGCCCGCTCGCGGCTCGGCGGCCACAAGGCGTTGACCAGCCTCGTCGTCACCCGCCGCGCCGGCGAGGATGACGGTTTGCCACGGCTCGACCGGCCGGATATCGCCATCGTCGACGTCGTGACCAATGCGGCGACGGATGTTTCGGTGACACGGCGGTCACCGTGAGAACCTCGATCGAATTCCCAGCAGCAGCAAAGCTTGCCGCAAGGAATTCAATCCGGGTTAACCCTCGGACAGTAGACGATAGGAGCATCCAAGCTGAAACTGGGACGACGCGATGGAGTTCGCCAGCGCATTCACGGCTGCGATCGAAGCCTTGGTCCTGCCGCTGTTCCACCCGCTCGACCAAAGATCGGTATTCTCCTACGTCGCGGCGGCAGCCTTCGTCTTCCTAGCTATCATCCCCACGCGCCTGCGACGCCGGCGCAAAGATATCGGGCTGAGGGCCTTCTGGCGGCTTTTGAGCAAGCGGACCGTCTGGCTGCACCGTTCGTCGCTGCTCGACTACAAGCTCTACCTCCTCAATATCCCGCTGCTCGCCTTCGTGATCGGCTTCTTCATCATCGGTGCGGATTTTTGGGCCGGTGCCTTCGGCAGCTGGCTGGCCGCCTTGTTCGGGCCGCCCGCCGAGACGGTTGCCGCGCATTGGGGGATTATCCTGTTCCTCGCGGTGCTGCAGGTGCTCGCCTTCGACTTCGGCTACTGGCTCGCGCATCTTGCCATGCACAAGAGCGAGATCCTCTGGCAATTCCACAAACTGCATCATTCGGCAGAGGTCATGACGCCGGCGACGGAATTCCGGCAGCATCCGGTCGAACTCGCCCTGTTCCCCTGTGTGACCGGCTTCACCAACGGCCTGGTCTATGCGCTGGTGACTCATTGGCTCGGCAGCGGCGCGCCCTCGATGGGCATATTCGGCTACAACCTCATCATCTGCGCGCACATCTTCACCTTCCATCACCTCCGGCATTCCCACATCAACATGCCGTTCACCGGGCTGATGGGCGTGCTGCTGCACAGTCCGGCGCATCACCACATCCATCATTCGGACAACCCCGCCCATTTCGATCGGAACATGGGCTACTTGCTGTCGATCTGGGACTGGATGGCCGGCACGCTCCATATGCCGCGCCGGGGCGAGAAGATCACGCTCGGCATCGGCCATGAAGGTGCCGAGCACAACACGGTCGGCAATGCACTCTGGGTCCCGTTCCGCGATGCCGGACGGCTGATTGCCACGCGCCTGCGCCCGGCGGGCAAGTCGATGACCGACGAGCCGGCCGTCGAGCCGAAGAGCAGCTGAGCCAAAGGACGATCAGCTCGTCGGTCTAGACGAGGACCTCCTCGACATCGAGGCGCCGGGCTGCCTCGCCCGTCAGGCCGCCTTCTTGCGCTCGGCGATGCGCGCCAGATCGGTCAGCAGCCGGCGCGTGCCGGTCAGCCGCTGCTCGGCCGTCTCGAAGTCGTCGATGAAGACGACGCGCATGTCGGGGCGCACCTTGGCCAGCGTGCCCTGCTTGGCCACGTAGCTGACGAGCCCTTCCGGATTGGCGAACTCGCTGTCGCGGAAGGCGACGATGATGCCCTTCGGGCCGGCCTCGACCTTCTCGACATTGGCGCGCTTGCACAAAGCCTTGATCGCGACGATCTCCAGCAGCTGCTTGACCTCTTCCGGCAGCGGGCCGAAGCGGTCGATCAGCTCGGCGCCGAAGGATTGCAACTCGGCGTCGTCGTCCATGGTCGAGAGGCGCTTGTAGAGCGTCAGCCTCAGCGTCAGATCGCCGATATAGTGCTCGGGGATCATCACCGGCGCGCCGATCTGGATGCTCGGCGACCAGTGCGCATCGCTTTCGATCTCGATGCCGGCCTTGAGCGCCGCGACTGCCTCTTCCAGCATCTGCTGGTAGAGCTCGTAGCCGACTTCCTTGATGTGGCCGGATTGCTCGTCGCCGAGCAGGTTGCCGGCGCCTCGGATGTCGAGGTCGTGGCTCGCGAGCTGGAAGCCTGCGCCCAGCGTATCGAGCGACTGCAACACCTTGAGGCGCCGGTCGGCCTGCTCGGTTAGCTTGCGGTTGGCCGGCACGGTGAAGAGCGCATAGGCGCGCACCTTCGAACGGCCGACGCGGCCGCGCAGCTGGTAGAGCTGCGCCAGGCCGAACATGTCGGCGCGGTGGATGATCAGCGTGTTGGCGGTCGGGATGTCCAGGCCGGATTCGACGATCGTGGTCGAGAGCAGGATGTCGTACTGGCCCTCATAGAAGGCCGTCATCACGTCTTCCAGCGAGCCCGCCGCCATCTGGCCATGGGCGATGCCGACCTTGCACTCGGGCACCTGCTTGTCGAGGAAGTCCTTGACCTCGGCGATGTCCTCGATGCGCGGCACGACATAGAACGACCGCCCACCGCGGTAGCGTTCGCGCAGCAGCGCCTCGCGCACGATCAGCGGATCGAACGGCGTGACGAAGGTGCGGACAGCGAGGCGATCGACCGGCGGTGTCGCGATGATCGAGAGCTCGCGCACGCCGGTCATGGCGAGCTGGAGCGTGCGCGGGATCGGTGTCGCGGTCAGCGTCAGCATGTGGACCTCGGCGCGCATCTCCTTCAGCCGCTCCTTATGGGCGACGCCGAAATGCTGCTCCTCGTCGACGATGACGAGGCCGAGATCCTTGAAGTCGATGCCCTTGCCGAGCAGCGCATGGGTGCCGACGGTGATGTCCATCGTGCCGTCGGAAATGCCCTGTTTCACCGCCTTGAGATCGGGCGCCGACACGAAGCGCGAGGCCTGGCCGACCTTGACCGGCAGGCCGGCAAAGCGCTCGGCGAAGTTGCGGTAGTGCTGGCGCGCCAAGAGCGTCGTCGGCACGACGACCGCGACCTGCTTGCCGGCGAGCGCGGCGGTGAAGGCGGCGCGCAGCGCGACCTCGGTCTTGCCGAAGCCGACATCGCCGCAGACCAGCCGGTCCATCGGGCGGCCGGCGGCGAGGTCCTCCAGCACCGCGTCGATGGTGTTCTGCTGGTCCTCGGTCTCCTCATAGGGGAATCGGGCGCAGAACTCGTCATAGAGCCCGTCCTGCGGGATCAGGCGCGGCGCTTCCTTGAGAGCGCGCGCGGCGGCGATCTGGATCAGCTTGCCCGCCATCTCGCGGATACGCTGCTTCAGCTTGGCCTTGCGCGCCTGCCAGCCACCACCACCGAGCCGGTCGAGCACGACCTCGGTGTCCTCCGAGCCATAGCGCGAGAGCAGCTCGATGTTCTCCGCCGGCAGGAACAGCTTGGCATCGCCGGCATAATGGATTTCGAGGCAGTCATGCGGCGCCCCAGCCGCCGTGATCGTCTGCAGGCCGACGAAGCGGCCGATGCCGTGGTCGACATGGACGACGATGTCGCCCGGTGTTAGCGAAGACAGCTCGTTGATGAAGTCCTGCGGGCGGCGCGTCTTCTTGCGCGGGCGCACCAGCCGGTCGCCAAGGATGTCCTGCTCGCCGATGACCGCGAGCTTGCCGGCCTCGAAACCGGTCTCAAAGCCCCAGACGGCAAGGGCCGTGGTACCGGGCTTGAGGTCGAAGGCGGCGCGCAACGAGCCGGTCATCTGCACGGTCTTGAGGCCATGGTCGGCCAGCACATGGGCGAGGCGCTCGCGCGAGCCTTCCGACCAGCCGGCGAGGATGACGCGTCGCCCTTCTGCCTCCAGCGCCTTCACATGCGCGACGGCCGCGTCGAAGACGCTGCCAGAATTGTCGGCGCGCTCGGCGGCGAAGCTGCGGCCCTGCTTGCCGCCGAGATCGACGACGAGCTTGCCCGCGCTTTCTGGCAGCTGGAACGGTGTCAGCGAGGCGACGCCGGCTTCGCCGATGATGCCACGCCAATCCGCCGGCGAGAGATAGAGCGCCTCCGGCAGCAGCGGCTTGTACGGTATCGAGCCGGGCGAAGGCTGGTCGAGCGCGCTCTTGCGGGCGTCGTAATAGTCCTTGATCAGGCTGATGCGCTCGCCGACCGCGTCGTCGGCGTGATGGTCGAGCACGATCGGGACGTCGGGCAGATAGGTGAAGAGCGTGTCGAGCTTCTCGGCCAGCAGCGGCAGCCAGTGCTCGAGGCCGGCCGGACGCCGGCCCTCACTGACGGCCTCGTAGAGCGTGTCGTCGCGGCCGGGCGTGCCGAAGGTCGAAATATAGGACTGGCGGAAGCGACGGATCGAGTCGCTCGTCATCTGCGCTTCGGACATCGGCACGAGGTCGAGCCCGCGCAACTGCCCGGTGGTGCGCTGCGTCTCCGGATCGAAGGTGCGGATCGATTCCAGCGTATCGCCGAAGAAATCGAGCCGGATCGGCGCCGGCATGCCCGGCGGGTAGAGGTCGACGATGCCGCCGCGCACGGCGAATTCGCCGGTCTCGCGCACGGTCGAGGTCCGGAGATAGCCGTTGACGTCGAGCCAGCGCGCCAGCTCCTCGGTGTCGACCATGTTGCCCGGCGCGGCCGAGAAGCTCTCCGACGCGACCTTGCCGAAGGCCGGCACGCGCTGGAGCGCGGCGTTCACCGTGGTCAGCAGCAGGCGCGGCCGGTCGCCCGACTTGGTCCGGGCCAGGCGCGACAAAGTCGTCATCCGGTGCGCAACGATCGACGGCGCCGGCGAGACGCGGTCATAGGGCTGGCAGTCCCAGGCCGGGAAGGTCATCACCTCGAGATCGGGCGCGACGAAGGCCAGTGCATTCTCCAGCACCTGCAGGCGCTGGCCGTCGCGGGCGATGAAGACGATCAGCGCCGGCCCTTCCGACTTCTTGGCGCGGGCGCGCGTCAGGTCGGCGAGCACGACGGCATCGAAACCGTCGGGCACGCCGGCAAGCATCGGCTTGTCGCCGCGATTCAACGCATCGAGGATGCGCTCGAGCTGCGGCTTGGCGATCTGGGTGGGAGGCGGAATGCTCATTGGGACGCTTCAATTCTGACTATGGCTTGTCATTCCGGGGGGCGCCGCAGGCGCGAACCCGGAACCCACGACTGGGTGGAACATCTGGTACGTGGTTCCTGACCGCTCACCCGGTCGTGGGTTCCGGGTTCTTCGCTGCGCGAAGCCCCGGAATGACAACGAAGGGAGCAGGCCAAGCCCTCAGACATGAATCGGCTTGTCGTGCTGGTGGAACGCCTTCAGCTGCCGGAAGACATCGCTGTCGTAGTTCTCTGGCACCTCAGCCTCCCCGGTCACCCAGCTCAGCAGGTCGCGGTCGAGCACCTCGATCAGCCGCTCGAACTCGTCGAGCTCGACCTCGCTCAGATTGCCGATCTGCGCATCGGCGAAGCGGCCCATGATCAGGTCCATCTCGCGCATACCGCGATGCCAGGCGCGGAACAGGATCTTGCGCCGCCGCGGGTCGAGGTCGGCGCTGCTACGGGTCGAGCCACTCATCATCGCCTCGCGGACAATAGGAATAGGGCCGGCCCCATCGCGGAGCCTGCCGTCGCGAGCTATATAGCGATGCCATCTCGCGAAGTCAGCGGTACGAATGCCGCCGGACTCGCACTCCTGACATGCCGTGAAGCCATTGCGTCCATCTCTCCTCGATCCGCTCTTCGCCCCGGCCACCGCGCTGTCCGGCGTCGGCCCCAAGCTCGCCAAGGCGCTCGACAAGCTGCTGGGCGACGAGACGCATGCCGCCCGCGTCATCGACCTGCTCTTCCATCTGCCGACCGGTGCGATCGACCGGCGGCCGAGCGAAAGCATCGCCGAGGCCCCGGTCGGCGAGGTCGCGACCTTCTCGGCGCAAGTGACCGAGCACCGCCCTGCCCCGCCGACCAAGGCGAAAGCGCCCTATCGCGTCATCGTCGAGGACGAGACCGGCGACGTCACGCTGGTCTTCTTCCATGCCGATGTCCGCCATCTCCTGCAGACCCTGCCGATCGGCGCCTATCGCATCATCTCGGGCAAGCTCGAGCTCTGGGACGGCATGCGCCAGATGGTGCATCCCGACCGCATCCTCGATCCCAAGCTCGCCGCCACCCTGCCCTCGGTCGAGCCGGTCTACGGGCTGACCGAAGGCATCGGCGGGCGCGTCATGGCGCGGATCGCCGCCGGCGCCGCCGAGCGCTGTCCCGAGCTGCCGGAGTGGCAGGATCCGGCCTTCCTCACACGCCACGACTTCGCGCCCTTCCGCGACGCCATCCACGCTCTGCACCACCCGGTCGACTTGAAGGCGGCGACGGGCGAGACCGTCGCGCGCCGGCGCATCGCCTATGACGAGCTGCTCGCGAGCCAGATCGCGCTTGCCCTGGTGCGCCGCCAGCAGAAGAAGGCGGCCGGCCGCGCCACGGCGGGCGACGGCGCCCTGCGCCACGCCATCGAAACCGCCCTGCCCTTCACGCTGACCGACGGCCAGCGCAAGGCGATCGCCGACATCCATGACGACATGGAAAAGCCCGAGCGCATGCTGCGCCTGCTCCAGGGCGATGTCGGCTCGGGCAAGACCGTGGTCGCGCTGATGGCGATGGCGGCAGCGGCCGAGGCGCGTCGGCAATCGGTGCTGATGGCGCCGACCGAGATCCTCGCCCGCCAGCATGCCGAGCGCCTGGCGCCGCTCGCCGACAAGGCCGGGCTCAAGCTCGCTCTGCTGACCGGCCGCGAGAAGGGCGCCGGCCGCCGGCAGGTGCTGGAGGGCCTGGCGAATGGCGAGATCGACATCGTCGTCGGTACCCATGCGCTGTTCCAGGAGGGCGTCGTCTTCCATGACCTCGCGCTGGCCGTCGTAGACGAGCAGCACCGCTTCGGCGTGCACCAGCGCCTGCTCCTCGGCGCCAAGGGCGAGGCGGTCGACATCCTCGTCATGACCGCGACGCCGATCCCACGCACGCTGGCGCTGACCTGGTTCGGCGACATGGACGTCTCGATCCTCTCGGAGAAGCCGGCCGGCCGGAAGCCGATCACCACGCGGGCGATCTCGCTGGAGCGCTATGACGAGGTCGTCGGTGCGGTCGGGCGGGCGCTGGAGAGCGGCGCGCAGGTCTACTGGGTCTGCCCGCTGGTACAGGAATCCGACACGCTCGACGTTGCGGCGGCAGAGGAGCGCTTCGAGGCGCTGCAGGGCCTCTTTGGCGACAAGGTCAGCCTGCTGCACGGCCAGATGCCGGGACGCGACAAGGATGCGGCGATGGCCGCCTTCTCCGGTGGGCAGACGCGGGTGCTGGTCTCGACCACGGTGATCGAGGTCGGCGTCGACGTGCCCAACGCCTCGGTGATGGTGATCGAGCATGCCGAGCGCTTCGGCCTCGCCCAGCTCCACCAGCTGCGCGGACGGATCGGTCGCGGCAGCGCCGCCTCGACCTGCCTCTTGCTCTACAAGGGCCCGCTCGGGCAGGTGGCGGAAGCGCGCCTCACCATCATGCGCGAGAGCGAGGACGGCTTCCGCATCGCCGAGGAGGACCTGCGCCTGCGCGGCGAAGGCGAGGTGCTGGGCACGCGCCAATCCGGCTCGCCCGACTGGCGCATCGCCCGCCCCGAGATCGACGGCGATCTGCTGGCAGCGGCGCGAGACGATGCCCGCCTGCTGATCGAGCGCGACCCGCATCTGGAGACGCCGCGCGGCCAGGCGATAAGGACGCTGCTCTACCTGTTCGAGCGCGACGTCGCGATCCGCCTGCTGCGGGCGGGCTGAGGCGACATTCAGCCGTGCGAGCGGGTGCTGCCACTCGCCGCCGGGATGCGGGCGACGACCTTGAGCTCGAAGTCGAAGCCGGCGAGCCATGTCACGCCGACGGCGGTCCAGGTCGGATAGGGCGGTTCGCCGATTTCCTCGGCGCGGATGGCCATCATCTTCTCGAACTGCGTCTGTGGGTCGGTGTGAAAGGAGATGACGTCGATCACATCGTCAAAGCTCGCGCCGGCCGCTGCCAGAACCGCGCGCAAATTGGCGAAGGCGCGCCGGACCTGATCCTCGAACACGGGTTCGGGGGAACCATCCTCGCGGCTACCGACCTGCCCGGAGATGAAGAGCAGATCGCCGGAGCGGATGGCGGCCGAGTACTGATGGACGTCGTAGAGGGCGTGGCGGTTGGCTGGGAAAATCGCGTCACGTTTGGGCATGTCGGTTCCTTTCACTGGCTGCGAACGTAGGCGGCCTCTCCGCGTGATTCGCTCTTGCCGACAGGAGATAGCGGGCAATGATTGTTCGGATTAGCCGTTGAAACCTGCATGAGCTGATGCAAAATCACCAGCAATGGCTCACCCTTCGCTCAACGACCTCACGGCTTTCGTCACCGTCGCGACCCGTCGCAGCTTCCGGCGCGCGGCGGACGAACTCGGCACCGCACCTTCCACGCTGAGCCATGCGATGCGGGCGCTCGAGGAGCGTATGGGTGTGCGCCTGCTCAATCGCACCACCCGCAGCGTCGCGCCGACTGAAGCCGGCCTCGAACTGCTCAGCCGTCTGCAGCCGGCGCTAGCAACGCTGGACGCGGCGCTGGACAGCATGGCCACGTTCCGCGGCAGCGTCGCCGGCAGCGTCCGGATCAACGCGCCACGCCTGGCTGCGGCGCTGCTCGTTCGCGAGGTCCTTCCCGCGATGGCGGAGCGCTTTCCGGACGTCGCCGTCGATCTCGTCGTCGAAGGCAAGCTGATCGACATCGTGGCTGCCGGGTTCGATGCCGGCGTGCGCCTCGTCGGCTCGATCCCGCGGGACATGGTCGCCGTGCCGTTCGGCGGCTCCGTCAGCTTCATCTGCGTCGCGTCGCCGGCCTATCTTGAGCGCTTTGGCGTCCCAGACACGCCCGATGCCCTCCAGCATCACCGCTGCATCGGCCACCGCATGCCGAGCGGCAAATTCTATCGCTGGGAGTTCGAGCGGGCCGGGCAGGAGCTGACGATCGATACAGGCAGCTCGGTCATTCTCGACGATGAGGAGCTCATGACCGAGGCCGCAATAGGCGGCCTCGGCATCGCCTATATCGCAAGTCCGGCGGCGGAAATGGCGTTGGCTGACGGACGTCTTCGCCAGATTCTGACGGCCTGGGCGCCGGCTCCCGAGCGGATCGCGATCTACTATCCCGGTCACCGCGCCGTGCCGCCGGCACTGCGGGCCTTCCTCGATGTCGCCAAGGCTGCGCGCTAGAAGCAAGAGCAATCTCGATCAAGCACGCCCGTCCTGCCTCCGCCATGGTGCCGGCGTTTCGTGAGTGAGCCATGGACCCGATCAAGAAAGCCCTCTGGTGCATCGAAAGCCGCTTCGCCTCCGAGCTCTCGCTCGACGAGATCGCAGAGGTGAGCGGTGTCTCGCGCTTCCATCTCAGCCGCGCCTTCGGCGTGGCGACCGGCCGCTCGGTGATGCGCTATGTCCGCGAGCGCCGGCTCTCGGAAGCGGCGCGCCAGCTGGCTGATGGCGCGCCCGACATCCTCCAGGTCGCGCTCGACTGGGGCTATGGCTCTCACGAGGCCTTCACCCGCGCCTTCCGCGAGCAGTTCGGCATCACGCCGGAAGAGCTGCGTTCAAGGCGTGACCTGTCATCCCTTGCTCTCGTGGAGCCTCTGTCCATGCACGCTGCAAACCGCATTCCCCTCGCAGAACCGCGTATCGTTACCGGCAAGCCTATGCTCATCGCCGGCTTCAGCGGCCATTCTCGGTCGACAACACGCAAGGCATCCCGCTGCTCTGGCAGAAGATCGTCCCGCATTTCGGCCATATCCCTGGGCAGAAGGGCTTCGTCGCCTACGGCGCGAGCTATAATTGCGACGATGTCGGCGCCTTCGACTACATCGCCGGCGCGGAAGTCGCCTCCTTCAGCGACCTGCCGAACGAGTTCGCGCGGCTGAGCGTGCCCGAGCAGCTTTGCGCCGTCTTCGAGCACAGCGGCCATATCACCGGCATCAAGCAGACCTATGAGGCGATCTGGCGCGACTGGCTGCCGAAATCCGGTCGCGAGCCGGCGATGGGCGTGACGCTGGAGCGCATGGACCAGCGCTTCGACGGTGCGACCGGCAACGGCGTCGTCGAGATCTGGGTGCCGCTGAAAGGGTGAGCTACTTGCCCATTTCGGGCGCCGAGCGCGGAGCCGTTTCGCCGGGCTGGATCAGCCCGGCGGACATGATCAGCTTGGCGCCGTCCTCGACTGAGATCGACAATTCGACGATCTCGCGCCGCGGCAGGTAGAAGAAGAAGCCGGTGGTCGGGTTCGGCGTGCAGGGCAGGAAGACGCCGATCTGCTCATCGCCATCAGGCAGCTTGCCGGCGATCTCGGGCGCTGCCTCCTGGGCGATAAAGACGATCGACCACATGCCCGGCTGCGGGAACTGCACCATGCCGACCTTGCGGAAGGAGGTGCCGGACTGCGAGAAGATCGTCTCGAAGATCTGCTTCACGCCCTTGTAGAGCCCGCGCACCACCGGCATCCGGTTGAGGATCGATTCGCCCGCGCCGATCAATGTGCGCCCGACCAGGTTCGCCGCGAAGAAGCCGATCACCGTCAGGCCGATCAGCGCGATGACGAGACCGAAGCCCGGCACCGGAAACGGCAGATAGCTTTCCGGCCAGAACTGGGCCGGCACCAAGGGTCTCACCAGCCCGTCGACCAGGTTGACGAACCACCAGGTCACTGAGGCCGTGATGGCGAGCGGCGCCGCCAGTACGAGGCCGGTCAGGAAATAGCGCCTGAGCCTGGTGCCGAAGGTCGGCCGCAGCAGATCGGGCTGGATGACGAGGCGCGGATCGGGCGTACGGCTAATCATCGACGATCCGGGTCTCCATCCGCTCTTGCGGCCAGATCATATTGCGCCGCACTATCGAACGATAGCCGAGCCTAGGCTGCTGGCTAGCCCCCGATTCGTCGATGTGCCTCGTGTCCGAACCGTCCAGCCCCCAGCCCCGCTGGCATCGCCCGCTCTATCTCGCTGTCGGGTGGCTCTGCGTGCTGCTCGGCATCATCGGGCTGATTCTGCCGGTGATGCCCGGCACGGTCTTCCTGATCGCGGCCGCCTGGTGCTTCTCGCGTTCCTCGCCGCGCTTCGAAAGCTGGCTGGTCAATCATCCCCGGCTCGGCCCGGAGGTGGTGCGCTGGCGCAAGACCGGTGCGATCGCCCGCAGGACGAAATATATCGCCTGCGGCTCGATGCTGCTGAGCTTCGTCATCGTGGCGGCGACCGATGCGCCACCGATCGCGCTCTGGCTGAGCGGCGCCGGCCTGATCGCGGCCGGCACCTATGTCGCGAGCCGGCCGGAGCCCGATTAGAACATCAGCCGGACGTTTTTCGTCATTGCGAGGAGCGTAGCGACGAAGCAATCCAGAGGCCGTTGAGCGAGCCCTTCTGGATTGCTTCGCTTCGCTCGCAATGACGGCTCACTCGACGGTGACCGACTTCGCCAGGTTGCGCGGCTGGTCGACGTCCTTGCCCATGAAGACGGCCGTCTGATAGGCGATCATCTGGATCGGCACCGAGTAGACGATCGGCGCGAACAGCGGATCCATCTCCGGCATGATGATCGTCGCCTCCGGCACGATGCCGGCTTCTTCCGCGCCCTTGGCGTCGGTGATCAGGATGATCCGGCCGCCGCGCGCCGCAACCTCCTGCATATTCGAGGCGGTCTTCTCGAAGAGCGCGTCATGCGGCGCGATCACCACCACCGGCATGTCCTCGTCGATCAGCGCGATCGGGCCGTGCTTGAGCTCGCCCGCCGGATAACCTTCGGCGTGGATGTAGCTGATTTCCTTGAGCTTCAGCGCGCCTTCCAGCGCCAGCGGGAAGGCGGTGCCGCGGCCGAGATAGAGCACGTCGCGCGCCCTGGAGAGCTTGCGGGCGAGCTTCTCGATCTCCGGCTCAAGCGTCAGCGCCTGCGCCATCAGGCCGGGCAGCGCGATCAGTTCCTGAACGTATCGCGCCTCCTGCTCGGCCGAGAGCGTGCCGCGGGCACGGGCGGCGGCGATGGCGAGGCCAGCGAGCGCCGTCAGCTGGCAGGTGAAGGCCTTGGTCGAAGCGACGCCGATCTCGGGGCCGGCCAGCGTCGGGGCGACGACGTCGCTCTCGCGGGCGATCGTCGAGGTCGGCACGTTGACGACCGACATGATGTGCTGGCCTTCCTGGCGGGCATAGCGCAAGCAGGCGAGCGTGTCGGCGGTCTCGCCCGATTGCGAGACGAAGAGCGCGAGCCCGTTCGCCGGCAGCGGCGCCTCGCGATAACGGAATTCGGAGGCGACATCGATCTCGACCGGCAGGCGCGCCAGCTTCTCGAACCAGTATTTGGCGGTCAGGCCGGCGTAATAAGCCGTGCCGCAGGCCGAGACCGAGAGGCGGGAAAGGTTCTTCCAGTCGAACGGCGTCTCGAAGGGCAGCCGCGTCACCCCATTCGCCATGTCGACATAATGCGTCAGGGTATGGCCGACCACTTCCGGCTGTTCGTAGATCTCCTTGGCCATGAAGTGATGGTGGTTGCCCTTCTCGACCAGGAAGGCGCCGGCCGCGACGCGCTGGGCGCGGCGATCGACCTGAGTCCCGTCTGCATCGTAGAAGGTCGCGCCCTTGCGGTTCAGCACCACCCAATCGCCCTCGTCGAGATAGGCGATGAGGTTGGTGAAAGGCGCCAAGGCCAGCGCATCCGAGCCGAGATACATCTCGCCGTCGCCGATGCCGACCGCCAGCGGCGAGCCCTTGCGGGCGCCGATCAGCAGGTCTTCCTGCCCTTCGAACAGGAAGGCGAGCGCGAAGGCGCCGCGCAGATGCGGCAGCGCGGCCCCGACCGCCGCGACCGGGTCCTTGCCGCGGTCGAGCTCGCGGGTGACGAGGTGGGCGACGACCTCGGTGTCGGTCTCGCTGGCGAAGACATGGCCATCGGCCTCGAGTTCGGCCTTGAGCTCGCGGAAGTTCTCGATGATGCCGTTATGGACGACCGCCAGCTTCTCGGTGGCGTGCGGATGGGCATTGCTCTCGGTCGGCTTGCCATGCGTCGCCCAGCGGGTGTGGCCGATGCCGATCAGGCCCTCGAGCGGCTCGTTGGAAAGACGCACCTCGAGATTCTTGAGCTTGCCCTCGGCGCGGCGGCGGCTGAGCCGGCCGCCTTCGAGCGTCGCGACGCCAGCCGAATCATAGCCGCGATACTCGAGCCGCCGCAGCGCCTCGACGACCTGGCCGGCGACGGCCTGCTTGCCGAGAATGCCCACGATCCCGCACATGAATGTGCCTCATCCGTTGATGTCGATGCGCATCGCAATAAGCCGCGAGCCGGCAAATGCGAAATCACGTTGAATGTCGAACTGTGAACGAAATGCCTTGCAAATCGCCTATTGCCGGGCCTTTCGAGCCTGGGCGGCAGCCCTGAAGGCCAAAGCCCAGCCCTCGCGCTCCATCTGCCGGCCGCGGGCGACGGCGAGCGCGTCCGGCTTGACGTCGCGGGTGATGACCGAGCCCGAGCCGACATAGGCGCCCGCCCCGATCGTCACCGGCGCGACCAGAGCCGAGTTGGAACCGACGAAGGCGCCCTCGCCGACGATCGTCTTCGCCTTGAAGAAGCCGTCGTAATTGCAGGTGATGGTGCCGGCGCCGATATTGGCGTTCGCGCCGATCTCGGCATCGCCGATATAGGTCAGGTGGTTGATCTTGGCGCCCTCGCCGATCGCGGCCGCCTTGATCTCGACGAAATTGCCGACCCGCGCGCCCTTCGCCAGCTCGGCACCGGGGCGCAGGCGGGCATAAGGACCGATCGAGACGCTAGGCCCGACGCTCGCCCCGTCCAGATGCGAGAACGCATGGATGACGGCGTTGTCCGCAACCTTGACGCCTGGGCCGAAGACGACGTTGGGCTCGATCAGGACGTCGCGGCCGATCTGCGTGTCGTGGCTGAAGAACACGGTTTCTGGCGCGACCAGCGTGGCCCCGGCCAGCATCACCTCCAGCCGCTTGCGGCGCTGGAAATCGGCCTCGACGGCCGCGAGCTGGGCCCGGTCGTTGACCCCCTGGACCTCGGCCTCGGGCGCGACCCGGGCGACCGCCTTCAGGCCCTGCGCGCGCGCCACCGCGACGGCGTCGGTCAGATAATATTCGTTCTGGGCATTGGCGCAGCCGATCGCATCGAGGATGGCGAGCGCCTTGCCGCCGTCCAGCGCCATCAGCCCGGCATTGCACAGCGTGATCGCGCGCGTCGCTTCGTCGGCATCCTTGTGCTCGACGATTTCCTGCAGCGCGCCGTCCTGCGTGACGAAGCGGCCATAGCCGGTCGGGTCGCGCGCCTCGAAGCCGAGCGCCGCGACGCCGACACCGCCATGCAGCGCCTTGCGCAGCTCGGCGAAGGTCTCGGGCCGCACCAGCGGGGTATCGGCGAAGGCGACCAGGATATCGTCATGCGTGCCCGCCAGGCTCTCGCGAGCCGCCAGCACCGCATGCGCCGTGCCCTTGCGCTCGCTCTGGACGAACACCGCGGCGTGCGGCGCGTGCTTCTTGACCTCGGCCGCGACGTCCGGCCGGTCGGGTCCGATCACCACGGCGAGTGCATCGGCGCCTGCAGCGGTCACGGCAGCCAGGGCATGGCCGAGCAGCGAACGGCCGGCCACCTCGTGCAGCACCTTGGGCCGCGCCGACTTCATCCGGGTCCCCTCGCCGGCCGCCAGCACGATGGCGAGGCAGGTCCGGGCGGGCTGCATTTCCGTCATGATCGTCCTGTCACATGGTCTCTAGAGAGGAAACGCGGCCAAGACCGGCCGTCGTCCCGGATGCAGGCGAGTGCCGCACCGGCGGTGGATAGCCGATTGCGAGCGGATTTGGCAAAACCCAGCGGACGATGCGCTCCGGCGCCGGCCTCCGACGAGCCATCTGATGTGGCATCGTTTTCGGCATGGCATTCCTGCATGCAAGGCGTCCCTTTTTTCGCGTTTGGCCTTGCACCGCGCTTTTCAGCCCCGCGCGAAATGCTCTAGAAGCGCAAGTCGGCAGAGCTTTGCCGGCCCAAGTTGGATCTGATGTCGAAATCCTTGAATCGCCGCCGATTTTTGAGCCTCGCAGCGACAGGCGCCATCGCGCAGCGCTTTGCCGTCGGCACCGCGGCGGCGCAGGCCCCGACGACATGGGCCGGGCTGGTGCAATCGGTCATTACCGAGGGGCAGCGCTTCGACCCCGCGCTGGTTATCGAGGCCGCCCGCGTGCTCTCGCGCCGCCCGATGGTGCCCCTGCTCGCGACCGACCTGCCGGAAGGCTACGCCACCCTGCCTTACGACCAGTATGTCGGCATCAGGGCGCAGCCTTCGGGCATGATCTGGGCCGGCGAGAATCGCGGCTTCACCGTCGAGCCGCTGCACCGCGGCTATGTCTTCTCCTCGCCCGTCAGCCTGTTCACGGTCGAGGATGAGGTGGTCCGGCGGGTCGCCTTCGATCCCGGCAAGTTCAACTACGGCCGCGTGACGCCGCCGCCTGCGGGCGCGGACCTGCAATTTTCCGGATTCCGCGTCTCGGCCGGGCTGGAGCGTCCCTATGAGCTCGCGCTGTTCCAGGGAGCGACCTTCTTCCGCTCGCTTGCTCGCGGCCAGAATTTCGGCGCGATGGCCCGCGCCCTGATCCTGCGGCCGGGCGAAACGCGCGGTGAGGAGATTCCGTTCTTCCGTGCCTACTGGATCGAGCGGCCCAGCCCCGCAGCCGGCGTGCTGATCATCCACGCGCTGCTCGATTCAGAGAGCGTCACCGGCGCAGTCCGCATGACGCTGCGCCCCGGCGACGTCACCTTCATCGACGTCGAGATGACTTTGTTCGCTCGCGCCAATCTCGACCATGTCGGCTTCGGCTGCGTGATGGGTACCTTCCTCTCGGGACCGCAGAGCCGGCGCGGCTTCGACGATCTGCGCCCGGCGGTGCACGAGATCTCCGGCGTGCAGATGCTCACCGGCAACGGCGAATGGATCTACCGGCCGGTCAGCAACCCCGCCAACCTGCAGGTCTCGTCCTTCCAGGATTCGAACCCGCGTGGCTTCGGCCTGGTTCAGCGCGAGCGCGATCCCAACGCCTTCGTCGACGACGACCAGCGCTTCGAGCTGCGGCCGAGCGTCTGGATGGAGCCGCTGGGCGAATGGGGCCCGGGCTCGGTCCAATTGATCGAGATCCCCAGCGAATCCGAGCTCAACGACAACATCATCAGCTATTGGCGCCCGCGCCAGCCGATAGCCGCCGGCAGCGAGACCACGATCGCCTATCGCCAGGCTTGGTGCTGGCAGCCGCCGGAGCGGCCGCCGCTCGCCACCGCGACCCGGCTCCGGCAGGGACGCGGCTCGCAGGCGCGCCGCCGCCGCTTCCTCGTCGACTTCACCGGCGAGCGGCTCGGCGACCCCGCTCTCGTCGCGGCCATCCGCGCCAATGTCACGGCGACGCCGGGCACGATCCAGAATCTGCGGATCTGGCCGTTTCCGGAGCGGCGCACCATGCGCGTCGCCTTCGAGGTCGATCCCGGCAGCGAGACACTCTCGGAGCTGCGCCTGGTGCTCGACGCCGGCGGCCAGCCGGTTTCGGAAACCCTGCTCAATCGGTGGACCTGGTGACTGTGGAAGCGCTTGCCCGCCCGGCCGAGATCGAGGTCGCGACCGGCTATCCCGCCCCGGTCGAAGCAACGCCGCCCGAGAACCGGCTGGAGATGCCGGTGCAGTCCTTCCGCAGCTGGAACGCCTCGGAGGGACGCAAGCGGGCCGCACCGCAAGCCTGGCGCACGCCCTGGCTCGCCCGGATCTTCGTCTTCGGCGGCGCCTGGGCGCTGACCGCCTATGGCGCCTGGGAAATGTATCATGTCGTGTCGGTCAGCCGCACGACCTTCCTGCAGTATGTGCTGCTCGTCCTCTTCACGGTGAACTTCTCCTGGATCGCGCTCGCCTTCACCAGCGCCATCCTTGGCTTCTGTGCCCTGCTCTTCCGGCTGGTGAAGAGCCCACGCGCCGAGACGCTGACGCAGAAGACCGTCGTGGTCATGCCGATCTACAACGAATCGACGGCGCGGACTTTCGCCGCGGTGGCGGCGATCCGCGAGTCGATCGAGGCGACGGGCCTGGGCGCTCATTTCGACTATTTCATCGTCTCCGACACCACCAACCCCGACATCTGGGTGGCGGAAGAGCGCGCCTTCCTGGCGCTGCGCCAACGGCTCGGGCCGGACGCCCGCATCTACTACCGCCACCGGCCGAAGAACCATCACCGCAAGGCCGGCAACATCGCCGATTTCGTCACGCGCTGGGGCGGCCACTACCCCCATATGGTCGTGCTCGACGCCGACAGCCTGATGACCGGCACCTGCATCGTTCGCCTCGCCGCGGCGATGGAGGCCGACCCCGACGCCGGCATCATCCAGTCGCTGCCGCTGATCATCAATCGCAACACCTTCTTCGCGCGCTTGCAGCAGTTCGCGGCGCGGGTCTACGGCCCCGTGATCGCGACAGGCCTCGCGATCTGGTCCGGCCGCGACGGCAATTACTGGGGCCACAACGCGATCATCAGGACGAAGGCCTTCGCCGACCATTGCGGCCTGCCCGATCTCAAGGGCAAGCCGCCCTTCGGTGGCCATGTCCTCAGCCATGACTTCGTCGAGGCGGCGCTGATCCGGCGCGCCGGCTGGTCGGTCTATATGCTGCCCGACCTGACGGGCTCCTATGAGGAAAGCCCGCCCTCGCTGATCGACATCGCCACCCGCGACCGGCGCTGGTGCCAGGGCAATCTGCAGCACTCACGCATCATCGGCGCCAAGGGCCTGAAGCTCTCGACCCGCCAGCATTTCGCCACCGGCATGATGGCCTATCTCGCCTCGCCCTTCTGGCTGATGCAGCTGGTGGTCGGCATCCTGATCGTGCTGCAGGTCAATTACGCCAGGCCCGAGTATTTCACCGAGGAGTTCAGGCTCTTCCCGGTCTGGCCGCGCTTCGACCCCGAGCGTGCGCTCAACCTGTTCGGGCTGACCATGGCGATCCTGCTGGCGCCGAAGCTGTTCGGCCTCCTGCTGACGCTGTTCGACGGCAAGCTCAGGCGCGCCTGCGGCGGAGGCATCCGCCTCGTCCTCTCGGCCCTGCTGGAGATCCTGTTCTCGGCCTTCTTCGCGCCGATCATGATGGTGATCCAGTCCGGCTCGGTCTTCCAGATCCTGGTCGGGCGCGACACCGGCTGGAATCCGCAGCGCCGCGACGACGGCTCGATCCCGCTCAAGGACATCGTCCGCCGGCACCGCGCCCATACGCTGCTCGGCCTCGTCGCCGGCCTGTCGGCCTTCATGATCGCGACCTCGCTCTTCGCCTGGATGTCGCCGACGATCGTCGGCTTGCTGCTGGCGATCCCGTTGTCCTGGGCCTCGGGCAACCTCGCGCTCGGCCTCTGGCTGAAGCGGCGCGGGCTCCTGATGACGCCGGAGGAAGGCGACCCGCCGGCGATCGCCCTGCGGGCCAACGCGCTCCAGGCCGAGTTCTCGCAGGCCGGCTTCGACGATGCCGACGGGCTGACCGTGCTCCACGCCGATCCGATGCTGCGGGCGACGCATGAAGCCATGCTGCCGCATGTCCAGCCGCGCCGGCGCGGCGAGATCGAGCCAGACCGCGCCGTGGCGCAGGCCAAGCTG
The DNA here is from genome assembly GCF_058986765.1 of Allobosea sp. GW821-FHT03A12. Lineage (NCBI taxonomy): Bacteria > Pseudomonadati > Pseudomonadota > Alphaproteobacteria > Hyphomicrobiales > Alloboseaceae > Allobosea > Allobosea sp. GW821-FHT03A12. The sequence goes on from NZ_JBYSVZ010000004.1 coordinate 567,239, forward strand.
ATCGACGCCGAGACGATCGCGGACGCAGCGATCTGGCTGAAGCCGAAGGAGCGCATGGTCGTGCTGCACGACCGCGCTTTGCTCGGCTTGTTGGCGAACCTGCCGGAAGGCCCGGCCCATGCCGGCGCCGAAGCGCCCGCCCACTAGATCATCGCGCGTCCGAACGGACGCGATCACGATGATCTATCACATTGTTATCGCATCGGATTATTCCGAAAAGTGGATTCCACTTTTCGGTCCGATGCTACAGGACACAGCGCCCTGCAACGGCCTCGCGGGCGGTTCCGTATCGTCTCGCTCGAGCCGTCATCGGTTTGAAGGACTACCAGCCCGGCCGGCTCACGCATTCTCCTTGCCATTGCAGCAAGGAGATCGTCATGCAGCGCCGCCAATTTTTCCTGGGTCTGATCGGTGCCGTCGCCGGCGGGGCATCCCTCGCCGCCCTGCCCTCTGCAGCAACGGCAGCCAGCCCGCTCGATCTCGACCGCACTTTGGCGCAGGCTTCCGACGTGGAGGCCGACTACACGCTGCTGGTCGGGCGGCTGACGCATCGCCGGCGAGCCGGCGGCTGGTGGCGCATGCGCGTCGCCCGGGCGCGCGCCTGGGGTCGCAGGGGCAGGCCGGGCCGGCGCTGATTCGATGCGCCGAGCCTCCGGCGCTCAGCTCGTCTCGAAAACGATGGCGCAGCCGAAGGCGGCATCCGCCGGCACGACGATACGCGCGCCATCTCCGCCATGCGCGATGCCGCGCTCGGCGAGCCGCGAACGAATCGGCTCCAGGTCGGGAACCGCGACTGCGAAGCCGGCAAAGTGGGCTCGCTCGCGCCCACTCTCGTCTTCGAGCTTGGCCGTAGCGGCCTGCGGCGTCAGCACCTCCAGGCGTCCACGCGGCAGCGGCAGGCGCAGGCCTGCTTCCGGCGTCGCGAAACTCTCGGCGCCCGAGAAGGCGCTGAGGAAAGCGGTCTGCCCGGCCGGCTCCTGCGCTGCCAGGAACACGGCGGACAGCCCGCTTGCGCCGTTCTCGTGCTGCTGGAAAGCCGGGTTCCAGAAGTTCTGCGGCTCGTGCTGCTGGCAGACGAAGAAGCCGCAATCCGGCGCCGCCGGATTATCGGCGAATGCGAGCGAGAAGGCGACGCGGACCTCGCTGCCATCCGGCCGGCGCGCCTGCCGCTCGAAGAAGAACGGCTCGAAATCGCCGATGCCCGCGCTGCGGAAGCCCTCGGCATCGCCCTGCGAATCCCGGCTCTCCAGCACCAGCATCGACATGCCTTCGCCGCGCGCCAACGCGTCGCGCACGAAGGCGCCGAAGGAGAAATGCCGAGGCGCATGCGGCGGGATCAGCATGGCATCGCCGACCGTGATCAATTCGAGGAAGGCGCCGGGGAACTGGACGATCCGGTTCTCGGTGCCCCAGGGATGGCGGTTGCGCGCGCCGACGCGGAAGCCGAGATCGGCATAGAAGGCGCCGGCCGCATCGAGATCGGCGACGCCGATGACGAGATGGTCGAGGCCGCGGGCATTTGTTTCAGGCATGGGCAGACCGTAGGCTGGAGGCGCCAGAGCATTTTCGAGCGAAGTGGGTACCGGTCCGCGTGAAGAAAATGCGTGGGATAAGGGACTTGAAGCTTCTGCGCGTTTCGAAGAAGCGCGGAGATGCTTCAAGCCTCGATGACATGCGGCACGAAGCGCGAGGTGTTCTTGGTGATCGGAGTCGTATCCTCGCGGATGCCGAGCCCGCAAGGTTGCGAGGCGACGAGCCAGGAGCCGAGCACCGGATAATTGCCGTCGAAATTCGGCAGCATCGCGATCGCCTGCAGGATGAAGCCCTCGGCGCCATAGGGGCCGTCATCGCTGTCGCGCACCGCCCCGCCCTCGATGAGCGTGACATTCGCGCCTTCGCGCGAATAGAGCGGCTTGCGGACATGGCTGGAGCCGAGCTCGGCGCAACGCGGATCGCCCTCGAAATAGGCCGGCAGCAGATTGGGGTGGCCGGGCGCCATCTCCCAGAGATAGGGCAACAGGCCCTTGCTGGAAACCAGCGCCTTCCAGGGCGGCTCGATGAACTGGCAGCGTGAGCCGGCGAGCGCCGAGGCATATTGCTCCCGGAACAGCCACTCCCAGGGGTAGAGCTTGAACAGCATCTCGATCGGCAGGCTGGCGCCGTCGCAGAAGCGCCCGTCGGCGAGCAGGCCGACCTCCTCGATGAAGGTGAAGCGGGCGTCGATTCCGGCTTGGCCGGCGCAGTCGATCAGATAGTCGACGGTGCCCTTGTCCTCGACGCTGTCCTGCACGCAGGTGAAGTGCATGCGTTCGGGCTTCGGATTGCGCATCTGGCCGAAGGCGGCGATCAGGCGCTCATGCAGCGAGTTGAACTGGTCGCAGCCGCGCGAGATCAGCCCCTGCGCCATAGCTTGTTCGAGCCAGTCCCATTGCACCACGGCCGCCTCGAACAGTGAGGTCGGCGTATCGGCGTTGTATTCCAGCAGCTTGGCCGGTCCCTTGCCGTCATAGGCGAGGTCGAGCCGGCCGTAGAGATTGCGGTCTCCGCGCTGCCAGCTGTCGCGGATCAAGCCCCATTGCGCTTCGGGGATCGCGAGCCGGCGCAGGATCGCCTCGTCCTTGAGGGCCCGCTCGACGAAGGCGAAGCAGAGCCCCTCGATCTCGCTGGTCGGCGCCTCGATGTCCTCCTCGATCTCCTTCAGCGAGAAGGCATAGGCGACGCTCTCATCCCAATAGGTCTCGCCGTCGAGCGTGTGATAGGTGAAGCCGAGGCGCTCGGCCTCGGTCTGCCAGTTCTTGCGCGGTGTTGGACGAAGCCGTTGCATGAAAAGAGCTCCTGACAGGATCTCTCAGGACGAGGAGTGAGAGGAATAGGAGCGCGAGGACGAACCGAAGCCGCCGCGCGAGGCAACGCTCGGCGTGCTCGCCATGCCGGTCGAGGAGATGTTGCGGGCAACCATCGCCTGGCCGGAGGTCGTGGTATAGGCGCGCGCGCGGCTGCTGCTGCCGCCGTAATAGCCGCCGCTGGACGAGGAGGACGATGACGAAGAACTCCTCGCCGGCTGCTCGCATTCGGGGCGGCCGGAGCCGGGCTGGCGTGTGCCGGGCGGGCAAGCCGCGTTGGTCGGCGGCAGCAGCGGCTGGGCGGCACCGCCGCCGGACATGAATTGGCGTGCCAGCATGATCCCCGCCAAGGCCGGGACGAAGACCTGGGCGTTGTTCCAGACCGCGCTCTGGCAGCCGCTGGCGCCGTATTCCTGCTCGCAAGCGGCGCTGCTGGTGAACTTCTTGGTGTCGCGCAGATGGTTTGCGGAGGCCTCGTTGAAGCGCTGCTCGCACTGGCTGGAGCCAAGCAGGTTGGCGGCCCGGCACTCTGAGAGATTGCTGTAGATCAGCGAATCGTCGGTCTCGCCGCCGGAGAGAGACCAGTAGGTCGCGACCAGCACCACACCGGCCGCCGCGAGCCCGATCTGGGTCGAGCGCTTCATCGCCGCCTCCTACAAGCTCATGCTGGCAGCAGCGAGCGTGCCACTGATCACGGCGATCACTGCCAGCATCGCTGCCGAGGGAATTCGGTCCTCCTCGATCTTGCGCGAGAGGTCGGGGATGACGATGCGGGCAAAGCCATAGGCGCCAAGCTGGACGACCATGGCGATCACGGCCCAGATCACCAGGTCGGGAATGCTCGCCGCTTGCTCGATCGCCGTCTCCAGCGGCACGGAGAAGCCGACGAGATTGCCGCCGAAGGCGATCGCGGCGGAGAGATTGCCGCCCCGGATCAGCGCGATCTCATCATGGGCGGTCAGCCGCATGTAGACGGCGGCGAAGCCGGCGATCAGCGCGAAGCCGACGCAGAAATAGAGGATGAACGCCGGCAAGCCGGCCATCGAGATCGTCATGCTGCCGCCCCTTGCACGCCATGATGCTCAAGGCGGTCACTATACGTCAGCGGCGCCGCTGCGCCAGACTGTCGCGGATTGTGCAATGGGCGCGCGGACGACGTCACGGAGAGGCTCCATGAAGGAAAGACATGCCCAATGCTCTTGCGGGGCTCTGAGCCTGATCTGCCGCGGCGATCCGGCGCTCGTCTCGCTCTGCCATTGCCGGGAATGCCAGCGCCGCACCGGCAGCACCTATGGCATCGCCGCCTTCTTTCCGCGCCCGCAGGTCGAGATCAGCGGCGATGCGACGGCTTATCGCCGGCAAGCCGACAGTGGCTTCGACGTCACGCTGCACTTCTGTCCGCGCTGCGGCAGCACGGTCTACTGGGAGGCCGCGCGCAAGCCCGGGATGATCGCGGTCGCGGTCGGCGCCTTCGCCGATCCGGAGTTCCCGGCGCCCGGCAAGCAGGTCTACACCCAGCACCGCCACCCTTGGGTCGCGGTGCCAGCCGATTGATCAGCGGGATCAGACCAGGCGGCTCTGCACCACCGCCGCCTCGATGAAGCTGGCGAAGAGCGGATGCGGCTCGAACGGCCGCGACTTCAGCTCGGGATGGTACTGCACGCCGATGAACCAGGGATGGTCGGGATATTCGACCGTCTCCGGCAGCAGACCGTCGGGCGAGACGCCGCTGAAGCGCAGGCCCTTGGCCTCGAGCAGCTCGCGATAGCCCATATTGACCTCGTAGCGGTGGCGATGCCGCTCGGAGATCTCGGTCGAGCCGTAGATCTTGGCGATCTTGGTGTCCTCGGACAGCTTCGACTGGTAGGCGCCGAGCCGCATCGTGCCGCCGAGATCGCCGCCGGAGAAGCGCTGCTCCAGCTCGTTGCCGCGCATCCATTCGGTCATCAAGCCGACGACGGGCTGCTCGGTCGGGCCGAACTCGGTCGAGTTGGCGTCCTTGACGCCAGCGAGCGAGCGCGCCGCCTCGATCACCGCCATCTGCATGCCGAAGCAGATGCCGAAATACGGCACCTTGCGCTGCCTGGCGAAGCTCGCCGCCTTGATCTTGCCCTCGGCGCCGCGATGGCCGAAGCCGCCGGGGACGAGGATGCCATGGACATGCTCCAGGAACGGCGCCGGGTCCTCCTTCTCGAAGACCTCCGACTCGATCCAGTCGAGATTGACCTTGACCCGGTTGGCGATGCCGCCATGGGTCAGCGCCTCGATCAGCGACTTATAAGCGTCCTTCATCCCGGTGTACTTGCCGACGATGGCGATGGTGACCTCGCCTTCCGGGTTCTTGATACGCTCGGAGATGCGACGCCAGTTGCTGATGTCGGGCGCGGTCTTGTCGTCCAGCCCGAAGGCGGCCAGCACCTCGGTGTCCAGCCCCTCGGCGTGATAGGACAGCGGCACGTCGTAGATCGAGGCGACGTCGCGGGCCTCGATCACAGCGGTCTCGCGGACATTGCAGAACAGCGCGAGCTTGCGGCGCTCCTCGACCGGAATCTCGCGGTCGGTGCGGCAGAGCAGGATATCGGGCTGGATGCCGATCGAGCGCAATTCTGCGACCGAGTGCTGGGTCGGCTTGGTCTTCAATTCGCCGGCCGTCGGGATGTAGGGCAGCAGCGTCAGGTGCACGAAGATGCACTGGCCGCGCGGCAATTGCTGGCTGATTTGGCGGATCGATTCGAGGAAGGGCAGGCTCTCGATGTCGCCGACCGTGCCGCCGATCTCGACGAGCACGAAGTCGTAGCCGTCATTGCCGGAGAGCACGAATTCCTTGATGGCGTTGGTGACGTGCGGGATCACCTGGATGGTGGCGCCGAGATAGTCGCCCCGGCGCTCGCGCGTCAGGATGTCCATGTAGATGCGCCCGGTGGTGATGTTGTCGCCCTTGTTGCAGGGCCGGCCGGTGAAGCGCTCGTAATGGCCGAGGTCGAGATCGGTCTCGGCGCCGTCGTCGGTGACGAAGACCTCGCCATGCTGATACGGGCTCATCGTGCCCGGATCAACATTGAGATAGGGGTCGAGCTTGCGCAGGCGGACCTTATGGCCACGCGCCTGCAGGAGAGCAGCCAGAGCAGCCGCCGCCAGGCCTTTGCCGAGCGAGGACACCACGCCGCCGGTGATGAAAACATACCGCGTCATGGGGGATCACCTTTAACGCCTAGAGTTCGATTCGCTAAGCACGCTGGTGCAGACCGTTCCTGCGCCTTGTGCTTGTCCACAAAAGAGAAGGGCCGGTTTCCCGGCCCCTGCCCTAGTCTCGTTCCGGTCACCGTGTCGGCGTTCCCGGCTGCGGCGGTTGTGAACCGCCTTGGTTCTGCATCTGCCGGAGCTGGTCGAGCACCCCGCCGGCATTCGGCGCGGAAGGCCCGCTCGGGGCGGCCGGAGCGGTCGTGCCGGCCGGTGCCGGGGCGCCGTCGATGATCGAGCGCTGCGTGCGGCCATGCGTCGCCATCACCGCGAGCGCGATCGAGGTGATGAAGAACAGGCCGGCGAGGATCGCCGTGGCGCGGGTCAGCGCATTGGCCTGGCCGCGGCCGGTCATGAAGCCGCCGACGCCGCCTCCGCCGCCCGAGCCCATGCCGAGGCCGCCGCCTTCGGAGCGCTGCAGCAGCACCACGCCGACCAGCGCGATCACGATCAACAGGTGAATGACGATGAGGACGTTCTGCATGGCTCACGAAATGGGTATGGCGCGGGCGCCTGCCAAGATGGCGGCATCCCGCGGATCGGCGCTGCCCATAGCATGGGCTTTCCGCCCATGCCACCCGCGATTTCGATGTCCTTGTTCGATGTCCTCTGGGAGATCAGGCGCAGGCGCGCGCGATCGAAAGGAAATCCTCGGCCTTGAGGCTGGCGCCGCCGACGAGTGCGCCGTCGACATTGGCGACGTTCATCAGCTCGGCCGCGTTGCTCGGCTTGACCGAACCGCCATAGAGCAGCCGGACGCCGGCCGCCGTGGCCTTGCCGAGGATGCGCCCGAGCTCGGCCCGGATCGCCTCATGCATCTCGGCAACGTCGGCTGCAGTCGGCGTCAGGCCGGTGCCGATCGCCCAGACCGGCTCATAGGCGACGACGAGCGAGGCCGCCGTCGCCCCGTCCGGCACCGAGCCGCGCAGCTGCTTCTTCACGATCGCCAAAGCCTTGCCGGCCTCACGCTCGTCCTTGGTCTCGCCGACGCAGACGATCGGCGTCAGCCCTGCCGCCAGCGCCGCCTCGGCCTTGGCCTTGACCTGCGCATTGCTCTCGCCGTGCAGGGTGCGGCGCTCGGAATGGCCGACGATGGCATAGGTCGCGCCGGCATCGACCAGCATCGGTGCTGCGACCTCGCCGGTATAGGCGCCGCTGGCATGGGCGCTGCAATCCTGTCCGCCGGTGGCGATGCGCGAGCCGATCAGCGATGCCGTCAGTGTGAACAGCAGCGTCGCAGGCGGGCAGATCGCCAGATCGACGGCGCGCCGCAGGCTAGCGTCAGCCCCCTTCGCCACCTCGGCGGCGATGGCGAGATCCGCCTTCAGTCCGTTCATCTTCCAGTTGCCTGCCACCAGCGGCTTGATCGTTCGCGTCACGGCTGCTCTCCAAATCTTGTCCGTTCGGCTCTAGCAACGCGGCCTCCTGATCGCAATCGACGCGAACTGGAGCGATTGCCCGAAGGCGTCGCTCTACCTATAAGCGGCGCGCAGCGGCACGGCCGCGTGAGAATTGGGAAGACCGGACCATGATGATGCAGGGCCTGCGCAAGGCGGGACAGAGCCTGATCGGCAGGATCGTCGTCGCGATCATGTTCGGCTTCCTGATCATCTCCTTCGCGATCTGGGGCATCGGCGACATCTTCCGCGGCTATGGCCGCAACGCCGTCGCCGTCGTCGGCAAGACCGAGATCGGCCTGGAGCAGGTGCGCACCGCCTATCAGAACGAGATCCAGCAATTGCAGCGCCAGCAGCGCCGCCAGATCAGCCCCGATCTCGCCCGGGCGCTCGGCCTCGACCAGCGCGTGCTGTCGCGCCTCGTCACCGACGCGACGCTGGACCAGACCGCGACGAAGCTCGGCCTGGCGGTTTCCGACGAGACCGTGCGCAACATCCTGTTCAGCGATCCGAACCTGAAGAACGCCGCCGGCCAGTTCGATCCCGCCCGCTTCAACGAGCTGCTGCGCGCCATCGGCATGAACGAACAGCAATTCGTGCGCGAGCAGCGCACCGCGACGATGCGCCAGGAGCTCGCCGAGATGGTGGTCGGCGCCGTGACGGCCCCCGTCGCGCTGCAGGAACTCGGCCATCGCCTGCGCCATGAGCAGCGCGAGATCGCCTACATCACCTTGCCCGAGAGCGCTGCCGGCGAGATCCCCGCGCCCAGCGACGAGGTGCTGCGCAAGTATTTCGATGAGCGCAAGGCCGCCTTCCGCGCCCCCGAATACCGCACCGCCAACGTTCTGGTCCTGACGGCCGCCAGCCTCGCCGACCCCGCCAAGGTCAGCGATGCCGACGCCCGTGCCCGCTACGAGCAGGTCAAGACCCAGCGCTTCGGCTCGGCCGAGCGCCGCACCGTCCAGCAGATCGGCTTCCCCTCGATGGAGGAGGCCAAGGCCGCCAAGGCGAAGATCGATGCCGGCGAGACCTTCGAGGCGATCGGCGCCGGCCGCAACATCGCCGAGGCCGATCTGACGCTCGGCACTTTCACCCGCGAGGGCCTGTTCGATCCGGCCGTGCGCGACGCCGCCTTCGCTTTGGCGCAGGGCGCGGTCAGCGAGCCCGTGCAGGGCGGATTCGGCGTGGTGCTGCTGCGCGTCCCGACGATCGAGGCGGCCCGGCTGAAGAGCTTCGAGGAGGTCGCCGACGAAGTCCGCCGCGATGTTGCGACGAGCCGCGCCGCCGAGCAGCTGACCGATCTGCACGACAAGATCGAGGACCAGCGCGCCTCGGCGCGACCGCTGCCGGAGATCGCCAAGGAGTTCAATCTCGCGCTGCGCAATTTCGGCCCGGCCGATTCCAGCCTCGGCAAGGCCGACGGCACGCAGGAGACCTCCCTCCCCGGCGGCGACACGACGCTGCAGGCGCTGTTCCGCTCGGATATCGGCGTCGACAACGAGGCGGTGCGCCTGCCCAACAATGGCGGCTATGTCTGGTTCGACGTGACCAAGATCGATCCGCCGCGCGAGCGCGGCTTCGACGAGGTCAAGGCCGAGGTCGAGAAGCAATGGCGGTCCGACGAGGTCGCCTCGCGCCTCTCGGCCCAGGCGCGCGAAATCGTGCAGAAGCTCGACGCCGGCGAGAAGCTCGACGCGATCGCCTTCGCCCAGGGACTTGCCTTGGAGGATGCGACGCTCGGCCGGCAGGACCAGAGCGAGGCGCTGCCGCGCAACGTCGTCTCGCTGGTCTTCGGCACGCCGGCCGGCAAGGCAGGCTCGGCCGCGGTCGAGAACGCCGGCCGCGTCGTCTTCCAGGTCAAGTCGGCGACGGTCAGCCCCTATGCCCGCACCACCGAGGATGCCGAGAACTTCGTGCGGCTGCTGACGTCGAGCATCAGCGAGGATCTGCTCGCCCAATATGTCGGCAAGCTGCAGAACGATCTCGGGGTCCAGCTCAACCAGGCGGCGTTGCGCAACGCCACCGGCGGCCAGAACTGAAGCGGGACGCATGGATCCGGCCGCCGACTTCGCCCGCTTCGCCGCCGCCTATCAGGCCGGCGAGCCGCAATTGCTGACGCTGTCGCTGGTCGGCGATTGCGAGACGCCGGTCGCCGCCTTCCTGAAGCTGCGCCACGCCTATAAGGGCCCAGCCTTCCTGCTCGAATCGGTCGAGGGTGGCGCCGTGCGCGGCCGCTATTCGATGATCGGGCTCGATCCGGACCTGATCTGGCGTTGCCATCGCGGGCAGGCCTCACTCTGCCGCCTGGCGCAAGGCGAGGACTTCGTCGCCGACCCGCGCCCGGCCTTCGATTCCCTGCGTACCTTGCTCGCCGAAAGCGCCATCCCCGATCGCGACGGCCTGCCCCCGATGGCGGCGGGCGTCTTCGGCTATCTCGGCTATGACATGGTGCGCCTGATGGAGCGCCTGCCGGACGCGAAAGCCACCGGCCCGGGCGTGCCCGACGCCATCCTGACGCGGCCGACGCTGATGGTCGTGTTCGATTCGATCCGCGACGAAATCACGGTGGTGACGCCGGTGCGGCCTCAGGCCGGCGTCCCGGCCCGCGCCGCCCATGAACGGGCGCAGGAGCGGCTCGACGCGGTGGTGCGGGCGCTCGAAGGCCCCCTGCCCGACGAGGCCGGCATCGACATCTCGGCGATCCCCCACCCGGAATCGACCTCGAACACCAGCGAGGCCGAATTCCACGCCATGGTGGCGACGGCGCAGGAATACGTTCGCGCCGGCGACATCTTCCAGGTCGTGCTCTCGCAGCGCTTCGAAGCGCCGTTCGAACTGCCTCCCTTCGCCCTCTACCGCGCGCTGCGGCGGGTCAATCCGGCGCCCTTCCTCTGCTATCTCGATTTCGAGGCCTTCCAGATCGTCTGCTCCAGCCCGGAGATCCTGGTCCGCCTGCGCGACGGCAAGGTCACCATCCGGCCGATCGCCGGCACGCGCCCGCGTGGGGCGACGCCCGCCGCCGACGAAGCCCTCGCCGACGAATTGCTGGCCGATCCGAAGGAACGGGCCGAGCATCTGATGCTGCTCGACCTCGGCCGCAACGATGTCGGCCGGGTCGCGGAGATCGGCAGCGTCAACGTCACCGATTCCTTCTTCATCGAGCGCTACAGCCAGGTGATGCACATCGTCTCGAACGTCGAGGGACGCATCTCCGGCGAGCACGATGCGCTCTCGGCCCTCGCCGCCGGCTTCCCGGCCGGTACCGTCTCCGGCGCTCCGAAGGTGCGCGCCATGGAGATCATCGACGAGCTCGAGAAGGACGGGCGCGGCGCCTATGGCGGCTGCATCGGCTATTTCGGCGCCAATGGCGAGATGGACACCTGCATCGTCCTGCGCACCGCTGTCGTCCAGGATGGCCGCATGCAGGTCCAGGCCGGCGCCGGCATCGTCTACGATTCGAACCCAGCCTCCGAGCAGCTCGAATGCATCAACAAGGCCAAGGCCCTGTTCAAGGCGGCCGAGGAAGCCGTGCGCTTCGCTGCCCGTAGCCGGCGGGGGCAGTGATCCGGTAGCAATAGCCTGCATACGCGCACCCCGAAGACGCATGTCCGCTCACTTGCGCGCCGCGTTTTCGCCCGCGCATATTGCCGGTAGTCGAGAGCGCCACTCCCTAGCCCTCAGGTTGCTTCGGACGGCCACTCAGCAATCAGAACCGGCCCTGCCCGCTGGCACGAATGCCTGACGCGGACAGACAGGGCTCGGCGACAAATGGAGAGGAAACCATGCGTTTGCGCGCAACCATGATCAGCAGCGGTATCGCTCTGGCGCTTCTGGCCGGCACGACCGCCTTCGCACAGCAGGCGGGGAAAGTGACGGTCGCCGTCACCGCCATCGTCGAGCACCCGGCGCTCGATGCCGCCCGCGACGGCGTCAAGAAGGCGCTGGAGGAGGCCGGCTACAAGGACGGCACCAACCTCACCTTCCGCTATGAATCGGCGCAGGGCTCGCCCGCTACGGCAGCGCAGATCGCCCAGAAATTCGCGGGCGAGAACCCGAACGTGATCGTCGCGATCGCGACCCCATCCGCCCAGGCGATGGTGACGGCGACGCAGACGATTCCCGTGGTCTTCACCGCCGTGACCGACCCGGTCGCCGCCCAGATCGTCAAGGACAAGCAGGCGCCGGGCGGCAACGTCACCGGCATCTCAGACTTCTCGCCGCTGGAAGCCCAGTTCGACCTGATCAAGGAGCTGGTGCCCGCGGCCAAGAAGATCGGCGTCGTCTTCAATCCCGGCGAGGCCAACAGCGTCGCGCTGCTCAACGCGGTCAAGGCGCTGGCTCCGGCCCGCAGCCTGCAGATCGTCGAGGCCTCGGCCGGCCGCACCGCCGACGTCTCCGCCGCCGCGCAGAGCCTGGTCGGCAAGGTGGATGCGATCTACCTGCCGACCGACAACACCATCATCTCGGCCCTCGGCACCGTGCTGGCCGTCGGCACCGACAACAAGCTGCCGGTCTTCACCGGCGATACCGAGTCGGTCCAGAAGGGCTCGGTCGCCTCGATCGGCTTCGACTATTTCCAGGTCGGCGTCGAGACCGGCGCAGTGGTCGTGCGTGTCCTCAAGGGCGAGAAGCCCGGCACCATCCCGGTCAAGAACGCCAGCGGCAGCAACCTCGTCATCAACGCCAAGGCCGCCGCCGCAATGGGCGTGACGATCCCCGCCGCCGTCCAGGCCCGCGCCAAGCAGGTGATCAACTGATCTGAGACGCGGCGGCACTCCCACGCCGCCGCGACCGGCCGCCTACCCATTCCAGAACAGAACAAACGGGGCGACCGATGAGTCTCATCGCCACCCTGGGCGCCATCGAGATCGGACTGGTGTTCGCTCTCGTGGCGCTCGGCGTCTACATCACCTTCCGCGTCCTCGATTTTCCTGACCTGACGGTCGACGGCACCTTGCCTCTGGGCGCCGCCGTCGCGGCGGCGATGATCGCCGGCGGGGTCAATCCAATCTTCGCCACGCTGGCGGCGATCGTCGCCGGCTGCCTCGCCGGCAGCGTCACGGCCTGGCTCAACATCCGCTTCGCCATCCTGCATCTGCTCGCCGGCATCCTGACGATGACGGCGCTGTTCTCGATCAATCTGCGGGTGATGGGCGTGCCCAACATCCCGCTGATGAACCGGCCGACGGTGATCGACTTCTTCGCCTGGCTGAACCCGCTGATTGCCGCCACCGGGCTGCCCGGCCGCCCGACCCTGCGCGTTCTCGCCTTGCTGATCATCGTCACCGTGATCGCCGCTTTGCTCGCCCGCTTCCTCAAGACCGAGTTCGGTCTCGCCATGCGCGCCACCGGCGCCAATCCGCGCATGGCGCGGGCGCAGGGCATCCGCACCGACATGCACGTCTATGTCGGCGTCGCCCTCTCCAACGGCCTCGTCGCCTTGGCCGGCGCGCTGTTCGCGCAGACAGCGGGCTTCGCCGATGTCAGCATCGGCACTGGCACGATCATCGCCGGCCTCGCCGCCGTGATCCTGGGCGAGACGATTTTCCGCACGAAGTCGATCGTCATCGCGATCTTCTCCTGCCTGATTGGCGCCATCGCCTATCGGCTCGCCATCGCCCTCGCGCTCAACGCCGGCTGGCTCGGCTTGCGTGCCTCCGACCTCAACCTCGTCACCGCAGTGCTCGTCGGCATCGCGCTGATGCTGCCTGGTGTCGCCAATCCGCTACGCAGTCTGTTCAAGCGGAGCGCGCCATGATCAGCGTCCGGGACGTCCATGTCACCTTCGGCCGCGGCACGCCGCTGGAGAACCGGGCGCTACGCGGCCTCGACCTGACCGTGGCCGATGGCGAGTTCATCACCGTCATCGGCTCGAACGGCGCCGGCAAGTCGACACTGCTCAACGTCCTCAGCGGCGACGCCCGGGCCGAACGCGGCACGGTCGAGGTCGACGGCATCGACGTGACCCGCTGGCCGACGCCGAAGCGCGCCAGCCTGATCGCGCGCGTTTTCCAGGATCCGATGGCCGGCACCTGCGAGCGCCTGACGATCGAGGAGAACATGGCGCTGGCCCAGGCGCGCGGTCGCGCCCGCGGCCTCGGCGCCGCGCTCGATCGCTCGCGCCGGGCCTTGTTCCGCGATAAGCTGGCGATGCTCGGCCTCGGTCTCGAAAACCGGCTCGGCGATTCGATGGGCCTGCTCTCGGGCGGTCAGCGTCAGGCGGTCAGCCTGCTGATGTCGACGCTGGCGGGCACCAAGACCCTGCTGCTCGACGAGCACACCGCCGCGCTCGATCCCCGCACCGCCGCTTTCGTGCTCGACCTGACCCGGCGCATCGTCGACGAGCAGAAGCTGACGGCGCTGATGGTCACCCATTCGATGCGCGACGCGCTGGACCATGGCAGCCGCACCGTGATGCTGCACGAGGGCAAGGTCGTCTTCGACATCGCCGGCGAGCGCCGCAAGGCGATGGACGTGCCGGACCTGCTGCGCCTGTTCAAGCAGGTCCGCGGCGAGGAGCTTTCCGACGACAGCCTGCTGCTGAGCTGAGAGCTCCGCCGTCTTTGCGAGCGCAGCGAAGCAATCCAGGTGCGGCAGCGCGCTACGTCCTCCTGGATTGCTTCGTCGCTACGCTCCTCGCAATGACGACTAAGCTCGGATTTTCACATTCCGCGCCAGGAAATCGATGAAGGCCCGCATCCGTGCCGGGACGAAGCCACCCTGCCCGAGATAGACGGCGTGAATGACCTCGATGTCGCCGGGGCTGAAATCCTCCAGCACTGTGACGAGCCGTCCTGCGGCGACCTCGGCCTGGGTATGGAAGCGCCCGAGCCGGGCGAGCCCGATGCCGGCGACGGCGAGCTGGCGCGCGATCTCGCCATCGCCGACCTGGGTGTTGCCGACCGCGGCGATCGAGATCAGCGCGCCGTCGACGCGAAATGGCCAACCCTCGACCGAGCGGGCGAAATTGAAGCCGATCAGATTGTGCTTCGCCAGATCGGCCGGTGTCTTCGGCTCGCCATGGCGGGCGAGATAATCCGGCGATGCGACGACGGCGACGGCGCTCTCGCCGATCTTGCGCGCCATCAACTGGTTGCCACGCAAGGGGCCGGGCGCGACCCGGATCGCGATGTCAGCCCGCTCCTCGATCAGGTCGACGACCTGGTCGGTGAAGACGAGATCGATCGAGAGCTCGGGATGCTCCGCCAGGAAGGCCGGCACCAGTGGCAGCAGCACCTGGTTGCCGAAGGCGACATTGGCATTGACGCGCACCCGTCCGCGCGGCGCTCGGCCGGCCGCCGCCTCGCATTCCGCCTCGGCGATGTCGGAGAGGATGGTGACGCAGCGCTGGTGGAAGGCCTGACCCTCCGCCGTCAATTGCAGCTTGCGCGTCGAGCGGTTGATCAGCCGCGCGCCGAGCCTACCTTCCAGCCGCGTGACCAACTTGCTGACGGCAGACGGCGTCATGCCGAAGAGCTTGGCGGCCGCGGAGAAGCCGCCGCGCTCGACCACGGCCGCGAACACTTCCATTTCGCCGGAGCGGTTGCTGATTAGCATTGCCATAGTGAACTCAAGTCACAAGTGATGTTACGGGCGGCATCCTAGTTCAAACCACTGCATTGCACCATCTGGCTGGGCACCATCCCCTTTCGCCTGGCGCGGAGCCTCCCATGCCCATTGCCGTCTATGCCCTCACCGCCGGTGCCTTCGGCATCGGCACCACCGAATTTGTCATTATGGGCCTGTTGCTGCAGGTCGCCGCCGATCTGCAGGTCTCGGTCGCGATGACCGGCCTGCTGATCTCCGGCTATGCGCTCGGCGTCTTCGTCGGCGCGCCTGTCCTGACCCTCGCCACCCGCAAGCTGCCGCGCAAGCAGGTGCTGATCCTGCTGATGGCGATATTCACCCTCGGCAACATCGCCTGTGCGCTCGCCCCGAGCTACGGTCTCCTGATGGCGGCCCGCATCGTCACCTCGCTGGCGCATGGCACCTTCTTCGGCGTCGGCTCGGTCGTCGCGACCAGCCTCGTCCCCGAGGACAAGAAGGCCTCGGCCATCGCCGTGATGTTCACCGGCCTCACCATCGCGACCCTGCTCGGCGTGCCCGCCGGCGCCTGGCTCGGCCTGCATTTCGGCTGGCGCGCCACCTTCTGGACCATCGCCGGCATCGGCGTCATCTCCATGCTGGTGCTCGCCCGCCTCGTTCCGGCCGACAAGGGCAAGGTCGAGGTCGCGCCGCTGCGCCAGGAGATTGCGACGCTGGCCGACCCGCAGGTCTTGCTCGGCCTCGCCATGACCGTGCTCGGCTTCGGCGGCGTCTTCGCGGTCTTCACCTATATCCAGCCGATCCTGGTCGAGATCACCGGCTTTTCGCAGGAAGCGGTCTCGCCGATCCTGCTGCTATTCGGCCTCGGCCTGATCGTCGGCAACATGCTGGGCGGCAAGCTCGCCGACCGCAATTTGCCGGTCGCGCTGCTCGCGACCACCGCGACGCTCGCCATCGTGCTCTTCGCCATGACGGCGACGCTGCGCTCGCCCGTCGCAGTCACGATCTTCGTCGGCCTGATCGGCGCCGCCGCCTTCGCTACTGTCGCGCCCTTGCAGATGCGCGTGCTCGACAAGGCGGGCCCGGCCGGGCGTAATCTCGCCTCCAGCCTCAACATCGCCGCCTTCAACCTCGGCAATGCCTTCGGCGCCTGGCTCGGCGGCTTCACCATCGACCATGGCCCGGGCCTGGCCGCCGTGACCTGGGTCGCCGCCTTGGTGCCGCTGGCGAGCTTGGTGCTGGCAGTGATCAGCCTGCGCCTCGACAAGCGCCCGCAGACGGCGCTGCAGACCGCCTCCTGCCCGCAGGCATAAATATCAAAGACTTCGCATAAGGAACTGAACCATGGACTACAGATATCTTGGCCGTTCCGGCCTCAAGGTTCCCGCCCTCAGCTTCGGCGCCGGCACCTTCGGCGGCCAGGGCCCGCTCTTCAGCAACTGGGGCACCAGCGACGCCAAGGAAGCGACCCGCCTCGTCGACATCTGCCTGGAGGCAGGGCTCAACCTGTTCGACACCGCCGACGTCTATTCGAACGGCGCCTCCGAGGAGATTCTCGGCGCCGCGATCAAGGGTCGGCGCGACAGGGTCCTGATCTCGACCAAGCTGACCCTGCCGATGGGCGATGGCCCTAACGATGCGGGCTCCTCGCGCAGCCGGCTGATCGACGGCACGGAAAGCGCGCTGCGCCGGCTCGGCAGCGATCATATCGACCTGCTCCAGCTCCACGCCTTCGACGCCTTCACCCCGATCGAGGAGGTGCTCTCGACGCTTGACGCGCTGGTCCGCGCCGGCAAGATCCGCCAGGTCGGCGTCTCCAATTTCGCCGGCTGGCAATTGATGAAGTCGCTGGCGCTGGCCGAGAAGCACGGCTTCCCGCGCTATGTCGCCCATCAGGTCTATTATTCGCTGGTCGGCCGCGACTACGAGTTCGACCTGATGCCGCTCGGCCTCGACCAGGGCGTCGGCGCTTTGGTCTGGAGCCCGCTCGGCTGGGGTCGCCTGACCGGCAAGATCAGGCGCGGCCAGCCACTGCCCGAAGGCAGCCGCCTGCACCAGACCGCCGATTTCGGCCCGCCGGTCGACGACGAGAAGCTCTACGCCATCGTCGACGTGCTCGACGCGCTCGCGAAGGAGACCGGCAGAAGCGTACCGCAGATCGCGATCAACTGGCTGCTGCAGCGCCCGACGGTCGCCTCGGTGATCATCGGCGCCCGCAACGAGCAGCAATTGCGCGACAATCTCGGCGCTGTCGGCTGGGCTCTGACGCCGGAGCAGATCGCCCGGCTCGACAAGGCGAGCGCGACCGTCCCGCCCTACCCGGCCTTCCCCTATCACCGCCAGGAGGGCTTCGCCCGGCTCAACCCTCCAGTCGTCTAGCTCCTTCTTCTCCCACATCGTCATCCCGGACGCAGCGCAGCGGCGATCCGGGATCCATGCCTGAGCCTATGCGAAAGAGGTTCCGGAATGGGTCCCGGGTCTCCCTCCGGTCGCCCGGGGCGACTTGGTTTGAACGCAGCTTGATTTTTTCTGCCCGGCCTTGTCGGCTGCCGGCCTGGCCGAACGTCCTTGGCCTGAACCGGAGCGCCGCGCATGCACTACGCCATCCTTTGCTATCATTCCGAAGAGGTCGTGATGGCCTGGACGAAGGAGCAGAACGAGGAGGTGATGGGCCGCCTCGAAAAGGTCCGCCAGCGCATCGCCAAGGAAGGCAAGCTCGGCCCGGTCGCGCGCCTGCTGCCGACTACGGCGGCGACGACCCTGCGCAAGGACCGCGACCCACCGCTGGTGATAGACGGCCCCTTCGCCGAGACCAAGGAGCAGTTCCTCGGCTTCTACATCGTCGACGTCGCCGATCTCGACGAGGCGCTCGGCATCGCCCGCGAGCTCGGCGAGGCCAATCCGGGCGGCGCCTTCGAGGTTCGCCCGCTCGCCGTCTACTACCCGGCGGGAGTCTGATCATGGCGGAGATCGCCTGGATCCATGCGGCGCTGACCTCGGCGCGCCCTCAGGCGATCAGCGCCCTGCTGCGCTATTTCCGCGATCTCGACATCGCCGAGGAGGCCTATCAGGAGGCCTGCCTCAGGGCGCTCAAGACCTGGCCGCAGAACGGCCCGCCGCGCGATCCGGCCGCCTGGCTGATCTTCGTCGGCCGCAATGTCGCGCTCGACCAGGTCAGGCGGCAGAAGAAGCAGGAAGCCCTGCCCGACGAGGATCGGCTCTCCGATCTCGGCGATGCCGAGAGCGAGGTCGCCGAGCGGCTCGACGGCGGCCATTACCGCGACGACATCCTGCGCCTGCTGTTCATCTGCTGCCACCCCGATCTCCCATCGACGCAGCAGGTCGCTCTCGCCTTGCGCATCGTCTCGGGGCTCAGCGTCAGGCAGATCGCCCGCGCCTTCCTCGTCGGCGAGAGCGCGATGGAGCAGCGCATCACCCGCGCCAAGGGCCGGGTCGCCGCCGCGAACGTGCCGTTCGAGACTCCCGGCCCGGTCGAGCGCGCTGAGCGCCTCGCGGCCGTGGCGGCGATGCTCTACCTCGTCTTCAACGAAGGCTATTCGGCCAGCGGCGCCGAGGCCGACCGGCGACGGCCTTTCAGCGAGGAAGCGATCCGGCTGACACGGCTGCTGCTGCGCCTGTTCCAGACCGAGCCAGAGATTATGGGGCTGCTGGGCCTGATGCTGCTCCAGCACGCACGCGCCGCGGCGCGGCTCGACGCCGACGGCCAGATCGTCCTGCTCGATGATCAGGACCGTTCGCTCTGGGATCGTGAGATGATCGCCGAAGGCCTGGCGCTGGTCGACAAGGCGATGCGTCATCGCCGGCCCGGCCCCTATCAGATCCAGGCAGCGATCGCCGGCGTCCACAGTCGCGCTGTGCGGGCGGACGAGACCGACTGGGCCCAGATCGACATCCTCTACGCCACGCTGGAGCATATCCAGCCATCGCCGGTGATCACGCTCAACCGCGCCGTCGCCATCGCCAAGCTGCGCGGGCCGGAGGCGGCGCTGGCCATGGTCGAGCCGCTCGAACAGCAGCTCTCTGGCTATTTCTACTTCTTCGGCTTCAAGGGCTGGCTGCTGATGCAGCTCGGCCGCGACCGCGAGGCGCGCACGACCTTCAATCGCGCCATTGCGCTGGCCGGCTCGGCCAGCGAGGCCGCCCATATCCGCCAGCATATCGACCGGCTGATGCGCGAGAGCGGACGGGTCGCGGCCGGCTGAGACCGGCGAGCGATCGGTGCTTGAAATTTCTGAGGTGCCATGTCGGCACAACGCCCGCCCGTTCGTCCTTGCCTCAAAGGGGCGACGAGCGAATGGTGTCGGCTACGAACGGTCGAAGCCAAAAACTCGTCGATGACAACCGCTTGCCTCGGACTCCTGAGCTTCAGGATCCGAAGCGGCCAATGCAGCGAGGAGACCGACCATGACGCAGACCACCGTCAGCAAGGAAGACTGGATCGCCGCCCGCAAGGCCCTGCTCGTCAAGGAAAAGGCGCTGACGCGCCAACGCGATGCCATCGCCGCCGAGCGCCGCGCTTTGCCGCGCATCCGGATCGAGAAGACTTATGTCTTCGATACACCGGCCGGGAAGCAGACGCTCGCCGACCTCTTCCGCGGCCGCAGCCAGCTCATCGTCAAGCACTTCATGCTCGCGCCCGGCCAGTTCGAGGGCTGCGTCGGCTGCTCCTTCGAGGCAGACCATGTCGACGGCGTGCTGCAGCATCTCGAGCGCCATGACGTCGCCTATGTCGCGGTGGCGCGGGCGCCGCTCGCCGAGATCGAGGCCTACAAGACCCGCATGGGCTGGCGCTTCCACTGGGTCTCGTCCCATGGCAGCGACTTCAACTACGATTTCGACGTCTCCTACGCGCCGGAGCATCTCGCCAACGCCTTCTACAATTTCGAGACGATCGCTTCGCCGCTGGAGGACCTGTCCGGCCATACCGTCTTCGAGAAGGACACGGATGGGACGATCTACCAGACCTACTCGACCTTCGGTCGCGGCGCCGAGGAGCTGCTCGGCACCTATATGTATCTCGACCTGACGCCGAAGGGTCGCAACGAGACCGGCCCGGCCGGCAACCTGACCGACTGGGTCCGCCCGCACGACCGCTACGATACGCCCGGCAAGACCGACATGACCGGCCGCTGGCGCGAGGAGGCGTCAGCGTCCTGCTGCCACGCTCCGGCGGGGGGCTGAGGGCGAACGCGCTCTCGCTCTAGCCGATGTCGGCGCTCTCCAGACTGAGCGCGAGCTTGCGCAGCAGCGCCGCCAGCTCCTCCTGCTCGTGCGCACTCAGCCCTGCGAGCAGGTGCTTCTCCAGCGCCATGTCCTCGCGGAACGTCGCCTCGGCCTTGGCGCGGCCGGCCTCGGTCAATTCGACCAGGAGGCTGCGCTTGTCCTCCTCCGCCTCGCGCCGCCGGATCAGCCCGGCCGCCTCCAGACGGTTGAGGCGAGCCGTGAGCCCACCCGAGGAGATCATCAGCGTGCGGTAGAGTTCGGTCGGCGTCAGCCGCCATGGCGCTCCGGCCCGTCGCAACGTCGAGATCACGTCGAATTCGCCGGCATCGAGCCCATGGCGGGCAAAGACGGCCTCGATTCCCGGCCGCAGCCGCAATGTGATCCGGCGCGCCCGGCCGATCACCGCCATGGGCGAGGTATCCAGCTCCGGCAATTCCTGCTGCCATTGCCCGCGCAGCCGGTCGATATGATCGCCGCCCTGCTCCGTCCTGTCGCTCATTCCCGCCTCCGCAAATCCGATAGGGGGCATGATGCAAATATCTTGACATCGAGACAATATCGGATTTATCTTGCCATCAAGATAGATTGCAAAATGGCGTTGCGAAGAAATTTTCACTCGCCCTGTCGGAACGCCCGGACCGCCAACGTCCTTGCAGCAACCGACCGGACTTAACCGGTCTGAATCTCAGGCGAAGCACCTACCAACCCGCCATCGGAGTTCGACGATGTCCCAAGCTGCAGAAGCCATCCAGCCGCAAGCCCAGCCCGAGACCCGCGGCGGCGTCGTCGCCTATCTCGCCGTCGACGGTGCGGTGAAAGCCTCGGAATTCTACCAGAAGGCCTTTGGTGCTGAGGAAGTGGCGCGCATGCCGATCGACGAGAAGGGGCGGACCATGCACATCCACCTCTACGTCAACGACGGCTCGTTGATGCTGAGCGATCCCTATCCCGAGCACGGCTACGCCTGGGAAAAGCCACAGGGCTTCACCCTCACCCTGCGCGTCGACGACATCGACTTCTGGTGGAAGCGTGGCGTCGAGGCCGGCATGGAGGTCGTGACCCCGGTCGAGCTGATGTTCTGGGGCGACCGCTACGGCCAGTACCGCGACCCGTTCGGCGTGCTCTGGGCCTTGGTCTCAGCGCCCAAGTAAAGCATCGGCGCCGGGCAGCCGGCGCCATTCACATCGTCATTGGCTTCCCACCGGCTGCCTCCGCAGCCGGCAGGCGGAGCCTTGCCAAATCGGAGCTTTCCATGCCGACCACCACTCCCCCCACCGGACAGCTCTGGACCGGGCGCATCATGAGCGGCCTCGTCGTCGCGTTCCTGGTCTTCGACGGCGGCATCAAGCTCGCGCCGCTCGCCATCGTCACCGAGACGATGCAGCAGCTCGGCTATTCCGGCTCGCCGGAGCTGGCGCGCGGGCTCGGCGTGATGACGCTGGTCATCGCCCTGCTCTATGCGCTGCCGCGCACGTCATTGCTTGGCGCGATCCTGCTGACCGGCCTGCTCGGCGGCGCCATGGCGACGCATCTGCGCGTCGGCAGCCCGCTCTTCAGCCATCTCTTTTTCGGCCTCTATCTCGGCCTTCTGGCCTGGGGCGGTCTTTATCTGCGCGATCCGCGACTGCGCCGCCTGTTCCCCGTCCGTCTCGACGCCTGACCCGCACCCACGCAACACAGGAGAGTGCCATGCTCACATACATTGCCGTCGCCGTGCTCGCCCTCGTCGCCGGCATCCTCATTGTCGCCGCACGCAAGCCCGATGTTTTCCAGGTCAGCCGTTCCGCGACGATCCGGGCGACGCCCGAGCGCATCTTCGCTCTGCTCGCGGACTTCCAGGAATGGGGCGCCTGGTCGCCCTATGAGAAGAAGGATCCGGCGATGAAGCGCAGCTTCCCGGGTGCGACCTCCGGCGTTGGAGCCGTCTACGTCTTCGACGGAAACAAGCAGGCCGGCACTGGCGAACTCGCTATCGTCGAGGTCCAGGCGCCGGTGAAACTCGCCGTCACGCTCGACATGACTAAGCCCATGGCCTGCCACAACCTGATCACCTTCAGCCTCACCCCCGCAGAGGGCGGTACGCTGGTGACCTGGCACATGCAGGGCGCCTGCCCGTTCATCGGCAAGGTCATGGGTACGATCTTCAACATGGACCGCATGGTCGGCGACGATTTCGAGAAGGGCCTGGCCGCCCTCAAGCAGGCCAGCGAGCGGCCGCAACTGGTTGCTGCCGCGGCCTGACCACAGCGCATTCGACTGTTCACCCAGAGAGAAGCAAAGCCAAGGAGGAAGAACCATGAGCAACGCAGCAGAACTCGACAAGCCGCAAGCCGGTGACCTCTCTGGCTGCATGCCGGCCAAGCCCCAGGCGGAGCATGACTGGCTCCTCCAGCTCGTCGGCGAATGGACCTATGAAAGCGAGTGCATGATGGGTCCGGACCAGCCGCCGATGAAGTCTTCAGGCACGCAGTCCTACTCGTCCATCGGCGGGCTCTGGCTCGTCGGCGACGGCACCGGCTGCATGCCCGACGGCAGCCCGGCGAAGACCCGGATCACGCTCGGCTACGATCCGCTACAGGAACGCTATGTCGGCTCCTTCATCGGCTCGATGATGGGCAACCAATGGGTCTACACCGGCACGCGCAGCGCCGACGGCACGGTGCTGACACTCGACACCGAAGGCCCCGACTTCACCAAGCCCGGCAAGACGGCGGCCTATCAGGACATCGTCGAGATCAAGAGCCCGGACCATCACGTCCTGTCCTCGCGCGGCAAAAGCGAGGATGGCCAATGGGTCCAGTTCATGACGGCGCATTACCGCCGGGTGAAATGACGGCCCGGCACCGCCGCGATTGAACGCCTTTCGAGGGCGCGGAGCGACCAGCTCCGCGCCCTCCTGCTTGACCCGCACGCGCGTTCGGGGGCATGTGCAGCCCTGAGAAACTGGGTGGGAACGGCCTGGACGTGATGCGCATCCTGCTGATCGACAATTACGACAGCTTCACCTGGAACCTGGTCCACCTGATCGGCGGGCTCGGCGCCAAGGTCGACGTGCGCCGCAACGACACGCTCTCGGTCGATGACGCCCTCACCGGCGACCATGACGCGATCGTGCTCTCGCCCGGCCCCTGTACCCCAAACGAAGCCGGCATCTGCCTCGATCTCGTGCGCCAGGGCGCCGACAGGAAGCCGATCTTCGGCGTCTGCCTGGGCTTGCAGACCATCGGCCAGGTCTTCGGCGGCGAGGTCGTGCGCGCACCGCTACCGATGCACGGCAAGGTCTCGACCATCACGCACCGCGCCCGCGGCTTGTTCCACGGCATCAACGGCCCGCTCGAGGCGACGCGCTATCATTCGCTGGTCGTCCGCAGGGAAAGCTGCCCGCCAGAACTGTCGATCGAGGCCGAATCCGGCGACGGCATGATCATGGCGCTGTCGCATCGCGACCTGCCTGTGCATGGCGTGCAGTTCCATCCCGAGAGCATCGCCTCGGAGCATGGCGCGACGATCCTGCGCAATTTCCTCGATCTCGCCGAGCGATGGCCGCGCCAGACCAACAAAGCCGCCCTTTCCGCGACAGCCTGATCGATCGAGTTCCCATGGACGACTTCAAACCCTTCATCGCCAAGGTCGCGACCGGCGCCTCGCTGTCGCGCGAGGAGGCTCGCGACGCCTTCGAATCCATGCTCTCCGGCGAGGTCACCAACGCGCAGGCCGCCGCCTTCCTGATGGCGCTGCGCGTGCGCGGCGAGACCACCGAGGAGATTGCCGGCGCGGTCACCGCCATGCGCGCCCGCATGCTCCCCGTCGAGGCACCGGCCGACGCGATCGACATCGTCGGCACCGGCGGCGATGCATCGGGCTCCTACAATGTCTCGACGCTGGCCTCGATCATCGTCGCGGCTTGCGGCGTGCCGGTCGCCAAGCACGGCAACCGCGCGGCGTCCTCGCGCTCCGGCGCCGCCGACGTGCTGACCGCGCTCGGCGTCAAGGTTGGGCTCGAACCCGCCGGCACCGAGCGCTGCATCGCGCAGGCCGGCGTCGGCTTCATGTTCGCGCCAACCCACCACGCCTCGATGCGCCATGTCGCGCCGGTGCGCACCGAGCTCGGCACCCGCACCATCTTCAACCTCGTCGGCCCGCTCTCGAACCCGGCCGGCGTCAAGCAGCAATTGATCGGCGCCTTCTCCGAGACCTGGCTGGAGCCGATGGTCAAGGTGTTGCAATCGCTGGGGTCGAAGACGGTCTGGGCGGTGCACGGCTCCGACGGCCTCGACGAGATCACCACCACCGGCCCGACCCGCGTCGTCGCGCTTAAGGATGGCAGGATCGAGAGCTTCAATATCGCGCCCGAAGATGTCGGCATCGCCCGCGCCAGGCCGGAGGACCTGCGCGGCGGCGAGCCGGCGCAGAATGCGCAGGCGCTGCAGGATGTGCTCGGTGGGGCGAAGAGCGCCTTCCGTGACATCGCCGCCTTCAACGCCGCGGCCGCGCTCGTCGTCGCCAGCAAGGCGGCTGCGCTCGGCGAGGGACTGGCGCAGGCCTATGCGGTGCTGGACAATGGCAAGGCTAAGGCGGCGCTCGCGACCCTGGTCGCCAGCTCCAATGCGTGAGGCTGCCCATGTCCGATATCCTCAGGCGGATCGAGGCCTATAAGCGCGAGGAGATCGCGGCTGCCCGCGCCGCAGTGCCCCAGGCCGAGATCGAGAAGCGCGCCGCGGCTGAGCCCACGCCGCGCGACTTCATCGGCGCGCTCGAAGCCAAGCACCGCGCCGGCGGCCCGGCTCTGATCGCCGAAATCAAGAAGGCCTCGCCCTCCAAGGGCCTGATCCGCGCCGATTTCGATCCACCGGCGCTGGCCAGGGCCTATGCCGAAGGCGGCGCCGCCTGCCTCTCGGTGCTGACCGACACGCCCTCCTTCCAGGGCCGGCCGGAATACCTCGCTGAAGCACGCGCCGCTTCCGGCCTGCCCGGCCTGCGCAAGGACTTCATGTTCGAGCCCTATCAGGTCTTCGAAGCCAGGAGCTGGGGCGCCGACTGTATCCTGATCATCATGGCCTCGCTCGATGACACGGCCGCGCGCGAGCTCAACGCTACCGCCAAGGCGCTCGGCATGGCCGCGCTCGCCGAGGTCCATGACGAAGCCGAACTTGAGCGCGCGCTCAAGCTCGACACCAGGCTGGTCGGCATCAACAACCGCGACCTGCGCAGCTTCGAGCTCAACCTCGCCGTCACCGAGCGCCTGGCGCCGCGCGTGCCGAAGGACCGCCTGCTGGTCGGCGAGAGCGGCATCTTCAGCCATGCCGACATCGCCCGGCTGCAGGCCTGCGGCGTCAACACCTTCCTGGTCGGCGAGAGCCTGATGCGCCAGGCTGACGTTACTGCCGCGACCCGCCAGCTCCTGACTGGAAACGCCGCCGAGGCGGCGGCGTGAGCCGCCTCACCCATCTCGACCAGAAGGGCGAAGCCCATATGGTCGATGTCGGCGACAAGGCCGAGACCGTCCGGATCGCCGTCGCCGAAGGCCATGTCGTGATGCAAGCCGAAACGCTGGCCATCGTCCGCGACGGCGAGGCCAAGAAGGGCGACGTGCTCGGTACCGCCCGCCTCGCCGGCATCATGGCGGCCAAGCGCGCCCATGAACTGATCCCGCTCTGCCACCCTCTCCTGCTCTCGAAGATCGCAGTCGACCTCACGATCGACGAGACGCTCCCGGGCGTGCGCGTCCGCGCCGAGGTCAAGCTGACCGGCAAGACCGGCGTCGAGATGGAGGCGCTGACCGCCGTCAGCGTCGCCTGTCTCACCGTCTACGACATGGTGAAGGCGGTCGATCGCGCCATGCATATCGAAGGCATCCGGCTCGTGCATAAATCCGGCGGCAAGTCCGGAACCTACGAGATCGCAGGACAACTGGCATGAGCCTCACCCCTGTCCCGGTCGCGCTCAAGGCGCTGCTCGACAGCATACCCGGCCCGACGCCGTCCGAGACGCTGCCGCTGGCGCACTGCGCCGGCCGGGTGCTGGCTGAAGAGGTCATTGCCCTCAGGACCCAACCGCCCTTCGCCAATTCGGCCATGGACGGCTATGCCACCCGAGCCGCCGATCTCGAGCCGGGCAAGGAGCTCAAGGTCATCGGTGAATCCGCCGCCGGCCGCGGCTTTCCCGGCCCGATCGGCCCCGGCGAGACGGTGCGCATCTTCACCGGCGCGCCCATCCCCGACGGCGCCGACGCGATCCTGATTCAGGAACACGCCGAGGGCGTCGGCGGCCCGGTCATCCGCGTCACCAAGCCGGCGAACAAAGGCCAGTTTATCCGCCCGGCCGGGCTCGATTTCGAGACCGGCGAGATCCTGCTGAAGGCCGGCCGCCGGCTCGACAGCGCTGCGCTCGGCCTCGCCGCCGCTGCGGGGCATCCAACCCTGTCCGTCCGCCGCAAGCCGCTGGTCGCGATCCTCGCCACCGGCGACGAACTCGTCCTGCCCGGCGAGCCGGTCGGTCCCGACCAGATCGTCGCTTCCAACAGCTTCGCCCTCGCCGCAATGATCGAGCAGGCCGGCGGCACGGCGCTCGACCTCGGCATCGCCCGCGACAACCACCCCGATCTCGCCGCCAAGATCGAGGCGGCGCGCGAGGCTGGAGCCGATGTCCTGGTCACGCTGGGCGGCGCCTCGGTCGGAGAGCACGATCTCGTCCAGGCGGCGCTGAAGGCGCAAGGCATGGCGCTCGGCTTCTGGAAGATCGCGATGCGCCCGGGAAAGCCGATGATGATGGGCCGGCTCGGCGCGATGGTCGCGCTCGGCCTGCCCGGCAACCCGGTCTCCTCGATCGTCTGCGGCCATCTCTTCGCAATGCCACTGGTCGAGGCTCTGCTCGGCATCGCCGACCCCGAGCGCGATCGCAGCGAGCCCGCCATCCTCGCCACCGACCTGCCGGCCAATGACGAGCGCCAGGACTATCTGCGCGCCACGATCGAGACGGCAGGCGGCGAGCGTCGCGTCAGGCCCTTCGCCAAGCAGGATTCCTCGATGCTGGCGAACCTGTCGCGGGCCGAAGCGCTGGTGATCCGCCCGGCTTTCGCCAAGCCGGCCAAGTCAGGCGATCCCTGCCGCGTCATCCGGCTGCGCTGATCCATTCACCTTGCGGGAGGAAGCGCCTTGCGGAACACAAGGCGAACAGCTATGGTGTTCGTGCTTTGTTTCGATTCCAGCCCGAGAGGCGAGCGGCGCGACCATGCTGACACGCAAACAGTTCGAACTGCTTCGCTTCATCCATGAGCGCCTGCGCGAATCCGGCGTGCCGCCCTCCTTCGACGAGATGAAGGATGCGCTCGACCTGCGCTCCAAATCCGGCATCCACCGGCTGATCATGGCGCTCGAAGAGCGCGGCTTCATTCGCCGGCTCCCGAACCGGGCCCGTGCCCTCGAAGTCATCAAGATGCCGGACGGCATCGGCGGGCCGCAGGCACAGCGCGGCCGCTTCAGCCCCTCCATCGTCCAGGGCGGCCTTGGCCAGACTCCGCCGCCCCCAGCACCGACTGTCAATCTGACGAAGCCGCGCCCGCCGGCTGCCGAGGAGAGCGGGCGCTCGACCGTCTCGATCCCGGTCATGGGCCGCATCGCAGCCGGCACCCCGATCTCGGCGATCCAGGAACGCAGCCACAGCGTCTCGATGCCGGCCGACATGCTTGGCGGCGGCGAGCATTACGCGCTTGAGGTCCGCGGCGATTCGATGATCGAGGCCGGCATCCTCGACGGCGACACCGTCGTGATCCGCAAGCAGGACACCGCCAATACCGGCGACATCATCGTCGCCCTGATCGACGACGAGGAAGCGACGCTGAAGCGGCTGCGCAAGCGCGGCTCCTCGATCGCGCTCGAAGCTGCCAACCCGGCTTATGAGACACGCGTGCTCGGTCCCGACCGGGTCAAGATCCAGGGCCGGCTCGTCAACCTGATGCGGCGCTACTGAAGCGCCTCCAGATCCTGTGCCGGCTCTGCAGCTGTGGGGCTCGGCGCGGGAGCAACTGCGGGCTCCGGCGCCGGCCTCGGTTCCGGCCGCACCCTGGTCCAGGGACGAAGACGCGTGACCTCGTCGGCCGTAAACGCGCGCCAGCCGCCGCGGGCTGCGTGGTAGGCGGTCGCGCCGTCACGGACGAGCGCGCTGCGATCGATCAGGCGGGCGGCGCAAGGTGCCGTCCAATAGAGCGAGGTCACCACGAGATCGGCGCGCTGGCAGTCCTCGACCAGGGCAATACGATCGCGCGTATAGGCGACGCTGCGACCATCCGGCAGGCGAATGACGCAGCCGCGCGCATCGCAGGCGGCGCCATTGCGGAGCACCACATCATCAGGCGAGCGTGAATCGCCGTCGGCATGCAGCCATTGCATCAGCACGAAGCGGCTCGGCTTGCCGGCCAGCACCATCTTCCCCTCCGGCCCGCGCACCAGCACACCCGAGCCGTCGCGCTCGATCAGGATGTCGGGCCGCGACGGCGCCGAGGCCAGCGCCAGCCCACCGACCAGTGGCAGCGCCGCGAGGAAACGCAGCGCCGTCGTCCACAGGGTCAGCCAGAGCAGCGACAGCGAGAACAGGATCAGCGCGGTCGGGCCGAAGGCCGGCAGCACCAAGGTCGAACGGTCGATGCCGGCGACCCAATGGGCGAGCTGGAGCACATAGCTCGAGGCCCAGCCCATCAGCGCCCAGGCCGGCCAGTCAAGCCCGAACGGATAGGCGAGCACGCCGAAGACCGCCGCCGGCATCACGATCAGCGAGACGAAGGGCAGCGCCAGCGCATTGCCGAGCAAGCCGAACGGATTGAAGGTCTGGAAATGATAGACGCCATAGGGCGCCGTCGCGGCGGTGGCGACCATGGTGGTGGTGAGGATGCCGACGGCCGAGAGCCAGAGCGGGCGCAGCGGCCAGGGCCAGGACGCCGCCGCCGCATCGGGCGCCCGCTCCTGCCAACGCTCGGCGAAGGCGATCAGCGCCGCCACCGCCCCGAACGACATCTGGAAGCTCGGCCCGAGCAGCGCCTCCGGCTCGCGCAGCAGCACGATGATCGCGGACAGAGCGAGATTGCGCATGGAGAGCGCCGGCCGATCGACCAGGATCGCCCCGAGCATGACCAGCGTCATGATCAGCGAACGCTCGGTCGCGACATCGGCGCCGGAGAAGATGCAATACGCGGTGGCGCCGAGCATGGCGGCGAGCGCTGCAAGCTTCTTCACCGGCCAATGCAGCGCCGCCGTCTGCGACAGCGCGAGCAGCGCCCGCACCAGCCAGAAGATCGTGCCCGCGGCGAGCACCATGTGCAGGCCGGAGATCGAGACGATATGGTAGATGCCGGCGGCGCGCAGATCGTTGTTGGTCGCTTCGCTGATCAGCCCACGCTTGCCGGTGACGAGCGCCGCCGCCATCGCCCCCGCCTGCCCGCCCCCGCTGGTCGCGATGCGCTCGGTCAGCGCGTTGCGGGCCTGGTCGATCGCGACCGCCAGAGCGAGCCGGCGCGGCATCGGGATCGGCGCCGGCGCAAGCGCGATCTTGCCGGCAATATTGCCGACCGCGCCGACACCCTGGAAGAAGGCATCGCGGGCGAAGTCATAACCGCCGGGACGCGCCGGCCCGGGCGGCGGCAGCAAGCGCGCGGTCGCGCTGATATGGTCGCCGGGCTTCAGCGTCGTCACCGGTGTGGTGACGCGCACCCGCCGCGGCCGCTGCGCCGGCTCGACGCCCGGCAAGTCGGTGACCTGGACGACGATGCGCACGCCCTTCTCACGCTGCTCCAGCGCCTCGACAAAGCCGGTGAGCTTGCCTACATGATTGCGGGCAAGCGCCGGTGCCGCGATGTTGTCCGTCCGCCAGGTCGCAGCCGCAAAGCCGGCAAAGGCCGCGGCGACTGCGATGCAGATCGCCATGACGGTTCGACGCCGGCGCATCAGCAGGCCAGCGAGCGCGGACAGCACCAGCCCGGCCAAGGGTGCGGCCAGCCCCGGTTCGCGATCTGCCAGGAAATAGAGCAGCACGCCGGCGCCCATGCAGACCGGCAGCCAGTTGAACAGGCGGCGGCGCTCGATCTCGGTTTCGATCGCTCTGCGGAAGTGGTCGCCCCAATCGAGCAACGAGGCGGATAGCGGCTGGGCAAAATGGGCGACGCGCCGCAACCGCGCCGGCAGAGCCAGCGCGCCCACCCTGCTACGGCGCTGTTCTGGCCCGTAGGAGAGCATCCGTCCCCCGTCGCGGCCGCGCGATGATCGTGCCCCCTCCCCGCAGGAGGCTCTTAACGGCAGCCGGCAAGCCATGTTACAGCGGCGGCGCCGGATGTCAGCCCCGGCCGAGGCTCGCATCGAAACCGCCCTCGTCTTTTGCTTACCCGTTCCTCCGGAGCCTCCTTTCATGAGCGATACGGTCGTCACGCGCTTCGCGCCGTCGCCAACCGGATTCCTGCACATCGGCGGTGCCCGCACCGCGCTGTTCAACTGGCTCTATGCCCGCCGCCATGGCGGCAAGATGCTGCTGCGCATCGAGGACACAGACCGCGAACGCTCGACCGAAGGCGCGATCACCGCGATCCTCGACGGCCTCGCCTGGCTCGGCCTCGATTGGGATGGGCAGACCGTCTACCAGTTCCAGCGCGCCGCGCGCCATCGCGAGGTCGCCGAGCAGATGCTGGCCGCCGGCAAGGCCTATTACTGCTATGCGACGCCGCAGGAGCTCGAGGAGATGCGCGAGAAGGCGCGCGCCGAGGGCAAGCCGCTGCGCTATGACGGGCGCTGGCGTGATCGCGATCCGGCCACCGCGCCGGAAGGCGTCAAACCGGTGATCCGGCTCAAGGCCGAGCAGACCGGTGAGACGATCGTCGAGGACGAGGTCCAGGGCCGCGTCACCTGGCAGAACGAGAATCTCGACGACCTCGTGCTGCTGCGCTCGGATGGCAACCCGACCTATATGCTCGCCGTCGTCGTCGATGATCACGACATGGGCGTCACCCATATCATCCGCGGCGACGACCACCTGACCAATGCCGCCCGCCAGACGCAGATCTACCAGGCGCTCGGCTGGAAGGTCCCCAGCATGTCGCACATCCCGCTGATCCACGGGGCGGACGGTGCCAAGCTGTCGAAGCGCCATGGTGCGCTCGGCGTCGATGCCTATCGCTCGATGGGCTATCTGCCGATCGCGCTGCGCAACTATCTGCTGCGCTTGGGCTGGAGTCATGGCGACCAGGAGATCTTCTCCCCCGAGGAGATGATCGCGCTGTTCAACCTCTCCTCGATCGGCCGCTCGCCAGCCCGCTTCGACTACGCCAAGCTCGAGAGCCTCAACGGCCTCTATATGCGCCAGTCGGAGGATCACGAATTGATGAGCGCGCTGAAGGCGATTTGGTCGGAGATCGGCCCGCCGCGCGGCATCGGCACGGAGCCTGCTCCGGAGCTGGAAGCCAAGCTGATGGCGGCCATGCCCGGCCTGAAGGAGCGCGCCAAGACGCTGATCGAATTGATCGACAGCGCCTCCTATCTCTATGCCCAGCGTCCGCTGGCGCTGGAGCCCAAGGCGGCCGCCCTGCTCGACGACGCGGCGCGCCAGCGCCTGCCGAAACTGGCGGAAAAGCTCTCGGCGGTCGCCGATTGGGCGCCGCCACCGCTGGAAAGCGCGATCCGCGATTTCGCCGAGGAGAGCGGCGTCAAGCTCGGCCAGGTGGCGCAGCCCCTGCGCGCGGCGCTGACCGGCAAGACCACTTCGCCCGGCCTGTTCGACGTGATGGCCGTGCTCGGCCGCGACGAGGTGCTGGCGCGCCTCGCCGACGCGGCCTGATCGCTCCCAGAAAGGCTAATGGCCGGTCGGTTGAACCCCTCGCCGAATTGGTCTAGCAACGCGCTGCGGACCGGCTGCTCCCGCTGCCGGTCCGGCATAAAAAATGCTTCAAAATCAGTCCGATGAACCCTTCCCGCCTGTCCGCTTCCAGGTTTTCCGTCACGGAGCCGTCATCGTGGGACGTTCGGATGACGCCTGATTGCAGATGAGCGGCCGGCGTTTCCGTCCGACCGGGACATGACTGAAGAGCGAGCCTGAAAGGATCGGATCCATGAGCGGAACTACCAGCCAGTTGACTGTCGACGGCAAGACCGTCGACATGCCGGTCAAAACGGGTTCGATCGGGCCTTCGGTCATCGACATCGGCAAGCTCTACGGCCAGACCGGGATGTTCACCTACGATCCCGGCTTCACCTCGACTGCGAGCTGCGAGTCGCAGATCACCTATATCGACGGCGACGAGGGCGTCCTGCTCTATCGCGGCTTCCCGATCGAGCAGCTCGCCGAGCACGGCGACTTCCTCGAGACCTGCTATCTCCTGCTCTATGGGGAGCTGCCGACGGCGGCGCAGAAGGCGGATTTCGACTATCGCGTCACGCGCCACACCATGGTGCACGAGCAGATGGCCCGCTTCTTCCAGGGCTTCCGTCGCGACGCGCATCCGATGGCGGTTCTGGTCGCCTCGGTCGGCGCCATGTCGGCCTTCTACCACGACTCGACCGACATCTCGGATCCGCAGCAGCGCATGATCGCATCGATGCGGATGATCGCGAAGATGCCGACGCTGGCGGCGATGGCCTACAAGTACACGATCGGCCAGCCCTTTGTGTATCCGCTGAACTCGCTGGACTACACCTCGAACTTCCTGCGCATGTGCTTTGCCGTGCCGGCCGAGGAGTACAAGGTCAACCCGGTGCTGTCGCGCGCGCTCGACCGGATCTTCATCCTCCATGCCGACCATGAGCAGAACGCCTCGACCTCGACGGTCCGGCTCGCCGGCTCCTCCGGCGCCAACCCCTTCGCCTGCATCGCGGCCGGTGTCGCCTGCCTCTGGGGGCCGGCGCATGGCGGCGCCAACGAAGCGGCGCTGAAGATGCTCGAGGAGATCGGCAGCGTCGACAACATCCCGAAATACATCGCCAAGGCCAAGGACAAGAACGATCCGTTCCGCCTGATGGGCTTCGGCCACCGGGTCTACAAGAACTACGATCCGCGCGCCAAGATTATGCAGAAGACCACGCATGAGGTCCTGGCCGAGCTCGGCATCAAGGACGATCCGCTGCTCGACGTCGCCATGGAGCTCGAGCGCATCGCCCTGCACGACGAGTACTTCATCGAGAAGAAGCTCTATCCGAACATCGACTTCTATTCGGGCATCACCCTGAAGGCGATGGGCTTCCCGACCTCGATGTTCACGGCGCTGTTCGCGCTGGCGCGCAGCATCGGCTGGATCGCGCAGTGGAAGGAGATGATCGAGGATCCGTCCCAGCGCATCGGCCGTCCGCGCCAGCTCTATACCGGCGCCCCGAAGCGCGACTACACCCCGATCGGCCGCCGCTGAGCAGCAGCGACCTGAGACAAGCGAGGCCGCGACGGAACCCCGTCGCGGCCTTTATTGTTTCCAGAGATTGATGCATCAAACGCAAATGACGGTTGCGTCCAGCGCGCTACAGTCGCCGACCCGCAAAAGGAGTTTATCGCCCATGTCGAAAACCGAAGGTCTCAGCCGCCGTGGCTTCCTGGCCGGTGCGTCGGCCCTGCCTCTTGCCGGCACCGCCTTCGCTCAGGCTCCGTTCCCGACGCGGCCGATCTCGCTGATCGTGCCCTTCGCCGCCGGCGGCTCGACCGACATCGTCGCGCGCCTGGTCGGCCAGAAGATGGGCGAACTGCTCGGCCAATCGATCGTGATCGACAACCGCGCCGGTGCCGGCGGCAATATCGGCTCGACCGCGGTCGCCCGCGCCACGCCCGACGGCTACACCATGCTGCTCGGCACGATCTCGACCCATGCGCTCAACCCGGCGATCCTGAAGACCGTCACCTTCGACGCGGTCAAGGATTTCACCCCGATCTCGCTGCTCGCAGTGGTGCCGAACGTCATGGTCGTGCATCCGAGCTTCCCGGCCAAGACCGTGCCGGAGGTGCTGAAGCTGCTGAAGGACAATCCCGGCAAGTACTCCTACGCCTCCTCCGGCGTCGGCACGCCGCTGCACCTCTCCGGCGAGCTGTTCAAGTCGCTCGGCGGCGTCAGCATGAACCATGTCCCCTATCGCGGCGCCGGCCCGGCACTGAACGACGTCGTCTCCGGCGCGGTGCCGATCATGTTCGACAACCTGCCCTCCTCGGCCCAATTCATCCGCAGCGGCCAGTTGCGCGCCATCGGCGTCACCACCAAGGAACGCGTCTCCTCCTTCCCGGACCTGCCGACCATCGCCGAGGGCGGGCTCGCCGGCTACGAGACCTACACCTGGAACGCGCTGTTCGGTCCCGCCAACATGCCGCGCCCGATCGTCGACAAGCTCAACGCCGCCGCCAACGACTCGCTCAAGGACGCCAATGTGAAGCAGCGGCTGGAGGACGTCAGCGCCGTGATCGTCGGCTCGACACCGGAAGCGCTCGGCGAGCACGTCAAGGCCGAACTCGCGAAATGGGGTCCGATCGCCAAGGCGTCGGGCGCAGTCGTCGAGTAGTCGACTGTCAACCGCCTGTCGGCTCCCGAACAAGGGTGAGCGCCGCATCGACGGCGTTCGCCGCCGGGCTCGGGCCGGCGCTGCGCATATTCTGCTCGACAGTGACGAAACCGTCGATCTGGCGCTGGCGCGCCGGGCCGTCGGCTATCGCGGCGAGAAGCGCCGCCGCCAGGGCCTGCGGCGAAGCCTCGTCCTGGATGAACTCCGGCACAACGCTCTCGCCGATGATCAGATTGGGCAGGATCACGCTCGGCAGCTTGATGAGGCGCCGCGCGAGGACGGCTTCCCAGTTGGCGCCGCGATAAGCCGCGACGGTCGGCACCTGCGCCAACGCCAGTTCGAGCGTCACAGTGCCTGAAGCTGCCAGCGCCGCCCTCGCCTCGCGGAAAGCCGCGAGCTTCGCCGCCTCGCCCGTCACGATCTCCGGCTTGACGCGCCAATCGGCGGTGAGCTGCGCGATCGGCTCGACCAGACGCGGCACCGCAGGCAGCACGAAACGGGCGCGCGGCAATTGCTCGGCGACCAGTGCCACCGCCTCGCCGAAAGGCGGCAGCAGATGCCGGATCTCCGAGCCCCGGCTGCCGGGCAGGACTAGGATGGTCGGCGCTTCCTCGTCGTCGCGGCGCGCAGCCTCATCCGGCCCCGGCCGATACTCTTGCAGCCGTTCGATCAAGGGATGGCCGACATAGACGGTTTCAGGACCGCCGAGCCGCTCCAGCGCCGCCGGCTCGAACGGCAGAAGCGCCAGGATCCGGTCGACATGCGGCTTCATCCGCTTGGCCCGGCCTTGCCGCCAGGCCCATACGCTCGGGCAGACCCAATGCGCGATCGGCACGGTGGGCGCGAGCCGCCTCAGCTTCTTCGCGACGCGCAGGCTGAAATCAGGCGCATCGATGGTGAGCAAGAGGTCCGGCTTGAAGGCAGCAGCGCCGCGCGCCGCGTCCGACATCCGGCGCAGCAGCAGCGGCAAGCGCGCTACCACCGGGCCGAAGCCCATCACGGCGATATCTTCCTGCGGGAAGACGCTATGCAGCCCTTCGGCGATCAGCGCCTCGCCACCGACGCCCGACAGCTCAAGCGGCCGGTCGCCCAGCACCTCGCGCAGCCGCGCTACGAAGCGTGCGCCGAGCGCATCGCCCGAGGCTTCGCCGGCGACGACGAACAGCCTGAACGGACGGCTCACGCCACGCCCTCGATGAACAGGCCGGAAGTATCCGCCAGCGTCGCCAGCCGCTCGCGATCGCCGATCAGCACGCTGCCGGCCTTGACCGCAATGCCGGCAAGGCCGGCGGCGGCGACGCGCGCCACCGTCTCCGGGCCGATCGCCGGCATGTCGACCCTGAGGTCCTGCCCGAACTTGGGCGCTTTGACCAGCACGCCGTCGCCCTTACCTGGCTTGAGGCGCCCCGACTGGACGAGGCCGGCGACACGCTCGATCATCGCGTCGGTTCCTTCCGCCGCCTCGACGGCGACGACGCGATGATCGGCGATGATCGCCGCCTGCCCGATGTCGAAGGGCGAGAGCGCCGCAAGCAGATTGAAGCCGGTCGCGATCGCCTCGCGCGCGACGGCCGCAGGCTTGTGACGCCCAAGCGCTCCAACCGGCGCGACGAGATCGGGCGCGAGATCGGCCGGCCCGAGCACGCGTAGCCCCTGGCCCTCGAAGAAGGTGACGACGCCGCGCAGCAGATGATCGTCGCCGCCCTGGAAGGCACGGGCGAAGTGAGGCAGGTATTTCAGGGTCGACAATTCCGGAGCCAGCGAGCCGAAGCTCGGCCGCGGCAAGGCGCCGACCATGACGACCTCGTCGATCTCGCGACGCTTGATCTCGTCGAGGAAACGCCCGAGCTGGCCAAGACGATACTCCTTGGCGTCATAGGCGGCATAGTCGGCCGGATCGCCCGCGCCGGAGAGCACAGCGACATAGACGCTGGCGCCCTGCGCCGTGGCCGCGCCGGCAACCCGCACCGGATAATCACCGCGGCCGGCCAGGACGGCAATGCGCCGTCCCTGCGGCCGTCCTGCCGCATCGGCCGCCTTTGTGCTCACCGTTCGGGCGCGTTGACGTCGCGCGGCACCGAAATCCCCCGATCGCCGCCGGCGCGGATGAAATCGAGGATCTCGTGGATCAGCGGGTGTTCGGCGAATTCGGCAGCGACGTCTTCGACGCGCTCCGAGAGCGTGCCTTCGTCGGCGAAGAGCAGGCGATAGGCGCGGCGCAGTTCGTGGATCTGCTCGCGCGAGAAGCCGCGGCGCTTCAGGCCGACGAGATTGAGCCCGGCGAGATGGGCCGGGTTGTCGCGCACCATGCCGAATGGGATGACGTCGAGCAGGACCCCCGAACCGCCGCCGATGAAGGCATGATCGCCGATCCGAACGAACTGTTGCAGCCCGGTGCCGCCGCTGACGATGACGAAATCGCCGACCGTGACGTGCCCGGCGCACATGACGTTGTTCGAGAAGATGACGTTGTTGCCGATCACGCTGTCATGACCGACATGCGAGTTGGCCAGGAACAGGCCGCGATCGCCAACGACGGTCTTCATGCCGCCGCCCTCGGTGCCTGGATTCATCGTCACGCCTTCGCGGATCACGCAATCGGCGCCGATCGCCAGCGTCGACAGCTCGCCCTTGTACTTCAGATCCTGTGGCGGGTGGCCGATCGAGGCGAAGGGATAGATCTTGGTGCGTGGTCCGATCGTCGTACGCCCGGCAACGACGACGTGGCTGATCAGCTCGACGCCGTCGCCAAGGACGACATCGGGGCCGACCGTACAGAACGGGCCGACCTTGACGCCGGCCCCGAGTTTGGCGGCCGGATCGACGATCGCCATCGGATGGATCGATGTGCTCATGGCAGTATCCTGCGGCTGGTCGGGAACGGGAGCGTGCATCGCGGTCCCCTTGCTCACACGACCATGGCCGACAGCTCGGCCTCGGCGACCAGCACGCCGTCGACCCTGGCCTCGCCGCGGTAGAACCAGATATTGCGCTTGTGCGCCAGCTTGGTGAGGTGGAAGCGCAGCGTGTCGCCGGGAACGACCGGCTTGCGGAACTTCGCTTTGTCGATCGTGGTGAACAGCACGGTCGTCACGGCCAGATCGTCATTGCCGCGCGCGCTGACGACGAGCACGCCCGCGGTCTGCGCCATGGCTTCGATCATCAGAACACCGGGGAAGACTGGGCGGCCCGGGAAATGGCCGGTGAATTGCGGTTCGTTGAAAGTAACGTTCTTGATGCCGACGCCGGACGCGTCCCCGTCGATCTCGACGACCTTGTCGACCAGCAGGAACGGATAGCGATGCGGAATGCAGGCCATGATCTTCTGGATATCGGCCACGCCGAGCGCTTTCGTCGCATCCGTCATCGTGTCGTTTCTCCTCGAACGCCCTGCGCCCCGCGCCGAAGCACGTCACCTGTCACGTAAAGCTGCTTTTGCCGGAAGTCGGCGTGAGATCAAGCGTTTTCGCCGCCACTCGGCCCTTTGCCGCGCTTGGCCACGAGTTGCTTGAGCAAGGCGGCCTCGCGCGCCCAGCTCAAGGCCGGCTGCGCCGGGTAGCCGCCATAGCGCGCACCACGTGGGACATCGCCGGCGACGCCGCTCTGCGCCGCGATCTGCGCGCCCATCCCGATCGTCAGATGGCCCGCCAGTCCGACCTGCCCACCGAGCACGGCGAAATCCTCGAGCGTGCTCGAGCCCGCCATGCCGACCTGGGCGCAGATGACGCAATGCCGCCCGACCACACAGTTATGGCCGATCTGGACGAGGTTATCGATCTTGCTGCCCTCGCCGATCACCGTGTCGCGGCTGGCGCCGCGATCGATCGTCGTATTGGCGCCGATCTCGACATCGTCTTGGATGATGACGCGGCCGACCTGCGGTACCTTCATGTGCCCTTTCGGCCCCATGGCGAAGCCGAAGCCGTCCTGGCCGATCCGCACGCCGGGATGGATGATGACACGGTTGCCGATCAAGGCCGCCTGCAGCGTCGAGCCGGCGCCGACCGCGCAGTGCCGCCCGATCCGCACCTGCGGGCCGATCACCGCGCCCGGACCGATCACCGTGCCGGCGCCGATCTCCGCGCCGGGGCCGATCACGGCGCCGGGATCGACCGTGACATCGGCTTCGAGCCTTGCCGTCGCATGCACGAAGGCGCCGGGTGCGACGCCGGCCGAGCCGAACATCGAGCCCGGCCGCAGCGCCTGCGGATGGAAGGTCGACAGCAGTTTGGCGAAGGCATGATAGGGCGCAGGCGTGACCAGCGCGACGGTGCCGGCCGGCACGCGCTCGGCGAAGCGCGCCGAGACGAAGCAGAGCGCCGCCGTCGTCCCCGCCAGGGCCGCGACATATTTCGGATTGTCCATATAGGCGGCATCGCTGCCGCCAGCGGTTTCGAGCGGCGCAACGCCCTCGATCCGGCGCTCGGGGTCGGCGCCGTCGGGCAAGCCGACACCCGACAAGGAAGCGACCTCGCTGAAGGACAGCGAGGTCGCGATCGGAAAGAAACTGGGATCTGCCATAAGATGGTCCGTTGCGGGGCGCGGGAAGCGCCCCGCCGGTCAGAAGCGGGCGCCGCCCGAGAAGCGGAAGGCCTGGACCCGGTCGCCGCCGAACTTGCCGGTGAGGCCGGTAACCGGATCGGTGCCGAACTGGCCGTCATCCTTCGACAGCGCATAGGCGTAGTCGAAGCGGATCGGGCCGAGCGGCGACTGCCAGAGCAAGCTCACGCCGACCGAGGAGCGCAGCACGTTCTTGTCACGCACGCAGGCGATGTTGTTCTGGAACGGCAGGCCGTAGGTCTGGTCGATCGAGACGTTGAACTGCCGCGCCTCGCTGCCCGCCGGGCAGAAGTTGCCGGCGACCTTGCGGCCACCGTCATAGTTGAACAGCGTACCGGCGTCGGCGAAGATCGCGCCCTTCAGACCGAGATCGCGCGGCAATCCGAAGATCGGGAACTGCACTTCGAGCGAACCACCGAAATAGGTGGTGCCGCCGAGCGCGTTCGCGGTCGGATCGTTGCGCAGGTCACGCGGGCCGATGCCGGACGGCGCGAAGCCGCGCACCAGCGTCGGTCCGAGGAAGTAGTGGTCGATCATGCGCAGATCGCCGCTCGTAGCCTGGACGTGACCGCCCTGGAGACGGGCGATGCCGACGAAGTCCTCGAGGAACTCCTTGTAGTAGCGGGCATCGGCGCTGACGCGCAGGAACTTCGAATCGCCGCCGACACCAGCGAATTCCGGCTTGAGCTCGGCGACGAAGCCGTTGCGCGGGTTCTGGTAGTTGTCGAGCGAATTGTAATTGAAGTTCAGGCCGACCAGCGAGGTCAGGGTCGAGCCCTGGGCCTCCTTGACCGCGACCGTCGCTTCGCCGTTCGTCAAGCAGCTGAAGGTCTGCGAGGCGGCCGACCCGCCAGGCGTTCCGGGCGTGATGCCGTCGAGCGGGAAAGTACAGTCGTTATACGGCTTCGAATAGGTGTTCGGAATCTTGATCTCGGTCGTGTAGATCGAATAGCGCGGCGTGATCGAGAACTCTTCCGTGATCGGGAAGGAGAAACGAACCTGACCGCCCGTCACCCGGCTCTCGAAATAGCCGATATTGGTGTTGTCGTTGAACTTCGAGAACAGGTCGAAGCCCGCTGCGATCCGATGGCCGAGGAAATACGGCTCGGTGAACGAGAAGTCGATGCCCTGGGTCCGCTGGCCCATCGTGCCGGCGATACGGACGAACTGGCCGCGACCGAGGAAGTTCGACTCCGACAGCGAGACCTCGCCGATGATGCCGTCCGAGGTCGAGTAGCCGCCCGCGATCGAGAACGAGCCGGTCGCCTTGTCCTCGACGTCGATGTTGACGACCACGCGGTCGGGCGCGCTGCCCGGCTCGTTGGTAATGCGAACCTTGTTGAAGAAGCCGAGATTGTTCAGGCGACGCTCGGCGCGGTCGATGAAGACCTTGTTGTAGGCATCGCCTTCGCCGAGATCGAGCTCACGGCGGACGACATAGTCGCGGGTGCGGGTGTTGCCGCGCACATTGATGCGCTCGACATAGACCCGCGGACCTTCCTCGACCACATAGGTGATGCCGATCTGCTGGCCGGCCGCGTCCCGCTCGCCGCGCGGGCGAACCTGCGCGAAGGCATAGCCGCGCTTGGCCACCTCGGTGGTCAGGGTGACCAGCGAGCGCTCGACGGCCTCGGCGTTGTAGGTATCGCCGGCAGAGGTATTCACGAGCGACTGGAGCGCAGCCGGATCGA
This sequence comes from Allobosea sp. GW821-FHT03A12, assembly GCF_058986765.1. Lineage (NCBI taxonomy): Bacteria > Pseudomonadati > Pseudomonadota > Alphaproteobacteria > Hyphomicrobiales > Alloboseaceae > Allobosea > Allobosea sp. GW821-FHT03A12. Next base: position 608,260 of record NZ_JBYSVZ010000004.1, read on the forward strand.
CGTCGCGCAGCCGGGAATCGACCGTGACGTTGCCAACCTTGTATTGCGGCCCCTCGTCGACGGTAACGTCGACGACCCAGCCGCCGGCCGCATCGTCGAAGCGCGCATCGCTCGAGACGATGCGGAAGTCGGCATAGCCGTTCTTCAGGTAGTAGCGGCGAATCAGCTCAAGGTCGGAATTGATCCGGTCGGGGTCATAGACGTCGGAGGTCTTGATCCAGCTCAGGAAGTTCGACTCGGTCGAGGTCATCAAGCCACGCAGGCGCGACGACGAATAGACGCCGTTGCCGGTGAAATTGATCGACTTGATGCCCGTCTTGCCGCTCTCGGAGATGGTGAAGACCACGTCCGAACGGCCGTTCGGCAGCGGCTGGATGCGACCGCTGACCGTAGCCAGACCGTAGCCGGCGCGGCGATAGACGTCCTTGAGACGCTCGACGTCGGCGTCGATGAGCTGCTGGCTCAGCGGGCCCCGCGCCTTGGACTGGACCTGGCCGAGCAGCACGTCGCTCTTCAGGCGGCGATTGCCCTCGAAGGCGACGCGGTTGATCGAGTCGTTTTCCTGGACGGAGACGACGGTCTGCGCGCCGCGGCGGCTGACCTGAACATTGGAGAACAGGCCCGTCGCCATGAGATTCTGGCGAATCTCCTGCGGGCTGTTCGAGCCCTGCCCTGTCGCATAGGAGCGGATCGTCTCCGCATCGACACGACGGTTGCCTTGGACAATCACGGACTGCGCGAACACCACGCCACCGCTGACGGCCACCATGACGGCCGCAAGTCCGACTGATCGAGAGAGCCGCATGCGCAAGGACCGGCTCTGAAGCGTCGACGTCATCGGGTCGCCTATTCCATTCTTTGGGTCACCACCCCGCGAACGGGGAGCCCCGCTACGGGCGAGGCTTGGCGACATTGAAGACCAAACGCTTCTACAAAGTTTCCTGCGGGGTGCAAACCGCCATTGTCGTTAACAAAAGATTTTTGCGGCGGTCGTTGCTGGTAGGTCACGCGCGCCAGTCGAAAAACCGGCCAGGCCCACGAAAACAGGCCATAAAAAGCCACAATCCATCGACGCGGGCAGCCTTGGCCGCCAATCATGTCAGCCTGGCGCAAGCTGGCTTGCACCAGGCTTACATGGGCTCACAGCAGTGAGCGGACGTGGACGAGATCGTTCCAGGTCACGAACAGCATCAGCATCAGCACGAGCCCGAGTCCGACCCGGAAACCGAGCTCCTGCGCGCGCTCGCTCAGCGGTTTCCCGCGCACCGCCTCGATCGCATAGAACAGCAGGTGCCCGCCATCCAGCATCGGCACCGGGAACAGATTCATCAATCCGATCGAGACCGAGAGCAGCGCCGCCAGATTGATCAGCGCCAGCAGGCCGCCGCTGGAGGCGACCATGCCCGAGACCTGGGCAATGCGGATCGGCCCCGACAACTGGTCGGTCGATTCCTTCCCCTTGATCAGCTTGGCGATGTAGTCATAGGTCCGCTCGACCACGAACCAGGTCTCGCTCAGGCCGAGCATGACGGATTGGCCCAGGCTGAAATGCTGGGTCGTCCAGTCCTCTGGCTTCGCCGAGGCCTGGACTCCGATGATCCCGAGCCGCTGCTTGCCCAGCGGCGAGGAGGTCTCGACCAGGTCCGGGGTCACCGAGAGGACGACGGCCGTGCCGCCACGCTCGACCGTGATCGGGAAGGTTTCGCCTGGCCGGATCGAGATCGCACGCTGCAGATCGGCGAAGCTCTTGACCTCGCGGCCGTCGACCAGCTGGATGAGGTCGCCCGACTGCAGCCCGGCGCGTGCCGCGGCCCCGCCGACCGTGACGGCATCGACGCGAGGCGCCAGCACCGGCTTGCCGAGAAAATAAGCCGTTCCGCCGAAGATCAGGATGGCGAGCAGGAAATTGGCGATCGGCCCCGCGGCGACGATCGCCGCACGTTCCGCGATCGACTGCGCCGGGAAGGATCGCTCGCGCTCCTCGCGGCTCATGCCCGCCAGCGCGTCGCCGTCGGTGGAGCTGGCGGCGTCCGCATCGCCTGAAAACTTGACGTAGCCGCCAAGCGGAATCACCGCGAAGCGCCACCGCGTGCCGTGCCGGTCGTTGAAGCCGAACAGCTCGCGGCCGAATCCGATCGAGAAGGTCTTCACATCGACGCCGCACCAACGCCCGACCAGGAAGTGGCCGAGCTCATGCACGAACACGACGAGGGTGAGAACGAACAGGAATGGCAGCAGATAGCCCAGCAGGAAGCTCGCCGCGTGCCAGACCGATCCGACGATATCCATAAAACTCTCCAAGCTTCAGTCACTAAGTGACAGTGAAGCGGCCCCCGGACAAGAGCGTGTGGGTCCGGTTTCTCGCATCGTGGTCAACGACGAGCGCCTCCGTGACGTCGGAAGGTGGCGACGGCAAGGCGCCGGCCAACTGCTCGCAGACGGCCTCGACCAAAGCGGGAATCGCAGGGAAGGCGATGCGGCGGTCGAGAAAGGCCTGGACGGCGATCTCGTTGGCGGCGTTCAGCACAGCCGGCATGGCTCCCCCTTCCGTGAGCGCCGCCATGGCGAGGCGCAGCGCCGGGAAGCGGCCGAGATCGGGACGTTCGAAGGCGAGCGGGCCGGCTGCGACCAGATCGAGGAAGCGGTTTTGCGGCGCATCAAGCCGGCCGTCGACGCCGAGGCAATGGGCGGCCGCGACGCGCATGTCCGGCACCGCCATGCCGGCGCTGACCGAGCCGTCGCGGAAGGTGACGAGCCCGTGCACGATCTGCTGCGGGTGGACCAGCACCTCGAGCTGGTCGGCGCCGAGCCCGAACAGGAAGGAGGCCTCGATCAGCTCCAGCCCCTTGTTCATCATGCTGGCCGAGTCGATCGTGATCTTGGCGCCCATCGCATAGTTCGGATGGGCCAGCGCCTGCTCGGGGGTGGCGGCGGCGATCTTCTCCGCCGGCCAGGTTCGGAAGGGCCCGCCGGAGGCAGTCAGCGTCATCGTGCGGATCGCCGAGATCGGCTCGGCTCCCAGCACCTGGAACAAAGCGTTGTGTTCGGAATCGAGCGGCAGGATGCGGGTGCCGGCTGCCTTCGCCCGCGCCATCACCGCAGCGCCGGCGCAGACCAGGCTCTCCTTGTTGGCGAGCGCGACGACCCGATCCGGCGTCAGCGCCGCGAAGGTCGCCTCCAGCCCCGCTGCCCCGGAAATGGCGCTGACCACGATATCGCTGTCGCGCGAGACCGCTTCGAGCACCGCCTCCCGGCCGGCGCCGTGGCGAATGCCGCTGCCGGCGAGTGCTGCGGCAAGCTCTTCGCCCTGCCCTTCATCGGCGATCGCGGCAAAGCTTGCGCCGGTCTCGCGGGCGATGCGAGCCAGCCCCACGGCATCGCGGCCGGCGACCACCGCAGCGACCTGCAACCGCTCCGGATTCTCGGCGATGACGGCGCGCGTCGAGCGGCCGATGGAGCCGGTGGCTCCCAATATGGTGACGGTGCGGCGCATAAGGTGATCAGTTTCCCAGGCGCGCCAGATAAAGCAGCAGGCCGGCGAAGACCAGCACGGCCCAATAGCCGTCGAGCCGGTCGAGGAAGCCGCCATGGCCCGGAATCAGCTGGCTCGAATCCTTGGCGCCGAAGCGCCGCTTGATCGACGATTCGAACAGGTCTCCGGCCTGGCTGGCGACGGATGCCATGAGCGAGACGGCGAGCACCGGCCAGAGGCCCGAGGGCAGCCCCGGGAAGAACCAGGCCCAGACCGCCGTCCCGCACAGGGTCCCGGCCAGTGCGCCGCCAAGCGCGCCGGACCAGGTCTTCTTCGGGCTGACGCTCGGCAGGAGCTTCGGCCCGCCCAGCGCCCGGCCGGTGAAATAGGCGGCGATGTCGGTGAGCCAGACCACCGCGAAGGTCCAGATGATCAAGGCGAGCCCGAGCTCGGGCACCTCGCGCAGCGCCGGCGTCACCAGCGCGAAGCAGAGCGCATAGGCGACGCCGCACGCTTCGAGCAGGCGCTGATTGCCGGCCTGCGTCGTCACGATCGCGGCGATCAGTCCGGCCAAAGCCGACACGCCCGCGAGCGCCGCGCCGCTCAAGTGGAGGAAGCTGAGCGCGAGCCCGGCCAAGCCGACGCCGATGCCGACCGCAACCGCATTCCTGCGGCTGACCATGGCGAGCCATTCATAGGCGACGAGGCCGGCGACGGCGGTCCAGATCAGGCGGAACGGCCAGCCACCGAACAAGGTGACGCCCAGGATGACGGCCGCGAGCACCAGCGCCGAGATGACCCGCAGGCGAAGCTCGGATGCGCCCGTGCCGGCGCCGGCCGCATTCACGCGACCCCCATCTTGGCTTCGGCCGGCTGCCCGACCCCGCCATAGCGGCGCTCGCGGCGGTGGAATTCGGCCAGCGCCTCCTCCAGCGCCTTGCGGTCGAAATCCGGCCAGAGCACCGGCGTGAAGATGAATTCGGCATAGGCCGCCTGCCAGAGCAGGAAGTTCGAGATGCGGGTCTCGCCCGATGTCCGGATCACCAGATCCGGATCGGGCAACTCGCCGGTATCGAAATGCGACGAGAGCATCGTCTCGTCGATCGCCTCGGGGGCGAGCCGGCCGGCAGCCACCTCCTGCGCCAGGTGCCGGGCGACGCGCGCGATCTCGTCGCGCGAGCCGTAGTTGAAGGCGACGACCAGAGTGAGACCGGTATTGCCTTCGGTCATCGTCTCGGCCCGCTCCACGAGCCCGCGCAGGTCGGGCGGGAGGTTCTCGCGGTTGCCGATGATCCGCACGCGCACGCCGGCTTCGTTCAGCTCGGCGAGATCGTTCTCGACGAAGCGGCGCAGCAGCCCCATCAGGAACGAGACTTCGGTGATCGGCCGGCGCCAGTTCTCGGTCGAGAAGGAGTAGAGCGTCAGGACGCGGATGCCGAGATCGGCGGCGTTGCGGACGGTGCGCCGCAGCGCTTCCAGGCCGCGCCGATGCCCTTCCTGTCGCGGCAGCCCACGCATCTGCGCCCAGCGGCCATTGCCGTCCATGATGATGGCGACATGGGCGGGAACTGCCGGGCGCGCGCCGTCTGACATCGAATGCCTCTTTTGGGCCGAACGTTCATGCACCGATGATACAGGACGGCGCCCTGCCACGCACTTTAGACGTGCAGGATTTCCTTTTCCTTGGCGGCGAGCGCCTGGTCGATCTCACCGATATGCTTGTCGGTCGCCTTCTGGACGAGGTCGGTCTGCTTGGTGACGTCGTCCTTGGGCATGTGCCCGTCTTTCTCCAGCTTCTTGATCAGGTCCATGCCGTCGCGGCGCACATGCCGGACCGCCACCTTGGCGTCCTCGGCATATTTGTGCGCGACCTTGACCATCTCCTTGCGGCGCTGCTCGTTGAGCTCGGGGATGCGGATGCGCAGCACCTGCCCCTCGGTCTGGGGATTGAGGCCGAGGTCGGATTCGCGGATCGCCTTCTCGACGGCCTGGACCATGCTGCGGTCCCAGACCTGGACCGAGAGCAGGCGCGGCTCCGGCACACTGACGGTGGCGAGCTGGCTCAGCGGCGTGCGCGCGCCATAGGCCTCGACCGTGATCGGATCGAGCACATTGGCCGAGGCGCGGCCGGTGCGAAGCGAAGCCAGGTCGCTCTTGAACTTCTGCACGCCGCCGTCCATGCGGCGATTGAGATCGGCGAGATCGAAAGTGGTTTGGGCCATCGTCTTCAAAACCTTGTCGAAACCGGCCGAGTGGAGCCGGAAATGCGCGCGACCATGGCGAGCGCCCGCCCCAGGGTCAAGGATTTATGCGTCAACAGCATTTTCCCCGACGAGTCCGCAAGCGGAATCGGAGCTCCCCGGCTTTTTGCATGGCCGGCACGATCGCTGAGTGCTGGCCAAGGCCGGGGACAGATCCTAGCTCAAGCTAGGGCCGCACGAACGGTCCCGGCCCTGCAAGGAGAACATCCCATGCCCCGGCTGAACCGCATCGTCGAAACCGCGCTCTATGTCGACGACCTCGACCGCGCCGCGGCGTTCTATGAGGGGACGCTGGAGCTCTCGTCCATGCTCAGGACCAGGACGCTGTTCGCCTATGACATCGGCGGCCAGAACGTCCTGCTGCTGTTCCTGCGCGGCGCCTCGGTCGAGACACAGGTCTCGGAGCGTGGCAACATCCCGCCGCATGACGGCCATGGCCCGCTGCACATCTGCTTTGCCGTCGACGCCAACGAACTCGCCGCATGGGAGACGCAGCTCGGCCGGCAGGGCGTCGAGATCGAAGGCCGCATGCGCTGGAATCGCGGCGGCACCAGCATCTATTTCCGCGACCCCGACGGCCATCTGCTCGAGATCATGACGCCCGGCAACTGGCCGAGCTATTGAGCGTCACGGCGTGACGTAGGTCGCCCTGCCCTCGCCGCGCAGCACGGCCGCGAGCATGCCGGGCGCTGCGATCGAGAAGACGACGATGGTGAGCGCCGCGTCGCGCGCGAGCGCGAAGGCGGCGGTGTCCATCACCTTGAGGTCGCGCTTGATCGCGTCCTCATGGGTCAGCGTGTCGTAGCGGGTCGCGCTCGGATCCGTCTTCGGATCGGCCGAATAGACGCCATCGACCTGCGTCGCTTTGAGGAGATGGCTGCAATCAAGCTCGGCCGCGCGCAAGGCTGCGCCCGTGTCGGTGGTGAAATAGGGATTGCCGGTACCACCGCCAAGGATGACGACCTTGCCGTTGGTGAGATGGTCGAGCGCCCGCTTGCGGGCATAGCTCTCGCAGAGCGACGGCATCGGCACCGCCGACATGGCACGCGCCGGGGCGCCGGCGCTCTCGATCGCATGTTCGAGCGCGAGCGCATTCATCACCGTGCCCAGCATGCCGATCGAGTCGGCGCTGGTACGGTCGAGCCCCTTGGTGAGCCCCTGGACGCCGCGGAAGAAATTGCCGCCGCCGACCACGATGCCGATCTCGACCCCCTCGCGCGAGGCATGGGCGATGTCGGCGGCAAGCGCGGTGAGCGTAGCGCCGTCGAGACCGTTTCCTTGAGGTCCGGCAAGGGCTTCGCCGGAGAGCTTCACGAGAACGCGTTTAGGTCTCATCGGGGCTCTCCACTGCTTGCGCCACATCGTACGACCCAACCGAATCGGTAGGCCGACCTTCTCTACTTACAAAAAAGGCCGCGCGAGGCGCGGCCTTTCTGAACGCTATCAACGAGCTTGTCAGCCCGTGGTGCCGCCGGCCGCCGCGACCTCGGCCGCGAAGTCGGTCTCTTCCTTCTCGATGCCCTCGCCCAGCGCGAAGCGGGCGAAACCGGTGATCTTGAGCGGGCCGCCGACCTTGCCTTCGGCCTCCTTCAGCACCTGGGCGACCGACTTCGAGCCGTCATGGATATAGGCCTGGTCGAGCAGGCAATATTCCTTGGCGTAGCTCTTCAGGCCGCTCTCGACGATCTTGGCGAGGACGTGCTCGGGCTTGCCGGCGTTCTTCTCGGCCAGAATCGCCTTCTCGCGCTCCAGCACAGCCGGATCGACGGAGGCGAGGTCGAGCGCAACCGGGTTGGTCGCGGCGATGTGCATGGCGAGCTGGCGGCCCATCGCGGCGAGCTCGTCGCCCTTGCCGCTGGTCTCCAGGCCGACGATGACGCCGATCTTGCCGAGGCCGTCGGCGATCGCGCCGTGGACATAGGAACCGATCACGCCCGAGGAGACCGAGACCTGCGCGACGCGGCGCAGCGTCATGTTCTCGCCGATCGTGGCGATGGCGTTGGCGATCGCGTCGGCGACGGTGCCGCCGCCCGGATAGTGATGGGCGGCCAGAGCCTCGACGTCGCCGCCGCGCTCGAGCGAGACATCGGCGATGGTCCGGGCCAGCGCCTGGAATTCGAGGTTGCGGGCGACGAAGTCGGTCTCGGAGTTGACCTCGACCACGACGCCGCTATGGCCGCGCACGGCGACGGCGACGAGGCCTTCGGCGGCAACGCGACCGGCCTTCTTGGCGGCCTTGGACAGGCCCTTGGCGCGCAGCCAGTCGATGGCGGCTTCCATGTTGCCGTCGGTGGCCGAGAGCGCGGCCTTGCAGTCCATCATGCCCGCGCCGGTCTTGTCGCGGAGTTCCTTCACCATGCCGGCGGTGATCGCAGCCATTTGCGTCGTCCTTGCTTATCTTGCGGCCTGCGCCCGGTGGCGCGCCGCTAATCCAAATCCGTCCCCATTGGCAAACGCCGACGGCCCGTTTCCGGCGTCGGCGTTGCTTGGGCTTAGTCAGGTATCGAAGTGCGACGCGCCGATGACGCGCCGCAATCCGGATTATCAGGCGTCGGCGAGATCGCGGGCCTGGGCAACCCAGCCCTGGCTCTCGATGCGGCCGGCAAGCTTCAGATCGTGATCGACCTTGCTGACATCGGCCGGGCTCATGGCAGCGAGCTGCCAGAAGTGGAAGATGCCGCCGTCATTGAGCTTCTGAACGATCTCCGGGCCCATGCCCGAGAGCTTCATGAAGTCGTCCGGCGCGCCGCGCGGCGCGGTCAGCAGCTCGAAGGCCGCGACCGAGTCAGCAGCCGGCTCGGCGAGCGCGGTCTCGACGACCGGGGCTTCGGCGGCGCCGAGATCGATGCCGCTGTCGCCCGAGGCGCGCGAGATGCCGTCGATGGCCGAACGGGCGATCAGGTCGCAATAGAGCTGGATGGCGCGGCCGGCGTCGTCATTGGCCGGGACCGGGAAGGTGATGCCGTCCGGATCCGAGTTCGAGTCGACGATGGCGGCGACCGGGATGCCGAGGCGCTGAGCCTCCTTGATCGCCAGCTGCTCCTTGTTGGTGTCGATCACGAAGATCATGTCGGGCGTGCCGCCCATGTCCTTGATGCCGCCGAGCGCCTTCTCGAGCTTGTCGCGCTCGCGCGCCAGCATCAGGCGCTCCTTCTTGGTCAGGCCGGAGCCGCCGCCGGAGAGCAGCTCGTCGACCTTGCGCAGGCGCTGGATCGAGGCCGAGATGGTCTTCCAGTTGGTCAGCATGCCGCCCAGCCAGCGGGAGTTGACATAGTACTGGGCCGAGCGCTTGGCGGCGTCGGCGATGGCGTCCTGCGCCTGGCGCTTGGTGCCGACGAAGAGGACGCGGCCGCCGCGGGCGACGGTGTCGCTGACCGCCTGCAGGGCGCGCGAGAGCATCGGCACCGACTGCGACAGGTCGAGGATGTGGATGTTATTGCGCGTGCCGTAGATGAACGGCGACATCTTCGGGTTCCAGCGGTGAGCCTGGTGGCCGAAGTGGGCGCCGGCCTCGAGCAGCTGACGCATGGAGAAATCAGGCAGAGCCATGGTATTCTTGTCCTTCCGGTTGAGCCTCTGGGGAGCGAATGAGCCGGCCATGAACTGGCCAGTCACCGGAACGCCTCGGTGTCGAGGTGATGCTTCCCATGTGGAATGAGGCGCGCCATACACGCGATGGCGCGCAATTGCAAGGCTTGCAGTCGGCTCGTCAGAGCGAGCCGACCTCATAAGCGACGTCATACGCTCCCGGCACGGCACGTTCCAGCAAGGGGCGCACGCGCGCCAGATGACTGGTGAGACGCTCGTCGCGGGCAAAGCGCAGCGCCGCCTCCTCGGATTCGAACATCGTCACCAGGACGACGTCGCGATCCTCGCGCGAGCGGAACAGGCGCCCGCCGATCAGCCCCTCGACCTTGCCGCGCACGGCACGATGCTGGGCAAGCTGAAGCTCCATGAACTCGGCGAAGTGTTCCGGCTTCGGTGTGATGACGCTGATGTTGACGACAGGCTGATCGGGCATGCCCGGCTCCCTTGATGTAGATGCAGGAGCCGGGTCGATACGGCCTCAACCAAAGTTCAGGTCAAGCCATGCCCTGCCAATATCTGGCAGGCGCAGGCCGCGTCGATGTCACTTCGGCAGCGAGGCTGCAGCCTTCTGCACGACGTCGCCGATCTGCTTGCAATAGGCCGCGGCGGTGCCGCCCTGCGCCTTGGCGATCGTTTCCAGGTCCTGGGTCACGCCCATCATCGCGATCGTGCCCTTCTTGCCGGCCGCCTCGGCGGTGTCGCCGGCGCTCTTGTCGGCCGGAGGCGGAATCAGGGCCAGTACCTTGGCCTGGATCGCGACGACATCTGCGCCGACATGGCCCTTCTCGGCACAGTAGCTCAGGATTCCGAGCTGGTTGCGGCCGGCCTGATAGGCCATCGCAAGCTGGTCGGCCTGGCTTTGGGCGAAGGACGAGCCGCAGGACAGGACCGCAAACGCGGCGAGCGCGCTGAAACGCTTGAAGGAAAGCAGCATGACAATCTCTCTCAGGTTGAACGCATCCGCAGATGCAAGCCCCGCTTCCCCAGCGCCAAAATAGCCTTCCTGCCGGACGCGACAAGGACGCGACAGGACAACTCGGGCACGGCGAAAGCGAACCGCATTTGTGAAAGCCTGATGCCGTTTCGCCGAAAACGCATCGTCAAGATCGAGGTAATCGTCGCCTGAGCAGATGTCCTGATCACACGGATGCCCGGCATCTCATTGGCAAAACGTTCACGCCGATCTGCTAGCAGGATCGGTGAGTCGACTTGAACTGGCGGGACGTGTTGCTCGATCTGAGGACGATCTATCTGGCAGGGGCTCTCACCTGCGTGATTCTCGGCTTCGTGCAGTTGTCCGCCTATGCCACCGGCCGCTTCGAACGCTGGCCGCTCTGGTGGGGGCTGAGCAACATCCTGATCGGCCTCGGCCTGATCGGCGTCGGCCTGCGGGGCAGCATCCCGGACATCATCTCGATCCCGCTCGCCAATACGGTCAGCTGGACCGGCTATCTGCTCATCCTGTTCGGGGTGAGGAGCTTCGCCGGGCGCCCTGCCCGGCCGCTGCTCTATCTGCTCGCGATCGCCGCCGCCGCCGTCCCGCTGTTCCTGTGGAACGAGCCCGAAGGCTTTGCCAAGCGGGTCGTTCTCATCGCCGTCCTGGTCATGGTTTGTGATGTGTTGCTGGTCCGGGAAGGCTTGCTCCTGTGGCGGCGCGAGCAGTTGGTCTCCGGCGCGATCCTGGCGGCGCTGTTCGCACCGACCGTGGTCCTGTTCGCCATCCGCGGCTATCTGGCCGCCACCGGGCGCCTCGGAACGGAGATGTTCCCGACCGACAACACCAGTCAGTGGCTCACGGCCACCGGCACCGCCTTCCTGATCCTGCGCGGCAGCGCGCTCCTGCTGCTCGCCGCCGAACGCAGCCGCAACAGGCTGGTCACGATCGCCCAGCACGATCCGCTCACTGGCGCGATGAACCGCAGCGGCCTGGAGCGCGCCATGACCCAGATCGCGGCGGATGCGGGCAGGCGCCCGGGCCGGCTGACCCTGCTGCTGATCGACATCGACCATTTCAAGAGCCTGAACGACACGCATGGCCACGCCGCCGGCGACCGCATCCTGCAGCTCTTCGCCGAGGCGGCCCGCAGCGAGCTGCGCGCCAGCGACATCCTGGCGCGCCATGGCGGCGACGAATTCGTCGCCCTCCTCCCGCATATGAGCGCCAAGGACGCGGTGCCCGTCGCCAACCGGATCCGCACCGCCTTCGCGCGGGCGCTTTTCGATTGGGACGGCGCTCCCCTCCGGCAGCCGACGCTCAGCATCGGCGTCGCCGAGGGCGATGCTGCCAGCGACGAACTGGAAACCTTGCTCCAGCACGCGGACGAAGCGCTCTATCGCTCGAAGCGGCTCGGCCGCGATCGGGTCCAGGTCCAGATCCGCGCTCTGGCGCGGTAAGTCCCTAGCCCTCGAACGGGTGGAAGACGCGCAGGCGGTGGCCATCCGGATCGGTCGCGACGAAGGTACGGCCGAAATCGAGATCTGTCGGCGCCTGCAGGATCGCAAGACCACGCCGCTGCCAGTCGGCATGGGTCGCATCGACCGCCTCGCCGCTGCCGACCACCATGGCGATCTCGCCGCCGCCTCCGGCCGCCTGCGCGCCCGGCTCGACGGTATGGCGCGACCACAAGCCGAGCCGCGCCCCCGACGGCAGCGCGAACATGGCGAAGGTCGGCGAGGCCTCCAGCGGAGCCTGACCGATCAGATCGGCATAGAAGCGGGCGCTGGCTTCGGGGCTGTCGACATAGAGGATGATGAAATTGGCATCGAGCATCGGGGTCATCTCCGGTTGGGGATGCGCGCATAATCGCTGCTGATGCTGCCAATTTCCGGCAGTGTATCTCAAGCCGGTGATGGAATCCCCTCGCGCTCGCGCCATTGCTTGAGCAACGCCTGGCGGCGGCGCGGATAGCGGACATCGACCAATTCGGCCTGCGCGATGCGGTCGGCCCGGAAATGGCGGAAATCGTTGCGCAATTCGCACCAGGCGACAACGACGCGGACATGGTCGAAGAAGCCGAGCGCGAACGGCCAGACCAGCCGCTGCGTCGCCGCCGTCTTGCCGTCCTGATAGCTCAGCGCCAGCTTGCGTTCAGCGCGGATCGCCTTGCGGATCAGGCCGAGATCGACGCTGGACGTGGCAGCGATCCTGGCGCCGGGACCGACGAGTAGCGCCGAGGCATCGGCCTTGTCACGCAGATCGGGCGGCAGCACCGCGACGATCTTGGCCATGGCGTTTCGGGCCGCCCCCGCAAGCCGGTCATCGGCCCGGCCGGCGACCCAGCGCGAGCCGAGCACCAGCGCCTCGATCTCGTCCTCGTCGAACATCAAGGGCGGCAGCATGAAGCCGGGCTTCAGCACATAGCCGAGCCCGGGCTCGCCCTCGATCGGGGCGCCCTGCCCCTGCAAGGTCGCGATATCGCGATAGAGCGTGCGGATGCTGACGCCGGTCTCCTCGGCTAGCTTCCGGCCACTGACCGGCCGGCGATGCCGGCGCAGCACCTGGACGAGGTCGAGCAGGCGCTCCGAACGCGACATCGCTCAGCCGCTCAGATCGGCGAGCCCGACCCGCCTGACGCCAAGCGTGGTCATCTCCGCCCAGGCGCGTTCGAGCGAGCCGTCAAGGTCGATCGCGCGGCAGGCCTCCTCGACGATAACCGTCTCGAAGCCGTGGCGGGCCGCATCCTGCGCCGTCCAGTTGACGCAGAAATCGGTGGCGAGGCCGACGACCGCGACGCGAGCGATGCCGCGCTCCTTGAGATAGCCGCCGAGCCCGGTCGGCGTGGTGCGGTCGGCCTCGACGAAGCCGGAATAGCTGTCGACCTCGCGGCGGCAGCCCTTGCGGATGATTGCCTGCGCCATGCTGAGGTCGAGACCGGGATGGAAGGCCGCCCCCGCGCTGCCCTGGACGCAATGATCCGGCCAGAGCACCTGCGTGCCATAGGGCATGGCGACCGTCTCGAACGGCCCCTTGCCGGGATGGCTCGACGCGAAGGAGGAATGCCCGGCCGGGTGCCAGTCCTGCGTCAGCACGACCGTGGCGAAACGCTTGCCGAGTTCGTTGACGAGCGGAACGATCTCGTCGCCGCCAGCGACCGCCAGGCCGCCGCCGGGACAGAAATCATTCTGGACGTCGACGACGATCAGCGCGGTCCTGGCATCGATCACGGGCTTGCCCTCACCAGAGCATTTTCGAGCGAAGTGGGCACCGGTTCGCGTAAAGAAAATGCGATAAAACAAAGAGCTAGAGCATTTCCGCGATTCGGAGAAACGCGGAAATGCTCTAGGTGGCGGTCCGCGTCATCCGGGTGATGCCCTTGCGGGCGGCGAACATGCGGCCATAGACGTCGCCGGCGAGATCGGGCCGGTAGCAGCGCTGTTCGAGCAGCGGGTCCCAGATGTGCTCGACCGTGTCGATCAGCTCGAAATCCGCTTTAAGCCGCTCCTCCAATTGCAGGCGATTCTTGCGGTTCTGGTATTCGAGCAGCACCAGCGAGGTCTTCGACAGATCGAGATGGTCGAGCACATCACCCTCGCCGCCCTCGATGTCGATCTTGACGATATCCGCCGAAGGCAGGCTCGCCGGATCGACCACCGTGACCTCGTAGCGCTCGACCATCGCCCCTGCGACGAAGGTGTCGCCGGCATAGGAAGCGAGGCCCGATTCGCCGTCGCCGGCAAAGCGGCTGAGGAAGGTCGCGGTCGTCTGACCACCGGGAAACAGCGCCGCATTGACCGTGACGATGTCGCGGCGCCGGTCGGTGTTGCGTTTCAGGAGCTCGTAGGTGCCGGGATGCGGCTCGTAGGAGGTCACGGTGCTGCCCGGCCAGCGGGCACTCGCCCAGAGCGCGAAGGAGCCGACATTGGCGCCGATGTCGAGGATATCGAGACCGACACCGTCATAGCCGCATTCGTACTCGCCCTCGAGCACGTCCTTGATCGCCCAGTGCATCGCCTCGGGCACGGCAAGACTCATCGGAATGCGCGCGACGTATTGCTTCATCGTCCCCCCGGAGACTGTCATTGTCTGCGGGCACTCTGATGCCTTGGCCGCCGGCAGCGCAAGGCTCTGCGCAGCCGAGGCCGGTCAGCGCAGCTCGACGTTGACCACCCCCGGCGCGGCGCGCACGGCATTGGCGAGCTGCTGGTTGACCGGATAGCGCCCCGGCAATTCGATCTCGATCTCCTGGGCGCCGTCGTCGAGGATCATCACCAGCGAGATCTTGCCAACGGAGCGCACGCCGTCGCGCGGCTTCACCCGCTCGGCGATCGAGGACAATGCCTTGTCGTCGCGCAGGAAGATGCAAAGATCCTGCTTCTGCCGGCCGGCGAGCTCGTCGAGCCGCTCGACATCCTCGATGCGCGGGCGGACCTCCTCGCCATCGAGCACGGCCGAGAGCCTGATCACCAGCGCTGCGCCAGGCTCAAGCAGCTCGCGATAGCGCTGCAGCCCTTCCGAAAACAGGATCGCCTCGAACTGGCCGGTCGGATCGGAGAGCTGGACGATGCCCATCTTGTTGCCGGACTTGGTCCGCCGCTCCGACCGGTCGATGACGGAGGCCGCGACCTTGGCGATCGAGGTGCCGCTGGCGCGGACAGCGCGGGCGAAATCGGCATAGCTCTGCACCCGCAGGCGCTTCAGCACATGCTCGTATTCGTCGAGCGGGTGGCCGGAGAGGAAGAAGCCGACCGCCTCGTGCTCGCGCTTCAGCCGCTCGGCCGGCGCCCAGGGCTCGAAGGGCGGGATCCGGAAGGCTTCGGCGTTCCCGCCGCTGCCGAGCATGTCGAGCTGCCCGGCCGCTGCCTCGTCGCGAATGCGGTTCGACAGCGCCAGCATGCCGTCGACCGCCGCCATCGCCTTGGCCCGCTCCGGCTCGATCTCGTCGAGCGTGCCGGCCGAGATCAGCGCCTCGATCGTGCGCCGGTTGACCAGACGCGTATCGATCCTTCGGGCGAAATCGGCGAGATCGCGGAACGGGCCTTCCTTGGTCCGCGCCGCGACGATCGATTCGACCGCCGCCCGGCCGACGCCCTTGATCGCGCCGAGCGCATAGCGGATCGCGCCGTCGGCGACGTCGAAATCGACGCCGGAGCGATTGATCGAGGGCCGCTCGACCTTGATGCCGAGGCGCTCGGACTCACGCCGGAATTCCGAGAGCTTGTCGGTGTTGCCGATGTCCAGCGTCATCGACGCCGCCATGAACTCGACCGGGTAGTTGGCCTTGAGATAGGCGGTCTGGAAGGCGACGACGGCGTAGGCGGCCGCGTGGCTCTTGTTGAAGCCGTAGTCGGCGAACTTCGCCAGGAGGTCGAAGATCTCGGAGGCTAGGTCCTTCTTCAGGCCAGCCTCGATCGCGCCCTTCACGAAACGGTCGCGCTGGGCGTCCATCTCGGCCTTGATCTTCTTGCCCATGGCGCGGCGCAGCAGGTCGGCTTCGCCGAGCGAATAGCCCGACAGCGCCTGCGCCACCTGCATCACCTGTTCCTGATAGACGATGATGCCATGCGTCTCGGACAGGAACGGCTCCATGCCGGGATGGAGATAGGTCGGCTCCTCCAGCCCGAGCTTGCGGCGGCAATAGGTCGGGATGTTGTCCATCGGGCCGGGGCGATAGAGCGCCACCAGCGCGATCAGGTCCTCGATTCGGTCGGCCTTCATCTCGACCAGCGCCTTGCGCATGCCGACCGATTCCACCTGGAACACGCCGACCGTTTCGCCGCGTGCCAGCATCTCGTAGGTCTTCGGGTCGTCGAAGGGCAATTGCGCCAGGTCGACCGCAATGCCGCGCTGGGCGATCAATTGCACCGCGATGGTCAGCGTCGTCAGCGTCTTCAGGCCGAGGAAGTCGAACTTCACCAGCCCAGCCTGCTCGACCCATTTCATGTTGAACTGGGTGACGCGCATGCCGGTACGCGGATCGACCGAGAGCGCGACGAGCTGCTCCAGCGGCCGGTCGCCAATGACGACGCCGGCGGCGTGGGTCGAGGCGTGGCGGTGCAGGCCTTCGAGCTTCTGGGCGATTTCGAGCAGGCGCCCGACGACCGGCTCCTCGGCCGCCGCCTCCTGCAGCTTGGGCTCGCCGGCGATCGCTTCCGGCAGCGTGATCGGCTTGGCCGGATTCTGCGGCACCAGCTTGGTCAGCTTGTCGACCTGGCCGTAGGGCATCTCCAGCACGCGGCCGACGTCGCGCAGCACGCCGCGCGCCTGCAAGGTGCCGAAGGTGATGATCTGGGCGACGCGCTCCTCGCCATAGCGATGCTTGACGTACTCGATCACCTCTTCACGCCGGTACTGGCAGAAGTCGATGTCGAAGTCCGGCATCGAGACGCGGTCGGGATTGAGAAAGCGCTCGAACAGCAGGCCGAAGCGCAGCGGATCGACGTCGGTGATCGTCAGCGCATAGGCGACGAGCGAGCCAGCGCCAGAGCCGCGGCCCGGCCCGACCGGGATGTCCTGTTCCTTCGCCCATTTGATGAAGTCGGCGACGATCAGGAAATAGCCCGGGAATTTCATCCGGGTAATGATCGAGAGCTCGAAGGCGAGCCGCTTTTCATAGTCCTCAACGGTGAACCCGGCGGCTGGTCCATGCTTGGCCAGCCGTGCTTCGAGCCCGGCCTTCGCCTGGCTCTCCAGCTCATCCGCTTCGTCCCGCCCCTCCTCGCCGAAGCGCGGCAGGATCGGCTTGCGCGTGCCGACGCGCCAGGAGCAGCGTCGGGCGATCTCGACGGTGGACGCGAGCGCCTCCGGCAGATCGGCGAAGCGCCGCTTCATCTCCTCGCGGCCGGCGAAGAAATGCGCGGGTGACACCCGCCGCCTCTCGCCATCCGAGAGCAGCCGACCTGCCGCCACGGCGAGCAGCGCGTCATGCGCCTCGAAATCGGCCGGCTTGCCGAAGAAGGGCTCGTTGGTCGCGACGATCGGCAGGTCGTTGTCATAGGCCAGCCGGAGCAGTCCGGCCTCGACCGCCGGCCCGTCCTCGCGCTCATGGCGCTGGATCTCGACATAGAGCCGGTCGCCGAAGATCGCCTGCAGGCGCTTCAGGCGCGCTTCCGCCTGAGCCGGCTGGCCGGCACGCAAGGCGAGGTCGAGCGGCCCGCCCGCCCCGCCGGTCAGGGCGATGACGTCGCTGTGGAAGGCCGCGAGATGGTCGATGCTTGCGACCGGGCTCCCGCCGGCGGCGGCGAGGCAGGCTTCCGTCACCAGCTTCATCAGATTGCCGTAGCCGGCTTCGCTGGTCGCCAGCAGCACGACATGCGGCGTCACGCTCTGGACCGGCTTGCGCCCGCCCGTGTCCTCATCGGCGAAATCGACCGAGAGCTGCACGCCGGCGATCGGCTGGATGCCGGAACCCGCCAGCTTCTCGGAGAATTCGAGCGCGCCGAACAGGTTGTTGGTGTCGGTCAGCGCCATGGCCGGCTGGCCGTCGCCGGCCGCAAGCTTGGCGAGCGAGCCGACCTGGATCGCGCCCTCGAGCAGCGAATAGCTCGAATGGACATGGAGGTGGACGAAGCCGACCTCGTCCTGAACCTGTGTATCGTCTTTGCGGTCGGTCATCGCGCCCTCCGGCGCGTCTTCCATTCAGCCACTAAGCCGAGCGAGAGGACCTGCGCCGATTCCTGATCCCAGGAGCATGCTCCGAACCGCTTATTGCGCGCCACCCCTCCCCGGTCGAGCCGGTCCATCTGCGAGGCTGTGGATGCCGTCGCGATGGCGCTCGACTGCGACCATGAGAGGCCACTCAGACATGCGGTCCCGAGGCGAGCGCAGCCCAGACCCAGATCATTCCGACGAAGAGAGCGAGCGCCAGGAACTCCACGGCTCCGGCCATCAGCTTGCGGGCAATCACCATGTCCGATCTCCAATGTTCTCTATATGTTCAGTTTAGTTCTCTTCTTGTTCACGTCAATATCGTTGGGGCAGCTGACGTTGGAAGACACGCCGGAGAGTTAATCCGGATTTACCGAGGCTGCGAAAGCGTTAACGGCGACGCCGCCGCCGGGCGGAATCAGATAGGGTCGGCGCCATGCTTCCTTCCCCCGATCAGGCGCCCGACAAACCGCGCAGCGAGGCGCTCGGCATCGCGCTCATGGCCGTGGCGATGCTGATCGTTCCGGCCGCCGATGCGATCGCGAAATATCTCAGCGGCGCCCACTCGCCGGTGTTCTTGACCTGGGCGCGCTATGTCGCCGCGCTCGGCTTCATCCTGCCGGTTGCCATGATCCAGCGCGGCCGGACTCCATCCCCCGCGCCGCCGCGGCCCGGCCGACATTGGCTTTCGCAGATCCTGCGGGCTGCCTTCCTCGTCGCGGCGATGGCGCTCTATTTCGCGGCGATCGCGCGCATCCCGCTGGCCGATGCGCTCGGCGCCTATTTCATCGCCCCGATCGCAGCGACGCTGCTCGCTACATTTGTCCTGCGCGAGCGGCTCGACCGGCGAAAGCTGCTGGCTGTCGTTCTCGGCTTCCTCGGTGCGATCCTCGTCGTGCGCCCGGGTGCGGAGACCAGCGCCGACACGCTGATCGCGCTGGCCTCCGGCGGCTGCATGGCCGGCTATCTGGTGATGACCCGGCTCACGGCACAGGACAGGCTGCCGGTCGCGACGCTGACGATCCAGCTTACCCTCGGCGTCCTGATGCTGACGCCCGTCGCCCTGCTGCAATGGACGACGCCGACGCGCGACGGGCTGCTGCTGATCCTGCTGATGGGCCTCGTCTCGACATTCGGCCATCTGATGACGATCAGCGCCTTCCGCCTGGCGCCGGTCGCGACGCTCTCGCCCCTGGTCTATCTCGAACTGATCGGCGCGACGGCGCTGGGCTTTATCCTGTTCGGCGACCTGCCCTCGCCGATGACCTGGGCCGGGATCGCGGTGATCGTCGCAGCCGGGCTGATCGTCGCCACTGCACCGCCGGCAAAGCGTCGCATGGCGCCATGAGGCAACGCAGCGCCGCCCTCAATTCACCAGCGCATTCAGCGCCGAGATGACGGAGCGCGGCTCGATCTCGCGCGGCGTCTCGTCGAAGGCGGCGCGATAGTAGTCGAGCATGCTGAGTTGCTCGAAGCTGTCCCAGATCTCCTCGTCGTTCATCGCCTGGCTGCGCTCCTCGAGGTTGAGGATCATGCCGTAGTCCTCGGGGCCTGTGCCGTAGACCAGCGGCGGCGGCAGCGGCTCGGTGCGCAGTTCGTTCTCCGCCGCGGCGATCGCCGCAAGCGCACCCGGCACCCAGGCGCGATGATAAGCGTTGGAGACGTCGCGCTCGGCGTCGCCCGTGCCGGTCAGCACGGCACGGCAGGCGACGGCGAAGGCATCGATCATGCCGTTGCGCTCAGCCAGCCGGTCGGCAGCGTTGTAGTTGGCGTGGATCGGATCGACATAGGCGAACTCATTCTGCAGCAGCCGCGCCGGCTCGCCCTGCAGGAAGAGCCAGGGATAGGTGTTGTCGATCAGGATCTGCCCCGGCAGCAGATGTGCCGCCTGGTTGTCGCCGGAGGCGCTGAAGAACTGCTGCTCGGCGCCCTTGCAGGTCACGCTCGGATTGGGCGTCAGCGGCAGGCCCGGCCGGTCGGGCATCCGGATCGCCGCCATGTAGACCAAGACCTTGGCGACCCGGGTATTGCGCGAGCGCCCGTGCCAGAGCGCCTGCTCGGTGTCGGATGAGAAGCGCTGGACCCGCAGCAAGCGGAAGCGCTCCTGCGCGGCCACGGCCCGGTCGGGAGAACGGCGACGCCCCATCTCAGCCGCCGATCAGCACGGTCGGCTCGCCCATGGCGATCTTGTTCGGCGGCCCGACCGCCTCGATGATCGTGTCGCCCATGCGGCAAAGCGGCAGGCCGTTGACCAGCACGGTCTGCGAGCCGTCGATCACCACGCCCGGCCCATGCGGCGGGATCGGCAGCGGCGTCGCACACATATGAATGTCGGCGCCGCCGGCAGCGCTCGTGATCGTCGAGCCCATAGTGGTAGCGGCCGTCGCCTTGACACCCTCCTCCGCAGTCTTTGCGGCGGCCGCGCCTGGCGTTGGGGCGGCAGCCACCGTCGCCGCCTCTGCAGTTGCGATCGCTGCGTCCGAGGTTGCCTTGGCGGACTGGATCCCCGCCGCGGCGGCGGCCGGAACGCCGCGCCAGGCGGGCTTGCTACCGATGACCACGTTGAAGCTTCCCGGCCCTGGCGTCAGCATGCCGGGCAGCGGATGGATGACGGGATCGAGAATGCGGGCCGCGGGGCGACCGGCGCCGCCTCCCCCACCTCCGCCTCCTCCCCCGCCACCGCCGCCACCCCCGGCTCCAGCACCACCGGCTGCAGCCGCGGTCACCGCCGCGCTGCTCATGAAGGCCTTGGCGTTCCTGTCCGCCGACGCGGTAAGCACCGCGAAGGCGGCATCCCGGTTCGGCGGCAGCGATGCCACCGGAATACCGTTGATGGTCGCGTTCGGTGCAAGCTTGCCGGCAGCGGCTGCAGCCATCACCGTCGGCAACTCGACGGCCCAGAACACCTTCTGGACCGGCTGGCCCATCATCAGCATGACGTGGACCGGTCCCTCGAGGCTCTCGGCGAACTCACGCGAGGCATCGCCCCAGAACGAATCCTGCAGCGACTTGGCATCGCCCTCGACCCCGTAGAGCAGCTCGTTCGCCGCCATCGCGGTTGCCCTTTGCGGATCGGTCGCCGGCAGCCAGGAGCCCGTTTGAAGTTTCTCGATCACCTCGTCGTCGTCGACACCCGTCAGGCCGAACGCCTGAGCGAGCGCGAGCTGAAATGGGCGGCTCATGAGGAAGGCCGCACGGGGCGTGTCGTCGATCAGGGCGTATCCGGTCGCCTCCTGCGCTTCGGCGACTACGTCCTCAGCCCTCGCCGCCTTCGAGCCGAGGCGGGAATAGAGGATCGCTCCCGGGCCGGCTGCGGTCGCCGGGACCTCGCGGGCCAGCGCGATGAGATCCGCAACGCTCGGTTTCGCTCCCTTCAGACGCGCGATCGCGTCGGCAGCCGTCGTCATCGCGTCACCTCAGAAGATCTCGACCCGCCGGTCTTCGGCGACGAAGTCGACACCGAGGATCGGCTTTCCGAACAATTGGCCGGCATGGAGCATGGCATAGGCGCGCAGATGGTCCTCGATGCGTCTGAGCATCGCAGCGGTGAAGATCACGCGCCCGTATTCGGATGCTGCCAGCCTGCCTCCCAGATGCGACATCACCACCCGCCTGCGCCCCTGGGCATCGCGCTCGCCGGCATAACGGTAGCCGCCGTGGAACACCGGAAATCCGGGCGCGAGGACGCGGAACGCCCAGGGCCCGCCGGGGTAGAGGTCACGATCGAGATTGATGACTTGCCAGCCATCCTCGTCGATCGGGAACCGCCCGCTGCGATCGTAGTCTGGCGCTTGATCCTGGTTCATCCTGCTGCCCCGATAGGTGACGGTCGGTCGGCTGCCTCTCACGCTACATCCATCTGCGCGCACTTGCGATCATTTCGCAGCGCCCCGGCGAAATCCGTCCTGAAACCGCCAATGGTCGAGGCAGCGATGACATTGCAATGGTGACGCTCGGGAACGAGCCGTATAGTGTCTTGGATAGGCCTTGAGATAGCGAGAACCGGATGTCGTGGTACAGTAAGGTCGTCTGGTCCGAAGGCTTGTTCCTGCGGCCGCATCACCTGCAGCAGAACGATCGCTATCTCGAGAATCTGCTGGAGAACCGCGTCCGGCACGTCACGCCTTATCCGTGGGGGTTCTCGGTGCTCGAGATCGACCGCGACCTGGCGCAGCAGAGCCGCATCGGGCTCCGACGCGCCGTCGGCGTGATGCCGGACGGCACGCCGTTCGCCATGCCGGACAACTCGCCCTTGCCGCCCGCCATCGAGGTGCCGGAGAACGCCGCCGGCCAGATCGCCTGGCTGTCTCTGCCGCTCGCCGCCTCCAATACCCGCGAGGTCGAGGACAGCCTGAACGGCTCGGCCAGCCGCTTCTATCCGGCCACCGAGATGCTGATCGACTCGACCGCCTCGCTGCGCGTCGACGAGGAGATCGACATCGCCCATCCGCGCTTCGGCCTGGAGCTGCGCAAGACCGGCAAGCCGGGCTATGTCGGCCTGGCGCTCGGCCGTATCCTCGAAGTGCGCGACCGCGCGATCCTGTTCGACGAGAAGTTCGCCCCGCCCGTGCTGCTCTGCTCGGCCCACCCGGTGGTCGACGGCTGGATGGACCGCGTCATCGGCTGGATCGACAACAAGCTGGAGGAGCTCGCCCGCTACGCCGCCGACCCGACCGCCGGCGGCGGCCTGCAGAGCGCCGACTATTTCATCCTGCAATTGCTCAACCGGCACATCCCGGTTCTCAAGCACATGCGCGGCTCGCGTTTCGTCCATCCCGAGCGCCTGTTCATCACCCTGCTCGCCATCGCGGGGGAGCTTGCGACCTTCACCACCGCCGAGCGCCGCGCCCGCGACTATCCGGCCTATGATCATGACGACCTGGAAGGCTGCTTCACCCCGGTGGTGCGCGACATCCAGGACTTCCTCTCGGCCCAGCTCGGCCGCCGCGCCATCCGGCTGGAGATCGTCGAGCGGGCGCAGAACGCCTTCATGTCGACGATCCGCGACCGCGCCCTGATGCGCAATGCGACGCTGATCCTGGAAGTCGCGGCGCGCCGGCCGCTGACCGAGATCCAGTCGCAGTTCCCGCATCTGTTCAAGGTTGGTCCGAACACCAAGATGAACGAGATCGTCCATGCCCATCTGCCGGGCATCAATCTCGTCCACCTGCCGACGCCGCCGCCCCAGATCCGGGCGCTGACCGACCACGTCTATTTCTATCTCGACCGCACCTCGCCGCTCTGGCCGGAGTTCAGCACGGCGAGCTCGATCGGCATGCATTTCTCCGGTGACTGGCCCGATCTCGAAATGGAGCTCTGGGCCGTGCTCGAGGGCAGGCGATGAGCAATGACGGCTCCGATCCGTTCGGCCGCTCGGACCGGACCTTCATCCGGCCGAATCCGGCTGGACGGCGCGTGCCGTCGCCCTCGCGCCCGGCGGATGCCGCCCCGAGCTACCCGCCGCAAGGGCAACCCTATCCGCCCCAGGGCCAGCCTTACCCACCGCCGAACGCGCCCTACCCGCCTCCGCCTGCCGGCTATCCCCCGCAGCCCTCGCCCTATGCCCCGTCGGGCGCGCCGCAATATCCCAGTGCCGCGCCCTCGCCGGGCGTGCCCGGCGGCGAGGAGTGGATGTCGCAGCCGCAGCCGCGGCCGAGCGCGCCGCCCCCCCAGCCGCAGGGCTATGTGCCGCAGGCCCTGCCCAAGCGCGAGCAGATGCTCACGCCGAACACCAATCCGCTGCTGAAGGCCGCCGGCCCGCTCCTGCTCCTGCTCGGGCGCCTGCGCGCCAATCTCTCCCGAGCACCGGCGACGCAGATGATCGGCCAGGTCGGCGAGACGATCGAGGCCTTCGACCACGAGGTCCGGGCAGCCGGCTTCACCGCCGAGCAGACGCGCACCGCCAAATACATCATCTGCGCCTTCGCCGACGACATCGTCCAGAACATCCCGGGCGAGGAGCGCCATGTCTGGACGCAGTACAGCATGCTCTCGCGCTTCTTCGGCGAGCGGACCGGTGGCGTGCGCTTCTTCGAGGAGCTCGAGCGCGCCAAGCGTGATCCGAGCGTCAATTACGACCTGCTCGAGCTGATGCATGTCTGCCTGACGCTCGGCTTCGAGGGCGTGCACCGCACCTCGGCCGGCGGCTCCGCCAACCTGCAGATGATCCAGCGCAATCTGTTCGAGACGCTGCGGCGGGTGAAGCAGCCCGATCCGGAACTGTCGCCGCGCTGGCAGGGCCAGGCCCTGACCGCCCGGCTCGCCGGCTTCAAGATTCCGGTCTGGTCGGTCGCGGCCGTCGCCGCGGTCGCTGTGCTCGGCCTGTATTTCATCTTCCGCGCCCTGCTCGGCGGCAATGCCGAGGCTTCGGCCAGCGCCTTGCTCGCGGTGCATCCCAAGGGCGACATCGAGATCATCCGCAGGGTCGCAGCCCGGCCGCCTCCGCCGCTGCCGCAGCCCCCGCCGGCGCAGCAGCCCAAGGTCTGCGGCACGGTGCAGCCGCCGATCACCTGCGAGGTGACGCCGAACCTGATCATCGTGCGCCTGATGGGCATCACCCTGTTCGATCCCGGCCAGGCGGTGGTGCGCGATGAGTTCAGGCCACTGATCGAGCGGATCTCGACCGTGCTCAACGAGGAAGGCGGCACGATCAAGGTCGTCGGCCACTCCGACTCCGACCCGATCCGATCCGCCCGCTTCCCCAACAATCTCGAATTGTCGAAGGCGCGCTCCGCGGCGGTCGGCGCTCTCCTCAAGACCAGACTGAAACAGCCGGATCGCATCAGCACCGACGGCAAGGGCTCCGACGTGCCGATCGACACCAACGCAACCGCGGCCGGCAAGGCGAAGAACCGACGCGTCGAGATCCTGATCCAGCGCAACGGCTAGGACGGACGACGATGCAGGAGACGGGTAGACGATGAATCTTGCGACGTGGCTCAGGATCGCAGCCATCTTCGTCGGCGCGCTGGCGCTGACGCTGCTGATCTGGTTCGGCGGCCCCTTCGTCGCCTTCGGCGAGGTGCGCCCGTTCGAGTCGTTCTGGGTCAGGCTGCCGATCGCGCTCACCCTGATGCTGGGCGCGCTCGGCTGGATCGCCTGGATCGTGATCAAGCGGCGCAAGGCCGTCGCCGCGCTCTCGGAAGCGATGGCGAAGGAGGAAAGCCAGACCGGTGACGGAGCTGCCCTCTCCGCCGCCATGCGCGATGCGCTCGCGACGCTCCGGCGCACCCGCGGCAAGGATGGCGGCGATTATCTCTACGACCTGCCCTGGTACGTCATCATCGGCCCGCCCGGCGCCGGCAAGACCACGGCGCTGATCAATTCCGGGCTGAAATTCCCGCTCGCCCGCGGCGGCCAGACGCCGGCCGCGGTCGCCGGCGCCGGCGGCACGCGCTATTGCGACTGGTGGTTCGCCGAGGACGCGGTACTGATCGACACCGCCGGCCGCTACACCACGCAGGATACCGATACGCGGGCCGAGCGCACGAGCTGGCTTGGCTTCCTCGATCTGCTCAAGGCCAACCGTCCGCGCCAGCCGATCAACGGCGTCATCGTCGCGATCAGCATCGAGGACCTGCTGACCTCCTCGCAGGAGGAGATCATTGCCCATGCCGATGCGATCCGCGCCCGCCTGCTCGAGCTCAACGAGCGCCTCAAGGTCGATTTCCCGGTTTATGCGGTCTTCACCAAAGCCGACCTGATCGCCGGCTTCAACGAGTTCTTCGCCGCGCTCTCGGAGCCGCAGCGGCGCATGGTCTGGGGCCACACCTTCCAGACCGTCGACAAGACCCGCAACATGATCGGCGACGTGCCGCCGGAGTTCGACGCGCTGATCGAACGGCTGAACGAGCGGCTCTCCGACCGCCTGCAGGACGAGCACAACCCGACCTCGCGTGCCAAGCTCTTCGGCCTGCCGAGCCAGATGGCGACGTTGAAGCCTGTTATCATCGACTTCCTCGGCCGCGTCTTCGAGCCGACGCGCTATCAATCGAGCGCGACCTTGCGCGGCTTCTACTTCACCTCCGGCACCCAGGAAGGCACGCCGATCGACCAGCTGATCGGCGCGCTCTCGCGCAATTTCGGCAGCGATCACGCCGATTCCGGCTCCTATTCCGGCCGCGGCAAGAGCTTCTTCCTGACCGATCTGATCCAGAAGGTGATCATTGGCGAATCCGGCTGGGTCTCGACCGACCTGCGCGCCGCCCGCCGCTCCACCCTGCTGCGCATCGCCGGCTTCAGCGCGATCGCGCTGGTCTCGCTGGCGCTCGGCGGCATGTGGTGGACGAGCTATGCCCGCAACAGCGACCTGATCAACCAGACCAATTACGGCCTCGCCGACTACCGCTCCAGCGCCGCCCCGGTGCTACAGGAGACCACCCTCTCCGACCGCAATTTCAGCCGCGTCCTGCCGCTGCTCCACAAGCTTCGCCACATGCCGGCCGGCTACGCCGACAAGGACGAGCCGACGCCGGTCGCCGCCACCTTCGGCCTCAGCCAGCGCGAGCGCCTGCAATCGGCGACGCAGGAGAGCTATCATCAGGCGCTGGAGCGGCTGCTGCGCTCGCGCGTCATCTTCCGCCTGGAGGAGCAGCTCGAAGCCAACGTCAACAATCCCGGCTTCATCTACGAAGCGCTCAAGGTCTATCTGATGGTCGGCGGCCGCGCCCCGCTCGACCGCGACCTCGTCCTCGCCTGGATGCGGCAGGACTGGGCCGAGAACCTCTTCCCCGGTGCCGCCAACGCCAAGGGTCGCGAGGCGCTGGAGGAGCATCTGGTCGCGCTGCTCGACCTCGACGACGGCAGCGAACCGGTGGTCAAGCTCAACCAGCCATTGATCGAGAGCAGCCAGCGCACTCTGCGCCGGCTCAGCATCGCCGAGCGCGCCTACGAGTTGCTGCGCACGCAAGGGCGCAACGCCGCCCGTGACTGGGTCGCGGCGATCCGTGGCGGCTCCGATGCCCGGCTGGTCTTCGAGGGTGTTTCCGGCGAGGATCTGGATTCGATCCGGGTACCGTATTTCTACACCTATGACGGCTTCCAGGGCGCCTTCGTCGACCGGCTCGGCGATATCGGCGAGCGCATCGAGAAGGAGCGCTGGGTCCTCGGCGACAATGCCGACCAGGCGGCGATCACCTCGCAATATGCCAGCCTGTTCCAGGACCTGCTCAAGCTCTATGCCCGCGACTTCACCGCCTCCTGGCAGAAGGCCTTGCGCCGGCTGAAGCTGCGGCCGCTCAATGCCGACAAGCCGAAATACATCGCGCTCTCGGCCATCTCGGCGCCGACCTCGCCCTTCAAGCAATTGCTCGAATCGATCCGCGACGAGACGCAGCTCACCAAGGAGCGGGCGGCAAAGCGGCCTGCGGCAGCGCAGGCGGCCGAGAAGATGGCCGGGCAAGTCGCCGACAAGGCTGCGAAGACGCTGGAGGAGCGCGCCAACTACTCGCTCAGCCGCCTCGGCACCAGCTTGCCGCTCAGCGCGCCCGGCGTCGATCGCGTCATTGCCGGCGGTGGCGGCGGCGAGGCGCTCGGCGCCAATATCGAGGCGCAGTTCAAGGCTTTCCATGTCCTCGTCGAGGGCGATGGCGGTAAGCGGCCGGTCGACCAGGCGCTGCAGATCTTCGCCGAGATCAACCAGAACCTCGCGATGGCCGCGACCACGCCGGCACAGGCGGCGGCGGCCAACGCCGCGCTGGTGCCGCTGATCGCCTCGCTGCGCGGCAACTCCTCGCGCTACCCGGCGCCGTTCGACGCGATGATCGTTGCTGCCGTCAACGATTTCGAGGGCGACGCCACCGGCGCGACCGTCTCGCTGCTGCGCCAAGCGCTGGCCAGCGAGGTCACCGGCCGCTGCTCCAGCCTGCTCGCCAATCGCTATCCCTTCGCCAAGGGCAGCACGAGCGAGATCGGCCTTGCCGACTTCGCCCAGCTCTTCGCGCCGGGCACCGGTGCGATGGACAAGTTCATGAAGGAGCGGCTCGACCCCTATATCGACAAGTCCGGCCAGAACTGGAGCTGGCGCCAGGACAGCCGCGTCGCCCGCGCCCTCTCGCCGACGACCTTGCGCGAGTTCCAGCGCGCCAGCGACATCCGCGAAGCCTTCTTCCCAACCGGCGGCAACCTGCCGAACTTCCAGATGGTGGTGGTGCCGACCACCCTCTCCTCCGACGCCTCCGGCGCCAAGCTCGAGATCAACGGCTTCACGGTGGCGAGCCAGCAGGGCGTCAACACGCCGACGCCGGTGATGTGGCCTGGCGGCGGCCTCGCCAAGACCTCGATCACGCTGACGATCGGCGGCGCCGCTGCCGCCAACAACAATGCCGGCGGCATCTTCGGTGGCGGCTTCTTCTCCAACAGCCCGACGCCTGCGGCGCCGACCGAGGTGAAGATGTTCGACCGCACCGGCGTCTGGTCGTTCTTCCGCCTGCTCGATGCCGGCTCGGTGCTGCGCCAGGGCGACAACGTCGTCTTCACCCTTGCCGCCGGCGGCCGTCAGATCGGCTACCAGTTCGGTGTCGGCTCGCTGAAGAACCCGCTGGTGCTGCCGGCGCTGCGTGAAATCCGTTGTCCGGCGGGGATTTGAGATGGCGTGTGGATTGTTCGGGAAGCTTCCGGGCAAGCGGGATTTCATCGCGCTGAATGCGCCGACGGCCTTCCTGTCGGCCTATGAGCGCTGGCTCCAGGGCGGCCTCACCGCCAGCCGGGTCGAGCTTGGCGGCGGCTGGCAGGATGCCTTTCTCAACGCCCCGATCTGGCGCTTCTGGTTCGGCAGCGCCTTCTGCGGCACCACGGTCGCCGGGGCCTTCATGCCCTCCGTCGACGGCATCGGCCGCTATTTCCCGCTGACCGTCTTCGCCCTCGGCGGCCCCGGCGCCGCGATCCCGCCGCCGGAGCTCGACCCCCAGGATGCCTGGTTCGCCCAGGCCGAGGACTTCCTCCTGCGCGCGCTCGAACCCGAGGCGAGCTTCGAGGCCGTCTCACACGCGCTGGGCGGGCTCGCTTTGCCCAATGACGATCTCAAGGCGGCCCCGCCCGCCGACATGGTGCGCCTCTCCGACGGCACCATCGTCAGCGCCCTCGATTCCGCCACCTTCCCGGCCCGGCTCTCGGCGCTGCGCGTCGAGGACCATACCCGCGCCTATGCCCATGCCAGCTATCTCTGGACCATCGGCGGCGACGATTTCGAACCGCTCGCTTTAGTCGGCCACGGCCTGCCGAGCCCCTATCTCTTCACCGGTCTCCTGACCGGCCGCTTCGACGCTTTCCTCGGCGCAGGATCGACCGCATGAACGAGCACCGCACCGGCTCTTCCTTCGAGACCGGCGCGGTCAGCCATGCCGGGCGCGTGCGCAGCCACAACGAGGACAATCTGGTGGTCCGGCCCGAATACGGGCTCTGGGCCGTCGCCGACGGCATGGGCGGCCATCAGAACGGCGCCATGGCGAGCGCGACCGTGGCGGCAAGCCTGTCGGCCGTCGGCCAGGCCGCCTCCGCCGCCGAATTGCTCGACCGGCTCGAACGCAGCGTGGTCGAGGCCAATACGGAACTGCGCCGCAAGATCCGCGAGCATGACGGCGCCACCATGGGCGCGACGCTCGCCGTGCTGCTTGCCCATGGCCGCCATTTCGCCTGCGTCTGGTGCGGCGACAGCCGCGTCTATCTCATCCGCGGCGGGCAGATCACCCAGGTCACCCGCGACCATACCGAGGCGCAGGACATGATCGAACGCGGCCTGCTCACGATCGAGGAGGCGCGGACCTGGCCGCGGCGCCATGTCATCACCCGCGCCATCGGCGTCCATGACCGGCCCGAGCTCGACATCGACCATGGCGAGCTCGAAGGCGGCGACGTCTTCGTGCTCTGCTCGGACGGGCTCACCGACCATGTCCGCGACGAGGAGATTCTGCGCGCGGCCGTCTCCAGCGGCGCCCAGGCTGCCTGCGATGCCCTGCTTGCGTTGACGCTGGAGCGCGGCGCCACCGACAATGTCACCGTGATCGTGGTGCGCTATCATCACGACGGCGGAGCTGAAAAGACGCGCTGGGTGCCGAACATGCGCCAGCGCAGGAGCGATGCGTCATGAGCGATTCCGACCGTACCGTCTTCATGCCGCGCACGGGCCTGGCGCCCGGCGTGCGGCTGAACGGCATCTACGAGATCGAGCGCCTGATCGCCACCGGCGGCATGGGCGAGGTCTATCAGGGCCGCGCCATCCAGACCGGCGATGCCGTCGCGATCAAGATCGTACGCTCCGATATGGCGCAGGACGCCAACGTCATCGCCCTGTTCCGCAACGAGGCGTCGGCGCTGCACAACCTCTACAACGAGGCGATCGTCCGCTATTACGTCTTCACCGTCGACCCGGCGACGCAGGCGACCTATCTCGCCATGGAGTTCGTCGACGGCAAGTCGCTCTCCGACCTGTTGAAGCAGGGCCCGCTGCCCTTCGAGGAGGTCGACCTGCTGCGCCGGCGCATCGCGTCCGGCCTGCATGCCGCCCATATGCTGGGGATCACCCATCGCGACGTCTCGCCGGACAACATCATCCTGCCCGGCGGCCAGGTCACGCGCGCCAAGATCATCGATTTCGGCATCGCCAAGTCGAAGCTGGCCGAGAAGACGGTGATCGGCTCCGGCTTTGCCGGCAAATACAATTATGTCTCGCCCGAGCAGCTCGGCCTCTACGGCGCCGAGGTCACCGGCAAGTCGGACATCTACAGCCTCGGCCTGGTGCTGGCCGAGGCGCTCGGCGGCCGCCCGCTCGACATGGGCGGCACGCAGATGCAGATTCTGGAGAAGCGCCGCCGCGTTCCCGATCTTGCGACGATCGACAAGCGCATCCGCCCGCTGCTGGCACGCATGCTGGCGCCCGATCCGAAGGACCGCCCGGCCGACATGGCCGAGGTCGCCTCCTGGCAGGCGAAAGGCGGCGCGAGCTCCGCTGGAGGCGGCGGGCGTGCCTTTCCCTGGGCGCTTGTCGCCGGCGTCGCGGCACTCGCGCTCCTTGCTGGTGGCGGTTTCTTCGCCTGGAAACTGCTGGGCGGCAGCACTCCGGTCCAGCAGGCGCTGAACAGCCCGCCGCCCGCCTTGAGCGACGATCGCCCGGCGCTCTCGCCGAGCGCGGGATCGAGCGCCCCCGTGCCGGAGCTGACGCCCGCGACGCCACCACCGGCAATTCCGACGCCGTCGCCGCAGCCGGCAAGCCAGAACGAGCCGCCCACGCTGCAGCCGCCGGCACCTTCCGTTCCCACTGCGCCGCCGCAACCGGCCCCGTCTTCGCAATCCCCCGCGCCCCCGACACCGGAATTGAACCCGGTACCGGCTCCGACACCACCGCCCACCACCCCGGCCGCGACAACCGGCCCGAAATCGCCACCGGCCGCGCCGCCGCCAGCCTCGTCGGCGCCAGAGCCCGAGCCGCGCACCGCCGCCGAGCGGACGGCCCGCTATGTGGCGGATTACAACGGCGGCGCCTGCTTCTTCCTGTGGCCGACGACGATCGCCGACAAGCGCACCACGGTCGAAGGCTTCGGCAGCACGGCCGAACCCTTCGTAAGCTTCGACGCGGCCTTCAAGAAGGCGCAGGGCTACGAGGCGCAGATCAGCCTGCGCACTGTCACCGCCGCCCAATGCCCGATGGTGGATTTCCTGCGCCAACTCGGCCGCGGCATCGACCGCAGCCCGGTCATGCAGATCGGCGCCTTCACCATGAAGAGCGGCGAGACGCTCTCCGGCACGGTCGAGAGCGATCCGAACAAGAATCTCGACATTCTGCTGATCGGCGATGACGGGCTGGTCTACAATCTCGCCAACTACACACGCCGCGAAGGCGGCAAGGCGAGCTTCAACCTGAAGCTGGAATCGACGGCGGCTTCAGGGGCTCCGGTCAGGCCGCAGACTGTGCTTGCTCTGGTGAGCTCGGCGCCGCTGCCGTCGCTGTCGGGCCCGAACCCGGCCCCCGCCGGCGACATCTTTCCCGGCCTGCACCAGGACATCGCCCGCGCCGGCGGCAAGGTCGGCGTCGGAATCAAATATTTCCGGATCGAGTGAACTGATGAAGGCCTCAACGTCGTGCTCGCCCTTGTGGCGAGCATCCACGTCTTGGACGCCAAACGGGATCGGTGATCCGAAGACGTGGATGGTCGGGACAAGCCCGACCATGACGACAAGCGGCAACCTCTGTGAGGTATTCGCCCGCCATCAATCCTCGCGGTAGAGCTCGCCCCACTCGTCCTGCCAGAGACCTTCGGTGTCCTCGACGACGATCGGCGCCTTGATCTCGTTGGCGAGGCGCACCGCCGAGCGGAAGCCCTCGACCGGCTCGAGCTCATCGCTGACGAAGTCATTGGCGAGATGGCCCGCCGCCAGCTCCGCCGGACAGGCAATGCGGGCGAAGGTCTTGCCGTCGCGCTGGCCGAGGCTCAGCGTGATGGCATCGGGCTGCGGCTCATCGACCTGCTCGAACCGGTTCTTCGCCATCGTCGTCTCCTCGCCCCTGCGGTGGGTTGATCATGGGCCATGGCCACGCCCGCGGCAAATCCGCAGCGGCCGCAACCACTTTGGCCGGACCTGGCCAGTATTCGCCTTCCATCCCTATTTCTGTCGTGCCGGCGCCGGGGCGGTCGCCGGCCCGCCGCGCACGACCTTGTAGCGGTCGAGCCTGACCTTGATCATCTCGTCGAACTTCTTGTGCACCTCGGAGACCGAGAGCGTCTTGGTCTCGCCGCCGGCCTGGGCGTAGAAGATCGGCCGGTTGGCCTCGGCCGGCTTCGGCAGCAGGGCCGCTGCGCTGGCGCCAGGCGTCTCCTCCATCGTCTCGATGAAGGTCTGGGCGGCGTCGGGCCCAAGGAAATGGATCAGGTAGATCTCGCCGCCGGTGAGATGGCGCCCCATCGCCTTCTCCAGCCGGAGCGTGTCGCGCTTCAGCATCTCTCCCGCCAGCAGCGCCGAGAGATAGGGCTCGCGCCTGAGATCGAGGATGCGCTGGCGCTCATTGGCGTCGGCGATGACGAACTGCCGACCGTTGCGGCTGATCAGCGCCGCTTCCGCGACCATACCGTGCTTGCGGCCGAACTCGAAGATCACGCCGAACCAGGTCTGCTCGATGAACTGGTAGAGCCCGGTCGCCGAGGAGGTCTTGGCCTTCACCTCCGTCGCGAACGAGGATTCCTTGTCGGCGACCGCCATCAGCAGCGTCGGGTCGGCGCCGACGACGCGCCCTGCCCTGACGATCATCTCGACCAGATGCCGGCGGATCTTGATCGGCCCGAAGGTCAGGATCTGGTTGGGATCGCCGCTATAGTTGATCGGTGCCTGCGGCAGCTGGCTGCGCGGGCCGGCCACGGGAGCGCCCGGCTTGCCCGGCAAGGTCGGCGGCACCAGGATGATGTTCGACGGCGGCATCACCGGGATCGGCAGCGCCGGCTGGTTCGGCATCTCCGATGCGACCTGCTCCTTGATCGCCGCGAGCGTGGGATCGGCGTTCAGCGCGAACTGCGTCGCCTGCCTGGCAGCCTCGAGATCGCCCTCGACCGAGGACAGGATCAGCGACGGCCGGGTCGGCGCCCTCAGTGATGGCGCCTCGACGCTCTCGATCGGCTCGAAGCCACCGGTCACCTCGGTGGAACCGGGCTTCAGCGTCGCGACGGCGACACCGCCGGCGATCGCCAGCACGAGCGCACCCCCGCCGACCAACGAAACAAGCCGAAGCCGCGAGCCGCCATCCGCGACCGCGAAGGGCACGCCGGCGGCGACATTGGTGGCAGTGGCGCCGCCGGCCACGGCCTTCTGCGCCAGCACCAGCCAATCCGGCGGCTTGCCGCCCTTGCTGGCGGCTTCCTGCAGGTCGGCGATCATCCGGCGCGCCTGCTGGGCCGGAACGTCCGCCTCACGCTCCAGCGTCGTGGCCGCACTGCGCGCGCCCTGCTCGGTCAGCGCCTTCAGCGCGAAGAACCAGAGCTGGAGCGAGATGCGCCGGCTCTCCAGCGGCGTGCCCTGGCAGGGCGAGACCAGGAAGTTGCAATGCGGGCAGGCATAGGCGCGCAGCTTCACCCGCGGCGCGAAGGCCGAGGTCTTGCCGCAGGCCGAGCAGGCCAGCGTCGTGCCGCCCCGCTGCGCCCGCATGATGGTTTCGAGGCAGGCATCCTCCTGGAATGCGGCCTGAAACTGCTTGAAGCGCTGCCCCATCCTTCACTACCGCTGCTGCCGCGCCTCGCCATACGCAGCCGGCGTGGCCTCGACAAGCCTCGACGTCTCAGCCTGCCAGCAGAGCCAGCCGCGCGACATCCTTCAAATGCATGTCGACCTCCGCCTCCGTCGCCTGTTTCGGCAGGGCCGGACCGCCTCGGCCCGACGCATGCGCTTCGCTCAGGAAGGCGTTGAGCTCGTCGAGCAGCATCGTCTGCGTGCGCGTCCCATCGAGCAGGCTGACGAATTTGCGCACCACCACGCCGTCGAGCGCAACCGCGCGATGGCGCAGATCGGTGACTTCGTGGCTTGCCAGCGCCTGGCGCCGCGCCAGGCGGCTCGCGACCGGCCGCTCGCTGATCATCGTCGCCAGCCGATGCGGCTCCAGGGCGATCTCAAGCAGCCCGGCCCGGTAGATCGCGGTCAGCGCCTCATTCAGACGTTCGATCTCGCGCTCGCGATCGGAGCCGGCTCCGGCCTCCCGCAGCGCCAGGGCGACCAGCTCGTCATAACGGATATTGCCCGGCCAGGTCCGGCCGAGCGCCCGCAAGGCCGCCTTGCCGGCCGGCAGATCGACGGCGAGACGGACGCCATCGGCGAACAGGAAGCTCGCTGCCCCCGGCCGCTTCTCGTCCACCTTGTCCACTTCTTCCTGGACATTGGCGGCGAGATGATAGGGCGCGAAGCTGAAGCCGGCGAGGCCGCGATGCAGCGCGATGCCGGTACGGCAGAGCAGGGTCTGGCGGAAGCAGCGGCCGATCAGCAGATCGAGCGCCTGCTCCTGCCGCAGCGGCTCGGAGATCGGGATCGCGTTCAGCACCTGCTGCGCCGGCCCGCGCGCGCCGCCGAAATTGTTCGGGAACGAGGTCTCGGCCAGGAATTGCAGCCCATGCGGCTCGGCTGCAGCCAGCACTTCGTGCAGGGCGAAGGCGCGTGCCCCGGGGTTGAGATCGTCATGGTAGAGGACGTTGTCCGGGATGTCCTCGATCTGCTTCGCCCGCTCGCGCAGCGCCGCGCCATGGAAGGTCTCGGCATCGGTCGCCTCGGCGAAGCGCTTGATCGCCTCTCGCGCCACCCTGACCTTCTCGACGGGATCGTCGATCTCGCGCGTCTCGAACAGCATGACGTCGCGGGCGATATCGCGCAGGCGGCAGCCCGGCAGGGCATTGTAGCTGACATAGGCGATGCCCTGCGGGGCCAGCAATTCGCCGAAGAGCGCCATGATCCGCTCGCGCACCGGCTGCGGCACCCAGGAATAGACGCCATGGACGAGAATGTAGTCGAACTGGCCGAGATCTGCCGTCACGGCCATGATGTCGCGCTGTTCGAAGCTGAGATTGCTCAGTCCCAGCTCAGCCGCCTCGGCCTTGGCGCGCGCGATCGCCCGCCCGCTGAGGTCGATGCCGACGAGCTTGGCGCCTGGGCATTGCAGCGCCATCGGGATCAGATTGCCGCCGCTGCCGCAGCCGAGCTCCAGCACCCGCATCGTCGCGGTTGGCGCGGGGTTCATGCCGTGGATATGCGCGATCGTCGCCAGATGCGCGGGGTGCGTCTGCGAGAAGGCGTGCCCGGGATAGGCGACCGCGTCATAAGGGTTCGTCGCGAAGTCTTTCATGGCCATGTCGTTCATCACGGAATTCCGTCTATCCCGTTCGTATCGTTGCGGATTCTGCGGCGCGGTCAGCAGCCGATCACCTTGAACTCGACGCGGCGGTCGAGCGCGTCGCTGGCATCGTCCTTGCCGGTGCCGACCAGATTCTCGTTGTAGCCACGCCCGCTCGCAATCATGCGTCCCCGGCTGTCCGGCGCGCCGGCCTGAAGCAGGTCCATCACATATTGCGCCCGCAGCACCGAGAGGCGTTCGTTGACCTGCGGCAGACCGGTGCGCGAGGTGTGGCCGACGACCTCGAGGCAGGCGCCCTTCTGCTTGGCGCGGGTCGCGATCTGGCTCAGCCACATCGGATAAGGCTCGGTGATCTCAGGATTGGCGATGAATTGGGTCGAGCCGGGCTGGAACAGCAGCTTGACCATCAGCTGGTTGCCGGAAAGGCCGCTGTCGACGAGGTCGCCGAAAGCTTCGACCGCATCGTCCTTGCGCCCAAGCTTGCTGGAAGAGAGATAGGCGCCGATGCGGACGCGATGCTGGTCGCCGCCCGGCAGTACCCGTGCCGTCCGGTAGAAGGCGAGCGCCTCGCGATAATGCCGCGCCTCGTATTCGAGGATGCCGTCATTGATCAGCGCTGCGACGTTGAGGCGCTCGGCATAGAGCGGATCGATCGCGTCGCCGAGCTTCGTGCCCTGGCAGGTCTTGATATAGACCTCGGTCGCCGGGTCCTTCGACCACATCGGCGAGTCCCGGTAATAGGTCGTAGGCGTAACGTCGACGCCCTCGGGCTTGGCCCGGGCGACGCCCTTCGACACCACCCGCTTCGATTTCATGTCCAGCAGTGTCAGGCAGATCCGGTAGGCATCGCGCGCGCCCTTAGCATCCCCGGCATTGTTGACCGCGGTGAAGGTCCCGACCAGCACCGCCGGATTGCGCGCCAGCGCCTCGGCCGAGAAGGGCTGCACCTGGAAGCGCGGATAGGACCGGCCGACCAGTTCGATCAGGCTCTGCTGCATCGAGCGTGTCGAGTTTGATTGCGCGCCGGAGACGCCATCGATCAACGGGTCGATCACCAGCGCGACTCGCTCTCCCTCGACCTGCGCCTTGGAGAACAGATCGTTGGCAGCCCGCTCAAGCGCCTGCGGAAACGGAATGGGCGTCGGAGCGGCCGCCGGGGCCGGGCTCGGGGCTGGCTGCGTCTGGGCCAGGGCCGCAGCCGGCAAGGCCAGCAGCGCCAGCAAGATCATGCGGACGAGCGGAGAACGACGCATCGAAGCCCCCAATTGCATTCTGTCCGAGGCGATGTCTGGCCTTCGCCGGTGGCGAAGGCCGCTTCGCAGTTTGTCAGCGGCAGTTCTTCGGGACGCTGCCGCCATCGCCGAGCTGGGCCCGCATCAGCGCGTCGGTGCAGTCGGTGGCGGCGCCGCTGTTCGGGCGACGCTTGTTGTTGCGCGGCTCCGGCGCAGTCTCGATGCCGCCAGTCAGGATGCCGGTCGACTTGCGGTCGAGCACGACGCGCGGCTGCTGGACCTCGCGCGGCTCCTGGCGCTGCGGGCGCGTACCTGGCGCCGCCGGCAGCAGCGGCTTTTGCGGGGGCGGCAACTCGGTCACGCCGCCGGAATTCATCCGCGTCGCCACCGCCTTCTCGCGCTCCTCGCGCTCCTGCGACAGCTTGGCCTTCTCGGCTTCGAGCGCGGCGAGCTCCTGCTCCTTCTTGGCCAGTTCCTTGGCGAGGCGGTCGCGCTCGTTCGCGTCGGTCTGCTTCGCCGGCGTCACATCGCCCGGCTTGGGCACGGCGCGCTCGATGTCGGCGGTCTTGCCGGCATCGCGGCCGGCGAGGTCAGTCGCCGCCTTGGAACGGTCCTTCTCAGCTTGCTGGACACGGTCGAGCAGCGCCTTCTCCCTCGCGGCGAATTCCTGCTCGAGCTTCTCGCGCTCGCCGGAACCAAGGCCGCGGCGCTCGATCAGGTCGAGCCTCGTCTTGGCGTCGACAGCGAAGAAGCTGGTCGGGAAGCGCTGGATGAAGGCCTTGATCTCGGCCGGGTTGTCGCTGCTGCGCAAGCGCTTCCAGATGTCGGCGTCGGTCTCCTCGCGATTGAGGTAGAAGTCGCCGAGCAGCGAGAGCGACAGCTCCGGCGTCTGCTTGCCGCCGGTGGAGTCATAGACCGCCTTCTGGACGCGGCGGAACATGGTCGCGATCTCGAGGCCGGGCTGCTGGATCTCCTGCACCAGCGCCGCGGTGAACGGGCTGTTGCGGCCGGCGCCGTCCGCAGCGACGTCGTTGGCCTGCGTCGCATAGGCGGTCACCATGCCCTGCGCCTTCACGATCGGCGCGAGGCCGGCGCCGACCGACATGCTGCGCGTCGTCGACTTCTTCGACAATTGGGCGAGGAAGGGATTGTTGCGGCAGGCATCGAGCACCATGATCTTGACGCCCTTGGCGAAGCCGAGCGCCGTGGTCACTTCGCTCAGCTTGACCGTCTCGTACTGGACCGAGACCTCGTCATCGATCTTGGCCTCGACCGGGACCAGGAAGTTCTCGCCGTTGAACTGGAAGCCGTGGCCAGCATAGTAGAACATCACCGCATCGGCATCCTGGGCGAGCCGCGCGAAACGCGAGACGGCGGCATCCATGCCGCGCTTGTCGAGATCGATGCCGTCGACCACCTCGAAGCCGACCTTGCGCAGCGCCTCGGCCGTGTCGCGGGCATCGTTCGGTGTATTGGGCAAAGCGGGCGCGTTCTTGTAGGCGGAGTTGCCGATCACCAGGGCAACGCGACGGTCCTGCGTCTGCGCCAGCGCCGGCACCGCGACGAGCTGGGCAAGAAGAGCGATCAGTGCACAAAATCTGACGGCTACGATCATGGCACCATTCCCTGCGTCACCCTAAAGAAAGCGACCGTGAAAATCCAGATTTATCCGCCTGTCATGACAGCCGGTTTGCTTGCTCCCCACCCGGCCCGCTGCTAACTTTACGGCGGTCACGCGCCGCGAGGAAGAGCGCCGATGCGGGGGCTTCGACTTAAGCTCATTGTCGGGGTTACGGCCGTTTTCGCCGCCTCCGTCTCCGCGGGCTTCGCACAGGAGCGCGCCCGGGCGCGCAGCCTTGCTCCCGCCGGCGCGAAGCTCACCTTCATCGACCTCAAGGACAATGCCCACATTCCCGGCAAGGCGACGATCCGCTTCGCCATATCGGGCATGGAGATCGCGCCGGCTGGGACGGCGCGACGCAACACCGGACATCACCATCTGCTGATCGATACCGAGCTGCCGCCGCTCGGCCAGCCGATCCCGAGCGATTTCAATCATCTGCATTTCGGCGGTGGCCAGAGCGAGGCCGAGATCCTGCTCTCGCCCGGCCGCCACACGCTCCAGCTCCTCTTCGCCGACCACGACCATGTCCCGCACGATCCGCCGGTGATGTCGCAGAAGATCACCGTCGAGGTCTTGGCCGCCCCGGAGGAGAAGCCGCGCACGGCGGCGCCGCCCAATGCCAAGGTCTTCTTCGTCGGCCTGCAGGACGGCGCCGTGATCCCGCCACGCTCGCTCGTCCGCTTCGGCCAGGAGAACATCGCGCTCGTCCCCGCCGGCACCAAGCAGGACAATGCCGGCCACCACCACCTCCTGATCGACACCGAACTGCCGCCGCTCGACCGCGAGATCCCCAGCGATTTCAACCATCTGCATTTCGGCCGGGGCCAGACCGAGACCGAGCTCACCTTGCCCCCCGGGGAGCACACGCTCCAGCTCCTCTTCGCCGACCATGAGCACGTTCCGCACGATCCGCCGGTGATGTCGCAGAAGATCAGGGTGCGCGTGCAAGAGGGCTCGGCAACGGCGTCGATGGCGACCCCGGCACCGACGACTGCGCCCCCCGCCCGCACCGCATCCGGCCGGACGCCAGCGCCCAACGACGCCGCGGTCTATTTCATCTACCCGCGCGACGGCACGCGCATTTTCGCGACCTCGACCATCCGCTTCGGCCTGCGCAATATGGGAGTCGCGCCGGCCGGCGTCGTCAGGCCCAATACCGGCCACCACCATCTGCTGATCGACGTGCCGACGCCGCCGCTCGACGCCGCGATCCCGGCCGACCTCAACCACATTCATCTCGGCAACGGCCAGACCGAGCGCAAGATCACCTTGCCACCGGGTGAGCATACGCTGCAGCTCATCCTTGGCGACGATCAGCATGTCCCGCACGACCCGCCGATCCTGTCAGAGCGCATCACCGTCTATGTCGGCGCGCCGGCGAAGCGGAGCGCGCGCCGATGACGGCCGCTGCCCGCCTTCCCTCCCCGCCCCGTCGCCGCGCCACCGCGAGGCTGCTCCTGCTACTTACGGCGCTGGCGCCGATCTCCGCGCCGCTCTGCGCCCAGACCGCCAGCCCGCGTCAGCCGGCCCCGCGCAACGCCCTGGTCTATTTCCACTATCCGCTCGACGGCCTGCGCGTGCCCGAGCGCTTCACCGTGCGGATCGGGCTGAAGGAGATGGGCGTCGCCCCCGCTGGTGTCGACAAGCCCGGCACCGGCCATCACCACCTGCTGATCGACACCGATTCCGGCCCGCCGGATCAGCCGATCCCGGCCGACTACAACCATATCCATCTCGGCAACGGCCAGACCGAGGTGGTGGTCACGCTGCCGAAGGGCACGCATACCCTGCAGCTGCTGCTCGGCGATCACACCCACACGCCGCACCGGCCGCCGGTTATGTCCCAGAAGATCACAGTCTACGTCAGATGAAGGAGCGATGCGGCCCTGTCGCATCGCCAAGCGGAAGGCCGCAGCGAAGGATGAACGCCATGTCCTGGTATCGTTGCCTCGCCGTCGCCATGCTGACGCTCCTCGCGCCGCTCGCCCCGGCCCGCGCCCAAGGCAGTGACGGCCAGCCGCCACGTGTCGCCCTGGTCGTCGGCAATGCCGCCTATCGCACGGCGCCCCTGGCCAACGCCGCGGCCGATGCCCGCGCCGTCGCGGATGTGCTGCGCCAGGGCGAGTTCGACCTCGTCAGCATCGAGAACGCCGACCGTCCCGCGCTGGACGGCGCGATCGCGACCTTCCGCGGCAAGCTGACGCGCGGCGCCCAGGTCGTCGTCTTCTATGCCGGGCACGCGGTGCAGTCGCGCGGCCGCAACTTCCTCGTCCCGGTCGATGCCACGCCGCGCGGCCCGGCCGAGGTCGCGCGCGACGCCATCGACCTCGACCAGCTGCTCGATGCGCTGATCGTCAGCCGGCCCGCCAGTGCGCTGGTCGTGCTCGACGCGGCCCGCGACAATCCCTGGCAGACCGGCCTCGGCGGCGGCAAGGGGCTCGCCCCGATCGAACGGATCGAGACGATCGCGATCATGGCGCCGGCTGCGCCGGGAAGGACCGTGGCCGAGACGCCCGGCCGCACCGATCCGGCGACCGAGGAGTGGCTGAAGGCGATCCGCACGCCGGGCCTCGACATGACGACGGCCCTGACCCGCGCGCGCGAGGCCGTCAGCCGGGCGACACGGCGCTCGCAGCAGCTCTGGCTGTCCTCGATGCCGCCGGCCGGGCTGGTCGTCACACCGACCGGCCGGCCGGTCGCCACCGCCCTCAACACCACCCGAGCCATCACCACCGCGCCGCCGCCGCCCGGACCACAATCCGACCAGCTCGGCCCCTACGAGCTCTCCTTCTGGGAAACGATCAAGGACAGCCGGAATCCGGACGAGTACCGCGCCTATCTCGAGGCCTATCCGAATGGCCGCTTCGCGGGGCTCGCCCGCACCCGCGAGCAGTCGCTCCGAGCCCAGCGGGCTTCGGCCACGCAGGCACCCGCTTCGGCCCCTG
This sequence comes from Allobosea sp. GW821-FHT03A12, assembly GCF_058986765.1. Taxonomy (NCBI): domain Bacteria; kingdom Pseudomonadati; phylum Pseudomonadota; class Alphaproteobacteria; order Hyphomicrobiales; family Alloboseaceae; genus Allobosea; species Allobosea sp. GW821-FHT03A12. Next base: position 649,778 of record NZ_JBYSVZ010000004.1, read on the forward strand.
CCCAGGCTCCGACTCCGGCACCCTCCGCCACTTCCAGGACCGTGCGCGATTGCGACGACTGCCCTGAACTCGCCCTGATCCCGGCCGGCAGCTTCGAGATGGGCTCGAACGAGATGTTCGAGTTCGAGAAGCCCGTCCATGCCGTCACCATCGCAAGGCCGTTCTATATCGGCTCCGACGAGGTCACCTTCGCGCAATGGGACGCTTGCGTCGCCGAGGGCGGCTGCAGCCACCGCCCGAGCGATCGCAATCTCGGCCGCGGCAAGCGCCCGGTCACCGACATCCACTGGAACGACGCCAACGCCTATCTCGTCTGGCTCTCGTACAAGACCGGGCGCAAATACCGGCTGCCGACCGAGGCGGAATGGGAATACGCCGCCCGGGCAGGCACGACGACCAGCTATCCCTGGGGCAACTCGGTCGACAAGGAGATGGCCAACTGCCTCGGCTGCAATGCGCAGCCGCGCCGACAGGCGAGCGAGGTCGGCCAGTTCCCGCCGAACCGCTTCGGCCTGCGCGACATGGCCGGAAACGCCGCCGAATGGGTCGCCGACTGCTGGAGCGAGAACTATCGCGCCGCCCCCCGCGACGGCAGCGCCTATGCGCCCGCCGGCTGCCGCGAACGCGTGCTGCGCGGCGGTTCCTTCAACAACGACCCGCGCTATCTTCGCTCGGCGGCGCGCTTCAAATACGAGAGCGATGTGCGCTTCTACACCAACGGTTTCCGCGTCGTCCGCGAGCCTTGACCTAGCGCTACCTGGCCGGATGAGCGCTGGATGATCGGTGGCAATTTGCACACACATGCCAGATGAAGGCCGCCAGACGGCAGTTTGTTGTTCTCTTCATGGCCGCGCCGCCGCTAATCTATGCGTCGCTAAGGGTAAGCGTAACAGACGAATCAGCTGCGGCTGGGCTCCAAACCAGGCCGCCGAGGAGGCGCCATGCGGACCGGCCTGCGGCTACCCATCTGCCTCCTGTTGGCGTTCGCCGCCATCGCAAGCGCCCTCGCGCTCAGCCTGTCGCCGGCCATGGCGCAGCAAAGACGCTTCGCCTTCGTCATGGGCAATGGCGCTTACCAGAACATCGCCAAGCTGCCGAACGCCCTCAACGACGCCAACGCGACCCGCACGATGCTGCAGGAGGCCGGCTTCGACGTCACCGCCGCGACCGATCTTTCGCTCGCCGGCCTGCGCAGCGCGCTCGACGTCTTCGTGGAGAAGGTGAAGCAAAGCGGCACCGGCGCGACCGCTCTCGTCTACTATGCCGGCCATGCCGTGCAGCTCGACGGCGCCAACTATATCCTGCCGACCGATGTCCGCGTCGAAACCTCGGCGAACATCCCGAACCAGTCGCTCTCGCTCACCGAGATCCTGCGCAAGCTCGACGCCGCCGGCGCGAAATCGAAGATCGCGATCCTCGACGCCTGCCGCAACAACCCCTTCGCCGCGCGCGAATTGTCGCGCGGGCTGGCACTGCAGATGGTCGACGGCGCCAACGAGGGCATTCGCAGCGAAGCGGGCCTCGCCCGCGTCGATTCCACCAGCGGCACCTTCGTCGCCTTCGCGACCTCGCCCGGCTCGACCGCGGCCGACGGCACCGGTGCCAACAGCCCGTTCACCACCGCCTTCCTGCGCGAGGCGCGCGAGCCCGGCCTGCCGATCGAGCAAGTGTTCCGCCGCATCCGCCTCGCCGTCTACGACACCACCAGCGGTACGCAGATCCCCTGGGACACCTCTTCGCTGATCACCGATGTCAGCTTTTTCCAGCGCCCGGCCGGTGCCGCTCCAACGCAGCCGGCAGGCGCTCCTGCTGCCGCTGGTGCAGTTCCACTCGCCGCTCGCCCCACCGCGGCAGCGCTGCGCGCCATGTCGCCCGCAGACGCCTATCGCACCGCCATCGCCTGGGATCGCCGCGACATCTATCGCAGCGCCCTCGCCATCAACCCGGATGACCAGGGCGCCCTGAGGCTGCATCGCATCCTGGCGCAGCGGACCGAGGAGACCGCCTGGGCCGAGACCGTGCTCGCCGGCGACGCCGAGTCCCTCAAGCTCTTCGCCCGCCTCTATCCCGGCTCGCAGCATGAGAACGAGGCGCTGCGCCTGGCCGCGAGCGCGCCGAGCCGCAACCGTGTCCAGGTCGCCCAGACCTGCCCGGTCTGCCCGGCCCTGCAGCCGCGCGTGCGCCGCGCCGATTACACGCCGCGCTCGCCTTCGCCCAGCCGGCTTGGCGCGCCGCGACAGCCACGCCCCGTCCAGTCGGCACCGGCCGTTTATGCGCCGCCCCTTCCCGTCATCCTCCCGACGCAGCCGCGCTGGACCGGCTTCTATGTCGGCGGCTCGCTCGGCGGCGGACAGCAAAGCGGGCGCACGACGGTCAATGGCCCCTTTGGCACCCCAACCGTGACGCCGACGAACACGACGACCAACACAACGAACACGACCACGACCACGACCACGTCAACGACGACGTCGACGACCGTCGATCTGGGCTCGACCACGACCACGACCACAACCACGACGACGACCGCCACGACGGCCAACGCGACCAACACCACGGCCACCACCGTGGCCGGGACGCCGACGCTCGCGCCCTGGGCGATCAACCCCTCGGCAGTCCCGCGCAGCCTGACACCAGATGGTGCCGGCGCGGTCGGTGGTGCCCAGTTCGGCTTCAACTACCAGATCGGCATGGTCGTGATCGGCGCCGAGGCCGACCTCTCCGCCACGCGCCTGGGCGGCAGCAAGGGCACCTCCGCCAATCCCGGCACGCAGTTCACCACCCGCTCCAGCAACGAGCTCTCGATGTTGGGCACGGTGCGGGTGCGCGCCGGTGTCGTGCTCGGGGACTTCCTGATCTATGGCACCGGCGGCTACGCCTATGGCCTCGTCGACCAGAAGGGCTCGATCACGCCCGACAATCTGCAGACTACCTCAGCCGCCAGCGGCTCGCGCTCGGGCCTGCTCAGCGGCTGGGCGCTCGGTGGCGGCGTCGAATACGCGATGGCCCCCGGCATGACGGTCCGGCTCGACTACACCCACTACGAATTCGGCCAGAAGCGGATGACCTTGCGGGACTTTACCGGTTTGGCGCCCGACCAGTATGCGACCATGCGGACGCGCACCGCCGGCGACATCGTCAGGGCCGGCTTCAACTTCGGCTTCTGATCGCGACGGCGCTCATGAAAAAAGGCCGCTGTTGTGCAGCGGCCTTCACTCGACCTCGGTGCCTGTCCGGCCCGGCTCACCACATGTCGAGCGCGACCCTCGCCTCGTCCGACATGCGCGACTGGTCCCAGGGCGGATCGAACGTCATGTTGACCGTCACGCCCGAGACGCCGGGCACGGCACCGACCGCGTTCTCGACCCAGCCCGGCATCTCGCCGGCGACCGGACAACCCGGCGCGGTCAGCGTCATGTCGATCGCCACCTGCCGGTCATCGGCGATATCCACGCGGTAGATCAGGCCGAGCTCGTAGATGTCGGACGGGATCTCCGGGTCGTAGACGGTCTTCAGCGCCGCGATGATGTCGTCGGTCAGCCGGTCGATCTCCTCCGGCGGCAGGCCGGAACTCGCGCCCATGGTCGGCGCGTTCGGCTTGAGGTCTTCGGCAACGGTGTCGGTCATCGTAAATCGTCCGTTCGGCGCGAGCGGGAGCGGGAGCGTCAGGAGAACAGCTCTTCCGCCTTGCGCAGGGCTTCCACCAATATATCGACTTCCTCCAGCGTATTGTAGAGGCCGAAGGACGCACGGCAGGTCGAGGTCACGCCATAGCGCGCGAGCAGCGGCATGGCGCAATGCGTTCCGGCCCGGACCGCAACGCCGGCCCGGTCGATCACCGTCGCGACGTCATGGGCGTGCGCGCCGGCGAGCTCGAAAGCGATGATCGCGCCCTTCTCCTTCGCCTTGCCGAAGACGCGGATCGAGTTCATCTGCCCGAGCCGCTCCATCGCATAGGCGTTGAGCCTGGCTTCGTGCGCGGCGATGTTCTCGCGTCCGAGCGCCATCATGTAGTCGAGCGCGGCGCCCAGGCCGACCGCCTCGACGATCGCCGGCGTGCCGGCCTCGAAGCGGTGCGGCGGATCGTTATAGGTGATCGCGTCCTCGCTGACGGTCGCGATCATCTCGCCGCCGCCTTCATAGGGCGGCAGCTTCTGCAGCCATTCACGCTTGCCCCAGAGGATACCCGAACCGGTCGGCCCATAGGTCTTGTGGCCGGTGAAAGCGTAGAAATCGCAGCCGAGCGCCTGCACGTCGACCGGCAGATGCACTGCACCCTGCGAGCCGTCGACGACCAGCGGGATACGATAGGCCTGGCAGATCTTCGCGACCTCGGCGATCGGGACGATGGTGCCGATCGCGTTCGACATATGCGTCAGGGACACCACCTTGGTGCGCGGCGTGATCAGCTTCTCGAATTCCTCGATGAGGAAATTGCCGTCTTCGTCGACCGGCGCCCATTTGATCACGGCGCCATGCCGCTCGCGCCAGTAGTGCCAGGGCACGATGTTAGAATGGTGCTCCAGGATCGAGAGGATGATTTCGTCGCCGTCCTGGATCTTGAGGTACTGGCCGAGCGAGGAGGCGACCGTGTTCAGCGCCCCGGTCGAGGAGCGGGTGAACAGCACCTCTTCGATATGCGCGGCATTGAGGAAGCGGCGGGCGCTTTCGCGGGCCGCCTCATAGGCCTCGGTCGAGGCATTGGCGAGGTAGTGCAGGCCGCGATGGACGTTGGCATAGTCCTCGCGCATCAGCCGCGTCATCGCCTCGATCACCGCTTCCGGCTTCTGGGCCGAAGCGGCATTGTCGAGATAGACCAGCGGCTTGCCGTAAACCTGGCGCGAGAGGATCGCGAAGTCCTTGCGGATCGTCTCGACGTCGTAGGGCTTCGCTATCGCGTTCATCTCAGGCCTTCCCGGCGGGCTCTGCGGGCCGATCGGCGACGAGGATGCCGGCATGGCCCCAATCCTCGCGCTCGATCTCCTGGATCACGATATGGGTGGCCTGCGGGTTCTTGCCGAGCACGCGGACCAAAGTCTGCGTGAATTCCTTGACGATCTCGGCCTTCTGCGCGCGGGTCGCGCCCTTGGTGATCTGCAGGTTGACGTAAGGCATCAGGCCGCTCCAAGCTTGGGTGCACCCTCGCGCTGGCCGAGCCAGCAATCGATCTCGCGGCCGACGATCTCGCGCACGCCTTCGTCGCTGACCATATCGGCGACCTCGCCGACGAAGGCGGCGAGCACCAGCGCTTCGGCCTGCGGCCGCGGCAGGCCGCGCGCCATCAGGTAGAAGAGCTGCTCGGCATCGATCTGCGCCACGGTCGCGCCATGGCCGCAGACCACGTCGTCGGCGAAGATCTCGAGCTCCGGCTTGTTGAACATGGTCGCACCATCGTTCAGCAGCAGCGCATGGCTCTTCATGCTGCCATCGGTCTTCTGCGAATGCGGGCGCACGACGACCTTGCCCTGGAAGACGCCGGTGCCCTCGCCCTCGATGATGGTCTTGAACAGCTCGCGGCTCTCGCCATGGGCCGCCGCATGGTCCATCACCAGCGTGACGTCGGAGTGCTCCTGCTTGCGCAGCAGGTTGATGCCGCGCAGGCCAGCGCGGCTATGTTCGCCGCCATAGCGCAGGAAGCTCTGCTGGCGCAGCACGCCGCAATTCACCGCGACAGCGACGGAATCGAAGGTGGCGTGACCGCCGAGCTCGACCAGCAGCGATTGCACCTGCACGGTCTCGGCGCGCTGGCGCGTCACCATCCGCACATGCTCGACCTCTGCCCCCTCGTCGATGACGAAGGAGGTCGCGTGGTTGATCTGCACCGGCACCGGGCCGACGCTCTCCTGCAGCTCCACCACCGTGACCTTGGCACCGGCACCGACCCTGATCAGCGCGCGCGAGACGATCGACGCCTCGCTCGCCCCGGAGCCCAGTGCCAGCAGCACCAATGGCTGGGCGATTTCCGCACCATCGGCGACCTCGATCACGACGCCGTCCTGGGCGAAGGCGGCATTGAGCATCAGGGCGCTGTCGTCGCGGGCCACCTCCGGCGGAGCGAAGGCCGCGGCGATCTCGTCGGGGCTCTCGGTCAACGCCTCGGCCAGGCTGCGTGCGGTGACGCCATCAGGCAGGGCGCCGAGATCGGAATCAGCCGCGCTGAGCACGCCGTCGATGGTGACGAAGCGCCGGCCGGCGATGGTCTGCAGCGCCAGCCGGTCGGCGATCGCCTGCGGCCGCGCCGGACGGCGCACCAGCGGCATCGCCTCGCGCACGAGATTGCGCAGATCGGTATAGCGCCAGGATTCGAGCCGGCGATGCGGCAGGCCCTTGGCCTCGAAGCCGGCGAAAGCGTCCTCGCGGACCTTGCGCATCGCGCCGGCGCCCGGCAATTCGGCCTTGATGCTGGCGAACTGCTCGGCGAGCTGCTGCTCGGCCGCGGTCTTGAGCGGGGTGATGATCGCCATCACGCGGCCTCGCCATAGGAGGCATAGCCGCTCTTCTCGAGCTCGAGCGCCAGCTCCTTGCCGCCGGTCCGCACGATCTTGCCCTTCGACATCACGTGCACGGTGTCGGGCACGATATGGTCGAGCAGGCGCTGATAGTGGGTGATGACCAGGAAGCCGCGGTTTTGGGCGCGGAGTGCATTGACGCCCTCGGCGACGATGCGCAGTGCATCGATGTCGAGGCCGGAATCGGTCTCGTCGAGGATGCACATGGACGGCGACAGCAGCGCCATCTGCAGGATCTCCATGCGCTTCTTCTCGCCGCCGGAGAAGCCGACATTGAGAGGCCGGCGCAGCATCTCGCGGTCGATGCCGAGCTTGTCGGCGGCGCCGTTGACCTGGCGGATGAAGTCGGGCGTCAGCAATTCGGCCTCGCCGCGCGCCTTGCGCTGCGCGTTCATCGCCGCCTTGAGGAAGGTCATGGTGGCGACGCCGGGGATCTCCAGCGGGTACTGGAAGGCAAGGAAGATGCCGGCGGCGGCGCGGGCATCGGCCTCCATCTCCAGCAGGTTCTCGCCGTTGAGCAGGATCTCGCCGTCGAGGACCTCATAGTCCTCCTTGCCGGCGATGACGTAGGAGAGCGTCGACTTGCCGGAGCCGTTCGGCCCCATGATCGCGGCGACCTCGCCGGCGTTCACGGTGAGGTTGAGGCCGTTGAGGATCTGCTTGTCCTCGTCGGCGATCTTGACGGTGAGGTTGCGGATTTCGAGCATTGTTCAGAGTTCCATTCTGCTGGAGATGGTCGGGTCAGGCCCGACCATGACGCGCTTCATTCAGGCGTCATGCCCGGGCTTGACCCGGGCACCTCGGAAACGACCGGGCGTCAGCCCACGGAGCCTTCAAGAGAAATGGTGATCAGCTTCTGCGCTTCGACGGCGAACTCCATCGGAAGCTGCTGCAGCACCTCCTTGACGAAGCCGTTGACGATCAGCGCCACCGCCTCCTCCTCGGAGAGGCCACGCTGCTGGCAGTAGAACATCTGGTCCTCGCCGATCTTCGACGTGGTCGCCTCGTGCTCGAAGATCGCGGTGGAGGTCTTGGCCTCGATGTACGGGATCGTGTGGGCGCCGCACTGGTCGCCGATCAGCAGCGAGTCGCAATTGGTGAAGTTGCGCGCGCCGGTCGCCTTGCGGTGGGCCGAGACCATGCCGCGATAGGTCGAGTCGGATTTTCCGGCCGCGATGCCCTTGGCGATGATCTTCGACGTGGTGTTCTTGCCGAGATGCAGCATCTTGGTGCCGCTATCGACCTGCTGCGCGCCATTCGACACCGCGATCGAGTAGAACTCGCCGCGCGAGCCGTCGCCGCGCAGGATGCAGGACGGGTACTTCCAGGTGATCGCCGAGCCGGTCTCGACCTGCGTCCACGAGATCTTCGAGCGCTTGCCGCGGCAATCGCCGCGCTTGGTCACGAAGTTGTAGATGCCGCCCTTGCCCTCGGCGTCACCGGGGAACCAGTTCTGCACGGTCGAGTACTTGATCTCGGCATCGTCGAGCGCGATCAGCTCGACCACCGCCGCATGCAGCTGGTTCTCGTCGCGCTTGGGCGCTGTGCAGCCTTCGAGATAGCTCACATAGGAGCCCTCGTCGGCGATGATCAGCGTGCGCTCGAACTGGCCGGTGTTCTGCTCGTTGATGCGGAAATAGGTCGACAGCTCCATCGGGCAGCGCACGCCCTTGGGGATGTAGACGAAGGAGCCGTCGGTGAAGACCGCGCTGTTCAGCGTGGCGAAATAGTTGTCGGTCACCGGCACCACGGTGGCGAGATATTTCTTCACCAGCTCGGAATGCTCGCGGATCGCCTCCGAGATCGAGCAGAAGATCACGCCGGCCTTGGCGAGCTCGTCCTTGAAGGTGGTGACGACCGAGACCGAGTCGAACACCGCATCGACCGCGACGCGGTTCTCCGGCGCGACGCCGGCCAGGATCTCCTGCTCGCGCAGCGGGATGCCGAGCTTCTTGTAGGTCTCCAGGATCGCCGGATCGACCTCGTCGAGCGACTTCGGGTCGGCGCCCTTCTTCGGCGCGGCGTAGTAATAGATGTCCTGGTAGTTGATCGGCGGATAGTTGACGCGCGACCAGGTCGGCTCGGTCATGGTCTTCCAGCGCCGGAAGGCGTCGAGGCGCCATTCCAGCATCCATTCCGGCTCGTTCTTGCGAGCCGAGATGTAGCGGACCGTGTCCTCGGTCAGGCCCTTGGCCGGCTTGTCGACCTCAAGCTCCGTGACGAAGCCGTATTTGTACTCGGTCACGTCGATCGACTTGACCTGATCAATGGTCTCCTGGACCGCTGCCATGTCTACACTCCTGTCGCGGGTTCAAGGCCCGCCGGTTCGGTCTTGGTCTTGCGGGAGGCCTCAGGCGGCTGCCTGAACCTTCCGGTTCGGGTTTACGGCCAGGGCTTTCGCATAGGCCGCGATAAACTGGTCGATGTCTGCCTCGCAGGTGGTCCATCCGAGCGAGGCGCGCAAGGCCCCTTCGCTCATGACAGGGTCGATGCCCATGGCTGTCAGCACATGCGAGCGCCGAACCTTGCCGGAGGAACAGGCCGAGCCCGAGGACAAGGCGACCCCGGCGAGATCGAGCATGATCAGCGCCGTCTCGGCCTTGATGCCGGGCGTTACGAAGGCGCAGGTGTTGGGCAGGCGCGGTGCCTTGCTGCCGAAGATCGCGGTATCCGGCGCCAGCGCCACCAGCCGGGCCTCCAGCTCATCGCGCAGCCCGCCCAGCCGGGTCGCCTCGGCAGCGAGCGCCTTGCCCGCCTCCTCAGCCGCGACGCCGAAGCCGACGATGCCCGGCAGGTTCTCGGTACCGGCGCGCCAGCCGCGCTCCTGGCCGCCGCCGCGCAAGGGCTTGTCGGCGAGTTCGAGCGCCCCGGTGCGGAACACGATCGCGCCGACGCCCTTGGGGCCACCGATCTTGTGGGCGGACAATGTCAGGGCATCGACACCCAAGCTATTGATATCGATCGCGATCTTGCCAGCGGCCTGGACTGCGTCGGAGTGCACGAGCGCGCCATGTCGCCTGGCGATGGCAACGATCTCGGCGACCGGCTGCAGCACGCCCGTTTCGTTGTTGGCGAGATGCACCGAGACCAGCGCACGCTCATCCGGCCGCTCCGCCGCAAAGCGCACGAGCCGCTCGCCAAGCCAACCGAGATCGACAATGCCTTCGCCATCGACCGGGATCGCCTCAGCCTGGCCGGTCGGGAAGCGATGGCCGTCGCGCACGCAAGGATGCTCGCTCGCGCTGAAGAGCAGCAGCGTCACCGGTGCCCGCGCGCAATCGCGCGCACCGCTGCAATCGCTGAGGCCGGGCGACAGGATCGTCGCATTGGCCTCGGTGCCGCCGCTGGTGAAGACGACATTGCTCGCCTTGGCGCCGCAGAGCGCCGCGACCTGCTCGCGCGCCTGCTCGACGGCGCCGCGGGCCGCACGGCCCTCATGATGGACGGAAGACGGGTTGCCCGGCATCTGCAAGGCCCGCAGCATCGCCTCCGCCACGGCCGGGCGCACCGGCGTCGTGGCGTTGTGGTCGAGATAGCTGCGGGTCGTCGCGAACACCTGCGCTTATGCTCCGTTCCGGAGGGCTTGCCCGAGGACGCGGCACGAAATGCTTGAAATCGCACCCCTGCGCCGTGCTATAGCCGCCCGTCCGAGCCGCGATGGACCGGAACCGCAGGCGTGTTTCGCCTGCATGTTCCAGTTCTGTTCACGGCTGTTAGAACCATTCTAAGCGCTTGATGTAGGGCGCGAGCGGCGGGGCCGTCAAGGGTGGAACGGGTACGCGGCGGTCGCATGGCCGCTTTCGCACCCGCTCTGCCTGCGGTTTCGCCCAGCAAAAGGCGGGATCAGAATGCCTGAGGTGATTTTCAACGGACCGGCCGGCCGGATCGAGGGCCGCTACCAGCCCGCCAAGAAGCGCGGCGCGCCGCTGGCGATCATCCTGCACCCGCACCCGCAATTCGGCGGGACGATGAACAACCAGATCGTCTACAACCTGTTCTACACCTTCGTGAACCGCGGCTTCTCGGCCCTGCGCTTTAATTTCCGTGGCGTCGGCCGCAGCCAAGGCCAGTTCGATCACGGCGCCGGCGAGCTCTCCGACGCCGCCGCCGCGCTCGACTGGATGCAGGCGCTGAACCCCGAGGCCAAGAGCTGCTGGATCTCCGGCGTCTCCTTTGGCGCCTGGATCGGCATGCAGCTGCTGATGCGCCGCCCTGAGATCGAGGGCTTCCTCTCGATCGCGGCGATGGCCAACCGCTACGACTTCTCCTTCCTCGCCCCCTGCCCGTCTTCCGGCCTGTTCGTGCACGGCTCGGAGGATCGCGTCGCCCCGGTCAAGGAGGTGATGGCGGTGATCGAGAAGGTGAAGACCCAGAAGGGCATCCAGATCGAGCACGCCGTGGTCGAGGGCGCCAACCACTTCTTCGACGGCCGCGTCGACCAGCTGATGGACCAGGTCGGCGTCTATCTCGACCGCAAGGTCGGCCCCGAGATCCTCAAGAGCGAGCAGGAAAAGGCCTGAGCGCCAGCGCCGTCATGCTCGCCCTCGTGGCGAGCATCCACGTCTTGCACACCGCCTGCGACCAGCGAAGACGTGGATGGTCGGGACAACCCCGACCATGACGCGAGAACCGTCAAACCATCGAGCCCTGTCATGACCGCCTTCAAGTCCGATTTCCTGCGTGCGCTCGACGAGCGCGGCCTGATCCACCAGATCTCCAACCCGGAGGAGCTCGACAAGCTCTGCCGGCAGGGACCGCAGACCGCCTATGTCGGCTATGACGCGACCGCGACCAGCCTGCATATCGGCAACCTGATCTCGGTCACCATGCTCTACTGGTTCCAGGAGACCGGGCATCGGCCGATCACGCTGATGGGCGGCGGCACCTCAATGGTCGGCGACCCGTCCTTCCGCGACGACCAGCGCAAGCTGCTCTCGATCGAGGAGATCAACGCCAATATCGAGAGCATCAAGCGGGTCTACTCGCGCATCCTGCGCTATGGCGACGGCCCGACCGACGCGCTGATGGTGAACAACGCCGACTGGCTGCTCAAGCTCAACTATGTCGAGTTCCTGCGCGACGTCGGCCGGCATTTCTCGGTCAACCGCATGCTCTCCTTCGACTCGGTGAAGCTGCGGCTCGATCGCGAGCAGTCGCTCTCCTTCCTCGAATTCAATTACATGATCATGCAGGGCTACGACTTCGTCGAGCTCAGCCGCCGCTATGATTGCCGCCTGCAGATGGGCGGCTCGGACCAGTGGGGCAACATCATCAACGGCGTCGACCTCTCGCACCGCATGGAGGGCAAGCAGCTCTTCGCGCTGACAACGCCGCTGCTGACCACCTCATCCGGCGCCAAGATGGGCAAGACCGCCAGCGGCGCCGTCTGGCTCAATGGCGACCTCTTCAGCCCCTATGAGTTCTGGCAGTATTTCCGCAACACCGAGGACGCCGATGTCGGCCGCTTCCTCAAGGTGTTCACGCGCCTGTCGCTGGCGGAAATCGCCAAGCTCGCCGCGCTCGGCGGCTCCGAGATCAACGAAGCCAAGAAGGTGCTGGCGACCGAGGCGACGGCGCTGCTGCATGGCCGCGAAGCGGCCGAGGCGGCGGCCGAGACCGCTCGCAAGACCTTCGAGGAAGGCGGCGCGGCGCAGGACCTGCCGAGCATCAAGGTACCCGCGGCCGAGCTGAACGCAGGCCTCGGCGTGCTCAGCGTCTTCGTCAGCGCCGGCCTCGTGCCCTCGACCGGCGAAGCCCGCCGCCAGATCAAGGCCGGCGGCCTGCGCGTCAACGATGCCCAGGTCTCGGACGAGCGCGCGACGCTCTCGCCGGCCGACCTCGTCGACGGCGCGGTCAAGCTCTCCTTCGGCAAGAAGAAACACGTCCTGCTGCGGCCGGTCTGACGGCCGCCTTCGCCGCACAAAGGCTGATTTGAGCGCTCGGTTCGTATTGCGAGCCAAGCGCCCTTTTTAGCGCTCCGCCGTCCCCGGCACCGGCATCTGCGCCCCGGGCCGTGTCTGCCCCATCGGCCCGCCGCCGAGCGGGTCGACGAAGCGACGCAGGATGCCGGGCGCGATCGCCGAAAGCGGATTCACCGTCATTGTCGGCTGGCTGGCCGAGCCCGAGACGCGGAAATTCACCGCGAACAGCCCGCCATATTGCCCGCCGCCAAGGATCATGCCGACCACCGGCACCTGGGCGAAGGCGTTGTTGAAGGCATAGCCCGGCACGAAGGTGCCGCCGATATCGACGCGATCGCGGCCATAGTCGACATTGCCCTGGATGGTGAAGCCGACCTGCTGGCCCCAGAGCACGGCATCGTTGATGTCGACCCGGCTGGCGCTGCGCACGAATTCGGCGCGCAGCTTGGTGAAGGCGACATCGCTCGCATCGATGCGCGGGGCCGGCGCACCGGTGCTGTCGAGCGCGCCCGGCGCCTGGGAGCCCGGCGGGCCGACCACACGGCGCAACGCCGGCTCGTCCCGCACCATGAAGTTGCGCAGGAGCAGTTCGCCCGGCTGGCGCCCCTCGCCAGCTCCCAGTTGCAGGACGAGGTCGCCGCCATAGGCGCGGCGATAGAGGTCGAGGAAGCGCAAGGTGGCGCCGCCATTCTCGGACTGCACCACGATCGGCGACGCGCCATCGCCTTGCTTGACCTGCTTGATCGAGAGGTCCGCCTTGCCGATACGGCCCTGATAGGCGATCGAGCGGAGGGCACCATTCCGGCGCGACAGCTTGAGCTGCGAATTGCCGAGCGCCTCGCTGTTGAAGCCGGTGAGGATCGGCACGTCGAGGTCGAGGTCGAAATCGGGGCCCGACGCGGTGTTCTGGCTGCCGCGAGCGCCGCTCCTTGCCGGCGGGGCCGGGGCATCGAACAGGTCGCGGATGAAGGGCCGGGCGTCGAGCACCGCACCGCGCACCGAGAGCTTGGTCAGGTTTCCGTCGCGGCCGATCTCGACCTTGGTCAGGTTGTCGCCGGGCGACAGGCGCAATTGCGAGAAGCTCGCGCTCTCGAACGTGTTCTGCTTGGTCAGCGAGATGCGTCCCTTGGCCAGCAGCGGCGCGCTCTCGATCGTCAGGTCCTCAAGATCCGGGCCGTCATCGTCGACGACATAGCTGAAGGCTGCCTTGCCTGCCCGGCCGGCCGGCTTGCTGACGCCGGGCACGCCCGTGTCGATCGCGGCCTTGGTCAGGTCGACCTCGACGCGCGGCGGTGCCTCCGGCGTCCGGCCGAGCGACTTCACGACCTTGACCTGCATCGGCCCGCTGATCCCGGTCTCGGGGCCGAAGCCGCGTCGCTTCAGCGCGGCATTGTCGAGATTGAGCGAGACGGTCGCCTCGCCCTGCCCCTTCGCATTCTGCCTGAGCTCGATCGGCGCCTTGTCGCCGCCGACCCTGCCCTCGCCTTTGATCGAGAGCTGGCCGCGATCATAGGTCAGCGCCAGATTGGCGCCTTCCAGCTTCTCGCCGCCGAGCAGATTGTCCGAGGCGATGTTCGTGAGCATGCCATTGCTGCGGATCACGACGTCGTTGAAGGTCAGATCGTTGACCAGCGGCAGGGAGAGCTGGTTGCTCAGGTCGATCGCGCCGCGCAGCGCGCCGGGCTCGATCTTGAGCGGCGAGAACTCGCGCAGGGACGGGAAATTGAGGAGCGCGACCAGCGCATCGGCCGACCCCGTCGACTTGAAGCCGATCCGGGCCTGCGGCCGATCTGCCCAGGTGTCGGACATGGCGAAGGTGCCTTCGCCGAGCTGGAGCTTGCGGCCCTCCCCGACCTCGGCCGTGGCCTGCGAGATGGCGAGGTCGACAGTGCGGCCGGTCGTCGAGCCGACGACGCGCGCATCGGTGAGGAGCGGCAGGCCGGGATTGGGCAGGAAGCTGACTTGCGAGGCTTTCAAGCGCACAGCGACGGCGTCGTCGTCCATGCCCTTGCCATCGAACAGCCGTGCATTGGCCTCCGGCGACATCGCCAGCTTGACGTCGATCTCCTCGACCCGCCCGTTTTTCACCATCTCGACCAAAGCCGCATGCAGGCCTGGCGAGGTCACCGCCGGCCAGACCGCGAGCGCCGCCCGCATGTCGGTATCGACCGCCCTGATCTGGAACTGATGCGAATTCTTGTCGTCGCGCCGGCGCGCCATGCCGGAGCCCTCGGCGTTGATCAGCGGCCCCTTGAAGGAGAGTTGCCCCATCCTGACTTCGCCGGCGCCAGGATCGACCTCGAGCTGCGTGTGTAGGCTCGAGAGGACGACAGCGGGATCCTTGCCGATGCCGGCGACCTGCCCGGAGCCGTCGAGCGCCAGCCGCCAGATGCCGTTCTCGTTGCGCCCCTCGCCGCTGCCGGCGAGCCTGGTCTCGCCGGCCTGGAGCTGGGCGGTCGCGATCTTGATCGTCTTGAGCCCGTCCTCGCTGGTGAAGTCGAGCTTGGCGCCTTGAATCTCGACCGGGTCGATCCCGGCATTGTGGACCTTGACCACGCCCGGTGCGACGGAGAGCCCCGCCGCGATCCTGCGCTCACCGCCGCCGGTCTGGGTCAGCGAGATCTTGCCGCTGAGCGCCAGGCCATCGAGTGCGACCATGGCGTTGCCGAAGGCCAGCGCCACCGCCTCGGCCGGCTCGAAGCGCTGGATGTCGACCGTGGCGCTACGCGTCCCATCCGGTGCGCTCGCCAGGTCGATCGCCAGCTCCTTCCAGCGTGGACCGATCCGTCCCTTCATCGAGAGCCGCGCCTGCCCGCCACCGAACCGTTCCAGCCTGACGTCGACATCCTCCAGGCCGGAGCGTTGCCGTCCGGCCGGATCGATCAGCGTCACGCGCGCTCCGCCGATGCCGGCGACTTCCAGAGAGCCGAGCAGCCCGTCGTTCGAGACCAGAGCGCCGATGGCGTTCATCGCGCCGGCAAAGGCGTCCCAGTCGACGGGATCGCCGGCGACAGGCGTCTTCGGCGCCTGCTCCGGCTGGGCGTCCTGCTCCAGCAGCAGCGAGCCGTCCTGCCTGACACCGAGCCGGATGTTCACGCCGCGCAGGTCGAGCGAGACCAGGCGGATGTCGCCGCGCAGCAGCGCCATCGGATCATAGCCCAGCACCGCCTCCGGCGCCCGGAACGAGGCTCCGCCGGCATGCCGGAACGAGACCTCGCGGACCCGCAGGCGCGAACGACCGTCGAGGCGGTCGAGCTGAGCGTGCTCGGCCGTGACCTTCCAGTTCGGCCCGAGCCGCTCCTCGATGGCAGTGGAGATCCGGCCCTCGAGCCCAGAGAGCGGGATGAAGCCGCTGACCAGCAAGGCGGCTGCAGCGAAACCCAGCATGACGACGGCGACGCAGACCGTGAGCGCGACGGTGACGATGCCGCGCCAGGCGCGCTTGGCCACGGCGACGACCTCCTGGCACTCCGCCTCGGCAGCCGTGGCAGGTGCGGGAACCGCGTCGATCTTGCTGGTCTCGGTCAAACGAAATCGCTTCTTGTCTTGCTGCTCGAATCATGCGGATCGATGCGGCAGCTCTGGCAGCCAGGCCGCCTCGCCATCCCTATGATGCGCCTGATCCGGTGAGCGGTACAGCAGCGGCACGCTAGCTGATTCGCTCCGGTCGGTTCTGGTCTGTGGTCTGAGCCGGCTTATCGCCTGCGGCTTCCCCGGCCCTTGCATGTGATCGAGACCAAAGGAAGGCGAAGATGGCGTTGAACGAAGGCATGGCGGCCCCCGACTTCACCTTGCCGACAGATGGCGGCGGCTCGCTCACGCTCTCCAGCCTGCGTGGGCGCAAGATCGTGCTCTATGCCTATCCGCAGGACGACACGACGAGTTGCACCAACGAGGCGCTGTCCTTCGACGCGCTGCGCGACGACTTCGCTGCGGCCGGCGCGACGGTGATCGGCATCTCGCCGGACTCGGTGAAGCGCCACGACAAGTTCAAGCAGAAATACGACCTGAAGCTGACGCTGGTCTCCGACGAGCAGCGCAAGGCGATCGAGGCCTACGGCCTCTGGGTCGAGAAGCAGATGTATGGCCGCCACTATATGGGGGTCGAGCGCAGCACCTTCCTGATCGACGAGACCGGCAAGATCGCGCGCGTCTGGGCCAAGGTCCGGGTCAAGGGCCATGCCGAGGCCGTGCTCGCGGCAGCACGCGATATCTGAGATAGCGGTTCGAAAGCTTGCAAAACCCGCGGCGATTTGCGATTGATTAACCCTAACGAGGTCTAATCACCCTATCGCAGCGTCACTGTCGGTATTGCGTATGACCTCCTCCGATTCCCGTGCTCAGACCGCCGGCCACGAGCTTGCCGTGACCGGCCTCCTCGCCCGCCGCAGCTTCACCATTCGCCGCTCGACCGCCCTGCTCGGCCTCAGCCTGCTGGCGCTGACCACCGCCTGGAGCGGCGCGACGAGCTGGTACATCCTACGCAAGGACGATCTCGCCGCGCGCTTGATCAGCCGCGAGACCTCCCGCCAGTATGCCTATGAGGATCGGATCGCCACCCTGCGCGCCGATGTCGACCGGCTCGCCAGCCGCGCGTTGCTCGACCAGGACGGCGTCGAGGCCCGCGTCGGCGAGATCGCCATGCGCCAGGCCGAGCTCGAATCGCGGCAATCCCTGGTCAGCGCGGTCGCCGAGAGCCTGCAATCGGCCGGAATCGGCGTGTCGCAGGCTGCCAAGAACCCGCTCCGCCAGCGCATGATCAAGCCCGAGGAGCCAATCCGCGCCTCCGGCGTCACCAGCTTCGCGCCCTTCGCCTCGGGCAAGCCGACGCCGGCGCCGGAAGCCCTGCCGCTGCGTGGGGCGGACGACCGCCCGGCGCCCTGGCAGTCGGGCGAGGCCGAGGAGCCGGTAGCCCCGGCCAAGCGCGTCGCCGAAACGCTCATCCAGCTCGACCAGTCGATCGAACGCAGCTCGGCGACGCAGCTTGCGGCCCTGCGCGAGATCGACAAGAATCTCGGCGATACCCAGAAGACCCTGCGCAGCGCCCTTGCCGAAACCCGCCTTGATACCGACAGGTTGGCCGTCGCGACCCCGCTTCCAAAAGGCGTTGGTGGCCCCCTGGTCCCGGTCAACCTCGATGCCTCTGCAGGGCCGTTCGAGGCGACCCTGAGCTCGCTGCAGCCGCGCATCGCCACCGTCTTCCGCCTGCGTGGCCTCGTCGAGCAGCTGCCGCTGCGCCGGCCGCTCGCCGGAGAACTCGAGCTGAGCTCCAATTACGGCTATCGCGCCGACCCCTTCACGCGCGGCGCCGCCCTGCACACCGGCATGGACCTGCGCGCCGAGCACGGCTCGCCGGTGCGCGCGACCGGCCCGGGCAAGGTCGTGACGGCCGAGTACTCCGGCGGCTACGGCAATATGGTCGAGATCGAGCATGCCAGCGGCATCACCACTCGCTATGCCCATATGTCGGCGATCCTGGTCAGCGAGGGACAGACGGTCACGGCCGGCACGCTGGTCGGCCGCGTCGGCTCCACCGGCCGCTCCACTGGGCCTCACCTTCACTACGAGACCCGTATCGACGGCGAGCCTGCCGATCCGAACCGCTTCCTGCGCGCCGGCGACAAGCTGGCGGGGCAGCTCTGAAGTCTCTCAGAGGCATAGGCAAAGCTTTCACAGCCTGCTGCAGCATTCCGCTACAGCAGGCTGTTTTGATTCGATAACTTGTCTCTTCGCTACTTCAGCGCCTCGGCGATCGCCGCGCCGGCCACCTGGTGGCCGTATTCGTTCCAATGCGCATCGGAACCGAACTCGAAGCGCTTGCCGGCCTTGGCCCATTCGGCCGCAAAGACGGGATGCAGGTCGAGGAAGGCGATGCCGTGTCTGGCCGCCATCTCCGCGGAAATCCTGTTGAGCTTCAACGCCGGGCTGTTGGCGCGGCCGGCATAGATCGCCTCGCGATCGCCATCCATGACGAGCTGGAGCTTCGCCCCGATCGAATCGGCGCGCGCCTTCAGGCGGCCGAAGAGATAGTCCGTCGCAACCCGAATGTCGGCCTCCAGCACCAACACGCTCGCGACATCGATATTGGCGGCATAGCCACCCTCACCCGCTGCCTTGGCCGGTCCGAGGATCGCATCGACCAGCGTCTGCGGCCTGACCTGCCAGCGATAGAGCAGGAAGCGAGCGGTCGCGCTCTGCCGGACGAATTCGACCCAGCCGGCCTGCCAGGGCTGCGGCGGCACTTCGCCGACCACCTTGCCGCCCTCGATCCTGAGCTTGAGGAAGCTCGAGGTGTAGCGTCCCGGCTTGAAGACGAAGCTTTCGTCGAAATCATTGTGGACCAGCATGACGACGATGCGATCGGGCCGTCGCTGCTCGACCTCGCGCTCGACCATCTGCAGGTACTGGCTGAGCGGGGCGCCGGCGACGCCGAAGCGCTGGACCTCGACCGGTCCCCTGGCCGCAAGCCTGGCCCCGACCGCCTCCGCGAAGGTCTTGTCGAACGGCACCTGCAGCGCCTCGACGAAGCTGTCGCCGACGAAGGCGATGCGGCTTACTCCCGGCTTGCGCTCCACCGGGTAGTCCGGCAGCGGCGAGTTCCAGCCCCGCGCATTGATCTGGAAGGGCGCCGCGATCTCGTCGCGCACACGCCAGACGCCGCTCTGCCCGGGCTGGTAGCGCACGACCTCGTTGACGAAGGCATTGCGCGGCACGTCGCTGGCCGGCAGCACGAAGCGGAACAGCACCAGCTCGCAGAACAGCAGGAAGACGACGACGCTGCCGAGCGAGACCGCGAGATTGATGAGAACCTCGCGGCCGCGGGAACGCTCAGAGCGGGATGCGAAAAAGTGGGAACCGGTTTTTCGCATAAATCCCGCTCTAAGCTTTTGATAAGAGACGGATTCAGCATTCAGATGGCAACGCTAGCATTGCCATCTGAATGCATCCGGCTCTGGCCGCGCTCAATCGATGTCCTCGACTTCGACGCTCGTGCCGTAGACACGCTGCGCCAGCGAGGCCTCCATGAACGGATCGAGATCGCCGTCCAGCACGTCGGACGGCGCCGTCGAGGCGACGCCGGTGCGCAGGTCCTTCACCAGTTGGTAGGGCTGCAGCACATAGGAGCGGATCTGGTGGCCCCAGCCGATATCGGTCTTCGAGGCCTGCTCGGCGTTGGCCTTCTCCTCGCGCTTCTTCAGCTCGACCTCATAGAGGCGGGCGCGCAGCATCTCCCAGGCCTTGGCCCGGTTCTTGTGCTGCGAACGCTCCTGCTGGCACGCGGCCACGATCCCGGTCGGGATATGGGTGATGCGCACCGCCGAATCGGTGGTGTTGATGTGCTGGCCGCCAGCGCCCTGGGCCCGGTAGGTGTCGATCCGGCAGTCGGATTCCTTGACGTCGATGACGATGCGGTCGTCGACGACCGGATAGACCCAGACCGACGCGAACGAGGTCTGGCGCCGAGCATTGGAATCAAACGGCGAGATGCGGACCAGCCGGTGCACGCCCGATTCGGTCTTCAGCCAGCCATAGGCGTTGTGGCCCTTGAACTGCAGCGTCGCCGACTTGATGCCAGCCTGGTCGCCGTCCTGGTATTCCAGCGTCTCGACCTTGAACTTCCGCCGCTCGCCCCAGCGCCGATACATGCGCAGCAGCATCTCGGCCCAGTCCTGGCTCTCCGTGCCGCCCGCGCCCGGATGGATCTCGACATAGGTGTCGAGCATGTCGGCTTCGCCGGAGAGCAGCGATTCGACCTGCAGGCGGCCGGCCTCGGCCTCGACCGCCTTGATCGCAGCCTCGCCCTCGGCGATCGTCGCCTCATCCTCTTCCATCTCGCCGAGCTCGATCAGCGTGAGCGCGTCCTCGACGTCACGTTCGAGCTTGGTGATGCCCTCGATCTGCGTCTCGAGCTGGGTGCGCTCGCGCATCAGCTTCTGCGCGGCTTCGGCGTCGTTCCAGAAATCGGGGCCTTCGGAAAGCGCGTTCAGCTCCGCTAGGCGTCGTTGTGCGACATCCCAGTCAAAGATGCCTCCTCAGCAGTCCGATCGACTGCTTGGCGTTATCGAGTTGCGTCTGGATTTCGGGTCGCATGGTACGGTCGGGGCTTCCTTATGGGATTCGGTCGGGCACGCCGAGCGAAGCTGTTCAGATAGGGGTGAAAGGACCGGGTGTAAACGGCGGCCATGGTCTCGCTGGCAGTCGCAGTCAGAGCGCTCCGGCCATCTCGGCGAGCTTGGCGACGGTATTCATGTTGCGCGCCGTGCCGGCATCGCCAGCCGGAATGCGCAGGCGCGAGTGAGCCATTCCATCGCCGTAGAAGACGTAGATCTCGCGCTGCCCCAGCCGCATCAATTCGTCCTGGACACCGCGCGCGTCATTCAATGCGTCGGCAGGAAGCGGACCATCGACGAACAGTGCGACCGTCCGATTGCCCGGCTTGTCCGAGAACGGATTGCGAGCCAGCACCCCAGCCATCTCATCCGCAGACCGGATCAGCACGCCGACGGGCTTTCCGGCATAGGCCTGCAGCCTGGCCTCGAGTCTCGCCTTGATATCCGCTTCGTCCGCGTCGCTGGAAAATACGACATTGCCGCTGGCGATATAGGTCCGGACCTTGAGCAGGCCTGCATCCTGGCACATCGCCGTCAGCTCGCTCATCGGGAGCTTTCCGGTCCCACCGACATTGACCGCGCGCAGCAGCGCTACATAGGCCTTCATTGGTCACAGCCCGCAGGGGACAAAGCATCTCGGCTGAAGCCGAGACCTAGCTGCAAAACCCAACCACAGGCGCGGGAGCCGCTTTCAGCGCCCGCGCTCCGCATTAGCAGAAACGATCTCTAGTAGAGACCGCCCGTGCCCGAGCCGACCGAGCGACCGCCCGCAGGAGCAACGCTCATCGCCCCGCCGGTACCGTCGGAAGCGCCGATCACCGAATAGCTGTCCGGCGGCGCCGTGCCCGGCTTGAAGGCTTCGAGGATGCCGCCCTCACCGCCGGCGCGCATGCCGGTGCGGGGATCGACGCGGATCAGCTTGATGCCCGGCGGCACGCGGAACGGCGTCGCCGGCTTGTCCTTCAGCGCGACGGTCATGAAGTCGCGGAAGATCGGCGCGGCGTACTGGCCGGCGGTCGCCGAGTTGCCAAGCGACTTCGGCTTGTCGAAGCCCATGTAGACGCCGACGGCGAGGTCCGGCGAGAAGCCGACGAACCAGACATCCTTGGCGTCGTTGGTCGTGCCGGTCTTGCCGGCAAGCGGCTTGCCGACCGACTTGACCACCGTCGCGGTGCCAGCGTTGACGACGCCTTCGAGCATCGAGACCATCTGGTAGGCGGTCAGCGGATCGAGCACCTGCTCGCGATTGTCGATCAGGCGCGGCTCACGCTGGTTGGCCCATTTATCCGCCTCGCAGCCTTCGCAGGTGCGCTGGTCGTGCTTGTAGATCGTCGCGCCCCAGCGGTCCTGGATGCGGTCGATCAAGGTCGGCCGGATACGCTTGCCGCCATTGGCGAGCATCGAGTAGGCCGCGGTCATGCGCATGACCGTGGTTTCGCCGGCGCCGAGCGACATCGAGAGCACCGGAAGCATGTCGTCATAGATGCCGAAGCGGCGGGCATATTCCGCGATCAGCGGCATGCCGACATCCTTGGCGAGGCGCACCGTCATCAGGTTCTTCGAGAACTGGATGCCGTAGCGCAGCGTGCGCGGGCCGGTGAACTTGCCGTCGTAGTTGCTCGGCGTCCACATGCCGAGGCCGCCGCCCTGGTCGACCTCGATCGGCGCGTCGAGCACGATGCTGGACGGGGTGTAACCGTTGTCGAGCGCAGTCGCGTAGACGAAGGGCTTGAAGGACGAGCCCGGCTGGCGCAGCGCCTGCGTCGCCCGGTTGAACTCCGACTGGTCATGCGAGAAGCCGCCGACCATGGCGAGCACGCGGCCCGAGAACGGGTCCATCACGGTGATCGCACCGTTGACCTCGGGCATCTGGCGCAGACGGACCTGTCCAGGCTTGCCGTCGATCGGCTCGACATAGACGACGTCGCCCGCCGAAACCGCCTGCGAGACACGGGTGCGCCGCGTCCAGCGGATGCCGTCTGGGCCGAGCGTCACCGTCTCGCGCTCCGGCCTGAGCTGTCCGGAGGCCTCGCGGATCGGCTGCAGGCCGAGGCGGGCGCTGTCACCGGCCACGTCGAGCACGACGGCGAGGCGCCAGGGCTTGACGTCGCCGAGCACCGGCAATTCGGCGATGGCGAGGCCCCATTCGCGGCTCGCCGCGTCGATCTTCTGGATCGCGCCGCGCCAGCCGCGGGCCTCGTCGAAGCGCACGAGGCCGTCGACCAGCGCCTTGCGCGCCATCAATTGCATCTTTGGATCGACGGTGGCGCGGACGGAGAGGCCGCCTTCGAGCAGCTTCTTCTCGCCATAGCGGTCCTGCAGCTCGCGCCGGATCTCCTCGGCGAAGTAGCCGGCGGCGATCTGGTTCGGCGAGACCGTGCGCGGATTGACGCCGAGCGGCTGCTTCTTGGCCGTGTCGGCATCGGCGCGCTTGAGGAAGCCGTTCTCGGCCATGCGGTCGAGCACGTAGTTGCGGCGCTCTATCGCGCGCTCGCGGTTGCGGAACGGGTGCAGGTCGGTCGGCGCCTTCGGCAGGGCGGCGAGATAGGCCGCCTCCTGCGCGTTGAGCTCATGCACCGACTTGCCGAAATAGTTCAGCGCAGCCGCGGCGACGCCGTAGCTACCCTGCCCCGGCGCCGGCGCGCCGAGATAGATCTCGTTGAGATAGAGCTCGAGGATCTTGTCCTTCGAATAGGTCGACTCGATGCGCAGCGCGATCAGCGCCTCGCGGATCTTGCGCTCGATGCTCTGCTCGGAGCCGACCAGGAAGTTCTTCGCCACCTGCTGGGTGATGGTCGAGGCGCCCTGCGGCCGGCGGCCGGAGCCGCGATTGCGGAAGTTCGAGATCGCGGCGCGGGCCAAGCCTTCCGGATCGACGCCGAAATGCTTGTAGAAGTTCTTGTCCTCGGCCGAGAGGAAGGCGTCGATGATCAGCTTCGGCACCGCCTGGATCGGCAGGTAGAGCCGCCGCTCACGCGCGAACTCGGCGATCAGGCTGCCGTCGCCGGCATGGACGCGGCTCATCACCGGCGGCTCGTAATTCCGCAGCTGCGCCGAATCGGGCAGGTCCTTGGAGTAGTGCCAGATCACGCCGGCCGCGCCTGCGACGCCGATCACGAACAGGATCGTGCCGGCGGCGAACGCCCATCCGAAAAGGCGCAGTATGAACCGCATCGAGAACTTTGACCTCGGCTAGCGGCAGCGTCGTCGCCCTCCCCCTACGGCGTCGCGACCTGCCCGGCTGATCTTCAACTCGTCTCTATATCACGGCAGAGATGGCGGAACCGTGGCTTTGCGACCACAAATCGCCATGTTCGGCCGTCGTCCCGTCAGGGCCTGCTTTGCGCAGCCTTGCCCGGGCTCTGCAGGCGCTCGAAATACTGGTCGACCGCTTGCTGGACGGCCGCGGAAGCTTGCGTGCGCCAGCCCTCGGAATTCAGCAATTCGGCGTCCTTCGGGCTCGACATGTAGCCGAGCTCGATCAGAACCGACGGCACGTCGGGAGCGGTCAATACGCGAAAACCCGCCGAACGCAACGGCACCTTGTGCATCCTGACCGAACCGCCGAGCCGCTCGACCAGATTTCGCGCGAAGATCGTCGAGAAGCTGCGGGTCTCGCGCTTGGCGAGATCCATCAGGATACCGGCGACATCCTGCACGTCCTCGCTCGAATCGAGGCCGGCGACGGCGTCGGCCTGGTTTTCCTTGGCCGCCAGCCGCGCCGCCTCGGCATCACTGGCGCGCTCAGAGCCGGTATAGATCGTGGCGCCGCGCACATCCTGGGCCTGCGCCAGCGAATCGGCGTGGATCGAGATGAAGAGATTGGCCTCGACGCCGCGCGCGATGCGGACGCGGTCGTTCAGCGAGATGAAGGTATCGTCCGAGCGGGTCATGATCACCCGGTAGCGCCCCTGCGCCTCGAGCTGCTCCTTCAGCTTCAGCCCGAAGGCGAGCACCACCGCCTTCTCGGCGATCGCCGCGACCTGGGTGCCGGGGTCGATGCCGCCATGACCGGGATCGATCACCACGATGCGGCGCGAATCGCCCTCGGCCTTGCGCTCGACCGGGATGCTCGGCAGCTGCGTCTTCGCCGCGGTCTCGCGGGCGAGCGCGGCGAACTCCTCGCGGCTGACCCGCTTCAGCTCGACGACGAGCTCGCCGAAGCCGCCGCGCACCGGCTTGACCGTGACGCTCGCCACCGCGGCCGGCTGGGCGAGATCGAGGATGATGCGGGCCCGGTCCGCCATGAACAGGCCGTAGCGGAAGCCGGAGACGAAGCCCGCGGACTTGCGCCCCTGCTTCGCATCGACCTGGAAGTTGACCGAGGGCAGCTCGACGATGACGCGGTCGGGCCCCGCCATGACCGTGGCGTTGGCGCTCACCGGCCGGGACAGCGCCATGGTCAGCCGGACGTTCTCGCCCTGGACCTCCAGCCGCGCATCGGTGGCGACCGGAAGATCGCCGGAGGGCCGCGCCGGCGAATTCGCAACTGCGAGCGCGAGCGACGACAGGATGAATGCCGCACATGCGAAAAGCCGCAAGGCCATCATGGCGATGCGGTGCGGGACGCCCTTTGCGGAGAGGCGAAGCCGGTGAAGCAGGAGGAAACTCCTCGATTCGCTGGTCCGACGCTTAACAAGACTTAACCATAGCGTCGCCAATCGTTGACAACTCGTTACCACGCCCGGCCAGCGCCCGGAACCCGAGCCTTGCCGATCACCCACCGTTAACGCGCTTGCAAAAATGCATCGCCTGTCTGTAATGGAGACGGTTGCATCGCGAAGGCTACCGCAGCGCGCAAACCGGGTCCCTGGCCCGCTGACGCCCTGCGAACTGGCCGAACGACCGGATCATTCCGATCCGTGCCGGCGCGAAGGCAGCCAGCAACGGAATCGTCCGCGGACGGGCTTGCGCCAGGCAGCAATCGGCGCCGGTCTTCTTGTCCGCGAGCGTGTCAACGCGGTGCGCCCCGTTCGAGGCGCGCTGCAGGTCAAAGGTAAGATGTCGGAGCAAACGACGCCGTTCTCCCTTTCGGTGTTTCGTCGAAACCTCTCAGGTGGCGACGGGCTGTCCGCCCGCTCTGCCGCTCGCTTCCGTCGTCCGTCCCTGACCGAACTTTTCTCCCTGCAACAGGCCGGCTTCAGCCGGCACATGCGCGGCGCCCCTGCCCGCGGCCGTGGACTTGCGTCCGCAGCCCGGCGGATTGCCAAGGCCGTCGCGCCAATGGAATTGTCCCATGGCCAACAAGATGCTCATCGACGCCACCCACCCGGAAGAGACCCGGGTCGTGGTGTCCCGCGGTTCGCGTATCGAAGAGTTTGATTTCGAATCAGCCAGCCGCAAGCCGCTCCGCGGCAATATCTATCTGGCGAAGGTGACGCGGGTGGAGCCTTCGCTCCAGGCCGCGTTCGTGGAGTATGGCGGCAACCGCCACGGCTTCCTCGCCTTCTCCGAAATCCACCCCGACTACTACCAGATCCCGGTGGCCGACCGGCAGGCCCTGCTCGCCGAGGAAGCGCGCGCCGAGCGCGAGGAAGAGCGTGACGAGGAGAAGCGCGAGCGCCGTGGCCGCCGCGGCCGCCGCGATCGCGACAACCGGCCCAAGCGCACCGCCGAAAGCGGCGAGACCGTCAGCGCCGAGGTCGAGGCCTCCGGCGAGCGCGTCGAGACCGACGGCAAGGAAGCCGCGATGGTCAACGAGGGCGGCCCCGCCTTCGGCGAATTCTTCGCGCCCGAGATCGCCGAATCCAGCACGGAGAACGCGGCCGAGAACGCCGCCCCGCTGACTTTCGAGACGACGGAAGCGCCCGCGGCCGACGAGAACGCCGAGGCCTCCGAGGCCCGGCGCCCCGCGCAGGACGACGATGCCGGCGACGATGGCGAGGAGAATGGCAGCGAGGAGGCCCAGGAAGAGCCCGAGCAGCTCGGCGGCGGCGATGCCCTCGACGACATGCCCGAGCGGCCGCGCAACATCCGCCGCCAGTACAAGATCCAGGAGGTGATCAAGCGCCGCCAGATCATCCTGGTCCAGGTCGTCAAGGAAGAGCGCGGCAACAAGGGCGCGGCCCTCACCACCTATCTCTCGCTCGCCGGCCGCTATTCGGTGCTGATGCCGAACACCGGCAAGGGCGGCGGCATCTCGCGCAAGATCACCAATGCCGAGGACCGCAAGCGCCTGAAGGAGATCGCCCAGGAACTGGAGGTGCCGGAGGGGATGGGCATCATCCTGCGCACCGCCGGCGCCTCCCGCACCAAGCCGGAAATCAGGCGCGACTACGAATACCTGATGCGGATGTGGGAGAGCGTGCGCGAATTGACGCTCGGCTCGGTCGCTCCGGCGCTGGTCTATGAGGAGGGCAACCTCGTCAAGCGCTCGATCCGCGACCTCTACAACAAGGACATCGACGAGGTTCACGTCGCCGGCGAGAGCGCCTATCGCGAGGCCAAGGACTTCATGCGCATGCTCATGCCGAGCCATGCCAAGAGCGTGAAGCCCTATCGCGAGCAGACCCCGCTCTTCGCCGCCTTCGGCGTCGAGAGCCAGCTCGATGCGATGTTCTCGAACACGGTGACGCTGAAGTCGGGCGGCTACATCGTCATCAACCAGACCGAGGCGCTGGTCGCGATCGACATCAACTCCGGGCGCTCGACCCGCGAGCACAACATCGAGGACACCGCTCTCAAGACCAATCTCGAAGCGGCCGAGGAAATCTCGCGCCAGCTGCGCCTGCGCGACCTTGCCGGCCTCATCGTGATCGATTTCATCGACATGGAGGAGAACCGCAACAACCGCGCGGTCGAGAAGAAGCTGAAGGAGTGCCTGAAGAACGACCGGGCCCGCATCCAGGTCGGCCGCATCTCGGCCTTCGGCCTGCTGGAGATGTCGCGCCAGCGCATCCGCACCGGCGTGCTCGAGAGCTCCTCGGTGCCGTGCCCGCATTGCGCCGGCGCCGGCCTCGTCCGCTCGACGCCCTCGATCGCGCTGCAGATCCTGCGCGCCCTCGAAGAGGCGCTGATCAAGAGCGCCTCGCATAATCTCGAGGTCGGCACCCGGCCGGAGGTCGCGCTCTACGTGCTCAACCAGAAGCGCGCCCATCTGCGCGACCTGGAAGAGCGCTTCAACATCGCGATCACCATCTCGGCTGATGCGGCCCTGCTCGGCTCCCGCTATTTCGAGGTCGAGCGCGGCGAGTTCGTCGGCAACGAGAACCGCGTCGTGCCGGTGTCGAGCCTGCGCGCCGAAGCGATCATCGACGAGCCCGAGGATGAGGACATCGTCGAGGTCGAAGTCGAGGCAGAGGTCGAAAGCGAGAGCGACGGCGAGAACGAGGCGACGCAGCACGGCTCTGCCGAGGGCGAGGGCCAGGACGGCCGCGACGGCCGTCGTCGCCGCCGTCGGCGCCGTCGTCGGCGGGGCGGAGAGCGTGATGGTCAGCCGCATGTCGAAGGCGCGGCCGATGGGGCCGGAGACCAGGACGAAGGTGAGGACGACGACGACGCGACCGTCGGCGAGTCCGACGATGCGGCGCCGGTCGCAGCAGCGCCCGTCGAGGAGCCGGCCGCGCCGGTGAGCGAAGCCCCCGCCCCCGAACCGGAGGCCGATGCCAAGCCGAAGCGCGCCCGTCGCAGCCGCAGCAAGAAGGTCGAGGCGGAAGCCGAGACCGAGACGGCCGAGGCCGCCAAGGTTGCCGATGTCGCCGCAGAAGTCGTCGCCGAGCCGGCCGAGAAGCCCAAGCGCAGCCGCTCGCGCAAGAAGGTCGTGCCGATCACCGAGGACGGTGTCGCCGCGGCCCCGGCCGAACCGGCGCCTGCTCCCGAGCCGGTAGCGGCTGCTCCGGAACCGGAGCCCGTCGCCGAGGAGCCTCCCCCCGCACCGCGCGTGGTCGAGGAGCCGGTCGCGGTCGTGCTGACGCCGCCCGATCCGGACCGGCCGAAGCGCGGCGGCTGGTGGAACAAGCTGGCCGGACGCAAGTAAACATCGGGCCGTCGCGAGCGATCGCGGCGGCCTTTTCCTTAGGCGGAGAGGATATGCGGCCACCGCGAAGTCCCGAGCGAGTCGTGATCGCCGCCCTCGCCTGTGCCGGCCTGATCGGCTTGGCCGTCCTCGCACAGCAGGCGATCGGCTGGCTCGGTGTCGGCCTACTCGGCCTGTTCACCCTCTTCGTCGCCGTGCGCTACGAGCTCGAGGGCAACCTGCCGGTCGGCCCGCAGATGACGCCCGACCTCTATGCCAGCCAGTTCGGCAAGCACGGCCGCGAGCATGACGCCGAGCACGCCGATCGGCGCCATGAATGGAAGGGCCAGCTCTCGGCTGCCCGCCTCGCCGCCGGCATGGGTGCCCTTCTGACCCTGCTCGGCTTCGGCTTCTTCCTCATGCTGGAATTCGTGCAGTAACCGGCGCGCTATAGCAACGGACCGAAAAGTGGAATCCACTTTTCGGAAAAATCCGATGCGATAACAATGTGATAGATCATCGTGATCGCATCCGTTTGGATGCGCGATGATCTAACGCCCTATCGCAGCGAATCCCGCCCGCAGCGATGCCAGTTCATCTGCGCGCCGACCTGGCCGCGCCGCCCATAGCAATAGCCAGCCTGTTGCAATCCCGTGACGACGCGGCCCCGCTCGGCGCAAGCCTTCTGCGTGCGGGGATCGTCGCCAGACCCGCCGCGACAGGCGCTGTTGAGCGCGCGATAGCTGGCGATCAGCTCATCCGCCGACTGCGCTTGCGCCATCGTGGCGCTTGCGATCATGCCGGCTGCCAAGGCCAGCGCCGCATAGCCCGATCGCACCAGGCTGCCCATGCTTCGCCTCACTCCGCTG
This sequence comes from Allobosea sp. GW821-FHT03A12, assembly GCF_058986765.1. Classification (NCBI taxonomy): domain Bacteria; kingdom Pseudomonadati; phylum Pseudomonadota; class Alphaproteobacteria; order Hyphomicrobiales; family Alloboseaceae; genus Allobosea; species Allobosea sp. GW821-FHT03A12. Next base: position 679,139 of record NZ_JBYSVZ010000004.1, read on the forward strand.
CCGGCACGAGCGGCGTCGGCGGCGGCACGGCCGCGATCGCCGCGGCGCCGCTCTTGCCGCTCCCTTCCTTGACGGTGACCGCATTGGAGGCGAACGGAACCCCTGCCTCGTTCAGTCCGCGATAGACCCGCTTCAGCGCCTCTCGCTGCAGCATCGAGGCCTGGTTCGGCTTGCCGGTGAATTTCAACCGGATCACGACCGCCGAATCGGTGATGTCGGCCACGCCCTGCATCTTGAGCTGGGTAATGAAATGCGGCCCGTATTCGGGATCCTCCAGCAACGCCAGCCCGATCTTCTTGATCGTCTTGCGTGCCTTCTCGATGTCGGCGGAATGGTCGAGGCGGACGTTGAATTTCACCGTCGCCCAGTCGCGGCTGGCATTGGTCAGCGACTGCACCTGCCCGAACGGCACGGTATGGATCTGGCCGCTCTGATGGCGCAGCTGCATCGAGCGCAGCGATATCTTCTCGACCGTACCCTTGAGCCGGCCGGTATCGACATATTCGCCGACGCGGAAAGCGTCCTCCAGCATGAAGAAGAAGCCGGAGACGATGTCGCGCACCAGAGCCTGCGAGCCGAAGGAAACGGCGAGGCCGAGGATGCTGAAGGCCGCCAGTAGCGGGCCGATGTCAACGCCGAGGCGCGACAGCAGGACGAGCCCGGTCAGGCCGAACACGGCGGTGAGCACCACGCCGCGCAGGATCGGCATCACGGTCGCCAGCCGTGACGGCACATGGTCGTGCGGAATGGCATCCTCGTCGGCCGGGCCAGCTGTGGCCGGGTGCGGCGCATAGGCGTCGAAGAAACTGCGCAGGAAAACGATCGCGACCCAACCCGCAAAGGCGAGCACGGCGACGCCGCCCGCCTGGCGCATCAGCACGGCGAACTGATCGGAGCTGACACCAAAGAGGAATCCAGCCCAGAGCCGCGCCAACAGATAGAAGCCGCCTGCCCAGATCGCTCCGCCGGCGGCAGCCTGCAGCGCATGTCCGACCGCGAGCGAAAGCGGCGCAACCTCGCCCATCGCCGCCGCATGCGCCTGGCGGCAGGCCATCAGGCTGGTGATTCCGACCGCGAGGATCGGCGCCAGTACGATGATGAACTGCGTCAGCGCGGCGGCTTCTGCCCAGCGCCCGCCACCTTCCATCATCATCGCCGCATTGCCGACCATCCAGATCACGACCGCAAGCACGGCATAAAGCCAGCCGGCGGTGTGAGCGACCACGCGCCGGAGCGGTCCTGGCTCATGTGCGGAATGGAGAATGAGCGCGGCAAGATCGTGCCGCGCATCGATGAACCACCACGTCTTGAACAGGGTCGAGGCGATTCCGACCAGCGCGAACATTCCGGTAACCGGCCCTGGCCCGGTGGCATGCTGGGCCGAAACGGTCACTGTCAGCACGATCGGCATGACGATGCCGTAGATGGCCAGGAACGTGAAGGCCCGCTCGGCCCGCGGCAGCGGCATGATCCGGCGCTCCGGCGCGCCGGGGGCGAGCAGGAAACGTCCGAGGATCAGGTGGCCCGCGCCGATTGCGATGCCGTTGGCGATGGTGCGCAGGGTCAAATGGGCAAGGTCAGGCTGCGGGAGCCAGACGATGCGGACCGCATGCAGCACGCCGAGGCAGATCCCGAGCGTCACCAGGTCCTGCAGCAGCCCCCAAGACGAGGCGATCAGCCGCGGCGAGAACTCTGGCCCCTCTGGCTGTAGCCGACGCGCGAACCAGGGCGCCGTCACGCGGCGGTACAGCCCGGCCAAGACGAGCGCTAGCGCCAGGCCCGCGATGAGCCGCCAGCTGGCGGACACGCCGCTGGCACCATTGCGGTTCTGCGCCCAGGCTTGGCTCCAGGCGTCCGGGAGCTGGCTCAGGCGCGGCACAGCGCCGAGCCCCATCGACGCCCCGTCGACGAAATGATCCCAGAACACCTCGACCGGCGTCTCGTCCTCGGCCTGGGGCTGGGCCTTGCCAGAAGGCGTGGCGGCACCGGTAGAAGCCGGCGCAGATGCGGCGGACGGCGTTGCAGCGGCCTTGGGTTCATCCTTGCCGGCGATCCTGATCTCGACCTGGCGCCCACCGGCCGACAGGGCATCGACGAGCTTGCGCACCGTCTCGGGCGTCTCGTCGCCGCGCAGGGTCAGGACCGGCGAGGTCTCGGCCTTGGCGTGTTGCGCCGCAGCCGGCCCCGCGGCCAGGCCGACCAGCAACAACGCCGCCGCGCACAACGTCATGGCTCTCAGCCGGTTCCGCATTGCGACCATGTCCAGTCCCCGAGCCGGATCAGATTGAGTCCAGCGCTGCGCCTTGGCAAGTATCCGTCTCAGCGCGTCTTCAGCCAGCGTCCGAGGCGCGCCACCGCCTCCTCGCATTCGGCCAGCGAACCGGCGAAGGAGAGCCTGACGGTCCGCGCGCCGCGGCCTTCGTCGAAATCGAGCCCAGGCGTGATCGCGACGCCGGCATTCTCCAGAGCATCCCGGCAGAAGCTCATGGAATCGTTCGAATATCGGCCGATGTCGAGATAGATGTAGAAGGCGCCGTCGACCGGCAGGAAATCGCCGAGCCCGATCTCCGGCAACGCCTTCAGCAGATAAGCCCGGTTTTCCGCATAGCCGGCCTTGATCGCCTCGCATTCCTCGCTCGCATCGAAAGCGGCCTCGCCCGCGACCTGGCTCAGCATCGGCACCGAGATCGAGAAATTCTGCTGCAGCCGCTCGATCACCCGCACCAGCCGCTCCGGCACCACCAGCCAGCCGACGCGCCAGCCGGTCATGCAATAGTACTTGGAGAAGGAGTTGACGATGATCGCGTCGGGGTCGGCGGCGAGCGCCGTCGTCGCCGGCCGCTCATAGGTCAGGCCGTGATAGATCTCGTCGGAGATGTACCAGAGTCCGAGGCGCCGGCATTCAGCCGCGACCGCGGCGATCGCCTCCGGCGTCATCACCACGCCGGTCGGATTGGCCGGGCTCATCGTCAGCACGCCGGCGAGCGCCTTCTCGGCATGCGCCTTGGCGATCAGCTCGGGGGTCAGCGCATAGCGCGTCTCGGGCCCGACCGGGATCGCGACCGGCTCGAGCCCAAGCGCAGTCAGGATATTGCGATAGGCCGGATAGCCCGGCGCCGTGATCGCGATGCGTGCGCCCGGCTCGAAGCAGGCGAGGAAGCTGAGGATGAAACCGCCGGAGGAACCGGTCGTCACGACGATCCGCTCGGCCGGCACCTCGACACCGTAGGTGTCGCGATAATGGCGCGCGATCCTCGCCCTGAGCGAACCGATGCCAAGCGCCTGGGTGTAGCCGATGCGGCCATCCTCCAGCGCCTTCGCCGCAGCGGCCCGGATGCTCGCCGGCGTCGCCGCCGAAGGCTGGCCTACCTCCATGTGCACGACCGAGCCGCCGCGCCGCTCGATCGCCTCGGCGGCATTCATCACATCCATCACGATGAAGGGTGAGACGCCCTGCGCCCGCTGGGCGGGCTTCGGCGCCGGCGGCAGGCCGGTAGCGGCGATGGTCATGGCGTCCTCGATAGCATTCACGTTGCCCGAGCCATGCCCCGCCAGCGGACGAACCGCAAGCGGCTCAGAGGTCGAGCTCGGCCTGTCGCAATGGCAGGGCCCGCGCGCTCTCGCCCGATCGCAGCTCGCTATGGCGCACGATCGCGGCGCTCATGCTGACCCGATAGCGCTCGCTCAGCGCCGTCGCGTCGAGCCTGCGCACGGCCGGCGTATCCGGAATCAGGAAGGCGGCGGCATAGCGCCGGGCCTGGTATTCCATCGAGCGCAGCTTGGCCGAGACCCGCTCGGCCCGGCCGCCGGCCGGCGCGCGGTTGAGATTGCCGTCATGGCCGAGCAGGGCATGGCCGACCTCGTGCGCAACCGTCATCAGCGCCCTGCCCTCGCCACGCGCTGCCGCCTGGAACACGGTTTCCGGGATCAGCAACCGCTTTCCCTGCGAATCCCACTGCGCCTCGGCCGCGCCGAGCGCGCCGTCCGGCACGCGCTCATGGGAGAACTCGGGATAGCGCGCCGCGAGCCTGGTCAGCAGCACAGCGACCTCGACGGCCTCGTCATCATGGAAGCCGAGCCCACGCCGATGCGCCAGCGCGCGAGCGTCGATCTGTGCATCGGTGAGGAAGGCATGGCGCATCGGCAGGCCTCCTGAGCCCGCCGATCATAGACCTCCCGCCATGTCGCCTCAATGAAGGCGTCTAGCTGGCCAGAATCGCCTCGACGATCTCCTGCACGTTGAGCGCTTCCTCCAGCGTCGCCAGCTGATGCGCCTCTCCATGCGCCAGCCTGGCGACACCTTCGAGCTGCCGCTTCAGCGCGACCGGGCGCGCCTCGAGCTGGGTCAGCGCATCCGGCGCCCGCTGCCAGGAACCGTCCTGCTGGCGCTGCTCGGCCAGCGACCAGTCGCACAGCCTGATCGCACCGCCCTCACCTTCCAGCATCCAGATGTTGTGGTCGTCCTTCTGGGTCGTGCCGACGCTGCCGGTGAGCGTCACCGGGATATCGCCGGCCATCAGCCGCGCCTCGATCCGGCGTTCCGACTTGCCCGCCTCCGGGAACGACACGCTCGCTTGCAGGCCGTGCAGCTTGCCGCCGAGCCGGCGGCTCAGGAAGAGGAAATGCGAGACGACCTCGCGGGTGAAGCCGCCCTGCTCGCGCCGGTCGAGCCAGCCGGCCGCATCGGCCTGCCAGGAGCGCGGCCAGGTGGCGAAAGCGACCTCGATCGCGATCCGCCGGTTGTCGCCGACGCTGCCGGCCCACTCCTGCAGTTGCGACACCGCCGGCGAAGAGGCGAAGGGGAAGTTGACCGCCCCGCGCCCGCCTGCCTCGGCGACGAAGGCGCGGGAATCGGCGACGTCGATCGCCAGCGGCTTCTCGCAGAAGACGCTCTTGCCGGCGGCGAGCGCGACGCGGGCATGGCCGAGATGCGAGGCCGGCGGGGAGGCGATGTAGACGCAGTCGCTCGCCGCGATCACGGCGGCCGCGTCGGGCTGCTGCGCGACCTGTGGCAGCTCGCCCGCGATCCGTGCCATCGCCTCGCCGGACGGATCCCAAATCCCGGCAGCGCGCACCAGCTCCGGAGATTGCGCCAGGATCGCGCGCAGCATGCGCTCGCCCATGATGCCGGCGCCGATCAGGCCGATGGAAACGGGTGCGGACATGGGATTCTCTCGTGGCAGCAGGACGGATGCCGCATAGCAGCTCGGTAGCGCGGCAGGCTACCCCGCCAGGCGTTCGCCGTCCTCGCCCAGCTCGACCCGGTTGCGACCCGAGGCTTTGCCGGCATAGAGCGCCGCATCGGCGCGCCGGTAGAGATCGACCGCCGTCTCCTGCCCGTCGAAGCCGACCGCCCCCATACTGACGGTGATATACTGCGCCGTCGGCGAAGCGGCATGCTCGATCCTGAGCTCGGCGATCGCCTGCGCGACACGCTGCAGCCGCTCCTGCGCCTTCTCCGGCGTGGCATCGTAGAGCAATAGCCCGAATTCCTCGCCGCCGAGCCGCCCGACCATGTCCATCGGCGGGCGCAGCCTGCTGTCGATGGCGCGGGCGATCAGGGCCAGCGCGACGTCGCCGGCCTGGTGGCCATAACGGTCGTTGTAGCGCTTGAAATGGTCGACATCGAGCACGGCGAAGACGACCGGCGCACGCTCGCGCCGCGCCTGCAGCAGCGCCATCGCGACATGTTCTTCGAAGCCGCGCCGGTTGGCGACGCCAGTGAGCGCATCCGACATCGCCCGGCTGTGCAGCATGCGACGCAATAGGAACTGGTCGCGTTCGGCCCGCTCGCGCAGCCAGGCACCGACGGCGCTGACGAAGACGGCGAAGAACAGCAGGATCGATAGCCGGCCGTGCTCGGCCAATTGCGTTGGCTCGAGCATCAGCAAGCCGAGGCCGGTAGTGAACACCGCGATCAGCAAGGCGATGCTCAGGCTCTGGAAGAAGGTCAGCCCGACCGGCAGGAACACCGCAGCGATGATCACGAGCTGCGCGATGTCCGCCTGCGGCAGCCCCCGCAGCTTGTACATGTTGGCGATGAAGGCGCAGGTCACGCCGATCAGCGCCAGCGCCAGCATGGTGAGGTGGTGATAGCCATAGGCTTGGCGATTGCGGCGCACGACCCAGACCAGGCGCAGGATCACGGCAAGCGTCCCGAGCCGCAGCAGGACAGCGAGCTCGACGAAGACGTCCCGGCTGTCGATCGCGATTAGATTGTCGAGACGCGTCAGGTCGAGCCCGATGAAGGTCAGCCAGATGCCGAGCGCCGTGATCAGGCAGACCAGCGTGCTGCGGCGCTGCTCCGTGCGCATGTGGTGCCGATATTCACGTTCCAACGCCGGCTCGAAACCGAGCCCGTCGACATGGCGCGGCCCGGCAACGACGCTCGGCGTGTCGCTCGCCGGCTCGGTGTGCCGGGATATCGGATCGTGGCGTGGGGCGTGCACGCGCAGGACAATGGCCGCGACTGGCTAACGCCGCTTTGACGCATTGCCAGAGATACACGGCTTTCGCCGAACAGGGTTTCCCGCCCCCTTTCGCGATCACTCGCATTCGAACGATTGCCGCCCCAGGGCGCTTGACCCTCCATCTGATGGAGACGCTAGGACGCTCTCATGACGACTTTCGACCAGCGCTACACCATCGGCGAGCTCGCACGCCTCTGCGCCGTACCCGTGCGGCGCATCCGCTTCTATTCCGACAAGGGGCTGCTGCCGCCGGCGACCCGCACCATGGCGAACTACCGCGTCTATTCCGACGCCGATGCGGCCCGGCTCGACCTGATCCAGGCATTGCGGGCCATGGGCGTCGGCCTCGCCGCGATCCGGGGCATCCTCGCCCGTAAGGGATCGCTGGCCGAGTTGCTGGCGCTGCGCCTCTCGGCGCTCGAAGCGGAGATCGCCGGCAAGCGCCGGATCGCAGCGACCTTGCGCGCCGCCCTGCGCCATCCCGAACCCACCGCCGACGACCTCAGGAGACTATGGACCATGACCAGCCTGTCCAATGCCGACATGCGCAGCCTGACCGAACGCTTCTACGACGAGGTCACCGGCGACCGGATGAACCCGGAATGGCGGCAGAAGGCGATCGCAGCCGGCGCGCCCGAACTTCCCGATGATCCGACGCCGGAGCAGATCGACGCCTTCGCCGAGCTCAGGGCGATGCTATCAGACGAAACCGTCATCGCCAGCGCCAAGGCGGACGCCGCGGCGATGTGGACGCCGGACTTCGACCCGGCCGCCTATCATGCCGCCGCCGAGCGCATCTTCGCTGACGTCCGCAAGGCGATGGCGGCGGGCGAGGCCCCGGCTTCGCAGACCGGCCGCGCCATCGCCGGGGATTGGCTGGAGGCCTCGGCCAAGGCGATGAAACGCGAGCCGGACGAGAGCTTCCGCACCTGGCACCTCGACCAGTACCGCCGCCACCATGAGCGTTCGCTGCGCTACCAGCAGTTGCTCGCGACCTTGCGCGGCGAAGATGCGCCCGGCCGCGAATGGTGGTGGATCAACGAGGCGATGACGGCGCTGGTGCTGTAGCGTCTGAGCTTCGGCTTCCTCCCGTCTCCGACTGGGCTAAGACTGCGGCCAGCGATTCCCGTTGCGAGAGGGCGGCCGTGGACATTTTCGACCGGTTGAAGGCCGCCGCGGCGGCGGATTGGGCTTCCTATGTCGAGCATGATTTCGTCCGGCAGATGGGCGACGGCTCGTTGCCCGAGGCGGCGTTCCGGACCTATCTCGTCCAGGACTATCTCTTCCTGATCCAGTTCGCCCGCGCCTATGCGCTGGCGGCCTATAAGAGCCGCAATCTCGCCGACATGCGCGCCGCCAAGGCGGGCCTGTCGGCGATCCTCGACCTCGAAATGGACCTGCATGTCCGGCTCTGCGGCCACTGGGGGCTTTCGCCCGAGCAGCTCGAAGCCGCGCCCGAGCACCGGGCGACGGTCGCCTACACCCGCTTCGTGCTCGATTGCGGCGTTTCGGGCGACCTGCTCGACCTTCATGTCGCGCTCAGCCCCTGCATCGTGGGCTATGCCGAGATCGGCGCCCGCCTCGCCAAGGAGATCGGACCGGCCCTCGAAACCCATCCCTATCGCGACTGGATCGGCGAATACGCCGGCGAGCCCTATCAGCAGGTCGCTCGCGACGCCCGCCGCCATCTCGATGCGCTCGCGGCACGAGCGATGACGGAAGCGCGCTTTTCCGAGCTTGCCGCCCTCTTCGGCCAGGCCTCGCGGCTGGAAGCCGACTTCTGGCAGATGGGGCTGACTGCTTAGATCATCGCGCGTCCGATCGGACGCGGTCACGATGATCTATCACTTTGTTATCGCATCGGATTTTTCCGAAAAGTGGATTCCACTTTTCGGTCCGATGCTATAGGCGCCTCGCTCGCCACAGACGAAAAATGCCCTTCCGGCATGAAGCCGGAAGGGCGAGTTGCGCGGAGAGTGGACGTGTCGAGCTTTCGCTCCCCGCGGGGAAAGTGGTGAAGGCTTCAGAACCGCTTCAGCAGACGTGGATCGAGCGCGTCGCGCAGGCCGTCGCCCAGCATGTTGATGGCGAGCACGGTGACCGACAGGAACAGCGCCGGAAACAGGATGATGTAGGGCTTGATCTGCCAGAGCGCCCTGCCCTCGGCCGGCCTAGCCCTTGGCCGTCATCGTGAAGAACAGCGGCCGCTGCAGCTGGACGTCGACGAGGTTGCGCCGATAGCCGCTCACCGTCGCGAAGGCGCCGAGCGGGATATAAGGCACGTCGATCAGGGCCTGCTTCTGGATCTCCTCGCAGAGCTTCTTCTGCGCCGCCTCGTCGGGCGCATCGAGCCATTGCTGGCGCAATTCCTCCAGCCGCGGATTGGTCGGCCAGCCGACCCAGGCGTCCTTGCCGTTGCCGCGCAGGCCGATATGCCCGACCGGATTGAAATTGCTCATCCCCGAAAAGGCGGTGAGGAAGACGTTCCAGCCGCCCTTGCCCGGCGGCTCCTGGCTCTGGCGCCGCTGCATCAGCGTGCCCCAGTCCATGGCCTGGATGTCGACGTTGAGGCCGACCTTCTTCAGCGTATCAGCGGCGAGCAGCGTGCAGGGGTGCGTCCAGGGATAGTCGACAGGGTCGAGCACGACGACGGGCTCGCCCTTGTAGCCGGCGGCCTTGATCTCCTCCGCCGCCTTCTTGACGTCGCGGGGGCTGGTGAGGACCTCGAGCCCGACTGTGGTCGTCATCGGCGAATCCGGGCTGAAGAAGCCGACGCCCGACTGCCAGAACTCCTGGTTCTCCTCGCCGAACGTGCCGGCCATGATCTCCTTCTGGTCGAAGGCCTTGAGCAGCGCCTGCCGGATCGCCGGGTTGTTGAAGGGCGGCTGCAGATGGTTGAAGCGCATGATCGCGAAATTCGGCGTCGTGCGCGGCAGCAGCTGGATGTTGGGATCGGCCTTCAGCACCGGCAGGAAGTCGGCCCCCACCATCTCGACCATGTCGATCTCGCCGGCCTGGAGGGCGGCCGCGGCCGTCGAGGCATCGGCGATGACGTGCCAGATGATCCGCTCGAAATGAGCGATCTTCGGGCCGGCGGTATAGCTCGGCGCGAAACTGTCGCTGCGCGGCTTGTAGCCGGCGAACTTCTCGAAGACCGCCTTCGATCCGGAGACCCATTCACTCTTCACGAAGCGATAGGGCCCGCTGCCGATGCTTTCGCGGACCTGCTCGTTCGGCGAGGTATTGGCCAGGCGCTCCGGCATGATCGCCGGCATGTTCGAACCGCTCGTCGCGAGCGTCATCGGCAGCAGCGGGAACGGCTTCTTGAGCTTGAACACCAGCGTGCGGTCATCCGCGGCGGTCAGCGCGTCGACCACGGCGAGCAGTGCCGCGCCCATGAAGTCGCGCTTGCCCCAGCGGGTGATGCTGGCGACGCAGTCCTTGGCGAGGACCGGCTGGCCGTCATGGAACTGCAGCCCGTCGCGCAGCTTCACCGTCCATTGCAGCTTGTCGTCCGAGACGACATGCCCTTCGGCCATCTGCGGATGGACGTTGTAGTCCTTGTCGAAGCCATAGAGCGTGTCGAACACCAGGTGGCCATAGACCTGGACGATGGTCGAGGTGCTCCAGACCGGGTCGAGGATGTTCAGGTCCGCTTCGGGAATGTAGCGGAGCTCCTTCTTGCCGGCTGCATGCGCCGGCGCCGTGAAGAAGGGCGCCAATTGCGCCAGAAGGGCTGATTGGGCGGCATATTTCAGGAGGTCGCGGCGTCTCATCCCTGTCTCTCCCCGTTGTCGGTGTCGTTGGGGAGATCATGATCTCGCGCAGATCATGCGCAAATTAAATTATCCAATCCAGATTATCCAATACCTGAATGACAAGACTCCGACGCGCTCACGCCTGACCACCAGTGTTGAAGCGCTCGGCCAGCACCGCCCTCATGCTCTGGACCAGCGCTGCGGTCGGCCCGCTCTTCTCCCAGGAATAGAGCGAGACCACGATCGCGGGCTCCTGGCCCAAAGGGGCATAGAGGCGCAGGCGCCGGCCGGCAGTGGCCTCGATCGGCAGTAGCGACAGCCCTAGCCCCGCCTCGACCGCGACGAGGACATTGAGCAGGCTGCTACCCGAGAAGGCGATGTACCAGCGCCGGCGCTCGCGCTCGATCCGCTCGAACATGGCGTCGCGATAGAGCCCGCCAGGCGGAAACGTGACCAGCGGCAACGGGTCAGGCCACGCCTCGGGCGCATCGGCACTCTCGAACCAGGCGATCGGCTCCGGAAAGGTCGCCTGATGGTCCGAACTGGCAGACGCCTCCTTGACGACGACGATGTCGAACTCGCCGGCGCGATAGCGCCTGGTGAGATCGCGGCTCAGCCCTGCGACGACGTCGAGCCGGATTTCCCGGTGCTGGCTGGTGAAGCCGGCGAACACCTTCGCCATCGCCCCGGTCACGATATCCTCCGGCACGCCGATGCGGATCGAGGCCGTGCCGGCAGGATCCGCGAGCATGCTCTGCGCCTCATGCTGAAGCGACAGGATCCGCCTCGCATAGCCCAGCAGGCGCTCGCCCGATGCCGTCGGCTGGACAGGGCGGGCGATGCGATCGATCAACGCGATCCCGACGGCATCCTCCAGCCGGGCGAGCTGCTGGCTGATGGTCGATTGCGTCATGTTCAGTCGTTCGGCGGCCTGGGTGAAGCTGCCCGCATCGGCGATGGCGACGAAGGACCGGAGAAGGCGTGGGTCAAGCATGGGCCTGTGCGGGCGGGCGGGAATCGGCAATCGCCTCCGCCGAATGGCGGGGCGGTGCCCTGATCATTCACAGATCCACTGGCCGGCATCCAGACATTTAATTTTCAAATACGTGTCGACACTTCTATCTGGTTACCGGGCCGGTCGTGCGGCGCCCCTGACTCGTCCTCTGGCGGGCCGGCTGGATTGGGGCGCGGCGTATCCGGCATGCGACTAAGGAGCGGATGATGAGCGAAGCGCAACGCTTTCTCTGCGAGGCCATCGAGCTCGCGCAAGCCAATATGGAAAGCGGCGGACGGCCCTTCGGGGCACTGGTCGTCAAGGACGGCAAGGTTGTCGCCACCGGTGTCAACGAGATCATCGCCAGCAACGACCCGACCGCCCATGCCGAGCTGATGGCGCTCCGCGCGGCCGGCCGTGCGCTCGGCTCGCCCAACCTGGCGGGTTGCACCGTCTATGCCAGCGGCCACCCCTGCCCGATGTGCATGGCCGCGATGCGGCTCTCCGGCGTTGCCCGCGTCTACTACGCCTATTCGAACGACGACGGCGCGCCCTATGGCCTCTCCACGGCGGCGATCTATGCCGAGCTGGCCAAGTCCTTCTCGGACCAGTCAATGAAGGCCGGCCACCTGCCGGTTCGGCTCGACGATCGACCGGACCTGTACGCGGAATGGAAGCGCCGGCAGGCAGGGCCGGCATGAGTCCCGGGAGGCACCCGTCCGACCCGTCCCGGCTGCTGCTTCTGATCGCTGTCGTGCTCGTGGGCCTGAACCTCAGGCCGTTCCTCGCGGGGATCGGGCCGCTCGCGCCGCAAATTCAACGGGCGACGGGCCTCGCCTATCAGAGCATGTCGCTCTTCACCCTCGTGCCGATGGCGCTGATGGGGCTATGCGCCTTCGCCGGCCCATGGCTGCAGCGCGTTATGGGCGCGCGCGGCGCGGTCGTCGGCGCCCTCACCCTGCTTTGCCTCGCCTCCGCCGCGCGCCTCGTCATCGAGGACGGATATGCGCTGATCGCGACCGGAGCCCTGTGCGGCCTCGGCGTCGCGGTCGTCCAGTCCGTCTTTCCGGGCATCATCAAGGCGCATTTCCCCAGCCGGGTCGCGATCGTGATGGGGCTCTACTCCGCGATGCTGATGGGCGGGGGCGCGCTCGGCGCCCAAGTCTCGCCGATCATCGCGGATCTCGCCGGCAGCTGGCATGTCGGCCTCGCCTGGATCGCCGTGCCGGCGGCCCTCGCAGCCCTGGCCGCGGCCGTCGCCTTGCCGCGTGATCGATCGTCCCAGCCGGGTGCGCTGCGGGTCGGGCTGTTGCTGCGCCGGCCGCGCACCTGGCTGCTGATGGCCTGCTTCGGCCTGGTGAACGGCGGCTATTCCTCGATCATCGCCTGGCTCGCGCCCTACTACCAGGCGCTCGGCTGGACCGGCGCCGCCAGCGGAACGCTGCTGGCGATCATGGCGGCGAGCCAGGCCGTCGCCGCGCTCGCCATGCCGATCCTCGCCGCGCGTCGCCGGGACCGGCGGCTTTGGATCTGCCTGTCGCTCGGCTTCCAGGTCGCCGGCTTCGCCGGGCTCGCGTTCTGGCCCGGGCTGTTGCCGGTGGGCTGGACCATGCTGGTCGGCGCCGGTCTCGGCGGCAGCTTCGCCCTCTCCATGATCGTGGCGCTCGACCATCTGGAGAACCCGGCCGATGCCGGGGCGCTGTCGGCGCTGATGCAGGGCGGCGGCTTCCTGCTCGCTGGGCTGCCGCCCTGGATCATGGCGGTCCTGCACGACCAGACCGGCAGCTTCGCCGCCGGCTGGCTGATGCATCTGGCTTGCGCGGCGCTGGTCGCGCTCCTGTCGCTGCGCTTCGTCCCGCATGGCTATGCGCGGTCGATGAAGCTTCCGGCCGGAGCTGAGCCGCTGGCTGCACATCGCTGAGAAAACACGGAAATTCGCCCGGCAGCGCGCCGGACCTGGAGAGAGGAAACGAAAGATGGCCGAAGAGCTCTTGATCCGGAACGTCCGGCCCGCCGGCGGAGCGGCGACGAATGTCCTGATCCGTGATGGCAGGATCGCTGCCATCGGTATGGATGCGACCTCAACCGGCGGTGCCGTGTTCGACGCCGGCGGCCGGCTGATGATCCCCGGCCTGGTCGAGGCGCACACCCATCTCGACAAGAGCTTCTGGGGCATGGGCTGGCAGCGTCATACGGCCGGGCCGAGCCTGATCGAGAAGATCGAAACCGAGCGCCGCAATCGCCGCGAGCTCAAGCTCGATCCCGATCGGCAGTCGGAGCGGCTCGCCAGCCAGATGATCAGGATGGGCACCACCCATATCCGCAGCCATGTCGACGTCGACACCGAGGTCGGCCTTGCCGGTATCGAGGGCGTCATGGCCATGCGCGAGCGGCTCAAGGACGTGGTCGACATCGAGATCGTCGCCTTCGCCCAGTCGGGCCTGCTGATCCGGCCCGGCACGCTCGAATTGGTCGACCGGGCGATGGCGCTCGGCTCCGAGGTCGTCGGCGGCCTCGATCCCTGCGCCGTCGATCGCGACCCGAAGGGCCATCTCGACGCGATCTTCGCGCTGGCGCAGAAATACGGCCGGCCGCTCGATATCCATCTGCATGAGCGCGGCGAGATGGGCGCCTTCTCGATGGACCTGATCCTGGAGCGGACGCGCGCGCTCGGCATGCAGGGCAAGGTCGCGATCAGCCACGCCTTCTGCCTGGGCATGCCGGACGTCGACAATGCCCGCCGGCTGCTCGACGACCTCGCCAGGGAACGCGTCACGCTCGTCACCACCGCCCCGGCCGCCTCGCCGGCGCCGTCGGTCCAGGCCTGCATCGCGGCCGGCGTGGTGATCGCCGGCGGCTCCGACGGCGTCCGTGACAGCTGGAACCCCTATGGCATGGGCGACATGCTGGAGCGGGCGATGCTTGTCGGCCTGCGCAACAATTTCCGCCGCGACGAGGAGGTGCAGCTGGCGCTCGACGTCTGCACCTATGGCGGCGCCAAGGTGATGGAGCTGGCCGATTATGGGCTCGACATCGGCTGCGTCGCCGACCTGGTGATCCTGCCCGGTGAAACCGTGGTCGAAGCCGTGGTGGCGCGTCCCGCCGACCGGACGGTCGTGAAGCGCGGCAGGATCGTCGCCCGGCACGGCGAATTGGTCGGGCAAGCGGCCTGAGATCGGGCCTGTTTCGGCGCCGTTGCGCGTTCGCGGAGCCGAAAGGCCTGCTGGCTGCAAGGTGGCCAGCCGGGCGGCAACGCAGTCGTCGTCGGTTTGAAGGCATGAATCGGAGTTCTGGAAAGCAGCCGCCCTCCTATCCCTTCGCCTGGGTTGTCGAGCGTTTTCGACGACCGACCGAAGTCGATGGAAGGATGTTTTCCAATGAGCAAGCAGGATGACAACAAGGCCGTCGTCGGTCGTTGGTTCACCGAGTTCTGGGGCAAGGACGTCAATCTTGCGGTCATCGACGAGATCGCAGCGCCGGACATGCTTCTGCAGTACTCGCTGCATGAGCCGCGCCGCGGCCGGGACGACATCAGGGCGTTCATGACCGATTTCCGCGCGGCCTTCCCGGACCTCAACTTCTGGGGCACGGCCGACCTGATCGCCGAAGGCGACTATGTCGTCGGCCAGTGGGAAGGCGGCGGCACCCATACCGGCGCAGCCTTCGACGATGTCCTGGTCGGCTACCAGGCCCTTCCGGCCGCCTCCGGCCGCAAGATGCATTTCACCGGCACGACCGTCCTGAAGGTCGTCGACGGCAAGATCGTCGAGGAGATCGGCCTGGACGACGGCCTGACGGCGATGACGCAGCTCGGCCTGATCAAGGCCGTCTGAGCCGAACGAGGCAACGCTTTGGGCCCGCGCTGAAAGCGCGGGCCTTTTCTTTATCGCCACCCTTGGTCTTTCAGGAGCGTTCTGCATCGGCTCAGCAGGAACCGGGTGGGAGGCAATCCGATTTGGCGGCAAGGATCGGAGTGTGACGGACGCAGATCGGGAGCACGGTCGAGCCAGGACGATCCGAGATGACAGCCATGACAATCACCGCGAAATCCATGCCATCGCAGCCCATGAAGGCGCTTCCGGTCACGGAGGATCCGCGCTGGGCGCGCATCGTCGCGCGCGACAAGAGCGCCGACGGCCAGCTCTGGTATTCCGTCGCGACGACCGGGGTCTATTGCCGTCCGTCCTGCCCGTCGCGGACCGCCAATCCCAAGAACGTCGCGCTGCACGATACGCTGGAGAGCGCCCGGGCCACCGGTTTCCGACCGTGCCGACGCTGCAATCCCGATGGCCCCTCGCTCGCCTGCGAGAATGCCGGGCTGGTCGCCAACGCCTGCCGGATCATCGAGGAGAGCGAGGAGGAACCGTCCCTCGAACACCTCGCCGAAGCGGTCGGGCGCAGCCCCAGCTATTTCCATCGCGTCTTCAAGGCGGCGACAGGTCTGACGCCGAAGGACTATGCCACGGCCGACCGGGCCAGGAAGGTCCGCCATGGCCTCGACGCCTGCGACAGCATCACCGAGGCGATCTATGACGCCGGCTTCAACTCGAGCGGCCGCTTCTACGAGAAATCGACCGGCATGCTCGGGATGACCCCGTCGCAATACCGGGCGGGCGGCGCCAACGAGGAGATCAAGTTCGCGGTCGGCCAGACCTCGCTCGGCGCCATCCTGGTCGCGTCGAGCACCAAGGGCGTCGCGTCGATCCTGCTCGGTGATGATCCGGATCAGCTGGTGCGCAATCTGCAGGATCGCTTCCCGAAGGCGCGCCTGATCGGCATGGACCGCGAATACGAGGCGCTGATCGCCCGCGTCTGCGGCTTCGTGGAGAATCCGGGCATCGGCCTCGACCTGCCGCTCGATGTCCGCGGCACCGCTTTCCAGCGGCGCGTCTGGCAGGCGCTCCAGGATATCCCCGTCGGCCAGCGGGTCTCCTACGCGGAGATCGCCCGCCGCATCGGGGCGCCGACCGCGATGCGCGCCGTCGCCGGCGCCTGCGCCGCCAACAACCTCGCGGTTGCCATCCCCTGTCATCGCGTGGTCCGCAATGACGGCGCGCTCTCAGGCTATGCCTGGGGCGTCGAGCGCAAGCGCGCGCTGCTTGATCGGGAGGCGGCGCAAACCGCATGAGCAACACCACGGACGCTTGATGAACCTGTTTGCACGCTACGACGCATCCGTCGCTTTTCTCGCCGGCCTCGACGGGGACTGGGCAAGACTCATCGCCCTCGTCGGCCCGTGCCGGCACGATCCCAAGGCCGCCCGCGAGCCCTATGAGGCGCTGGTGCGGGCCATCGCCTATCAGCAGCTCACCGCCAAGGCCGGGGACGCCATCATCGGCCGCCTCAAGGCGCTGTTCGAGGGCCGTGCCTTTCCCGGTCCGGAAGACCTGATCGCGGCCGAGTTCGACGCCCTGCGCGCCTGCGGCTTCTCGGCCAGCAAGATCGCCACGATCAAGGCGATCGCGGAAGGCGCGATCACCGGCACGATTCCCAGCCGCGAAACCGCCGCCGCGATGACAGATGAGGAGCTCATCGATCGGATCGTGGCGATCAAGGGCATAGGCCGTTGGACCGTCGAGATGCTGCTGATGTACTCGCTGGAGCGGATGGACATCCTGCCGGCCGACGATTTCGGCGTGCGCGAGGGCTATCGCGCGCTCAAGTCGCTGCCCGAGCAGCCCAAGCCCAAGGCGCTGCGCGAGATATCGAAGACCTGGGCCCCGCATCGCACGGTCGCGGCCTGGTACCTTTGGCGGATGCCGCGCGAGCGCGGAAACGTCCTGGCCTAGCGGACAATCGCCATGTCGCAGCGACAGCCACCCATGGCCCTTGCCATAGAACTGGAAACCGATCGGCCACAGCATGCTCGATCTGTTTGAGACCCTCGCCCCGCTCAATCCGCCGGCCGAGACCATGGCCGAGGGCGCCATGCTGCTGCGCGGCGCCGCCCTTCCGTTCGAGACGGAGCTTCTCGCCGCGCTGGACGACATCACCAGCCAGGCGCCGTTCCGGCACATGGTCACGCCGGGAGGGTTCGTGATGTCCGTCGCGATGACGAATTGCGGCGTGGCAGGCTGGGTCACGGACCGCACCGGCTATCGCTATGACCGCAACGACCCGCAGACCGGCCGCCCCTGGCCAGCCATGCCTGCGAGCTTCCTCGCGCTGGCGACGGCAGCCGCCACGCAGGCCGGCTATCCGGATTTCCGGCCGGATGCCTGCCTGATCAATCGCTACGAGCCGGGAGCCAGGCTCTCGCTTCACCAGGATAAGAACGAGCGCGATTTCGCCAACCCGATCGTCTCTGTCTCGCTCGGCCTGCCGGCGATCTTCCAGTTCGGCGGCCTCAAGCGCAACGATCCGGTGAGGAAATATGCCCTGCGGCACGGGGACGTCGCCGTATGGGGCGGCCCGTCGCGCCTGTTCTATCACGGGGTTCCCGAGTTGAAGGACGGCGTCCACGCAACTGTCGGGCGCATGCGCATCAATCTCACCTTCCGCGGAGCGCTGTGACGCCCTTGTTTCTTCCGCTTTGACGACAACAACCGGAGTGATGCCGGGGCGATCTCACGGCCTGATATGCTATCGTTTGGATGGTCGCCGCTGACGCTGCCGGAGCCTTTGCGGCCCGACGCGATCGGCGACCGGAAGAGAGAAAGTTTCACCGATGTTTTCGCGCGGCGGATTCGACGCCAGGACGAGCGGAGGCAAGCTCCCCGGAACGGAGGAGGCCATCGACGCCTTGGTCGCGCTCGCCAGGGACAATCCCGACAAGGCGCTGGTCATGAGCTATATCGGCCGGCTCGTCGCCGACGGCTTCGCCGCCTGGGAGATGCTCGACAACGGGGAAGTCGAGGTTCGCTTCACCTCCGGCGAAACATACCTGCTCGCAGAGACCACGATCCTGCGGCTTGCTTGATCTGCCGGGAGCGCGGATGCCGGGCATGTCAATGCTCCTGCTTGCCCTGCTCGCGCGCCAGCAGCACGCGCTTGCGCCGGACGCCCCAGCGATAGCCGGAGATCGAGCCGTCCTTCTTGATGACGCGATGGCACGGAACGATGAGCGCGATCGCGTTGTTCGCGATCGCCTGCGTCACCTCGCGCGGATCGCGCGTGCCGAGCCTGGCGGCCAGCGCCCCATAGGTCGTCGTCTGTCCGGACGGGATCTCCCGCAGCATCGTCCAGACGTTCACCTCATAGGCCGTCCCGCGCATGTCGAGCGGCAGGTCGCAATCCCTGGCCGGATCGTCGATCAGCCCCGTCACCGTCGCGACGACCTCCGCCAGCCCATCCTGGCTCCGATGCAGCTCGGCCTCTGCAAGGCGTGCCCGCAAAGCCTCTTCCATCGCCTCGCGCGTCGAGCCGAATTCCAGCGCCACGATGCCCTTGTCGGACAGGGCGATGATGAAATCGCCGAGGGAGCTGATCCCCCATGCAAAGCGAATGATCTCACGCATTGTTTTTGCCTTCTTGTTTCAATGCGTTGGACCTTAGATCCCGGATCCGGCCGCGCCTCCCCGGCTCTTGCTTTCAAATCGAAAATCATGCCGGGAAGGGACGCCTCCGGCCGAACCCCGGACCTCCGGCTTCCCAGCCATCCATCGTCGGATCGGGACGTGCGGTCGGGCCGAGCCGTGCTCTCGTTTCCGTGCGAAAGTAGAAATTGACGTCTCGCCGGGCTTGCCGCCAAGATGCGGTGTGGTCGCCGTCACGGCTCCCGAGTTTCGGGGCGCTCATCGACTGAATTCCAGGCTGGGACTGCTCCGGCGCATCCTGCTGGCCAGTTGCTGGCTTTGCGTCGTCAGTGCGCCCGGTTCGGCCGGTGAGTTCAAGCCGTGGGCCGCCGAGACAGCCCCGACGCTCGCCCTCGACCGGCTCGACGGCCCCGCCATCGCTCTTGCCGAGCTGCGCGGCCGCCCCGTCATCGTCCATTTCTTTGCGACCTGGTGCGCGCCCTGCATCGAGGAGATGACCTCGCTCAATGCGCTCGCCGCGACTGCGAAGGACGGCACGGCCATCCTCGCGGTCAATGTCGGCGAGGTCGATGCGCGCGTGCGGACCTTCTTCCGCGACCGTCCGGTCGCCTTCCCTATCCTGCTCGATCGCGACCGCGCCACGATGAAGGCCTGGACCGTCGAGGGCCTGCCGACCAGCTTCGTGCTCGACCGCGACCTCAAGCCGGCGCTGAAGACCGAGGAACCGCTGGACTGGACCAGCCCGCCGATCATGGCGGCGCTCGCCGCTCTGCCGTCCGAACGATCGAGAAAAGACAACGGGGAAGAGGAGACATCGCAATGATCAGCCGTCGCGACATGTTGAAGACCGGCGCCGCCGCTGCGGCGGCGCTGTCCGTCCCGCGCTTCGCTGCCGCGCAGGACGCGCCCTTCGCGCCGAAGCCGGGCGCCTGGCGTGATTTTTCGGTGGCGACCCGTCTCGACCTGTCGGCGAGCGGCAAGGCCCAGGCTTGGATCCCCCTGCCATCGGTGCGGGAGGACGAGTGGATCAAGCCCGGCAAGAACAGCTGGGAGACCAATGCGATCTCGGCCGAGGTGGTACGCGATCCGAAATACGGCGCCGAGCTGTTGCATCTCGTCTTCAAGGATGGCGAGAGCGCGCCGAGCGTCGAAGTCCGCAGCCGGTTCTCGCTGCGCGACCGAGCGGAGGATCTCGGCACGACAAGCGCCGTCCCGGCCTTGAGCGCCGCCGACCAAAAGCTCTATCTCGAAGCGACCGAGCTGATGCCGACCGACGGCATCGTCAAGGAGACAGCCGAGAAGGCCGCGGCCGGCAAGGCTGGTGATCTCGACCGGGCCCGGGCGATCTATGAATGGGTCGTCGCCAACACCTTCCGCGATGCCAAGACACGGGGCTGTGGCACCGGCGACGTCGCCTCGATGCTGCGAACCGGCAATCTCGGCGGCAAATGCGCCGATCTCAACGCGCTCTATGTCGCCTTGGTCCGCAGCGTCGGCATCCCGGCCCGCGACATCTACGGCATCCGCGTCGCGCCCTCGAAGTTCGGCTACAAGAGCCTTGGGGCAGGGTCGGAGGTCATCACCAAGGCGCAGCATTGCCGCGCCGAGATCTGGCTCGACGGCTATGGCTGGGTCGCGACCGATCCGGCCGATGTCCGCAAGGTCGTGCTGGAGGAGCCGCCCGGCAACAACGCGGTCGACAATCCCAAGGTCGCCGCGGCACGGCAGGTGCTGTTCGGCGCCTGGGAGGGCAACTGGCTCGGCTACAATGTCGCGCACGACCTCGCCTTGCCGGGCTCGAAGCACAAGATCGGCTTCCTGATGTATCCGCAGGCGGAGGTCGCCGGAGCGCTGCTCGACTGCCTCGATCCCGACACCTTCAAATACACGATCAAGGCGGCCGAACTGACGGCCTGAACCCGATCGCAGGGCGAAGGCGAACCCTTCGCCCTGCCCCTGCAAGGATTTGCGATGCAGCCGGTCTATCTCGACTACAACGCCACGACACCGGTCGCGCCCGAGGTGCTCGCGGCGATGATGCCATTCCTGACCGGCAGCTTCGGCAATCCTTCGTCCAGCCATGTGCTCGGCCGGCAGGCGCATGCTGCGGTCGAGCGCGCGCGGGCCGAGGTCGCCGGGCTGATCGGCGCGGAGCCGGACGAGATCCTGTTCACCGGCGGCGGGACGGAGTCGAACAACCTGGCGATCCGGGGCTCGCTCGCCCCTGATGATCGCCGCGCCATCGTCACCACCGCGATCGAGCACCCGGCCACCGAGGAATGCTGCCGCTTGCACGAGGTGGCCGGACGCGTTGTCCGGCGCGTCGCCGCCGGTCCTGGCGGCATCGTCCGCAGCGCCGATATGGCGAAGGCGATCGATCAGGACGTCGGGCTGGTCACGGTCATCCTGGCGCAAAACGAGATCGGCACCTTGCAGCCGGTCGCCGACATTTCCGCCCTCGCGCGCTCCGCCGGCGCCCTGGTCCATACCGATGCGGCGCAGACCGTCGGCAAGCTGCCCGTCGATGTCCGAGAGCTCGGCGTCGATCTCCTGTCGATCGCCGGCCACAAGCTCAATGCCCCGAAAGGTATCGGCGTCTTGTTCATCCGCCGCAGCGTGACCGTCAGGCCGGTGCTGGTCGGCGGCGGGCAGGAACGCGGCATCCGGCCCGGCACTGAGAATGTCCCCTATATCGTCGGCCTCGGCGCCGCCTGCGCCCTGGCCGGCGAGCGACTGAAGCATCGGTGTCCCGCGCTTGCGGCCTTGAGCCAAAGGCTGCTGGCCGGCCTGCGCGAGGCCGTGCCTGGACTGGTGCTGGTCGGCGATCCCGAGCGCCGGCTGCCGAACACGCTGAACGTCCTCTTCCCCGGCGTCTCCGGGCGGCGCCTGCTCGAAAGCTGCCCCGCGGTGATGGCCTCGGTCGGCTCGGCCTGCCATGCCGATAACGAGGAGCCGTCCGCCATCCTGACCGCGCTCGGTTTCGAGCGTGAGGCGGCGCTCGGCGCCGTCAGGCTTTCGCTCGGCTGGGACAGCACGGCCGAGGATATCGACACCGCGATCACGGAGCTTGCCGGCTCCTGGCGCTCGCTCGCATCGGCACAGCAGAGCGCCGCTTGATAGGGAGAACTGAGAAATGAGCGACACGATCGAGCGCGAAGCCCCGCCGCGTACCGCTGCACCGCGCCTGACCAGCCTGGCCCATGGCGGCGGCTGCGGCTGCAAACTCGCGCCCTCGGTGCTGCAGCAATTGCTGGCTGACCATCCGGCTGCCGGCCCCTACAAGCAACTGCTCGTCGGCACCGAGACCGGCGACGATGCCGCCGTCTGGCAGGTCGACGACGAGACCTGCGTGGTCGCGACCACGGATTTCTTCATGCCGATGGTCGACGATCCCCGCGATTTCGGCCGTATCGCCGCGACCAATGCGATCTCCGACGTCTATGCCATGGGCGGGACGCCGATCATGGCGCTCGCCATCCTCGGCATGCCGCTCGACAAGCTGCCGGTTGAGGTCACCCGCGAGATCCTGAAGGGCGGCGCCTCGATCTGCGCCGAGGCCGGCATCCCCGTCGCTGGCGGCCATTCGATCGACGCGCCCGAGCCGATCTATGGCCTAGCCGTCATCGGCCTGCTGAAGCCGAAGAACCTGCGCCGCAACAGTGGGGCGAAGCCGGGCGATGCGCTGATCCTGACCAAGGCGCTCGGCGTCGGCATCTATTCCGCCGCCTTCAAGAAGGAGCAATTGTCGCCCGAGGCCTATGACGAGATGATCGCCTCGGTGACGCTGCTCAATCGTGTCGGCACCGAACTCGCCAGGGATGCCGACGTGCACGCGATCACCGACGTCACCGGCTTCGGTATCCTTGGCCACGGGCTCGAAATGGCGCGCGGCTCCGATGCAACGTTAAAGTTGCGGCTGGCCGACCTGCCGTTCCTGTCCCAGGCCGAGCGGCTGGCGCGCGACGGGCGCGTCACCGGCGCCTCGCATCGCAACTGGACGAGCTATGGCGACGGCATCGATCTGCCGGCCGGCTTGCCGGACTGGCAGCGCCATCTCCTGACCGATCCGCAGACCTCCGGCGGGTTGTTGGTCTCCTGCGCGGCTGGCAGGGCGCAGGATCTGCTCGCGCGCATCAAGGCAGCCGGTTACCCAGCGGCCCGGATCATCGGCACGGTCGAAGCCGGCCCGGGTCGTGTGGCCGTGGGATGACGTGACGCCTTCACGCCTCCGCCACCTGCAGGCGCCGACCCCAGACGTCGAAGAACTCGCCCTTGTTGAGCACGAGCCGGTCCTGATCCAGCGCCGCCTCGAGCTCGCGCAGCCGGGCACGCGCGAGCTCGTCGGGAACCAGCCCGCCATCCTCGCGCGTCGGGAAGAAGGCTGCGCCGTCCCAGCTCACGCCGGCGCCGCGCAGCAGCAGCACGATGTCGCCCCAGTCAAGCTCGTCGCCGACCACATGGACGAAGGTCGAGCGCAGCGGCTCCAGCCTCGGCTCGGCGATCCGGACGAGCACGATCAGCGCGGTGAAATGGCCCTTGCGGAGCATCTTCCCGAGCCAGCGCTCGAAATCCGTGCCGAGGCCCCTAGGCTTCGACACGCAGGTTCTCCGGGATGGAGCGCTCAAACAGCGCGCAGGATTCGCTGCCGGTCTGCGTCATGGCCCCTCAGTGAACTGGCGGAAGAGAATGGGAGTCGAACCCACCAGAGACCGTTTGACGGCCCCTCCCGGATTTGAAGTCCGGACGCCCCACCGGGGACGCTTCTCCTCCAGCTGGCACCTCCGGCCGCGGCCCGAACAGGTCGAGCCGTTGCCGGTTGATGCGCCTGAGATCGCCGCGGCGGATTGTGACGCCATGGCGATCGAAGAATTCCAGGATCTGGATCGCGACCTTGCGGCCATTGTCCAGCCTGTCGCGGAACTGCGCAGCGTTGAAGCCGGCGGCATCGGCAGCTGCGAGCTCGGCCGCGATCCCGACCATCTCGGAAACCGTATCGCGCAGGAAGAAGTGGTCAAGCGCGACCTCGTGTACGTCGCCGCGCCGGCCGGCGAGGCGGAAGAGCCGGCGGATATCTTCCTCGCGCCGGCCGAGCAGCTGGCCGATATCGCGCACGCGCGGCGGCCGGAAACGCTCGCCGGCTCCGATCAATGGCGCGATGCGGCTCCAGAGCGCCTCGTCCTCCGGCGTCAGCCTGATCTCGTGCTCGGGCCGCCTGATCCAGGAGCCGATCACGACCAGCTCACCGGCTGCCGCGAGCTGCGCCAGCGCCGCGCGGAACAGCGCGGCCGGCAGGCGCGGCTGGAGCGAAAGGCGCAAACGCTCCAGCCCCATGCCCTGCTGGTCGGGGTTTTCGAGGTGATAGACCTTCAGCGCCTCGACCAGCGCCCGGGAGAAGCGCTGCCAGACGTCCGGCAGCATCGTCGCGGCACCGATCCGCACCAGCCCCAGCCGCCCGGCCAACGCTTCGGCTTGTGCCGGGCCGAGTGCACGGTCGCGGGCGAAGGCGTCGAGATCGACATGATACGGCGGCGCATCGAGCAGGCCCCGCAGTGCCTCGGCATGGTCGCTCCCGGCGAGGGCGACGAGTTGCGCCTGGCGTTCCGGGCTGCGGCGCTTTCGTTCCGGCGCGCGCAGATCGAGGAAGCGGCCGCCGCCGAGCGTCCGCGAGGCGCTGGTGTCGCGCAGCACGAACCGGTCGAGCGCCGCGGCCGCGATCGGCGTCTCCAGCACGAGCTGGACCAGCCCGGTCGTACCGGGCGAGACCTCGTCGCCGAGCAGGACGATGCGTGCGCCGGTTTCGCTGGAGCCATGGTGCAGCCGCACCGGCTGCCACGTCGCAAGCGGCTTCTTCTCGGAGGCGAGCACCGTCAGCTCGGCGTCGATCCGTGTTGCCGGCGCGTGCAGAGCGGGCGAGACGATCATGTCGCCGCGCAGGATCGCGTCCTTCGAGACGTCGGGACCGGCGAGGTTGAGCGCGCAGCGATTACCGGCCGCGCCGCTTTCGGCCGGGCGGTTCTGGGCATGGATCGAGCGCACGCGCGCCGCGATGCCGGAGGGCGAGACCGTGACGCTGTCACCCGCCGAGACCGTGCCGGAGAGCACCGTGCCGGTGACGACCGTGCCGGCCCCGGGCAGCGTGAAGCAGCGGTCGACGGCGAGCCGGAAGGCGCCGTCGCTGCGGCGCAGCTGCGCCGCCTGGGCAAGCTCGCGCAGCAACTGCGCGAGGTCATCGACGCCGTAGCCCGTGACCGTCGAAACCGGGAGGATCGGCGCGTCCGCGAATTGCGTTGCCGCCAGCAGCGCCGCGATCTCTCCCTGCGCCTCGGCGAGCCGCTCCTCCTCGACGAGGTCCGCCTTGGTCAGCGCCACCACCGCGCGCTCGATCCCGAGCAGGCGGGCGATGTCGAGATGCTCGCGCGTCTGCGGCATCACCCCGTCATCGGCCGCGACGACCAGCAGCAGCAGGTCGATGCCGGAGGCGCCGGCGAGCATGGTGTGGACCAGCTTCTCATGGCCGGGCACGTCGATGAAGCCGACGATGCGGCCATCGGCCAGCGGCCAATAGGCGAAGCCGAGCGCGATGGTGATGCCGCGCTCCTTCTCCTCCTTCAAACGGTCGGTGTCGACGCCGGTCAGCCGCCGCACCAGCGAGGTCTTGCCGTGGTCGATATGGCCGGCGGTGCCGATGATCATCGGCTCAAGCCTCCGCCGGGCTGACGGCCACGCGCGCGGCCTTGACGAAGGGCGCGGCGAGCAGGCTGCCATTGCGTTCCGCTTCGAGCAGCAGCGCCAGAGCCCGGGCCGGATCCTTGTCGACCCCCTGCCCCAGCAAGGTGGCGGCACCGAGCATCGCCATCGCGTCGGGATCGCCGGCCTCGCTGCCGCGCCGCCACCACTGCGCGGCGAGCCCGGCATCGCGTTCCACGCCGAGCGCATCGTGATGGATCATGCCGAGCCGGGTCATGCTGCTGGCAACGCCGGCCTCGGCCGCTCCTTGCGCCCAGCGCAGCGCCTCCGGCCGATCCGCCTCAAGCCCGGTCTCGAGCAGCATCCAGGACAGCATGTCCTGGGCTGGCGCGTCGCCCTGTTCGGAGGCGAGGCGATAGAGCCTCATCGCCTCTTCATTGTCCTGCGCGATGCCCTCACCCTTGAAATGCAGCGTCGCGAGGTTGCGTTGCCCGACCGGGTCGTCGCTTTCGGCCGAGAGCGTCAGCCAGCGCAGAGCGAGAGCCGGATCGCGCTCGACGCCGAGTCCCTCGGCGAAGCACGCCCCGACATTGTTCTGGGCGCGGGCGACGCCGGCATGGGCGAGCGGCCCCCAGATCGCCAGCGCGGCGCCATGCTCGCCGCGCTCGACCGCCGCGGCCGCCTCGGCCATCGCCGCGCCAATATCGGCGGGAGCGGCCTCCCCCTTGCCGAGCAGGCGGTCAAGCCAGCGCATGGTCCGCTCCCGGCTTCAGCTGGCTCAGCTGGCTCGCAAAGGCCGCCTCGTCCTCCAGGCAGCGCAGATCGAAGAGCAACGCTCCTTGCGAGATCCGGCCGATCACCGGCAAGGGCAGAGCGCGGAAGGCCGCGGCGAGCCCCTCGACCGCGGAGCCCGACGCCTTGCCGGCAGGCTTCAGCGCCAGCCCTGCGCTCGGCAGCGTCTCCAACGGCAGCGCGCCTGAACCGATCTGGCTGGAGCAGTCGACGATCTCGACGGTCCAGCCGGAGCCGACCGCGCCGGAGAGCGCCGGCAGCAGCCGCTCGGCCAGGGCGCGCAGCTCGGCGGCGGAGCGGGTGAACAGGCGCAATGTCGGCAGGCGCTGTGCCAGCCGGTCGGGATCGCGATAGAGCTTCAGGGTCGCTTCGAGCGCGGCCAGCCTGAGCTTGTCGAGCCGGAGCGCCCGCTTCAGCGGGTTCTTGGCGAGCTTTGCGACGAGGTCCTTCCGACCGGCGACGATGCCGGCCTGCGGGCCGCCGAGCAGCTTGTCGCCGGAGAAGGTGACGAGATCGGCGCCGCCCTTCAGCGCGTCCTGCACCGTCTTCTCATGGCGCAGGCCCCAGCGCGCCAGATCGACCAGCGTGCCGGAGCCGAGATCGTCGACGAAGGGGATGCCGTGCTCGCGGCCGAGCTTGGCGAGCTCGGCAGGCGACACCTCGGCGGTGAAGCCCTGGACGAGATAATTGGAGGTGTGGACCTTCATCAGCAGCCCAGTCTGCGGGCCGACCGCCTCGGCATAGTCGCGCAGATGGGTGCGATTGGTGGTGCCGACCTCGCGCAGCATCGCTCCGGCGCGCGCCATGATGTCGGGCATGCGGAAGGCCCCGCCGATCTCGATCAATTCGCCACGCGAGACGATCGCCTCGCGCTCCCTGGCGAGGGTGTTGAGCACGAGCAGCACGGCCGAGGCATTGTTGTTGACGAGGACGGCATCCTCGGCCCCGGTCAACTCGCGGATCAAGCCGCGCACATGCGCATCGCGCTCGCCGCGCTGGCCGGTGACGATCTCGTATTCGAGATTGCTCGGCGCCCGCATTGCCGCCACGACGGCCTCGATCGCCTCCTCGGCCAGCAGCGCGCGGCCAAGATTGGTATGCAGCACGGTGCCGGTGAGATTGATCACCGGACGCTGCGACGGCCGCTCCTGCTCCTCCAGGCTCGCCAGCGCCCGCTCGGCGATGGCCTCGACCGGAACCGCCGCCACGCCCTGGTCCCGGCGCAGGCGCTCCAGCACCTGCCGGACCGCTCCCGTCGTAGCCTGCCGGCCATGGCGAGCGATCGCCAGCTCGCAATGCGGGCTGCGCAGCACCTCATCGACCGATGGCGGGCGGAAGCGTTCGGGCCTGTTCATCAGCTCCCTCCGGGAGACAGGATGGTCAATATCCCAGCAGGAATGGGTTCACGCCGGCACGCCGCCAGCCTGCCTCGGAGACGAGGATGTCGAGCCCTAGACTCGCGACATCGTCGGCCACCGCCTCCAGTTCGGCGTCCTTTCGCTGGTTCAATATCTTCACATAGGTTCTGCACTCGTCACAGGTCTCGGCCTTGATCGTGTCGGCGATGCCCTCGATCGCCTGGTAGTTGATGCCCTTGGTCGAGCCACAGGAGACGCATTTCACCCGGACATGGTTCCATTGCGCCGCGCAGAGCGAGCATTGGACATAGCGCACCCCGTCGATGTCGATCGTGGCGACGATGGTGCTCGTCACCGGCGGGCCGCCGCAGCATGGGCAGACGCCGTCGGCGACCGGCTGCGGCAGCAGCGGATCGAGCCCGGCCGTGCGCCTGGCCGCGACCACCTGAA
Organism: Allobosea sp. GW821-FHT03A12; assembly: GCF_058986765.1. NCBI lineage: Bacteria > Pseudomonadati > Pseudomonadota > Alphaproteobacteria > Hyphomicrobiales > Alloboseaceae > Allobosea > Allobosea sp. GW821-FHT03A12. The sequence continues at coordinate 707,123 of NZ_JBYSVZ010000004.1, forward strand.
GCGCCGCGGCTGCGAAGATGTGGTCGGCGACGGTCTCGGCCGGCACCGCATCGCTGAGCACGGCGGCGAACATGACGCGCCGGCCCTCCTCGTCCGCGGCTTTGGCGCGGCCGAGCGCCTCGCGCGCGAGCTCGGGCATCGCGACCTCGTCCATCAGCGCGATCAGCCGCGTGAAGCAGGCGGCGGCAGCCTTGTCCTCGGCCAGATCCTCGCGCGGCACGGGCGGCATCGCGTTGGCGGCGCGGCGGCGTTGCTCGCCAGGCAAAGGCAGCGCGGGCATATCGACCTCGCCCACCAGCTGGTCCTGCGCCCGTGATAGCGCCGCAAGGAAGCGCAGATAAGGTTCGAGCTGGTGACCGGATGCGAGCGCCTCGAAACGCATGGCGCGCAGGCCGAAGAGCGATCGCGGCTCGGGCAAGCGCAGGAATGGCGGCTTGTCGCGTTCGGCGATGCCGACATCCTCGAATGTCGCAAAGCCCTGGTCTTCACTCATCAGGCACAGACCTTCCGAACCACACGGGTCACGTCGGTAAGCAAGGCGGCCCGAGCCGCCTCGCCAGTGTTCTACTCGGCCGGGCGCGCATTGTGCCGGCGCGGCGGCGTCTGGCGCTCGTCGATCACGCCCTCGCGCGCCTCGCCGCGCAGCCAGAGCCGATGATGACGATAGGCCCAGCCGCCGGTGACCTTGCCCTCGGTCATCGCGCTCATCGTGCCGCGCACATAGAAGCCGGCATAGATGTGGACGATCACGACGAGCAGCATGGCGACCGCCGCCAGCGCGTGGACGATATGGCCGAGACGCTGCTGCTCGATGGTGAAAGTCGCGCCGAAATGCTCGTACCAGATCACGATCCCGCTCGCGAACAGGACGATGATCAGCAGCGTCATCGACCAGAAGACGAGCTTCTGCGCGCCATTGTACTTGCCGATCTCCGGCAGGTTCTCCTCATGGCCCGACATCACATCGCCGATCTGGCGCATCCATTGCGTGTCGACCTTCGCCCAGAAATTGTAGCGCACCATCTGGATGAACAGGATGGTGAAGCTCGCCAGCAGGACGACGCCGAGCCAGGGGTGCAGCCAGCGCGTGTTCGAACCACCGCCGAAGAAGCTCGACAGGAAGAACAGCGAGGGGTGGAACAGCGCCGCGCCGCTGATCGCTAGCAGGATCAGCGAGAGCGCGGTGACCCAATGGTTGACGCGGACCCGGCCGGGATAGCGGTCGACGGTCGTGCGCGCTTCTTCACGCCTTACGGCCACTGGCGGCCTCCTCGTCGATCAGATGCTCGGCCTCACGGTCCTCCGCGCGGCTGACGTCGTTGCGCCTGGCCACCGTCGCGTGGACGAAGGCGAAGGCGGCGGCGAAGCCGACCGCCGCCATGCCTGCATATTTGGTCAGCCCCTTCCACAGTTCGACCACCTGGCTGATCCGCGGATTCTGCGGCAGGCCGGCATAGAGCTGCGGCTGATCGGCATGATGCAGCACATACATCACATGGGTGCCGCCGACGCCGGGCGGATCATAGATACCGGCATTCTTGAAGCCCCGCGACCGAAGGTCGGTGAGCCGCGTTTCGGCGTAGTCCAGCATCGCCTTCTTGGTACCGAACACGATCGCGCCGGTCGGGCAGGCCTTGGCGCAGGCCGGCGCCTGGCCGACCGAGACGCGGTCGGAGCACAGCGTGCACTTATAGGCCTTGTGGTCGGCCTGGCTGATGCGCGGGATGTTGAAGGGGCAGCCCTTCACGCAATAGCCGCAGCCGATGCAGTTCTCCGAGACGAAATCGACGATGCCGTTGTTGTACTGGACGATCGCGCCAGGCGAAGGGCAGGCCTTGAGGCAGCCCGGATCGGCGCAATGCATGCAGCCGTCCTTGCGGATCAGCCATTCGAGATTGCCGCTCTGCGGGTTCTCCCATTCGGTGAACCGCATCAACGTCCAGGTGTTCGGCGTCAGATCGTGCGGGTTGTCGTAGACGCCCCGGTTGATGCCGATCTCCTCGCGCAGATTGTTCCACTCCAGGCAAGCCGATTGGCAGGCCTTGCAGCCGATGCACTTGGAGACGTCGATGAGCTTCGCCACCTCGAAATCGTGGCGAACGTCGGGGGGCCGGAAATTGGTGGCCGAGATCCGGGCGAAGTCCTGACTTTGCAATCCTGCCATCGCCGCCTCCCTAGCTGACCGCCGGTCCGTTGGACGGCTCGACATTCACCAGGAACGCCTTGAACTCGGGCGTATCGGTGTTGGCGTCGCCGACGAACGGGGTGAGGCTGTTCGGGCCGAAGCCCTTGCGTGCCGCACCGGTGAAGCCCCAGTGGAGCGGGATGCCGACGATATGGACGGTCTTGCCGTCGCAGATCAGCGGCTTGATGCGCTTGGTCACCACCGCCTTGGCGTAGACCGAGCCGCGGTTGGAGGAGACCTTCACCCAGCCGCCCTTCTGGATGTTCTTCTCCGCCGCGAGCTGCTCGCTGATCTCGACGAAGAACTCCGGCTGCAGCACCGCATTGACCCAGACATGCTTCGTCCAGAAGTGGAAGTGCTCGGTCAGGCGGTAGGAGGTCGCCGCATAGGGGAACTTGTCGGAAGTCCCGAGCGCGGCGAGGTCGTCCTTGAAGATGCGCGCGGCCGGGTTGCCCCGAATCTTGGGCGCCATCAGGTTGACCACGGGGCTTTCGAACGGCTCGTAATGCGCCGGGAACGGGCCGTCCCGCATCAGACCGCGAGCGAACAGGCGGGCCGATCCTTCTGGGTTCATGATGAACGGGCCGACATCCCTCGGCTTGGCGTTCACCGCGATGTCCGGCACGTCGTATCCGGTCCAGGCCGTGCCGTTCCACTCGATCAGCTTGCGCTTGGGATCCCAGGCCTTGCCGTCGAGATCGGCCGAGGCGCGGTTGTAGAGGATGCGCCGGTTGGCCGGCCAGGAGAAGGCCCAGTTCGAATAGGCGCCGGTGTTGCCGGGATCATTGGTGTCGCGGCGGGCCATCATGTTGCCCCGCTCGGTCCAGCAGCCGGAATAAATCCAGCAGCCGCAGGCGGTCGAGCCGTCATCGCGCAATTGGCCGAAAGTGTCGACCTGCTTGCCCTTCTCCAGCACGACCTTGCTCGGATCGGCCGGGTCGGTGACGGTCGAGACGACGTAGCCGTTAAGCTCCTTGGCGATTTCGTCGGGCTGCGGGTCCTGCGGATCGCGATAGGGCCAGTGCAGATTGACGATCGGGTCGGGGAAGGCCCCGCCCTCCTTCTTGTAGAGCTCGCGCAGCCGCAACTGCAGCTGTGCCATGATCCAGGTGTCGGTCTTCGCCTCGCCCGGAGGTTCCTGCCCCGGCCAATGCCATTGCAGCCAGCGGCCGGAATTGACCAGCGAGCCCTCGTCCTCGGCGAAGCAGGTCGTCGGCAGCTCGAAGACCTCGGTCTTGATCGACTCCGGCTTGACGTCGTTATGGACGCCTTCGTCCTTCCAGAAGCGCGATGTCTCCGTCTGCAACGGGTCCATCACCACCAGGAACTTCAGCTTCGACAGCGAGGCCGTGATCTTGCCGCGGTTGGGCGCAGACAGCAGCGGGTTGAAGCCCTGGCAGAAATAGCCGTTGACCTTGCCCTGGTGCATCAGGTCGAAGGTGCGCAGCATGTCGTAGCCGGATACGTCGAGCTTCGGCAGCCATTGATAGGCGAAGTCGTTCTCCGCCGTCGCGGCCGGGCCCCACATCGACTTCAGGAAGCTCACCATGAACTTCCTGTAGTTCTGCCAGTAGCTCATCTGGTTCGGCCGCAGCGGCTTGAAGCCGCGCGTCGACATATAGGCGGCGAAATCGGGCTCCCTGTCCTTCGGGATCGCCAGATAGCCTGGGATCAGGTCCGACATCAGGCCGATATCGGTCAATCCCTGGATGTTGGAGTGGCCGCGCAGCGCATTCATACCGCCACCGCGCACGCCGATATTGCCGAGCAGCAGCTGCACCATCGCCATGGTGCGGATGTTCTGCGCGCCCTTCGAGTGCTGGGTCCAGCCGAGCGCGTACATCGACGTCATCGTCTTGTCGCGCGCCGAGCACTCCGAGATCATCTTGCAGATCGCCAGGTACTTGTCCTTCGGCGTGCCGCAGATGCGCTCGACCATCTCCGGCGTATAGGCCGCGACATGCTGCTTCAGCAGCTGATAGACGCAGCGCGGGTTCTGCAGAGTCTCGTCGACCTGCACATAGCCGTCCGGCCCGAGCTCGTATTCCCAGCTGGCGCGGTCGTAGTCGCGCTTAGCCTCGTCATAGCCGGAGAAGAGGCCGTCCTGATAGCTGAAGCCCTCCCTCACGATATAGGGCGCGTTGGTGAAGGCGCGCACATAATCGTGCTGGATCTTGTCGTTCTCGATGCAGTACTTGATCACCCCGAGCAGGAAGGCGATGTCGGTGCCCTGCCGGATCGGCGCATAGAAATCGGAGACCGAGGCCGTGCGCGTGAAGCGCGGATCGACGACGATCAGCTTGGCGCCGCGCTGGGCCTTCGCCTCAGTGACCCATTTGAAGCCGCAAGGATGCGCCTCGGCGGCGTTGCCGCCCATGACGATGACGAGGTCGGTGTTCTTGATGTCCGTCCAGGAGTTGGTCATCGCACCGCGACCGAATGTTGGGGCCAGACTGGCCACCGTCGGTCCGTGTCAAACGCGCGCCTGATTGTCGAACGCCAATATCCCGAGACTTCGCACCGTCTTGTAGGTCAGAAAGGCCGTTTCGTTGGTGGTCGCCGAAGCCGCCAGGAAGCCGGTGGTCAGCCAGCGGTTGACGGTCACCCCGTCCTGGTTGGTGGCGACGAAGTTCTTGTCGCGATCGTCCTTCATCAGCCGGGCGATGCGATCGAGCGCCTCGCTCCAGCCGATGCGGCGGAACTCTCGCTCGCCGGGGCCGCGATATTGCGGGAATTTGGTGCGGGTCTCGGAATGGACGAAGTCGAGCAACGCCGCGCCCTTGGGGCAGAGCGTGCCGCGATTGGTCGGATGATCCGGATCGCCCTCGATATGGACGACGGCGGAATGGGCGTTCTTGGACTTGTCGCCCAGGCTGTACATGATGACGCCGCAGGCGACGGAGCAGTACGGACAGGTATTCCGAGTCTCGGTGGTCTGCGCCAGCCTGAACGGGCGCACCGCCTGGGCGAGCGCCTCTTCCGGCCCGCCGAAGCCGAGTGCAGCGATGGCCGAGCCGGCTAGTGCGACCCCTCCCCCTGCTAAAAATTGGCGGCGTGATAGCTCCTTCAGCATCTCATACCTCCCAGAGGGCGCATGTCGCCATTCTCTCAATTTGGAATAGTGAGACTCTGGGAGTACGGCGTCAAGGCGACACTTTGGCAGGCGCGCCTAAACCATCGTATGCAGTGCGATGGAACGTCGCAGGAGCAATATTGCACCGCAACAAAACTGTATTGCGGCGCTCATGGCCTTATGGAACGGCGCCACTGACTTGGCAGACCGTCTTCAGTTCTGAAGATCGCGCAGCGACTATTCCGCTCGGGGCAGGATGATGCCTTAATAAAGTCTACCGGGAGACCGGTCTCGAATGGTCGGACCGACATCAACTTCGCCCTCCTGAGGCCGATGCGAATCCCAAGCCGGTATCGTCCCGGGTCGCGAAGAGCTGCCCCTCCCCCACCTCCTCTGCGTTTTGAGAGGCTGGCTTTCATTCTCGCTGGCTGCCGGGCGCAATCCGGCAGGCCTAGCTTGCTCCCCATCACGGCACGCCGCACCGCGTCGCCGCTGGATCAACGAGGAGAGCAAACATGTCGGACGTATTGGGAACTGCCGTCGTCACCGGCGCATCGAGCGGCATCGGGGCGGTCTATGCCGACCGCCTTGCCGAACGGGGTTATGATCTCGTTCTGGTCGCGCGCAGTGCCGACAAGCTGGCGGACGTCGCCAGCCGGATCAGCGCGAAGACCGGGCGCAAGGTCGACATCCTGCCGGCGGATCTGGCCGACGCGTCGGATCTCGCCCGTGTCGAGGCCTTCCTGCGGGAAACCCCGGACATCACCCTGCTGGTCAACAATGCCGGCCTCGGCGGCGCGCTGACGCTCGTCGACTCCGATGTCGACCAGATGACGTCGCTGATCGCGCTGAACGTCACCGCCCTCACCCGCCTGACCTATGCGATCGTTCCGCAGTTCATCGGACGCGGCGCCGGCATGATCGTCAACATCGCCTCGGTCGTGGCCATCAACCCGGAGCTGCTGAACGGCGTCTACGGCGGCAGCAAGGCCTTCGTCCTCGCCTTCAGCCAGAACCTGCAGCACGAGCTCGCCGGCACTGGCGTCACCGTGCAGGTCGTCCTTCCCGGCGCAACCGCCACCGACTTCTGGGCGATCGCGGGCCGGCCGGTCGAACATCTCCCGACCGAGATCGTGATGCGCAGCGAGGATCTCGTCGATGCCGCGCTCGTCGGGCTCGACCGCGGCGAGTTCGCCTCGATCCCCTCCCTGCAGGACGACACGCTCTACGATGCCTACGAAGCCGCTCGGCAAACGATGATCGGCAAGCTCTCGACCGCCCACCCCGCCCCCCGCTATCGCAACGCGGCCTGACCGCCCGGCCAGGCGACGATGGCATCGAGGACGAGGTGTTTGAACAATGACCAAGTTCTATCTCGAGGATCTCCACGCGGGGCAGACATTCGTCAGCGGCTCGCACGCGCTCGACGAGGCGCAGATCAAGGCTTTCGCCAGCGCCTTCGATCCGCAGCCGTTCCATCTCGACCATGAGGCGGCGAAAGGCACGCTGTTCGGCGGCCTCGCCGCCAGCGGCTGGCACACCGCCGCGATCACCATGCGCCTGAACGTCGAGGCCGGCCTGCCGCTCGCCAACGGCATCATCGGCGCCGGCGGCGAGATCCAATGGCCGGCCCCGACACGCCCGGGCGACATCCTCCATGTCGAAAGCGAGGTGAAGGAGGTCGTCCCCTCGCGCTCGCGCCCCGATCGCGGCATCGCCACCATCGTCAGCAGGACGCTGAACCAGCGCGGCGAGGTCCTGCAGATCCTGACCGCCAGGCTGGTCGTCTACCGCCGGCCGGCAGGCTGAGCGACTGAGCGCGCCCGATCAGTCATCCTGCGGGGACGCGGCAAGCTCCTTCAGGGCCTGCCGCAACCGCGGCACCATCCAGTCGATGAACACCCGCACCTTGAGCGGCAACAGGCCCTGACGCGCATAGATCAGGTGGACCGGGAAGAGCCGCTTCTCATAGGCGTCGAGCAGCGAGACCAGGGCGCCCGAGCGTAGCTCCCTTGCGACCTGATAGCGAGGAGCCCGGATGATGCCGGTCCCGCGCAAGGCGGCGGCAAGGGCTGCGGTCGCCGTGTTCGCCCGGACCCGGACATCCGGCTGCGCGTCAACCTTCAGACCGTCCTCGTGATAGGTCCAGCCCGGCTGGGTGATATGCCCGAAAACCACGCCGTCATGGCCGGCGAGGTCTTCCGGCCGCGCCGGATGGCCCTTGCGTTTCAGATAGTCCGGGCTGGCGCAGGTCACGAAGCCGAACTCACCGAGCTTGACCGCATGCAGCGCGCTGTCGGCAAGCTCGCCCAGCCGGATGCCGACATCGACATGCTCGTCGACCAGGCTCACGGCGCGGTCGAGGCAAAGCACGTTCAGCGTGATCTCCGGGTGCTCGCCGAGGAAATCATAGGCGAGCGGCAGGATGTGGTCATGGCCGAACGAGATCGGCATGGTCACCGTCAGGACGCCCCGCGGTGTCTCGTATTCGCCCGAAGCCCGCTGCTCGGCATCGTCGAGCTGCGCCATGATCTGGCGGGCGGCATCGACATAGTCGCGGCCTGCATCGGTGAGCTGGATATTGCGGCTGGTCCGGACCAGGAGCCGCGTGCCGAGATGGCGTTCGAGCTCCGCGACTTTCCGGCTGACGCTCGGCAGCGGCGCGTTCAGCTTGCGGCTGCCGGCCGACAAGCTGCCCGCGTCGACCACCGCCAGCAAAACCTGCATCGCATCGAAGCGGTCCATCTGAGCCTGACACCTTTGCGCTGTGGCGACCGTCAGCTCGCAGCAAAGCGCCGATCAGACACTGCGCGTCGATATGACCTCTCTATTGGATTGGCCCGATTCCGCTTCAATGCAAGGCTCGGTCGCTCACGCTCCGAAACCGCCATCGATGGTCTGCATCGAGCCCGTGATCATCGCGCCATGGGGGCCGGCGACATAGGCCGCGAGCTCGGAGACCTCATCGGCCCGGGCATGGCGCTTGATCGCCATGAAGCTGTGCATCGTCGCCGCCATCGGCCCTTCGGCCGGGTTCATGTCGCTGTCGGTCGGGCCGGGCTGGATGCTGTTCACGGTGATGCCGCGCTCGCCGAGATCGCGGGCAAGGCCGCGCACCATCCCCTGCATCGCCGACTTGGTCAGGGCATAGGCGGCGCCGCCCGCGAACGGCATGCGGTCGGCATTGACCGATCCGATCACGATGATCCGGCCATTGTCGTTCATCGTCCGGGCCGCCTCGACCGAGGCGTGATAGGGCGCCCGGACATTGACGTCGATCATCCGGTCGACGCTGTCGGCATCGAGGGTCAGGGGATCGCCCAGCACCAGCGTGCCGGCATTGATGACGATCACGTCCAGCGCGCCGCGGCCGGCGACCGTCGCGGTCAGCTCGGCCCGATTGGCGCTATCGGCCCGGATCGCCTCGGCACCCGTCTCGGACGCCAGCGCGTCGGCCGCATCCTTCGAGCCGGCATAGGTGAAGGCGACCTTGCCGCCGCCCCTGGCGAAGCGCCGCACGATCGCGGCCCCGATCCCCCGGCTGCCGCCGAGAACGAGAACATTCTTTCCGGTGAAATCAGTCATCATCCTGTCTCCAGACCTGCGGCACGGCTCCCGTGCTTTCTGGACCGATAGATGCGCTGAAGGTATTGTTCGAACTAGCCGGATAACCCCGAAATTTGACGCCGGATTTTCCGAACGATGAAATTCGACGGGATCGCCGCTTTCGTCGCCACGGCAGAAGCCGGCTCGATCAGCGCGGCGTCGCGGCGCCTCGGCCTGGCCAAATCCGTCGTCAGCGAGCGCCTGGCCGAGCTCGAGCGCTCCCTCGGCAACCGGCTGATCCAGCGCACGACCCGCAAGCTCTCGCTGACCGAAGGCGGGCACATGTTCCTGCCGCGGGCCCAGCGCATCCTGCGCGAGGCCGAGGAGGCTTCGGCCGAACTCGCCGCACGCAGCGGGACATTGGCGGGCCCGCTGCGGCTATCGGCGCCGGTCAGCTTCGGCATCCTCCATCTCGGCCCCGCCTTGAATACGTTCATCGCGCAGCATCGCGAGATCGACGTCTCGCTGGAGCTCGACGATCGTTTCGTCGACGCGATGGCCGAAGGCTTCGACGCAGTGCTCCGGCACGGCGCCGTCGGCGACACCAGGCAGATCGCCAGGCGCCTCGCGGTCAGCCGCCGCTTGCTGGTGGCGTCCCCGGCCTATCTGGCAGAGCACGGCAATCCGCGCTCGCTCGCCGAGCTCGCCCAGCATCGCGGCGTCCTCTATGCGAACCGCGAGGGCGACTGGCGGTTCGCGACGGGGCATGGCTGGTCGGTCATCAGGCCGAAGGCCGCGCTGCGGGTCAACAACGGCCTCGTCATGCGCGATGCAGCCGCCGCGGGCCTGGGGATTGCGCTGCTGCCGACCTTCCTGCTGCACGGGAGCATCAAGAGCGGCGCGCTGGTTCCGCTCGATGTCGGCGCCGAAAGCGAAGGCGCGGAGCTGTTCATCACCTATGCCCGCGATCACGGCGCCTCGGCGAAGATCCGCGCTCTGGCCGACAGCCTGCGCCGCAGCTTCGGCGACCCGCCTTACTGGGATCGCTGGGACTGACCGGCGCGGGGCGCATCGTCAGCCTTGACGGCCGAGCGCGGCCTGTTCTCGGACGATTTCCGCGGCTAGTGAGCGCGTGGCGCGATACGACATCTAAACAACGCCGGGTCGCCACGCTTCACGTTTCCTTTCAAAGCCTTATACGCTTTCGCTTTCTCACCGAAACAAACGACCCCGGTCGGGCGGTGCCCAGTGCCAAGGAGGACGATGACGACGGCGGAGCCGACTCAGCCGGTCTCTCCCGTTGCGAAAACACGCATGATCGATGTCCCAGCAGATCAGTCGATGCGCATCGACAATTCGACGTCTTCAGCGAAGGGGACGGACAGGTATCCGCTGTCGCGCTCCCGCACCCGCCGAAGGTAGTCCGGGCTATCATCGGCATTGTCCGCGACGATAAGCGAGCCAGGACGAAGGCTGCCTTCGACCAGATCGAGGATATCTGGGTAGAGCGGCTTAGCGCCGTCGAGCAGCAGCAGATCGACCTGTTTAGGGAGATCGGCAGCGAGCGTCTTCAATGCATCGCCCGCTCTGATCTCGACGAGGTCGGCAAGGCCACCAGCGTCCAAGTGCTTGCGAGCCTGCGCCACCTTGGAGAGTTCGAATTCGGTGGTGATCAGGTGTCCCCCACCATTGTCGCGCAGAGCGGCGGCGAGGTGCAGGGTCGAGATGCCGAAGGAAGTTCCGAACTCGACGATCGTCCGTGCTCGGCTGCTTCGCGCCAGCATGTAGAGCAGCACGCCTGTCTCCCGCGAAACCGGCAGCCAGAGATCCTTCAGGCGGCCGTAGAGGTCGAGATATTCGGTCTTGCTGCGCATCAGCCGGTCTCGCTCCTCGCGCGAGAAGCCTGCAAACGCAGAGCTGGGAGCGGCATTCGCCTGTGCGAACAGATGATCGAGAAGGGGCGCGAGCGGCGCGGTGGCCAGGGTCGTCATAGGGCATCTCCGAGCGGAAGAGGGCTGGTGCTTGTCTCGGAGCAGAAAATACGAATAATTCGTCGTGTTTCCTATTCGTATTGCTGGAGCGCATCATGGCCGGCCGGCCAACCTCCCGAATTTCCTCACGAAAAGCGCCGCAGCAGGCCCGCTCGGCGGAACTGGTGTCGGCGATTCTGGAGGCAGCTGTTCAGGTTCTGGCGCGGGAGGGCGCGCAACGTTTCACCACAGCGCGCGTCGCCGAGAAGGCCGGCGTCAGTGTCGGCTCCCTTTACCAATACTTCCCGAACAAGGCGGCCATCCTGTTCCGGCTGCAAAGCGATGAATGGCGGCAAACCCATGCGATGCTAACCGGAATCCTCAGCGACGCGGCGCAACCCCCACTCGCCCGGCTACGCACGCTCGTGCATGCCTTCATCCGCTCCGAATGCGAGGAAGCTGCCGTGCGCATCGCCCTCAATGACGCGGCCCCGCTCTACCGCGACACGCCCGAGGCACAAGCGGCTCGCGCCGCCGGTACCCGCCTGTTCAAAAGGTTCATGGAGGAGGCATTGCCAGTCGCTTCGGCCAGCGAGCGCGCGCTCGCCGGTGACCTGATCACCGCAACGATGAGCGCCGTGGGCAAGAATTTCTCTGAAACGGCAAGAACCGATGCCGAGATTCTGGCCTATGCTGGCGGCCTCGCTGACATGTTCTGTGCCTATCTGTTCCATCTGCAGAAACGGTCGGACGACCCCAGCCGCTGAGAGCGAACGCTTCCCAAGGCGCCACTAGCAGGAGGCGGAGGTCTGCCCGAAGCAGACTTCGCGAGGTGGATTGCAGCGTCATTTCTTACCGATTGAGCTGTCGCCACTCGCTCAGACCAGAGCGAGTGGCGATAACCGATCCGTCAACCTGCAAAATCCATCGATGCAAAATACTCTACAGATCGTCGTTACATATGCCCGTTGGCCGAATTCGCCGACAGTCGGAACGGATGGAATAATCAACTGCACCCGGTCGTCGAGCCGCACGTGTTGCACTTCAGGCAGGTGCCGTTCCGGACCAGCGTGAAGTTGCCGCACTCGCCGCAGCTGTCGCCGACATAGCCCTTCATGATCGCCTCGGCCCGGCGCTCGGACGCCGTCGGCTGGGCGGCCGGCGCGGCAAAGCCGAGCTTGCTCATCTCAACCTCTCCGAATTCCTCCGGCTCCTCTTTCAGCGCGGTCGCGCCGGCGGTGGCGAGGCCGGTTGCGCTGCTCGTCGAGCGGGCGACCGCGTCATTGGCCGCCGCCCCGCCCTGGATGGCGAGCAGGTTGATCGGCTTGCCGCGGCGGAAGCCCGAGGAGGCCAGCGGGGTCGAGGTGATCGGCCCGGCTGCATCCGGCGCCCGGCCCTGGTCGACGCCGCTGCCCATCACGTCATGGCCGATCTCGCTGGGATCGACATGGGCGAGGTCGTGCCGGCCGAGATAGGAGATCGCCAGCTCGCGGAAGACATAGTCGAGGATCGAGGTCGCGTTCTTGATCGACTGGTTGCCCTGCACGAAGCCCGAGGGCTCGAAGCGGGTGAAGGTGAAGGCCTCGACATACTCCTCCAGCGGCACGCCGTATTGCAGGCCGAGCGAGACCGCGATGGCGAAGTTGTTCATCATCGCCCGGAAGGCCGCGCCCTCCTTGTGCATGTCGATGAAGATCTCGCCGAGGCGGCCATCGGCATATTCGCCGGTGTGGACATAGACCTTGTGGCCGCCGACCACCGCCTTCTGGATGTAGCCGGTGCGCCGCGCCGGCATCTTCTCACGCTCGCGGACGCGCTCGACACGCTCGACCACGCGTTCGACGATCTTCTCGGCGATCTGGGTGGCGCGCGCCGCCAGCGGCTGCTGGTAGAGCGCCTCGGTCGCGTCGTCGGCGTCGTCGTCCTCGTCGGCGATCAGGGCCGAGTTCAGCGGCTGCGACAGCTTCGAGCCGTCGCGGTAGAGCGCGTTCGCCTTGAGCGCCAGCTTCCAGGAGAGCAGATAGGCGCTCTTGCAGTCCTCGACGGTGGCGTCATTCGGCATGTTGATCGTCTTGGAGATCGCGCCCGAGATGAAGGGCTGCGCCGCCGCCATCATGCGGATATGGCTCTCGACCGAGAGATAGCGCTTGCCGATGCGCCCGCAGGGATTGGCGCAGTCGAAGACGTTGTAGTGCTCCTTCTTCAGGTGCGGCGCGCCTTCCAGCGTCATCGCCCCGCAGACATGGACATTGGCGGCCTCGATCTCGGCCTTGCTGAAGCCGAGGAAGGGCAGCAGCTCGAACGACATGTCGTTCAGCTTCTCGGCCGGGACCTTGAGCGTGCCGGTGAGGAAATCCTCGCCCAGCGTCCACTTGTTGAAGACGAACTTGATGTCGAAGGCGCTCTTCAGCCCCTTCTCGACCGCCTCGATCTTCTCGTCGCTGAAGCCCTTGGCCCGCAGCGAACCCGGGTTGATGCCGGGCGCCTGCTTCATCGAGCCATGACCGACGGCATAGGCCTCGATCTCGGCGATATCGGCCTCGCGATAGCCGAGCGCGCGCAGCGCATCGGGAACGGCGCGGTTGATGATCTTGAAGTAGCCGCCACCGGCGAGCTTCTTGAACTTCACCAGCGCGAAATCGGGCTCGATGCCGGTGGTGTCGCAATCCATCACCAGGCCGATCGTGCCGGTCGGCGCGATCACGGTCGCCTGGGCGTTACGGTAGCCGTACTGCTTGCCGAGCGAGAGCGCATCGTCCCAGGTCGCCTTGGCCCGCTCCGACAGCGTCAGCGAGGAGCCGCCGAGGCGCTCCAGCGTGCCATGGTCGAGCGGCACCGGCGTCACCTGCAGGGCCTCATAGCCCGTCGCCAGGCCATGGGCGGCGGTGCGGTGGTTGCGGATGACGCGCAGCATGTGGCTGGCGTTCTTCTTGTAGCCCGGGAACGGGCCGAGTTCGCCCGCCATCTCGGCCGAGGTCGCATAGGCGACGCCGGTCATGATCGCGGTCAGGCCGCCGGCGAGCGCCCTGCCCTCGTCGGAGTCGTAGCCGAGGCCCATGGTCATCAGCAGGCCGCCGATATTGGCGTAGCCGAGGCCGAGCGTGCGGTACTCATAGGAGAGCTCGGCGATCTCGCGGCTCGGGAACTGCGCCATCGCGACCGAGATCTCGAGCACGATCGTCCAGAGCCGGCAGAGATGCTCGTAACCGGCGACGTCGAAGGCCTTGGCCTCGCGATCATAGAACTGCAGCAGGTTGGCCGAGGCCAGGTTGCAGGCGGTGTCGTCGAGGAACATGTACTCCGAGCACGGGTTCGAGGCGCGGATGCGTCCCGAGGCCGGGCTGGTGTGCCAGTCGTTCATCGTGGTGTTGAAGTGCAGGCCCGGATCGGCCGAGGCCCAGGCGGCGTAGCCGATCTTCTCCCAGAGGTCGCGCGCCTTCAGGGTCTTGGTGACCTTGCCGGTGGTGCGGCCGACCAGGTTCCAATCCCCATCCGTTTCCACCGCGCGCAGAAAATCGTCGGTCAGCGAGACCGAATTGTTCGAGTTCTGGCCGGAGACGGTGAGATAGGCTTCCGAATCCCAGTCGGTGTCGTAGGTGTCGAACTGGATCTCGGTATAGCCCTGCTTGGCGAACTGGATGACGCGCTTGATGTAGTTGTCAGGCACCATCGCCTTGCGGGCGAGCTTGATCTCGCGCTTCAGCGCCGGGTTCTTCTCGGGATCGAAACAGGCATCGTCGGCGGCCTCGCAGTTCACGCAGGCCTTCATCACCGCCCTCATCGCCTTCTGGACGGTCTTGGAGCCGGCGACCAGGGCCGCGACCTTCTGCTCCTCCTTCACCTTCCAGTCGATATAGGCCTCGATGTCCGGATGGTCGGCATCAACCACCACCATCTTGGCGGCGCGGCGGGTGGTGCCGCCCGACTTGATCGCGCCGGCAGCGCGGTCACCGATCTTGAGGAAGGACATCAGGCCGGAGGAACGACCGCCGCCGGCGAGCTTCTCGCCCTCGCCGCGCAGCATCGAGAAGTTCGAGCCGGTGCCAGAGCCGTATTTGAACAGGCGCGCCTCGCGCACCCACAGGTCCATGATGCCGCCCTCGTTGACGAGGTCGTCCTGCACGCCCTGGATGAAGCAGGCATGCGGCTGCGGGTGCTCATAGCTCGACTTCGACTTCACCAGCTTGCCGGTCTTGAAGTCGACGTAGAAATGGCCCTGGCTCGGCCCGTCGATGCCATAGGCCCAGTGCAGGCCGGTGTTGAACCATTGCGGCGAGTTCGGCGCGACCATCTGCGAGGCCAGCATGAAGCGCAGCTCGTCATGGAAGGCGTGGGCATCCTCCTCCGAGGAGAAATAGCCGCCCTTCCAGCCCCAATAGGTCCAGCAGCCGGCGAGCCGGTCGAAGACCTGCTTGGACGAGATCTCGGAGCCGTAGCGCTTGTCTTCCGGCAGCGCCGCAAGCGCCGCCTCATCGGGAACCGAACGCCAGAGGAAGGAGGGAACGTCGTTCTCCTCGACCTTCTTCATAGCGGCGGGAACGCCGGCCTTACGGAAATACTTCTGCGCGAGCACGTCGCTCGCGACCTGCGACCAGGCCTCGGGCACCTCGATGCCCTCGAGCCGGAAGACGATCGAACCATCGGGATTGCGGATCTCGCTCACCGCCGAGCGGAAGGGGATCGCCGAATAGGGCGACTGGCCGGCGGTGGTATGGCGGCGCTCGATGCGCATAAGCTTCGTCCCCAATGCTTGCCGCGGGCGTATCCGACGCTCCGCGCGGCCGGTTGATCACCGGCTCCTGATGTCAGTCCAACTCGGTTTGATGCCCCTGGATCCCGCGACGGTGTGCCCCGCCATCGGTGTCCTGATGCGGCCAGGCGGAGACGCACGTCGCCGTTCGCCGTCGCCATCTCTGGCGCGCCGCGGTGATCGCTCGACCCATCTGGGAACTCGTTTCGCGGGTCGAAAAAGGCGTCACCGCCAACCGTCACGCGACCGTCAAAATTTAGTCCCGATTGGGTCGCGCCGTCAAGGATTAGTGCGGGCCGATAGGTGTGGATACGACATCTTGTAGGAAGATGTGGATCGTGGGGATAAGTTTCAAGGCACCCGCTAAGCCCAAGGAATCACATGCGGAATCGCGGCGCCGTTGCGAGCTTGCAACGATCCTCGCCGGTGTGAAATCCCTAAAATCCGCCGGACCATGGTTAACAAGACATCAACAGGATCTGGCGAACCCTACTAGTGGAAGCGCACTCTGCAGCCGCGGCCACAAGTGCTTGAATCCGCGCGATGCTTGGCCGGCTGACGCAACTTGAGCGCCGATCCCGCACCATCCGAATCATGACCGAATCGTGGCGATGAACGCAGCGACGCTGCTGACGGGATTGGTCGCGCCCGCCATCTAGCTGCCGGGGCAGCTCCAGGCAGCGGGAGAGCCGCCATGACCGACACCGTGTTCGAACTGCGCCGCTACACCTTGAAGCCCGGCGCGCGCGAAGCCCTGATCGAGGTCTTCGACACCCATCTCGTCGAGACGCAAGAAGCAGTCGGGATGAGCGTGCTCTGCCAGTTCCGCGATCCCGCGGCGCCCGACCAGTTCGTCTGGTTCCGCGGCTTTGCCGATCAGGCGGCGCGGACCCGCGCCCTCCCCGCCTTCTATGGCGGCCCGGTCTGGGCACAGCATGGCCCTGCTGCCAACGAGACCATGCTGGAATGGCATGACGTGCTGATGCTGAAGCCCGCCACGGCCGAGTCCGGCTTCACGGTTGCCGGACGCGAGCGGTTGCCCCCGGGCACAGCCGACCTCGAAGACGGGCGGACTTATCTGGTCGCCGTCCACCATCTCATGCCGGATGCAGCCGACGACGAGGCCGCGCTGCTCGCGAAGGCGATCGCCGACGCCGTACGCGCCGCAGGCGGCGAGGTCCTCGCCAGCCTGATCAGCGATCGCAGCGAGAACGGCTTCAAGCGCCTGCCCGTGCGCGAGGGCGAATGCGTGACGCTCACGCTGGTGAGGCCTGCGGTCCCGCAGGCGATACCGGCGCTCGAAACGGCCCTGCACGAGATGGCGCCCGCCACGGGCCGCGCGCCGGACATCGCCCGTCTCGTCCCGACCGCGCGCTCGCTTTTGCGCTAAGTCTGCTCCAGTGCCGCAGAGTCGCCGGGATGGCTCGGCCTGATGCGCCCGCACGCCGGAGGCCAGACCGATGAATCGCTTGCTCGCCATCATCGCGCTCTGTCTCTGCGTGCTGCCGGCACGGGCAGAGCCCGGCCTACACTGGCAGACCGTCGATCCCGCCTCGGCCGGCTGGACCGCGACCGCGCTGCAGTCGCTGCGAGACTATGCAGAGCTGCGCAAGCCGACCGCCCTGATGCTGGTGCAGAACGGCACCATCCTCGCCTCCTTCGGCGATCCCAGCCGTAAGATCGGCGTCGCCTCGGTCCGTAAGAGCCTGCTCAGCGCCCTCTACGGCATCGCCGTCGCCGATGGGCGCATCAAGCTCGACGCCACGCTCGGCGAGCTCGGCATCGACGAGAAGCCGCCCGGATTGAACGCACAGGAGAAGAGCGCGACGATCCGCGACCTGCTGACCGCCCGCTCCGGCATCTACCTTCCGGCGGCGCACGAGACCTCCGAGATCAGGGAGAAGCGCCCGGCCCGCGGCAGCCACGCGCCCGGCACCTTCTGGTTCTACAACAACTGGGATTTCAACGCGCTCGGCACGATCTATCGCCTACGTACGGCTGAGGACATTTTCGAGGGCTTTGCCCGCCGCATCGCCGGGCCGATCGGCATGGAGGATTTCTCGACCGCGGACGGGCGCTATGCGAAATCGCCAGTTTCGCGGCATCCGGCCTATCCGTTCCGGCTGAGCGCCCGCGATCTCGCCCGTTTCGGCGTGCTCTTCGCCAATGGCGGCAGCTGGAACGGCAGGCAGGTCATACCCGCCACCTGGGTGCACGAATCGACAGCGCCCCATGCCATGACCGATCGGCCGGAGCGCGGCTATGGCTATATGTGGTGGACGCTGCCGGAGGACGGCTCCGGCGAGGGTACGGCGCTCGCCTCCGGCTATGGCGGGCAGTTGCTCGCCATCGTCCCGGGCAAGCGCCTCGTCATGGTCCAGACCGCCGAATCCGGGAGCAGCCGAAAGGGGACCCGCACACGCGACTTCATCGGCCTTCTGCGCGAGATCGTGGCCTCGGCGCCATGACGGCGAATGCCCGCAGCGCCCGGCCGCACTGGACATCGCGCCCCCGCATCTTCATAAGTCGCGCGACGGCCCAAAGGCCTGCGCGGACGCGAAGCGATGACCAAGACCCTGCTCCAGATCTTCACCTGGTGGAACGGCCAGACCATCGGCACGAGGTTCCACACCTGGCGCTTCGGCGAGAAGGTCGGCGAGGACGAGTTCGGCAATGTCTACTACCGCACCAAGGGCGGCGTGAAAGACAAGGCGCTCGGCGTCCAGCGCCGCTGGGTGGTCTATAACGGCCCGATCGAGGCCTCGACCATCCCGCCGGGCTGGAACGGCTGGCTGCACCACACCGTCGACGTCGCCCCCTCCGAGGAAAAGTACACTCCGCGCGAGTGGCAGAAGCCGCACCAGCCGAACCATACCGGCACGGCGCTCGCCTATCACCCGCCCGGCTCGACGCTGGGCGAGAACAAGACCCCGGCCGCAACCGGCGACTATCAGCCCTGGACGCCGGGCCGCTGACAAGCGACTGAGAATCGAGATCAGCCGGCGGTGCCTCGCACCGCCGGCTTTTTTGTGTCCGGACGTAAGGGAACCGCGCCCAGCCTCGCTCGTTGATCCGCGCCATTCCGGCCGAGAGATCGATATGGGTCCTGATCGCACCGCTTCGGCTCGCAGGCCGCTCGACGCACTGAACTTCTTCCTCGCCGATGTCCGCGACGGCCTCGGCCCCTATCTCGCGATCTACCTGCTGACGGTCCAGCACTGGGACGAAGCTTCGATCGGCTTCACGCTCTCCGCGGCGGGGATCGCCGGCATCATCGCGCAGACGCCTGCCGGCGCGCTGATCGATACGGTGCGGGCGAAACGCGCTATCCTCGTCGCTGCCGCAGTCGCGATCACGGCAGCCTCGCTCGCCATCCCGCTCTTTCCCGGCCTGGTGCCCGTCACGATCCTGCAGGCGATCTCCGGGGTCGCCGGCGCAGTGTTCCCTCCGGCGATCGCTGCGATCACGCTCGGCATCGTCGGGCCGAAGGCCTTCGCAGCGCGGATCGGCCGCAACGAGGCCTTCAACCATGCCGGCAATGCTGTCGCCGCGCTGCTCGCCGGGGCGCTCGCCTATTGGCTTGGCCCCGTCGCAGTCTTCTGGCTGATGGCGGCGATGGCAGCAGCCAGCATCGTCGCCACGCTGAGCGTGCCCGCCGATGCGATCGATCACGATGTCGCACGCGGCCTCGACGATATGTCCGGCAGCTCCGATGCGGCGCGCCCGTCCGGCTTGGGAGTGCTGCTCGCCAGCCCGCCACTGCTCGTCTTCGCTGCGTCGACTACGCTCTTTCATTTCGCCAATGCGGCAATGCTGCCGCTCGTCGGCCAGAAGCTGGCGTTGGCCAATCCGGAGCTCGCCACCACAATGATGTCCGCCTGCATCGTCGCGGCCCAGCTGGTGATGGTCCCGGTCGCCCTCGTCGTCGGCGCGAAGGCCGATCGCTGGGGCCGCAAGCCGATCTTCGCGGTCGCGCTGGCGGTGCTGTGCCTGCGCGGCCTGCTCTACCCACTCTCTGATGCGGCGCCCTGGCTGATCGGCGTTCAGCTGCTGGACGGTGTTGGCGCCGGCATCTTCGGTGCGCTCTTTCCGCTCATCGTCGCCGATCTCACCGCTGGCACCGGCCATTTCAACGTCGCTCAGGGCGCCATCGCGACAGCTCAGGGCATCGGCGGCGCCCTGAGCACCTCTGTCGCCGGGGCGATCGTCGTCGGCTACGGCTATGGCTCCGCCTTCATAACGCTGGGCATCGCGGCTGGCATCGCATTGGCCCTGCTGCTCATCATGATGCCGGAGCCCAGCGCCCGACTTACTCGGCCGGCAATCGCGCCATGAACGTCCGGATGTGCTCGGCGATCTCGCCGGCATGCGTCTCCAGGGCGAAGTGGCCGGCATCGAACAGGTGCACCTCGGCGCCCGGAACCTGCTGCTTCAGATAGTCGACCCCCTTGAGCGTGAAGAAAGGATCGTTCTTGCCCCAGACGATCAGCATCGGCGGCTGGCGTTCGGCGAGGTAGCGCTGCCAAGCCGGATAGGCGGCGAAATTGCTCTGATAGTCGTGCAGCAGCCGCAGCTGGATCTCGCGGTTGCCGGGCCTGTCCAACCCGGCCTGGTCCATCGTCCAGGCATCGGGCGAAAGCCGCTCGGCTCGCGTTGCGCCATGGACGTATTGGAAACGCGTCGTCTCCGGCTTCAGCAGGTCGGCAAAGGGCTTCTCGGTCTCGGCGTTGCGCTCGCGCCAGAACGGCCCCATCGGCGCGGTGATCTCCGGGTTCCAGCCTTCGGCATTGGCGACCGCGTTCTGCACGATCAGCCCGCGCACCCGCTCCGGCCGGCGCAGCGCCAGGCGAAACCCGACCGGACCGCCATAGTCCTGCAAATAGAGCACGTAGCTCTTCAGCTCGAGCCGATCGACCAACGCTTCCACCACATCGGCGAGGCGGTCGAAGCGATAGTCGAACTCGGCCGGCGACGGCGCGCCGCTATGGCCGAAGCCGGGATAGTCCGGCGCGATCACTCGGTACTGCCCGGCCAGGCGCGGAATCAGGTCGCGAAACATGTGCGAGGAGGTTGGGAAGCCGTGCAGCAGCAGGAGCGCCGGCGCGTCCTGCGGCCCGGCCTCGCGATAGAAGATCTCGGTACCGGCGATCGTGGCGGTGCGGAAATGGGTCGGAACGGGCTCGGCAGCGGTCACGGACGTCATGGTGAGAACTCCTGCGGCAAGGGTGATGGCGGCAAGGCGGCAGAGGGAGCGGGTCATTGCGAGAGACGTAACCTCTGTTTCTATCTTTCAACGGTGTCACTTGATTTGACACCTGTCAATCGATAAATAAGCGGTTACAGACCGACATGTCCCTCCGAGGTCCGACATGGCATCCACGACAGAGGCTTCCAGCGAATTCCGCGACGGCTTTCCCTTCGTCGGCGGCGCGACCTGGCTGGATCTGCTCAACACCACCCCGGCCAGCGAAACCGGCCCCGAGGAGCTGATCGATGGTCCCGAGCGGGCGCTGGCCTGGCTGAGAGCCGCTGGGCTCGGCGATGCGGCCGGGGACGCAAGCGAGGCAATGGCCGATCTGCGCGCCCTGCGCGCGGAACTGCGGTCGGTCTTCGAGGGGCTCGAGGCAGGTCAGCCGCTGTCCGATGCGGCTCTGACGTCAGTCAATCGGCGGCTAGCCGGCCTCAACGGCCACCATGTCCTGCAGCGTGGCGAGCATGGACCGGTGCTCGGACTCGCGCTCGATCCCGCCAGGCCCGCGGCATTGATCGCGCTCGATCTCGCGCGTTTCGTCTGCGAGGCCGAGCCGGCAAGGCTGAAGCGCTGCTCCGCCGAACATTGCACGCTCGTCTTCTACGATCGCGGCCGCAACAACACCCGGCGCTGGTGCACGATGAGCCTCTGCGGCAACCGCGACAAGATCGCCCGCTTCCGCGCCAGGCGCGCTACACATTGAAGCCGGATCCGATCTGGTTGAATCAACCTGATCGGATCCGGCTCTTGCCTTGGGTCTGGAGCGGCGCAGCCGGTGGAGCCGCGCCGCTGTCCTTCAGCCCGCCCCGCCGACGAAATCGACCAGCAGCTTGACGTTGAGCGCCGCGATCACCACCGCGATCAGATAGGCGAAGGCGATGAGCCAGCGCGGCGCGACGAGCTCGCCCATCTTGGCCTTGTCGGCGGTGAACATCACCAGCGGGAAGACGGCGAAGGAGAGCTGCAACGAGAGCACGACCTGGGTCAGGATCAGCAGCCGCGCCGTGCCGGCATCGCCGTACCAGATCGTCACCGCCGCGGCCGGGATGATGGCGATGCCGCGGGTGATCAGCCGACGCAGCCAGGGCGCCAGTTTGATCTTGAGGAAGCCCTCCATCACGATCTGGCCGGCGAGCGTCGCCGTCACCGTCGAGTTGATGCCGCAGCAGAGCAACGCGATGCCGAACAGGGTCGGCGCGATCGCCACACCCAGCAGCGGACCGAGCAGCTTGTGCGCATCGCCGAGCTCGGCGACCTCGGTCCGGCCGGTCTTGTAGAACGTGGCCGCCGCCAGGATCAGGATCGAGGCGTTGATCAGCAGCGCGAACATCAGCGCGACCGTCGAATCGATCGTGGCGAATTTCAGCGCCTGGCGCTTCTCCGGCAGGCTCTCGCCATAGGCGCGCGTCTGCACGATGCCGGAATGCAAATAGAGGTTATGCGGCATTACGGTCGCGCCGAGGATGCCGAGCGCGAGGTACAGCATCTCCGGATTGGTGACGATCTCGGTAGTCGGCGCAAAGCCGCGGATCACCTGCCCCCAGTTCGGATCGGCGAGCGCGATCTGGATCGCGAAGCAGACCGCGATCACGCCGAGCAGGGTGATGATCAGCGCCTCGACCCAGCGGAAGCCGAGCCGTTGCAGATAGAGGATCAAGAAGACATCGAGCGCCGTGATGATCACGCCCAGCTCGAGCGGGATGCCGAAGATCAGGTTGAGGCCGATCGCCGTGCCGATCACCTCGGCGATGTCGGTCGCGATGATGGCGGTCTCGGCGAGAAACCAGAGTACATAGGCGACGGGCTTGGGGAAGGCGTCGCGGCAGGCCTGGGCGAGATCGCGCCCCGAGGCGATCGCGAGCCGCGCGCAGAGCGACTGCAGCACGATCGCCATGATGTTGGAGACCAGCGCGACGACGAGCAGCGTGTAGCCGAACTTCGAGCCGCCGGCGATCGAGGTCGCCCAGTTGCCGGGATCCATATAGCCGACGGCGACGAGATAACCCGGCCCGACGAAAGCCGCCGCGCGCCGCCAGCCCGGCCCGGAACCGCGCACCGCGATCGAGCGATGGACGTCGGCCAGCGAAGCCTCGCCCCGCTCGCTGCGCCAACCAGCGGGCATCTTCTCGACCCGAGCGTCCATGCGAATTCCCTATCTTGCTTTTGCAACCCATTCGCAAGATATCGAGTTGCAAACGGTTTGCAAGAGCGGAAACTCCCGCCTGTCATGCACCTCGATGTCGGAAATGTCCCGGGAAACGCATGGCCGGCCACGGAGGGCCGCGGCAGCTTTCGGTGCGAGCCTTGGCCGCGAGTGCCTTCCCGCCCTTTTTCCGCTGCGATTGCCGTGCTACTGCGCCCCGTCGCGGCTCGGGCCCGCTCGAAGAGAATCGCAAGCCAGCATGCCTTCGCTCCGCAGGATCCTCGCCCTCGCCGCCGTCTCCGGCGCGGCGCTCGCACTGGCCCTCCCCGCCAAGGCCGACCGCATCCGCAACCCGACCGCGGTCTTCGCCGGGCTCGACAAGATCACCGGGCGGATCATCTCCTTCGAGGTGGCGATCGACGAGACCGTGCAGTTCGGCGCGCTGCAGATCACGCCGCGCGTCTGCTGGACGCGCCCGCCGACCGAGGCGCCGCAGACGACCTCCTTCACCGAGGTCGACGAGGTCACCTTCAACAACGAATACCGGCGCATCTTCACCGGCTGGATGTACGCGTCGAGCCCCGGCCTGCACGGCGTCGAGCACGCGATCTACGATGTCTGGCTGACCGACTGCAAAGGCGGCACCGAACTGGTGGTCGATCCCAAGGAGCCGGAGGCCCCGCCCCCGCCGCTCACCCCCGAGCAGCGTCGCCCTGCCCGTCCGGCCCAGCAGACCCCGCCGCCGAACCAGCGCATCGACGTCGCGCCGCCGCAGGGCGTGCCGGTGCAGCCGCGCCAGACGCCGTCACAGCGCTTCTTCCCGACCAACCCGGCACCGGGGCGCGATCCGGCCGGCGGGAACTGACCATGGCGCGGATCACCGGCATCGGCGGATTGTTCTTCCGCGGCAGTGACCCACAAGCCTTGGCGGCCTGGTACGAGCGTCATCTCGGCATCGCCGACATGAACAGGGCGGTCTGGAGCCAGGAGGCCGGGCCGACCATCTTCGGCCCCTTCGCCGCGACGACCGAGTATTTCGGCCGGCCGAACCAGCAATGGATGGTCAATTTCCGCGTCGATGATCTCGATGCGATGATGGCCTCGCTGCGCGCAGCCGGAATCGCCGTCGAGACCCGGCCGGAATGGGATTCGGAGGTCGGCCGCTTCTGCCGCATCCACGACCCCGACGGCAACCCGATCGAGCTCTGGGAGCCCGCGCCGACGGCGACGGGCGAACCTGCCGCCTGATCGGATCAGTCGGAGAGCTCCGCGAGCGCTTCGCCGCCACTGACCGCCTGTCCAGCCGGCCAACTCCACCAATCGCCATTGACCGCGACCGCGGCGTCGAGCAATTCGCGATAGGCCTCGCGCGGGATTTCGCGCGTGCCGAACTGGGAGAGATGCGCGGTCTGGAACTGGGTGTCGAGCAGCCGGTAACCGCCGCGCCGCAGCCGGGCGACGAGATGCACCAGCGCCACCTTCGAAGCGTCGGTCTCGCGATGGAACATGCTTTCGCCGAAGAAGGCACCGCCCAGCGACAGGCCATAGAGCCCGCCGACCAGCCTGTCCTCGCGCCAGCATTCGACGGTGTGGACATAGCCGAGATGGAAGAGCTCGCCATAGAGCGCCCGGATGCGGCCGTTGATCCAGGTCTCGGCCCGGTCCGGCCGGCTTTCGGCACAGGCCGCGATCACGCGGGCGAAATCGTGGTCGATCCGGATCTCGAAGCGGTCGGAGCGGACGGTGCGCGCCAGGCGGCCCGGCAGATGGAAGGCGTCGAGCGGAATAATGCCGCGGATGTCCGGCTCGACCCAGAACAGGCCGGGATCGTCAGCGCTCTCCGCCATCGGGAAGACGCCGGCCGCATAGGCGCGCAACAGGATCTCCGGCGTGATCGCCGGCGCGCGCGCAGGTGTGGAACGGGCCTTCATGCAGCGATGGGAGCGCGGGCGGGCGGTTGAGTCAAACCCGAAGCGTCATTCTCGGGCAAAGCGAAGCGCAGACCCGAGAATCTCCTGACGAGAAGGCACTGTCGGAACTTCCTCCGGCCTGAGATGCTCGGGTCAAGCCCGAGCATGACGGTGTACGCCGGGCCTCACCCCTCGCCCGGCTGGTCCATGCCGCCATTGGCGAGGAATTTCTCCAGCCAGTGGATGTTGTAGTCGCCGTTCAGGATATCGGGGTTGCGCACCAGCGTGCGGAACAGCGGCAGCGTGGTGTCGACGCCGTCGATGACGAATTCGTCGAGCGAACGGCGCAGCCGCATCAGGCATTCGGCCCGGTTGCGGCCGTGCACGATCAGCTTGCCGACCAGCGAGTCGTAATGCGGCGGGATGACATAGCCCTGATACGCCGCCGAATCGACGCGCACGCCGAGTCCGCCCGGCGTGTGGAACGAGGCGATCTTGCCGGGCGAAGGCCGGAAGGTCGCGGGATGCTCGGCGTTGACGCGGCATTCGATGGCGTGGCCCTCGATGACGACATCCTTCTGGCTGATCGAGAGCGGCGCGCCGGCAGCGATCCGGATCTGCTCGTTGACCAGGTCGATCCCGGTTATCATCTCGGTGACCGGATGCTCGACCTGGATGCGGGTGTTCATCTCGATGAAGTAGAATTCGCCGTCCTCGTAGAGGAACTCGATCGTGCCGGCGCCGAGATAGCCCATATCGGCCATCGCCTTGGCGCAGATCGCGCCGATCCGGTCGCGCTCGCCGGCGTTGAGAGCCGGCGACGGGCCCTCCTCCCAGACCTTCTGATGGCGGCGCTGCAGCGAGCAGTCGCGCTCGCCGAGATGGATCGCCCGGCCCTTGCCGTCGCCGAGCACCTGGATCTCGATATGGCGCGGCTTCTCGAGATACTTCTCGATGTAGACAGCATCGTCGCCGAAATTGGCCTTGGCTTCGCTGCGGGCCGTGGCGAGCATGACGGACACCTCGTCCTCGCTGCGCACGACCTTCATGCCCTTGCCACCGCCGCCCGAGGCGGCCTTGATGATGACGGGCAGGCCGATCTCTCTGATGATGCGCAGCGCCTCCTCGTCATCGGCGACGCCGCCCTCAGAGCCCGGCACGCAGGGGATGCCGAGGCGCTTGGCGGTGCGCTTGGCCTCGATCTTGTCGCCCATGCTGCGGATGTGCTCGGCCTTGGGGCCGATGAAGGCGATGTTGTGCCGCTCCAGAATCTCGGCGAAGCGGGCGTTCTCGGAGAGGAAGCCGTAGCCGGGATGGACCGCATCGGCGCCGGTGATCTCGCAGGCGGCGATCAAAGCAGGGATGTTGAGATAGCTCTCACGCGCCGGCGGCGGGCCGATGCAGACGCTCTCGTCGGCGAGGCGCACATGCATGGCGTTGGCGTCGGCGGTCGAATGCACCGCGACGGTGGCGATGCCGAGTTCCTTGGCGGCCCGCAGCACCCGCAGAGCGATCTCGCCGCGATTGGCGATCAGGATCTTGTCGAACATCTTGAGCCCGCTCCCGCCCGGATGAATCCTCACTCGATCACCAGCAGGGGCTCGCCGTATTCGACCGGCTGGCCGTCCTCGACGAGGATCGCGACGACCTTGCCGGCGCGGGGGGCGACGATGTCGTTGAAGGTCTTCATCGCTTCGACGAGCAGCACGCGCTCGCCCACCTTCACCTCCTGGCCGACCTCGATGAAGGGCTTGGCCTCCGGCGACGGCCGGCGATAGGCGGTGCCGACCATCGGCGAGTTGACCGTGCCGGGATGGGCGGCAGCCGCCTTGGCGTCGGCCGGGGCAGCGGCAGGCGCCGCAGTCACCACGGGCGCAGGCGCGAAGGCCGGCGCGGCCGCGACCGGCGCCATCACGGTGGCGGTGATGGTGCGGGCGACGCGGATGCGCAGGTCGCCCTTCTGCACCTCGATCTCGGTCAGATCGGTCTCGTTGATCAGTTGCGCCATCTCGCGCACGAGTTCGGGATCGATGGGGCTCTTGGTCGCCATGGCGGATTTCACCGTCTTCGTGAGCTCGATGGGCGGGACGGCAGGTCCCGAAGAGGATGCGCATATGCGATGGCGCTGCGCCCGGATCAAGCCGGCGGCCTCGCGATGTCGCGCGTCTTTACCCGGAACCGAGCATCAGGAAAAGGGCGAAAGGAGCCCCGTCCAAGGTGAAACGGGGCTCGGCCCCCTTTCTCAGGCGCTGGGGAGCGCCAGAATGGCGTCCGTGTCGAGCACGTCGGCGAAGGTATCGGCGAGCGCTACCAGCGACGACCGGTGCAATTCGGCATGCGGAACGGCAGCCCCGTCCGGCCCGGTGATATCGCGCGTGGCGCAGGCATCGGCCGCGACGATGACAGCGTAGCCAAGCGGGACTGCGTCGCGCGTCGCGCCTGCAACACAGGCATGCGTCATCAGCCCGCTGACGATCAGGGTCTTCACGCCGCGGGCCTTGAGCCGGGCGTCGATATTGGTTGTCGGGAAGACGCTGACCGAGTTCTTGCGCACCGTCTCATGGTGCGGCGCCGGCGTGACCAGCGGATGAAAGGCGACCGTCTCGCCGTCTTCGGCGAAGATCGGCGCACCGGCGGGCGTCACATGCTGGATGTGGTAGACCGGGATTCCGGCGGCGTCGGCCCTATCGATGAGCCGCCTGGCATTGGCTAACGCCTTGCCGCCGTCCGGGATCGGCATCTTGCCGTCGAAATACTCCTTCTGGAAATCGATCACCAGCAAGGCGCTCGTCGCGGGATCGAGGCTCTCGGGCGCGCTCGCGCCGATCATCTGTCGAATGGTCTGGGTCATGGCTGGCTCCTTCGCCGCGTCTGTGGTCGGCCAAGACTGACCGATTGCCGGCTGCGCGAAAGTGGCCTGGAAGACAATATGTGATAGGATCCGGCCAAACGCCCTGATGACCGGCCTTGCCATGCACACCGTCGCCGTCCTCGCCTATGAGGGGGTCATTCCCTTCCATCTCTCGATTCCCTGCATCGTCTTCGGCGACGATCTGCTGAAGCTGGGAGCGCCGCGCTATCGCCTGCTGATCTGCGGCGAGAACACTGGGCTGATCCCGACGATCTCCGGCTTCCAGATCGGCGTACAGCACGGTCTCGAAGCCCTCGCGCAGGCCGACACCGTGATCGTCCCGGCCTGGCGCGATCCGATCGACCCGCCCTCCGACATCCTGCTGGACGCCCTGCGCGCCGCCCATGCGCGCGGCGCCCGAATCGTCGGCCTGTGTCTGGGGACCTTCGTCCTGGCCCGCGCCGGCCTGCTGGAAGGCCGCACGGCGTCGACGCATTGGGCCTGGGCGGATGAATTCGAACGGGCCTATCCGGACGTCACGCTGGATCGCAACGCCCTCTATGTCGACGATGGCGACATCCTGACCTCGGCCGGAACCGCCGCTGCGATCGACTGCTGCCTGCATCTGATCCGCCGCGACCACGGCGCCGAGATCGCCAACCGCATCGCCCGGCGATTGGTGGTTGCGCCTCACCGCCATGGCGGACAGGCGCAATATATCGAGAGCCCCCTGCCCGCCTTCGGCAACCCCGATCAGCTCTCCTCGACGCTGGAATGGGCGCTCGCGCATCTCAACCAGCCACTCGGCCTGGAGCAACTGGCGGCGCGCGCCGGGATGAGCCTGCGCAGCTTCACGCGCCGCTTCAAGCAGAAGACGGGCGTGACCGTCGTCCAATGGCTGCTGAACCACCGCCTCGCCGAGGCGCAGCGGCGGCTCGAAACCGGCGATTGCTCGATCGAGCAGATCGCGGAGATGGCCGGCTTCGGCTCGGCCGTTTCGCTCCGGCAGCATTTCACCCGGGCGTTTTCGATCTCGCCGGCCAGCTATCGCCGGCAGTTCAGGAAGAACGCGGCTTAACTCCGCGGTCTCTCCGCTCTCACCAAGCAAAAAGGGCAACCCAGCATGGTTGCTGGATCGCCCTCATCTTGTCAGGTGGTCGCTATGACTGGCGGCGTCAGCCGCTGCAGGTCGCCTTGCCGCATTTGCGGACGGCCTCGATCTTCTGCTTCAGCGCCGCCTGGCCGACAGCGCCGAACACCACCTCGTCGCCGACGATGAAGGCCGGCGTGCCCGTGAGGCCGAGCCGATCGCCGAGGGCGACCGTCTGCTCGATCACGGCGCGCGTCGCCGGCGCCTCCATCTCCTTCTTGACGCGCTCGATGTCGGCGCCGGCTTCCTTGGCGATCTCCATCGCCTTGGCGCCGTTGACCCGGCCCTTGGTCGCCATCAGCTTGAGGTGGAAATCCCAGTACTTCTGGCCCTGGAGCTGGTTCTTCACCGCAATGGCGACGCGGCTCGCTTCGACCGAGTCAGGGCCGAGGATCGGGAAGTCCTTGATCACGACCTTGAGCTTGGGATCGTCCTTGGCGAGGGCGCGGACATCCTCCATCGCCCTTTTGCAGAAGCCGCAATTGTAATCCATGAACTCGACCAGGGTGACGTCGCCCTGCGGGTTGCCGGCGATCACCGAGGTCGCGGGGTCGGTCAGGCTGGCCTTCTCGGCCGCGAGCGCATTGCGCTGGGCCTCGACCTGCGCAACCTGGTTGCGCTTCTCCAGCTCGACCAGGGCCTCCTGGATCAGCTCCGGATTCTTCAGCAGCGTCTCCTTGATCAGCTCGACCACGGCCGCACGTTGCTCGGCCGAGAGCGACTGGGCCTGTGCCGGCGCGGCAGCGACGCCGAGCGCGCAGGCGGCGATGCCGGCGAGCGCCAGGCGGCGCAGCGAAGAGAAGATCATGACGACGGTCCTTTCCAGAGCGCGATTCGCGCGCACTACCATTGCTTGTCGGGAGAAACATACCCGATGACGGCACCCGCGCGCAGTGCCGCAGGCAATCCCTGCGGCAATTTGGCCGGCGCCCGGCTCGCCTCGATGTGGGAGGCGAAAGGCTGAAAAATCCCTCAATTCTTGTCCTCCGCGGGCGCGGCAGCGTCAATTCACAGCTTTGCCAGCGGAGCGATCGCGCCCTCCTGCAACAAGATCGTGATCCTGCCATGGCAGGGAGCGAAAAAGCTTGTCGCACCCGCAAGGGGCGACAACATAGCGCTCGCACCGCAAGAGGTCGTCATGCCGAAATTTCTCCTCCCAGCCCTCGCCCTCGGCATCGCCCTGCCCCTCCTTGTGACCGCCACGCCCGCGGCGGCCCAGAGCTGCGAGGACCTCTGGTATCAGCGCAACGAGATCTACAAGGCGCAGGGCTATTGCTTCCGCACCCAGCGCGGCATCAGCGCCTTCGGCAATGCCGGCTGCCAGTACGACAATATCGAGGACGTGCCGCTCTCGGCGACCCAGCACCGTGTCATCGCCGACATCCAGCGCGCCGAGCGCACCCGCGGCTGCCCGCGCTGAGCGCCTTTCCAACGAGTGGCATCCGATCCGCCAGGCCGTCATTGCGAGCGTAGCGAAGCAATCCAGTATCGCTCTACGGCCCCTGGATTGCTTCGTCGCTTGCCCTTCGCAATGACGATCAGCTCGATCGAAAGCCCTTGAGAGTGGACCTAACCCGCGGCCTGAAACCGAACTTCCCCCTCGTTCAGGAAGCAGCTCTTGCTGAACAGCGAGAGATCGAACGGGTTCGGCAGGCGGATATCGCTCAGATCCGGGCAGGGTTTCATCGCGGGATCGTAGGAACGGTCGATCTGCGAGATGAAGGCCAGTATCACGCCCCTCGCCTCCGCAAACGCCTTGAGCGCACGGATCTGGGCGCCGAGCTCGGGATTGCCGCGCTTCTGGTCGAGCAGCTGCAGATAATCGACGATCGCCAGCGTGCCGCGCGGTGCCTGCACCAGCGCCTGCATGATGTGGTCGGCACTGATCGCCTCCGAATCGTCGAAGGAGAACAGCGCCTCGAACTGCGCGGGGTCGACGCCGAGTACCCGGAAACGCCCGAGCACATCCCTGGCCGTATATTCAAGCGTGAAGAACACTGCACGGCGGCCGGCCTTCATCGCCTCGACGGCGAGCTGGAGGCTGAGCAGCGTCTTGCCATGCCCAGGCCGTGCGCCGATCAGCAGCAGGTCGCCCGGCTCCAGGCGGGCCAACAGCCCCTCGGCGGAGAGGCTCTCAGCGGATTTGGACGCAAGCAGGCTCCAGGTGCCGAAGCCTTCGCCAATGGCGACGCGGTCGAGCGCCAGATGGAGCGGGATGTCGTCCTTGCGCGCCAATTCCTTGGCCTTGCGCTTCAGGCGATAGACGGGGGCGGAAAGCTTCATCGGTGAACCTCCTGATGCGAGCGAAGTCCGCAACCCCTCCTTATGCGTAGCGCTCGAACAGTCGGTTCGACGATGAAGATACCCTGCACGGCAGCGTGCTTCCCTGATGGAGGGTGGAGGCGCGGGCAGCACCTGGAATCAGATTATAGCCGATCCCGTTCTGGTCGTCGCCTTGCGCCTATCCCAATCGAAGCCGCGCAGATGGTCGACCAGGGCGCGCAGCTTCGGCGCCATGGCGCGGCGGCCGGGGTAGTAGAGATAGAAGCCCGCGAAATACGGGCTGTATTCCTCCAGCAGCGGCACCAGCTCGCCACGCGCGATCGCCGGGCGGAAGCTCTCTTCCATGCCGAAGGTGATGCCGGCGCCCGCCACCGCGAGCTTGATCATCAGCGCCATGTCGCTGGCCGTGATCTCCGGTGCGACGGCGACGCTGAACTCCCTGCCATCCTCCGCAAATTCCCAGCGATAGGGCGGCAGCTTCGGCCCCGGCCGCCAGCCGATGCAGCGATGCGTGGCCAACTCGCGCGGATGGGACGGCATGCCGAAGCGCTCGCGATAGCTTGGCGCGCAGACGGCGAGCTGGCGCTCCTCGCCGCCGATCGGCACCGCGATCATGTCCTGCTCGATCACCTCGCCGAGCCTGACGCCGGCGTCGTAGCCCGCGGCAACGATGTCGAATTCCTCGTCGGTCACGGTGATGTCGAGCTCGACCTCGGGATGGCCCGCGACGAAGCTCGCCAGGAACGGCCCCGACAGGAAGCGCTCGGCGATCGACGACACCGCTAGACGCAGACGTCCACGGGGGCCGGCGCGCAGGTCGCGTGTCGCTTCGACGGCCGCGCGCAGATCAGCCAGGGCGGGGTCGAGATCGGCGAGGAGGCGTTCGCCCGCCTCGGTCAGGCTGACGCTGCGCGTCGTGCGCTGCACCAGGGCGATCCCGAGCCGCTCCTCCAGCTTCCGGATCGTCTGGCTGACCGCCGAGCGTGTGACGCCGACACGGTCCGCCGCGCCGCGAAAGCTCTTCTCCTCGGCGACGAGGGCGAACACGGCGAGCGCGTTGAGGTCCATCTCCATTGGTTAGAATAACTCTCCAGTCTGGAAAGAAATGAGCGGCTTATCGCGACAATGACCCGCTCCTAGCTTTTGGGCAACCGCAACACAGCGGTTCCACGGCACAACCAGACGGAGCAGACATGGCCATCGACAAGGTCGTCCTCATCACCGGCGCATCGAGCGGGATCGGCGCCGGCATCGCCCGCGAGCTTTCAGCCGCAGGCGCGAAGCTGATGCTCGGCGCAAGGCGCACAGAACGCCTCGATGCGCTTGCCGAAGAGCTCAACGCGACAGGCGACGAGGTCCGTACCCGCCGGCTCGACGTCACCGATCGCACCGATGTCGCCGCTTTCGCAGAGGCGGCAGGCGAGGCCTTCGGCCGTGTCGACGTCATCGTCAACAATGCCGGCGTCATGCCGCTCTCGCCGATGGCCTCGCTCAAGGTCGACGAGTGGGACCGCATGGTCGACGTCAACATCAAGGGCGTGCTCTACGGGATCGCCGCGGTGCTGCCGCAGATGCTGGCGCGCGGTTCCGGCCAGATCGTCAACATCGCCTCGATCGGCGCCCTCGCCGTGTCGCCGACCGCCGCCGTTTATTGCGCGACCAAGTACGCGGTGCGCGCCATCTCGGACGGTCTGCGACAGGAGCACTCCGACCTGCGCGTCACCTGCATCCATCCCGGCGTCGTCGAGAGCGAGCTCGCCGGCACGATCACCGATCCGGCCGCGGCCGAGCTGATGAAGAGCTATCGCGCCATCGCGCTCCAGCCCGATGCGATCGGCCGCGCCGTGCGCTTCGCGATCGAGCAGCCCGACGACGTCGACGTCAACGAGATCGTCGTCCGCCCCACCGCCACCCGCTGAGGAGGATGCCATGACCCGAGCCATGCGATCACCGCTGCGCACCGCCGCGGCCGCCGTCGCCATAGCCGCGATGCCCGCACCCGCCATCGCCGAATCGACCGAGGAGCGGCGCAAGCGCGGCGAAGCCGTCATTCGCAGCCTGAACAACGGCGCCCCCCAGCAGGCGCTGGAGCGCATGCGGCAGGAGTTTCCGTTCCTGGCCGAGGCGACAGAGGCCTATGCGCTCGGCGATGTCTGGTCGCGAACCGGCCTCGACAGCCGCACACGCCAGCTCGCAGCGGTCGCAGCCTTCGCCGCAACCGGCCAGACCGCCTTCATGAAGGTCCATGCCGGCTACGCTCTCAACATCGGCGTGCCCGAGGGAGAGCTGAAGGAGATCGTCTACCTGATCACCGTGCCGGCCGGAATGTCGCGCGCGATCGCGGCATCGCAGGCTCTGTCGGAGCTCTTCGCCGAACGCCGCAGGCAGTGAGGGAAACGATCGTGAACACCCTGCTCGTGAATGCCTCCCTGTTGCTGGCCGCCGGCATCGGCCTCGCCACCACGACCATCCAGAATGGCCCCGAAGGATCCAGCCATATGACCATCGCCCGGGCAGCAGCCACCGAGAACCCGCAGTCCCACCCCTATGTCGGCATGTGGGTCACAGCCGACGGCCATGTCCGCCACGAATTGCTGCCGAATAGCCGCTACGACGAAGCGCGCGGCAATCGCGAGAGCGCCTATCGCGGCCGCTACAAGGTCACCGGCAGCTATATCGAGTACTGGGACGATACCGGTTTCACTGCCGACGGCACCTTCGTCGACGCGGACACGCTGCATCATGGCGGCATGATCCTGCGCCGCCGGCCCTGACCGAGGCCTGTCCTGCGCTGCGCAAAGCTGTGGAATGCAGGCCGGGCCTTGCCTTGACTGCCGGCGGGCGTGCTAGAAGCGCCGCCTTGCGTTTTCCGCCACGGCAAGGAGCGGCCTGGATTCCCGGCATGAAGACTGGCATCGACATGGGGTCGACGCGCAGCGGCGAGCCCGCTGAGCTTAACCTCGCCGAATTGCTGGCGACGCGTCTGCTGGTTCAGGGCAATTCCGGCTCGGGCAAGTCGCATCTGCTGCGCCGCCTGCTGGAGCAGAGCGCGCCGCTGGTTCAGCAGGCGATCATCGATCCCGAGGGCGACTTCGTCTCGCTGGCCGACCAGTTCGGCCATGTCGTGGTCGACGGCACGGCGAGCCCGGTCGAATTGCAGAAGATCGCGCTGCGCGTGCGCCAGCACCGCGTCTCGGTGGTGCTCAACCTCGAAGAGCTCGACGCCGACGAGCAGCTGCGCGCCACCGCCGCCTTCCTCGGCGGCCTCTTCGATATCGACCGCGCCCATTGGTATCCGATGCTGGTCGTGGTCGACGAAGCCCAGCTCTTCGCTCCGGTGATGGCGGGCGAGGCCTCGGACGAGGCGCGGCGCCTCTCGCTCGGCGCCATGACCAACCTGATGTGCCGCGGCCGCAAGCGCGGCCTTGCCGGGGTGATCGCGACGCAGCGCCTCGCCAAGCTCGCCAAGAACGTCGCGGCCGAGGCCTCCAACTTCCTGATGGGCCGCACCTTCCTCGACATCGACATGCAGCGTGCCGCCGACCTGCTCGGCATGGACCGGCGCCAGGCCGAGATGTTCCGCGATCTCGAACGCGGCCAGTTCGTCGCGCTCGGCCCGGCCCTGTCGAAGAAGCCGCTGCCGGTCCGGATCGGCCCCGTCGCCTCGGTCGATCGCGGTGGCGCGCCGAGCCTGATGCCGCTGCCCGAGCAGGCACCGGAGGATGCCAGCAAGCTGATCTTCACCGCCGGCGAGGACGAGGTCGCACCTGCCCCCTGGCCGAAGCAGCCGCGCCCGCGGCCGGTGGTGGCACCCGAGATCATCCGCCGCATCGAGACGCACCAGCCGGTGCCGCCGCCTGAGCCCGAGATCGAGATGGATCCGGAAGAGCGCGCGGCAGCGCTGGTCGAGATCCTCAACGAATTGCTCGACGACCCCGAAGCGCGCGACCGGCCGGTCGCCGTACTCTACCAGGATTTCACCGTGCGCTGCCGGATGCGCCGCGTCAGCGGCCCGGAGACCAGCCTGGACGCCTTCCGCAAGCGCCTCGCCGTCGCCCGCGCCGGGGCGAGCGAGGAGGTCCTGTCCTCCGATGCCTGGGAGAAGGCGCTGACCGCAGCCGAGACCCTGCCGGAGGACCTGCACGGGCTCTTCCTGTTCATCGCGCGCAGCGCGATCGAAGGGGCGCCCTGCCCCTCCGATGCCGAACTGGCAGAAGCCTATGGAAGCCATTCGCCGAGCCGGGCGCGCCGCCTGATCGGCTATATCGAGGAGCGCGGCCTCCTCGTCTGCCATGTCGACTTCCGCGGCCAGCGCACGCTCGCTTTGCCGGCGCTCGGCGTCGAGACCGCGCCGGGCCTCGCCTCGCCACTGGTCAAGGGCCTGCCGCCGCGGCGGGCACGAGGTTAGACCTGATCCGCGCCGTCCTCCTCGATGTCGACGGCGTGCTGGTCACCGGGCGGCCAGCAGATGGGCTGCATTGGAGCCATGATCTCGAGCGCGATCTCGGCATCGCGCCCGAGCTGCTTCAGCGGCGTTTCTTCGCCCGCTACTGGGCGGACATCGTCACTGGTCGTGTCGGCCTACAAGAGACACTGACGCCAGTCCTGGCCGAGATCGCTCCTGCTGTGAGCAGCAAGGCTCTTCTCGAGTACTGGTTCGTGCACGACGCGCGGCTGGAAGAGGCCTTGCTGCAGGATATCGCGGCGCTGCGCCGCGGTGGCCTGACCGTCGCATTGGCGAGCAATCAGGAGCACTTGCGTGCCCGCGACCTTTCGGAGCGGCTGGGCCTCGCAGGCCATGTCGACCACTTCTACTATTCGGCAGCGATCGGCGCGCGAAAGCCGGATTCCGCCTTCTATCGCCACATCGAGCAGGCACTGGGCGAGCCGCCCGAAGCGCTCCTGCTGATCGACGATACCGTCGAGAATGTCACTGCTGCCCGGCACGCCGGCTGGCGGGCCGTCCATTGGACGGCCTCTCGGCGCCCCGGCGACATCGTTGCCGAGGCTGGCGAATGATCCTCAATGCCCCTTGCCGGGCGCCAGCGTCATCCGGTCGACCCAGGCGATGCCCAGCGCCGAGAAGATGAAGATGGTGTGGATCAGCGTCTGCAGCAGCACGCCCGTGGTGGTGTAGTTCGTCGCCGTCGGCCCGCCGATATTGCCGGCCTCGATGAAGGTCCGCAGCAGGTGGATCGACGAGATGCCGATGATCGCCATGGCGAGCTTGATCTTGAGGATCGAGGCGTTGACGTGGCTGAGCCATTCCGGCTGGTCCGGATGCCCCTGCAGTTTTAGCCGCGATACGAAGGTCTCATACCCACCGACGATCACCATGATCAGCAGGTTGGAGATCATCACCACGTCGATCAGCCCCAGCACGACCAGCATGATCTGCTGTTCGCTGAAGTTGAAGGCGTGGGTGACGAGGTGCCAGAGCTCCTTGAGGAACAGGAAGACGTAGACGCACTGCGCTACGATCAGGCCGAGATAGAGCGGCACCTGCAGCCAGCGCGAGGCGAAGATCACCATCGGCAGGGGCCGCAGCGGGCCCTTGGCAGAAAGGTCGGCGGGTTCGGCGGAGTGCGACATGGGTCTCCCGGATAGATGGTGCAACGCGGAAACGCGAAATGGGGCCTGCCGCGGCGACGCGCAAGCCGAAAAATGCCGAAAGCTCTCGGAAGTCGTTGAAATTTAGCCGCGTTTTGCGTCTAGTTCTGACGCTGAGGTGACAGTGTCCGGGCGATACCGGTAGGTTCGCGCGGGAATCCTCCCATCCGGGAGGGACAAGGAGTTCGAGATGATCAGGACGACGATGATCGCCGCCGCCCTCGCTGGCGGTTTTGCCTTGGCAACGCCGGCTGCCGCCGCCCCGCTCGCGCCGGCCCAGGCGAGCGTTGCCACCGCCGGCTCGACTAATCTCGTCGAGCAGGTGCAGTACCGTCGCTATTACGGCCCGCGCTACGGCTATCGCGGCGGCTATTATGGGCGAGGCTATCGCTATAACCGCGGCGCAGCCGTCGGCGCCGGCATCGCCGCCGGTGCGCTCGGCGCTCTCGCCGCCGGCGCCCTGCTCGCGCCCGGCCCGGTCTATGCTGCCCCGCCGCCGGTCTACGCCGCGCCCGCGCCGGTCTACGCGGAGCCCGACGCCGACGCGATCGCCTATTGCTCGCGCCGCTTCCGTAGCTACGACCCGCAGACCGGCACCTATATCGGCTCCGGCGGTGTCGTCCGCGCCTGCCCGTAAGTCCCAGCCGATACACCGGCGATCAGAACCTCCCGGCCGTGGCCGGGAGGTTTTTTGTGGCCGCTGCTGACTTGCATTGACGGCTCGGGCGGCTCTTAGTCTCCGCTCGTCTGAATCGGAGCCGGCCCGTGCGCATCGCCACCTGGAACGTCAATTCGATCCGCCAGCGGCTGACCCATGTCCTCGCTTTCCTGAAGGAAGCCGAGCCCGACGCGCTCTGCCTGCAGGAGCTGAAATGCGTCGACGCCGATTTTCCGCGGGCCGAGATCGAGGAAGCCGGCTGGCAGGTCGCGACCCATGGCCAGAAGGGTTTCAACGGCGTCGCCATCATCTCGCGCAGCGCGCTCGAGGACGTCAGGCGCGGCCTGCCGGGCGATGAGAGCGACGAACAGGCGCGCTATCTCGAAGGCGTGCTGCCGCATGGCGACGGCGTCGTGCGGCTGGTCTCGATCTACCTGCCGAACGGCAATCCGCCGAACACCGAGAAGTACCCCTACAAGCTCGCCTGGATGGAGCGCCTCGCGGTCCACGCCAAGGGCCTGCTCGCGCATGAGGAACCGCTGGTGCTGGCCGGCGACTACAACGTCATCCCCGAGCCGCGCGATGCCCGCGATCCCGCAGCCTGGGCAGGCGACGCGCTCTTCCTGCCGCCGACCCGCACCGCCTTCCGCAAGCTGCAGAGCCTCGGCTTCACCGAGGCGCTGCGCGCCACCACCGACGCGCCCGGTCTCTACACCTTCTGGGATTATCAGGCCGGCGCCTGGCAGCGGAACAACGGCATCCGCATCGACCATCTCCTGCTCTCGCCGCAGGCTGCCGACAGGCTCGGCGCAGTCTCGATCGCCAAGCATGTCCGCGGCTGGGACAAGGCTTCCGACCACGTGCCGGTGCTGATCGAGCTGAATTAAGGCCTGCCGCCGTGCTCATTGCGGCGAGCCGCGCCTGACGCCGTCCTTGATGAACACCCGGAACGGCGTCGTGCCGCTGGCGCTGCCATCGGCCGAACGCCAGCGGCCTTTGCTGCAGAGCACGCCCCCTTGCGTCTCGCTCGCCTCGAACTCGATCAGGTTGTGATAGGTCGTGCCGTTCGGCTCGACCGCCCGGAAGCGCGTGGTGCATTTGCCGCCAGCGACGACCGGGTCGTAGTCGTGGATCATGATGCCGCCGCCGCCCGTGCTCGGGAACGGGTTGGTCAGCGGTGGCCAGTCCTCGAAGCGCTCCTGCGCGCCCGCGCCGTGCATGGCAAGCGCCGCGAAGGCGGCGATGAAGCTGAGGCGTGCAGTATGACGCATGGCGGAAGCTCCGAGGTTCGATACCTCGGCTACTTCGGCCTGCAGACGCTGGATGCAGTCAGCGCCGCTCAGCGCGCACGTGCTGGCGCTCGACCAGGGCCAGCGCCGCCGTGCGGTCGCTCGCGCTCGCATTGGCGAAGGCGGCGTCGTAGCGCTCGACGATCCAGCCCTCACGGGCGGTATCGGCGCCCTCGCGAGCCAGCGCCAGCCACATCAGCCCCATGATCGGGTGACGCGGCACGCCGTCGCCGCCGCGCAGCAGCATGTCGCCGAAAACGGCGCGCGCCGGGGCATGGCCCTTCTCGGCCGCGAGCTTCATCCAGCGCGCCGCCTGGCGCGGGTCGCGCGAGACGCCGGTGCCGTTGAGATAGAGCCGGGCTAGATTGTACTGGCCATCCGGGTCGCCGAAATAGGAGGCGGCGTAGTGGAACATGTCGAAGGCGCGGTCGGGATTGGGCTTCACATAGGTGCCCTTGATCCCGTCGAGGAAATAGCCGCCGAGCGCGACGAAGGCCGCCGAGACGATACGCCCGTCCGAGGTGCCGGGAACCTCGTCGGCATTCTCGTCCGCGATCTTCGAGAAATACTCGAAGGCCTTGAGATCATTGGTCGGAACGCCGTCGCCGCTGGCATAGACGCGGCCGAGCTTGAACTGCGCGGCGAGGTGGCCCTGCGCCGCGGCGTATTCGAGCGCCCGCACGGCGCCGGCCTGATCGCCGGCGGTCGAGTCGCGCATCCAGGCCTTCAGAGCGTCGCGGGCGCTGCTGAACGGGGCGATCGGCAAGGCGGTGTGGGCGGCTGGCCCACTCGGGGCAGGCGCGATCGCGCCACGGCCGGGAGCAAGCGGCGCAGGCGCGGCGCGGCTCTCCACCTCCGGCTCCGGCAGGGCAGCGCCGGGAATCGGAAGCGGCGGCAGCGGCACGCGCTCCACGACTGCGTTCTGCGCCCAGGCTGCCTGCTGGCAGCCCAGAGCAAGCAACGCTCCGGCAATGATGGCCTCAGATATCCGCATAGCACTGTGTCTCGGCTGCGCCTCCCGGATGGGTGACGGCGCCGCCCTTGGCGGATCCGACCGTCTGCGCGTATTTCCAAAGCGCGCCCGACCGATAGTCCGTCTGGCGCGGCGTCCAGGCCTTACGACGCTCTTCAAGTTCGGCATCAGAAAGGCGGACTGCGAGCTTTCCTGTGATGGCGTCGAGCTCGATGATGTCACCGTCGCGGATCAGGCCGATCGGCCCGCCGACAGCGGCCTCGGGGCCGACATGGCCGACGCAGAAACCGCGGGTCGCGCCCGAGAAGCGGCCATCGGTGATCAGCGCGACCTTGTCGCCCATGCCCTGGCCGTAGAGCGCCGCGGTGGTCGCCAGCATCTCACGCATGCCCGGGCCGCCCTTCGGTCCCTCATAGCGGATGACCAGCACGTCACCGACCTTGTAATCGCGGTTGGTAACGGCCTTGAAGGCGTCCTCCTCGCAGTCGAAGCAGCGCGCCGGACCGGAAAAGACCAGGCTCTCCTGCGGCATGCCGGCGATCTTCACGATCGCGCCTTCCGGCGCGAGATTGCCCTCGAGGCCGACGACGCCGCCGGTCTGGGTGATCGGCTTGCTCGCGGGATGGACGACGTCCTGCTTGTCGTTCCATTTCACCGAGGCGAGGTTCTCGGCGATGGTGCGGCCGGTCACGGTCATGCAGTCGCCGTGCAGATAGCCGTTGTCCAGCAGCGTCTTCATCAGCAGCGGAATGCCGCCGACCTCGAACATGTCCTTGGCGACGTATTTGCCGCCCGGCTTCAGGTCGGCGACGTAGGGCGTCCTCTTGAAGATCTCGGCGACGGCGAACAGGTCGAAATCGATGCCGCATTCATGCGCGATCGCCGGCAAGTGCAGCGCCGCATTGGTCGAGCCGCCGGAGGCCGCCACGACCATCGCCGCATTCTCCAGCGCCTTGCGGGTGACGATGTCGCGCGGGCGGATGTTCCTGGCGATCAGGTCCATCACCATCTCGCCGGCGGTGTAGCAGAAGGTATCGCGGACATCATAGGGCGCCGGCGCGCCGCAGCTATAGGGCAGCGCCAGGCCGATCGCCTCGGCCACGGTCGCCATGGTGTTGGCGGTGAACTGGGCGCCGCAGGAGCCGGAGGACGGGCAGGCGACCTCCTCGAGCTCCTTCAGGTCCTCGTCCGACATGGCGCCGACCGAATGCTTGCCGACCGCCTCGAACACGTCCTGGATGGTGACCGGCTGGCCCTTGAAATTGCCGGGCAGGATCGAGCCGCCATAGATGAAGATCGAGGGCACGTTGAGGCGCACCATCGCCATCATCATGCCGGGCAGCGACTTGTCGCAGCCGGCGAGGCCGACCAGCGCGTCATAGCAATGCCCGCGCATGGTGAGCTCGACCGAGTCGGCGATGACCTCGCGCGAGGCGAGCGACGACTTCATGCCCTGGTGGCCCATGGCGATGCCGTCGGTGACAGTGATCGTGCAGAATTCGCGCGGCGTGCCGCTGGCCGAGGCGACGCCCTTCTTCACCGCCTGGGCCTGGCGCATCAGGGCGATGTTGCAGGGAGCAGCCTCGTTCCAGCAGGAGGCGACGCCGACGAAGGGCTGCGCGATCTGCTTCGCGGTCATGCCCATCGCGTAATAATAGGAGCGATGCGGAGCTCGGGCCGGCCCGACACTCACGTGCCGGCTGGGCAGCTTCGACTTATCGAAAACGCGCGCGTCCATTCAAACTCTGTCCCGCCACCCCACCTGGCGGGCGAAAGCTGTGCCACGCCGCCACCCGCTGGTGCAATCATCCGCCCCCAAGTGGGTCGCGAAGCATTTTTCTGCTCCGCATCCTGCCTGACGGGGCTTAATTCTTCCGTATCTCAGATAGTTACTGAAGTTTGCAGCTGAGGCCGCTTTGTGGCGGCTTCGCGGCAATCGTGGCAGCCCGCCCGCGCTACGCTGCAATAGCTGCCGATGTTGTAGAAAAGTCACGACATCCCGGCGCGCAAAGGCATGCGCACCGGCCTTGCCCGCAATCCCAGCGTGCAGCCGGACATCGCCCGCGTTTCACGATCCCGGCACAGCGTCAGATCCCGAATGGGCGAACTGAAACAATGTCAGCGCGGCCTGCGCCATTCCAACCAGCGTCCGGCGGCCCGAAAGCTCTTAATCAAGCTATTGAAGTCGTACGACTTTTAGATCATCCGAGCGAAACCGGCCGAGCTTTCGACAACAATCCTTGGGTCACAAGGATTAGAATTCATCTAATGAGGATCCAGTTTAGAATAGATATAACACATTGAAATAAAAGGGATATTACCCTTGACCACCCCGGTTCGCCGCTCTACCGCTCCCTCCGAATGGCCGATTTTCATAGCCCCCGCCCGAAGGAGCGAAACATGACCATCCGCACCGCGCTCACCGCGACAGCCCTGGCTTCCTGCCTGCTGGCCGCCCCTGCCCTTGCGCAGAGCGTCAATCTCTACACGACGCGCGAGCCGGCCTTGCTCAACCCGGTCATCGAAGCCTTCACCAAGGACACCGGCATCAAGGTCAACGCGGTCTTCCTCAAGGACGGGCTGCAGCAGCGCATCCAGGCCGAGGGCAACAACAGCCCGGCCGACGTGATGCTCGTGGTCGATGTCGGCGAGATCCAGGCGGCGGCCGATGCCGGCATCACCCAGCCGGTCAAGTCGGCGCTGGTCGACAAGACCGTGCCGGCCCAGCTGCGCGGCGCCGGTGACAACTGGATCACGCTGACCAAGCGCGCCCGCGTCGTCGTCGTCTCCAAGGACCGGGTCAAGCAGGACGCGATCACCTATGAAGACCTCGCCGATCCCAAGTGGAAGGGCAAGTTCTGCATCCGCTCGGGCCAGCACCCCTACAACACCGCACTGTTCTCGGCCTATCTCAGCCATCACGGCGCCGAGAAGACCGAGGCCTATCTCAAGGCGCTCAAGGCCAACACCGCTCGCAAGCCCGGCGGCGGCGACCGCGACGTCGCCCGTGACATCCTCTCGGGCCAGTGCGACATCGCCATCATCAACACCTACTATATCGGGCTGATGAGCAAGGCGACAAACGAGCAGAAGGGCTGGTACGAGGCGATCAAGCCGCTCAAGACCACCTTCGCGAATGGCGGCACCCATGTGAACGTCTCGGCCGCGGCGATCGCCAAGCACGCGCCGAACAAGGACAATGCCGTCAAGCTGATCGAATACATGCTCGGCGAGAAGGCGCAGCATATCTATGCCGACGGCAATTTCGAGTTCCCGGTCAACGCCGACGTCAAGGAGGCCGAGGCCGTGAAGCTGCTCGGCGCCGTTACCCCGGACAAGCTGCCGCTCGCCGACATCGCCAAGAACCGCAAGGCCGCCTCTGAGCTGGTCGACAAGGCCGGCTTCGACAATTGAGCCTGAGCGCCTCCGCAGCACATCCAGAACGGCCGCCAGCTCGCTGGCGGCCGTCGACGCGTCTGGTCTACGTCACCGCGGCAGCCGCCGGCCTGGTCGCCCTGCCGGTGCTGGCGCTCGCCTTCACCGCGCTGTCGCGCGAGGCGCTGGCGGTCTGGCCGCATCTGGCCGCCAATGTCCTGCCGGTCGCGCTCTGGAACACGGCGCTGCTGCTCGCCGGCGTCGCCCTGTTCTGCGGGGCGGTCGGCACCGGCGCCGCCTGGCTGGTGACGCAATACGACTTCCCCGGCCGCCGCAGCCTGGAATGGCTGCTGGTGCTGCCGCTGGCACTGCCGACCTACATCACAGCTTATGTCTACGTCGAAATCCTCGGCTTCCAGGGGCCGTTCCAGAGCGCGCTCAGGGCGCTGACCGGCTGGCGTTCGCTGCGCGACTACTGGTTTCCCGATCCGCGCAACCTGCCGGGCGCGATCCTGATCCTCGGGCTCGTGCTCTACCCTTATGTCTATCTCAGCGTGCGCGCGCTCTTTTCGATGCAGAGCGCCGCGCTGATCGAATCCGCCCGCACGCTCGGCACAAGGCGCTGGCCGCTGTTCTGGCGCATCGGCCTGCCGATGGCCCGCCCCGCCCTCGCCGCCGGGCTGACGCTCGCTTTGCTCGAGACGCTCAACGACATCGGCGCCAGCGAATATCTCGGCGTCCGCTCGCTGACGATCTC
Source organism: Allobosea sp. GW821-FHT03A12 (assembly GCF_058986765.1). Classification (NCBI taxonomy): domain Bacteria; kingdom Pseudomonadati; phylum Pseudomonadota; class Alphaproteobacteria; order Hyphomicrobiales; family Alloboseaceae; genus Allobosea; species Allobosea sp. GW821-FHT03A12. Next base: position 750,897 of record NZ_JBYSVZ010000004.1, read on the forward strand.
GGTCTACACCACCTGGATCAATCGCGGTTCGCTGGCGGGCGCCACCCAGATTGCCTGCGTCATGCTACTCGTCGTGGTCGGGTTGATGGCCGCCGAGGCGCGCACGCGCGGCGCGCGGCGCTTCGCCCTGCCGGTGAAGCGGCCGCGCCCGGTCGGCCGCATCCAGCTCTCGGGGGCTCGCAGCTGGATTGCATCGATCGCCTGCTTCCTCCCGGCGCTGTTCGGGGCGGTGCTGCCGCTCTATTACCTGCTCGGCGAACTCTGGCGCCGCGACCTCTTCGCCCAGGCCGATGCGACGCTCTGGCGAGCGCTCGCCAACACCGTCGCGATCTCCGCACTCTCAGCCGCATTGATCGTCGCGATCGGCATCGGCATCGCCGCGGCGCTGCGGCTCGGGCGTGAGCGGGCCTTGCCGCTGCTCGCCCGCATCGCCTCGCTCGGCTATGCCCTGCCCGGCACGGTGCTGGCGCTCGGGCTGCTGGTGCCGCTCGCCGCCTTCGACAACCTCGTCGCCGATTTGAGCCGCGCGCTCTTCGGCGCGAGCCCGGGCCTGCTTCTGCTGGGATCGGGCGCGGCGCTGGTCATCGCCTATCTCGTGCGCTTCCTGACCATCGCCGTGAACGGGGTCGAGAGCGGCTATGCCCGCATCTCGCCGCGCATCGACGACGCCGCGCGCTCGCTCGGCGCCGACCGGCACGAATTGCTGCGCCGGCTGCACTGGCCGCTGATGCGCCCGGCCATCGCCGCCGCCGCGCTGCTCGTCTTCGTCGACTGCATGAAGGAACTGCCGGCGACGCTGCTGCTGCGCCCGCTCAACTTCGACACCCTCGCCACCCTGGTCTATGGCCACGCCGCCCGCGGCGTCTTCGAGGACGGCGCGCTGGCGGCGCTGCTGATCGTTGCAATCGGCATCTATCCAGCGTTGAGACTCGCCCGCGCCGGCGAACAGCGACCGGTTTCACGCGATAATTGAGATGTTTCCCCGGCTTTCCGGCGTCCAGGCGGGTGCAGAACTCGACATTCGTGAGCCGGAGGACTAAACCCTTGCCGCGCGACGATATGCCGGCCGCCCGGCCGAATCGCTCGCGCTATCGGATTGCCTGACGACGGGGCCCTGCCGTCACGCAAATGAAGGCCATACGCCCGGCCATGTCACGACGCGCACTCCTGATCGGCCTCGCCGTCGCCGCGCTGCTGCTCACGCTCGGGCTGCGGTCGTGGAATCTCGCCCTGTCGCAGGTCGAGCGCTCCGTCGTCGCCGGCATCGAGGCCCGGACCGGCCTCAAGGTGACGGGCATGCGTCGCGCCGAGATCGCGATCCTGCCGCTGCCCCGGATCAGCCTCTCCGATGTCAGCTTCGTCGATCCGCAGGGCGTGCTCTCCGGCAAGGCCGCGCGCCTGCGCGCCCGCGCCCGCCTGCTGCCCCTGATCGGCGGACAGCTCGACTTCGACCGCATCGACCTGGTCGCTCCCGAAATCGACGTCGCCGCGAGTGACTCCGGTGGCAGTTACGCTCTCTGGCTCGACCGCATTCTCGGCTATCTCGCGCGCCTCGACAGCCAGACCCGGCTCGTCCTGAATTCCGGCAGCGTCATGATGCGCTCGGACAGCACGGTCCTGACGACGCTGCGCGACGTCAACCTGCTGATCGAGGAACGGACGGCCCAGGCGCCGGTCGCGCTCGCCGGCTCCTTCACCTGGCGCGGCGAGGCCACCAAGGTCGATATCCTCTGGCCCGTCGCCGGCGAGCGGGCCCGCACCGCCTTCTCCCTCGGCTCGCGCCTGATGAACCTGCGCCTCAACGGCACGCGCTCCGCCGCCCAGGGCACAACCAGCGGCCAGGTCGAGTTCAGCACGAAATCGCTGTCCGACGCCCTGGCCTGGATCGGCCCGCGCCCTCGCATCGCGTCCCTGGTCCGCCACGTCGAGCTGACTGCGCAGGCCCAGATCAGCCCGGGCAGTGCCGCACTCGACTCGGTCGTCGCCATGGTCGACGGCGACCAGCTCGAAGGGGCGCTCAAGCTCGACGGCGCCATGCCCAACTGGGCGCTGTCCGGCACGCTCGCCGGCGCCGAATTCGATCTCGGGCGCCTGCTGCGCCAGGCCGAGCCGCAGATGCCGGCCGGCAGCAGCGAAACGGCCGACACGCCGCTCGAATTCGACGGCTGGACCACCAACGATGTCGACCTGCGCCTGTCGCTCGACTCCGCCCGAATCGGCGCGGCACGCTTCGGCGATCTCGCGGCCCAGCTCCTGATCCGCAAGGGCCGGTTCGAAGCATCGCTGCTGCGCGCCTCGACCTATGGCGGCTCGGCCCGCGCCCGCATCCTCGCCACACCGGTCGCCGCCGGCGCCGACGTCAAGCTGCAGCTCGGCCTCGAAAAGGTGAATCTCGCTCTGGTCGCCGACGATCTGCCGGCGCTCGCCCGCCTCAGCGGCACCGCCACCGGGCAGCTCGCCTTCGACGGTGTCGGCAGCAGCCTGGAGCAGGTGGTGAGCTCGCTGACCGGCCGCGCCGGCCTGACGATCCGGCAGGGCGAATTCCGCGGCATCGCCTTCCCCGATCTGCTGCGCAAGGCCGAGAAGCCGCCGACTTCGGCGCGCGACTGGCGCCAGGGCAAGAGCGCCTTCGAGACCCTGCAGCTCTCCGCCCTCGCCAATCTCGGTGTGCTCTACATCACCGACACGCAGATCGCCGGCTCCGGCTACAATGTCGTCCTCAACGGCACGGCCGATCTCACCCGGCGCTGGCTCGACCTCAACGGCGCGCTGAGCTCGACCACGACCTCGGCGCGCGTGCCCTTCGAGTTGCGCGGCCCCTTCTTCGGCGCCGCCTTCACCCCCGAGATCGACGCGGCCTTGCGGCCGATCGGCCCGGCGATCCCGCTGCTGCGCTGACGCCACCGCTCCCCTGATTAGAAGGTCTATTCCGGACCAGCGTTGCTGCCGGCCCAAGAAGGGTTGTCAGCGCCGCGAGCCAAAAAAGTCCCGGGTGAGCACAGCTCGACCCGGGACTTTTCGATTTCAGCAGAAGAACGCCGCCGCATCTGAAAGGAGGCTCACGCCTCCCCGGCCGGCTCCTCGCCCGCCCCATTCTCGGCCTCACCGGCCTCGCCCTCGTCCTCGGCTTCCTCGCCGATCCGCTCGACCGAGACCACCTTCTCGCCCTCAGCCGTGTTGAACACGGTGACGCCCTGGGTCGAGCGCCCGGCGATGCGGATGCGGTTCTGTGGGCCGGCATCGACCGGCACGCGGATCACCTGCCCGCCATCGGTGACGAGCATGATCTGCTCCTTCTCCTCGGCCGGGAAGGAGGCGACAAGCTTGCCGTTGCGGTCGTTGACAACCATGGCGACGATGCCCTTGCCGCCGCGTCCGGTCACCCGGTACTCGAAGGACGAGCTGCGTTTGCCGTAGCCATTCTCCGACACCGTCAGGATGAACTGCTCGGCGGCGCCCATCTCGGCATATTTCTCCTGGCCGAGTTCGATGTCGCTGCCGGTCTCCTCGGCATCTCCGCTCGTCACTGGCTCGGCCGTCTCCTCGCCCTCGCCGGTCAGCGCCCTGCGAGCAGCGGCGGCGCGCTTGAGATAGGCGGCGCGCTCGTCCGGAGTCGCGTCGAGATGATGCAGGATCGCCAGCGAGATCACCTCGTCGCCATCGGCGAGGTTGATGCCGCGCACGCCGGTCGAATCCCGGCCCTTGAAGACGCGCACCTCAGGCACGGCGAAGCGGATGCACTGGCCGCCGGCGGTGGTGAGCAGCACGTCGTCATGCTCGGAGCAGATCTGCACGTCGACGATGGAATCGCCCTCGTCGAGCTTCATCGCGATCTTGCCGTTGCGATTGACCTGGACGAAGTCGGAGAGCTTGTTGCGCCGGACATTGCCGCTCTTGGTAGCGAACATCACGTCGAGCCGGCCCCAGCTCTCCTCGTCCTCCGGCAGCGGCATCACCGTGGTGATGCGCTCGTCCTTGTCCAGCGGCAGCATGTTGTTGAGGAATTTGCCGCGGGCATTGGGCGCCGAGAGCGGCAACCGCCAGACCTTCTCCTTGTAGGCCTGGCCCAGCGAGGAGAAGAAGATGATCGGAGTATGCGTATCGGCGACGAAGAGCCGCGTGACGAAATCCTCCTCGCGGGTCGACATGCCGGAGCGGCCCTTGCCCCCGCGCTTCTGCGACCGATAGGTCGAGAGCGGCACGCGCTTGATGTAGCCGGCATGGGAGACGGTGACGACCATGTCCTCGCGGGCGATCAGGTCCTCGTCGTCGAGATCCGAGCCCCAGTCGTGGATCTCGGTGCGGCGCGGCGTCGCGAAGGCAGCCTTCACCTCGGCGAGCTCGGCCTTGATGATCTCCTGGATGCGGGCGCGCGAGCGCAGGATGTCGAGATAGTTGGCGATCTCCTTGGCGAGCTTCTCGAGCTCGTCGCCGATCTCGTCGCGGCCGAGGGCGGTCAGGCGTGCCAGGCGCAGTTCGAGGATCGCCTTGGCCTGCGCGTCCGACAGGCGGTACGTGCCGTCCGGGTTCATCGGATGGCGCGGGTCGTCGACCAGCGCGATCAGCGGCGCGATGTCGTCGGCCGGCCAGTCGCGCGCCATCAGGGCCTCATGCGCGGCCGACGGGGTCGGCGCGGTGCGGATCAGGCGGATGACCTCGTCGATATTGGCGACGGCAGTGGCGAGACCGCAGAGCACATGGGCGCGCTCGCGCGCCTTGTTGAGCAGATAGCGCGTACGCCGTGAGACCACTTCCTCGCGGAACTCGACGAAGGCCGAGATGAAGTCCTTGAGGTTCAGGATCTCCGGCCGCCCGCCGGTCAGCGCCACCATGTTGGCACCGAACGAGGTCTGCAGCGGCGTGAAGCGGTAGAGCTGGTTCAGCACCACGTCGGCGACGGCATCGCGCTTGATCTCGATGACGACGCGCACGCCCTCGCGGTTCGATTCGTCGCGCAGGTCCGAGATGCCCTCAATCCGCTTCTCGCGGACGAGATCGGCGATCTTCTCGACCATCGTCGCCTTGTTCACCTGATAGGGAACCTCGGTGACGATGATCGCCTCGCGCTCCTTGCGCAGCTCCTCGATATGGGTCTTCGAGCGCATCACGATCGAGCCGCGCCCGGTGTGATAGGCCGAGTGGATGCCGCTGCGGCCCATGATCTGGGCGCCGGTCGGGAAGTCGGGGCCGGGCACGATCTCGATCAACTGGTCGATCGTCAGTTCCGGATCGTCGATCAGCGCGATGCAGGCATCGATGACCTCGCCGAGATTGTGCGGCGGGATGTTGGTCGCCATGCCGACGGCGATGCCGCCGGCGCCGTTCACCAGCAGGTTCGGATAGCGCGCCGGCAGGACCGTCGGCTCGTGCTCCTTGCCGTCATAGTTCGGCTGGAAATTGACGGTGTCGAGATCGAGGTCTTCGAGCAGCGGCATCGCCGCCTTGTCGAGGCGCGCCTCGGTGTAGCGATCGGCCGCCGGGCTGTCGCCGTCCATCGAGCCGAAATTGCCCTGGCCGTCGATCAGCGGCAGGCGCAGCGAGAAGTCCTGCGCCATGCGCACGAGCGCGTCATAGACCGCGAGATTGCCGTGCGGGTGGTACTTACCCATCGTGTCGCCGACGATGCGGGCGCACTTGGTATAGGGCCGGTCGGGCAGGTTCTTGTTCTCGTGCATCGAGAACAGGATGCGCCGGTGCACGGGCTTGAGACCGTCGCGGACGTCAGGCAGAGCGCGGCTCACGATCACGCTCATCGCGTAATCGAGATAGCTCTTCTTCATCTCGTCGGTGATCGCGATCGGCTTGATGTCGCCGCCCGGCTGCGGGCCGTCGTCGCGCTTGTCGTCGTTGTCTTCGCTCAAGGGAAAAAGTCCCGTTTACCGCTGGTTTTTCAACGCTCTGGCTACCCGATTCCGGCGGGCGAAGCCAGCGAAACGCGATTCTATTCAGAGAAAATAAAACCGTTTTATTGCAGCATGTTACGGGGTGTTTTTGATTCGCTTTCGCGCCCCCTCCGCATTCTCGCCATGTTTGGCTGGCGGCAGCGCGCTGAAATTGGCGAAACCCTCGTCCGGAGCCTGCGCGCTAGACCTTCCGAACCTGCGGAGCGAGGCGCTGAAAGGCGGCATCGATCTCCTTTTCGCCGCCTGCAACCCCAGCCAGGGAAAGGCGAACCCCGGACCTCGGAAACGGCCAAGGCCTCCGGAACCTGGTGAAATCCAGTATATGCGGCCGATATAAATTGGGCTCGATCAGGTCGACGCTGAGAACCAATTCCTTGTTTCTGCCAGGGTCGAACGAGTAACTCTGCACAGCGGGCCAAGGCACCTTGCGTGTAAGGATGTCGGGAACCGTCAGCCCCTCCTCATCGAACGCCAGATGCACTGAGCGGTCGAAATCGCGGCAGGCCCTTCCAAGGCCGAAAAGCACGAACGCAGCGATGAGCAGTCCAACGATCGGCCCCGATCCGCCCGTGTATATGAGTCTTATGAAGGCGGAGACGATGGCCCCGGCAGCACAAAGATAGAAACCCGTTTCCCAGCGGCGCTCATTGCCGCGAAATTCGATGCGGTTCGGCGCATTGATTTCGGCCTGCACATCGACGGTACTCATCTCGTCTGCCTCGCCTTCAAGCCCCATCCGCAGCCTCGCCAAGCTTGGTGGGGCGCCGCGCCGCCGGGCTATTCGATGGTGATCTTGGCTTCGCGCGCGATCCTGCCGAACTTCTCGTACTCGGACGCCGTCAGCGCAGTGAGCTCGGCCGCGCTCGACGATTTGGGGTTGAAACCGGCCTGGGACAGCTTGTCCTTGACCTCGGGCGTGCCGAGCGCCTCGACGAAGGCCGCATTGAGCGCCTCGACGATCGCCGGCGGCAGACCGCCCGGCCCATAGACACCGAACCAGGGCTCGACCGCGTAGCCCGGCAATCCGGCCTCCGCGATCGTCGGGACATCCGGCAAGGCCGGCGAGCGCGTCGCGCTTGCAACCGCCAGAGCGGTGAGCTTGCCGGCCTGGATGTGCGGCAGCGAGGCAGGGAGATTGTCGAACATCGCGCCGAGATGCCCGCCGAGGAGATCGTTGACGCCGGGCGCGCTGCCGCGATAGGCGACATGGGTCAATTGCGTACCGGTCATCTGGCCGAACAGCACCGCGGCGAGATGCATCGAGGTGCCGTTGCCGGCGGTACCGTACTGCAAGCCGGGCTCCGCCTTGGCCTTGGCGATGAATTCGGCGACGGTCTTCACCGGCAGCTTCGGCCCGACCTCGAGCACGATCGTCGAGGTGCCGAGCAGGCTGATCGCGGTAAAATCCTTGCGCGGGTCGAACGAGACGCTCTTGTAGATGTGCGGGTTGAGCGCATTGGTCGAGATCGCGCCGAAGCCGATGGTGTAGCCGTCGGGCGCCGACTTCGCGACCGCGTCCATGCCGATATTGCCGCCAGCGCCGGGCCGGCTCTCGATCACGACCGGTTGGCCGAAACGCGCCCCGACCTTCTCGCCGACGAGGCGGGCGACGAGATCGGTGGTGCCGCCGGCGACATAGGGCACGATGAAGCGGATCGGCTTGGCGGGATAGGCCTGCGCCTGCGCCCGGCCGGCGATGGCGATCAGCGGAGCCGCGGCAAGGGCGGCGGTCAGCTGGCGGCGGGACAAGGCATGGTCCATCTCGATGCTCCGGCTCGGCGGCCCGTGGCCGCGCAGGCTAGATGCTGGCGAATCCCGCATCACAGTGCAACTGACGGTAGGGGCTGGACCTGGCCCGGGAAGCCTCACCGCGACCATCGGCACGATCGGACTGGACAAGCGGCGCCGGCGACGCAAACCCGGGTTTCCATCGCTATGCGTTGGGCACTACGATGGAGTTCGGCGACAGCCAAAACCGCGAGGGCGCGGCAAGAGCAGCGCAATAAGCTCGGGAGAAGACATGTTCGCCGAATATCTCTCCTCCGCCCTCGTCACCATGCTGGTCACGCTCGATCCGCCGGGGCTGGCGCCGATCTTTCTGTCGCTGACGCGCGGCATGTCGGCGAGCGAACGGCGGCAGGTCGCGGTCCGCGCCTGCATCATCGCCTTCTGCATCATGGCCTTCTTCGGCCTCGCCGGCGATGTCGTACTGAAGGCGCTCGGCGTCTCGCTACCGGCCTTCCGTATCGCCGGCGGCCTGCTGCTGTTCTGGATCTCGTTCGAGATGGTGTTCGAGCGCCGCAACGAGCGCAAGCAGCAGACGGCCGACACCGCCATCACCCAGGACCATATCCGCAATGTCGCCGCCTTCCCGCTGGCGATCCCGCTGATGGCTGGCCCCGGCGCCCTGACCGCGATGATGCTGCTCGCCGGCCGCGCCAATGGCGACGTCGCGATGCTGGCCTCGCTCGCGGTGATCTGCGGGTTGGTGGTCCTGTCCTGCCTTGCCGTCTTCCTGATGGCGGTGCCGATCGCGCGCCTGCTCGGCGTCACCGGCAATGTCGTGCTGACCCGCCTGCTCGGCGTCATCCTCGCCGCTTTGGCGGTGCAGTTCGTCATCGACGGCATCCGTGCCGTGATCCGGAGCGGCTGAGCCGCCCCGGATCGAATTTGGGCTCAGGCCGTTCGCGCCAGCCGCCAGCGGACGAGGTCCACGAGCAGGAAGGCCGCGAGGCTGGCGCCGACCAGCGGCAGCGCCCAACCCAATCCCGCCGCGACGAGAACCGCCATCGGCCTGCCCGCCCAGCCGAGCCGCAGCCAGGCCTGGATAACCGTGCGCGGCAACGAGCCAGGCGCGGGCCGCTGCCGCCACCAGATCCGGTAGCCGAGCAGCGTCGTCACGATCAGTGCGATGCCGAGCCCCGCCATCAGCACTTGGTTCGGCCAGCCGAACAGGATGCCCATATGGGCGTCGATGCCCCAGCGGATCAGCTTGGCGATCAGCGGGAAAGTTTCGAAATCGGCCCGGCTGACGACGGAAAGGTCGCGCGGGTCGATAGCAAGCGTATCGACCTGCGTCGGCCAGCTCCGGTCGTACTCCCGCACCAGCCAGGCCTGCCCCTCGGCCCGAGGCGGCCGCATCTCGACATGCGGGGAATCGATCCCCGCCGCCTTGGCGGCGGAAAAGACCGCGTCGAGCTGCTGGACGCTGCCGGGAGCAGCCGTCCCCATAGCCGAGCCATGATCGCCGTGACGGGCGTGCTCGTCGGCCGCAGGCGCGGCGCCGAGCTTCAGCGACACCGACAGCGTCACCCAGCCGAGATTGGCTCGCAAAGCATCAATCCGGTCGCCGGCATAGTTCGACCAGGTCAGCCCCGTCACCGACAGGAAGACGAGGCCGAGCGAGAGGGTGAGCCCGATCAGCCCGTGCCAGCGCCGGTCGCGCAAAGCCGGATTGGCGCGCGCCCGCTCGGCCGCCCTGGGATTGCGCCGCCAGAACCACATCAGGACGCCGCCGAGCACCACCGCCCAGAGCCAGGACGCCGCCAGCTCGCTGTAATTGCGCCCGAACTCGCCGAGCAGCAGGTTGCGGTGGAGATAGTCGAGCTGCGTCCGGAACGGCAGGATGCCGCTGGTGCCGTAGACGATGAGGTCGCCCTTGATCGCCAAAGAGACTGGGTCGACGAAGATCGCCCGGCTTTCGGAATCGCCGAGGCCGGGTTGCGCGAACATCACGCGCGTGGTCTGGCCGGCGGCTGGTGCGGGACGGATGGCGAAGAAGCGCGGCCCCTCGCCTATATGCTTGCGCGCGGCTTCGGTCTGGGCGGCGAGCGAAGCTGGCTCTCCCGCCGTCGTTGCGGTCAGTTGTTCGCGATAGATCAGGCTCTCGATCTGCGGCGTCAGCACATAGAGCGTGCCGGTCAGCGCTGCGATGAGAATGAACGGGCCGACGAACAGCCCGGCATAGAAGTGCAGCCTCGCGATGAAGGCCTTTAATTCGGACGACAGGGCAAGGCTGCGGCCGGCATCGGCGCGCGTGCTTATATCCGCGTGAGCGGTCATGGCTGGATTTCCCGAGATGGACCTGCCGAAATCCCGCCGGCGCGCTGGCCTGGCGGAGCATTCGGTCATTGCGACGGAAAACGGCCCGAGGGCCGCCGCGGCGTCAGGCCCGGGCGGGCGGTCCTCTGGGGCGGGCGGCGAGCCGCTCTTCTCCCGGCAGCGGCCGCTCGGTCAGACCGTCGAAGCTGACGATCGTGACGCTCGCCTCGACTTCCTCGAAGAGCGCCGGCCGATCAGGCGGCGCATAAGCCGCGCCGATCCAGGCGCAACCGAGCAGGCAGCAGGCCGGCAGATGCGGAGCGGGCTCCTCGCCCGGCAGTGGCGCGCTCTGCGCACCGGGCGCGCAGAGAGTCAGATGCGCAGCGCGGTCGAGCAGCGCCGGCGCAAGGCTCTGTCCCGACACGACCGCGCCGAACAGCCCCTGCAGCACGAGCACATAGGCCGCGATGATCGCGACCCAGGATCTCGCTCTGATGGACTTGGCTGCGCTCAAGGACAGGCTCCCTGCCCCGTCGTTAGCGAAGGGCCCGAGAGCTGTCCATCAGCCGAACCGCCGCAGCGGCTCAAGCCTTGACGTAAACGAAAGCCTCCTTGCCGGAAGCGAGCCGGACGCTGATGCGCTTGTAGTCGGAGACCTCGTAGCGGTCGGCCGCGGCAAGCTCTTCGGCCGTGATGGCGAAGACCTTGCCCGGCACGCTGTCGGCCGGATCGTCGCTCGGCGCCACCACCGGATGGAAGCGCTTGCCGCTGGTGCGGATCACCTCTGGATCGGTGATCTCCAGCATGGTCTGGGCAAAGCCCGGCATGGCGTCGTCATGGCCGTCGAGCCGGCGCCCGAACGAGGATAGCTGCACGTTTTCCTGCTGCAGCGTGCCATAGGAGAACAGAAGGATACTGCGGTCCTCGGCCATTCTGCGGCTCCTGCACTTACGGCTACAGCGCCGCCAGCAGCTTTTCGCGCGCCGCGCGCGAGCCGGCAAGGCGCTGCCTTGCCGCAGCCAGGATCGCCTCGGGCGCCTCCTGCGGTGTGCCCGCCTTGAACGGCGGCTGCGGCGCATATTCCAGCGAGAGCTGGATCAATTGCGCCTCCTCCTCGCCGAGCAGCTCGGCGATCACGGTCAGCCCGAAATCGATGCCGGAGGTGACGCCGCCCGCCGTGATCAGGTTGCCATCGCGCACCACGCGCCCCTCGATGGGGATCGCGCCGAACCGAGCTAGCAGGTCATGCGCGTTCCAGTGGCTGGTCGCGCGCTTGCCCTTCAGCAGTCCGGCCATCCCCAGCACCAGCGATCCCGTGCAGACCGAGGTGAGATAGCGCACCTGCCCGGCCCGCTCGCGCAGGAAGGTGAGAACGGTCTCATCGGTCAGCAACGGATTGACCCCGCTGCCGCCCGGCACGCAGAGCACATCGAGCGGCGGGCACTCGGCGAAAGTCGTGGTCGGCGTCAGCGTCAGCCCGGTCGCGGCTTTCAGCGGCGCTGTGTCCTTCCAGATCAGATGCACCTGTGCGCCCTTGGCCGAGGCGAAGACCTCATAGGGGCCGGTCAAATCGAGCTGCTGGACCTGCGGGAAGACGAGAATGCCAAAGCTGAGGGACATGGGCAGAACTCCTGATTGACTGACGCAACCTAGCGCGCAAAGCTCTGGCCGAACTGCCAAGCATCCCTCGCTTCATGCCAAACATGCGCCGCATCGAGATCCTGACCTTCCCCGGCGGGCAATTGCTCGACGTCGCCGGGCCCTTGCAGGTTTTCGCCACCGCCAACGACCTCGCCCACCTCGCCGGCCGGCCCCTGCCCTACGAAACTGCGGTCGTCGCCGCCGGCGGGCGTGTCGTCACGAGCGCGCGGCTCGAACTCGGCGCTGCCCCGCTCCCCGAGCCGGATGCGCCACTGCACACGCTGGTCGTCGCCGGCGGCTATGGCGTCAACGCCGCCTGCCGCGACGAGGCGCTGGTTGGTTGGGTCCGGCAGCGCGCCGCAGCGGCGCAGCGTGTCGCTTCGGTCTGCAGCGGCGCCTTCCTGCTGGCGGCAGCGGGACTGCTCGACGGCAAGCGCGCCGTGACGCATTGGGGTCGCTGCGTCGAATTCCGCGCGATGTTCCCGCAAGTGCGGCTGGAGCCCGACCCGATCTATGTCCGCGACGGCGATGTCTGGACCTCGGCCGGCGTCACCGCCGGGATCGACCTTGCTCTGGCGCTGGTCGAGGCCGATCTCGGCCGCGAGCCGGCGCTCGCCATCGCCCGCCAGCTCGTCGTCTTCCTGAAGCGCCCCGGCGGGCAGGCGCAGTTCAGTGCTGCGCTGACATTGCAGGAGAAAGATGAGCGCTTCGACCGCCTGCATGGCTGGATCGTCGAGAACCTGCCCGGCGACCTCTCGCTGGAGGCCCTCGCTGGGCAAGCCAATATGAGCCTGCGCAGCTTCGCCCGGCATTATCGCCAGGCGACCGGCCGCACGCCGGCCCGCGCCGTCGAGGAGATCAGGATCGAGACGGCGCGCCGCCTGCTCGAACAGGGCCTCTCCGTCGCGCAAGCCGGCCGCCGCTGCGGCTTCGGTTCGGAGGAAACGCTGCGCCGCGCCTTCCTGCGCCGGCTCGGCGCCAGCCCTCAGGCCTATCGCGACAGGTTCGCGGGGTGAGCGGGCGACACAGCCCGCCTACCCTCTTTTGAACGGCCTAGAACGCCTTGCCGGCGTCGAACAGATGCTGCCAGGCTTCGTAGAGATCCTCGCCCTCATCGCGAACGCGGACATGGGTCAGCTGCATCTCGCGCTGCTCGGCGGGCCGGCTCAACTCGACATAGCCGCGCTCGGCGGACAGGTCATAGGGCGCCCCGTCCTCGTTCGAATAGGCGTAGTAGACCCGGGAAACGCCGGACAGATACATGGCCGAGCAGCACATCGAGCACGGAGAGCCGCTGGCATAGACCACGGCGCCGCGGAGGTCGGTCGTCCCGAGCGTCTTGGCGGCGGCGCGAACCGCCTGCATCTCGGCATGGGCGCTGGGATCGCACAGGCTTTCCACCTGGTTGACGGCGCGCGCGACGACCTTGCCATCCTTGACCAGCACCGCGCCGAACGGCCAGGTCCGACGCTCCCTGACATTCTCCATCCCGAGCCTGATGGAATCGACAAGGTGCTTTTCGATTTCGACGCTTGACATTTTCGTTTCCTCTTTATCGATTACATTGATTTCGTTGAAGAAATCACGATTTTCCGTCTAGGAAACGAACGGGTCTGCGGTCAATTGCGAGCAGGGAAAAACTCCTTGAGCCATTCGTGACGGCTTCGACGCCCAGCTCCGGACCAGCGTCATGATCGGGGGGCCACCGGAGCGGATGAACTGGTCGTGCAGCATCCGGGCGATGCACGGCACTCCAGCCTGAAGGCCTCTACAGCCCCAGCTCCATCAGCTTTTCGCCATTGGCGCGCTGCTCGCCGGTATCCCGGAAGCCCTGCGCCAAATAGAAGCCATGCGGCCCGGCGGCACCAGGCACGTAGCTTAGCCGGGCGACCCCATATCCCAGCGCCGGAAGGCTTTTCAGCCAGAGCGCGATCGCATCGCGCCCATAGCCTTTGCCCTGATGGCGCCCGTCGATCATGAAGCGCCAGAGGAAGCAACTTGCGCCGTCATCGTCTGGCCGCCACATGATGAAGCCGACCGGCTCCTCACCGGCATAGATCGCCCGGAACACCGCAGCCGGATTGAAATGAGCCTGCGCGATCGAGACCGCATTGGGCGCGACGAAGCCGCTCTGCGCCTCATGCGGCTCGAGATCGCAGATTGCGCGCACGGTCTCGGCCGTGATCTCGCGCAATGAGACGACCAACACGCTTAAGCCATGCCCTCACTTCTCCAGAAAGGCCTTCACCGCCCCTTCGGCTTGCTTCATCGAGATCACGCCATCGAGATGGCCGCGCGCGCCTTGGATGGTGACGTGAGTGACGTCGCGACCGGCTTTCTTCGCCTCGGCCACGGTGCGCTGGATCATCTCGTCGGGGAAGACCAGGTCCTTCGGCTGGTTGACGATCAGCAGCGGTGCCTTGATCCGGCTCGTCGCGTCAGCGAGCGACTTGCCGCCGGCGGCATAGAGCTGGTTGGCCTTGACCAGATAGAGGAAGTGGTTGGCGTCCGAGACTTTCGCACGCGCCTCGCCGGCATTGTCCAGAATGCTCTGGACCTGGAACTTGTTGCCGAGCGCCTTGGCCGGGTCCTCGCCCTCCTTGGCCGGGCGGCGGCCGAAGGTGCCGTTGGTCCAGTCGCTGTGGTTGGCCTGCAGGGTGACGACGGTCAGCGCCTTGGCGAGGCCGGCAGTGGGCGGCGTCTTGCCGTAATAATCACCCTTGTTCCAGTTCGGATCGACCAGGATCGGCGCCGCCCAGACGTCGAGCCAGGCGATCAATTGAGCATCAGCCTCGGCCGCGCCGATCACCGCCATCGCCTTGCCGACCATGTCGGGATGGCTCGCCGCCCATTCATAGGTCTGCAGCGCGCCCATTGACGGGCCGGCGACCATGACGAGCTTCTTGATCCCAAGACTCTCGACCAAGGCTTTCTGGACATTGACGAAATCGCCGACGGTCACGACCGGGAAGTCGAGTGCGTAGGGCTTGTTGGTGTCCGGGTCGATCGAGGCCGGGCCGGTGGTCGTGGTCTTGGGGTCGCCGGTGTTGAGGTTCACCAGCGTATCGGAGGACAGGACGAAATACTTGTTGGTGTCGATCGCCTTGCCCGGGCCGATGATCGCGTCCCAATAGCCGGGGGCGGCATCGGCGGCGGCATATTTGCCGGCGGCGTGCGAATTGGCCGAGAAGAAATGGCAGATCAGGATCGCGTTGGACTTGTCGGCGTTGAGCGTGCCGTAGCTTTCCCAGCCGACCTTGACGTTCTTCAGCGTCCGCCCGCCTTGCGTGGTGTAGCTCGGCAGCTCGAAGACCTTCTTCTCGACGATCAGATCCTGCGCGTCAGCCATTCCCGTCACCATCACGCCAACGACACCGAGCACACCTGCGATCCAGCCCTTCATGCCGCACTCCTCCACTCCGGCCGTCGCACGGCCTTGCGGGAGATCAGAGCGGATTTGTCCGGCTAACGGAAGGGGGTGGCTTACTGTCATTCTCGGGCGAAGCGAAGCGCAGATCCGAGAATCTCAGGACGAGGAGGCGCTGGTTGGACTCTCCTTCGGCCTGAGATGCTCGGGTCGAGCCCGAGCATGACGGCAGGTTTATCTCACAGCGTCTCCAGCAGCCCCTTGATCAGGGCCCGGCGCGGCGCGATCGAGGAGATCAGCGCGTATTCCTGCAAGGTGTGAGCGCCGTCGCCGTCGATGCCGAGCCCGTCCAGCGTCGGAATGCCGAGCGCCGCAGTGAAATTGCCGTCGGAGCCGCCGCCGGTCATCGGGCAGTCCTGCAGGTCGAAGCCGACCTTGGCCGCCACCGCCCGCGCCTGTTCATAGAGCGCCGCGACCTCCGGCGACTTCTCGTAGGGCGGCCGGTTCATGCCGCCGGTGATCGAGAGCTTCACATCCGGATCATGCGGCTTCAGCCCAAGGATGCGTTCTTCCATGGCGACGCCGTCCGCCACCGTTGTGACGCGGCAATCGACGCTGAACCAGGCATGCTGCGGGATGACGTTCGCGGCCGTGCCGCCGCCGACCAGCGCCACCGTCGTGGTGATGCCGCGCGAATAATCGGTCATGCCCTCGATCGCGAGGATCTGGTGCGCCGCCTCGCGGATGGCGTTGCGGCCATCGGCATGGCGCGAGCCGGAATGTGCCGGCCGGCCTTCGAGCTTAACCTCGAAACGGCCGACGCCCTTGCGCGCCGTGACGATCTTGCCGCCCTCGCGCGCTGGCTCGGTCACCAGCACCGCCATCGCCTCGCGGCCGACGGCCTCGATCAGATCCCGCGAGGTCGGCGAGCCGATCTCCTCATCCGGCGTGAACAGAAAGACCAGCGGCCGCTGCACCGTGCCGGACCTGGCCGCATCCTTGAAGGCCTGCAGCGCCAGCCAGGCACCGCCCTTCATGTCGTAGACGCCGGGACCGTAGAGCCGGTCACCCTCGACCCGCACCGGCAGGTCCTGGGCGCTGGTCCCGACCGGGTGGACCGTGTCGAGATGCGACATCAATGCGATCGCCTTCTCGCCGTTCCGGACGCCGGCGCGCAGGATCAGATTGTCGCCGAGCCCGTTGCGGCCGGGAATGCGCTCGACGGCGATGGGCAGGCCTTCGACCTCCCTGGCGACGAGGTCCATCATGCCGTTGACGCCGGGCACGTGATGGGTGGGGCTCTCCAGCGCAACCCAGACGGAGAGCGCGGGGACGGCGGGATCGTGAATGGTCATGATGGGAAGGGTTTTCGCAGGAAAGCGTGGCGATAACAGGACATTCGTCAATTCGCCGGCTTTGTCCATGTCGAAACGCGCCTAGCTGCCCTGCGGACCCTGCGCTTTAAAAAATTTCTGATGCGATGTCGGCAACACCGATCCTCGCCCGTCCTCGAAGCGAACCCGCCGAGGACAAGACGATGCGCCCGCCAGCCGTCCCAGCCACCGCCCTATTGCCGGCCCTGCCCCGGCTGCGCGGCCTCGTGGCGGCGCTCGCCGGCTTCACCGCAGTCCTCGGGCTGGCGCTCCTTGCCGACCAGGCCTTGCGCGCGATTGGCCTGCCGCCGCCGGCGGCCCAGCCAATGCCGGAACTCGGCCGCCAGGCTCTGGCCGCCTGGCTGCGGGCAGGTTGCCTGCTGCTCGGCGGCCTCCTTGCCCGCATCGCGATGGCTAGACGCGCTTGACGTTCCAGAAGGTCGGGAAGCTCGGCAGCACGCCCGTCAGCTTGCGGCTGAAGGCCGTCGGCTGGAAATACTGGCCGAGCGGCGCGTAAGGCACGTCCTCGAAGGCCTGCTTCTGCAACTCGGCCGCGATCCTCTGCTTGGCCGGCAGGTCGGCGGCTTCCATCCAGGCTTCGCGCAGCGCCTCGATCTTCGGCGCCACCGGCCAGCCCGGCCAGGCTGCCATGCCATTGCCGCGCAGCGAGATGTGGCCGACGGGATCGAGGATGTCGATGCCGTTCCAGCCTGTGAAGAAGCAGTTCCAGCCACCTTGTGCCGGGGGTTCCTTCTTGGCGCGGCGCGTCACCACCGTGCCCCAGTCCATCACCTGATAGTCGACGTTCATGCCGATGCGCTTCAGCATCTCGCCCGCGACCTCGCACTCAGCCTTGAGGTTGGCGAGATCGGTGACGCCAAGCAGCACGACCTTCTCGCCATTGTAGCCGGCAGCAGCCAATGCCTGCTTGACCTTGCCGGTATCGCGCGGGCCGTTCAGAATCTCCATACCGGCATCGTTGGCCATTGGCGTGCCCGGCGGGAACAGGCCGACGCCCGTGCGCCACAGCGCCTTGTCCGGTCCGCCGACCGCCTCCATGAACTCGGCCTGGTCGATCGCCAGCAGCATCGCCCGGCGGATCGCCGGATTGTCGAAGGGCGGATGCAGGTGGTTCATCCGCATGATCGCGATGGCGCCCGTCGTCTCCTTGACCGCGACTTCGAGCTTCGGGTCCTTCGCCAGGAGCGGCAGGATGTCCGGCAGCGGCTGCTCGACCCAATCGATCTCGCCGCTTTGCAGTGCCGCCGCCGCCGTCGCGGGGTCCGGCAGGGTATGCCATTCGATCCGCTCGACATGGACGATCTTCGGCCCCGCCGTGCGCCCGGGCCTGCCATCGCTGCGTGGCACGTAACCCGCGAATTTCTCGTAGACCGCCCGGCTCCCGGACTGGCGTTCGCTGGCGATGAAGCGGAACGGGCCGCTGCCGACGACTTCGGTGACCTGGGTCGCCGCATCGGTCTGAGCCAGCCGCTCCGGCATGATCACTGGCACCGAGGCCGTCATCTTGGCGAGCGCGTCGGGTAGCAGCGGGAACGGCTTCTTCAGCCGGAAGCGCAAAGTCCTGTCGTCGACAGCGGCGAGCTCATCGGTCTGCGCCATCAGCGTCTGGCCGAAGGAGTCGCGCTTGCCCCAGCGGTTCAGGCTGGCGACGCAGTCCTTCGCCAGCACCGGCGTGCCGTCATGGAATGTGAGGCCATCGCGCAGCTTGATCGTCCAGCTCTTGCCATCGGCCTCGGCGAGCGCGCCCTCCGCCATTTGTGGCTGGGCCTTGTAGCTCTCGTCCTGGCCGAACAGCGTGTCATAGGCGAGGAAGGCGTGGTTGCGGGTGACGGTCGCTGTCGTCCAGATCGGATCGACGACGGCGAGATCGCCCTGCGGCACGAATTTGATGACATTCTTGTCGGCCCCGCGGCCGATATTGGGTTTGCTGACCGCAATGGCGGCAGCCGTGCCTGCGATGAAAGCGCGACGTGTCGGCATTTCAGGCTCCCTGGAGCCCGTTCCGATCAGCTTGTACCGCAAGCCGATCGGCAAACGGTCTCCAAACTAAAGGGAGAGACGGATTCACCGATCAGGTTGGAACAACCTGATCGGATCCGGCTCTGCAGCAGGGCGTCGATCCGGGATGGTGAGGCCCTGGCAATACGGCGGGCTGCAGGCAACCAGCATGCCAGCGACCGGTCAAGCCGGCTGCTACCTCCCCCGGACCGTTCAAGCTGCGTCGCGCAGGTCGCCGAGATCGAGCTCGATCAGGAAGTTCGGATCGGCTTCGACCAGCAAAGCCAGGGCCGCATCGTCGGCGAGCGAATCCGCCAGTGCCCGCGCCTCGTCCCGGGCCGCCTCGGCATCGAGCCGGCGCAGCAGCGCCATGAGTGCATTGGCCTGAGGCCCTTCCAGGCCCTCGCAAGCGATCAGCACCTCTGCCAGCAGATCCCGATCGATGCCACCACCCCGCCTTTCGCCGTGGCCCGCCTGTTTCAGCGCCTCCACAGCGGCGGCGAAGGCCGGCAACAGTGCCTCCGGCATCGCCGCCTTGCGATAGAGCGCCTTGAGGCCTGCCCCGCGCCGATCCCAGAGCAGCGCCCGCACGCGCTTCAGCGGCAGGTCGGACAGTGCTGCAAAAGCGGATTCGGCCAGAGCCGGCTCGCCGCTCAGCAGCGAACGCAGGATCACGCCCGGCGTCAGGCGGCCATTCTCGCGCAGGCAATCGACGATCGCCGGGGCATCGCTTGCTTCGCCGCCGGCCGCAAGCGCGACCGCGACGCGCTCGGTCGATTCGCGCGCGAGCCGGGCGCTTCGCTCTTCGGTCAACCAGCCGCAACCGGAGACGAAGGCGGCGAGCGCATCGGAGACCTTGGCGGCGATCGCCTGGCGCAGGCCTGTCGGAAGATCGTCGCGCGCCAGCATGGCCTCGCGCACCGCGCCGGCCTCGCCCTCGCGCTCGAAGATGCGCTCCAGCGAGAAATCCGGAATCTCCGCCGTCGGATTGGCGAGCAGCGCGACCAGCGCGTCCTCGCAGCCGACTTCGGCGAGCGCCGCGCAGATTCCCGGCGACAGCCAAGGCCGCTGTGCGATCGCACGCTGCGCGAGCCCGTCGCCGATCGCGGCGGCGTCGACCAGATCGGCCTCGGTCAGCACCGGCGACTGCGCCAGCAGCAGGGCAGCGATGTCGCTCTGCTCGGCGATCAGGCCGAGCACCAGATTGCGCGGCGCCTGCGGCGCGGCAGCGAGTTCCTCGGCCAGCGCGCGGCGGACCAATGGCGAGGGATCGTCGACCAGGGCGATCAGCGCCGTTTCGGCCTCGCGCCGGTCCTCGGGTGACATGGCCGAGCGCAGATAGGCGCCAGCCAGCGCGGCAGCGCCTTTCGCGCGCGCCTCGGCCGGCGCGGTGCGGGCCCAGAGCAGGAAGCGACGCACGATCATCCGCGCCTCCCATGGGTCATGAACTGGCTGAGGTCGAGCGGCCCGCGCCGCTGGCGGCGGGGCGCGACGGCCTCGCTGGAGGCCGTCTGCGTGTCCGCGACCGCAAGGTCGCGCGGCCGCGACGGCGGCAGCGGTGCGTTGACAGCAGTCGTGGTCTTGGTTGTCGCGCCGCTCTCGGTCTTGGCGGCCTTGCTGGCGGACGAGGCCTCGCCTTCGCTCGCCGCGGAACCGACGCGCGGGAAATAGCGTAGCGACGGATCGTCATTGGCGGTTCGGGATCCGCCTCCGCTGCGCGGCGTCGTCCAGAGATTGGCGACGGCCTTCGAGACCGGCGCGCGCGACCCTTCGGTCGAGAACAGGCCGATCAGCCCCCTCGCCCGATCCGGCGCCAGCGCGGCGGCGATCGGCACGACCGGCGGCTCCGCAGCATAGGCGGCCGCGGTGGTGGCGGCCGCCCCTATCGGCTTGGCCTGCGCCAGCATGGCACCGGTCGTCGCCGCGACCTGGGTGTTGGCGTGGCTGGCGGCGAGCAGGCCGTAGACCTCCTGAGCGCTGCGGGCCCGGCCGGCCTTGTCGAAGAAGATCGAGCGGTTCGCGGCTGCGGCTTCTGGGAAATCGCGAGCGGCGGCGCGGGTCGGATCGCTTCCGGCCGTGCGGATCAGATCGGATGCGCCACGGGCGCCCAGCACATGCGCCATATAGAGCTCGCCGGCCTGCGGCTGGCGCCCCAGTGCCTGGCCGAGCTGCTCGGCATTCTTCTGCGTCAGCGCGCCCGCCATCACCGTCGCGACATGCGGATCGGTGCGCAATTGCAGGATCTTCTCGCGCAATGCCGGATCCGACACGGTCAGGCGGCCGCTGCCGTCCTCGCTGATCGCGCCGGCATAATTCGCCATGCCCTGCTTCGGCCCTTCCTGGCGCATGATCGACAGCCAGGTCTGCTCGATGAACTGGAACAGGCCGGTCGCGCTCGAGGTGCGCGCCTTCGCATCCGGCTCCAGCGAGGATTCGCGTTGCGCCGTCTTCAGCAGATAGTCGAAGCCGACGCCGGTCTTGTCCGCGCCCTGCTTGATCGCGCTGACGACAGGATTGGCGGGCGTTGTCTCACGGGTGCTCGGCGTGCTGAAAAGGAACATTGGGTCACTCGGGCCGCTGCCGTTCCAGGCGGACCGGAGCACCCGCAGAGACTGGACCGATTATGGTAAGCGAACCGTTAAAACGGCCGTTTGCCGGCCCCGGCCCGGAACCGAAAAAGAGCCACAGGAGCAAGACGATGGCGGAAGCGGCGCGGCACAAGCGGGGCGGGCTCTATTTCGAGGACTTCGAGATCGGCGCCTCGATCGAGCATCGGCTGACCCGGACGGTCACGCAGATGGACAACATGCTGTTCTCCAACATGACGCTGAATCCGCAGCCCTTGCACATCGACGCGCATTTCTGCGCGACCGAGACCGAATGGGGCAAGCCGCTGATGAACTCGCTGTTCACGCTCGGGCTGATGATCGGCATCTCGGTCAACGACACCACGGTCGGCACCACCATCGGCAATCTCGGCATGACCGATGTGACCTTCCCGGCTCCGCTCTTCGAGGGCGATACGGTGAACTGCGTCACCGAGATCGTCGCCAAGCGCGAATCGAAGTCGCGGCCGGATGCCGGCATCGTCGACTTCCACCACCGCGCCTACAAGCAGGACGGTACCTTGGTGGCGCAGTGCCGCCGCCAGGCCTTCATGAAGAAGCGCCCCGTGGAAGGACAGGCCTGATGCGCTCGCTCCTCTTCGTCCCCGCTGACAACCAGAAGAAGCTGCAGAAGGGCCTGGACAGCGGCGCCGACGCGTTGATCCTCGACCTTGAGGATTCCGTCGCGCTCGACGCCAAGCCGGCTGCGCGCGAACTCACCCGCGACTTCCTCAAGGAGGTGAATGCCCGGGCAAAGCGCCCGCGCCTGATCGTGCGCGTCAACGCGCTGACGACGGGCATGACCGAGGCCGATCTCGATGTCGTCATGCAGGGCAGCCCGGACGCGATCATGCTGCCGAAGGCGGAAGGCGGGCCCGATCTCAGCCATCTCGCCGCCCATGTCGCGGTACGCGAGGCCGAATACGACCTGCCTGACGGCGGGACCAAGATCATTGCGATCGCCACCGAGACCGGCAAGGGCATCTTCGGCCTCGGCAGCTATGCCGGCGCCAGCCACCGCCTCGCCGGCTTGACATGGGGGGCGGAGGATCTCTCGGCCGATCTCGGTGCCGAGACCAACCGGCTCGAGGACGGCAGCTATGCCGATCCCTACCGGATCGCCCGCTCGCTCCTGCTCTTCGCGGCTTCAGCCGCACAGGTCGACGCGATCGATACCGTCTTCACCGCCTTCCGCGATGAGGCGGCCTTGCGCGCCGAATGCATCGCCGCGCGCCGCGACGGCTTCACCGGCAAGATGGCGATCCACCCGGCGCAGGTGCCTGTGATCAACGAGGTCTTCTCGCCCTCGCCCGAATCGCTTGCCCGGGCCGAGGCGATCATCAAGCTCTTCGACGACAATCCCGGTCTTGGCGTAGTTGGGCTCGACGGCGAGATGCTCGACCGGCCGCATTTGCTGCGCGCCCGCCGCTTGAAGGCACGCGCGCAAAAGCTGGGCTGACCACGGCCTCAGGCATCGGACTCGGCGCAGGCGATTGCTGCGCCGGTCTGCGCCGGGCGTCTGGCGGGACCGAAGATCAGGACGCTGATCGCGGCCAGGGCGCCGGCGCCGATGCCGCCATAGAGCATCACCCAACCAAAGCCCTGGACCAGCGCCGCATGCACGCCGGCACCGGACGGGTCGTGCAGCGCCAGCGCCGGATAGGCTTCACGCAGCGCACCGAGATTGCCGGCGGCGATCGACGACGCCAGCGCCTGCAGCTGCGAGCGATCGAAGGCGGTCGACACGGCATCCGGCAGCGAGCGCCTGATGCCCTCGACCAGGATCAGCCCCATCACTGCGATGTTGATCGCGAGCGCGATCAGCCGCGCGCTGATGTCGATGCCTGACGCCATGCCCGCGCGGTCGCTCGGCACCGAGCCGGTGGTCGTATTGGTCACGGCCGGATTGGTCAGGCCGAGACCGATGCCGGCCAGCAGAGCTCCGGGCAGCAGGGTCAGCCAGCTCGCCTGGACAACGGCCCTGCCGAACCACATCGCGATGAAACCGGCGCCCATCGTGAGCATCCCCAGGGGAATGACGAGCTGCGGGCCATGACGCCGCAGCAAATGGTCGGAGACGGGCGGCATCAGCATGAAGGGCACGGTGTAGGCCAGCAGCAGGAGCCCGGCGGCCTCGCTCCCGAGGCCGAGCCCGCTCTGGAAGTAGATCGGCAGGTAGATGATGAACGGCCAGTAGCTGAAGTTCATGCCGATGCAGCCGATGATCGCGCCGCTGAACGCGCGGATCCGAAACACCGAGAAGTCGAACATCGGCTGCGCCGCGCGCCGTTCCACCACCAGAAAGGCAAGGAAGCTGGCAAGAGCCAGGCCGGCGAGGCCGAGCGCCGCAGCTGTGCTGAGGTCAGCGCCCTGCGTGATGACATAGGCGAAGCCGAAGACCGCCAGGGTCAGCGTGACGATGCCGGCGACGTCGAGCGTCTTCGCCTCCGGATCACGCGATTCGCGGATACCGATCGCTGCAGGCGCCAGCGCCAGCGCGGTCAGCGGGACATGGATCAGGAAGACCCATTGCCAGCCGGCCAGGCTCGCGATCATGCCGCCGATCACCGGGCCGAAGCCGAGCCCGACGCCGGTGACGACGCCCCAGATGGTGAAGGCCCTGCCCCGCTCGCGCCCGTCCGGAAACTGGTGCGAGATGATGGCAACGGCGCAGGTGAGCATGGCGCCGCCGGCCATGCCCTGCAGGAACCGGCCGGCGATCAGGATCGTGGCGCTCGGCGCCAGCCCGCAGATCAGCGACGTCACGCCGAAGGCCGCGGTCGTCGCGATGAAGAGCCGCTTGCGGCCATAGCGGTCGGCGAGCGTGCCCGTCGCCATCAGCACCGCCGTGCAGGCGATGGTGTAGGCGTTCATGATCCATTGCAGGGCCTTGAAATCGGCCGGCAGCACCGCTTCCAGCGTCGGCAGGATGACCGGCACGCTGGAGATTTCGAGGCCGAACATCAGCGTCGCGAGGCAGGCGCCGGCCAGGGCCAAGGCATTTCGTGAGGATGGAGATATCGCCATGACGAGACCTTTCGGGTTCGATCCGCATCGTTCGGGATCGAGGAAGGCCTCTCGTCTAGGGGCAGCTTCGGCATGATAGAAATGATTTAATTTCGCAGTTTTCAGTATCTGTGATAATAAATCTCGGTCATGGATTTTGCTCCCGAACTGTTGCGCGCGCTCGTCGCCGTCGCCGAGGCCGGCGGGTTCACCCGTGCGGCAGAACGCCTGCACCTGACGCAATCGGCGGTCAGCCACCAGATCCGCAGGCTGGAGGAGCAGATCGGCGCGCCGCTCTTCATCCGGACCACGCGCAAGCTGGCGCTGACCGAGGATGGCGAAGAGTTCCTGCGCCATGCCAGGCAGATCCTGCAGGCGCACGCCGCCTTGAGCCAGCGCTTCCAGGCGTCCACCCTCGCCGGCGCGATCCGGTTCGGCGTGCCGGAGAACTTTCTGGGCGATGAGCTGCCGCATCTGCTTAGCCGCTTCGCCCGCACCTTCCCGGCCGTGCGCCTGGAAGCCTCGGTCAGCCTCTGCCAGGACTTCAGCGCCAGGATCGAGAGCGGCGAGCTCGACCTCGCGGTGGCGATGCGCCGGGCCGGCGAACCCGGCGGAACGGTGCTGCGCCGGTCGCACTATGTCTGGGCCGCGGCCGAGGATTTCATGGTTCCGGCCGGCTCGTCGCTGCCGCTCGCGCTGTCGAACCCGCCCTGCCTGTGCCGAACCGTCGCCATCGAGGCCCTGGCCGGCTCCGGCGTCGAATGGCATATCGGCTTCACCTCGGCCAATCTGCATGGACTGCGGGCAGCGATGCTGGCTGGGCTCGGCGCTTCGATCATCGCTCATGACGAGCTTGAGCCGGGCATGAAAGTTCTCGCGCCGAGCTATGGTCTGCCGCCGCTGCCTGACCTGGAATTCGCGCTGATCTGGTCCGCCAACGGCAAGATGCCCTGCTCCCGCGAACTCGGCCGGCTGATCGCCGACGCCGCAAGACGTCTCGGTGGCCCCGTGCTGAACCGACCAGCGCAGCGCAGGACGCTCGCTGACACGCCGGCTTAGCCGAAGGCGCCAACCGATTCGACTGATTCGGGTTTTCCCGCTTCTGACGGGAAGCGACGC
This sequence comes from Allobosea sp. GW821-FHT03A12, assembly GCF_058986765.1. Taxonomy (NCBI): domain Bacteria; kingdom Pseudomonadati; phylum Pseudomonadota; class Alphaproteobacteria; order Hyphomicrobiales; family Alloboseaceae; genus Allobosea; species Allobosea sp. GW821-FHT03A12. The sequence continues at coordinate 775,972 of NZ_JBYSVZ010000004.1, forward strand.
CCGGTTTCAGGAGCGGTGCGTACTCACCTGATCTGCCGGCAGTGATTCCGCGCTGCGCTCGCCAGGCACTCCTGCGCCTTCTTGGCGGCGTTGAGCTCGCGCAGCAGCCAGAACCCCGCCCCGATCATCACCAGCATGGCGATGATCGCGAGCAGATTGACGGTCATGCGCCATTGCTCATCCGGCTCCTCATCCTGGCGCCGGACCATGGCGCTCAGCCTCCGGCCGGACGGGTGATCGAGAACAACTCCGTGACCTCAGCATAGTCGCTGTAGCCGCAGCGCGCGATCGGGTTGGCCTTGGCCGTGTCGAAGCGGCCGTCATGGACGAAGGCCTCGCCGACATAGGCCGCGACGACCTGGCCGAGCACCATCCAGCGCGGCACGTCGTTGCCGTCGATATCCTTGAGCTGCTGGATCGAGAGCAGCTTGCATTCGAGCGCCGCAGGGCTCGCCGCCACCCGCGGCGGCTTGACGATCCGCGAGGGCGCCATCTCCAGCCCGGCATGGGCGTATTCGCTTGTCCCCCGTGGCAGCGGCGCCGAGGTCAGGTTCATCTGCTGGTCGAGCGCCTTGCTCACCAGGCTGCAGGTGAACTCGCCGGTCTCCTCGATGAAGGCGACCGCATCCTTCTTGTTCTCCGAGGAGAACATCACGATGTTCGGCCGCGATGAGATCGCGTTGAAGAAGCTGTAGGGCGAGAGATTGACTTCGCCCTTGACGTTCACCGCGCTGATCCAGCCGATCGGCCGCGGCGTCACGATCGCCTTGAACGGATCGTGCCGGAAGTCGAGATCGCGCCCGTGATCGGTGTAGTACATCGCTCTCACGCCCCGAACCGGCTGACGATGGCGGCAAGGTCGGGCCGCTCGCGGTCGGCCGGACGGCCGTCGGCCTTGCCGAGGTGGACGAAGCCGGCGATGCGCTCGTCCGCTTCTAGTCCGAAGGCGTCGAGCACCTTGCGGTCGAAGGAAAACCAGTTGGTCAGCCAGGAGCCGTTGAAGCCGAGCGCCTCGGCGGCGATCAGCATGTTCATGCAGACCGCGCCGGCCGAGAGCTCCTGCTCCCATTCCGGGATCTTCTCATGCTTGCGGGCGCGCGAGACCACGGCGATCACCACCGGCGCGTGGAGCAGGCGCTTGCGCTCGAACGCGACCTTGTCATCGTCGGCCTGCGGATTCCGCTCCTTGAAGACATCAGCGACGATCTCCGCCGCCCTCTCCTTGGCGGCCCCGGCGAAGACGATGAAGCGCCAGGGCGCGAGCTTGCCATGATCGGGCACGCGCGCCGCCACGGTCAGGATCTCACGCAGTTGCGCCTCGTCCGGCCCGGGAGCGGAGAGAAATTGCGGTGGCACCGAGCGACGGAGCTTGAGCAGGGAGAGCGTGTCGGTCATGAACGATCCGGAAGATGGCGCGGCCGCGGGGATGATGTTCCCAGTTAAGGTTTCGCCATGATGAGGACAAGCGAGCCTGCTCCTTCCCCGGTGCAAGGACGATGACGGCACAGCGCATGTTTCAACGCGACGAGTTCCAGACGGTGGCGGTTCCCATGAAGGCGGCGTGTGCGGCCATCGCTGTGCTGTTGCTGTCGGTGATCGCCGCTCTCCCCGCCCTCGCCCAGACTCCGGGCGCGACTCCCTCGGCCACGACGCCCGGCTCGCCTCCGCCGGATACCGCCCCCGCCATCCGCCCCGGCCAGGCGATGCTCAGCCTCAGCGCCCAATTCTCCGGCAACCGCAAGCCGGTCCGCTCCGGGCTGGTCTGGCGCGTGCTGAGCGAATCCGCCGACGGCTCGCCGCCCAAGATCATCGCCCGCTCCAGCGCGGCCGAGCCCAGCTTCCCACTCGATCCCGGCGTCTATCTGCTCCATGCCGCCTATGGTTTCGCCAGCGCGACCAAGCGCGTCACGGTCGGCGCCCAGGGCCTGACCGACCGGCTCAGCATCAGCGCCGGCGGGCTCTCGCTTGCCGGCTCGATCGGCGAGACGCCGATCGCGCCGAACCTGCTGAACTTCTCGGTATTCGTGCCGCTGCAGGGCAATTCGGAAGGCCGCCTGGTGGCGTCCAACGTCAAGTCCGGCGAGCTGATCCGCCTGCCCGAGGGCACCTATCACATCGTCTCGACCTATGGCGATTCGAACGCAATCCAGCGCTCCGACGTCCGGGTCGAATCCGGCCAGGTCACTCAGGCGACGCTGCATCACCGCGCCGCGCAGGTCACCTTGAAGCTGGTCGCCGGTCCCGGCGGCGAGGCCTTTGCCGGCACCGCCTTCAGCGTGCTCACCCCCGGCGGCGACGTCATCCGCGAGGCGATCGGCGCCTTCCCGCAGGTGATCCTGGCCGAGGGCGACTATGTGCTGATCGCCCGGCAGGAGGGTCAGGTCTTCTCGCGCGACTTCAAGGTCGAGGCCGGCCGCGACCGCGACATCGAGGTGATCGCACGCTGAGGGTTGCCGTCATTGCGAGCGTAAGCGAAGCAATCCAGGAGCGGCAGAGCTCCACGTTGCCCTGGATTGCTTCGTCGGCTGAAGCCTCCTCGCAATGACGAGAAAGCTCAATTCGTAGGCTTGCCCGGCCCGCCGCCCTCGCCCAGCTCGGCGACGATGCCGTCGGCAAGGCGGATGGCGAGGCAGCGATAGCCGGCCTCGACCACCTGCAGCCCGTCCATGCCGACGATCTCCTCCTCGCTGAACTGCTTCGAGCCCGACCAGTTCTTCATCATCGCATAGCGCGGGAAGACCGGGACGCCGCTCTCGCTCGCCGTCTTCGCCAGCACGGCGCGGTAATCGTCATATTTCGGATAGCGGCCCTCGCGCGGCAGCCAGGGCATGTCCATCAGCACGAGGTCGATCCCGGCCTCCTGCAGCTTGTGGGCACCCTTGCGCAGGATCTTGGCGAGCTTCTCCTCGCCGATATCGCGAATGGCGTCGTTCACCGCCGTCTGCCAGATCACCAGGGACGGCTTCTCGGGAATGACCTCGGCCTCGAGCCGCAGATACATCTCATAGGCCGACTGGCCGCCGACGCCGAGATTGAGCACCTTGATCTCGCGCCCGGGCAGGCGCCGGCGCAACTCGGCTTCAAGCACGGCGGGATAGCTGCGATCGGCGTCGCTGGTACCGGTCCCGGCCGTGGTCGACGAGCCCAGCGCGACGATGCTGAGCCGGTTGGTCTCCGCCAGATTGCGCTTGGAGGCCGCCAGGATCGGCTTGAACGGGTGCTGGGCCGCACCAGCCCGGCAGCGCCCATCCACCATTTGAGCGAGCGGCTTAGGCCCGGCGAATGCCGGCAAAGCCGACGCCAGGAGCAGAAGGAGAGCGCTCAGGCCGTAGCGGCCTGCTCGCGCGGGGCGCTGGCGGCGCGTGCCGTAAGCGTCTTGTACCACGACAGAAACGTTCCTAGCCCGAGCAGGATGGTAATCCCGCCCAGCGTCACGAGCAACTGGACCCAAAGGGTGAAGGAGGTCTCCGCAAGGATGATCTGCCCGGCGATCGCCAGCACGATCCCGGCACAGAAGACTTCCAGGGAATGCCGCCCGAGTGCGGCCAGCCGCCGGCCGGCCAGCCCGGTCAGGATACCGGCATCGGGCCGCACGAAGCGCAGCACCAGCCAGGCCAACGCCGCCAGATGCGCGACGCGCGGCCAGGCGAGATTGGTCTTGTCGATGCCGATCTGCAGGCTGTCGATCCAATCGTTCATGAGCGCGATGCCGAACGGATTGCCCGAAGACAGCTTCACCATCCCGGCGAAGACGAGGACGACGACAGCCGCGAAATCGAGCAGGCGCAGCTTCGGCACGCCGGCCCCGACCAGTCCGAGCCGGCCGATGACGACACCGAACGAGAACAACATCTGCCAGGCGAAGGGATTGAAGAACCAGCCGCCATCGCCCGGATGGTTCGGCAGGTTGAGGCCGGCATGGGTAGCGCCCTGCCAGATTGCGACGGAGACCGCGAGCGCCGCCAGCGGGCTCGTCCGCGCGGTGACGTAGATCAACGGGAACGCCGCCAGCAGCACGATATAGAGCGGCAGGATGTCGAGATAATAGGGCTGGTAGACAAGGCCCAGCGCATTGACGATCGCCGCCGGCGTGTCGCTGAAGAAGGGCTGGATATTGATCGCCTCGACATAGAGCGCGTTCTGGGTGCGCACCACCGCGGTCGCGACGATGCCGCAGACCAGCACGAACAGCGCGAGGTGCGCGATGTAGAGCGTCCAGATCCGGGCGCCGACCTTGAGCGAGCCGACGAGCAGCCCGCGTTGGTCGATCAGCCTTCCATAGGCGAAGGCGGCCGAGACGCCGGCGAGCAGCACGAAGATGTCGGCGGCATCGGAGAAGCCGTAATTGTGCGGCATCGCGGCCGAGACGATGTTGCCCGGCATGTGGTTGACGAAGATGACGAGCAGGATCAGGCCGCGGATCACGTCGATGCGCAGGTCGCGGCCGGGCGAGGCCGCATCGCGCGGCCCTTTTCCGAACAGCATCAGGCGCCAGAATCCGCTCACGTCACCACCGCATCCACCTGCACGGCCTGTGAGGCGGCCGCACGTTCGTTCATCTGCCGTTCATCTTAACATTGTGTTGCGAGCAAGGCTCCGCGGTCGCGGATCACAAGCCTGTGCATCAACGTGACGGGGAAGCGTTGGTTCGGCAGTGGCGGGCGGGCGCAGCGCCGCGATCCGCCAGCGGCTTCAACGGCCTGTGGCGGATCGCGTCGTTATTGAACGAGTGATCACATGAGCTGGATGGGTAGCCGAGCTGCGCTAGGCGTCTGCGTCCTCGGCCGCCTTCGTCGCATCGCGCTTCTTCTCGACACGGCGCACCGAGAACACCGAGAGCTCGTAGAGCAGCAGCATCGGCACCGCGAGCATCAACTGCGAGATCACGTCGGGCGGGGTCAGCACGGCCGCGATCACGAAGACGAAGACAATGGCGTAGCGGCGCTTGTCCTTCAGGAACTGCGAATCGATGATCCCCGCCTGCCCGAGCAGGGTCAGGATCACCGGCAGCTGGAAGGAAATGCCGAAGGCGAAGATCAGCGTCATGATCAGCGAGAGGTACTCGCTGACCTTGGGCAGCAGCGCGATGCCTGCCTGGTTCTCGGTCGCCGCCTGCTGCATGCCGATCGAGAACTTCATCAGCACCGGCATCGCGAAGAAGAACACCAGCGCCGCGCCGAGCACGAAGAAGATCGGCGTCGCCGCCAGATAAGGCGCGAAAGCCTGACGCTCGTTCTTGTAGAGGCCGGGCGCGACGAATTTGTAGATCTGCGTCGCGATCACCGGAAAGGCGAAGAAGCCGGCGCCGAAGGCCGCGACCTTGATGTGCGTGAAGAGCAGCTCGAGCGGGCCGGTATAGATCAGCTGCGCATTGGCGCTCGATCCTGCCGCCCAGACATAGGGCAGCACGAGCGTGTTGTAGATCTGCGTCGAGAAGGCGAAGCAGACGAAGAACATGATCAGGAAGGCGATCAGCGACTTGATCAGCCGCGAGCGCAATTCGATCAGATGGTCGATCAGCGGCGCGCGCGAGGCCTCGATCTCGTCCTCGCCATCGCGCTTCGCCTCGGTATTCGTCTCGACGACGCTCATGCCGTCTCTCCGCCCTCGGCCTCGGCGGCCTTGGCTTTGCGCTTGCGGGCAGGCTTGGCCGGCGGCTCTTCAGCCGCGACCTCGGCCGGCACGGCCGGCTCCTCGGTCGCAACTGTCTTGCGGCGGCGCTTGGGCTTCTCTTCCGGCACGGGTTCGGCGACAGGGGCCGGCTCGATACTGACGGGCGCCGGCAACTCAGGCGCTGGCAGCGCAGCGAGCGTCGCCTCGGCGTCCTTCATCGCCTTGTCCTCGGCCGCAGCTGGCTTCGAGGCGTCGGCAGCACCGAAATCCTTCATCGGCTCGATCGGATCGAAATTGGTCGAGGCCTGGATCGAGTTGCCGATGTCGTCGACCTGCTTCTTCAGGTCGTGAAGCTCGGCCTCGCGCATCGCGTCGTTGAACTGGCCCTGGAATTCGGCCGCCATGCGCCGGATCTTGCCGATCGCCTGCCCGGCCGTGCGCAGTGCGCCCGGCAGTTCCTTGGGGCCGATCACGACGAGCGCGACACCCCCGATCAGCAGCATTTCGCTCCAGGCGATGTCGAACATCGACGGCCGGTCCTCTGGAAATCTTGTAGGGCGCCGGGAAGGCGCCGGAATCGAAACCGATCAGGATTCACCTGATCGGCAGGTCCGCTCCTACGAGATCAGGCCTTGGTCTCGGCCTTGGCCGGCTGCGGGCTCGCGGTCTGGGCCGTCTGGTCGATCACCTTGGGATCCGCAGGCTGCTGCGCGGCCGGCGGCGGCGTGTCGTCCTCGGCCATGCCCTTCTTGAACGACTTGATGCCTTTGGCAACATCGCCCATCAGTTCGGACACCTTGCCGCGGCCGAACAGCAGCATGACGATGACGCCGACGACGATCCAGTGCCAGATGCTGACGCCACCCATGGCGGTACTCCTCCGAATTTGAACGCGCGGCCCGACTTGTTTCGAGGGGCCAGATGCTTGTGCCGGAAACTAGGTGTCCCCTACAGGGAACACAAGGACTTCGTCCATCGCAATGTCGATGCCTACATCCTCGCCCTCGGCGACCGAACCGCGCAGTGGCAGCCGCGCCACCAGGGGCTTGTCGAGACCATCGACCGCAAGCTCGACATGGTCGACCTCGCCGAGGAAGCGCCGCGTCACCACCCGCGCCTGCAGGCAGAACCCTTTCGGCACCAGCCGGATCGCCTGAGGGCGGATGCCGACGACAGCCGGAGCGCCATCCACCAAACCGGGCGCCGGGAACCGCCCGAGCGGGGTATCGACGGCGCCGTCCTGCGCGACGGCCTCGATCTCGGTAAGATCGCAGAAAAATCGGGCGGCAAAGAGGCTGGCGGGCCGGCGATAGAGCTCTTCGGCAGTGCCGCTCTGGACGATCCGGCCCTGCTGCATCAGCACGATCCGGTCGGCGACGCGCATCGCGTCCTCAGGGTCATGGGTGACGATGATCGAGGTCGCGCCGATCTCCTGCAGCAGCGCCATGGTCTCGTCGCGCACGACATCGCGCAGGCGCCGGTCGAGATTGGAGAAGGGCTCGTCCATCAGCAGCACGCCGGGCCGCGGCGCCACGGCGCGGGCGAGCGCCACGCGCTGCTGCTCGCCGCCCGACAACATGTGCGGATAGGCCTCGGCAAGGTCGGCGAGGCCGACGCGGGCGATGGCGCGCAGGGCCGTCGCATCGGCCTCGGCATTGCCATAGCCGCGCAGGCCGAAGCGGACGTTCTCGCGCACCGAAAGATGCGGAAAGAGCGCGTAGTCCTGGAAGACCAGGCCGACCCCTCTCGCCTCCGGCTCGACGAAATGAGCGGGCGAGGAGACGTCGCGGCCTTCGAGCAAAACGCGACCCGAACTCGGACGCTCCACCCCGGCGGCGAGCCGCAGCAGCGTCGTCTTGCCGCAGCCGGAATGGCCGAGCAGCGCGACGATCTCGCCGGGCGCGACGCTGAGCGAGACATCGTCCAATGCCGTCACCGCGCCGAATCGCTGAGTTACCCCGTCGAAGCCAAGCGCCATCGGGATCGCGGCGCCGGCCGTGCCGCGCCGTCCCCACCCCAGCCAGCGCATCTTGCTTTCGGTCCGAGCCAAGTCGTTCTCCTGCCGGCCCGCCGGGCGCGATCGCCTGCGCTGTGCTAGCTGGCGTCGCCGTCGTCAAGCGGCGTGAACAGGTCGCCGAGCGGGTCCTCGTCGTCGCGTAAGGACGGATCGTCGTCGGGCACCGGCACGGTGAGGTCCTTGGCGAGGCGCCCTTCGATGAAGCCGGCGCCCTTCAGTTCCTCCAGCCCCGGCAGGTCGTCGATGCGGTCCAGCCCGAAATGGTCGAGGAAGGCGGGCGTGGTCCCGAAGGTCACCGGCCGCCCCGGCGAGCGCCGCCGGCCGCGCAGGCGCACCCAGCCGGCTTCGAGCAGGATGTCGAGCGTGCCCTTGGCGGTGGCGACGCCGCGGATCTCCTCGATCTCGGCCCGCGTCACCGGCTGGTGGTAGGCGATGATGGCGAGCGTCTCCAGCGCGGCGCGCGAGAGCTTGCGCGGCGGCTCGGCCTCGGGCGCGAGCAGATAGGCGAGATCCGGCGCGGTGCGGAAGGCATAGCCGCCGGCGACACGGTGCAGGGTCACCCCGCGCAGGGCGTAGGTCTGCTGCAATTCGGCGATCACCCGCTCGATCGGCACATTGGCCGGTACCGATTTCGCCAGTTCCTCGGCCGGGAGCGGCTGCACCGAGGCGAACAGCAGGGCCTCGACGATGCGGCAGGCGCGCGCCAGCGCCTCGTCGGCATCCCAGTCGTCCTCGTCCTCGCGTTCGGCTTCAGCCACGGCCATCAGCGCCTCACAGGCCGAGCGTCGGCGGCCGCTCCGAGCGGCGACGGACATAGAGCGGCGAGAAGGCGCCGTCCTGGCGCAGGTCGAGCAGGCCTTCGCGCACCATCTCCAGCATTGCCGAGAGCGAGGAGGCCCGCACCGTCGCGGTCATCGTCTCGACCGGCAGGCCATGGCTGCTCATATAGCGGGTGAGATAGCCGTCGATCGCGGTCCACTCGCCGGCCTCGCCGACCAGCCGCGCCAGCGCCTCGCGCGCCTCGACCAGCGACAGCACCTGGCGATGGCCGACGCTCATCGGCTGGCGGATGCGCTTCTGGCGCTGCTGCGCATAGGCGGCGAGCAGGTCGTAGAGCTCCGCTTCCCAGGTCGGCCGGCCGGACGAGGCGATCACTTCCGGCGCACCGCGGGCGAAGACGTCGCGGCCGAGCCGCTCACGGGTCGCGAGCCGCTGCGCCGCCGCACGGATCGTCTCCAGCCGCTTCAGGCGCAGCGCCAGGGCGGTCGCGAGATCGGCCGCGCTCGGCTCCTCGCCCTTGGGCGGCTCCGGCAGCAGCATGCGCGACTTGAGGTAGGCGAGCCAGGCCGCCATCACGAGATAGTCGGCGGCGAGCTCCAATCGCAGCGCCCGCGCCGTCTCGATGAAGGAGAGGTACTGCTCGGCCAGCGCCAGGATCGAGATACGGGCGAGATCGACCTTCTGGCGGCGGGCAAGATCGAGCAGCAGGTCGAGCGGCCCTTCATAGCCGTCGACATCGATCACGAACGAGGGTTCGCCGGACGCGCGTTCCGGCGTGCCGTCCTCCTGGAATGGCAGCTCAGCGGCCATCGATGGCCTGTTCCCCATGTCCTGCCCCGCCAATCCGGCGGAGCAACAACCCCGGGGAGAGAATCAGCCTAACCGCCGCTCAAAGCAAGGGCGCTGGCAAGGTGGGCGCGGGTGCTGTCCACATCGAGCGGTTCCGGCTCGTGCCGGATGCGCGCCAGCGCCATCGCGGCGCGGCGGGCGCGCTGTCCGGTCATATCCGGAACGGCGCCGGCGACTGCGACCATCTCATCCATGATGCCATGGCAGTGCAGCACCACGTCGACGCCGGCCCGAATCGCCGCCCTCGCCTTCTCTTCGAAGCTGCCCGACAGCGCCTTCATCGAGATATCGTCGGTCATGATCAGACCGTCATAGCCGAGCTCGCCGCGCATGATCTCTCGGACGATCTTGCGCGAGACCGTCGCTGGCCGGCGCTTGTCGAGCGCGGTGAAGACGACATGCGCCGTCATCGCCAGCGGCATGTCGGCGAGATGCCGGAACGGCCGGAAGTCATGGGCGCGCAACTCGTCGAGACTGGCCTCGACCACCGGCAGATCGTGATGGCTGTCGGCCTTGGCCCGGCCATGGCCCGGCATGTGCTTGACCACCGGCAGCACGCCGCCGGCCAAAAGCCCCTCGGCGGCCGCGCGGCCAAGCGTCGCCACGATGGCAGGATCCCGCGCATAGGCGCGGTTGCCGATCACGTCATGGCTGCCGGCGATCGGCACATCGAGCACCGGCAGGCAGTCGACATCGATGCCGACGCTCTTCAGGTCATGCGCCATCAGCCGCGCCGAGAGCCGGACGACCTCGCGCTGCTGGACGGGATCGTTGATCGCGAGGAAGGCCAGCGCCGGCGGATAGGGCGGCCAGTGCGGCGGCCCCATCCGCTGCACCCGCCCGCCTTCCTGGTCGATCAGGATCGGCGCCTGCCAGCCGACGCAATCGCGCATCTGCGCCGTCAGCGCAGCCACTTGCGCCGGATCCTGCGTATTCCGCTTGAACAGGATGAAGCCCCAGGGCCGGGCATCGCGGAAGAAGGCCCGCTCGTCGGGGGTGAGGCTCGTGCCGAGGCAGCCGGCGATGAAGGCGCGCGAGGTCATGGCGCCGTTATCGCCGATTCGAAGGGACGCTGCATCGCGTCATTCTCGGGCGAAGCGCAGCGCAGACCCGAGAATCTCAGGACGAGAAGGCACCAGACGCAGCCTCCTCCGGCCTGAGATGCTCGGGTCAAGCCCGAGCATGACGACATTTACCGCAGTGACTGCGACGCCTGCGCGTTGAACGCGTCGAACGGCAACTCGGCGACGCGGAACCAGAGCTGCTCCTTCTTCCAGTACGGCAGGAAGGAATCCCACAGCGTCTTGAAGTTCGGGTTCTTCGCCGCCTGGTCGGCATAGAGCGTGAAAGCTTCCTTGAAGGCGGCCTGCATCACGTCCTGCGGGAACGCGCGCAGTTCGGCACCGGCCGCGATCAGGCGCAGCAGCGCATCCGGGTTGCCATGGTCGTACTTCGCCACGCACAGCGCATTCGCCTCGGCGCAGGCCGCCTCGACGATAGCGCGGTAATGCGCCGGCAGCCCGTTCCACTTCTCGCTGTTGGCGATGAAGCTGACATTGGCGCAGCCTTCCCAGAAGCCGGGATAGTAATAGTACTTCGCCACCTTCACGAAGCCGAGCTTCTCGTCGTCATAGGGGCCGGAGAACTCGGCCGCATCGATCGTGCCGCGCTCCAGCGCCGGATAGATGTCACCACCGCCGAGCGTCTGTGGGACAACGCCGAGCTTGGCCATGATCTGGCCGCCGAGGCCGGCGATGCGGAACTTCAGCCCCTGGAGATCCGCGGCGCTCTTGATCTCCTTGCGGAACCAGCCGCCCATCTGCGCGCCGGTGTTGCCCGAGGGAATCGTGTGCACGCCGAACTTCTTCATCAGGTCGCGGCAGAGCTCGAGCCCACCGCCCTGGTAGAGCCAGGCGTTCTGCTGGCGGGTGTTGAGGCCGAAGGGCAGCGAGGTCTCGAAGGCGAAGGCGGTGTCCTTGCCGATATAGAAGCTCGCCAGCGTGTGGCTGCACTCGACCGTGCCGTTCTGGACGGCGTCGAGCGCCTGCAGCGCCGGCACGATCTCGCCGGCGGCGAAGGTTTGGATCTGGAAATTGCCGTCGGTCGCCTCGGCGACGCGCTTGGCGACATGGGTCGAGATGCCGAACAGCGTGTCGAGGCTCTTCGGATAGCTCGAGGTCAGGCGCCAGCTGATCTTCGGATTGGTCTGCGCGATCGCCGGCGCGGCGATGGTCGCGGCGGCGGCCCCGGCGGCGGTCGTCTTGATCAGCTTGCGGCGGTCCATGGTGTTCCTCTCATCGGGCGAGTGCTCGGCGCCCTGCGGCGCGGCTCGTCTGGGTAGCGCGACGCTACCTCGCCTGCCGCAGCGGCAAAACGGCGCCGCCGGAGGAGCGGCATGCGCCGGGGACAGGGCGCTTCAGCGCGCGGCGCCGCGAGCCAGCAGCCCGGCGCCCAGCATGGCGAGCCGGCAGACCGTGCGCGTGCCGAGGCCGTCGATATCGGCCTCCGGCACGAATTCGACGATGTTGAAGCCGATGATCGGCGCCCGCTCCGCCACGCCGTTCAGCAGCGTGACGACATCGCCGAAGGCAAGCCCGCCGGGCGTGCGGCCGAGCACCGCGGGCACGACGGCGGGATCGAAACCGTCGACATCGAAGCAGACCACCACCGGCCGACCGGGCGGAACGGCTTCGATTGCCGGCGCCATCCCCTTCGCCCGCAGGATGCTCATGTCGATCAGTTGCGCCCCGGCAGCCTTCGCCTCCGCCACGTCCGAGGGCCGGGCGCTGCCGGTGCCGCGGGCGCCGACCTGGACGATCATCCTGACGCCGTCGAGCTCGGACGCCCGCCGCATCGTGCTCGACAGGCCGAAGCGCTCGCCCTCGACCTCCTCGCGCCAGTCGATATGGGCGTCGACCTGCAGGATGGTGATCTCGCCTCGTTCGGCGAAGACAGCGAGCACCGGGATCTGGACGCTGTCGTCGCCACCGAGCAGCAATGGTGTGGCGCCACGCGCCAACAATGTCCGATAGGCATCCGCGATTCGCGCGCGATTGCCGGGCAGGTCGTCGGGGTCGAAGGCAAGATCGCCGCAATCGACCAGCCGCCCTCCGTCAGGCAGCAGCGGCCCGCCGAGATCGAAATCGTAATGCGTCAGCTTGCCGACCTGAGCCGCGCTGGCGCTGCGGATCGCGGCCGGCGCCGACTCGCTATGGGCGCGGCCGGACGCATAGGGCGTCGCAGCTGGAATGCCGATGACCGCGACCGCCCCCTGTGGCACGGCCTCTGGCGCCGAGCCCTCGCAATCGAGGAAGCGCAGGTCGGCGGCGCGGCTGGAAATCGGATCGGGAGACATCGGGCGGCCTGCATAGCTGGAGAGTCAGTCCAGCCTGCCCCGCCGGGAAAGCCCAGCGCAAGCAAAAGCCGGCCGCGACGATCGCGGCCGGCCTGGGTTCTATCGGCGGCGGGGCCTGCGGCTCCGCTTGCGCCCGCTCAGTTCTTGGCGATGAAGCACTGCCCGCCGGCGGCCTGCAGCGCCGAGCACATCGAGCTCGCATCCTCGCGGGAGTACGGGCCGACGCGCAGGCGGTAGACCGTCTTGCCGTTGAGTTCGGTCTTGCGCACGATCGGGCTCTGGTCGCTGAGCTGGCCGGGGTATTTGCGCTGCAAGGCTGCGAAGGTGGCACGTGCCTCGGCCTCGCTGCCCGGTGCGCCGAGCTGCACAACAAAGCCGCCATTCGGGTCGGCCCGCGGCGCGGTCGCCGCCGGCTCGGCCTGCTGCGGTGCGAGCGCGGCTGTGCGGGTGGCGGCAGGCGGTGTCTGCGCAGCCGGCGGGGTCGCCGGGGCGGCGGCGCGCTCCTGCGTCTTCGGCGCCATGGCCGGCGTCGCGCCCGGCTGCTGCGAGCGCGCAGCCACCTGGGCGGTCTGGGCCGGGGTCGCCGAGGCCGGGCGATTCGACGGAGCCGAGCCGGTCACGATGCCCTGTCCAACGCCGTTCGTCGCAGCGGCATTCGCCGGCGCCGGTGTGCCGTCGGGACGGATCGCGACGGTGCGGACCTTGCGCGGCTCACCGAGCCCCGGCACGGCCGGGATCGGCACCAGGCCGGGTTCCGTGGAAGCGAGACCTGCGGCGGCGGTATCGGTCGGTGTGATCGCGCCGTTCGAGGCCTGCGTCGGACGCGGCGCCATGGAGCGCGCCGCCTGCTGCACGTCGACCGGCTGCTCCTCGCGGCTGACCACCTTGGTCTTGTCGGCGCTGGCGTCGCCGCTGCGCTCGTAGATCTGCTTGTTCTGGTTCGGAATCTCGGCGCCGCCCGGATTGACGGGAGCGACCTTGGACGGGCCGGTATCGGCCGCGATCACCGGCGGCTGGCCGTTGATGCCGGCCGGTTTCCCGTTGCGGAAGACCATGGCGGCTCCGACGCCGCCGACCGCGACGATGACCAGTGCCGCCGCCGTCAGCATGCCCTTGCGCGACCGCGAGCGCCGGAAGTTGCGAGGCTCGTCCTCGGCATCCTGATGCTGCGCGTCATAGTCCGGCGCAGCCTGATGATAGTCCGGCGCAGGCTGGGGAGCATAGGCCTGCGGCTGGGCGTAGACCTGCCCGGCCGCCTCGTCGAGGTCGCGCGGCTGCTCGGGGACATAGGCGTGCGGCCCGTCCTGCTGCATCGCATAGGGCTGCGCGCGCGTCGGAAGCGGCTCCGGTTCGTCATAGTCATGCACCGGGGCCGCAGGCGCCTTCGCGACGGGTTGCGGCGACGCAGTGCGCACCGGCTCGGTCCGGCGCAGCAGCGCCTCGAACTCGTCAAGCGCGCCGCGCACATCGGCCGGCGGCGGGGCAGACTGCACCGGCGGCGCAGTAACCAGCGTCGGCTGGAAGCTCGGCTCGGTCCGGTGGCCGGACCAGGAAGCGGGCTGCGGCGCAGGCGGAGCCGCGGGACGCGCCTGTTCGGCGGGGCGACCGGCGAAGAGCTCCTTCAGCGGATCGTCCTGACCGACGAGGCGGGTCAGTTCCATCAGCGGATCGGAAGCCGCGCCGGGCTTCTGCGGCTGGGCCGCTCCGCGCAGCTGACGCTCCAGATCGTCGAGATCGAGGGCGAAACGGTTTCTAGCTGGCTCGCTCATGACATGATCCATTCCAGCGCATGCCGCCATCCATCAAAGGACGCCGCCACAGCGCGGTCAATCTGACGAAAGCCTTAGCCGACCCGCCTTCCGGCATGCCGGCCAACGCCGCCTTCGTATCGGACCCGGCGGGCGCTGGCCGGATCGTTCTGATCCGCAAAGCACCCGATGCGCCGGGATGGATCCCGTCAGCGCATCTCCTCCGGCGCCGTCACCCCAACGACCGCCAGACCGGAAGCAAGGACGCTGCGTACCGCATGCACGAACGCCAATCTTGCCGAGGTCGACTTTCGATCAGTTTGATTAACGAACCGTAATTGCGGCGAGTCTTTGCCCTTGTTCCACAGCGAGTGGAAGGCGCTTGCCAGATCGTGCACGAAGAAGGCGACACGATGGGGCTCGTGTGACGAAGCCGCGGCGTCAATCATCCTCGGATAAGCGGCAATCATCTTGACGATGCCGATCTCCGACTCATCGGTCAGCAGGCCAAGGTCGGCCTGCGCCAGCGCCTGCGGCGTGAGGTCGAGATCGGGGAAGGCCTCGGCCGCCTGCCGGAAGATCGAAGCGCAGCGCGCATGCGCATACTGGACGTAGAAGACCGGGTTGTCCTTCGACTGCTCGACCACCTTGGCGAGGTCGAAGTCGAGCGTCGCGTCGTTCTTGCGGAAGATCATCATGAAGCGCACCGCATCGCGGCCGACCTCGTCGATGACTTCGCGCAGCGTGACGAAGTCGCCGGAGCGCTTCGACATCCGGACCTGCTCACCATTGCGCAGCAGGCGGACGAGCTGGCAGAGCTTGACGTCGAGCGCGCCCTCTCCGTTCGTCACCGCCTTCACAGCCGCCTGCATGCGCTTGACGTAACCGCCATGGTCGGCGCCCCAGACGTCGATCATCTCGGCGAAGCCGCGGGTGAACTTCGAGCGGTGATAGGCGATGTCGTTGGCGAAATAGGTGTAGCTGCCATCAGACTTCAGCAACGGGCGGTCGACGTCGTCGCCGAACTTGGTGGCGCGGAACAGCGTCTGCTCGCGATCCTCCCAATCCTCGTCCTTCTGGCCCTTTGGCGGCGGCAGCCGGCCCTCATAGACGAGGTCGCGAGCCCGCAGATCCTCGATCGTCTGGTGCACGGCGTTGGAATTGCCGTCCCGCCCCTGCAGCGAACGCTCGGAGAAGAACAGGTCATGGACGACGCCGAGCGCGGCGAGGTCGTCGCGGATCATCGCCATCATGCCGTCGATCGCCGCCTGGCGCACCAGCGGCAGCCAGTCCCATTCGGGCTTGTCGCGCAGCGACGGCCCATACTGCTCGGCAAGCGCCTGCCCGACCGAGACCAGGTAGTCGCCGGGATAGAGCCCTTCCGGGATCGCGCCGATATCCTCGCCGAGCGCCTCGCGATAGCGCAGGAAGGCGGAGCGGGCGAGCACGTCGACCTGGGCGCCGGCGTCGTTGATGTAGTATTCGCGGGTGACGTCGTGGCCAGCGAAGGCGAGCAGGCTCGCCAGCGCATCGCCGAACACAGCGCCGCGGCCATGGCCGACATGCATCGGCCCGGTCGGATTGGCCGAGACGTATTCGACATTGATCCTGGGTTCACGCTTGGCCGCGCCGCGGCCATGCTCGGAGCCGGCCAGAACCGCCGCCTTCAGAACCTCTGTGAAAACAGCAGGTTGCAGCGTCAGGTTGATGAAGCCGGGCCCGGCGATCTCGGCCTTGAGGACATCGCTGTCCTTGGCCAGCTCGGCGACGATCAGCTCGGCCAGCGCGCGCGGCGCCATGCCAGCTTCCTTGGCCAGCACCATGGCGGCGTTGATGGCGAGATCGCCATGGGCCGGGTCCTTGGTCGGCTCGACCACGACGCGCGCCAGCGACAGCCCGGCCGGAATGCGGCCGGTTTCAGCCAGCCCGGTCAGGACAGTGGCAAGGCGTGCGGAGAAAGTCTCGAAAATGTTCATGGCGACCAGAGATGCGTAAGGAAGCGCCCGGCCCTATCGCAGCGACGGGGTGGCGTCAAACAGGCGCCGGTGCTCGTCGAGCGCGTAGGAATCGGTCATGCCGGCGATGTAGTCGGAAACCCGGCGCGCCAGGCGCGCCTCGTCGAGCTCTTCGCAGCCGGCAGCCCACTCCGCCGGCATGGCCTGCGGCTGCGCCTGGAAGCGCACGAACAGGTCGCGGACGATGTCGGCCGCCTCCTTGCGGATCACGCCGATGCGCGGATGCCGGTACATGTTCGGATAGAGGAAGCCCTTGATCGCCTTGTCGGCCGCGACCATCGCCGACGAGAAAGCGACGACCGGCGCCCCCGCTCGCCTGATCGCGTCGGCATCCTCTGGCGCCAGCGCAGCGATCCGCCCCTCGGACTCGGCGATCACGTCCTCGACGAAGCAGGTGATCACCCGCCGCACCATTTCGTTGATCGCGCGGGGCCGCTCCAGCCCGGGATGCAACGCATCGATCTCATCGAGAAGCCCGGCGAGGAAGGGCACCGCGCGCAATTCGGAGAGATCGAACAGCCCGGCGCGCAGGCCGTCATCGATGTCATGGGCGTTGTAGGCGATATCGTCGGCGAGCGCCGCGACCTGCGCCTCGGCCGAGGCATGGCTGTCGAGCCAGAGGTCCTGCTTCTCCTGGTATTCGAGAATCGCCACCGGAATGCCCGTCTTGGCGTAACGCTCGGTCGGTTTTCCATCGGCGCCCAGCAGCGGACCATTGTGCTTGACCAGCCCTTCAAGTGTTTCCCAGGTCAGGTTGAGCCCGTCAAAGCCGGCATAGCGCCGCTCCAGCCGGGTGACGATCCGCAGCGTCTGGGCGTTGTGGTCGAAGCCGCCGAAGCCAGCCATGCATTCGTCGAGCGCGTCCTCGCCGGTATGGCCGAAGGGTGTGTGGCCGAGATCATGCGCCAGTGCCAGCGCCTCGGCCAGATCCTCGTCGAGCCCGAGCGCGCGAGCCAAGGCGCGAGCGATCTGCGCCACCTCGATCGTATGGGTCAGGCGGGTGCGGAAGTGGTCGCCCTCATGCGAGACGAAGACCTGGGTCTTATGCTTCAGCCGGCGGAAGGCGGTGGAGTGGATGATGCGGTCGCGATCACGCTGGAACTGGTTGCGTGTCGCCGAGCCCGGCTCCTCGACCAGCCGGCCGCGGCTCGTGGTCGAACGGCAGGCGTAAGCGGCGCGCCAGCGTTCGCCTGGCTCCGGAGCCATGGCGGGGGCGGTATCGTGTGCGTGCGGCATGGCAGCCCCTCGGGCAGGCGTGGCTTGAAGGCCCGCTGTGCGGCCATTACCTTTGTGCACGAGGCAGGAGCAAGGATGTTCTGCGCATGACCATGGCGATCGAAGCCAAGCCGCACGCGATCTCGCTGACCGACAAGGCCGCGAGTCGCATCCTCGCGGTGATGGCGAGCGAGGCTCCCGGCGCGATGCTGCGCGTCAGCGTCGCCGGCGGCGGCTGCTCGGGATTCCAGTACGTCTTCGACATCGACCGGCAGAAGGCGCCGGACGATATCGTGATCGAGCGAGACGGCGCGACCGTCCTGATCGACGAGACCTCGCTCGAACTGCTCGACGGCTCGACCATCGATTTCGTCGACGACCTCGTCGGCCAGTCCTTCCGGATCACCAATCCGAACGCGACCAGCTCCTGCGGCTGCGGCACGTCCTTCGCGCTCTGAACAAAACGCTCGGCGCTCCCTTACAGGAGCGCCCTGCCCGTCCGTTTAGTCGCGCCGGCCCCGATCAATCCTCCGGTGCCAGCTCTATCAGGCGCGATATCGCGATCTCCTCCAGAAAGCGTCTATCGTGGCTGACGACGAGCAGCGCTCCGTCATAGGCGCGCAAGCCGGCCTCGATGATTTCGATCGAGTCGATGTCGAGATGGTTCGTCGGCTCGTCCAAAATCAGCAGGCTCGGCGGATTGCTCCCACCAAGCACGCAGGCCAGGCCCGCACGCATCAGTTCGCCACCGCTCAGCGTCGCGACCTCCTGCAACGCAGCGTCGGCCCGGAACTTGAAGCGGGCGAGCGCGGCCCGGCAGGCGTTCTCGTCGCTGCCGGGATTGAGACGCCGGAAATTGTCCCTGATCGAGGCTGACGCCTCGAGGATGCCGACGCTCTGGTCGAGCAAGGCCCAATCCACATCGAGCCGGACCTCCCCTGCCGATGGCGCGAGCTCGCCAGTCAGCAGCCGAAGCAGCGTCGTCTTGCCCGAGCCGTTCGGGCCGGTCACCGCGACACGCTCGGGCCCGGTCATCGCGAACGACAGATCCCGGATGATCGGACGGCCGGGCGCATGCCCGCCATGCAGGCCTTCGACCCGCACCACCGTCCTGCCGACTGCGAGCCCGGACGCGGGAACCGCGACCGAAAGCGGCTGAAGGATCTCGATGCGGCTGCGTGCCGCTGCGATCGCCGCCTGCGCCTGCGTCTGTTGCCGCTCGGCCAGAAGCGCGGCCTTGCCGCCGCTGTTCTCGCTGCGATTCTTCATCATCCCCATCAGGATGCGCGGCATGTCGCCCTTGGCGCGCTTGCGCTTGCCCACCCCGTCCCTGCGGGCCTGGCGCTCGGTCGCGGCCTGACTGCCGCGCGTCACATCGGCGAGACGCTGCTCGGCCGTCGCCAGATCTTGCCGGGCGGCAGCCAGGCCGAGCGCCTTCTGCTCCCGGTAATGGGACCAGTTGCCGCCATAACGCGCCGCGCCGAGCGTGCTGAGCTCCACGATGGCATCCATGGTTTCGAGCAGGTCTCGGTCATGGCTGATCACGATCGCCCCGGCGCGCCAGCCCGCGAGCATGTCGATCACGGCATCGCGGCCGTCGCCGTCGAGATTATTGGTCGGCTCGTCGAGGAGCAGGAAATCGGGCTCGGCGAAGAGAAGTGCGGCCAGGCCCACCCGCGTCCGCTGCCCGCCCGACAGCGAGGCGAGAGGCGTCGCCGCCGGCATGTCCAGCCGGAAGCGAGCAAGCGCCGTAGCGAGACGCGCCTCCAGGGTCCAATCGGCCTCGGCGATCTCGCTGGCCGTCGCATCTCCGCGCTCAGCCCGCTCCAGCACGGCCAAGGCCGGTGTAGCGCCGAACAGATCGGCCACGGTCTCGGCGGAGACCTGTGTTGACGACTGGGTCAGGACCGCAAGCTTGCCGCTCGTTGCGACGCTCCCTGACGCGGGCGGCACTTCGCCCGCGATCAGCTTGAACAGCGTGGTCTTGCCGACGCCGTTGCGGCCGACGAGACCGGTGCGCTCCGGCCCGAAGGATAGATCGATATCGGAGAAGAGGTTGCGCCCGTCAGGCGTGGACCAGCTCAATTTGGACAGGGTGATCGAAGCAGGCATGGATACGGAAGTCCCCGGCGGCAAGGCGAAGCGGCGTTGCGGTCGGGTGGAAATCCATGTCTGCGTTCATCCTGTCCGGCGTGGGAGCATCCGGGTATACCGGGGATGTGGCATATTCAAGTCGACGGGCCGGCCGATGCCTTGACGGCTTCGATCCCCTCAGCCCGGCAGCACCACCGGCCCGAAGGCGCGCAGCAGGTCGGCGTCGAGCTTGGCACCCATGCCGACCAGCACGGCATAGGCTTCCTGAGGCGCCATCGGCGCCTTGTAGGAGCGCCGCTCGATCAACGCGGCATAGATGTCGCAGATCGTGATCATCCGGACGACGTCCGGGATCTCGTGCGCCTTCAGCCCCTGCGGATAGCCCGTGCCGTCGAGATATTCGTGATGACTGCGCGTGGCCTCGACGACCTCGCGTGCGAAGGCGCCCTGCCGCAGCAGCATCTCATAGCCGATCTGCGGATGCTCGCGCACGATCACGACCTCCTCCGCCGTCAGCTTGCCGGATTTGTGCAGGATCGCGAGCGGCACGCGCGCCTTGCCGATGTCGTGCAGGACGGCGGCGCTGGTGACGAGCTTGCGCGCTCGTTCGGGGAAGCCGAGCGCATGGGCGAAGGCGGCGGCAAGGCCCGCGACCAGCAGGCAGTGCTGATAGGTCGCGTCGTCATGGCTCCAGACCAGGTCGAGCCAGGCGTCGAGATCGCGGTCGTCAGCTGCGCGGTTGATCGCCTCGACGCTGCCCTCTATCGCGGCGACCGGCAGAGCTTTGCCTTCGGCGGCGGCCGAGAGCATGTCGGCCATCCCCGCCGAAGCAGCCACGAACCGGCGCTGCATCGGCGCCACACCTTGCGGGGCGAGAATCCGGCCGATCTCGTCGAGCAGTGCCTTGGTCGGCAGGTCGGCGGACAGGATCGCGCTCGCGCCGATCGCGTTCGCCTGGATCGTCAGGCGCGGGGACTGATCGCGCAGCAAGCAGAGGCAGGGCGTTCCCTTGCGCCGACTATCCGCGATCTGTGTGCGGACAGCCTCTACCGCACTGCGATTTGACAGATCGACATCGCTGACGAGCAGCCGCTTCGGCGCCTGGCCGCCACGCATCGGGCGACTCAGGTCGACGACGTCGCACGGCCCCCACAGCGACAGCAGCCGCTCGAGCTTTACGCTCTGCTCCGGACGGTCGGTGATCAGCAGCACGGCAATCGGCATGTCCTCATAACGAGGTCAGCCTAGCCGAAGGTCCATTGAGGTCAGGTGAAATCGATTCGCTCAAATTCGCCGTTTCCGTTCAGGAACGGCGGAAGTCACGAACTCCGGGCTTGCCGCCGCAACGCGCTCGCCTCGGCATATTGCAGCAGCCGGTCGAGATCCTCGCGCGCGATGTCGAAGGATTCGCCCATCTGCGCCAGCGCCTCGTCGATATCGGGGGCGCTGAACATCGCCGGCGCCGCGGCCTGCGGGGCGGCATTGCCGGCCACCGGCGGCCGATGCGGATAGCTGCGCCAGGTCAGCCCATGGAAGGCGACGCCGAGCGCAACCAGCGTCAGCGAGCACAGGCCGATCGGCACGAAGGGAAACAGCAGTCCCCATTTCATCACGGCGGGGCCGCCGAGCACCACCGTGAGCGCGACCGCGCCGCCCGGCGGGTGCAGCGAGCGCGTCAACGACATGATCGCGATCGCGAGCGCGACGGCGAGCGCCGCAGCGGTGGTCAGATCCGGCACCGCCCAACCGACCGCGAGCCCGACCATGGCCGAAATGACATTGCCGCCGATCACCGGCCAGGGCTGCGCCAACGGGCTCGCCGGCACGACGAAGACCAGCACGGCCGAGGCGCCGATCGGCGCTACCACCAGCGGCGACTGGGTCGGAAACACGAAACCGGCCGCCGCCGTGAGCGCGATCGCTGCGAAGACACCGGCACAGGCGACAGCGCGCTCGGCCAGCGTCGCACCAGCGAGGATCGGGTGGAACAGCTTCACGGCAGGCTCTCCGGAACCCGTCCCACCGGCCATCCAGCCAAGCGAGCCGCGCTCCAATATCAATCACGAGCTGCCTCTATCATGGGCATTACGCACAATTCAACGGCAAAGCAGTAAATCCACACCAGTATCCGTGAATTAATTGAACCATTCTCCGCAAGCACCCGGCGCACAATAAAAAAGGCGCCCGGAGGCGCCCTTTCGGAGATCGTTCTTCTCAGTGGGAGACGGGGGTCCCGCCCTGCTCCAGCCGAACCTCGGCCGCCATCAGCCCCTTCGGCCCCGGCCCATAGCGCACCAGCACGACCTGCCCCGGAATCAGCTCGACGATGCCGTAGCGGCGCAGCGTCTCCATATGGACGAAGATGTCCGGAGCGCCCTCGCCGGCCGAGACGAAGCCGAAGCCGCGCAGCCGGTTGAACCACTTCACCACCATGCGCTCGAGCCCGCTGGTCGGCGTCACCGTCGCGTTGGTGCGCGGCATCGGCATCTCGGCCGGATGGCGCGCCGCGGAGGTATCGATCGAGAGCACCCGGGTGGCCTGGCGACCGCGCGCCTTGGCGACCGCCTCAAGCACGATGCGCGCGCCCTCGGCGATGGCGTGGAAGCCGTCGCGCTTCAGGGTGGTGACGTGGACGAGGACATCGCTGCCGCCATCCTGCGGCACGACGAAGCCGTAGCCCTTGCTCACATCGAACCATTTGACGTGGCCGATGATCTCGACCACCTGCTCACTGATCGCCTCAGGCCCGTCCAGACGCACGATCCGGTTGAGCGATTGCAGCGGGCCGACCGGTGGCCTGCCTCCGTCGCCGTATTCGTCGGACATGTCCCGCTCATCTCCGCCGCGAAACGTGATTCGTGACGTGACGATAGCACCCCGGCGGAGTCGGGAAACAGCCGCATCCGGCTCATCCACATGATCAGCATGCGCAAAGTGCGGGAGAGACCGATGAAAGCTGCGCCTTGTCGCCCCCGCGCATCAGGTCGATGATCCCGCCGACAGCACTCGGAGACCGACATGCGCATCGCCCGCATCGAGCCCTTCATCCTCCACATCCCGGTCACCGGCGGCTCGATCGCCGACTCGACCCACCGGATCAGCCATTGGGGCGTGGTCGGCACGAAGATCGTCAGCGAGGACGGCCTCACCGGCTATGGCTTCACCGGCACCCATGCCGACCTTGCTTCCGACCGGCTGATCACGTCCTGCATGCGCGACTGCTACGCGCCGCTGCTCGTCGGCGAGGATGCCTCCGAGCATTCGCGGCTCTGGCTCAAGCTCGCCCGCCACCCCGCCTTGCAATGGGTCGGCCGCGCCGGCATCACCCAGCTGGCGCTGGCGGCCGTCGACGTCGCGCTCTGGGATCTCAAGGCGAAAAAGGTGGGCGTGCCGCTCTGGCATCTGCTCGGCGGCGCCAGCAAGACGAAGCTCGAAGCCTACAACACCGATATCGGCTGGCTCTCGATCCCAAAGGACGAGCTGGTCGAGGGCGCGCGCATGGCGGTCGAGCGCGACGGCTTCCACCGCATCAAGCTCAAGGTTGGCCATGCCGATCCGATCACCGATATCGGCCGCCTGGAGGCGGTGCGCCGCGCCGTCGGCGACCATGTCACCATCGCGGTCGACGGCAACGGCAAATGGGACCTGCCGACCTGCAAGCGCTTCTGCGCCCGCGCCGAGGCGCTCGACCTGTTCTGGTTCGAGGAGCCGCTCTGGTACGACGACATCGGCTCGCATGCAGAGCTCGCCCGTTCAACCTCCATCCCGGTCGCACTCGGCGAGCAGCTCTATACGCTCGACGCCTTCCGCGCCTTCGTCCAGGCCGGCGCGATCCACTATGTCCAGCCCGACGTCACCCGCCTCGGCGGCATCACCGAATACATCCAGGTGGCGGAGCTGGCGCTGGCCCATCGCCTGCCGGTCGCGCCCCATGCCGGCGAGATGAGCCAGGTCCATGTCCACCTCGCCTACTGGCACCCGGCGACGCCGGTGCTCGAATACATCCCCTGGATCAAGGACGCCTTCGTCGAGCCCGCCAATGTCGCCGATGGCTGCTTCCTGCGCCCGCAGCAGCCCGGCGCCGGCACCACGCCGACGAAGGACGCCTTCGCCCGCTTCGCCAAGCCGCTGGCCTGAAGGACACCGCCATGCTCGACGTCACCACGCTCGCTCTGTTCACCGCCGCCTGCGCCGTGCTGACCGCGACGCCCGGCCCCGACATGCTGCTGACCGCCTCGCGCAGCATGAGCCAGGGCCGCGCCGCCGGTTTCATGACCTATGCCGGCATCGCAACCGGCAGCTATCTCCAGGCACTCGCCGCCGCCTACGGCTTGTCGCAGCTCTTCCTGCTCGTGCCCACCGCCTATGACGCGCTGCGCTGGGCCGGCGCCGCCTATCTGGTTTATCTCGCCTGGAAGACCTTGCGCTCGCCCGCAACGCTCTTCGCTCCGACGGCCGACGCTGCACGCTTCCCGCTGCGCCAGATCTTCCTGCAGGGCCTGCTGACCAATCTGCTCAATCCGAAGATGGCGCTGTTCATGCTGGCGCTGCTGCCGCAGTTCCTGAAACCGGAGGCCGGCTCGCTGCTGCTGCAGGTCGTGGTGCTGGCGTCGATCCTCAACCTCATGGGGCTGATCGCGAACGGCGTCGTCATCCTGACGGCGAGCCGCCTCGGCCGCGCCATCGCCAGCCGCCCGCATCTGGCGGTCTGGCCGCAGCGCATCCTCGGCGCCGTCTTCGGCGGGCTGGCGCTGCGTCTCGCCCTCGCCTCACGCGATTGATCAGTTCGCCAGTCGCGCCAGCACCGGGCCGATCTCGCTGCGCACGACGAGATCGGCGATCGCATCGAGATCGGTCGGCTCGCGGTTGAGGATGACGAGCTTGGCGCCGTTGCGCTTGGCGATCACTGGGAAGGTCGCGGCCGGGAAGACCACGAGCGAAGAGCCGGCGACGAGATAGAGATCGGCCGACATCGTCAGTTCATGCGCCCGCAGCATCGGCTGCTGCGGCATCTGCTGGCCGAAGGAGATCGTCGCGGTCTTCACGATGCCGGCGCAGATCATGCAGGTGGCCGGCTCGCCGCTCGCCTCGAACTCCACCCGGATCGCCGCGAGCTCATGCCGCCAGCCGCAGGTCAGGCATGTCGCATAGGTGCCGTTGCCGTGCAGCTCGATCACGCCGTCCTCGGCGATGCCGGAAGCCTGGTGCAGGCCGTCGATGTTCTGGGTGATCACCCCGGGCGAACGCCCTTCCGCCACCAAAGTCGCCAACGCCCGGTGGCCGCGATTGGGCCTGGCATCACGATAATGGTCGTCCATCGCGAATTTGCGCCGCCAGGCCTCGATCCGCGCCTCGCGGCTGGCGAGGAAGGCCTCGAATGGGATCGGCTTGTTCTGCATCCACGGCGAGCCGGGCGAGCGGAAATCCGGCACGCCCGATTCGGTCGAGATGCCCGCCCCGGTGAACGGCACGATCACCCCGGCGCGGTCGAGCATGGCGTGCAGTTCCTCGATCGCGTCCTGTGTCTCGTCGTCCATGCCGTCAGCCTCACCTTGTTCCGGTTCGAATATGGGGTGGACGAGCGCTGCGCTCCAGCCCTGCTGGCGAGGCCGTTGACGCCGCGAGAAACGCGCCGCAAAGCTCAGCCATGCCTGCGTCCTCTTCCGCCCCGCTCAATCCCGATCTCATCGACACCGCGACGCCGCCGATCCCCGAGGCCAAGGCCTGGGCCCGCGGCTATGCCGGTGGCAATGGCCCGCTGATCGACCTGTCGCAGGCAGTGCCGGGCTCGCCGCCCCCTAACGCTTTGCTCGAGCGCCTCGCCGAGGTGGCGGCGCTACCCGAGAGCACGCGCTACGGGCCGATCACCGGCGACGATGTTTTGCGCGAGGCCTATGCCGCCGAAAGCAGCGCCTTCTATGGCGGCACGATCCGGCCGCAGGAGGTCGCGATCACCGCCGGCTGCAACCAGGCCTTCGTCACCGTGGCTATGGCGCTGGCCGGCGCCGGCGACAATGTGCTGCTGCCGGCGCCTTGGTACTTCAACCACGAGATGACGCTGAACATGCTAGGCGTCGAGCCGCGCCCGCTGCCTTGCGATCCGCAAGCCGGCTTCGTGCCGGATGCCGCAACCGCCGAGGCGCTGATCGATGAGCGCACCCGCGCCATCGTGCTGGTGACGCCGAACAACCCGACCGGCGCTGTCTATCCGCCCGCCACCATCGCCGCCTTCGCCGAACTCTGCCGCAAGCGAAAGATCTGGCTGGTCCTCGACGAGACCTATCGCGACTTCCTGCCCGAGGGCGCCGACCGCCCGCATGAGCTCTTTTCCGCAAGCGACTGGCAGGATTCGCTGATCGGCCTCTACAGCTTCTCGAAGGCCTATGCCGTGCCCGGCTGGCGCCTCGGCGCCATCACCGCCGGCGAAGCGGCGCTGGCCCAGATCGGCAAGGTGCTCGACTGCGTCCAGATCAGCCCGGTCCGAGCCGGCCAGAGCGCCGTCGCCTGGGGCATCGACGGCATTCGGTCTTGGCGGCAAGCCAACCGCGCCGAGATGAACTCCCGCGCCGCGCTCTTCCGCCAGGCGATCGCGCCGCTGAACGGCTGGACCGTGCTCGCCGCCGGCGCTTATTTCGCCTATGTCGCCCACCCGTTCGAGGGCGTGCCGGCCGCGGAAGTCGTCCGCCGGCTGGTGCAGGAGCGCGGCGTGCTCGCTTTGCCCGGCCCCTATTTCGGCCCCGGCCAGGAACAGCATTTACGCATCGCCATCGCCAATGTCGCGGCCGAGCGCATCGCGGCGCTGGGCGAGCGGCTGAAGGGCTTTGCGCTCTAGCTTCTCAGCTTTCTCCCCCTGAGCCCTCATCCTGAGGAGCCATTCCGTTGGGAATGGTGTCTCGAAGGATACTTCAGGAGGCTCCGGGGGGACTGGAACATCCTTCGAGACGCGCCCTACGGGCGCTCCTCAGGATGAGGGCTGTGAATAGGTAGAGCGGCCCTTCAACCCTTCGCCGCCGGGCATTTGCTCTCGCTCAGCGGCCAGACCGTCTCCTCCGGCGCGATCTTGCGCACGATCTCGAAATAGTCCCACGGCCCCTTCGAATCCGCCGGCTTCTTGACGCGGGCGAGATACATCTCGCGTAGCACCCGCCCGTCGGCCCGGATCGTCGCATCCTTTGTGAAGGCGTCGTTGATCGGCATGGCGCGCATCGCGGCCGCCACCTTGTCTGGATCGTCGGTGCCGGCCTGCTTGATCGCCTTGAGGTAATGCAGCACCGAGCCGTAGACGCCGGCATGCAGCATGGACGGCATCATCCCGGCCTTCTCCAGGAACTGCTTCGACCAGGCGCGCGAGGGCTCGTCGAGATCCCAATAGGAGGCGGTGGTCAGGTAGGTGCCCTGCGTCGCCTTGAGGCCGAGGCTGTGCACGTCCTGCAGGAAGAAGATCAGCGCCGCGAGGTTCTGGCCCTGCTCGGCCAGCCCGAACTCGCCGGCCTGCTTGATCGCGTTGACCGTGTCGTTGCCGGCATTGGCGATGCCGATCACCTTGGCGCCGGACGATTGCGCCCGCAGCAGGAAGGAGGAGAAATCGGCATTGTTCAGGGGGTGGCGCACCGCGCCAACGACCTTGCCGCCATTGGCTTCGACCACATCGGTCGCATCCTTCTGCAGCTGGTGGCCGAAGGCGTAGTCGGAGGCCAGCATGAACCAGGAGGTGCCGCCGGCCTTGACCACGGCCGAGGCGGTGCCGCGCGCTACGCCATAGGTGTCGTAGGTCCAGTGGAAGCCATAGGGCGAGCACTGCTCATTGGTCAGCGCCGTGGAGCCGGCGCCGGAATACATCACGATCCGCTTCTTCTCGCGGGCGAGCGACTGCAGCGCCAGCGCCACCGCGGAATTGGGGATGTCGACGACGGCGTCGACCTTGTCGATGTCGAACCATTGCCGGGCGATCGAGGTGCCGAGATCGGCCTTGTGCTGGTGGTCGGCGGCGACGATCTGGATCGGCTTGCCAAGCACGGTCGCACCGAACTCCTTCACCGCGAGCTCGGCTGCGATCACCGAGCCCTTGCCGCCGATGTCGGCGGTGACGCCGGCCATATCGGTGAGCACGCCGATCTTGACGACATCGTCGCTGACCTGGGCCAGCGCCGGCAGGCTGGCAAGCGCCATAAGGGCCCCGCCTGCGAGAAGCGACCGCATGAAACTTCCTCCCGAGCTATCGTCCGGCAGTGCCGCCGGTTCGAGCTTCAAAGACCCTTTGCCTCCAGCCAGGCGACGATCAGGGCCGCGATCTCGTCGCTGTTGTCCTCGCACATCGGCATATGGCCGTTGCCGGCGATGCCGCATTCCGGCAGCCAGGCGAACTCGGCACCGAGGTATTGCGCCGTCGCCTCGTCGACCGCGCGCGGATGGCGCGGGTCGCTGTCGCCGGTGACGATCAGGATCGGCAGCTTGGAAAGGTTCGCCGGATCGGCGATGCGCAGGCCCTTGCCGCCGATATTGAAGCGCTCGTTCATCAGCCGCGCGCTCTCGGGCACGATCGAGCGGCGATAGGCCTCGAAGGCCTCTTTCGGGAAGCGCTCGGAATTGGCCCAATAGGCCCGCATGAACTCGGGTGGGATGAAGAGCGGCTTGTCTTCCTCGACCCGGACCGGGCAGCCCAGGCTCTCATCGTCCTTGAGCTTGGCCACCGCCTCGGCATCGTCGGGTAGCACGGGAAGCAGGTTCGCCGGCCCCCCCGGCGCGATTCCGACGATCGCTGCGACTGCCTTGGGGCTCTGCTCGGCGATCCACCAGGCCATCGGCCCGCTCGCCGAATGCACCAAGAGCACTGCCGGGCCGATCTCTTCCAGCAGGCGCTGCAGGCTGGTCGCGATCTCGACGCTCGACAGTGTCGCGAAATCCGGCCGCATCGGCGAGCGGCCATGGCCCGGCCAATCCGGCACGAAGACCGCGCGGCCGGAAGCGGCGAAGACAGACGCCCAGCCAGGCCGGCCATCCGGCGTGGTCAGATAGCAGGCGCCGGTATGGCCGCCGCCATGGACGAGAACGATCGGCATACGGCCCGCCCCTGCCGTCCCGAACTGGTCGACATAGATCGGATGGGCCTCGGTGCCCGAATAGAAGCATTGCCGCTCCGGCGCGCGCGAAAGCGCCTGCCGCCTTGTGGCACCAGCCTGGTCCATCGTCTCCTCCCGGCACGGCAAAACCGTGCCATTCCTTATCCGGGATGCTAGGACCGGCTCATGGCGCGCGCAACAAAAAAGTCTAATATGAGACTAATTCCGCAACCTGATGCGGGCGAGATCGACGCCGAGCAACGGCGCGTCATCCTCGACGGCACCGCGATCCCGACCGCCTACAAGATCGGCTACATCCTGAACTTCTATCGCGAGCCGTCCTTCCGGGCGATCGAGATGGAGTTCGGGCTGACCCGGCCGGAGATCGTCATCCTGATCTTCCTGACCGTGCGCGACGGCGCGAGCGCCAGCGAGTTCTGCGAGTTCTCCGGCCATCTCAAGGCGAGCGTCAGCCGCGCGGTGATCCTGCTCGAGAAGAAGAAGCTGATCCGGCGCGAGCCCGACAAGGCCGACAGCCGCCGCCAGCTCCTCTTCCTGACGCCGGACGGCCGCGCCCTCTACGAGCGCTATATCCCGGCGCTCAAGGCCAGGGAGGCGGCGATGCTCGGTTGCCTGTCAGGCGACGAGCGCGCCCAGCTCGGGCGGCTGCTCGATAAGCTCGCCGCCCATGTCCCGCAATGGGGTTTTGCCTCGGAGTTGTGAACCGCAGCTGCATTGGGCCACAGCGAGCGGGCTTTGCCCCTCGCGCGCTTGTGACATGCATGCCGCCGCGAAGAATGCTCTGCACGGCCGCAGCGGCGATGAGCCGCGACCGGACCGAACGACGATGACGATCGCATTGACGAGGCGAACCCTGCTGCGGCTCGCCGGCACCACCTCGCTCGCCATGGCCGCCGCCGCGGCGGCGCTGGCGGAGGGACCGGTAGCAGCCGGCACGGGCTTGGCACCGGGCTTTGCCCTCAGCACGCCGATCCGCTGCGGCGCGATCGGCCTGCGCGTGCGCGATCTCGACCGGATGAGCCGCTATTACCAATCCGTGCTCGGCCTCGGCGTGATCTCGGCCAGCGCCGATGGCGTTATCCTCGGCGCCGGTGGCGTGCCGCTGGTCTGGATGGAGCCGCGGCCGCAGGCCGGGTACGAGCCGCGCAACGCGGCTGGCCTGTTCCACACCGCCTTCCTGATGCCGTCGCGGCACGATCTCGCCCGCTGGCTCGTCCATGTCGCGCGCAACCAGACGCCGCTCACCGGTTTCGCCGACCACAGCGTCAGCGAGGCCGTCTATCTCGACGATCCCGAGGGCAACGGCATCGAGGTCTATACCGACCGCGACCCGCGGCTTTGGCGCTGGGAGGGCGAGCGCGTCGTCATGGGCACGCACCGGCTCGACGTCGACGGCATCCTCGCCCTGACGGACACCAGCCACAGCGACTATCGCGAGGCCCCCACCGGGCTGCGCATCGGCCACATGCATCTGCGTGTCGGCGACATCGCGCAATCCGAGGGCTTCTACCGCGACGCGATCGGCCTCGATTTGACCTCGCGCCGCGACACGGCGAGCTTCCTCTCCTCAGGCCGCTATCATCACCATGTCGCGCTCAACACCTGGAACAGCGCCGGTGCTGGGCGGCGGGACAGAGCGCAAACCGGCCTCGACTGGTTCTCGCTGGAAGTCGCCGATCCCGCTCTGCTGGCGACGCAGCGCGAGCGCATGGCGAAAGCCGGCTATGCGCCGACCACCGTGGCACGCGGCTTCGAGAGCACCGATCCTTGGGGGACGCGGCTCAGACTTGTCGGCGCCTGAGCCATAATTTGGCACGTTGGCCCGCTCAGTCCCTCAGACGCCAAGGCCGCCGGCGACATCGATCGTGCCGCCAGTCATGTAGCCGGCGTTAGGACCAGCGAGGAAAACGACGACCGACGCCACCTCCTCCAGCCTCGCGAGACGGCGGATCGGGTGCGTGTCGAGGAAGGCATCGGGCGCATCGGTGCTGCCCAGGGCTTCGACCATCATGTCGGTCGGCATGGCGCCGGGCTGGACGACATTGGCGGTAATGTTGCGCTTGCCGAGATCGCGCGCCACGCCCCTCGCATAGCCGTTGAGGGCCGCCTTGCTGCCGGCATAGTCGGCGACGCCGGGGAAGATGGCATGCGAGCCGTTGAGCGAGCCGATGAAGATGATGCGACCGCCATCGCTCAGCACCGGCGCCGCCGCGCGCGTCGTCGCCACCGCGCCCATGACGTTGATCTGCCAGAGCCGGTCGAGCCTGGCCGCATCGAGCGCGGGATCATCGACCACCTGGCCGGTCACGACGACCGCCGCGTTGTTGACGAGGATGTCGAGCTTGCCGAAATGCGCAATGACCTTGTCGACGAGTGGTTTGGCCGCCGCCATCTCGGCCTGGTCGCTTTGGATCGCCAGCGCACGGACTCCCTTCGCCTTCAGCCTTTCGACCACGGCCTGCGCCTTCTGCGCCGAGGCGACATAGCTGATCGCGACGTCCGCGCCCTGCTCGGCCAGCGCCTCGGCCATGACGGCGCCGAGTCCGCGCGAGCCGCCGGTCACGAGGGCCACCTTGCCCTGCAATGTCTTCGACATGGGAAATCTCTCCATAGGTGTGCCGCGTCAGACGTTGGCGAGCGGCAGTTTCGTTTTCATAACGATCGTTACTATAACGATTAGTATGAAATATGGACAAGAGCCGTCAAGCGGTTTAATAACGGTCGTTATGAAAAAGGGATCACTCTGATGGGGCGCCATCGCGAGTTCGACGTCGAGAAGGCGCTCGACGCGGCGCTCTGCGTCTTCTGGCGCAAGGGCTACGAAGGGGCGTCCTATGCCGACCTGACGCAGGCGATCGGCGTCGAGCGGCCCGCCCTGTATTCGGCCTTCGGCAACAAGGAAGCGCTCTTCGGCCTGGCCTTGAACCGCTATTACGAGCGCTATCTCGACCATTTCCCGAAGGCGCTGCTGCTGCCGACGGCACGCGAGGTCGCCGCAGGCATCATGTACGGCGCCATCGACGTCAATACGCGCTACCCCGACCATACTGGATGCCTTGGCATCCAGGGTGTCCTGGCCGGGTCGGACGAGGCTGAGCCGGTGCGGCAGGTGTTGATCGAAGCGCGCGCGGCCGGCGAGGCGCAGCTTCGCGAGCGCTTCGAGCGGGCGAAGGCCGAGGGCGACCTGCCGGCGACAGCGAGGCCCGACACGCTCGCGGCCTTCGTCCTGGCCGTGGTTCACGGCATGGCGGTGCAGGCCAAGGCTGGCTTCAGCCGCGATGTACTGCGGGCGGTCGCCGAGCAGGCGCTGTCGACATGGCCGACCGGCGGCTCGGCCCCCTCCAAGGCGTCAGGCTAGAGCGAGGCTGCAAAGCACCTCGCTGCCGCCCTCGCCTCACATCGTCGCGCCGATCTGCCAGGGCACGAACTCGGCGTCGCCATAACCCAGCTGCTCGGATTTGGAGCGCTCGCCGGAGGCAATCTTCAGCAGCGTCTCGAAGATCTCGCGGCCCTTCTCTTCGAGTGTCACGCCGTCGAGCACGTCGCCGCAATTGATGTCCATGTCGTCGATCATCTTCTCGTAGATCGGCGTGTTGGTGGCGAGCTTGACCGAGGGCGTCGGCTTGCAGCCATAGGCCGAGCCGCGGCCGGTGGTGAAGGCGAGGATGTTGGCACCGCCAGCGACCTGGCCGGTCGCCGCGACGGGGTCGTAGCCGGGCGTGTCCATGTAGACGAAGCCCTTGTCGCGCACCGGCTCGGCATAGTGGTAGACCGCCGAGAGCGTCTTGGTGCCGCCCTTGGCGGCCGCGCCGAGCGACTTCTCCAGGATGGTGGTCAAGCCGCCCGCCTTGTTACCCGGCGAGGGGTTGTTGTTCATGCTCATCCGGGCGCGCTCGGTGTAGTCCTCCCACCACTTGATGATGCCGACGAGCTTCTCGCCGACCTCGCGGGTGGCGGCGCGGCGGGTGAGCAGGTGCTCGGCGCCATAGATCTCCGGCGTCTCCGAGAGGATCGCGGTGCCGCCATGCTCGACCAAGATGTCGACGGCAGCGCCCAGCGCCGGATTGGCGGTGATGCCGGAATAGCCATCCGAGCCGCCACACTGCAGCGCCAGCATCAGTTCGGAAGCCGGCACCGTCTCGCGCGACACCCGGTTGGCGATCGGCAGCATCGTCTTCAGCGCCTCGACGCCGGCGGCAACCGACTTCTTCGTGCCGCCGGTCTCCTGGATCGTCATGGTGCGGAAGATGTCGCTCTCCTCGACGCCATAGGCTTCCTTCATCCGCTTGATCTGGAAGCCCTCGCAGCCGAGGCCGACGACCAGCACCGCCGCCATGTTCGGGTTGCAGGCATAGCCCCAGGTGGTGCGCTTCAGCACCTCGAAGCTCTCGCCATTGTAGTCGATGCCGCAGCCGGTGCCGTGCGTCAGCGCGATCACACCGTCGACATTGGGATAATCGGCGAGGATGCCCGAGCGCTTGACCTCCTCGGCCATGAAGCGCGCGGCCGAGGCTGAGCAGTTCACCGAGGTCAGGATGCCGACATAATTGCGCGTGCCGGCGCGCCCGTCCTTGCGGCGGAAACCCTGGAAGGTCGCCTGCTGCTCGACCGGCAGGATCAGTTCCTGCTTGGCCTCGGCGGCATAGGCATAGTCGCGTTCGAAGGCGTGGAAGCCGGTATTGTGCTCGTGCACCCATTCGCCCGGCGGGATGTCGAGCGTGGCGAAGCCGATGATCTGGCCGAACTTGCGGATCGGCTCGTCCTTGGCGATCCCGGTCAGCGCGATCTTGTGGCCGCGCGGAATCCGCTTCAGCGCGGTGACCCCGGCAGCGCTCACCCCCACATCGATCGGATCGACGGCGACCGCGACATTGTCGGCGGCATTGAGCTTGAGCGTGCGCGGCGGAACGACTTTGTCGAGCATGATGATACCTTGGGACCGGCGGCTCCCCCGCCTCCCCTAAGCAATGCTCTGATTGCGGCCTTTTTTCAATCGGTTGAAACTAGCAGCTGAGTTGCGGCCGGCGCCGGGCGCGCAAAGCGGCTAGCGCTCGACCGAGACGTCGAGCCGCATCGCCGGATGGATGCCGCAATAGAGTTCGTAGCGCCCCGGCCGCGCAAAAGGCAGCGTCACCGACTGGCCGGGCTCCTGCGCGCCGGAATTGAACGGCCGCGGCCCGGTATCGAGGCGGACATTATGGGTGCGGACATCGTCGTTGACGATCGTCAGGCTCTGCCCGGCATGCACCCGCACCGCAGAGGGCTGGAACAGCTTGTCCTTCTGCGAGATCACCGTGCCTTCGCGCGCCGCCGGAGGAGCGGCCGGCCCGGCCGCGACCAGAGGCGCCGGCACCGGTGGATTCTCGCTAGACAGCGTCGCCAGGAAAGCGAGCAGCGCCGCCCGCTCGGGCTGCGTCAGGGTCACCCGCTTCAGATCAGGCGACAGGCTGGGGCGCTGGATGACGCCATGGTCGTAATGGTCGAGCACCGCATCGAGGGTCGCCAGCGAACCGTCATGCATATAGGGGGCAGTCCAGGCGAGCTCGCGCAGCGACGGCGTCTGGAAGGCATGGTCGGCGGCCGGCAGGCCGATGACCTTGCCGCGTCCTAGGTCATTGCTGGCTAAGCCGATATCGTGGAAGGCCCGGTCGGTGAAGGCCCAGCCGGAATGGCAGTTGCTGCACCCGGCCCGACCATTGAAGAGCCCGAAACCGGCCTTCTCCTCGGCATTTAGCGCGGTCTCGTCCCCCTCCGCCCAGGCGTCGAAACGCGTTTTCGGCGAGACCAGGCTGCGCACATGAGTAGCGAGCGCCGCAGCGATCTGGTCCGGCCCGATCTGCGGATGCTCCGGAAACGCTTCGGCGAAAGCCTTGCGATAGGAGCGGTCACGCCCGAGCTTGCCGGCGAGACGAGGCAGGCTCTCGCCCATTTCGAGTCGGTCCTCGATCGGCCCGCGCACCTGCTGCTCGAGCGTGCGCGCCCTTCCGTCCCAGAAAAAGGCGGCGCCCCAGGCGAGATTCCACAGATGCGGGGTGTGCCGCACAAGCAGCTTCTTCGCGACGCCGCGGCCGATCGGCACGCCATCCGTGAAACCGAGCGCCGGATCATGGCAGCTCGTGCAGGCAACCGCGCCGTTCACCGACAAAGCAGGATCGGAGAACAGCTTCTTGCCGAGCGCGAGCTTGGCCGACGTCGGCGGGTTGGCCTCGGGAAACGGCACGCCATCCAGACGGCGGTAGAGCGCTCGGAAGCCCGCCAGGGCGGCCTCACCCGCTCCTGGCGCCTGTTCCTGCGCCTGCGAGCCACCGGTCAGCACGATCGCCGCCGCCAGCATTCCGGCGAGGAACGCCTTGGGCAGCGATGGCGCTGGCTTCGTCTCGATCGGGGTGACGGCGGCCAAGGCTTTTCGCCTCAGCGCAGGAAGTTCCCGGCCTGCAGCTCGACGCGGGCGATGTCGGAGAGGACGTCGCTGGCGTCCTTGACCGGCTTCTTCGGCGCGACGGCCGCCGGCCAGGCCTTCTTGAGGTTCGCGAGCGCGCCGCGGATTTCCTTGAGCGCCTCGGCATCCTTGGCCTGGAGATCGCTTGCCACAGCCTCGATCATCGCGTCGGCATGCCAGACGAAGCCGCGCGAGTCCTGGTACTCGACCGCCTTGGCGATACGGCCTTTCTCGATCGCATTGCCGTATTCGTCGGCCGCGACCTTCAGCGTCTCCAGCGCGGTCTCGACCGAGAAGCGCGGCCAGTTCTGTTCGGCCGCCCGCAGGCCGACATCGGCCTCGGCGAGCCGCTCCTGCACCTGCTTGAGCGCGCCGTCATAGGCCTCTTTTTTCTTGGCCTTGACCGTCTGCACCAGCGCCTTCAGCGCCGCCTCGAAGGGCCGAACCTTGTAAGTGGCGAGGTCACCCTTGATGCCGCCGTAGATCTCTTCGGCCGGGTGCAGGAAATGCGGCAGCGCCTCGCCGAAGCGACCCTGGCGCACCAATTCGTCGCCGACCAGCAGATGGCCGCGGATCAGAGCGATGGAGCGGGCAAACTTCAGGTTCGGAGCGAGCCCATCGGCCTTGCCGCCTTCGCCGCCCTCTCCGCCTTCGCCACCCTGCCCCTTGGCGGGCGTCGCCGGCGCGCCATGGCTACCGGCCGCATGCTGCGCGAGCTGGATGCCATCGGCGTGGCGCAGGCCGGGAGCCGCCGCGACCTGGCTGAGATCGGCGCCTGCCAGGCCGGTGCCGGCGGCGATCACAGTACCGAGGCCGAGCCAGAGTTTGCTGGTGGTCTTCATCACGGCCTCCTGTCGTCGGGTCGGTTGGACTTGGCCCGCCAAGAGCCTCCAAGTCATAGCAGCGGCATGAGCCCGAATGCTCGGGCAGTCAAGGAAAGAGGCTCGGCCGAAAGCTTGATTATAGTTATTCTAAAGAGACTTAGGCCGAACTCCGAAGGTGCTCGCGGTGGACAGCGCCCGCGCCGTCGCCGCATGATGACCGCCCTCCCAGGAAGGTCCCGTCATGATCCTGCCGATCGGCAACGTCCTCAGCCCTGCCGAAGTCGACGAGGCCCGCACCGAACTCGCCGCGATCCGCTTCGAGGATGGGCGCAGCACCGCCGGCTGGAACGCGAAGCTGGTCAAGAACAACCGGCAGGCCGCCCCCGGTACGCGCAGCGAAGCGCTCAGGCAAAAGCTCGCCGAGCGCATCCTCGCCAACGAGGTCTTCGCCGCCGCCGTTCGGCCGAAGGCGCTGACGCCGCTGCTGTTCAGCCGCTACGAGCCCGGCCACGCCTATGGCAGCCACGTCGACGATGCCCTGATGGGCGGCCTGCGCACCGACGTCTCCTTCACCCTCTTCCTCGCCACGCCCGAGAGCTATGAGGGCGGCGAACTGGTGATCGAAGGCACCTCCGGCGATGAGCGGATCAAGCTGCCTGCCGGCTCGCTGATCGCCTATCCCTCGACGAGCCTCCACCATGTCGCGCCGGTGACGGCGGGCGAGCGTCTCGCCGCCGTCGGCTGGGCCCGCAGCTTCATCCGCGATGGCGGCCAGCGCGAGATCCTGTTCGATCTCGACCGGGCCCGGCGGGCCTTGTTCACGCGCGACGGCAAGACCGCCGAGTTCGACCTCTTGTCGAAATCGCTCGCCAACCTGATCCGGATGTGGGCGGAGGATTGAGGTCCCGGCAGCCGGCTCAGCCGAGCCGCAGCTCCCGCACGACCTGCTCGACGATCGCCTCCTTGCTCGCCTCGACCTGGACGACGAGCGGGTTCTCGTCCGCGCCCGGCTCCTCCAGCGTCGCGAACTGGCTGTCGAGCAGGGCCGGCGGCATGAAATGGTGTTGGCGCGCCGCCATGCGCTGGCCAATCAGCTCGCGCGAGCCCCTGAGATAGACCAGCGCGACATCGGGCCGATCCCCCACGATCACCTCGCGATAGGCCTTCTTCAGCGCCGAGCAGGTGACGATGCCGTTGCCGCCGCTACTGCGCAGTTCGTCGATCCAGGCCGCGATCGCCGCCAGCCAGGGCTTGCGGTCCTCGTCGGTCAGCGGAGTGCCTGAAGACATCTTCGCGACGTTCGCGGGGGGATGGAACGAGTCGGCATCGCGGAAGGGCCAGCCGAGGCGCTCGGCCAGCCGTTCGCCAAGCGAGGTCTTGCCCGAACTCGCCACGCCCATCACGACGATCACCGCCGGCGCGCCGGCGTCCTTGGCGAAAACCATCCGCGTCAGCCCTGCTTCTTCGGCTCGACGTGCCCGCCGAAGCCGGCGCGCATGGCGGAGAGGATTTTTTCGGCGAAGGTGTGGTCCTTGCGCGAGCGGAAGCGGGTGTAGAGCGAGGAGGTCAGCACCTCGGCCGGCGTCGCGGTCTCGATCGCCGCCTGCACCGTCCAGCGCCCCTCGCCCGAATCCGAGACATGGCCGGAATAGGCGCCGAGCTCCTCGTCGGCCGCCAGCGCCTCGGCGGTGAGGTCGAGCAACCAGGAGGTCACGACCGAGCCGCGCCGCCAGACCTCGGCGATCTCGGCGACGTCGAAATCGAAGCCGTATTCCTCCGGCAGGCCGTCCTTCGCCGAGGCGTTGCGCAGGAGGTCGAAGCCCTCGGCGAAGGCCTGCATCATCCCGTATTCGATGCCGTTATGGATCATCTTGACGAAATGGCCGGCGCCGGCCGAGCCGCAATGCAGATAGCCCTGCTCGGCGGTCGGGTTGCGGCCCTCGCGATGCCTGGTCGGCTCGATCCCGCCCTTGCCCGGCGCCAGCGCCTGGAAGATCGGCTCCAGCCGGTCGAAGGTCGCCTTGTCGCCGCCGATCATCAGGCAATAGCCGCGATCGAGCCCGTGCACGCCGCCGGAGGTGCCGATGTCGAGATAGTGCAGGCCCTTGGCTTCGAGCTCGCGCCCGCGCCGGACATCGTCCTTCCAGAAGGCGTTGCCGCCATCGATCAGCGTGTCGCCGGGGCTCATCATCGCCGCGAGGTCTGCGAGCGTCTTCTCGGTGATCTCGCCGGCCGGCAGCATGATCCAGATGGCGCGCGGCGCCTCGAGCTTCGCCACCATCTCCTTGAGATCGCCGACATTGACGGCGCCGTCCTTCGCCAGCGCCTCGCCCGGCTTCGGATCGCGGTCATAGACCACGCAATTGTGCCCGGCGCGGTGCAGCCGCCGGACGATATTGGCTCCCATGCGGCCGAGGCCGACCACTCCAAGCTGCATAGCGAACGCTCCTGCTGCCGGCAGAGAGCCGGCTTTGGCGATGCTAAATGCCCCGATGAAAGCCGGCCGGCAAGCGTTGGCCGGCCGGCACGCCAGCTGCATCCTGTTGTCCGGGCGCTCTGGCGGCCGAGCGAAAGCTTGCCTAAACCGCCCTGGCGCCTTCTGTTCCGAAGGCACGGATATCCACAGCGAAGGCAGGCAAAGGGAGCGTCATGGCGGCCGAAGGCTTCTCTCAGGATCTGGTTCAGGCCGTCGGGCTGCTGGGAGCGGGCGTCATCGCGGTGCCGATCTTCCGCAAGCTCAAGCTCGGCTCGGTGCTCGGCTATTTCGCCGGCGGCCTCGTCATCGGCCCCTCCGGCATCGGCCTGTTCTCCAATCCGGAAAGCGTGCTGCATGTCGCCGAATTCGGCGTCGTCATGTTCCTGTTCATCATCGGGCTGGAGATGCAGCCCTCGCGACTCTGGAACCTGCGCGGCGAGATCTTCGGCCTCGGCGTCGCCCAGGTCGGGCTCTGCGGCGCGCTGCTGACCGGCGTCGGCATTCTCGCCGGGCTAGCTCCAGCCACAGCCTTCATCGCCGGCATGGGCTTCGTGCTATCCTCGACCGCAGTCGTGATGCAGATGCTGAACGAGCGCGGCGAAGCCTCGACGCCGCAGGGCCAGCAGGCGGTATCGATCCTCTTGCTCGAAGACCTCGCCATCGTGCCGCTGCTTGCGGTCGTCGCTGTGCTGGCACCGACGAAGGCTGCCGAGAGTGGCGGCCTCATGCCCCTGCTGATCGGCGCCGGCTCGCTCGTCGGGCTCGTCGTCGCCGGCAAATGGCTGCTCAATCCGATGTTTCGGCTGCTCGCCAATGCGCAGGCCCGCGAGGTCATGACCGGTGCGGCGCTGCTCGTCGTGCTCGGCTCGGCGCTGGCGATGCAACTCGGTGGGCTATCGATGGCGATGGGCGCCTTCCTCGCCGGCGTGCTGCTCTCGGAATCGACCTTCCGCCACCAGCTCGAAGCCGATATCGAGCCGTTCCGCGGCCTGCTGCTCGGCATGTTCTTCCTGGCGGTCGGCATGTCGCTCGATCTCAAGCTGATCGGCCAGGAATGGCGGGTCGTGGCGCTCGGCGTCGCCGCCTTCATGCTGGTCAAGGCGGCCGGCATCTTCATCGTCGCCAAGTTGTTTCGCACCCGCACGCGCAATGCGATCACCCGCGTCGCCTTGTTCTCGCAGGGCGGCGAGTTCGCCTTCGTGCTCTACAGCGCCGCCGCGGCTGCGGGCATTTTCGATGCGCGCATCAACGCCATCGCCAGCGCCATCGTGATCCTGTCGATGGCGCTGACGCCGCTGGTCGTGCTCGCCATCGACCGCTTCATGCCGCCCGAACAGGAATCGCTGGATGGCGTCGAGCATGCCGAGGGTCTGAAGGGGCGCATCCTCGTCGTCGGCTTCGGACGCTTCGGCCAGGTCGCGAGCCAGGCTTTGCTCGCCCGCGGCTGCAGCATCTCGCTGATCGAGACCGATGTGGAGATGATCCAGGCCGCCGCGACCTTCGGCTTCAAGGTCTATTACGGCGACGGTACTCGTGCCGATATCCTGCATGCCTCGGGCGCCCATCAGGCCGAGGCGATCCTGGTCTGCGTCGAGAAGCGCGAGACGGCCAACGCGATCGTGCGGGTCGCGCAGGCCGAGTTCCCGCATGCGAAGCTGTTCGTGCGCGCCTTCGACCGCGGCCATTCGATGGACCTGATCCGCGCCGGCGTCGACTACCAGATTCGCGAGACCTTCGAATCCGCCATGGTCTTCGGCGGCGAGGTCCTGCGCGGGCTGGGCGTGCCGGATGAGGAAGCCGCCGAGATCGTCGATGACGTCCGCCGCCGCGACGCCGAGCGCCTCGATCTCCAGGTCGCCAGCGACATCCATGCCGGGCTCGACCTGCTCCACGGCAACCAGCCGACCCCGGCCCCGCTCACGAAGCCGAAGGCGGCGGGCACGGTCATTGGCGACCTGCCGGATGCGGCCGGCGCCAGGTCCTGAGACCCGGCGCCAACTCCAGTCAGGGAAACATCAGCGGCAATGGCTCGGCCTGCCAGGTGGCGTCGACCGTGAGCAGCCTGACTTCGGCTGGAGCAAGCCCGTCGCCAACGGCCTCGGCAGCGAAGCGCTCGGCGCTGGCCGCCTCTGGAAAGCCGACAGCCAGGACCGTGTTGCCGGACGCGCCTCGCTCGCGGGCGACGAAGCTGAGCTTCGCCCGCCCGTTCAGCCCGAGCCGGCCGATCCGCGCCAGCAGGGCTGCGCGCAGATCCTCGCGCCCCGCCGCGATCTCACAGAGGACGAGCGCCTCCATGACGCTCAACCATTGCGGAAGGTGTAGCTGTAGCCGTTGATCGCCGGCACGCCGCCGAGATGGGCATAGAGCACCTTCGAGCCTGCCGGGAAGAAGCCCTTCTTCACCAGGTCGATCATGCCCTGCATCGATTTCCCCTCATAGACGGGGTCGGTCATCATCCCTTCGAGCCGGGCCGACAGGCGGATCGCCTCGATCGTCTCCTTCGAGGGCACGCCATAGACCGGATAGGCGTAGTCTTCGTTGAGGACGATATCGTCCGCAGTGATCTGCTTGCCGCCGACCAGCTCGGAGGTCTTCTGCGCGATGTCCAGCACTTGCGCCCTGGTCTGCGCCGGCGTGAACGAGGCATCGATGCCGATGACGTTTCGCTGGCGACCATCCCTCGCGAAGCCGACGACCATGCCGGCATGGGTCGAGCCGGTGACGGTGCAGACGACGATGTAATCGAACTTGAAGCCGAGCTCTTCCTCCTGCGCCCTCACCTCCTCGGCGAAGCCGACATAGCCGAGCCCGCCGAACTTGTGCACAGAGGCGCCGGCCGGGATCGCATAGGGCTTGCCGCCCTTGGCCTTGACGTCCTCCAGCGCCTTTTCCCAGCTCGCGCGGATGCCGATGTCGAAGCCCTCGTCGACCAGCTCGACATGGGCGCCCATCACCCGCGACATCAGGATATTGCCGACCCGGTCATAGACCGCGTCCTCATGTGGCACCCAGCTCTCCTGCACGAGGCGGCACTTCATGCCGATCTTGGCGGCGGTCGCCGCGACCATGCGGGTGTGGTTCGACTGCACGCCGCCGATCGAGACCAGCGTGTCGGCGCCGGACGCGATCGCATCCGGGATGATGTATTCGAGCTTGCGCAATTTGTTGCCGCCGAAGGCGAGGCCGGAATTGCAGTCCTCGCGCTTGGCATAGAGCGCGACGCCGCCGCCGAGATGGGCGGACAGGCGCGAGAGCTTCTCGATCGGCGACGGCCCGAAGGTCAGCGGATAGCGTTCGAACTTGGCGAGCATGGCGGGTTTCCCTTCCGAAATGACCCGCAAACGCTAGCAAAACGCCCCTGAAAGGTGCTCCCGAACTTCGCTCCTGGTTTTCTTTTTGCTTCCGTCAGAATCGTAATCTGATAGCTTCTGGCAACATCAGTGGCAGGCAAAGCGGAAGAATCGTTCATGGAGGCCGAACTCGACAAAACCGACCTCAGAATCCTGCGTTTGCTGCAGGCCGACGGGCGCATGGGCAATGCCGAGATCGCCAAGCGCGTGAACACCAGCGCCGCCACCTGCCATCGCCGCATCCAGCGCCTGTTCGCCGAGGGCTACGTCACCGGCGTCAGGGCACAGATCGATCCGCACAAGGTCGAGAAGGGCACGCTCGCCATCGTAGGCGTGGTGCTCGACCGCTCGACGCCGGAGAGCTTCGGCCTGTTCGAGGAGGCGGTGAAGCAGCTTCCCGTCGTGCTCGACTGCCACATCGTCGCCGGCGACTTCGACTATTTCCTCAAGATCCGCGTGCGCGACCTCGCCGATTTCAACAAGCTGCACGCCAAGACGCTGCTGGCGCTGCCCGGCGTGCGCCAGACCCGCACCTTCTTCGTGATGAAGGAGGTCATCGACAACGCGCCGCTGGAGTTTTGAGACCGATTCTCGGCCCCTCGAAAAAAGTTTCGCCGACCGCATTGACTTAGAGTGCACTCGAACTCGTAGCTTCCCGGGCGTCGTGATGAGAAGGCGGCCATGAAGATCGGTGAACTCGCCCGGCGATCGGGACTGTCGGCCCATACGATCCGCTATTACGAGCGGATCGGGCTGCTGCCCTATGCCGACAGGGATCGGTCACGCCAGCGCGACTACGACGCCTCGATCCTGACCTGGATCGATTTCCTCGGCCGGCTCAAGACCACCGGCATGCCGCTCCGCGAGATGCTGCGCTATGCGGCCTTGCGCGAAGAGGGAGCCGGCACGGAAGCCGATCGTCGTGCGTTGCTGGAACGGCACCGCGAGCAGGTTCGCGCTCGCGTCGCCGAACTCGAAGCCTGCCTTCTCGTCCTCGACACCAAGATCGCCGGCTATGCCGACATCGAGAAGAGGATCGAAGACCATGACGCACATCAACGCACACGCCGAAACCAGCAGGCTGGAGCGCGGCCGGCGAGCTCTCGCTGAGATCGACGGCGAGGCCGGACACAAGGTGATCGCGGCGCTCGCCGACATCGCACCCGATTTCGCCAACTACGTGTTCGAATTCTCGTTCGGGGACATCTATTCGCGACCGGGGCTCGACCTGCGCTCCCGCGAGATCGCGACGATCGCGGCGCTGACCGCGCTGGGCAACGCCCAGCCGCAGCTCAAGGTGCATATCGAGGCCGGGCTGAATGTCGGCCTGTCGCGCCAGGAGATCACCGAAGTCATGATCCAGATGGCGGTCTATGCCGGCTTCCCGGCAGCGCTCAACGGGCTGTTCGCGGCGAAGGAGGTCTTCGCCGCGCGCGACCTCGCTGCTTGAGCAGAGGCTGCATCGGACCCGCTGACTCCTGATCAGCGGGGCAGGTCTCCGTCATGCTCGCCCTAGTGGCGAGCATCCACGTCTTGAACACAGCGCTGCGCGAAGGAAGACGTGGATGGCCGGGACAAGCCCGACCATGACGGAAGGCGTTTCCGCTTCAACGCCTTGGCCGCTAGACCTGAATCAACCTCTGAACCTGCGCCCCGTCGAGCTCCGCCATCGGCCCGGCCAGCACGACCTCGCCGCGGTCCATCACGAACATCGTGTCGGCGAGGTCGCGGGCGAAGTCGAAATACTGCTCGACCAGCACGATCGCCATGCCGCCCTTCTGGCGGAGATAGTCGATGGCGCGGCCGATATCCTTGATGATCGAGGGCTGGATGCCCTCGGTCGGCTCGTCCAGCACCAGCAGCCTGGGTCGGGTGACCAGCGCCCGCGCGATCGCGAGCTGCTGCTGCTGGCCACCCGAGAGGTCTCCGCCGCGCCGGCCCAGCATGGACTTCAGCACGGGGAATAGGTCGAACAGTTCGTTCGGGATGAAGCGCTCCTTGCGGGGCAAGGGCGCAAAACCGGTTTCGAGGTTTTCCTTCACCGTCAACAGCGGGAAGACCTCGCGGCCCTGCGGCACATAGG
This sequence comes from Allobosea sp. GW821-FHT03A12, assembly GCF_058986765.1. Lineage (NCBI taxonomy): Bacteria > Pseudomonadati > Pseudomonadota > Alphaproteobacteria > Hyphomicrobiales > Alloboseaceae > Allobosea > Allobosea sp. GW821-FHT03A12. The sequence goes on from NZ_JBYSVZ010000004.1 coordinate 819,910, forward strand.
CGATGCCGGCACGGGCCCTGTCCTCGCTGCGCAGCGCCGAGATGTCCTCGCCGTCGAGCCGGATATGCCCACCCGAGATCGGCTGGTGGCCGACGATGGCGCGCATCAGCGAGGTCTTGCCGACGCCGTTGCGACCCATGACGCAGGTGACCTTGCCGATCTCGGCGCTGACCGAGACACGCCGGAGTGCCTGCGCCGCGCCGTAATGGAGATCGATGGCATCCACAGTCAGCATGAGCAGTCGTCCCGCTGCATGAGCTGATCGGAAAACCGATTCTTACTTTTCCCGATCATGCTAGCGCCCCAGATAGACTTCGACCACGCGCTCATTGGCACTAACCTGATCGAGGGGGCCTTCGGCCAGCACCGAACCCTCGTGGAGTACCGTCACCTTCACGCCGAGCTCGCGGATGAAGCCCATGTCGTGCTCGACCACGATCACGGAGTGATCCCGCGCGATCTCCTTGAGCAGCACTGCGGTCTGCGCCGTCTCGCCATCGGTCATGCCGGCAGCCGGCTCGTCGACGAGCAGGAGCTTGGGATCCTGCGCCAGCAGCATGCCGATCTCGAGCCACTGCTTCTGGCCATGCGAGAGCGAGCCGGCGAGCCGCTCGCGCTTGTCGGCGAGCTTGATGATGCCGAGGATCTCGTCGATCCGCTTCTGCTGCGGCCCTTCCGTCTGCCAGAACAGCGTCTTCAGCACCGTGCGCTTCGATTTCAACGCCAGCAGGATGTTGTCCTCGATCGTGTGGAAGTCGAACACCGTCGGCTTCTGGAACTTGCGGCCGATGCCGAGGTTGGCGATCGCCGCCTCGTCGAGCCGGGTCAGATCGACCGAGCCGGCGAACATCACCGTACCCTCATCCGGCCGGGTCTTGCCGGTGATGATGTCCATCATCGTCGTCTTGCCGGCACCGTTCGGGCCGATGATGGCGCGCATCTCGCCAGGCTCGATGGTCAGCGACAGGCCGCGGATCGCCTTGAAGCCGTCGAAGGAGACGCTGACGCCGTCGAGATAGAGCAAGGAAGAGGTCAGCGCGCCGGGTGTGGGAGCGTTCATATCAGCTACTCCGCCGGCGCCGGTTCGGCTGCTGGCAACGCTTCAGGCTTGCGGCGCTGTTCCCACCAGCCCTGCACGGTGCCCAGAATGCCCTTGGGCATGAACAGCGTGACGAAGACGAAGAGCGCGCCGAGCGCGAACAGCCAGTACGGCGCCATGAAGCCGGAGGTGAACACCGTCTTGGCCCAGTTGACGACGACGGCGCCGAGCGCCGCGCCAACCAGCGAGCCGCGCCCGCCGACCGCGACCCAGATCACGGTCTCGATCGAGTTGGCCGGTGCGAATTCGCTGGGATTGATGATGCCGACCTGCGGCACGTAAAGCGCTCCGGCGACACCGGCCATGCAGGCCGAGACGGTGAAAACGAAGAGCTTGAAGCGATCGACCCGGTAACCGAGGAAGCGCGTGCGCGATTCCGCGTCGCGGATCGCGATCACCACCTTGCCGAGCTTGGAGGTGACGATGCCGCGCGCGATCAGGAAGCCCGAGATCAGCATCGTGCAGGTCATCGCGAACAACGCCGCGCGCGTGCCCTGCGCCTGCACGTTGAAGCCGAGGATGTCCTTGAAGTCGGTGAGGCCGTTATTGCCGCCGAAGCCCATGTCGTTGCGGAAGAAGGCGAGCAGCAGCGCATAGGTCAGCGCCTGCGTGATGATCGAGAGATAGACGCCGGTGACCCGGCTGCGGAAGGCGAACCAGCCGAAGACGAAGGCGAGCAGGCCAGGGACCAGCAGCACCATCAGCATGGCGAAGGGGAAGGACGAGAAGCCCCACCAGTACCAGGGCAATTCCCCCCAGTTCAGGAAGACCATGAAATCGGGCAGCACCGGATTGCCGTAGACCCCGCGCGAGCCGATCTGGCGCATCAGGTACATGCCCATCGCATAGCCGCCCAGAGCGAAGAAGGCGCCATGGCCGAGCGAGAGGATGCCGCAATAGCCCCAGACCAGATCGAGCGAGATCGCCAGCAGCGCGTAGCAGAGATATTTGCCCCAGAGCGACATGGTCGCGGTCGAGACATGGAAGGGCGAGCCGGCCGGCATCAAGAGGTTCGCCAGCGGCACCAGCAGGCCGATCGCCGCGACGATGGCGAGGAAGGCGTAGCCCCGCCTGTCCATGTTCGAGAGGAGGAAGCGGGTGATCATGCTTCCACCGCCCTGCCCTTCAGCGCGAACAGGCCGCGCGGGCGCTTCTGGATGAACAGGATGATGAAGACCAGCAGCGCGATCTTGCCGAGCACGGCGCCTGCGTAAGGCTCCAATAGCTTGTTGGCGACGCCGAGGCTCATCGCGCTGATCAGCGTGCCCCAGAGATTGCCGACGCCGCCGAAGACCACGACCATGAAGCTGTCGATGATGTAGCTCTGGCCGAGATTGGGGCTGACATTGTCGATCTGCGAGAGCGCGACGCCGGCAAGGCCCGCAACGCCCGAGCCGAGCCCGAAGGTCAGCGCATCGATCCGGCCGGTGCGGATGCCCATCGCCGAGGCCATGCGCCGGTTCTGGGTGACGGCGCGCATCTGCAGGCCCATCGGCGTCAGCTTCAGGATGGCGAGCAGCGTCAGGAAGACCAGCGCGGCGAAGACGATGATCCAGAGCCGGTTCCAGGTGATGGCGAGGCCCCCCAGCTCGAAGGCGCCGGACATGAAGCTGGGCGCGCCGACCTCGCGATTGGTCGGACCGAAGGCGGTGCGCACCGCCTGCTGCAGGATCAGGCTGATGCCCCAGGTCGCCAGCAGCGTCTCCAGCGGCCGGCCATAGAGGAAGCGGATGACCCCGCGCTCGATCGCGATGCCGACGGCGCCGGCGACGATGAAGGCGGCCGGCAGCGCGATCGCCAGCGACCAGTCGAACAGATAGGGCGCATGCGCCCGGATCAGCTCCTGCACCACGAAGGTGGTGTAGGCGCCGAGCATCACCATCTCGCCATGGGCCATGTTGATCACGCCCATCACGCCGAAGGTGATGGCGAGGCCGATCGCGGCGAGCAGCAGCACCGAGCCGAGCGACAGCCCGTACCAGAGGTTCTGCCCGGCCCGCCACAGAGCGAGCTTGCCCTCGATGTCGGAAATGGCGCGCGCCTGGGCCTCCTTCAGGCCCGGCGTCGCATCGCCCGGCAGGGCGCGCAATGTCGCCAGCGCATCCTGGTCGCCGCGCTCGCGCAGCACATCGACGGCGGCGATGCGGTCGAAGGGCGGCGCGTCGGTCTTGACGATCAGGATTGCGGCCTGCGCCTCGCGCAAGGCCCGGCGCGCCCTGTCGTTGGTTTCCTTGGCGATGGCGGCTTCGAGCACCGGCAGCACCGAGACGTCGCGGGCCCGGAACACCGCCTCGGCCGCCGCAACGCGCCTGGCCGGATCGGGATTGATCAGTCCGAGCCCGCCGAGCGCGCCCTGGATTACCCGCCGCACATTATTGTTGAGCCTGACGGGGCTCAGCCCGGTCGGCGCGGCTGCGAGCACCTGCCCGGTCTTCGCATCGAGATAGCCGCCCTCCTTCGTCTTCACCGCGACCGCGCCGCCGCCGGCGAGCAGCCGGCCATCGGCTAGCGCCTCGATGATCACGGCCGCATTCGGATGGGCGCTCTGGACGAGGATGTCGATCGCGCGCACCGTGTCCGAGAAGCTGTCGGCGTTGAGGCGGGCGAAGGCGTCGTCGGCGCTCTGCGCGAATGCGACGGCCGGCGCGAAGGCGAGCGTCATCGCGAGCGCAAGCATGCGCAGGAGGCTGGGAAGGATCCGCATGTCTCGCTTCGATTGGCTGGTCGGCTGTCGAGCCTGCCGCCGGCCGATCCGGCGGCAGGCTCAGGCAATTCGAAGGGCGGCCGGGCTTTCCGACCGTGCCGCCCTTCCCCCTCTTCAGCTCAGGTGCCGCTGCCGGCGCACTTGCCGGTCTTGACGTTGAAGTTGCCGCACTTCTTCTCGACCCAGTCGCCGATTAGGTCCTTGGAGCCGTCGAGCTCCTTCGACCAGGCGTCGCCAGCGACGAGGCCGGTCTTCGAGACCACGTCGAACTGGCCGTCGGCCTTGATCTCGCCGATCAGCACCGGCTTGGTGATGTGGTGGTTCGGCAGCATCTTCGAGACACCGCCGGTCAGGTTCGGGGCCTCGATGCCGGGCAGCGCGTCGATGACCTTGTCCGGATCGGTGGACTTGGCCTTCTCGACCGCCTTCACCCACATGTTGAAGCCGACGACATGGGCCTCCATCGGGTCATTGGTGACGGCCTTGTCGTTCTTCTTGTAGGCCTTCCACTGCTTGATGAAGGCCTCATTCTCCGGCGTCTTGACCGACTGGAAGTAGTTCCAGGCGGCCAGGTGCCCGACCAGCGGCTTGGTGTCGATGCCGGCAAGCTCTTCCTCGCCGACCGAGAAGGCGACGACCGGGATGTCGGTCGCCTTGATGCCCTGGTTGCCCAGCTCCTTGTAGAAGGGAACGTTGGCGTCGCCGTTAATGGTCGAGACCACGGCGGTCTTCTTGCCGGCGGTGCCGAACTTCTTGATGTCGGAGACGATGGTCTGCCAGTCGGAATGGCCGAACGGCGTGTAGTTGATCAGGATGTCCTCGGACTTCACGCCCTTGGACTTCAGGTACGCCTCGAGGATCTTGTTGGTCGTGCGCGGATAGACATAGTCGGTGCCGGCGAGCACCCAGCGCTCAACCTTCTCTTCCTTGGCGAGATAGTCGACGGCGGGGATCGCCTGCTGGTTCGGCGCGGCGCCGGTATAGAAGACGTTGCGCTCGCTCTCCTCGCCCTCGTACTGGACGGGGTAGAACAGGATCGAGTTCAGCTCCTTGAACACCGGGAGCACCGACTTGCGCGACACGGAGGTCCAGCAGCCGAACACGGCCGCGACCTTGTCCTTGACGATCAGCTCGCGTGCCTTCTCGGCGAAGAGCGGCCAGTTCGAGGCCGGGTCGACGACCACCGCCTCGAGCTTCTTGCCGAGGACGCCGCCCTTCTTGTTCTGCTCCTCGATGAGCATGAGCATGACGTCCTTCAGCGTCGTCTCCGAGATCGCCATGGTGCCGGAGAGCGAGTGCAGGATGCCGACCTTGATGGTCTCTTGCGCCGCCGCCGGCAGCAGCGAGGAGAGAACCGTGGCGCCTGCGAAGGCGGCGCCCATGACCACGCGACGAGTGAGTTTCACTGCGATGTCCCCCGAGGGTCCCTGTTGACCGCGCCCCTCCCGGGCGCAGTTGCCTTGTCGGCTGGCAGAGGGATCGCAAGCGACGTGCCAACCCGGCGAAAGGCCATCTCGGCACCGCAACAAGGCGTGCTCAGGGCAGCTTTCGGAGCGATTTCCTGCGGGCGGGCCGCAATTCGACGCAATGAAGATGCAGCGAGGCCGGACATGGCCACGCATTAGGCAGACCGGTAGCCCAGAAAATAGGCAGAGAGATCACGAGCCCACGCAATGCCCGATTTTATTGCAGTCTCGTGAGCTGTGATCCGCCGAATCTTTACCGTTTACGCCGGCGACGGAATCACCCTAGCCTCCTCTTGTCGGTAACAACTGAAAGGAGGTGATCCAGTGTCTCATTGTCATCAACCGCTGTCGCGGGGGGCGCATGGCCTGGACTCGTCCCATGAGGGGTTCGGTTGCGCGTGAGTTTCCGTGACGCTTAGCCCTGTTACCGGGGCTGCGGTTCGGCAATGGAAGGGCTGCCCGCAAGGGCAGCCCTTCTCCGTTTCGGCCCCCTCGCAAAAGGCTCAACACGAACCCCTCCCCCTTGTGGGGAGGGGGCAGGGGTGGGGGTCGTAAAGCCGGAGCGATCGATGGGGGCTCATGGCGCTGCCGCGGCTGCCGAGCTCTTTCTTCAACGGATCGCCAAGTGGCACCACCCCCATCCCTTCCCCACAAGGGGGAAGGGAGCAGCCCTGGCGATCGGCCTTAGCGTTTCGCGGAACAGTTCTGCACAGGCCGTTCTGGCGCGCTTGGCCGCGCCATGCCAGAACCGTCGCATGTCCTTTGCGCCCAGCCGCTGCTGACGAGGCCCGAGCCTTTGTCCCGTCCCGACGCCGACCTCTCCCGTGACGCCATCCTCGCCTTCATCGAGGAGGAGCGCGCCGCCGGCCGCGAGCCCGGCCGCCGCGACATCGCCAAGGCCTTCCAGCTCGATGGCGGCGGCAAGATCTGGCTGAAGCGCCTGCTGCGCGAGCTCGAGCTGGAGGAGAATGGCGGCTCCGGCCCAGTCAAGCCGCATGCCGCCTTGCCCGCCGTCCTGCTCTGCGAGATCAAGTCGCGCGACCGCGAGGGCGATCTCGTCGCCGCCCCGCTCGAATGGAACGAGGCCGATCAGGGCGAAGCGCCGAAGATCCTGATCGAGCGCCAGCGCGAATTCCGCCGCAAGCCGAAGGCCGTGGCGCCGGCAGCAGCCCCCGGCATAGGCGACCATGTCCTGCTCAAGTTGACGAAGCTGCGCGGCGTCGACGGCTATCAATGGTCAGGCCGCACGCTCAAGGTGATGGGCAAGGCCAAGGCGCAGGTGCTCGGCATCTTCCGCGCCTTGCCCGACGGCTCCGGCCGGCTCGTTCCCGTCGACAAGAAGGCGCAGGGACGCGAGGCTATTGTTCCGAAGAGCCAGACCGGCAACGCCCAGGACGGCGATCTCGTCTCGGTCTCCTTCGCCCGCGAAAGCCGCTTCGGCCCGCCGCAGGCCAGGGTGCGTGAGCGGCTCGGTTCGCTGAAATCCGAGCGCGCGGTCTCGCTGATCGCGATCCACGCCCACGGCATCCCCTACGAGTTCCAGCCGGCGACGATCGCGGAGGCGGAAGCGGCCAAGCCCGCCACCCTCGCCGGCCGCGAGGACTGGCGGGCACTGCCGCTGATCACCATCGATCCGGCCGACGCCAAGGACCATGACGACGCCGTCCACGCCGCGCCGGACGACGACCCCGACAATCCCGGCGGTCACATCGTCACCGTCGCCATCGCCGATGTCGCCTCTTACGTCCGCCCCGGCTCGGCGCTCGACCGCGAGGCGCTGGAGCGCGGCAACTCGGTCTATTTCCCCGACCGCGTCGTGCCGATGCTGCCCGAGCGGATCTCGAACGATCTCTGCTCGCTGCGCGGCGGCGAGGACCGCCCTGCCCTTGCCGTCCGCCTGATCCTCAAGGCCGACGGCTCCAAGAAGAGCCACAGCTTCCATCGCATCATGATGCGCTCGGCGGCGAAGCTCTCCTACCAGCAGGCGCAGGCTGCGATCGACGGCAAGACGGACGATCTCACCGGGCTCATTCGCGACAGCATCCTGATGCCGCTCTGGGCCGCCTATGGCTCGGCCGCCCGCGCTCGCGACGCCCGCCAGCCGCTCGATCTCGATCTGCCCGAGCGCAAGCTCGTCCTCGACGCCGACGGCAAGGTCACCCGCGTGATCGTGCCCGAGCGGCTCGCTGCGCACCGGCTGATCGAGGAGTTCATGATCCTCGCCAACGTCGCCGCGGCCGAGACGTTGGAGAAGGCGAAGAGCCCACTGATCTATCGCTGCCATGATGAGCCCTCGCTCGAAAAGATGCGGGCGCTCGGCGAGGTCCTGGCCTCGATCGGCATCAAGCTGCCCAAGGACGCGGCGCTGCGGCCGGTGCTGTTCAACCGCATCCTCGCCATGATCAAGGGCTCGGAGAACGAGCTCTTGATGAACGAGGTCGTGCTGCGCACCCAGGCGCAGGCCGAATACGTCGCCGAGAATTACGGGCATTTCGGCCTCAACCTGCGCCGTTATGCTCATTTCACCTCGCCGATCCGCCGTTATGCCGACCTGATCGTGCACCGCGCTTTGATCTCAGCGCTGAAGCTCGGCGATGACGGCCTGCCGAAGTCGACCACGCTCGCCGAACTGCGCGAGGTCGCGACCAGGATCTCCGCAGCCGAGCGGCGCGCCATGGCGGCCGAGCGCGAGACCACCGATCGGCTGATCGCGCATTTCCTCGCCGACCAGATCGGTTCGAGCTTCGACGGACGCATCGCCGGCCTCAATCGCGCCGGCCTGTTCGTCAAGCTCGACGACACCGGCGCCGACGGCTTCATTCCGGCCTCGACGCTCGGCGCCGACTACTACCGCCATGACGAGCGCGCTCATGCTTTGGTGGGCGATCGTACCGGTGAAAGCTGGCGCCTCGGCGACCGCGTCCACGTCAAATTGGTCGAGGCGGCCCCCGTCGCCGGAGCGCTGCGATTCGAGTTGCTCACAGAGGGAAGGCCCGCGACATCCGACCGCTCTGGCAAAAGGTCACGGCCTCCTTTACCTATGGGGCGAAAGAAGGGCCGGCCCCCGCCTACACGATCAGGCCGCAGACGCTGATGCCCTGAACCACGAAGACTCTCCATGTCCATACATTGTCACCATCCCAAGCCGGTCCAGGCTCGCGACTGGCGTCAGGCTATGCGTCGCGGCCTCTTCGGCCGTTGCCCGCATTGCGGCCAAGGCAAGCTCTTCCGCGCCTTCCTGAAACCGGTCGATTCCTGCGAGGCCTGCGGCGAGACCCTGCACCACCAGCGGGCCGACGACCTGCCGCCCTATATCGTCATCACCATCGTCGGCCACGTCGTCGTCGGCGGCATCCTGCTGGCGGAGAAATACGCCGACTGGTCGATCGCCCTGCATCTCTGGGTCTGGCTGCCGCTGACCGTCTTCCTCAGCCTGGCGCTGATGCAGCCGGCCAAGGGTGCGGTCATCGGCCTGCAATGGGCGCTGCGCATGCACGGCTTCGGCGGCGCCATGCCCAAGCCCGAGCGCCAGCCCGCCATGAAGGCGATCGGCGGCCGATGAGCGACCACACCATCACCCTGACCCAGGCCGAACGGGCGCGCACCAACGTCAATCTGCGCCCCCGCGACGCCGCGACCATGCTGATTCTCGATCATTCCGGGAAGAAGCCCAGGGTGCTGATGGGCAAGCGCCATGCCGGCCACAAGTTCATGCCGGGCAAATACGTCTTCCCGGGCGGTCGCATCGAGGCGGGCGACCGCCGCATGGCCGCGACCGGCGCCCTCGCCGGCCCTTGCGAGCAGCGCCTGCTCGCACGCTGCGTGCGCCCGAGCCTGCAGCGCGGCCGGGCACTGGCGCTGGCGGCGATCCGCGAGACCTTCGAAGAGACCGGCCTCCTCTTCGGCAGCGCCGACTACGGCTCGCCCGAGAATCCGCCCGAGGGCGTCTGGGCCGACTTCGCCGCCAAGGGCGTCTTCCCCGATCTCGGCGCCATCACCTTCGTCGCCCGCGCCATCACCCCGCCGCGTCGGCCCAAGCGCTTCGACACCCGCTTCTTCGCCGTCGACGCCCGTGCCGTCGCCGGCAAGGTCGAGGGCGTGATCGGCCCCGATTCGGAGCTTACCGACCTTGTCTCCGTCACCTTCGACGAGGCGCGCGAGCTCGACCTGCCGACCATCACCAAGGTGATCATCGCCGAGGTCGAGGAGCGGCTGAAGGCCGGATTCGCCCAGTATCTGCCGGTTCCGTTCTACTGGGAGAAGCGCGGCAGCTTCGTGCGCGAGCTGCTCTGACGGCACCGAGCGGCGGAAAATCCGTGTGCCCGCCCGATATTCCTTGACTTGCCGACGCCGATACGGCATTCCCCGCCCATCGGATTGCCGGGCTCGCCCGGCCATTTTGTTTTCTGCACGGGCCGACGGCGGCCCCATCTGTTCGAGGGCTCCGCCATGGCCAAGGCCGTGACCATCAAGATCAAGCTCATCTCGACCGCGGATACCGGGTACTTCTACGTGACCAAGAAGAACTCGCGTACCATGACCGAGAAGATGTCGAAGAAGAAGTACGACCCCGTCGCGCGCAAGCACGTCGAGTTCAAGGAAACCAAGATTAAGTGAGGCGATCCGCCTAACTGCTTGATCTGGTTTTGAAGAACCGCCCCTCGCAGGGCGGTTTTTTCGTTTTTGGGAGAAGCGCAGCCGGCGCCCGTTTGGGAGTTGCGTGGCGCCGCTCCCCTTGCGTCCCTGACCTCGGATGCCCCGGCCTCAGCCTTCCCCGGCGGAGCGCTCCTTCAGCAGCTCGTTGAGGCGGTCCTGCTTTTCGTTGAGCAGGTCCGACAATCTCTCCTCGCTCCCGGAGCCGGACGCGGCCGTAGCCTGTTCCGTCAGGTCGGAAATCTGTCGGCGCAGCAGCGCGATCAGATCATCCAGCGCTTCGTGGTTGCCGTTGTCCGCCATGACTGCTGTCTCCGTCCTCTCGACGCCGGGCCGTCCCGCAGGCGCTGACCGCAAGGCGGGATCGTGGTTGCCATGCGATAACCCGGCAGCTCACAGATTTGCTCCACAGCGACGCAAATTCAATCGGCGCATTCGCGCCGGCGGATCCCTCTTTCAGAACCTCATCTCGACCCTGCCCTTGAGGGCGTGGTCCCTGGAGCGTTCGCCGATCGCCACCGAGTAGGTCAGGCCCAGCGCGGTGGCGGAGGAGATGCGCCAGTCGAGGCCAGCCTCGGCGAAGAGAGCCTCGCGATCGATTGGGGCGGCGAAGACGCGTGCAGGGGTGGTGCCGGCGACGAAGGCGGTGCGGGACTGCGGTGTGAGCTCGCCGAAACCGTGGCGCCAGCCGAGCATGGCCCGGGCGAACAGCGGCATCGCCCCGATCTGCGCCTCGGCGCGCAGGCCAAGCGTGGTGAAGCCGAGCGTCTGGTCGGAGGACAGGACCCGCAAGGCCGCCGCGCCGCCACGCTCGGTGCCGGCATCGGTCGAGACCCGGATCAGGGCGAGCTGGGCGAAGGGCTCCAGCGCGACGCCGCTGAAGGCGAAGGCGTAGCCGAGCTCGGCGAACCCTTGCGTCACCGAACCCGGGCGCTGCAGCCGCAACAGGTCGCCGAAGCCGCGGATCTGGACCTGGCGACGGATGTCGCTCTCCGACCAGCTATAGGCCGCGCCGACATCGAAGCGCAGGCTGCCGAAGCGTGCGCCGGCATAGAGCGCGGCATGGCCGCTCTCCAACCGGCCCGAGGACAGGCGGGCATCGAGATCGAAGCGGGACTGGCTGTAGCCGCCGGCGACGCCCACTTTGAGCGACGAGCCGGGCGCGTCGTAGAGCATGATATCTGCCCCGAGCAGGGCACCGCCGCTGCGGCGGTTGAGGCTGGCGGCGTTACCGTCGGCATCGGTGTTGCCGGTGCTGCCGAAGGCCGTGCCCCAGAACGCATAGCGCGGCTGCGGCACCGGGGCCGGCATCGTCACCGCCCCCTTGCGGCCCGGCAGGTCGGCCGAGAAGCTCGCGGCGACCTGACCGGGCGCCTGCGTCAGCAGCGGGCCGCGCAGATGGGAGAGAATGGTGTCGCGTACCAGCCGGCTTTCCTCGATCATCACCGAGACCGCCTGGGCATGCGCTTCGCCCGAAAGCAGGTCGAAGCCGGCGCGGGCCTCGGCCGCCGTCGCCGAGATCAGCGCGTCATAGACCGGATTGCCGACGCCCAGGCGCTCCGCCGCGATCGCGATGAAGCCCTGGTTGCGGGTCTGCGCGATGGAGGCGCGACCGGATTCGCCCGGTCCGAACGAGGCGTCATTGCGCATCATCGTCAGCGTGACGTTGTTGCTGTCATAGCCAAGAGACGGCGTCAGGAAGGCGAGGTTCGAGGTCACCGTCGAGAACTGGCCGGTGACCCCGCCCGTAGCGGTCAGGATCGTGTAGCTCGTGCTCGCCGCGTAGTTGCCGTTCTCGGCGAGCACCTGGACCGTCCCGCCCGCGAGTGTCGCCGAGCCCGAGGCGACGATCCTGTCGCTCTGCCCGGCCGCATTGACCTCCACCTGATAGGTCGATCCCGCAGCGAACGAGACGTTGCCCGCCACCGTCAGCGTGCCGATCGAGTTGCCGGGCGCCACCGTCGCGCCGGACTGCGCAGTGACTCCGCCGATCGTGCCCGAGCCGCCGAGCGTGCCACCATCGAGCGTCACCGTGCTCGCAATCGAGCCATTGACCACCAGCTTGCCGGCAGTGACCTTGGTCGCGCCGGAATAGCTGTTTGTGCCCGTCAGCGTCAGTGTGCCGCTGCCAGCCTTGGTCACGCCGCCCGTGCCGGAGATCGTGCCGGAGAACGTGGTCGAGCTGTTGTCCGATCCAGCCGTCAGCGTGCCGCTGCCGAGCGCGACCGTGCCGGCGCCGGCGAGCGAGCCGATCGTCTGGCTGAAGCCGGCGAGATCGAGCGTCGCGCCTGATGCCACCGTGAAGGCCGAGTTCTGCGAGAATGCGCCGGACTGACCCGCCCGCAAGGTGCCGCCGGACACGGTCGTCGCGCCCGAATAGCTGTGCGTGCCCTTGAGCACCAGCGTGCCGGCGCCGGCCTTCGACAGCGCACCCGTGCCCGAGAAGGACTGCGCGACCGAGAAGGTGTTGCCGGCCTCGACGATGTCGAAGCCGCCGCCATTGGCGCCGAAGACGATATTGCGGGTCAGCTCGTGCAGCAGCGTGTCGGTCACCTGCAGCACGCCGCCATCCAGCGTCAGCGACCCTGAGGTCGCGCCGAGCCGGCTCTCCTTCGAGATGCTGATCGCCCCGCCCGCGATCGTGGTGTCGCCAGTATAGCTATTGCCCTCGGTCAGCGTCAGCGTGCCGGTGCCGACCTTCCTGATGCTGCCATCGCCAGAGATCATGCCGTTGAAGGTGGTCGAGGCGTTGGTCGCGCCGGTCTCCAGCGTCGAGCCTTGCGCGATCCGGATCTGGCCGGCGCCAGCGATCGAGCCGGCGGTGACCGTGCCGAGCGTGTCGTTGACGTTGAGCGAGGCGCCCGCCGCGATAGTGTAGTCGGACGCCGCCGACATGGCCTGCGCACCATCGATGAGGAGCTCGCCGGCCGCAATCGTGGTCGCGCCCGAATAAGTGCTGGCGCCGGACAGGGTGAGCTGGCCGTCCCCGCTCTTGGTCAGCCCGCCGGTGCCGGAGATCGTGCCGGACAGCGCCAAGGTATAGCCGCTATCGACTTCGATGCCGCCGCTGGCGCTACCCAGCGTCACCGTGCGTGCGGAGGAGAAGCTGCCACCGGTAACCAGCAGCGTGCCGCCGTCCAGCGTCAAGCCGCCCGAGGCCGCGCCGAGATTGACGTCCGCCCCGACTACGAGCCAGCCAGCGGATATCGTCGTCCCACCGGCATAGCTATTGTTCCCGGTCAGGACCAGTGTGCCACTGCCGAGCTTGGTCAAGCCGCCCGTGCCGCCGAGACTGGCCGAGACGGCGATATAGTGGCCACCGCTGTCGATGAAGGCGCCGTTGGCGCCGATGGTCACCACGCCGGCGCTGTCGAGGAACGAGGACTGGTTCGTGCGCGCGCGCAGGACGCCGCCGTCCAGATTGAGCGTGCTTCCGGGGTTGACGATGACGTAGTTGGCCTCGACCACGCCACGGCCGCTGCTGGCATCGCCGAGCAGGTTCAGCGTGCCGCCGTAAAGGTTCAGCCAAGTCGTTCCGACATGGCCGCCCTTTTCGACGGTCGCCGTTCCGTTGCCGCCAATTTCGATGCCGTTGTTGCTCTGCCAGATCGAGCCGGTGCCCGTGACCGTCACCGCGCCGGTGCCGGAGCCGTTTTTTCCGACCTGGCTGAGGACGGCCTGGACTATTCCGCCATCGGCGATGGTCAGCGTGCCGGAGCCGTCATGGCCGACATCGAGGATGCCGGCGACGGTCCAGCGCGAATCTGGGCCGGTCACCGTCACCGTGCCGGTGCTGCCCGAGGCGTAGCCGATATAGCCGGACGTGTTCCTGACCGCGCCGCCATCCTCGATGGTCAGCGTGCCGGTGCCGGCCGAGCCGACATAAAGCTCCCCGGTTTCGGCCGAGACGTTGCTGATGGTCCAGGCCGAGCCCGCGCCGGTCACCTTCACCGTGCCGGTCGAACCGGCCTGCATACCGATGAAGCCACCCGCGCCGGCGGTGGTGACCACGCCGCCAGCGGCGATGGTCAGCGTGCCGGTGCCCTGATAGCCGACATAGAGTTCGGTGCTGTTGCTCCAGCGCGAGCCGGCGCCGGTCACCGTCACCGTGCCGGTGCTGCCGGCCTGGGAGCCGACACGGGCGTTGGTGTTCGAGACCTTGCCGCCACTCTCGACGGCCAGCGTGCCGGTGCCGGCGTAGCCGACAAAGAGCTCGGCGCTGTTGGTCCAGGTCGAGCCGGCGCCGGTCACCGTCACCGTGCCGGTGCTGCCGGCATTCCTGCCGACATAGCCGACCGTGTTCGAGACCTTGCCGCCATTCTCGACGATCAGCGTCCCGGTACCGTCAAGGCCGACACGCAACCCACCACTGTTGGTCCAGGTCGAGCCGGCGCCTGTCACGGTCACCGAGCCGATGCCGGAGAAACCGCTGCTGGCGCCAAAGTAGCCGAGATTGCCGACCGTGTTCGAAACCTTGCCGCCATCTGCGATGGTCAGCGTACCGATGCCGGTGTAGCCGACATGAAGACTGCCAGAATTTGTCCAGCTCGAGCCGGCACCGGTCACTGTCATCGTGCCAGCGGTAGAGCTGCCGCTGACATAGCCGGAGCCGCTCGACACCTTGCCGCCATTCTCGATTGTGACCGTGGCGGTGCCCACCCCGCCGACAGAAAGATCGTAAGTCATGGTCCAGGTCGAGCCGGCACCGGTCACCGTCGCCGAGGCGCTGCCGCTGTTGATGCCGAGCCGGCCACTGGCGCTCGAAACGGCGCCGCCATCCTCGATCCTCAGCACGCCGGCGCGCGTGATAACGAGATTGCCGCTCGTGGTCCAGGTCGAGCCGGCACCCGTCACTGTCACCGTGCCGGTGCTGCCGGACCCTCCGGCGATTGTGCCATCGGTATTCGAGACCGCGCCGCCATCCGCGATCGTCAGCGTGCCGTTGCCAACCCAGAGTCTACTGCCATTGGTCCAGGTCGAGCCGGCCCCGGTCACCGTCACGGTGCCGCTGCCGCCGTTGTAGCCGACATAGCCAATGTTGCTGTTCGAGACTGTGCCGCCATTCTCGATGCTCAGCGTGCCGGTGCCGTAATTGCCGACATGGAGGTCGCCGCTATTGGTCCAGGTCGAGCCGGCCCCGGTCACCGTCGCCGTGCCGGTGCCGCCGGCGTTGTAGCCGAGGTAACCAATCGTGTTCGAGACCGTGCCGCCATTCGAGACGGTGAGCGTGCCGCTGCCGTCACGGCCGACATGGAGCTCGCCGCTATTGGTCCAGGTCGAGCCAGGGCCGGTCACTGTCACCGTGCCGGTGCCGCCGGCGTTGTGGCCGATATTGCCAACAACGTTCGAGACCTTGCCGCCATCGGCGATGGTCAGCGTCCCCGTGCCGCTGTTGCCGACCACGAGTCCGGCGCTGTTGGTCCAGGTCGAGCCGGCGCCGGTCACCGTGACCGTGCCAGTCTTGGTGCCGGCGTAGCCGACATAGGCAGCGGCGCTCGACACCGTACCGCCATTCTCAATCGTCAACCTGCCGGTGCCGGCATAACCGACATTGAGGTCGCCGCTGTTGGTCCAGGTCGAGCCGGTCCCGGTTACCGTCGCCGTGCCGACCCCGGAGAAGTAGTCGCCGAGATTGGCACCCGTGTTTGAAACCGTGCCGCCATTCGCGATGGTCAGCGTCCCGCTGCCTGACCTGCCGAGAATGATCTGGCCGCTATTCCAGGTCGAGCCGGCGCCGGTCACCGTTACCGTGCCGGTGCCGCCGTCATTGAGGCCGACAAGGCCGACGCTGTTGGTGACACGGCCACCATTCTCGATGGTCAGGGTACCGGCGCCATAATAGCCGACATAAAGATCACCGGCATTGGCCCAGCTCGAGCCGGCACCGGTCACCGTCACCGTACCGGTGCTGCCGGTATTGTAGCCGAGATTGGCGCGGCCATTGCTGACCGTGCCGCCATTCTCGATCGTCAGCGTTCCCGTGCCGTAGTCGCCGACGAAGAGTTCCCCGCCGGCGAGGTCCCAGCTCGTCAGCGGCGGCGCGGGTATCCCTGGATTGAGGTCGCCGCTGCCGGTCACCGATTGGGCATGCGCGGCAGGCACGGCGGCGAGCAGAGCCATGCCGAGCGCGAGTTGCGAAACGGACTGATGCAGCCACGCCGGCCGCCAACCGCGCGCCGGCAGCATCCGCGCCAGCTTCAGATCGTTCCGCATCGACAAATCGGGCCCCAACCGCAGCGGGAAGCTCAGGCCTCCTCGCGCGCAAGGCAATGAACAGCCGTTCACAACCCGCCAAATCGATGGGGTGTGGCACGGATGGTACATGACGATTGCGCCCCGCACCGGACTGGCCGGCGCCGGCATGCGGGATCTTGCCGATGTCGAGAATGCCCGTGCCGAGGCGGGCATGGGCGCGGGGGAAGGCCCCTGCCCTCCGAATGTCCCGCTCGCCTCCTCCCGTCAGAATGTCAGGCGATTGGCCGCTCCCGTGGTGGTCGAACGCCTAGGGTCTATCGCTCAGCGGCGGCAAGGGCCGCCCTCTCGTCCTGGCGCTCACGCCCGCAGTCGCGACGGTGCCGGACCTCATACCCCCAACCGCGAACAGAAAAACGTTTCGATTCTTAGTCTTTGCGGCAAACAAGTCGTAGTCACGATAGTCGACCCCCTGAAACCGGCCTGCCGACCCCAGCGTAAACAGCTTGGGTGGGTTGCAGGGAGATCTGACCATGCAGGCCAAGATTACTGGACCTCTTGCAGGCTGCATCTTGCTGGCAGTCTGCAATACCGCCCCCACATCGGCCATCGCCGAAGATGTCTGTGCAGGGTTGAGCGGAACAGGACGATCCGACTGCCTGAAGCTTTCGGCGCGGATCAAGTCGCAGCTGATGCTGCAATACAGCTCGCTCGGCGTCGGCTCTGGCAATAGCGTCAGCGGTGGCTCCGGCACATCCGGCGCCGGTATTGGCGGCGGCGACGGTGGCGGCCGCGGCGGCAATGGGCCCTCAGGCGGCGGCAATGGCAGCGGGTCATCGGCCAGCAGCAATGGCGGCGTAGCCACCGCTCCCGGTGGCGGCACGTCGCCTGGAGGTGGAACCGGCTCGCGCGGCATCGGGCTTGGCGTGACAGCCGGCATCGACGCAGGCGGCACCCGCACAGGCGCCCGGGTCGGCGCCGGGGTGAACACCAGGGGCATCGGCGCGACCGCGGGGCTCGGCGCTGATATCGGCGGCAACTCGGTCAATGGCGGCCTCGTCGCTGGCGCCAATTACGGGAACATCGGCGTCGGCCTCGGCGCGGGAGCGAATGTCGCGGGCGCCAATGTCGGCGCGGGCGTCGGCACCAGCGTCAATGGCGGCGGCTTGGGAGCCGGCACTGGAGCAGGAGCCAGCGTCGCGGGCGCCAATGTCGGTGCTGGTGTCAGCGCCGGAGCCGGTAACAGCGGATTGGGAGCAGGCCTCGGGGCCGGAGCCGACGTCGGTGGCGTCAACGCCGGCGCGGGTATCGGTGCAGGCGCCAACAGCAGCGGCGTGGGAGCCGACGTCGGGGCCGGAGCGAATGTCGGAGGAACCAGCGCCAGTGCCGGCGTCGGGGCCAGCGCCAACAATAGCGGCGTCGGCGCCGGGGCCAATGTCGGCGGAACCAGCGCCAGCGCGGGCGTCGGCGCAGCCGCGAACAGCGGCGGCTTCGGAGCAGGTGTCGGAGCCAGCGTCGGGGGCGCTAGCGTCGGTGCCGGCGCCGGTCTCGGTGGCGGCGGGCTGGGTGCCGGCCTCGGAGCGAATGTCGGCGGGCTGGGCGTCGGCGTAGGCGCCGGCGCCGGCAGCGGTGGATCGTCGACCGGGTCGGACGGCTCCACCCCGAGGTGAAGCCAGCCGGCGTTGCCTCCGTCGATCGGAGGCAACGCTGGTCGTCGGCGGCGCCGCTCAGAAGGCCGGCTTCGGCACGAACAGGCAGATCGGCCGCTGCGACGGCGCGATCACCGAGCCGGTCAGCATCCCGCCACTGCGGCAGATATGAAAGCGCCCGTCCTTGGAGACGCGCGTGTCCCGTTCGGCCACGAAATGCCCGTCATGGGTGAGGTATCCGCCCGGAACGATGCGCGGCTCGGGTTCGCGCGCATCGGCATCGAGCCCCATCGGCCAGCAATCGCGGTCGCTGCAGCAATCGTAAGGGTACCAGCTATGCGCGTGAACAGGCCCTCCGCCCCACGGCAGCAATGCGAGGCAGAGCGCCGATGCGATGAGACGCATGGGTCGCTCCTTGGAGTCCGCTTTACCGATGAGGCCATGCCGGCCGGATCGGCGTCGGCTCGTGCTAGGATACAAGGCCAGCAGCTTCGCAGCCGAATAGCAGGGCCTGCGAATCGTCGTCAGGTTAGCATGAGACGACGATGGTTAATGCAGCCTTGCACCCCCTTCGGCGCCTAGTTCTTGGCCAGTATTCGCCGATCGACTCGCCAGTGGCCTTCGGCGCGAGCAGTTCGATCCAGCTTGCCGCGGAGCGCTGGCGCCGGGAGCGCCGATCTTCTAGCTTGCACGCGCGGCTCAGGCCGCGCCATCCGCAGGAGCGCCCTTGAGCAACGGCCCCGATCCAGCCGAACAGCATCCGCGTCCGGGCGGGCTGGTGCGCGGCTTCCTGCGCCTGATCGTCGAGGTTGACGAGTCGCGCCGCTGGACGCACCGGGTGCGGGCCGCGCTGCTCCTGCTGTTGCTGCTCGTCGGTTTCGGTGTGCTCGGCTACTGGATACCGGAGCTGGTCGAGCGCTATCTGCGCTGAGGCGCTTTCCCCGAAAACGAGGTGGCCGGCCGACGGCGGGGCTGAGGAGGCCAGAATCCCGCCATCGACCGGCCGAGCCCAGCGGTGACCCAGGAGATGCGGCGGAACCTGGGCTTCCGAAGGGCGTTCCGGACGGCTGCTCGGCAGCCGCTCTCGTGGAAATCACCCTACGCGGAAGGCCCCTCGAATCAATCGGAGACGATTGATTCACCATTATTCATCGAAACTTAACCCTACTTGGAAACCTTACCGTCCCGGTGACTTGCGCTCAGGCGGCATTGGCGACGATGACGCGATTGCGGCCGGCGGCCTTGGCCCGGTAGACCGCCTCGTCGGCTCGCTTCATCATCTCGACCGGCCCGCCATCGCCTGCCCGCCGGCTGGCGACGCCGATCGACACCGTCACCGGGATCGCGCGCTGGCCGCGCTGGATCTGGAAGGGCTCGCCCTCGACGCGCTTGCGGATGCGCTCGGCGACAGCCTGGGCCGCATCGAGCGCGGTGTCCGGCAGCACGACGACCATCTCCTCGCCGCCCATACGCGCCACCAGGTCGATGCCGCGGGTGCAGGCGCGGATCCGGTCGGCGAAGTCGCGCAGCACCTCGTCGCCGGCGTCATGCCCCCATGTGTCGTTGACGACCTTGAAGCGGTCGACGTCCAGCACCAGCAGCGACAGCGCCCGCGCCCTGAGCGCCGACTCGTCGAACAGCGTCGAAAGCCGGCTGTCGAGATAGCGGCGGTTATGCAGCCCGGTGAGCTGGTCCATCACCGCCATTTCCATCGAGGACTGCACGCTGTCGCGCAGCCGCTCGGCGAAGCGCTTGCGGCGGACCAGCGTCCGGGCTCGCGCCAGCAGTTCGTTGCGATCGATCGGCCGGACCAGGAAGTCGTGCGCGCCGATCTCCAGCCCGCGCAGCACGCGCGACTTGTCCTCGGCCTCGCCGAGCAGCAGCACCGAAAGATTGCGCGTCCGCTCCAGCGAGCGCAGCTGGCTGCAGAGCCTGAGACCGTCGTAATTCTGCAGATCCAGGCTCACCAGCACGATCTCGAAATCGCCCTCGGCGGCGCGCGTGAGCGCGGCCTGCGCATCGGGCTCGGTCTCGATCGAATGGAAAGCCGAGAGCGCCTGCGTCAGGCGCTCGGCGATCAGCGGCCGGTCCTCGATCAGGAGGACACGGCCGTTGAGCCCGGTCTCGGCCGCGGCCGCGGCCAGCGGGTCGGCGATGCCGAGCTGACGCGAGGCGAGCGCGCGCTGGCGCAGTTCGTCAGTGACCGATTTCAGCCGGACCAGGCTGCGAACGCGCGCGAACAGGGAGGTGTCGTCGATCGGCTTGGTCAGGAAGTCGTCGGCGCCGGCATCGAGCCCTTTCAGCCGGTCGCTCGGCTGGTCGAGCGCCGTCACCATCACCACCGGAATATGGGCGGTGGTCGCGCTGTTCTTCAGCCGGCGGCAGACCTCGAAGCCGTTCATGCCGGGCATCATCACGTCGAGCAGGACGATGTCCGTCTCGCCGCGCTCGCAGATCGCCAGCGCATCGATCCCGTTCGTCGCGGTGGTGACGTCGAAATACTCCGCGCCGAGCTTGGCTTCGAGCAGCTTCACATTCGCAGGAATGTCGTCGACGACCAGCACCCGGGCGGACATGGCTCAGCGTTTCCCTTCAGGCCGTGCCGACATAGGCGCGCACGGTCTCGAGGAACTTGCCCACCGAGATCGGCTTGGAGATATAGGCCTCGCAGCCGCCCTCGCGGATGCGCTCTTCGTCGCCCTTCATCGCGAAGGCGGTGACCGCGATCACGGGGATCGACTTCAGCGCGTCGTCCTCCTTGATCCATTTCGTCACCTCCAGCCCGGAGACCTCCGGCAGCTGGATGTCCATCAGGATCAGGTCGGGATGATGCGTGCGCGCCAGCTCGATCGCCTCGATGCCGTCGGCCGTCTTGAGGGTCGCATAACCATGGGCCTCCAACAGGTCGTTGAAGAGCTTCATGTTGAGCTCGTTGTCCTCGACGATCAGAACCGTCTTCTTCATCTGTCCCCCAGTCCGTCCAGTCCCGGTCATCCGATGTCGGATTTCTCAGGCTGTCGGCCGCGTTCAGTGCTAGGTTTAACATGCGAGCAGTTGACGAAACGCAAACCCGAAACCCGACTCGCCGATCATAGATAGATGGCCATGCCTCACCCGATCACCAGCGAGGAAGCGCAGACTCTCGCGCTCAAGGCCCTCGCCTTCCTGGCCTCCGAGCCGGAGCGCCTGGAACCGTTCCTGGCCGCAACCGGCCTCGGCCCCACCACCCTGCGCAGTGCCGCGCAGGAGCCCGGCTTCCTGCTCGGCGTGCTCGACCATCTCTGCGCCAGCGATTCGCTGCTGCTCGAGTTTGCCGGAAATCTGAGCCTGAAGCCCGAAATGGTGGCGCAGGCGCGCGAGGTCCTGGCCGGTCCGCCCGAAGCCTACGAGCCGTGACCAGCGCCGCCGGACTCGCCGTCTCGTCCCGGGCGCTCTGCCGCGACTGCCTGCGCGATCATGACGAGGCCAGTGCGCCGGTGCGCCGCTGCCCGGCCTGCGGCTCGCCTCGGCTGCTGCGCCATGCCGAGCGCGACAGCCTGCATCTTGCCCATATCGACTGCGACGCCTTCTACGCCGCGATAGAGAAGCGCGACGATCCCTCGCTGCTCGACAAGCCGGTGATCGTCGGCGGCGGCAAGCGCGGCGTGGTCTCGACCTGTTGCTACATCGCCCGCATGTCTGGCGTGCGCTCGGCCATGCCGATGTTCCAGGCGCTGAAGGCCTGTCCGGAAGCCACCGTGATCAAGCCGGACATGGCGAAATACGTCGCGGTCGGGCGCCAGGTTCGCAGGCTGATGCAGGAGCTGACGCCATTGGTCGAGCCGCTCTCGATCGACGAGGCCTTCCTAGACCTCGGCGGCACCGAACGCCTTCATCACGCCAGCCCGGCGCTGACGCTCGCCCGCTTCCAGCGCCGGATCGAGGATGAGATCGGCATCACCATCTCGGTCGGGCTGTCCTACGCCAAGTTCCTCGCCAAGGTCGCCTCCGACCTCGACAAGCCGCGCGGCTTCTCGATCATCGGCCAGGCCGAGGCCGTCGCCTTCCTCGCCCAGAAGCCGGTCGGGATGATCCCCGGCATCGGCAAGGCCGGCGTGGCGAAGCTGGCGCAATCGGGCTTCCGCGTCATCGGCGACCTTGCCAAGGCCGAGATCGCGACGCTCTACCGCCTGGTCGGCAAGGACGGGCCGCGCCTGCGCAACCTCGCCCTCGGCATCGACCCGCGCAAGGTCACGGTCGAGCACGAGGCCAAGACCGTCTCCTCCGAGACGACGCTCGATGTCGACCTCGCAAGCTTCGAGGAGCTGGAGCCGATCCTCTGGCGGCTCTGCGAGAGGACCTCGCAGCGATTGAAGGCGCAGGAGCTCGCCGGGCGCACCGTCACGCTCAAGCTCAAGACCCACGACTTCCACATCATCACCCGCGCCGCCCGCCTGCCCGAGCCGAGCCAACTCGCGGCGCGCCTGTTCGCCGCCGGGCGCGACCTGCTCAGGCGCGAATGCACCGGGCCGCGCTACCGGCTGATCGGCATCGGCATGAGCGACTTCTCCGATCCGGCCGAGGCCGACCGCGGCGACCTCGCCGACCAGCAGACGCCCAGACTGAAGGCGATGGAAAACGCCCTCGACAAGGTCCGCGCCAAATTCGGCGACGCCGCGATCGAGAAAGGCCTGTCGCTGCGCGATACGCGCCGTCGCTCGACCTCTACTTCGAGCAGTCGCTCGCCGGAAGCAGATCCAGACGCGTGAGCGTGCCGCGCAGCGCGAAGGAGCCGTAATCGAGCCGGATCGCGCCGGTGACGCCGTTCTCATAGAGCTCGAAGGACACGGTGTAAGCCGGTGTACTCTCGCCGGAACCGACCTTGAAATAGGAGATCGTCACCGGCCAGCGCGCCAGCTTTTCGAATTCCGGCTTGCGCAGCGGTGCCTCGGCGGCGGGCGTCGTGATCTTGCGGCCGATAACCGAGAGCGTGTCGTAGACGTCCTTGCCGGAATTGGCGCCATCATAGAGACGGACATTGAGGGTGTTCTTGCCCTCGCGCGCGGCCTGGATCACCGCCTTCATCTGCTCGTTCGGGAACATCGCGGCGCTCGGCTCGCGATGCGTCTCGGCCTTGGGCGCGCGCAGCTGCACCTCGTAGCCAGCCTCGCCCTTCTTGGCTGTGCCGTCGACGATGTCGGCCGGTGCGCCGGCAGCCGAGCTCTCGGTCTTGAAGCGATAGCTCTTCGCATCGCCCTCTTCGAAGCTGGTGGTGCGCGCATCGATCACCCGCGGCCCGCCCTCGCTGGTCAGCTCGGTGACCTGGCGGAAGGAGAGCGCATAGCCGTCGCAGGCATCGCCGGAGAAGTCGAAGGCGATGCGGCCGCGCGCCGTGGTGATGTCGCGCGAGGGCTTGCCGTCGTCGAGCACGAGATCATAGACCGCCCGGTGCGGCACCAGCACGACACGCCCCGCCGAAGCAGGGGCCGGCGCTTGCGCCCAGGCTCCCGTCGCCGCCATCACCGCCAGGCCTGCGATCCCGCCGCGATACGTCTTCATGCCGATCCTCGATTCGCGCTCTTAGCCGGGGCGAACTGCAGCCCTGCAAATCTAGGTGCATTGCGGCAATGGCGCAAACAAGGCGAGGCAACGCAGGTTGCGCCGGTCACGCCTCGGCAGAGCGAAGGGCATCCCTGGCCGCGGTCAGGATCTCGTCCGACAGCGCCGCATCGTCGACCATGCGCGACAGGACGAGCGCACCGACAAGTGTGGCGTAGCTCGCAATCGCTGTGGTGCGGCGCTCATCCGCGGTCGCCCCCGGCGTTGTGGCCGAGAGGCCCTTGATCGCCGTGCGCACGCCCTCCGTCGCGACAAGGCGCGATGCCTCGCCCTGACGCGCCGTGTCGCTGCCGAGAGCTGCGACCGGGCAGCCATGGCCAGGATCATCCCGATGCGACGGCGACAGATAGCGATCGACGATCGCCTGCAGCGGCGCTTCCGGATCCGCCGCCTTCGCCTCGGCAGCCCATTGCCCGGAATGGACGAAGGCGCGTCCGAGCGCCTGGGCGGCGAGATCGTCTTTCGACGAGAAATGGCCATAGAAGCCACCATGGGTCAGGCCGACCGCCTTCATGACATCGGCGACGCCGACCCCGTCGAAACCGCGCTCGCGGAACAGCGTCGCCGCTGTTTCGAGAATGCGCTCGCGGTTCTCCGCCATCTGTTCGCGGCTCACCCGCATCGGCCCGCTCCTTTGAAAATCGGCAATCCAGCCCCTTGACTCTTTATATGATGGCGATCATCTAAATTCAATCATGATGGTCATCATGAAAAAAATCACCGCTCGCCAGACCAGGAGTTGACCATGGCCACGCAGCAGCTCGGCACCGCCCTCATCACCGGCGCCTCGACCGGGATCGGTGCCGTCTACGCCGACAGATTGGCCCGCCGTGGCTATGATCTCGTCCTCGTCGCCCGCGACACGACACGCCTCGAAGCGCTCGCCGAACGCCTTCGCAACGAGACCGGCCGCAAGGTCGAATGGCTCAAGGCCGACCTGACGGCGAAGGCCGATCTCGCCGAGATCGAGCGGCGCTTGCGTGATGACCAGAGCCTGACCCTTCTGGTCAACAATGCCGGCATGTCGGTCTCCGGCACGCTGGTCGACGGCGACATCGACCGCTTCCAGGCCATGATCGAGCTCAACGTCATCGCCCCGACCCGCCTCGCTGCTGCAGCGGCTCGCAATTTCGTGACCCGCAAGCAGGGCACGATCATCAATGTCGCCTCGGTGCTGGCGCTCGCGCCGGAACTGTTCAACGGCAGCTACAGCGGCACCAAGGCCTATGTGCTGAACCTCAGCCTATCCTTGCAGAAGGAGCTCGAGCCGGCCGGCGTCAGGGTCCAGGCGGTGCTGCCTGGCGCCACCCGCACCGAGATCTGGGCCCGGGCCGGCGTCGATGTCGACGGCTTCCCGCCCGAAATGATCATGGAGGTCGACGCCATGGTCGATGCGGCGCTGGCCGGCTTCGACCATGGCGAGCCCGTCACCATCCCTTCGCTGCCGAACCAGGCCGACTTCGAGCGCTACACGGCGGCGCGGCTGGCGCTTGGTCCCAATCTCTCGCGTAACGCCCCGGCCGAGCGCTACCTGGCGAAGCGTTCCGCCGCCTGATCCGCCCTGCCCGGCAGGCGCATCTGCCACGCCGCACCGCGCTTGCGGGCCGGCCTGCCATCGGCGATGAAAGGCTCCTGTCCAGCGCAGGCCGGGAGCCTCCCATCATGAACGCCATCGACACCAAGCTCGCTGCCCTCGGCATCACCCTGCCTGCCCCAGCCGCGCCGGTCGCGAACTACGTTCCCTATGTCATCACCGGCAACCTCCTGATCATCTCCGGCCAGCTCTGCTTCGGCCTCGACGGCAAGCTGTCCGATGCGCACAAGGGCAAGCTCGGCGGCGAGATCTTCAACGAAGCCGGGCTCGAGGCGGCCAAGCTCTGCGCCATCAACGTGCTCGCCCAGGCCAAGGCGGCGCTCGGCGGCGATCTCGGCCGGATCAGGCGCTGCGTCCGCCTCGGCGGCTTCATCAACGCCACCCCGCATTTCGCCGCCTTGCCGGCGATCATGAACGGCGCCTCCGACTTCATGGTCGAGGTGCTCGGCGATGCCGGCCGCCATGCCCGCTCGACCATCGGCGTCGCCAACCTGCCGGCCGACGCCGCCGTCGAGGTCGAAGCCATGTTCGAGATCGCCTGATGGCCGCTGAAGCCTGGCTCACCGCCCGCCCGATCGCGCATCGTGGCCTGCACGATGCCGCCGGCGGCGTGATCGAGAACTCGCTCTCGGCGGCAGCCGGCGCGATCGCCGGCAAGTTCGCGATCGAGTGCGACGTCCAGCTCAGCGCGGACGAGGACGCTGTCGTCTTCCACGACTACATCCTCGACCGTCTTACCGCTGAAACCGGGCGCGTCGATGCCCGCAAGGCGGCCGACCTCGCGCAGATCAGCCTGAAGGGCGCCAGCGACCGCATCCCGACGTTGACCGGCTTTCTCGACGCCATCGGCGGGCAGACGCCGCTGGTGATAGAGATCAAGAGCCGCTTCGACGGCGACCTGCGGCTGGCCAGGCGCACCGCGCAGATCCTCGAAGCCCATAAGGGCCAGCCGATCGTGCTGAAATCCTTCGATCCCGTCATCGTCGCGGCCCTGCGCGGGCTCGCGCCCGGCTTCGCCCGCGGCATCGTCGCCATGAACGAATACAATTATGGTGACTACGACCGGCTTTCTCCCAGTGAGAAGCATGCTCTCGCCAATCTCCTGCATTTCGAGCAGAGCCGGCCGGACTTCGTGTCCTGGAAGGTCAGCGACCTGCCGAGCGCCGCGCCTTTCCTCTGCCGCAAAGCGCTGGGCCTGCCATTGATGAGCTGGACGGTGCGCACGCCGGAAGACCGCGCCCGCGCTGCCGAGCATGCCGACCAGATGGTCTTCGAGGGCTTCCTGCCTTGAGCGAAACCGGCACACGCGACACTCTCAGGGTCCGCGTTGCCACCTCGCTGAAAAGCGTCCCGGCCGCGGACTGGGACGCCTGCGCCAATCCCGGCGCCGGCCGACTGCTTGAATCAGCCTGCGAGCAAGCGGATTCAATCTCTCAAGCAGACCCGGACAACCCCTTCGTTTCGCATGCTTTTCTGCGCGCGCTGGAAGAGAGCGGCTGCGTCGGCGGCCGCACCGGCTGGTCGCCCGCCTATCTCCTGGTCGAGGCTGCCGATGATCGCCTGATCGCCGCCGCGCCTTCCTTCGTGAAAGGCCATAGCCAGGGCGAATACGTCTTCGACCATAGCTGGGCCGAAGCCTATATGCGCGCCGGCGGCCGCTACTACCCGAAGATCCAGGTCGCCGCCCCGTTCACCCCCGCGACCGGCCCGCGCCTGCTCGTCGCCGAAGGGCCGCACGCCAACGATGCACGCGAAGCCCTGATCGCCGGGCTGGAGGCACTGCGCGAGCAGGTCCGCGGCTCGTCCGTCCATGTCACCTTCGCGCAGGAGCCGGACATGGCGGCGCTGCTCGAAGCCGGCTTCCTCGAACGCCACGACATCCAGTTCCATTGGCGCAACGAGGGCTTTGCCAGCTATGACGACTTCCTCGCCACGCTGGCCTCGCGCAAGCGCAAGGCGCTGAAGCGCGAGCGGCGCGAGGCGCTCTCCGCCGGCATCGAAGTCTCGGTCCTCTCGGGCTCGGACCTCACCGAAAGTGTCTGGGACGATTTCCACGCGTTCTACGAGGACACCGGCTCGCGCAAATGGGGCCGCCCCTATCTCAATCGCCGCTTCTTCTCCGAGATCGGTCAGCGCATGGGCGAGCGCATCGTGCTGGTGCTCGCCCGCCGCGCCGGCCGCAACATCGCCGGCGCCATCAATTTCCGCGGCGGCAACACGCTCTACGGCCGCAACTGGGGCTGCATCGAGGACCACCCCTTCCTGCATTTCGAGCTCTGCTATCACCAGGCCATCGACTACGCGATCGCGCACAAGCTCGTCCGCGTCGAGGCCGGCGCCCAGGGCGAGCACAAGCTCGCCCGCGGCTATCGCCCGGTGATCACCCGCTCGGCCCATCTCCTCGCCGATCCCGGCCTTGCCCGCGCCGTCGCCGCCTATCTGCCCGGCGAACGGCGTGAGATCAGCTCTGCAGTGGCTGCGCTTGCGGAGGAGAGCCCCTTCCGCAAGGCTGGCGACAACTGACTCCCCTGCCCACCAACGACCGGAACCTGCGCGATGACCGCCTATGATCCCAGCAACATCTTCGCCAAGATCCTGCGCGGCGAATTGCCGGCCCACCGCATCTACGAGGACGACCGGGCTCTCGCCTTCCTCGACATCATGCCGCGCGCGACCGGCCACACGCTGGTGATCCCGAAGAACCCGGCCCGCAACATCCTCGACATCGACGCCGACGATCTCGGCTATGTCGCGGGAATTGCCCAGCGCATCGCCCGAGCGCAGATGAAGGCCTTCGCCGCCGACGGCATCACCGTGCAGCAGTTCAACGAGACCGCCGGCGGCCAGGTCGTCTTCCACCTGCACGTCCATGTCATTCCGCGCCATGACGGCGTCGCGATGAAGCCACCTGCCAGCGAGATGGCCAAGCCCGAGGATCTCGCGGCCGCCGCAGAAAAAATTCGGGCTGCGCTCAAAAATCTTTGAGCGGCATGTCACGCGGGCGCTGGCCGTCTCGTCCTGTCTTCATCGAACCACGATGGAGACTACGATGACCCAGCGCCTCAACGGCTTCCAGACCGCGCCCGACGCCTACAAGGCCATGCTCGGCCTGCAGGATTACATCAACCAGTCGAAGCTGGAGCACAGCCTGCTCGAGCTGGTGAAGATCCGGGCGTCGCAGATCAACCGCTGCGCCTACTGCCTGCACATGCACATCGCCGACGCGCGCAAGGCCGGCGAGAGCGAGATCCGGATTGCCCTGCTCAGCGCCTGGGAGGAATCCGAGCTCTTCACCCCGCGCGAGCGCGCGGTCCTGCGCTGGACCGAAGAGCTGACGCGACTCGTCGATCGCAGCCCGAGCGACGAGGCATTCGCTGAGTTGCGCGAGCATTTCGACGAGAAGGATTGCGTCGACCTCTCGGTCGCGATCGGCATGATCAATCTCTGGAACCGGATCAATTGCGGCTTCCGCACGCTGCATCCGAATGATCGTCGCCGCGAGAAGGCCGCGGCCTGAGCCTCGACCTTGTCGCCAGTAGCCCGGCGCGAGCGCGCCGGGCCGCACATCTGCACAGCACGAAAGCCCCCATCATGAGCAAGCGTCTCAATCCCTACGTCACCGCCCCCGACACGATGAAGCCGATGATCGCGCTCGAAGCCTCGATCAAGGACAGCGGCCTCGAACACAGCCTGATCCATCTGGTGAAGATGCGGGCCTCGCAGATCAATGGCTGCGCCTATTGCCTGCACATGCATTCCGCCGATGCGATCAAGGAGGGCGAGAGCCCGGCCCGCCTCTTCCTGCTCGACGCCTGGCACGAGTCGGCGCTCTATACCCCGCGCGAGCGCGCTGCGCTGGCCTGGACCGATGCGCTGACCCTGATCTCGCAGACCCATGCGCCGGATGAGGCCTATGAGGAGGTCGTCAGCCATTTCAGCCCGGAGGAAACCGTGAAGCTCACTTTGCTGATCGGCGCGATCAACACCTGGAACCGGATCGCCATCGGCTTCCGCACGAGCCATCCGCATGACCGCCCGGCCAAATCCGAAGCGACGACTGCCTGAGAAGACGATGACACCGCTCCCGGACGATATCTTCGAAACGCATCGCCGCTTCCTGACCCGCCTCGCCTATCGCATGCTCGGCTCGGTCAGCGATGCCGAGGACATCGTCCAGGAGGCCTGGCTGCGCTGGCGTGACGTTGCCCAGGGCGAGGTCGAGGCGCCGCGCGCCTATCTCGCCCGCACCGTCACGCGCCTCTGCCTCGACCAGATGAAGTCGGCCCGCAGCAAGCGCGAATTCTATGTCGGCGCCTGGCTGCCCGAGCCTTTGGTCGAGGAGATCGGCGCGGCCGAATCCGATGTCGACACCCAGCTCGACGCCCCGATCGCGCTGATGCTCGCACTGGAACGGCTCTCGCCGCTGGAGCGCGCCGCCTTCCTGCTGCACGACGTCTTCGAGTTGGATTTCGCCGAGATCGCCCGCACCATCGACCGCAGCGAGAGCGCCTGCCGCCAGCTCGCCAAGCGCGCTCGCGAGCATGTCCGCATCGACATGCCGCCGCGCAACAAGATCGACCCGGCCGAGGCGAAGCGCTTCGTCGAGGCCTTCTTCAAGGCCGCCCACAAGGCCGATACCAGCGACCTGCAGACCTTGCTCGCGCAGGACGTCGCCTTCCACAGCGACGGTGGCGGCAAGGTGCTGGCGGTCGCGAACGTGCTCCACGGCATGGATCGCGTCCTGCGCTTCTTCGCCGGAATCGCTCGCAAGGTGATCAGCCAGCAGAAATCGACCACGCTGTACAGGCCGGTGCTGATCAACGGCCTGCCCGGCTATCTCAGCCTCGAACGCGGCGAGACCCTGCAGGCGACCGCCCTCGACATCCGCGACGGGCGCGTCCATGCGATCTATGTCGTGCGCAATCCCGACAAGCTCCGGCACATCTCGCTGGTGGCCGAATAGCGCGTGCTGCGGCCCACATGAGTGACGCAACGTCAGATCGAAACCAACTCGGACCACACGCAACCCGACGCGATTATGGCTCAAATGTGGACAAGGCGCTCCCGCTAGCTGATTTCATCCATGCTGGAGCCCTTGCGCTATGAATTTCGATATTTCCCAAGTCAAACATCCCAAGGAAAAGCTTTACGGCAGCATCATGCTGGTCGTCGGGATTGCCATCTGGGCGGTGGTACTCGGCGTCATCGCCGTCGCCCTGCTGAGCGGCTCGATCTGGCATGGCCTGGTGCTGCTCTTCTATTTCGGCATCTTCTGGCTGGTCTCCTATTGGGCCCGCGCCCTCACCCGCGCCTACATGATCGGCCATTTCGTCATGGTCGGGCCCGACCAGTTCCCGCATATCCACCGCATGGTGGAAGACGGCGCCCGCGCGCTCGGCCTGCGCGAGATCCCGCAGACCTTCGTCTACAATTCCAGCGGCGTGCTGAACGCGATGGCGCTGCGCCTCGTTGGCCGTCAGCGCTATATCTGGCTGACCTCGGCCCTGATCGACGCCGACAATGACGAGCAGGTCCGCTTCGTCATCGGCCATGAGCTCGGCCACCATGTCGCCGGCCATCTCGACGAGCCCTGGAGCTATCTGCGCTTCCCCGGCCACATCGTCCCCTTCCTCGGCGCCGCCTATTCCCGCGGCCGCGAGCTGACCTGCGACCGCATCGGCGCCTTCGTCGCCCGCGACCTGCAGGCGGCCCGCACCGGCCTGCAAATGCTGGCCTGCGGCAGCGCCAGGCTGAACGCCCAGATGAACCCCGACGCCTTCCAGGGGCAAGAGCAGATGGTGCCGGGCATCGCCGGCTTCTTCCTCAAGATCGTCTCGCACTATCCGCGCCACACCCAGCGCGTCGAGGCGGTGACGCAGTGGTACCGCACCCAGCCGGCTGCCAGCCAGCCGATCCGCCCGAGCTTCACGCCCCGGCCGGCCTGAGGCCCGCACAGACAGCCATCGGTACTATCAGCGAACCGGCGCCCCCAAGGGTGCCGGTTTTCATATGGAGGAGACCGGGTGCGTCTCGTCCTTCAGCCCAACCAGATCGCGCCGCCGATCAGCACCGCCTCGCCAGCCAGCACCGCCAGCAACACCCGGCGCCGCCAGGCGACGACGATCGTCACGGCGACGGCCAGCGCCGCCAGCCTGATCGTGAGTGGCACGCCCGCGAGCGCGCCCGGAGCCGCCAGCACCAGCTTGGCCACGACGCCGGCGAGCAGCGAGGTCGCGACCAGCCTGACCCATTCGAGCCAGGGCGAGCTTTCGTCCAGCTTCCGCGCGAAGGCGACGGCGAGCCAGCGCCAGATCTCGGTCGGCAGCACCGCGAACAGGATGAGCGCGAGATAGGGCCACCACGGCCCGTCGAGGAAGGCGATCGGCTGGGTCATGCGCCCGCCTTCCGCGCCTTGCGCCAGCGCTGCACCAGGAAGGCGATGCTGCCGCCGACAATGCCGCTGGCGATCAGATCGAAACCGCCGCCGATCGCCCAGCTCGCCACCGGCGCGAGCGCGAGGCCGAGCCCGATCGCAATGGTGTCGCCGAGACCGCGAATGCCGGCGACCATCGAGGACAGGAAGAAGATCGGCGTCAGGCAGAGCAACCCGGCCGCCACCGGCGCGGGCACGATGCCGGCAAGGTGGAAGCCGGCATAGGTGCAGAGCGCACTGACAACGATCAGTGCATTGGCGAAGCCGAGGAAGTAACCGACGCGCTGCTCGGGCGGGATGTTCGGCAGCCGCCGGAGCGCCTCGACCCAGGCGGTGACGGCGACGAAATGCGCGATCAGCATCTGCTGCGCCACGCTCTGCCCCGGCCGGCGCAACAGCGGCAGCAGCGACACGGTCATCGGCAGGAAGCGCAACGAGGCGAAGCCGATGGCGAGCGCGATCGCGCTCCAGGCGGCGCCTGCGGCGACCGAGGCAAAGAACAGCACCTGCGACGGGCCGGCCCAGACCAGGAAGGTCGAGAGCACGGCGGCCTCGACCGGATAGCCGACATCGCGCGCCAGCGTGCCGACGCCCATCAGCGAGAGCCCGACGATCCAGGCCGGCAACATCACCGCATCGCGAAAGCCGCGCGCCCATGGTCGCAGCCATTGGTTGGGAGCGGCTTCGGTCATCTTGCCATCGCTCTGCGCCATCAGTTGCCCATTGGCTCGATCCCTGGCGGGACAGCGCCGCTGCGATCAGAAAGCGAAGCGTTCGAGGATCGGATCATCGGACCGAAGGATACAAAAAAGGCCCGCAGCAGCTGCGAGCCCTTTCGCTTAAAGCGCATGACGCTGGTCGCATGACAGCCACCGCACCGCGCGCCAGCCCTGCGCTCAGCGCAAGCCGGATCAGAGACCCTTCATCGCGAGCCCGATCAGCTCCTGGAAGAAATCCATCGCTTCCTTCGGAATGCCGCCGACGGCGCGATAGCCGAGATAGAGCAGATAGAGGAAGGCCGGGACCATGATCCAGCCCAGCACCTCCTCGAAGATGATCCGGCGCCGGCGCCGGCGCGCCCGCTTCTCGAACCAGCCGAGCTTTTCCTTCGGCGCCGGAGCGGCCGCCTGCGCGGCGACCTCTCCTTCTTGAGCCCAGACGCTTTCCGACTTGCGCTTGAAGAACACCGGGTCAGGCCTTGGTCAACGGAACCTTCGGAACGGTACGGACGCTACGCGCAGCCTTCGGCGGCTCGACCGGAGCATCCGGCTTCGGCCCGCGCTTCGCGCCACCCGATCCGGCCGACTTGGCCTTGCCCGGCGTCTTAGTCAACCCCTTGGCCCGCGGCTTGCGCGTGCGCTTCTCGGCCGCGGCGGCGACGTCCTTCTCCGGCTTGGGCTTGACCGGCCCGTCGGGGAATTCGAGGCCGAGAACCTTGATGCCGGTCTCGGACTGGATCACCACCACCTTGACCGCGCCGCCACTCTTCAGCCGGCCGAAGAGCACCTCGTCGGCGAGCGGCGTCTTGATCGTCTGCTGGATCAGGCGGGCCATCGGCCGGGCGCCCATCGCCTCGTCATAGCCGTTCTCGACCAGCCATTCGCGCGCCTCGTCCGAGAGCTCGATGGTGACATTGCGGTCGGCGAGCTGCGCCTCGAGCTGCAGCACGAACTTGTCGACGACGCGGGCCACGACCGTCTTGGGCAGATGGCCGAAGGAGATCGTCGCGTCGAGCCGGTTGCGGAACTCCGGCGCGAACAGCTTGTTGATCGCCTCGGTGTCGTCGCCCTCGCGCTTCTGGCGGGTGAAGCCATAGGCGTTCTTGGCCATGTCGGCAGCGCCGGCATTGGTGGTCATGATCAGGATGACGTTCCTGAAATCGACCTGCTTGCCGTTGTTGTCGGTCAGCTTGCCGTGGTCCATCACCTGCAGGAGGATGTTGAACAGGTCGGGATGGGCCTTCTCGATCTCGTCGAGCAGCAGCACGCAGTGCGGATGCTGGTCGATCTGGTCGGTCAGCAGGCCGCCCTGGTCGAAGCCGACATAGCCGGGAGGCGCGCCGATCAGCCGCGAGACGGTGTGGCGCTCCATGTACTCCGACATGTCGAAGCGCACGAGCTCGACGCCGAGCGAAGAGGCGAGCTGGCGCGCGACCTCGGTCTTGCCGACGCCGGTCGGGCCGGCGAAGAGGTAGCAGCCGATCGGCTTCTCTCCGTCGCGCAGGCCGGCGCGGGCAAGCTTGATCGAGGAGGACAGCGCCTCGATCGCCTTCTCCTGGCCGTAGACCGAGCGCTTCAGCGTGGTCTCGAGGTTGCGCAGAACCTCGGCATCGTCCTTGGAGACGGTCTTGGCCGGGATGCGCGCCATCGTCGCCACCGCCGCCTCGATCTCCTTGACGCCGATCGTCTTCTTGCGCTTGGCCTCGGTCACCAGCATCTGCGAGGCGCCGGTCTCGTCGATCACGTCGATCGCCTTGTCCGGCAGCTTGCGGTCATGGATGTAGCGCGCCGACAACTCCACCGCCGCCTTGATGGCGTCGTTGGTGTAGCGCAGCTTGTGGAACTCCTCGAAATAAGGCTTCAGCCCCTTCAGGATCTCGATCGTATCCGGCACCGACGGCTCGTTGACGTCGATCTTCTGGAAGCGGCGCACCAGCGCCCGGTCTTTCTCGAAATACTGCCGGTATTCCTTGTAGGTGGTCGAGCCGATGCAGCGCAGCGTGCCCGAGGCCAGCGCCGGCTTCAGCAGGTTCGAGGCGTCCATCGCGCCACCCGAGGTCGCACCGGCGCCGATCACCGTGTGGATCTCGTCGATGAACATGATCGCCTTCGGGTGCTGCTCGATCTCCTTCATCACCTGCTTGAGGCGTTCCTCGAAATCGCCGCGATAGCGCGTGCCGGCAAGCAGCGTGCCCATGTCGAGCGAGAAGACGGTCGCGTCCTCCAGCACCTCCGGCACCTCGCCGCGCACGATCTTGAGCGCCAGGCCCTCGGCGATCGCGGTCTTGCCGACGCCGGGGTCGCCAACCAGCAGCGGATTGTTCTTCTGCCGGCGGCAGAGGATTTGGATGGTGCGCTGCACCTCGGCCTCGCGGCCGATCAGCGGATCGATGCGCCCGTCCCTCGCCTTGCGGTTGAGGTTGACGCAGTAAGCCTCGAGCGCGCTTTCCTTTTTCTTCTTGTCCTTGTCGCCGTCATTGGCCTGCTCGCTGCGCTGCTCGCGCTGCTGCTCCGGCTCCTCCTCGGCGCCGCGCACCGGCCGGCTCTCGCTGGCGCCAGGGCGCTTGGCGATGCCGTGGCTGATATAGTTGACCGCGTCGTAGCGGGTCATGTCCTGCTCCTGCAGGAAGTAGGCGGCGTGGCTCTCGCGCTCGGCGAACATCGCCACGAGCACGTTCGCCCCGGTCACCTCCTCGCGGCCGGACGACTGGACATGGATCACCGCGCGCTGGATCACGCGCTGAAAGCCGGCGGTCGGCTTGGAATCATCGCGCCCGTCAGTGACCAGATTGGTCAGTTCGGCGTCGATATAGTCGACGAGGTTGCGGCGCAGCGTGTCGAGATCGACGCTGCAGGCGCGCATCACCGCGGCGGCGTCCTGATCGTCGACCAGCGCCAGCAGCAGGTGTTCCAGCGTCGCATATTCATGGTGGCGTTCATTGGCGAGCGCGAGGGCCCGGTGAAGCGCCTGTTCGAGGCTGCGCGAGAAGCTCGGCAAGGTCAGCGCTCCCAGTCCAGAGTCGAAAGGATGGTGTTCAAAGCTACTTCTTCTCCATCACGCATTGCAGCGGATGCATGTGCTTGCGGGCGAGGTCCATCACCAGGGTGACCTTGGTCTCGGCGACCTCGTAGGTGAAGACGCCGCATTCGCCGACGCCGTTCTGGTGGACGTGCATCATGATGCGCGTCGCCTCGGCCCGGTCCTTGTTGAAGAACCGTTCCAGCACATGCACCACGAACTCCATCGGCGTGTAATCATCGTTGAGGATCAGCACGCGATAGAGGTTGGGCTTGCGCGTCCTTGTGCGGGTCAGAACCGCAGTACCGGTCCCGGTGCGGTCGCTATCGGTCGGGCCGGACGGCGCCCGCGGCTTCGATGCCAGACGCGGCACAAAAGAGGACGAGTTCCCGCGCGGCGCGATGCCGGCTGGCAGGTCCTGATCGATCGGCGTCGTGGCTGCTTGGCTCAAGGTGTCCGTCCCGAAGGCTGACATCAAGATAGTGCTTCGCTCACGAATTTACAGTCGTCTCCCCCGCTTCGCCAGCCCGTTCCGAGCGCATGCCACAGCAAAGCGCCCTTTTTGAATCGGACGGAGCAGGAGCCGGAGCGAAATGGCCGGGCTTCCCAAGGCCTTGCAGCGCTGAACCGACCTCAGGTACGCCAGCGCAACCGCTCGGGAGTAAGCTCATTGGTGAAGGCAGCGCCCTCCCGGCGTGCTGCGGCATAGTCGCGCTTCAGGCGGAAATACCATTGCGCCAGCCGGTCGGCCTGCCCGAGCAGCAGCATGGTCGGCTTGCGCTCCAGCCCTTGCTGGGCGAGTTCGAGGATGCGCTGATCCTGACGCAGGAAGGCATGCGCCGCCAGCCTGATCACCGGCGCGAGCGGCATGAGCTGAGGCAGGTCCGACAGCAGCACATTGGTCAGCAGCGTCCGGCGCGCATCGATCGGCGTGGCGAAGGTCGCGTTGACGATGGCACGCTCGCCCATGCGGATGCGCTCGATCCGCTGGCCGGGCAGCAGGAAGTCGACCTCCGTCTGCGGCCGCCCGAGCAGGCGGTAGCCACGGGAATTCGCCGCCGCCTTGTGCGCCTTCATCCGGAAACCGAAGGGCAGCGGCTCGAAATCCTTGATCTTCTCCCGCGCCGTCGCGGTCGGCCGCCACCACCAGGAATTATGGACATAGCCAACATGGCCGGGGTCGATCAGGCTGAGCACGCTGAGATCATAGGAGGCCTCGACCAGCACCGAGACGGCGATGCGGCAGCGCGTCTTGCCCGCGAGCGTCAGGGCCGGCACCGGCGGCGCAAGCTCCGGCCGCGTGCCGGGATAGAGCCAGATGATGCCGTCGCTCTCGCGGATCGGAAACTCACCGACCTTGACCTGGCCGGGATCGGTGACGTCGCCATCGACCAGCGTCGGCATCGCCCGGCAGCGGCCATCGGCCCCGAAGCGCCAGCCATGGAAGGGACAGGTGATCGCGACGCCGTCGAACCGCCCCTCGGATAGAGGCGCGCCGCGATGCGGACAACGATCGCGCAAGGCGAAGAGCTCGCCGAGCTTGGTGCGGCCGATCACGATCTGCTCGCCGAGAACGGCCACGCTCGCCATCGCGCCCGTCGCCAGGCTGCCGGTGCTTTTGACGCAGTACCAGGCCTCCCGGGGCGGCTCGCGGAACTCGCTGGCCGGAGGCGCCTCGGCGCTGCCCGATGCGTCTTCGGCGATCGTCGAACGGCTCATCGCGGCTCCTGGCTCACCTGCCCGCCATCAGGCGGAATGCGGTGGCCGGAAGACATCGCCCGCCGGTTGCCAGAGCATTGCCGCGCAGGCGGACGGGGTAGCCGGAGCCCAAACGCCAAGAAGCCCGGCCGAGGCCGGGCTTCTTGAAATTCTCAGGTGATCAGCTGCGGCCGGGCGAAGCCGGCCGCGCCAAAATCACTTGGCCGGGGTCGGGACGGCCTTGGCGACGATGCCCTCGAACGGCTTGTAGGCGTCCTTGGCGATCGCGGCATAGAGCTCGCCGATCTTGGTGACCTGGGCGACATAGCCCTCGAAAGCGGTCTTGACGTAGTCCGACTGAATCTCGATGGCCTTGTCGAGCGTCTTCACGCCGGCAAGCTTCTCGATCGTGGCCGTGCCGGCCTCGAACGACTTCTTGGCGTAGTCGGTGGCCTCGACGGCCAGAGCCTGCACGCCCTTCGAGGTGGCGCCGAAAGCCTTCAGAGCGGCGTCGACGTTCTCTTTGGAAGCCTTCTGGATGGTCTCGAACTGCTGGATCATGGTGTCCCTTTCGGCGCTTACGCGCCGCCTCTGCTGACGAGCCGGAATGGCCCGGGTTTCGTACCCCTTGGTCAGATGAAAAGGTCCATCACCGGGGCGCTTCCTGATATTGTGCACCGCAACATAAAAGTCAAGCTCGCGCTGCAATGCACCAAACGCAGAGCCGCCCGGCGTGCACCGGAGACGGTTTGCAACCTGACCGCCATGTGTGACGGCCGTACGAAACGGCCATGCGAAAGCTGTCCGGCGCTTAACCGCTCCGTAACCGCATCCGCCTAACCTCTGCATCTGTGTCCTTCGCGCCACGCTGCAAAGCCTGCGACGGACGGGTGGGTGAAGTTGAGGCGAGTTGCATGGCTTCTGGTTGCGTTGGATCCCGACGCGGGCGCTGGCTTGCGTTCATCGGGGTGGTGAGTGCTGCTGCCGTCGTGCTGACAGCGACGGTCTCCCCGGCCGAGGCGGCGCGCAAGAAGCGGCGCCATGTCTCGGGCGGCTATGCCCCGCCTTACGCGGCGATGGTGGTCGACGTGAAGAGCGGCCGCACCTTGCACGCCGTCAACGAGGATGCACCGCGCATCCCGGCCTCGCTCACCAAGGTGATGACGCTCTACATGCTCTTCGAGCAGATGGAGCGCGGCCGCTTCACCATGAATTCCGAACTCAAGGTCTCGGCCTATGCCGCCTCGCAGCCGCCGACCAAGCTCGGCCTGCGCGCCGGCTCGACCATCGAGGTCGAGGATGCGATCAAGAGCATGATCACTCTCTCGGCCAACGACTCCTCCGTCGTGGTCGCCGAGAACATCGCCGGTTCCGAAGAGGCCTTCGCCGAGCAGATGACGCGCAAGGCGCGCTCGCTCGGCATGGACTCGACCCGCTTCTACAATCCGCACGGCCTGCCGAACTCACCGCCGAACATCACCACGGCGCGCGACCTCACCATCCTGGCCCGGGCGATCCAGGAGCGCTTCCCGCGCTATTTCCCGCTCTTTCAGATGCGCTCCTTCCAGTACGGTTCGCGCACCATACGCGGGCATAACCGCCTGCTCGGCAAGATCGAGGGCGTCGACGGCATCAAGACCGGCTACACCCGCGCCTCCGGCTTCAACCTGATGACCTCGGCCAAGTCGGAAGGCCGCCAGATCGTCTCGATCGTGCTCGGCGGCCGCTCCGGCGCCTCGCGCGACAAGATCATGTCCGATCTCGTCCTCGCCAGCCTGCCGCGCGCCAGCGCCGGCGGCCGCAGCGCCCCGATGATCGCCGAGGCCTCCGAGCCGCAGCAGGAGCGCTTCCGCGCCCCAGCCCCGGCGCCGGCTCCCGAGCCGCCGGCTCGCCCGGCGCTCGTCGCCCAGGCGCCCGAGCCCGCTCCGGCCCCTGCGCCGATCCCGGTGCCGCGTCCGCGCGCCGAGCCAGAGGTTCCGGCCGCCGCCCGCGCCTATGCCGCGACGACGACGACCGCCCAGATGCCGCCGCCGCGCGCCCTCAGCGGCAGCGCCCAGGCGCTCGCCCTCTCCAATATGCGCCCGGTCGCCGCGACCACGACGCCGTCGGCGATGCGCTGGTCGATCGGCGCGGCCCCGGCTGAAGGCAAGGTCCTGCGTCCGCCGGCGAATGTCGACACCACCTCCTCGATCGCCAAGGTCGCCGAAGCGGCGGTCAAGGACGAGATCCAGCCCATGCCGAAGAAGGTCGAGGCTCGCCTGCCCGAGCCGACTCCCGCTCCGGTCAAGGTGGCGCATGTCGCCAAGGCGCCTGAAGCCAAGCCGGCCGAGAAGACCTCGATCGCCTCGAAATGGGTGATCCAGCTCGGCGCCACCGACGACGAAGCCAAGGCCAAGGACATCCTCAGCCGCGCCCGCGCCAAGGCCTCGGGCTCGCTCGCCGACGCCTCGCCCTTCACCGAGAAGGTCGAGAAGGGCGGCGCCACCCTGTTCCGCGCCCGCTTCGCCGGCTTCGAGGAGTCCAAGGACGCCGAGAAGGCCTGCGCCCAGCTCAAGCGCGGCGGCTTCTCCTGCT
The DNA here is from genome assembly GCF_058986765.1 of Allobosea sp. GW821-FHT03A12. Lineage (NCBI taxonomy): Bacteria > Pseudomonadati > Pseudomonadota > Alphaproteobacteria > Hyphomicrobiales > Alloboseaceae > Allobosea > Allobosea sp. GW821-FHT03A12. The sequence goes on from NZ_JBYSVZ010000004.1 coordinate 859,308, forward strand.
TCGCCACCCGCGGCTGATCGATCCGGGAAGGAGATCAACCATGCTTTTTCAGCAAGGTATCCTTGGCCTGGTTGACACGAGCGGCAAGCCCGCTGGTGCCGCCGGCATCCGGATGGATGCGCTTCATCAGGCTCCGATGGGCCTCACGGATCGCCTCCTGGCCCGCCCCCGGCTGAAGCCCCAGGATCTCGTAGGCCTCCTCGTCCGACATCGCGCCCGTGCGCGCCGGGCCGCGCTGCCCCGCGTCGCGGTGACGATCAGCGTCTTCACGCCATCCGGGCGCCCGGCGGTCGAGATATGCCTCTAGCAGGCGCGCACCGTCGGGATCGCCGGCGAGGCATTCGCGCAAGAGCGCACTGAGTTCGGCGGGGTTGAGGTCGTCGAGATCGCGCCCGGCATAGGCGCCGGCCAGGACCTTGCCCCTGATGCCGCCGCTGTCATGGTCGAGCTCCATCTCCAGCAGGCTCGATGCGACCTTCGAGCGTCCGGCCGAGCCGGTGCCGCCCCAGTCCCGTGCCCATTCCGGCATCTTGAGGCCGCCAGGCCCATAGGCGCTCCAGCCAAGCAGCCAGGCGCCGAGACCGCCGAGGAAGATCGCCATATCGGGTCGCCCGCGCAGCATCAGCAGCGCCGCGACGCCGAGCGAAGCGACGCCGCCGATGACCTTGCCGACCCTGACCAGCTTTTTCGGGTCGGCGCCGGCGAAGAGCTTCGCCAGCCACCAGATCAGGATCAGCACAGCGATGCCGTAGAGCAGGCTCACGATCTGCGGCCCTCCATCGCCGTAAGCAGCCTTTGCGCCGCTGCATTCTGCCCTGCGAGCTTCAACAGCGCCTCGCGCCCGCCGCTGGCATAGGCCGCGGCGCCGCGCAGCAGGTCGAGCAGGGAATTCGGCGCATTGACGTCGAAGCGAGCATGGGCACCGCCGGTCAGCCGCGCGATCTCGGCGAAGGCGGCGCTGGCATCCGGATCGGCCCCTTCCTGGAACAGGAAGCCCTTGACGCCGCGCAGGCCGAGCTCGCCGGCGAGCGCACAAAGCCGGTCGAGATCCTCCTCCATCGCGTCGCCGACATAGACGAAGGCGCGGATCGGCACCTGCCGTTCCTCGTCGCGGACATGCTTGAGCACGCGGCCGATCTGCGTCTGGCCGCCGCGGCAATCGATCCTGTTCATCAGCCCGGTCAGGCGCTGCGGCTCGCCGAGCCAGCCCGAAGCGCGGCATTCGTCGAAGCCGCGGAAATAGACGAGCTGGACGGCGAGCCCGCCGGTCTTCGCCGCGACCTCGAACATCTGGCCCTGCAGCGAACAGGCGAGATCCCATGTCGGCTGCCGGCTCATCGTCGCATCGAGCGCGAAGACGAGCCGCCCGGCCTGCCCGGTCGCGAGCGGCGCGAGCTGCTTCGCCGCCGCGACGAAGCGATCGATCTCGCCGGGCTTGGAGCGCGCAGCATTCTCGGCTGGGCGCGTTTCGCCCGCCTTGTCCACTGCCTTGCCGTCTTCGCGCGTCATGCTGTTCGCCGGGATTCGCTCATGCCGAAGATATTGGCCGCGCCGCCAGCATTTGCTACCCGTCCCCCGAGCTCAGGGAGAAGCGCTATGTCGCAGGTCGCGGTGTTCGAGACGGTCAAGGCGATGCGCGAGGCCGTCGCAGCCTGGCATGCTGCAGGCGAGAAGGTCGCGCTGGTGCCGACCATGGGCGCGTTGCACGAGGGCCATATCGCCCTGGTGACCGAGGCGCAGAAGCATGCCCGCCGCGTCATCGTCTCGATCTTCGTCAACCCGACGCAGTTCGCGCCGCACGAGGACTTCAAGAAGTACCCGCGCACCTTCGACAGCGACCGCGCCCAGCTGGAGGCCGTCGATGCCGATGCGATCTATTTTCCCGCGGTCGAGGAGATGTACCCGCCGGGCTTCGCCAGCCGCGTGCTGCTGCTCGGCCCGGCTGCCGTCAGCCTGGAGGATCGCTTCCGCCCGACGCATTTCGAAGGCGTCGCAACGGTTTGCTGCAAGCTGTTCACGCAGAGCAAGGCCGACTTCGCCATCTTCGGCGAGAAGGACTACCAGCAGCTCAAGGTGGTGACGCGCATGGCCCGCGATCTCGATCTCGGTATCGAGATCGTGCCGCTCGCGACCTTCCGCGAGGCTGACGGCCTCGCCATGTCCTCGCGCAACCGCTACCTCTCGGCCGAGGAGCGCGGACTGGCTCCGACGCTGCATAAGGTGATGCAGGCCCTCGCCGCCCGCATCCGCAACGACGATCCGCTCTTCCAGGCGGTCGCCGATGCGCAGAACGAGATCATCACCGCCGGCTTCGAGCTCGATTACCTCGAAGCCCGCCATGCCGACACGCTGGCGCCGGTGACCTCGCGCGCCGACGGCCCGATCCGGCTGCTGATCGCGGCACGCATCGGCGGGACCAGGCTGATCGACAATATCGGGGTGTGAGGCAAGCCGGCCCCGATAAGCTCGCATGCAAGGCGCTCGTCCAATAGAGTGCCTTCGCTCTCCCGCCGCACGACACAAGCAGGAGACCTCCTATTGACGCTGGGAGACAACCGGACTACCCCGGCTCCCGCAGCCGCCGCAACGGCGCTGCCGTAGGCGTTACCGTCATCCAACGCGTCCTTGGTCGAGAAGGTCCCAGCAGGGAGATCTCGATGCACAAGGCGCCACGGTATGCCCCCACTCACCTGCTTTGCGGCCGCAAGCCCGCTTGAGACGACTACTCCGGACAGGCTTTCGCCTGCCGCGAGGCCACGCCGTCTTCAGCGGGCCACCTGCCGTCAGCGTTCCAAAGGCCGCCGTGGCCGTCCTTCCCCGGAACCTGATGAAGGCAGCAACGCATGAAGACGATTGGCAACACCATCCTTGTCACCGGCGGCACCAGCGGCATCGGCCGCGCGCTCGCCGAGACATTTCACGACCGCGGCAACCGCGTTATCGTCGCCGGACGAAGGCAGGCCCTGCTCGACGAGATCACGGCGGACCGCCCCGGCATGATCGGGGTCGTGCTCGATCTCGACGATCCCTGCGACGTGTCCCGTTTCGGCAATGACATTCGAGAGCGCTTTCCCGAACTGAACGTGCTGATCGCCAATGCCGGCATCTCGCGCAGCGAGGACATGATGAGCGACAGCTGGGACATCGCCGATGCGGAGGCGATCGTGTCGACCAATATTCTGGGTGTGCTGCGGGTTACAGCGACACTGCTGCCGCTCCTGAGAGGCCAGCTGAACGCGACGATCCTCGCGACCAGCTCCACGTTAGCCTTCGTCCCGCACGCCGACTTCCCGACCTATTGCGCCAGCAAGGCTTTCCTGCATTCCTGGCTGCAGTCGCTGCGTCATCAGCTCCGCAAGGTTCCCGTAGAGGTACTGGAACTCTCTCCGCCGTACGTCCAGACCGAACTCACCGGCGCCCAGCAGGCCGCCGATCCCCGCGCCATGCCTCTCGCAGCCTATGTCGCCGAGGTGATGGAACTGCTCGAACGGGCCGATCATCCCCGCGGCGAGTTGCTGCTCGAGCGTGACCATGCCCGGCGCTGGGCCGAGCGGGACGGCCGCTATGAGACGATCTTCGCAGCCCTCAATCCGGGCTGAGCTTCCGGCAGGCCAATAGCAGGAAGAAACCGCCGCAGAGACGCCTCAGGGCGATCTGCGGTGGCCGCTCCCGGAAATCTCATGATGCTCGGGCTACAGCAGCCCCAGTTCCGCCAGCTCGCGCCGCATCTGCTCGGGCATGACGCCGAGATCGCCGCTGCGGCCGTCGATATCGCGCGGCGCGTCCTTGTCCTGCAGATAGCGCCAGCCCTGGAACGGCCGGAACGGCCGCGGCTCGACCGGCACCACCACCGGCTCCATCACGAGGTGGCAGCGGCCGATGCCCTCGCCATCGGTGAAGGGGCGGATGTCGATCAGGCGCTGGCGGGCCGAGACCTGGCCCTTGATCACCCAGTAGAGCGAGCCGCCGTTGACGATCTCCTCGATCCGCTTCGGCACCATGCGGGTGGTGTGGAGTTGCTCCGCCGGCTCGCCGCGGGCACGCCGCAGCGCCTGGCGCTCGGCGATCCACTCTTCGAGATCGCTGATCGATTCGGCGCCGACGCAGAGCTTGAGGATATGGAGCGGCATGGCGGGCAACCTAATCCTCGCCGACGCGCCTCGCCAGAGCCCGCGGCCTTTCTCCACAACCGCGCCGCGCCGGGGTGGCCCGCAGCAGCGCGGCCATGACGGCGCCGCGCTCGCAGGCTACTAAGGCTGCCGACCCGAACGGAGGCACGACATGCGCGGACTGCAAGGCAAGGCCATTCTCGTCACCGGCTCCTCGACCGGCATTGGCTACGCCATGGCCGAACGCCTGATCGCAGAGGGCGCCAAGGTCTTGATCCATGGCCGCGAGCAGAACGAGGTCGACACCGCCTGCCGCAAGCTCGGCCCTGCGACCGCCGGCGCGATCGGCGATCTCGCCGAGCCGGCAACGGCCCAGGCGCTGGTCGACACGACGCGAAAAGCCTTTGGCCGCATCGATGGGCTCGTCAACAATGCCGGGATCTATCCGCGCGGCGTGCTCGGTGAGACCACGGCCGCCTTCTTCGACCACATGATCGCGATCAACACCCGCGCGCCGCTACTTTGCGCCGAGGCCGCGATCCGCGCCTTCCGTCTGCAGAAGTCGGGCGGCGCGATCCTCACCGTCGGCTCGATCAACGCCTGGTGCGGCAATTCCAACCTCACCGTCTACTCGATGTCGAAGGGCGCGCTGATGACGATGACGCGCAACCTCGCCAACACGCTCGGGCGCGAGCATATCCGGGTCAACCAGCTCAATGTCGGCTGGACCTTCACCGCGAATGAGGATGCGACCCAGCAGCGCGAGGGCAAGAAGCCCGGCTGGGAGAAGGAGGTGCCGCTCGAATTCGCGCCCTTCGGCCAGATCATGCAGCCGGCCGAGATCGCCGCCCACACCGCCTTCTGGCTGTCGGAGGAGAGCGGCCATGTCTCCGGCCAGATCTACGAGGTCGAGCAATACCCGCTGATGGGCCGCGGCCGGGCCGCCGATTGACCTCCGACGTCATTGCGAGGAGCGCAGCGACGAAGCAATCGATAGCCGCCCGCGTAATCCCCTGGATTGCTTCGCTTGTGCTCGCAATGACGGAACAGACGACCGACGATGCCGACCAATGTCTTTTCGCCCTGGCTGACCCGCTGGACCCTCGAACCGGCCGGCGAGCCGATCAAGACCCATGCCAGCCAGTTGCTGCCCGTCCTGCACGCCGGCCAGCCGGCCATGCTGAAGCTGCCTGAGGTCGAGGACGAGCGGCAGGGTTACCTGCCGCTCGAATACTGGAACGGCGACGGCGCCGCCCGACTGCTCGCCCGCGGCGACAATGGCGAGGCGATGCTGATCGAGCGCGCCACCGGCACGCGTTCGCTCGCCGCCATGGCCCGCAGCGGCGCGGCGGGTGATGACGAGGCGACCGTCATCCTCTGCGACGCCATCGCCGCCTTGCAGAAGCCGCGCGGGCCAGCGCCGTCCGGCCTGATCCCGCTTGAGACCTGGTTCAAGGATCTATTCCCAATGGCGCAGGAGCGTGGCGGCATCCTCGCCCGCGCAGCCGCCGCGGCGAACGAGCTTCTGCCGGCGCAGCGCGAGATCGTGCCGCTGCATGCCGACCTGCACCACGACAACGTCCTCGATTTCGAGGCGAAGGGCTGGCTCGCCATCGACCCGAAATCGGTGATCGGCGATCGCGCCTTCGAATACACCATCCTGTTCTGCGATCCCGACCTCGCCGATCCCGAGCCGCCGGTCGCGGTCTTGCCTGGCCGTTTCGAGAGGCGACTGGAGATCGCGCTGGCGAAATCGGGGCTGGAGCGCGAGCGCCTGCTCAAATGGGTCCTGGCCTGGTGCGGGCTCTCGGCCGCCTGGTTCCTCGGCGACGAGGATCCACTCGCCGAGATCAACCTCGCCGTCGCGGAGCGGGCGATCGTCGCGCTCGATGCACTTTAGCTCTGCATCCAGGCGCTGAACCGATCCGGCAGGACGTTCGCCCCGCAGATCACGGTGGCGACGCGCTTGCCGCGATAGCGCTCCGGGTCTTCCAACATCGCCGCGATGCCGAGCGCGGCGGACGGCTCGGTGACGAGGGCGGCATGCCGATAGAGCAGCCGCATGCCCTCGACGATGCTGGTTTCCTCGACCAGCGGAACATGATCGGCGATGGCGAGCAGATCGTTCAGCACCTCCGGGATCGGAAACCGTCCGGCGACACCGTCGGCAATGGTGTCGGTACTCTCAGTGGTCACGACCGATCGGGCGCGCCAGGACAGCGCTAGAGCCGGCGCGCCTTTCGGCTGGATGCAGACGATCTCGGTCGCCGGCGACAGGGCCTTGAAGACATGGCCGACGCCGGTGGCCAAAGCGCCGCCGCCGAGCGCGAGCAGGACGACATCGATGTGATCGAAGCCCTCGACGAGTTCGAGCCCGATCGTCGCCGCCCCCTCGCAGGTGTCGAGGTTCTCGCTGTCCTCGATCAGGAAGGCCTCGCCACGTGCCGCGATCTCCCGCGCCCGCTCACGGGCAGTCTCGATATCGCCGTCGACCAGCTCAACCCTCCCGCCCAGCCGGCGAATACGCTCGATCTTGCCGGGATTGGCGCCCTTCCCCGCGATCACCGTGACGCCGATGCCGCGCGCCCGGCCGCTATAGGCGAGCGCCTGGCCGAGATTGCCGGCGCTGGCGCAGACCGCGGCCTTCTGGACGGAGCTTCGAGCGAGCCGCGCCATCGCGACCTCGGTGCCGCGGCCCTTGAAGCAGCCGATCGGGTTCGCGGTCTCAAGCTTGATGACGAGCTCACAGCCAAGCAGCGCGCCGAGCGTGGGCGATGGAAACTGCGGCGTGTCGCGAAACAGCGGCGCGATCTCGTCCTGCGCCTGCCGGATGCGGTCGAGATCGAGCCTGGTGTTTGGCTGCATGGGACAAGCCTTCGGCAGGATGGTAGGAGCGATGCGTGCGCTTTAACGCACAAGACATTTGTGCGCAATAACGCACGATACGGAGACGCCTGCCATGAAGCCCGTCGGCCCGGTCGAGACGCCGAAGCTGCTCAAGTCGATCAGGAGCGATCGCGGCTGGAGTCTTGATCAGACGGCGGCCCGCACCGGGGTCAGCAAGGCGATGCTCGGCCAGATCGAGCGCGGTGAATCCGCGCCGACGATCGCGACGCTCTGGAAGATCGCCACGGGCCTGGGCGTTCCCATGACCGCGTTGCTGGAAGTCGATGGCGGGAGCGACGATGTCCTGCTCCTGCGAGACGCCGCCGAACTACGCGTGCGCCCTTCGCGGGAAGGCATGCAGCGGGCTCTCGTCTTTCCCTACGAGGCGCGGTTCGGCTTCGAGCTCTATGAGCTCACTTTCGCGCCCGGCTTCGAGAGTATCTCCGAGCCGCACGACATCGGCGTCGTCGAGCACATTACCGTCCAGCACGGCGAGGTCGAATTGCTAATCGAGGAGAAGTGGCGGCCGCTCAGGCAGGGCCAGTCGCTGCGTTTTCCCGCCGACCGCCGGCACGGCTATCGCAACCGGACTGCTGACGAAGCGGTGGTCATGGACATCATCCACTACCGCTTCACGCCGAGCCCTAAGCCCTGAGCCTTTTCGAGAACAAGCCAAGCCCGGCCTCCAGCGTCGCAGCCGGTTCACTCCCCGAGCACGACCACCTTCGCACCCTCGGCCACCTGCGCGCCCGGCTCGGCCCCAAGTTCGGTGACGGTGCCGTCGCGCGGGGCGGTCAGGACGTGTTCCATCTTCATCGCTTCGACGATGGCGAGGCGCTGGCCCTTCACGACCGCCTCGCCCGCCTTGACGAAGAGCGCGATCAGCTTGCCGTGCATCGGCGCCTTGATCACGCCGCCAGCGCCGGCGACTGCATTGAGATCGACGCTGAACGGGTCGAACAGCGCCACGGAGGTCTGCCGGCCGCGATGCAGCGCGAGATAGGTCCCGGCCTCGGCCCTGGCCAACGTCACCTCGTGCTCGCCCTCAGGCAGCGGATGGCCCGGCAGCGAGACGCGGGCATCGTCGCCGTTCCATTCGATCCTGGCCTCGATCCGCTCGCCATCGACCAGCAGCGGCAGGCCCAGCGCCGGGCGTGGCATGATCGAGAAGGCGTCGGCATCGAGCCAGGGCGACTTGGCTTCGTCGCCAGTCCGCTCGACGGCGAGGTCGAGCAGCGCCACCTGGCGCTCTTCCTCCAGTTGCAGCGCCGCCGCCGCGACCGCCGCCGCATCGAGCGGCTGCGGCTCGGCCCCGAGCGCGGTGATGTTGCGCTCGATGAAGCCGGTGTCGAACGGCCCCTTCCGGAAGCCCTCCGCCTCGGCGAGCTTCTTCAGGAAGGCGAGATTGGTGCGAGGGCCGGCGACGATGGTCTCGCCGAGCGCGAAGGCGAGATGGTCGAGCGCCTCGTCGCGCGTGCGGCCATGCGCGATCACCTTGGCGATCATCGGGTCGTAGAACGGCGAGACGGAATCGCCGGCCTCGACGCCGGTGTCGATGCGAATGTCCTCGCTCTGCGGGAACTGCAGCGCCCAGAGCTTGCCGGTCGAGGGCAGGAAGCCCTTCTCCGGATCCTCGGCATAAAGCCGCGCCTCGACGGCATGGCCCTCGGCCCGCACGTCCTCCTGGCTGAAGCCGAGCGGCTCGCCGGCCGCGACCTTGAGCTGGAGCTCGACGAGGTCGAGCCCGGTGATCGCCTCGGTGACGGGATGCTCGACCTGGAGGCGGGTGTTCATCTCCATGAAATAGAAGCGGTCAGCCCTGAGGCCGTCGCGCCCGTCGGCGATGAACTCGACCGTGCCGGCGCCGACATAGCCGACCGCCTTGGCGGCTTCCGTCGCCGCCTTGCCCATGGCGGCGCGCACCTCCGGCGTCATGCCCGGCGCCGGAGCCTCCTCGATCACCTTCTGGTGGCGGCGCTGCAGCGAGCAGTCGCGCTCATAGAGGTGGACGACATTGCCATGGCTGTCGCCGAAGACCTGGATTTCGACATGGCGCGGCGAGAGCACGTACTTCTCGACCAGCACGCGCGCATCGCCGAAGGCGTTCTTGCCCTCACGCTGGGCGCTGGAAAGCGCGTCAGCGAAATCCTCGGGCCGGTCGACCTTCTTCATGCCCTTGCCGCCGCCGCCGGCGACCGCCTTGATCAGCACGGGATAGCCGATGCGCTCGGCCTCCTTGGCGAGGAAGCCGACGTCCTGCTCGGCGCCGTGATAGCCCGGCACGACCGGGACATTGGCCTTCTCGACCAGCGCCTTGGCGGCGTCCTTCAGGCCCATGGCGCTGATGGCGGAGGCCGGCGGGCCGACGAAGACGATACCGGCAGCCGCGCAGGCCTCGGCGAACTCGACATTCTCGGAGAGGAAGCCGTAGCCCGGATGGATGCAGGCCGCGCCCGCTTCCTTCGCCACTGCGAGGATCTTCTGCGCATCGAGATAGCTCTCGCGCGCCGGCGCCGGGCCGATCCGATAGGCCTCGTCCGCCATCTCGACGAACAGCGCCTCGGCATCGGCGTCGGAATAGACGGCGATGGTGCGCAGGCCGAGCCGCTTGGCGGTGCGGATCACCCGGCAAGCGATCTCGCCGCGATTGGCGATCAGGATGGAAGGCAGTTTGGCGGCAATCGACATGGGGGCATCCTCGAACCGATACTCCCGTTATAGCCCAGCCGAAGCCCTTGTCTGCGCCTTGTTGCGCAAGTGGCGGATGGGCACAGCGCCTCAAAAGGCGCGTCATGCTCGGGCTTGACCCGAGCATCTCAGGACCGAAAGGCGCTGACTGAGCCTTCTCGTCATGAGGTTCTCGGGTCTGCGCTTCGCTCCGCCCGAGAATGACGGCTGGCTTTCACCGCCTCAATCCAGCAGTCGCAACCGCCGCCCAAGCTTCAACGTCGCCGTGGTGCCGACGATCAGCCCGAGCGCAAACACCCAACCCGAGACCGCGCCGGCCGAGATGCCCGAGAGCAGCGTGCCGACCGTGCAGCCGAGCCCGAACACCGTGCCCCAGCCGAGCAGCACACCGCCGAGCAGCCCGCGCAGCACATGCCCGCCATTCGGCCGCTTTGGCTTGAACTCGCCCGCTGCCAGCGCCGCGGCGAAGGCAGCCGCGACCAGCCCGGCAACGAAGAGGCCGTTCGGCGTCAGCAGCGCATCGCGGATCAGGGTGGCGCAGCCCCGGAAGCTGTCGAGCCCTTCCAGCCGCGCCGGCAGCCAGTCGAACTGGGTCGCCAGCTGGCGCGAGCGCGAGCCGAGCTCGGCAGTGACGCCGAGCGGCGACAGGCGCAGATAGGCGGCGACACCGATCAGTCCGACGAACAGCCCGCCGAGCCAGGCCGGCCAGCGCCGCAGGAAGATCGCAGCGATGGGATCGACCTGCGCCTTGTCCGAAGTGCCGTGCTCGCTCGGCCGGCCAACCCGCAGTAGCCACCAGGCGGCCGCGCCGAGCACGGCGAGCCCCGCCAGCAGCGCGCCGCCATAGCCAAGCTGGTGCGGCAGCCACAGCACGGGCGATTCCGAGATCGTCAGGAGATAGAGCTCGTTCCAGCTCAGGAAGCCGAGGATGAAGCCGAGGCCAGCGCCGATCAGCGCGAAAGGCGAGGTCGGCGAGCCCTCGCCCAGCCGATAGAGATGGGCGCTGATGCAGGAGCCGGAGATCGCCATGCCGGCGCCAAAGGCGAGCCCCGCCAGCAGCAGCGCCGGGCCGACCGGGCCGATATGCGCCGTCGGCGGCAAGCGCGTGCCGGTGGGATCGGGCAGCCAGGCGCCATAGATCAGGGTGTAGCCGGCGAGCCCGACCGCCAGCGCCGTGAGGATGCCGAGCAGCCCGCGCGGATCGCGCCGGTCGAGCCAGTCCTTCCAGATACAGAAGAAGCAGAAGCGCGCCCGTTGCAGCACGAAGCCGAAGGCAGCGCCGAGGGTTAGCGAGAGCTGGAGCTGCGGCGCCGGATCGCCATGGCGCCGGACGAGGTAGATCGAGACTGCGATCGCAACGGCGACCAAAGCCGCCGCGATGTAGCGCAAGGGCGGCAGCCTGATCGGCTCCGCCCCCGCCTGCCGGCGCGCCAGCTCATAGTCCAGCGCGCCGCTATCGTCGGAGATGCTCATCCGACCTTACTTGCCGCCCCAGACCGTGCCGGCCGGATTGCTGATCGGCAGGCCGACGACATTGCCGTACTCGGTCCAGGAGCCGTCATAGTTGGCGGCCTGATAGCCGAGCACGCGCGAGAGGATGAACCAGGTGTGGCTTGAGCGCTCGCCGATGCGGCAGGAGGTGATCACCGGCTTGGAGCCGTCGATCCCGACCTCGGCATAGAGCTTCTTCAGCTCCTCCGGCGACTTCAGCGTGCCGTCGGCCTGGTTGACCGCCCGCGCCCACGGCACGTTGACCGAGCCCGGGATATGGCCGGCGCGCAGCGCCAGCTCATGGAAGCCAGCCGGGGCGATGATCTTGCCGGAGAACTCGTCCGGCGAGCGGATGTCGAGCACGCGCGCCTCGGACGTCTTCTCGACGGTGGCGACGACGTCGGTGAGGCGAGCGCGCAGCGCCTTGTTGGGCGCGCCGGCGGTGAAACTGGAGGCCTTGACCGGCACCGGATTGGTCGCGACCGGGCGCTTCTCCAGCTCCCATTTCTTGCGGCCGCCATCGAGCAGCTTCACATTGTCCCGCAGGCCGTAGATGTCGAACACCCAGGCGCCCCAGGCGGCAAACCAGTTGTTGTTGTCGCCGTAGAGGACGACGGTCACGTCCTTGTCGACGCCGAGCTTGCGGGCTAGCGCCTGGAACTTCTCCGGGCCGGCGATATCGCGCGAGACCGTCTCGACCAGATCGGTATGCCAGGCGACGTTCTGCGCGCCGGGGATGTGACCGCGCTCATAGATGCCGGGCTCGACGCTGACCTCGACGATCCGGACCTTGGGATCGCTGAGGTTCTTCTCCAGCCATTCGGTCGAGACCAGCGGGCCGGTCTGGGCCAGCGCCGCGCCGCCGAGCACGAGGCTCGCAGCCAGTGCGGCCACGCCGTGGCGGATGAGGGAGAGAACGGACATTATGGCGCTCCTTGGCGCCGAAAGAGCCGCGATATCGGCCCGTTTCGGCATGAATTGCAGGGGCTGCCATGATTTCGCCACGCGGCCCGCCGGAGAAGCCGGACAGGATTTTTTTGTTTGCCATCAAGGCGGAAGAACTGGGTCGTACGACCTTGGTCTAGAGAGAATATTCTCCTTTTGCTTCGGCTTTGGTTCGATCCTGCGACTGTCTCGTCGCGCGCCAGATCGCCCAGGTCGCCTGGAAGCAGAGGAAGGCGACGAAGACGTCGAACAGGTATTCCGGCCAGCGCACCGGCAATAGCCGCGCGGCGAGGCCGAGCAGCGCGAAGCCGGTGGTCGAGATCGCGTCGTTGCGCGATGACAGCCAGGTTGCCTTGATCACCGGGTTGGACTCAGCCCGGAAGCGCCAGAGCACGCCGATGATGAGGTAGGCGATCAGGATCGCGCTCGCGGCGGAGAAACCGAGCGTGAAGAGCTCGATGGGTCGCGGCCGCGCGATCTTGTCCCAGAGGTCGTAGAGGGTGTGCAGACCGGCGACCGCCATCACCGCGCCGATGCCGAGCGCTGCCAGCTTTTCGGCTCGCTCGTCGCGGCCGAAGACCAGCGCTGCTATGCCGTAGAGCGCGACGTCATAGACCCAGTCGACGCCGTCCTTGAACAGCTGGTTGTTGCCGATCGCCAGCGCCCAGAGCACGACATTGCCGGCGAAGATCAGGATGCCGAGCGCGATGCCCCAGATCGTCAGCCGATAGGCGCGCGCGACCTTGGGATCGACCGGCGCGGCGTGGCCGGGCTCGTCCGGTGCAGAGTCTGCTCTCTCGATGCCCGTCAATGCCCGCTCCGGATCAGGCTGGATAGTCTGGCGCAATCGCGCCGCGCCGCAAGCCGTCTTCCCACTCGCGGAACCGCATGTTTAGCTGGCGAGACGCAACCACGAGGCGAGTCGGGCGGACATCCCCCTTTGAGAGACCAGAGACAGGTAGGCAGCACGCAAGACGAGATCGAATATTCAACGCTTTCATTGACGGGGAGACGATTGGCATGACTGCGATCATTGAATTCCTCAACACCGTCTTCTGGGGCTATGTGCTGATCTACGGCCTGCTGGCGGTTGGCATCTATTTCACCCTGCGGCTGAAATTCGTTCAGATCCTGCATTTCCCCGAGCTGTTCCGCTCGGTGATGAACGCGCCGGTAGAGGACAAGAGCGGCATCACCCCTTTCCAGGCGCTGTGCACCAGCCTTGCCTCGCGCGTCGGCACCGGCAATCTCGCCGGCGTCGCGGTCGCTCTCTATCTCGGCGGCCCCGGTGCGATCTTCTGGATGTGGATGGTCGCGCTCGTCGGCATGGCGACAGCCTATTCGGAAAGCACCCTCGCCCAGCTCTACAAGGTCCGCGACGAGAACGGGCAATATCGCGGCGGCCCGGCCTTCTACATCGCCAAGGGCCTGAACGCGCCCTGGGCGGCCGTGCTGTTCTCGCTCTGCCTGATCCTCGTCTTCGGCCTGGTCTTCAATGCGGTGCAGGCCAATTCGATCGCCGATGCGATGCAGGGCGCCTTCGGCTTCGACAAGATCTATGTCGGCGTCGCGCTCGCTCTCCTCTCGGCCGTAGTCATCTTCGGCGGCATCAGCACGATCGCCCGCGTCGCCGAGTATGTCGTGCCGTTCATGGCGATCGCCTATCTCCTGGTCGCAATTTACGTGCTGGTGGTGAACATCGCCGAGGTGCCGGCGATGATCGCCCTGATCGTCAAGAGCGCCTTCGGGCTGGAAGCGGCCGGCGGCGGCATCGCGGCGGCCATGCTCAACGGCGTCAAGCGCGGCCTGTTCTCGAACGAGGCCGGCATGGGCTCGGCCCCCAACATCGCCGCCGTGGCGACGCCGAACCCGCACCACCCCTCCTCGCAGGGCTTCGTCCAGGCGCTCGGCGTCTTCATCGACACCATCCTGATCTGCACGGCGACGGCGATCATGATCCTGCTCTCGCACAAGCTCGTGCCGGGCTCAGGCGTCACCGGCACGCCGCTGACGCAGGAGGCGATGACCGTGCATATCGGCGCCGCCGGCCGCTACTTCATCGCGGTGGCGATCTTCTTCTTCGCCTTCACCTCGATCATCGGCAACTACGCCTACGCCGAGAACGCCATGACCTATCTCGGCGTCAACGGCACCACCGGCCTCAGCCTCCTGCGCCTCGGCTCGCTGGCGATGGTGATCTGGGGAGCCTATGAGAGCGTCGCCACCGTGTTCGATGCCGCCGATGCGGTGATGGGTCTGATGGCGACGATCAACCTGATCGCGATCGTGCTGCTCTCGGGCACCGTGGCGAAGCTGACCGCCGATTTCATCGCCCAGCGCAGGACCGGAACGCCGCGCTTCGAGACGGCGCAATATCCGGAACTTGCCGGCAAGATCGACCGCGAGATCTGGGACGAGAAGTAAAGGTGGAAGCTGCCGGCGCCGAAACCGTCGGCGCCGGCAGGCTACAGCTTCACCCGCGCCCGACGAGCGGGGCCTTGGTCGCCATCACCGTGACGAACAGGATGTTGGCCTCGAGCGGCAGGCCGGCCATATGCAGCACGGTGGTGGCGACGTGGTCGACATCCATCACCGGCTCGACCTTGATCGAGCCGTCCGGCTGCGGCACGCCGGTGGTCATCTTCTTGGCCATCTCGGTCAGCGCATTGCCGATATCGACCTGGCCGACGGCGATGTCGTATTTGCGCCCGTCGAGCGAGGAGGTCTTGGTCAAGCCGGAGATGGCGTGCTTGGTCGCCGTGTAGGCCGCCGAGTTCGGCCGCGGCACCTGCGCCGAGATCGAGCCGTTGTTGATGATGCGCCCGCCGCGCGGCTCCTGCGACTTCATTGCCTTGAAAGCCTCCTGCGTGCACAGGAACGGGCCGGTCAGGTTGGTGTCGACCACCTTCTGCCAGTCCTCCAGCAAGAGGTCCTCCAGCAGCACGCCGCCGGGCGCATTGACACCGGCATTGTTGAACAGCACGTCGACCCGGCCGAACTTGTCCTTGGTCTTGGCGAACAGCGCCTCGACGGACTTCTTGTCGGTCACGTCGGTCGAGACCGCGAGCGCCTGCCCGGCCGGGGCGCCCGAGAGCGTGATCGTCTCTTCCAGCGCATCGGCGCGGCGCCCGGCCAGCACGGTGCGATAGCCGTCCTTCAGGAAGGCGATGGCGACGGACCGGCCGACGCCCGAGCCGGCACCGGTGATGATCGCGACCTTGTTATGCCCAGACATGCGCTTCCTCGCCTTACCGTGTTTTCAACCGTTTCAGGTGCCGCAGCATACCAGCGTATGCAGTATACGGAACCGCTTTTCGCGCAGGCCGGCCGCTTGCCAGCGTTGGCGCCTGCCCTACAGTTCTAGCGAGGGAGGACGCATCGTGACCAGCCTGAACCGCCGAAGCTTCATCGCAGCCGGAGCCGCGGCGCTGGCCTCCCCCGCCTTGGCCCAACAGCCCGGCCATGAGCAGCATGGCGGCCATTACGAGCGCTTGAACCAGCCCGGCCGGATCGGCAAGCCCGAGCTCGCCGCCTCGCAGAACGTCTTCGATTCACCGGCACCGAAGGCCGCCAATCCCGGCCGCTGGAGCGCGAAGGCCCTACTGCCGCTGCCACGCTCGGAGATGGCCTGGGCGGCGGCGCATGACGACCGCATGCACATCGTCGGCGGCTATGGCGAGCAGCGCACCGACCGGCCCTATCATCATGTCTACGATCCCAAGGCCGACAAATGGAGCGACGGCGCGCCCCTGCCGCAGGGCGCCAACCATGTCGGCGTCGCCTTCCTCGATGGCAAGCTCTACGCCATCGGCGGCTTCCTCGAGCAGAACCGCAAGCCGCATCCGCGCTGCTTCGTCTATGATCCCAAGGCAGACAAATGGGCCGAGATCGCGCCCCTGCCCCGCCCGATCGGCTCGGCCGCGATCGTCGGCCTGAACGGCGTGCTGCACGCGATCGGCGGCGCCATCGGCGACACCACCGAGAGCAAGACCTCGGTCAACTGGCACCGCGTCTACGATCCCAAGGCCGATGCCTGGAGCGAGCGCGCGCCCATGCCTACGGCGCGCGACCATACGGGCACGCTCGCCATCGGCAATCTGATCCACGTCATCGGCGGACGCGTCGACTCGTTCCACACCAATTCGAACCTGCACCACGCCTATGATCCGGCGACCGACAAATGGGCGCCGCGCAACCCGCTGCCGACCGCCCGCTCCGGCCATGGCGCCGTACTCTATCGCGGCAAGGTCTTCATCATGGGCGGCGAAGGCACCAACCGCGTCTTCGGCCAGATGGAGGCCTATGACCCCGCCAGCGACGGCTGGGAGCAATACGCCCCGATGCTGACGCCGCGCCACGGCCTCGGCGCCGCGCTGGTCGGCGACGCCATCCACGTCGCCGGTGGCGGTCCGATCATGGGCGGCGGCGTCCAGAGCGCCGTGCACGAGGCGTTCAGCTTGGGCTAAGGACGGCTCGCTGTATCGCCCTGTTCAATGGGCGTATCCGAAATCCGCTCAAGAACGAAGGCGATCGCCGCCGTCGCCACGATGGCGAACGCCAGCCGCCCGAACAGCACGCTCGTCAGATCCGCGCCGAGCGCCACAACGATCAGCGTGTCCTCGATCAGGCTGTGGGCGAAGCCCATGAAGATGCTGGCGAGAAAAATCTGGCGCGGCTCGATCGGCTGCCGGCGCACCTCCGCCAGCATCAATCCGCTGCCATAGGAGATGCCGAGCAAGAGGCCGACCGTGGTGAAGGGCAGCGCCTCCGGCCGCAGGCCGACCAGCCGGAAGAGCGGGGCGAGCCCCTTGTAGAGCGCATCGAGGATGCCGGCCGCCCTGAGCAGTTCCATCACCCAGGACAAGGCGAGCAGGACCGCGAGCATCACCAGCAGCGTCTTGGCAGTGCCATAGGCGAAACCGAGCCAGCCGCCCTCGCCCGCCGCGGGCTGCCAGACCGGCGCGATCGGCTGCGACAGCCAGCCGGTCATCGCAAAGAGCTGGTGCAGCAGCGCGGCGAAGGCCATCGCTCCGGCAATGCGGATGATCGACGTCATCCAAAAGTTCGGCCCGGCCTTGGCGACGATGCGCTGCTCGACCGGAATGGCGTGCGCCATCAGCAGCAGGCCGCAGAACACGGTCATGTCGGCGCTGCTGAGCGCCAGGGTCGGGATCAGCGTGAACAGCACGATCACGCCGCCCCACATCCCGACCAGCAAGCCGGTCAACCAGGCCAGTGCCAGTTCCGGCGGCAGGCCGAACAGCGTCATGGCCGGCGCCAGCCAGGGCGAGGCAGCCTTGATGACGCCGAGCTCCGCCAGAGCCTGCGTCGCCACCGCGATCGGCACCATGACGACCACGAGCTCGCGATAGACGGCCAGCGTTTCGACCGTCTTGCGATAGAACTGACTCTGGAGCGGCATCGGCGGCGATCCTCGATTGGCAGCCGGAAGACTAGCGCCACTGCATGCGCGGCAGTGGTCAAAATCGCCGCCTTCGTGCAATTTTATTGCATGGCGAGCGCTGGGATGGCCGCGATGGACCGCATCGACAGGAAGCTGCTGAACCTGCTCCAGGCCGACGCCTCGCGCACCAATGCGCAGTTGGCCGACGAGGTCGGGCTGGCGCCATCGAGCTGCCTGCGTCGGATCAGGCGGCTGGAAGCGGCCGGGCTGATCCTGCGCACCGTCGCGATCCTCGATCCCGCCAGGACCGGCAAGGGCCTCAAGGTGATCATCGCCGTCGAGCTCGCCCGGCATGACGAGCCGAGCCGCCGGCGCTTCCTCGAACTGGCGGCGCGCCAACCGGCCGTCGTCCAGGCCTATGGTGTCACCGGCCAGACCGACGTGATCCTGATGCTGCGCGTCGCCGACATGGACGAGGTCACGGCGCTGTGCGAGCTGCTCTTCGGCGAAGGCAGCAATGTGACGCGCTACTACACCATGGTGGTGAACAAGACCGCCAAGGAGACGACGGCAATCCCGCTGTAAGCGGGCGCCTCACCCGCCTAGCAGCTTCTTCATCGACGGCGCCGGATGGAAGGCATAGCGCTCGCGCTCATAGAACGGAATCGCCTCGCGCCTGGCGTCGAGGAAGACCGCATTCAGGCCGCGCGCCCTTGCATCCTCCTCGGCGAAGGCGAGCAAGGCCCGGCCGATTCCGCCGCTGCGGACCCGCTCGTCCACCACAAGGTCGTCGACATGCAGATGTCCCCCGCGCGCCAGCGTATGGACCGGTCGCATGCCGAGCACGCCGACCAGCGCGCCGTCACTGAAGGCGCCGACCAGCTCGTAGCCGGAGAAGGATTGCCGCCGCACGCGCTGCAGGAACTCCGCCTCGTCGAGCGCGGCCCGCAATTGCACGACGATCGGAAAGGCCTCGTGCCACTCCGCCGGAACGAGCCGTCTGACTGAAACCATCGTTTCCTCCCACGCACCGGCAACGCCATGGCCGCTCCCGCGAGCCAAAGTCCTACCGCCAGCCGATCGGCTCCACCATTGCGGCTGGGTGACGACCTCCATGCGGGCGAGGAGGTCGATATCCTGCATACAAAATTCCGCATACACCCTTGCCGCTAAGGCAGGAGCGCTCTACTCCTTGCATGCAAGAGACAACGACAAGCATGGGAGGAGTAAGATGAAGGGTTTCCGCACGTTCGCTTTGGCCTTGGGTGCGCTCGCCATCGGCGCGGCGCCGGCCTTCGCCTTTCCGGACCGGCCGGTGCAACTGATCGTGCCCTGGGCGGCTGGCGGCGGCATGGATGCCGTGATGCGCATCTTCGCCAATGGGCTGGAAGCGGAGCTGAAGCAGCCGGTCAACGTCATCAACCGCACCGGCGGCGGCGGCGTCACCGGCCACACCGCGATCGCGACCGGCGCGGCCGACGGCTACACCATCGGCGGCGTCAGCCCCGAGCTCTCCTTTTTCAAGACGCTCGGCCTCGGTGACCTGACGGTCGACAGCGTCGACATGTTCTCGCGCGTCTCGCTCATTCCCGCCGGCGTCACGGTCAAGGCCGACGCGCCCTACAAGACCGTCGCCGACTTCCTCAAGGCGGTGAAGGAGAACCCGAAGGGCACCTTCACCTCCTCCGGCACCGGCACGGGCGGCTCCTGGCACGTCGCTTCGGGTGGGCTGATGAAGGCGGCCGGCCTGCCGGCCGACCAGATCCGCTGGGTGCCGAGCAATGGCGGCGCGCCGGCCCTGCAGGATCTCGCGGCCGGCGGCATCACCGCCTTCACCGGCTCGCCGATCGAAGCCAAGGCGATGCTCGACGGCGGCCGCGTGCGCACCATCCTGATGATGACGGAGGAGCGCCATCCGAACTTCCCCGACGTGCCCAGCGCCAAGGAAGCCGGCCTCGACTGGACCTATCAGAACTGGTTCGCCATCGCCGCCCCGAAGGGTGTGCCGGCCGACCGCCGCAAGATCCTTTACGAGGCGGCCGAGCGCACGATGAAGCGCGAGGACGTCCGCAAGGGCATGGCCGATCGCGGCATCACGCCGGTCTGGGACACGCCGGCGCAACTGCAGGACTATGTGAAGACCTTCAGCGAGCGCGGCAGTGGCGTGCTCAAGGATCTCGGCCTGGCGAAGAACTGAGAGTTCCACCAGATGGGGCTCGTTGCCAGGCAGCGGGCCCTTTTTCTGGCTCCGCCCTATCTCTGCCGCGCCTGCAGCGGCAGGGCGCCGAATAGCGACGGCTCGGCGCTGGTGCGCGCCTTCTCGATCGTCAGGATCTTGAGCTTGGTCTCGACGCCGCCATCGGCCGAGAAGCCGCCGGTCTTGCCGCCGGCGGCAAGCACGCGATGGCAGGGCACGATGATCGGGATCGGGTTCTGGCCGAGCGCGACGCCGACGGCCCGCGCCGCGCCGGGCTCGCCGATCCGCGCTGCGACCTCGCCATAAGTCAGGGTCTCGCCGGGCGGGATCGACAGCGCCACCGCATAGACGCGCCGGTTGAACTCCGGCGTGGCCGAGAGGTCGATCGGCAGATGCGACAGGTCACGCTGCTCGCCGGCCAGCAGGGCGACGACATCGTCGATCGCCTGCCGCACGAACGCAGGCGGCTCGGCTTCGACGCTGTCGGGGAAGCGCCGTGCCAGCCGGCGCCGGGCAGTATCCTCGTCGCGCTCGGGCAATTGCGCCGCGATGATGCGTTCGCTTTGCCAGACCAGCGCGCAGGAGCCGATCGCAGTGGTGAAGAGACAGAAGCTTGTCATGCCTTGCACGCTAGCGCAGCGGCGCGCCGGAGGGCACCCGATTCCTGCAGCCCAATGTCAGCGGTCGTCCCGGACGGAGCGTAGCGTCGATTTGCAGCCCTCATCCTGAGGAGCACCGCAGGCGCGTCTCGAAGGATGAGGGCTGAAGGATATCCGAGACAGCCCCAACTCAGGCCCAGAGCCGTTCCTTCTCCAGCCCCTTGTAGAGCTCCGCCACCTGCTCGGCATAGCCGTTGAACAGCAGCGTCGGCTTGCGATCGCGCGTGCCGAGCACCTGCTCGCTCGCCTGGCTCCAGCGCGGATGCGAGACCTCCGGGTTCACATTGGCCCAGAAGCCGTATTCGGAGGCCTGCAAGCCCTCCCAGAAGGTCTTCGGCCGCTCGGCGACGAAGCTGATCTTGCTGATCGATTTCACCGACTTGAAGCCGTATTTCCACGGCGTGATCAGGCGCAGCGGCGCGCCGTGCTGGGTCGGGATCGGCTTGCCGTAGATGCCGGTGACCATCAGCGTCATGTCGTGCGTCGCCTCGGCCATGGTCAGCCCCTCGGTATAGGGCCAGGGGTACCAGCGCTGCGATTGGCCAGGCGCCATCTTCGGGTTCATGAAGGTCTGCATCTGGACGTATTTCGCGCCCGACAGCGGCTTGGCCAGCGCGACGAGCTCTTTCAGCGGGAAGCCGGTCCACGGCACCGCCATCGACCAGGCCTCGACGCAGCGGAAGCGATAGAGCCGCTCCTGCAGCGTGACCTTGCGGATCAGGTCGTCGAAGCCGATCTCGAACGGCTTCTCGACCAGCCCGTCGATCGCGATCGTCCAGGGGCGCGCGACCAGCCGCTTCGACGCAGCGGCCACTTCCTTCGACGTGCCGAACTCGTAGAAGTTGTTGTAGTTCGCCGCCAGCTCCTCGTCGGTCACCGGCCGGTCGAGCGCATAGGCCGCGTTGCGCTTGGCCGGATAGAGGTCGAGCGTCGGGTCGGCCCCCTGGGCGCTAGCGATCTGCGGCAAGGCGGCGCCGGCGATCACGCCGGCACTGCCGGCGAGCCATTGCCGGCGATCGAGGAAAATGGCTTCCGGGGTCGCCTGGCTCTCGGGCATCTCCCAGCCGGCGCGACGCTTGATCAACATGACGGACATACTCCGTTGCAACGGAGCAAGTTTAGTCGATCCCGCACCGGCCCACCAAGTCACGAGGGGGAGAGCGACTCTCCCCCTCGGTTAGAACCGCGGCTGAAAAGCTTCCTTTCAGCCCGGCTGATCGGCGTAGCGCTTGGCGTAGTCTGCCTCGAGCGTCTCGATCCGCGACCAGAAGCCGCGCGGCGGGTTGCCGGCGAGCTTGTCTTCGAGAAGGCCAAGATGGGCGTGCCAACCGCTTGAGACGCTGGCCATCTCCGCCTTGTCGGCAAGCTTGCGATGCGTCACCACCAACTTGACCCTGTCACCCTCGGGAGCGAGCTCGAAGGTCACTTCGGAGCTGGCATCGCCCTCGCCCGGCCAGGTCATCGCCAGCGCCGTCATCGGCTCATAGCGCGTCACGATGCCCTTGGACGGCCAGCCCTTGTCGTTCATCTCGCGATAGCGCTCCGGTGGCTGCTCGCTGGTGATCTGCGAATGCTTGAACAGGAGATCGGCCGTGCCGCCGACGCGCGGCTCGATCTCGCCGCCGGCCAGCCAGGTGCTGCGCTTCTCGGAATCGGTAAGATAGGACCAGACCCGCTCGAGCGGGCCGGGCAGAAGCCGTTCGAAGCGGACCGCGCCGCTCTCCAGGACAACTCCATACTCGTTCATCACGTCTCTCCTCAGTCGTCGTCGGGTTTTGAGAGTTCTCGTTCCAGGCGGTCGAGCCCGCCATTCCAGAAGCCGCGCACCTGCTGGACCCAGGCGTCGAAGGCATCGAGCCCGTTGGGATCGAGCCGGTAGATCCGGCGCTGGCCGCTGACTTCGACGCTCACCAGCCCCGCCTCCTTCAGCACCTTGAGATGCTGCGAGATCGCCGGTGCGCTCACGCCGAACTGCGCGGTGATCTCGCCCGCCGCCATGGCGCGCTGGCCGAGCATCTCGACGATGCGGCGGCGGGTCGGGTCGGCAAGGGCGGTGAAACGATCCATGTCCTTCATTTAGTCAATCACTTAATTAAGTCAACATGAAAATATCATGAGCGGGCAGCATGCCCTGCCCGCGCTGCGCCCGCCCCCTGCGTGGAGCCGGCTTGCCGCCTCCCTTGCGGCAGGCCATGAAGGGCGCCCCGTCCGCCGCCTGCCACGAGACCATGCCCAGCCGAAACGCCACCCTCGCCGGCATCCTGATGATGCTGCTCGGCATTCTCCTGTTCTCGCTCAACGACGTGATGGGAAAATGGCTGGTCGCGACCTATACGATCGGCCAGGTCCTCGTGCTGCGCTCCTCCGTCGCCTTGCTGGCGATCATTCCCTTCGTGGTGAAGCAGGGCGTTGGACGCACGCTGCGGCCGGAGCGGCCGGGCCTGCAGCTGCTGCGCGTCACGCTCGGCTCCTGCGAGGTCGCGCTGTTCTACTGGGCGGTGTCCTATCTGCCGCTCGCCGACACCATGACCTTCTGGCTGGCTGCGCCGATCTGGGCCGTGGTGCTGGCGGCGCTGCTGCTCGGCGAGCGCGTCGATGGCGGCCGCTGGCTGGCGGTCGCGGCTGGCTTCGTCGGCGTCGTGATCACGCTCAACCCGTCGGCGCAGAGCCTGTCCCTGCCCGCGATCATCGCGCTCGTCGGCAGCTTCTCCTTCGCTGCGATGATGATCACCGGCCGGCAATTGCGCGGCACGCCCGACGTCACCCTGGTGTTCTGGCAGACGCTCGGCGCGCTGGTGATGGGCCTGCTGTTGCTGCCCTTCGGCTGGGTGACGCCGAGCATTGCCGACCTCGGCCTGCTCGGCCTCCTCGGCATCGTCGCCATGGTCGCGCATCTCTGCGTGACGCGCTCGCTCAAGCTGGCCGAGGCCTCGGTCGTCGTGCCCTACCAGTACACGCTGATCGTCTGGGCGCTGGTCTTCGGCTGGTTCGTCTTCGGGGACTGGCCGACCTCGGCCATGCTGATCGGCTCCGCCCTGATCATCGCCGCGGGCCTCGCCCTGCTCGTGCTCGAACGGCGCGCGAGCAGCTCCGCCTCTGACACTGCCAAGGAGCGTGTTACGATCGAGCAGAACTGATCCGGAGATGCGATGGCCGAGGCTGCGAAACCACCGGATTTCTGGGCCTGGCTCGGCGCCGCGATCTCCCTCATCCTCGGCCTCTGGCTGCTCATCGCCGGCTGGCGCACTTTGCCGCTGGCGCGCGGCGATCTCTTGGTTGCCGACCATGTCGGTCCGATCAGCTACGATACCCCGCTGATGCGCGTCAGCTCGGGACGCCGCGGGACGGCGACCTACCGGACGCAGGATCTTTGGCTCGTCGTGCTCAGCGACAACCCGCGCATCAACTACCAGCAGCTCTATCGGCCGGCTCGCGGGCTCTGGGTCGACGGCATCGACCGGCTCGATAGCGGCCAGCAGGTCCGCTTCCTGGTCGATCCCGGCCACAAGCTGGTCTACGAGGCGACCTCGCGCGGCAAGACCTTCCTCGCCTATGACGACACCGCCGAGGCGCTGACCAGCGGCGCGCGGCGCTCGTTCCTGTTCGGCTTCGCCCTGCTCGGCAGCGTCGCCTGGCATCTCTGGCCGCTGGCCCTGCGCTACTGGCGCGAGCGGCAAGGCGCCGGCGAAGCTTCATCCTGATCCCGCTGGCCGCCGGGCTGCCTTGCGTCAGCGTCGGGGCTCCGGGGCTGGCGCCATTGCGCCGGGCGCGCGACAAATCGCAGGCCCGCCCGAAAACTGAGCGGGCGGGAGGACTTCATGGCGACGATCACCTATCTGACCACCGTCCAGTTCGGCTTCGGCGAGCTCAAGACCATCGCGCCCGGCCTGACCGAGCTGAAGATCGCGCGCCCGCTGATCGTCGCCGATCGCGGCCTGGCGGCGACCGATCTGATCCAGCGCCTGCGCGCCGCCTCGCCCCTGCTCGGCAACGCCCCGCTCTTCGTCGACACTCCGACCAACCCGACCGAGGAAGCGGTCGAAGCCGCGCTCGCGCTCTATCGCGAGCATGATTGCGACGGCCTCGTCGCCATCGGCGGCGGCTCGCCGATCGATCTCGCCAAGGGCGTCGCCTTGCTCGCCGGCCATGACGGCCCGCTCGAGACCTATGCCGCGATCCTGGGCGGCATCCCGAAGGTGACCAGCAAGGTCGCGCCGGTGATTGCGGTGCCGACCACTGCCGGCACCGGCAGCGAGGTCGGCCGCGCTGCGCTGATCACACTGAAGGACGGCCGCAAGCTCGGCTTCATCTCGCCGCACCTGATCCCGAAGCTCGCCATCTGCGATCCCGAGCTGACGCTCGGCCTGCCGGCCATGCTGACAGCAGCCACCGGCATGGATGCGCTGACCCATTGCATCGAGACCTATTTGAGCCCGCGCGACAACCCGCCGGCCGAGGCGATCGCGCTCGACGGGCTGAAGCGCGCCGCCCTCAATATCGAGCGCGCAACCAAGGACGGCTCCGATCGCGAGGCCCGCAAGGAGATGCTGATGGCCGCCCTGCAGGGCGGCCTCACCTTCCAGAAGGGGCTCGGCGCCGTCCACGCCCTCTCGCACCCGCTCGGCGGCCTGAAGCAGGTCTCGCTCCATCACGGCACGCTCAACGCCGTGCTGCTGCCGGCCGTGCTGCGCTTCAACGAGCAGGTTTCCGGCGCGAAATATGCGGAGATCCGCCGCGTGCTCGGTCTTGCCGCCGATGCCGACCTTGCCGCCTGGGTCGCGGGGCTGACGCAGCGCCTCGGCCTGCCGGGCTCGCTGTCGCAGATGGGCGTGCCGCGCGAGGTGCTGCCGACCATCGCCGAGGCGGCGACGCAGGATCATTCGAGCGCGACCAATCCGCGGCCGGCGAGTGCGGCGGATTATCTGGCGATGCTGGAGGCGTCGTTCTGATCGGACCCGCGCGGAAACCCCTCCCCCTTGTGGGGAGGGGCAGGGGTGGGGGTCGCAAAGCCGAAGCGATCGAGTTGGGCTGATAGCGCTATCGCTGTTGCCAGCTCCATTTCCAGCAGCCGCTCACCAGGCGGCACCACCCCCATCCCCACCCCTTCCCCACAAGGGGGAAGGGAGGAGCCAGCACTGGCGATCCTCGCTAAGAACGAACCGTACCGCTACGGGTCAAGCCCGAGCATGACGCCTCGGGCTCACATCCGGAACACGCCGAAGCGCGTCTCCGGCACCTCGGCATTGAGGCAGGCGGAGAAGGCGAGCGCCAGCACGCGGCGAGTCTCGGAGGGGAGGATGATGCCGTCGTCCCAGAGCCGGGCGGTCGCGTAATAGGGCGAGCCCTCGGATTCGATCTTGTCGCGGATCGGCGCCTTGAAGGCCTCAGCCTCCTCCGCCGTCCAGGGCTTGCCCTCGGCTTCGAGATTGTCGCCGCGCACGGTCGCGAGCACGCTCGCCGCCTGCTCGGCACCCATCACCGAGACCTTCGAATTCGGCCAGGCGAACAGGAAGCGTGGGCTGTAGGCGCGCCCGCACATGCCGTAATTGCCGGCGCCGAACGAACCGCCGACCAGCACGGTGATCTTCGGCACCCGGGCCGAGGCGACCGCCGTCACCAGCTTGGCGCCGTCCTTGGCGATGCCGCGCGTCTCGGCTTCGCGGCCGACCATGAAGCCGGTGATGTTCTGCAGGAACAGCAGCGGGATGCGGCGCTGGCAGCAGAGCTCGATGAAATGCGCGCCTTTCAGCGCGCTCTCCGAGAACAGGATGCCGTTATTGGCGATGATGCCGACCGGGATGCCGTGGATGCGGGCAAAGCCCGTCACGAGGGTCGAGCCGTAGAGCGGCTTGAACTCGTCGAGCTGCGAGCCGTCGACCAGCCGGGCGATGATCTCGCGGGCATCGTACTGCTTCTTCAGATCGGTCGGCACGACCGCATCGAGCTCGTCCGCGCCGTAGAGCGGTTCGACCGTCTCGGCGAGGTCGATATCGGGCCGCTTGACGCTGTTAAAGTTGCTGGCGATGCGGCGCGCGATCGCGAGCGCATGGGTGTCGTCGCCGGCATAATGGTCGGCGACGCCCGAGAGCCTTGCATGGACATCGGCGCCGCCGAGATCCTCGGCCGAAACGACTTCGCCAGTCGCAGCCTTCACCAGCGGCGGGCCACCGAGGAAGATCGTGCCCTGGTTGCGAACGATCACCGTCTCGTCCGACATCGCCGGCACATAGGCGCCGCCGGCGGTGCAGGAACCCATCACCACCGCGACTTGCGGGATGCCGAGGCCCGACAGGGTCGCCTGGTTGTAGAAGATGCGGCCGAAATGCTCGCGATCGGGGAAGACCTCGGTCTGGTGCGGCAGGTTCGCGCCGCCCGAATCGACGAGATAGATGCAGGGCAACTTGTTCTCGCGCGCAATCTCCTGGGCGCGCAGATGCTTCTTCACCGTCATCGGGTAATAGGTGCCGCCCTTGATGGTGGCGTCGTTGCAGACGACCATCACTTCGCGCCCGGCGACGCGGCCGATGCCGGCGATCATGCCGGCGCCATGCACATCCTTGTCGTACATGTCGTAGGCGGCAAGCGAGCCGATCTCGAGGAAGGCGGAGCCGGGATCGAGCAGGCGCAGAACGCGTTCCCTGGGCAGTAATTTTCCACGCGAGGTATGGCGCTCGCGCGAGCGGGCATTGCCGCCGAGCGCCGCGGTGGCGCGCCGTTCCAGCAATTGGTCGCGCAGCATGCTCCAGGCCGCGACATTGGTGCGCGCCTCGGCCGAGTTGAGATCGACCTTGCTCTCGATGACCGCCACGGCGCGCTCCCTTGCGATAGTCCTTGTCCGGTTATGGCGCGCCGCAGCCAAAAGGCAAACAGGCGACGGCGCACAGATGCGCCGTGCGCGGAACCGCGCCGTCATTCCGGGGCGCTGCGCAGCAGCGAGCCCGGAATCCAGAACCGATGCCCTATCCGAAAAAGCGGCACTATCGGTCACGTCATCAGAACCGGCATCGGTTCTGGATTCCGGGCTCAGGCCTCCGGCCTGCCCCGGAAAGACGGTCTCTCGAATCGGATTGGCGAAGGCCTATTCACGCATCCGCTTGACCGAGCCGGTCACGGTCGGTGCCGCGAAAGCGCCGACCGCCCCGCCCGCGACGGCGCCGATCGGCCCGCCGATGATCGCGCCGGTGCCGGCGCCTGCGGCAGCGCCGGCGATGCGTTCCTCGGTGGTGGAGCAGGCAGAAAGCAGGGCCGCCAGGCAGCCCGCGAAGATGATCCTCATCGTCCTCGTCCCCATGGTTTCGTCACGGGGCAAGCATCCCGGCGGATGGTCAACGCAAGGTAAACGTCAGGGAACGGCGACGGTCGGGCCGAAAATCTGCTCGAATTCGGCCCGCAGCGCGCTGTCGACCTCGGGCATCGTCAGCGGCAGGCCGAGATCGACCAGCGAGGTCACGCCCTGGTCGGAGACACCGCAAGGCACGATGCCGTCGAAATGCGCCAGCTCCGGCTCGACATTAAGCGAGATGCCATGAAACGAGACCCAGCGCCGGACGCGGATGCCGAGCGCGGCGATCTTGTCCTCGGCGCCCTCCCCCTTCTCCGGCCGGCGCACCCAGACGCCGACGCGCTCCTCGCGCCGCTCGCCGCGGATGTTGAAGGCTCCGAGCGTGCCGATCAGCCAGGCTTCCAGCGCCGAGACGAAGCGGCGCAGATCCGGCTCGCGCCGCTTCAGGTCGAGCATCACGTAAGCGACGCGCTGGCCGGGGCCGTGATAGGTGAACTGCCCGCCGCGCCCGGTCCGGTGCACCGGAAAGCGCTCCGGTGTCAGCAGGTCCTCGTCCTTGGCCGAGGTGCCGGCCGTGTAGAGCGCCGGATGCTCGACCAGCCAGACGCGCTCGCGCGCTGCGCCGTCGGCGATCAGCGCGGCGCGGACTTCCATCTCGGCGACGGCCGCCTCATAGCCGACCGGCTCGTCGGCGATCACCCATTCGACCGGCTCGGAACCCGCCTCAGGCAGGAACGAGACCGAAAGCGCCTCGCGCGTCTTCACCTTGCCTTAACCCTGTCCGTTCAACTCTTGGAAACCGGTGTCGCGCCCGTTTCGCTTCGCCGCTGCTCATGCGCTGGTTTGCGCATCGCTGGCAAGTTCGTGGAATGATTCGAAGTTAAGTCTGCGGAGGCAGGTTTTGAAGGCCGATCTCGACAACGTTGCGGTAGAGCTCACGGTCGTGCTCGGCTCGGCGCAGATGCCGATCTACAAGCTGCTGCGCATGGGCCGAGGCGCGATCATCGAGCTCAACGCGACCGAAAACGACGAAGTCCAGATCCTCGCCAACAACCACCCCTTCGCCAAGGGCCATGTCGTCGTCGCCGGCACCCGCATCTCGGTCGAGATCACCGAGATGCTGATGCGGCCGACCGTCTACACGCTCGAAACCGTCGCCGACGCGGCCTGAGCGGCGCTCACTCGAACTGAACGCTGACCTTCGGCGTGCCAGCGAATCCCTCATAGCGGACAGTGATCTGCTGCCCCGGTTTCGGCGGCGTCAGCGGCGAGAACGAGCCGACGCTGATCAGGTCGCCGGCGGCGAGCTTGCGGCCGCTCTTGGCCAGATCCTGCACCAGCCAGACCACCGAATTCAGCGGATTGCCGAGCGTCGCCGCGCCCGTCCCCTCGGCGAGCACCGCCCCGCCCGCATCAGTCGCGACGATCTTCGTCTCCGCGAGCAGCGCCACCGTCGCCGCATCGGCCTTGAGCGGCACCTCGGCGCCGGCGACGCCGAAGCGGGCAGCGACGTTGATCGCCAGCAGCTGCGTGCCGTCGAGCGTCTCGCTCGGCGCCAGCGCGAGGTCCGGCAATTCGATGAAGGGGCGCATGCCTGAGATATGGCGCAACGCCTCCTCCGGCGTCTTGGCAATGTTGATTCCCTCGTCCTTGACGACGAGGAGCATGTCGGCCTCCCAGACCGGGCGGGCGCCATAGGCCGCCGGCAGCTTCGCGCCGTCGTTCAGAATCATCTTGTCGAACAGCACGCCGCTCACCGGCCCATCGGCCTTGAAGCGCTCCTGCACCGCCTTGGCGGTGAGCCCGGCCTTGTAGCCGACGACCTTGCCGAGCTTGCCCTGAAGCTCGGCGACGAGCTTGCCGCGTGCGCAGGTCGCATCCTCAGGATTCGCCACTGGCAAGGCCTTGGCCGGACGCTTCGCCTCCCAATCGGCGACGAAGCCGCTGATCGCCGCGGCGTCGGGACAGGCCGCGTGCGCCGCTGTCGCCATGAGGCAGGCGTTCAGGGCCAGAGCAATGGAACATGCGCGCATCGTCGTCCTCCCGTACCCGCTCATGGCCGGCGCGGGAGCGCAGACTGGCGGCGATTGTCGCTGAGCCGGCTGCATCTCAGGCAGCGCCGACCCCGGCGTTCGGCCATGACGATCTCCGGCCCGATGAACTTCGTCAACAAGACTGTCCGAACGGGGCTTGTCCCGGCTCACGGCTTTTGCTAGACCCGCGCCGCTCCGGAGTTCACCGCCACAGCGCGGCGCCCGAAGGAGCCGCTGCGGTCATGGCGGAATTGGTAGACGCACTACCTTGAGGTGGTAGCGGGGAGACCCGTGGAGGTTCGAGTCCTCTTGACCGCACCAGTTTAGAGCGAAGGCTCGTGAAACGGCGATCCCCCAGGGATCGCCGTTTTTCGTTGCGGATGCATCGAATCCGCTCGCGGCGCGTTGCCTTGGAGCAATAGCGCTGACACAAGGGCGCATCCGCGTTCCGGCGCGAATCCCCTGCCCCTGTATCCCCCAGCCCTCGAATCGCGGAGCGACCCATGGTGGAAGCCGAGCCCGCTCCGGACGAGACGCTGGAGCGCAAGGTCCGCGACGAGGATGGCGCGATCGATGCCGGCTTCGTCGAGCAGGTCTCGCAGGCCGTTCTGCTCTCCGACGTCACCGCCCTGCGCGGGCTCGTCGCGGAACTCCACGAAGCCGATCTCGGCGACCTGATCGAGGCGCTCGACCCCGAGGAGCGCCCGAAGCTGATCTCGCTGCTCGGCGGCGATTTCGACTTCACCGCCCTGACCGAGGTCGACGACGCCGTCCGCGAGGAGATTCTCGAGGAGCTGTCACCCGAGACCGTCGCCGAGGGCGTGCGCGACCTCGACACCGACGACGCGGTCTACATCCTCGAGGACCTCGACGAGGCCGACAAGCGCGAGATCCTCGACAAGCTGACGCCGGCCGAAAGGACCGTGCTGCAGCAGGGCCTCGACTATCCCGAAGGCTCCGCCGGCCGGCGCATGCAGCCCGAGGTGATCGCGGTGCCGCCCTTCTGGACGGTCGGCCACACCATCGACTTCCTGCGCGACACCGAGGACCTGCCCGAGCGCTTCTTCGAGATCTTCGTCGCCGACCCCAGCCATCATTTCGTCGGCACGGTCCCGCTCGACCGGCTGCTGCGCACCAAGCGCCCGGTCAGCGTCGTCGACCTCGTCGAGGACGACCGCCGCGTCGTCCAGGCCACCGACGACATCGAGGACGTGGCGCGCATGTTCCAGCGCTACAACCTCGTCGCCGCGCCGGTGATCGACGCCGCCGGCCGCCTCGTCGGCGTCATGACCATCGACGATATCGTCGACGTGATCGAGGAAGCCGGCGACGACGACGTCAAGCAGCTCGGCGGCGTCGACGCGGAAGAAGAGATTTCGGATTCGGTGCGCCAGGTCGCGCTCGGCCGCTTTCGCTGGCGCTTCATCAGCCTGGTCGCCGCCTTCCTCAGCGCCTCGGTGATGGCGATGTTCGAGGAGCAGCTCGGCAAGCTCGTCGCGCTCGCCGTGCTGGCGCCGATCGTCGCCAGCCAGGGCGGCAATGCCGCGACACAGACGATGACGGTCGCGGTGCGCGCGCTCGGCACCGGCGAGCTCGGCGGCTGGAACATGGCCCGCTTCTTCCGGCGCGAGATGATCGTCGGCGTGCTCAACGGCGTCGCCTTCGCGCTGATCACTGCGCTGGTCGCCGGCTTCTGGTTCGGCAATCCGATGCTCGGCGTCGTCATCGGCCTCGCCATGGTCGCGACCCTGATCATCGCTGCCTTCGCCGGCGTCGCCGTGCCGCTGGCGCTCGACAAGGCCGGCATCGACCCGGCGATCTCGTCCGGCACCTTCGTCACCACCATCACCGACGTGGTCGGCTTTTTCTCCTTCCTCGGCATCGCGACGGTGCTGCTGCGCTTGGCCTAGGCGGGACGGAACCTCCCCCGTCATTCCGGGGCAGCCCGCAGGGCTGAGCCCGGAACCCAGAACCGATGCGCCTGATCGTCGAGATGGCGACGTTTCCGCCTTTCTCTTGAACGGTATCGGTTCTGGGTTCCGGGCTCGCCGCTACGCGGCGCCCCGGAATGACGGGCAGCCGAAATTGCTCTCAATCTCGAAGCGACAGCCACGGAAAAACCGGTAACGTAAACCGGGCGTCAAGCTTTCTCCTTAATTGTCCGGGAAATGACCGCCCGCCGCATGAAATCCTTGTCCCTGGCCCCCTTCGCACTGCTCGCCGCCCTCACGGCCTTGGGCGGCTGCGTCGCGTTGGACAATTATCCCTCCAAGGGCGATGCCCGCCCGCATCCGGGCGTCGAGGCCGCCCGGCGCTATCCGATCCAGGGCATCGACATCTCGCGCTGGCAGGGCGAGATCGACTGGGCCTCGGTCAAGGCCGCCGGCACCCGCTTCGTCTACATCAAGGCGACCGAGGGCGGCGATCATGTCGACCCGGCCTTCCAGCGGAACTGGGAAGGCGCCCGCCGCGCCGGCGTGCCGCGCGGCGCCTATCACTTCGTCTACTGGTGCCGCCCGGCGCATGAGCAGGCGGTCTGGTTCAAGCAGCAGATCCCGAACGATCCCGACGCGCTGCCGCCGGTGCTCGACCTCGAATGGAACGGCCATTCCAAGACCTGCCCGAAGAAGGTCGAGCGCTCGCTGGCGCTGGAGAAGATCCGGCTGATGCTGACCGAGCTCGAGCAGCTCACCGGCAAGAAGCCGGTGATCTACACCGACATCACCTTCCACAAGGACATCCTGGAAGGCGAGTTCAACGACTACGCCTACTGGATCCGCTCGACCGCGGCCAAGCCCGAGACGCGCTACGAGAACCGGCCCTGGGCCTTCTGGCAGTTCACCACCACCGGCCGCGTTCCCGGCATCAAGGGCGATGTCGACCGCAACGCCTTCTACGGCAATGAAGGCGAGTTCACCGGCTGGCGCGAGGGTCGCTTCGATATCGGCACTCGGACCTGGACGCGTCAGCGCCCGGCTCCGGCGAATCCCAGCCCCGGCCCGGAGCACACGCCCGTCGCGATGATGCCGGGCGCGAGCCGGACGGTCGCGGCCGCCTCCTTCCAGCCGGCGCCGCTCGGCGAGGTCGTGGAGAGCGACGAGCCCGGACCGGATTCCGAGTAGGCGCTCTATCCACGCGACATCCTGGCCCGCACCAGACCGAGCCCGACGAAATAGCAGGCCGCCAGCGCGAGCCCGGCCTTGCTCCAGACATCCGGCGCCATCCCCTGCCATAGCGTCGCCGCAGCGGCGATGCCCCACAGCGCCAGCATCACCATCGTCAGCCCGCGCCAGCGCCGCACCCGCACCGGGTGCACGAACACGACCGGCAGGAACATCATCGCTGCGGCGATCAGGATGACGGTGAGCGCCAGCCAGGACGGCGGCGCGAAGGCGACGACATAGAACACGACGATGTTCCACACCGCCGGGAAGCCGCGGAACCACCAGTCGTCGGTCTTCATGCCGGTGTCGGCGAAATAGAGCGCGCTCGCCAGCGTCACGGCAAGGCCAGCGATCAGCCCATAGGGCGCAGCCATCACCTCCGGCCGCAGCAGCATCGCCGCCGGCACGAAGACATAGGTGACGAAGTCGACGACGAGGTCGAGCAGCGCCCCATCATAGCGCTTCGCCCTGCTCTTGACCGAAAACCGCCGCGCCAGCGGCCCGTCGACCGCATCGACCACCAGCGCCACGCCGAGCCAGATGAAGGCCAGCGTCAGGTTGCCGGTGAACACGGCCTGCAGCGCCAGGAAACCGAGCGCAG
This sequence comes from Allobosea sp. GW821-FHT03A12, assembly GCF_058986765.1. Classification (NCBI taxonomy): domain Bacteria; kingdom Pseudomonadati; phylum Pseudomonadota; class Alphaproteobacteria; order Hyphomicrobiales; family Alloboseaceae; genus Allobosea; species Allobosea sp. GW821-FHT03A12. The sequence continues at coordinate 892,767 of NZ_JBYSVZ010000004.1, forward strand.
CGCCCAGCGCCGTCAGCACATGGACGCCATAGGCCAGGACCCGGCTGCCCTTGCCCTCCCCTTCGTTACCGGAATCGTCCATCGCCAGCCTCCCGCCGGTTAACCAAGCCTGAAGCCGGTCGCTCGAATGCTAACCACCTCTTAACCCGGCGGCCGCCTATCCTTTTCTCGCGAACAGGAGACAAGCATGGCGCCCCGCGCTGAGACCAGACCAGAAGCGCGGCGCTTGACGAAATCCACCGGCCGGCTTGCGATCTGCGCCCTGCTCGGCCTGTTCGGCGCCGAGCCGGCGCTGGCGCTCTATCCCAAGAAGGGCGATTCAGACCCGCATGCCGGCGTGCGCGATGCGCGCCGCCGCGTCATCCAGGGTATCGACGTCTCGCGCTGGCAGGACGACATCGACTGGCAGAAGGTCAAGGATGCCGGCACCCGCTTCGCCTTCATCAAGGCGACCGAGGGCGGCGACCATCTCGACCCGATGTTCCGCAAGAACTGGGCCGGGGCGAAGGCGGCCGGCGTGCCGCGCAGCGCCTATCATTTCGTCTACTGGTGCCGGCCGGCCAAGGACCAGATCCGCTGGTTCAAGCGCCATATCCCGCGTGATCCCGATGCACTGCCGCCGGTGCTCGACGTCGAGTGGAACGGCGAATCCGCCAAATGCGGCAGGAAGATCCCGCGCGAGAAGGCACTCGCCAAGATCCGCGAGATGTTGAAGGGCTTGCAGGAGCACACCGGCAAGAAGCCGATCATCTATACCGACATCACCTTCCACGAGGACGTGCTGGAGGGTGAGTTCAACGACCACCCCTACTGGCTGCGCTCGACCGCCGCTCCGCTGCATCACCGCTATGAGCGCAAGCAGTGGGAGTTCTGGCAATTCACCACCACCGGCCGCGTCCCCGGCATCACCGGCGACGTCGACCGCAACGCCTTCTTCGGCAGCGAGCACGAGTTCGCTGCCTGGCGTGACGGCCGCTACGACATCGGCGCCCGCAAATGGCGCGGCGGCGAGCCCAAGGTCGCGACCACGCCGAAGCCGCCGGCCACGCCGGCCGGCCTGAGGACGCCGAAGGCGGCCGGCGGCACGCCGCTGAAATTCCTGCCGCCCGGCAGGATTCCGCGCGCTGCCTCCCGCGACGTCTCGACCACCGGCTCGCTGGCCAGCCGCGACGACTGAAGCGTCGGGCTCGTATAGCCGGGACATCAACTTCCTATCGATTGCTTAGATTAGACGAAAGTCGTACAACTAAACTTAGCAACCAGCTACAAAGACCTGCCGCGATCGAGACAATACGTTCGATCGTCATCAGACTGTCGGCAACACCGCTCAGCTTCCCTCGCATCTCAACGGAGTTGTGGGGACGTCGCGATGAGCACCATCACGCTTGATCAGGGCAAGGGTCTCGAACCCGGGACCGGAAAACCGAAGCTCGATGCGCCCAGCGGCATGATCGCCGGCCTGATCTTCGTCGCGATCATGATGGCCGGCCTCGCCTACACCGTCTGGTCGCTCTACCAGGACATCAGCGGCTCCGGCATGCCGGCGGCGACCTGGCTGCCCTTCATCCTGCTCGGCGTCGCCTTGCTGATCGCGCTCGCCTTCGAATTCGTCAACGGCTTCCACGACACCGCCAATGCGGTCGCGACCGTGATCTACACCCATGCCATGCCGGCGCAGGTCGCGGTGGTCTGGTCCGGCTTCTTCAACTTCCTCGGCGTGCTGCTCGCCTCGGGCGCGGTCGCCTTCGGCATCATCTCGCTGCTGCCGGTCGAACTCATCCTGAATGTCGGCTCGAGCGCCGGCTTCGCCATGGTCTTCGCCCTGCTGATCGCTGCGATCATCTGGAATCTCGGCACCTGGGCGCTCGGCCTGCCGGCCTCCTCCTCGCATACGCTGATCGGCTCGATCATCGGCGTCGGCCTCGCCAACCAGTTGTTCTTCACCGACAACAAGACGGCCGGCGTCGACTGGTCGAAGGCGATCGAGATCGGCTGGTCGCTGCTGCTCTCGCCGCTGTTCGGCTTCTGCGCCGCTGCCTTGGTGTTCCTGACCCTCAAGGTCCTGGTGAAGAACCCGGAGCTCTACGCCGAGCCGAAGGGCAACCAGCCGCCGCCGACCTGGATCCGCGGCCTCTTGATCGCCACCTGCACCGGCGTCTCCTTCGCCCATGGCTCGAATGACGGCCAGAAGGGCATGGGCCTGATCATGCTGATCCTGATCGGCTGCGCCCCGACCGCCTATGCGCTCAACCGCGCCATCCCGGCCGCCGAGATCGCCCAGGTCCGGGCCCAGGCCGTCGCTGCCGGCCTGATCTTCGAGAGCAAGGGTTTCGGCTACAACATCATCGGCAATCCGCGCACCAACGTCACCAACTACATCAATGCCAGGAAGCTCGACGACGCCACCTTCCCGGCCCTGGCGCTGCTGAACAAGGACATCGTCAAGGAGATCGAAGATCTCGGCAAGAGCGGCATCGCCAAGATGCCGGCCGAGGCGGTGAGCAACATCCGCAACGACATGTACCTTGCCTCGGAAGCGCTGAACCGCATCTTCAAGAACGAAGCCAAGGAAGAGAAGGTCTTCGACGATGCCGACCGCAAGGTGCTGAAAGCGTACAAGGAATCGCTCGACAACTCGACCAAGTTCATCCCCTTCTGGGTCAAGGTCGCGGTCGCCATCGCGCTCGGGCTGGGCACCATGGTCGGCTGGAAGCGCATCGTCGTCACCGTCGGCGAGAAGATCGGCAAGCAGCATTTGACCTATGCGCAGGGAGCCTCCGCCGAGATGGTCGCGGCCGCTACCATCGGCGTCGCCGACGTGCTCGGCCTGCCGGTCTCGACCACGCACGTTCTGTCCTCCGGCGTCGCCGGCACCATGGCGGCGAACAAATCGGGCCTGCAGATGTCGACCGTGCGCAACATGCTGATGGCCTGGGTGCTGACCCTGCCTTGCGCCATCGCGCTCTCGGCGGGCCTGTTCGTCGTCTTCCGCCAGCTCTTCTGAGCGCGACGACCGCTCGGCGGCGCGCACCCCGCGCCGCCGGCATTCTCAATCCGACCTGCCCACATTCGCGCGGATCAAGTCCAGCTCATGCAAGTCGCGCATCTGGCACCGACCGACATCCAGTCCCGGCACGGCGTCCTCTGGGTCTTCCGGTTCGATCCGGACGGCCCCGCCGCCCTGCTGGATCGCGGCGCCATGCCCGACCTCGGCGATGAGCAGGGCTTCGCCTGGGTGCATCTCGACCTGGTCGACGAGCGTGCGCGCAAATGGATCGCAGCCGAGCCCGCCATTCCCGCGCCGGCCGGCGATCTCCTGATCGGCCACGAGCAGCATCAATGCCTCGACCATTCCGCCGATCAGGTCTGGGGCGTGGTGCATGATGTCGGCCGCGACGCCGTCGGCAAATCCCACCATGTCAGCCCGTTGCACTGGGTGATCGGCCGGAGCTATCTCGTCACCGGCCGGCGCGAGCCGCTGCAGGCGATCAGCCTGACCGCCGACAGCCTGCGCAAGGGCGAGCGCTCCGGCACGCCCGCGGCGCTGTTCGAGCGCATCATCGCCTTCATCATCCAGGATATCGCCGCCGCTGTCCTGCAGGCGACCGACGAAATCGACGCGCTCGAGGATCAGCTGCTGGCCAACCGGCTGAGCGACACGCCCAAGCGCATCGGCGCCTTGCGCCGCGCCATCGTGCGGCTGCAACGCCATGCCAGCGGGCTGCATCTGCTGTTCCGCCGCTTCAGCGAGGCCGAGATCGGCCCGGCCGCCCCCGCCGCGGTCAAGAGCGCGGCGATGCGGCTGCTGCAACGCATCGACACCTTGCGCCACGACGTCCACGCCCTGCACGAGCGCACCCGCCTGCTGCAGGAAGAGGCCGCGGCGGCGACTGCGACGGAATCCGGCCGCCAGCTCCACTTCCTCTCGATCCTGACCGCCCTGTTCCTGCCGGCGACCTTCATCACCGGCATGTTCGGCGTCAACGCCAAGGGCGTGCCCTGGGACGACACCACCAATGGCTTCGGCTATGTCCTCCTGGTGTGCCTGGCCTGCTCGCTGCTGACGCTGTTCGTCCTCAGGCGCCGCGGCATCCTCACGTGAGCCGCCCTGCCCCACACCCGATCTTGTGCGATTGCGAAAAGCTGCCCAAGGCGATAATCGGCCGGGCAAGCCCCCGCCCGGCTGAGCGGCGGCAGGGTTACCGGCACGAGGTTGCGCATGGACGGACGCCCATCCCGGATGCCTGATCTCCATTCGCAGACCGGCATCGTCTGGGCCTATCGCTTCGCCGCCGACGGCACGCCCACGCTGATGCCACGCGACGAAGTGCCGACGCTGGCGCCGGAACAGGGCTTCGTCTGGCTGCATCTCGACCTCGTCCACACCAGGGCGCAGGCCTGGATCGACGAGCGCAGGGAGCTGCCGCCGGCGGCGCGCGAGCTCCTGCTCTCGCGCGAAACACATCAGCGGCTCGACCACACCGGCAGCCTGGTCTGGGGCATCGCCCATGACCTCACGCGCGACATCGTCGACCGCACCGACAATGTCGGCACGCTCGCCTGGGCCGTGGGTGAGCGATTCCTGCTGACCGGGCGGCGCGAGGCGCTGCAATCGGTCCGCAAGGCGGTCGAGGCGCTCAATGCCGGCGAGCAGATCGCCTCACCGGCCGAGCTCTTCGAGCACATCATCGAATACCTGATCGACGACGTCACCGACGCGGTGGTGCGGCTCTCCGACGAGACCGACAGCGTCGAGGACCAGATCCTGCTCGACAAGCTGGAGGACGGGCCGCAACGCGTCGGCGCCGTCCGCCGCTCCGCCGTGCAGTTGCATCGCCAGCTCGCCGGCCTGCACCTCTTGTTCCGGCGCTTCGCCGAGACGCCTTCGGGGCGCTCGGCGCCGGAAGCGGTGCGGGCCAGCGCGCTGCGCCTGCTGCTGCGGGTCGACACGCTGCGCCAGGACATCCAGTCGGTGCAGGATCGCGCCCGCCTGCTCCAGGACGAGATCGCCGTGCGCTCGGCCAACCAGACCAACCGGCAGCTCTACACGCTCTCGATCCTGACCGCGCTCTTCCTGCCGGCGACCTTCATCACCGGCCTGTTCGGCATCAATGTGAAGGGCCTGCCCTGGGTGGAGTCGGATCTCGGCGCCGAGATGGTCACGGTCGCCTGCCTCGCCGCTTCGATGCTGACGCTGTTCCTGCTGCGCCGGCGCGGCGTGATCGGCCGGCAGTAGCGGGCACAGGCCGTCAAACCTGCGCCAGCAGGACCTCGACCAGGGCTTCCGGATTGAGCCGCGCGACGTTGTGTCCGCAATCGAAGGCATAGGTCACCCACTCCGGATCGCCGCTCAGGCGTTCGTGGAGGTCGCGGAACGGGCTCCCCTCCCATCCGAACGCGCCGATGAAGGTCTTGCGCGGCGCCTCGCGCCAGCGCCCGCTGAGCTTGATCGCCTGCAGGAAGGTCCCGATCGGATGCGGCCGGCAGCGCGGGTCGAGATGGGCCGGCGGCGCACAGGTCAGCCCGTCGGCCTTCGCCCCCTCGATGAAGACCTCCCGAAAACGAGGCGTTGTCAGCGACCAGAGAGAGTCGCCGTCATCAGGCACATAGGCGTCGACATAGACCAGCGCCCGGATCTGCGACGGCACGGCGTCGGCCGCGCCGCTCACGACCATGCCGCCATAGGACTGCCCAACGAGGACGACCTCGTCGCGCTGCGCCCTCACCACATCGACGAGTTCTTCTATGTGGGTATCGAGATTGGCCGCCGGGGCAGGCTTGTCACCAAGGCCGGACAGCGTGATCGGCAGGGCCTTGTGCCCGCGCGCAGCGAGCAGGTCGGCCACCGTCTCGTAGACCCAGCCGCCCTGCCAGCCTCCGGCAATCAGGATGAATGTAGCCATCACAGTCGCTCCTGATTTCGACACCCGCAGAACGTCGGCGTCTTTTCGCCAACGATGCCGGTTGAGCGCGTCAGGTTGATGGCGTCAACTCAGGCTCAGGCCTTGGCGGCCTGACGCTGCGCCCGCTTCTCCGCCCCTTTCGCGCCGATGCCGATGGCCAGGCGGATGACGAGCAGTTCCAGCACGGCGGCGCCCGCGAACACGCCGAAGATGATCATCTGGTCGCTGCTCCGGCGCAGGCCCAGGGTTCCGAATTCACTCAGCGCAGCGCCCGCCGCCAACAGCACGAAGGCCGCCTGCACCGCATAGGTCACGAGCGCGCACAGGGCTGCGACGGTCCAGGCCCGGCCGGATGCCGGCCGCGCCTGCTCGCGCAGGAACCAGAGCTGGCCGACCCATGTGCCTGCGCCCCAGATCAGGAATATCCCCATCGCGCCCATATTGCCGGGGCTGAACTTGAAATAGGATTCGAGCGCCAGGACGACGACGTTCAGCAGGACCACGCCGATGACAAGGAACCCGGTGTAGCGCAGGACGAGGGCGCCCGTGGAAATCGGTGAAACGGTCGACGACTGAGGCATGGCAAATCTCCGGCGGTAGTCAGCTCGCCGGCTACGGTAGTCGCAGGCACCGGTAAAGAACCGCAGCCACATGCAGGGCCGGCTCGAAAAGCGGGCCGGACCACGCGAAAACGTCTCTCCTGCTCCCAGCGTTTCGCTGAAGCCCTGTGGGGTGAGCGGTCGGTCGTGCGCCCCGCGGATCCCTCTTTCAGAACCGCATCTCGACCCTGCCCTTGAGGGCGTGGTCGCGCGAGCGCTCGCCGATTGCCGCGGAGTAGGTCAGGCCGAGCGCGGTTGCGGAGGAGATGCGCCAGTCGAGCCCAGCCTCGGCGACGAGGGCCTCGCGGTCGATCGGGGCGGCAAAGACGCGCGCCGGGGTGGTGCCGGCGACAAAGGCGGTGCGGGCCTGCGGCGTCAGCTCGCCAAAACCGTGTCGCCAGCCGAGCATGGCCCGGGCGAACAAGGGCATCGCTCCGAGCCGCGCCTCGGCCCGCAGGCCGAGCGTGGTGAAGCCGAGCGTCTGGTCGGAAGAGAGCACGCGCAAGGCCGCAGCCCCGCCGCGCTCGGTGCCGGCATCGGTGCTGACGCGGATCAAAGCGAGTTGGGCGAAGGGCTCAAGCGCAAAGCCGCTGAAGGCGAAGCCATAGCCGAGTTCGGCGAAGCCCTGCGTCACCGAGCCGGGACGCTGCAGGCGCAAGAGGTCGCCGAAGCCACGGATCGCGACCTGGCGGCGGATGTCGCTCTCGGACCAGCTATAGGCCGCGCCGGCATCGAAACGCAGGCTGCCGAAGCGCGCCCCGGCATAGAGCGCGGCATGGCCGCTTTCGAGCCTGCCGCTCGACAGGCGGGCATCGAGATCGAAGCGCGACTGGCTGTAGCCGCCGGCGACGCCGACCTTCAGCGAGGAGCCCGGCGCCTCGTAGAGCATGACATCGGCGCCAAGCAGGGCGCCGCCGCTGCGGCGGTTGAGCGAGGCGGCGTTACCGTCGGCATCGGTGTTGCCGGTGCTGCCGAAGGCCGTGCCCCAGAAGGCATAGCGCGGCTGCGGCAGCGGCGCGGGCATGACGATCGCCCCCTTGCGGCCGGGGAGATCGGCAGTGAAGGCGCCCGCGACCTGCCCCGGAGCCTGCGTCAGCAGCGGCCCGCGCAGATGGCCAAGGATGGTGTCGCGCACCAGCCGGCTCTCATCGATCATCACCGAGACCGCCTGCGCATGCGCCTCGCCCGAGAGCAGGTCGAAGCCGGCCCGCGCCTCGGCCGCCGTCGCTGAGATCAGCGTGTCATAGATCGGATTGCCGACGCCCAGCCGCTCGGCCGCGATCGCGATGAAGCCCTGGTTGCGGGTCTGCGCGATGGAAGGCCGCTGCGCACCACCGCCATCAGGACCAAAGCTGGCGTCGTTGCGCATCATCGTCAGCGTGACGTTGTTGCTGTCATAGACCAGCGAGGGCGTCAGGAAGGCGAGGTTCGACGTGACGTTGCTGAAGCTGCCGCTGACCCCGCCCGTAGCGGTCAGAATCGTGTAGCTCGTGCTCGCGGCGTAGTTGCCGTTCTCGGCGAGCACCTGGACCGTCCCACCCGAGATCGTCGCCGAGCCGGAAGCGACAATCCTGTCGCTCTGCCCGGCCGCATTGACCTCGACCTGATAGGTCGATCCCGCAGCGAACGAGACGTTGCCCGCCACCGTCAGCGTGCCGATCGAGTTGCCGGGCGCCACCGTCGCGCCTGACTGCGCAGTGACTCCGCCGATCGTGCCCGAGCCACCCAATGTGCCGCCGTCGAGCGCTACCGTGCTGGTGATCGAGCCGTTTACCACCAGCTTGCCGGCAGTGACCTTGGTCGCGCCGGAATAGCTGTTCGTGCCCGTGAGCGTCAGCGTGCCGGTGCCGGTCTTGGTGACACCGCCCGTGCCGGTGATCGAGCCGGAGAAGGTGGTCGAGGCGTTGTTCGAGCCCGTCGTCAGGTTGCCGCTGCCCAGCGCGACCGTGCCGGCGCCGGCGAGCGAGCCGATCGTCTGGCTGAAGCCGGCGAGATCGAGCGTCGCGCCTGATGCCACCGTGAAGGCCGAGTTCTGAGAGAATGCGCCGGACTGACCCGCCCGCAAGGTGCCGCCGGACACGGTCGTCGCGCCCGAATAGCTGTGCGTGCCCTTGAGCACCAGCGTGCCGGCGCCGGCTTTCGACAGCGCCCCCGTGCCGGAGAAGGACTGCGCGACCGAGAAGCTGTTGCCGGCGTCGACGATGTCGAAGCCGCCGCCATTCGCGCCGAAGACGATATTGCGGGTCAGCTCGTGCAGCAGCGTGTCGGTCACCTGCAGCACGCCGCCATCCAGCGTCAGCGACCCTGAGGTGCTACCGAGATTGCTCTCCTTGGCGATGCTGATCGCGCCGCCGGCGATCACTGTGCCGCCGGAATAACTGTTCTCCTCGGTCAGCGTCAGCGTACCGTTGCCGACCTTGCGCAGGCTGCCGGAGGAGAGGATCCGCCCGGTGAAGGTGGTCGAGGCATTGGTCGCGCCGGTCTCCAGCGTCGTGGAGCCATCGATCTCGATCCGGCCCGCCCCGGCGATCGAGCCGGCCGTCACTGTCCCGAGAGAGCCTGCGATGTCGAGCCTCGTCCCGGCGGCGAAGCTGTAGTCGGATGCCGCCGACATGGCCTGTGGACCGTGGATGACGAGCCCGCCCTCCTGCACGAGGGTCGCGCCCGAATAGGTGTTGGAGCCCGCCAGCGTCAGCCTGCCGGTCCCACTTTTGGTCAGCCCGCCTGAGCCTGAGATCGAACCATTCAGCACCAAGGTTTCACCGGCCACGACCTCGATTCCGCCGCTGGCGCTACCCAGCGTCACCGTACGCCAGGATGAGAAGCTGTCGTTCGCCAGCAGCGTGCCGCCATTGAGCGTCAGCCCGCCCGCGGCCGCGCCGAGATTGGCGTCCGACCAGATCGCCAGCTTGCCACCCAGGATCGTCGTCCCGCCGGTGTAGGCATTCGTGACCCCCAGCTCCAGCGTGCCAACTCCGGTCTTGGTCAAGCCGCCTGTACCCTCGAGAATGGTCGAGATGGCGATATCGTAACCGTTGCTGTCGAAAACGACGCCGTTGGCGCCGAGGGTCAGCCGGATGAAGCCGGACTGGTAGGACAGGTAGTCGGCCTCGTTGCGCGTCGCGCGTAGGATGCCGCCGTCGAGGTTGAGCGTCGCCGTGCCGGCGCCCTTGATCACCTGGCCGGTCTCGAGCACGCCGCGGCCGTTCACAGCGTCGCCGAGCAGGTTCAGCGTGCCGCTGGAGCCCGAGATGGTTGCCAGCGTCGTCGTCAGCGCGCTGACCTTGCCGCCGTTCTTGATGGTCAGCGTGCCGGTGCCGCTGTAGCCGACATTGAGCGGGCCGGAATTGGCCCAGGTCGAGCCGACGCCAGTCACCGTCACCATGCCGATGCCAACGGTGTTTGTGCCGACATAGCCAGTGGTGCCCGTGACCGTGCCGCCATCCGCGATCGTCAGCGTGCCGGTGCCGGAAGCGCCGACATGGAACTCGGCGCTGTTGGTCCAGGTCGAGCCCGCGCCGGTCACCGTCACCGTGCCGATGCTGCCGGCGTTGGAGCCGATCCCACCGGTGGTGTTGGTGACATTGCCGCCATTCTCGACCGTCAGCGTGCCGGTGCCGGAAACGCCGACATAGAGTTCGGCGCTGTTGGTCCAGGTCGAGCCGGCGCCGGTCACCGTCACCGTGCCGCTACCAGAACTGGCGCCGACAAGACCAAATGTATTGGAGACCTTGCCGCCAGCCTCGATCGTCAGCGTGCCGGTGCCCTCATAGCCGACTCGGAGCACGCCGCTATTGGTCCAGGTCGAGCCGGCACCGGTCACCTTCACCGTGCCGGTGTTGCCGGACGCATAGCCGACATAGCCACGGGTGTTTGAAACCGTCCCGCCATTCTCGATCGTCAGCGTGCCCGAGCCTGAATAGCCGACATAGAGCTCGCCGCCATTGGTCCAGCTCGAACCGGCGCCCCTCACCGTCACCGTGCCAATGCCGCCGCTCGAAGTACCGACATAGCCAAAGAGCGTGTTGCTGACGCTGCCGCCATTCTCGATCGTCAGCGTGCCGGTGCCGGAGTGGCCGATATAGAGGTCGCCGCCGTTGCTCCAGCTCGATCCGGAACCGCTCACCGTCACTGCGCCGGCACTGCCGGAGTCTCTGCCGACATAGCCCGTGGTGTTCGAGACCGTCCCACCATTCGCGACGGTCAGCGTGCCGGTGCCGAGGTGGCCGACAGTGAGCTCGCCGCTGTTGCTCCAGCTCGAACCGGCGCCCGTCACCGCCACCGTGCCAATGCCGCCGGGGTTGAAGCCGACATAGCCCGTGGTGCTCGAGACCGCCCCGCCGGCCGCGACGGTCAGCGTGCCGGTACCGGCGTTGCCGACAAGGAGCGCGCCGCTGTTGCTCCAGCGCGAGCCGGAACCGCTCACCGTCACCGCGCCGACGCTGCCGGAGTTTCTGGCGACATTGCCGTAGGTGCTCGAGACCGTGCCACCATTCTCGATGGTCAGCGTGCCAGTGCCGGAATCGCCGACATAGAGAGAGCCGCTATTGGTCCAGGTCGAGCCGGGGCCGGTCACCGTCACCGTGCCGGTTGAGCCGGCGTTGCTGCCGATCGTGCCATTGGTGTTCGAAACCTGGCCGCCATTCTCGATCGTCAGCGTGCCGGTGCCTGAATTGCCGACGATCAGCTGGCCGCTATTGCTCCAGGTCGAGCCCGTGCCGGTCACCGTCACCGTGCCAGTGCCACCGGCGCCAGCGCCGAGCCGGCCGTCGCGGCTCTCGACGACACCACCATTCTCGACCCTCAGCGTGCCGGTGCCGAAGAGGCCGACCGTGAGGGTGCCGGCATCAATCCAGCGCGAGCCCGCGCCGGTCACCGTCACCGTGCCATTGCTGCTGGCGGAGGCGCCGACAGTGCTGCCGTCGGCGCTGCCCCCGCCACCGGAGACCGTGGCGCCATCCGCGACGGTCAATGAGCCGGCGCCGTGGAAGCCAACGGAGATAAAAGTCGATGCGGTCAGATTGGAGCCGGCGCCGGTCACGGTCACCGTGCCGTTGCCGGCGGCGGCATAGCCGATATGAAGGTAGCCGGTCGAGACGGCGCCGCCATCCTCGACCGTCAACGTGCCGGTGCCGGCAAGGCCGACATAGATATAGCCCGGATCGCTGCTCCAGCTCGAGCCGGCGCCGGTCACCGTCAGCGCGCCGGTGCTGCCCGCCCGGCCGCCGATAGAGCCGAAACGGACATCGGAAACGGTCCCGCCACCGGCTATGGTCAAGGCGCCGGCGCCGGTGTCGCCGATGGTGAGATTGCCCCCTCCCAGATTCCAGTTCGGGAGCGGCGGCGCCGGGATGGCGGGTGTCAGCTCGCCGGTGCCGGTCACCGATTGGGCATTGGCGGCAGGCGCGGCGGCGAGCAGCGCAAGGCCGAGTGCGAGCATCGAAACGGACTGACATAGCTGCGCCGGCCGCCGGCCACGCGCCGGCAGCGTCCGCGCAAGCTTCAAGTCGTTCCGCATCGAAAAATCAAGCCCCAACCGTAGCGGAAGGGCTCAGGCCTCCTCGCGCACAAGGCAATGAACAGCCGTTCACATCCAGCCAAATCGACGAGGTGTGGCGGATTTGCCGCGTGCCACCTTCGAAAGCCTGCGCATCGGCGCAGAGCCATTTGCCCGCTCGCACCCGCTGACTTAGGCGGCAACCGCGCTATAACCGGGCAAAGGCCTCATCCGAGCCGGGAGGACATCATGCTCGCCAACGCGCCCCGCCCCTTCAATTTCGACCTCGGCGAGACCGCCGACGCGATCCGCGACACCGTCCATGCCTTCGCGCAGGAGAAGATCGCCCCGCGCGCCGAGGAGATCGACCGCACCAACCAGTTCCCGCGCGATCTCTGGCCGGAAATGGGCGCGCTCGGCCTGCACGGCATCACGGTTCCGGAGGAATATGGCGGCGCCGGCCTCGGCTATCTCGAGCATTGCGTCGCGATCGAGGAGGTCTCGCGCGCCTCGGCCTCGGTCGGCCTCAGCTACGGCGCCCACTCCAATCTCTGCGTCAACCAGATCGCCCGCAACGGCAACGACGTGCAGAAGAGGAAGTACCTGCCCAAGCTGATCTCCGGCGAGCATGTCGGCGCGCTCGCCATGTCCGAGCCCGGCTCAGGGTCGGACGTCGTCTCGATGAAGACGAAGGCGGTCAGGAAGGGCGACCGCTATGTCCTGACCGGCAACAAGATGTGGATCACCAACGGCCCGATCGCCGAGACACTCGTGGTCTACGCCAAGACCGATCCGGAGGCCGGCCCGAAGGGCATCACCGCCTTCCTGATCGAGAAGGGCATGAAGGGTTTCTCGACCCATCAGAAGCTCGACAAGCTCGGCATGCGCGGCTCCGACACCTGCGAGCTCGTCTTCGAAGAGTGCGAGGTGCCCGAGGAGAACGTGCTCGGCTCGGTCGGCCGCGGCGTCAACGTGCTGATGAGCGGGCTCGACTATGAGCGCGTCGTGCTCTCGGCCGGCCCGCTCGGCATCATGCAGGCGGCGATGGACATCGTCCTGCCCTATATCCACGAGCGCAAGCAGTTCGGCCAGTCGATCGGCGAGTTCCAGCTGGTCCAGGGCAAGGTCGCCGACATGTATGTCGCGATGAACTCGTGCAAGGCCTATGTCTACGCCGTCGCCAAGGCCTGCGACCGGGCCGAGACCACCCGCGAGGACGCCGCCGGTGCCATCCTGATCGCGGCCGAGAAGGCGACGCAGCTCGCCCTCGACGCGATCCAGCTGCTCGGCGGCAACGGCTACATCAACGACTACCCGACCGGCCGCCTGCTGCGCGACGCCAAACTCTACGAGATCGGCGCAGGAACCAGCGAGATCCGGCGCATGCTGATCGGGCGGGAGCTGTTCAACAAGACGAAGTGAGGCGCTCGCAGAACGCGTCATGCTCGGGCTTGACCCGAGCATCTCGGGGCGAGAAGCCTGCGTGAGAACAAGTGCCGCCCCGTCCTGAGATTCTCGGGTCTGCGCTACGCTCTGCCCGAGAATGACGTGGTGCCGACATGCCCCTCTATTTTGCCTATGGCGCCAACATGGACGTCGCCGCGATGCGCGAGCGCTGCCCGCGCTCGACGGCACTCGGCCTCGCGCGCCTGCCGCGGCACCGCTTCATCATCACCACGGACGGTTATGCCTCGGTGATCCGCGACCCGCGCGAGAACGTCCATGGCGTGCTCTGGGATTGCGCGCTCGGCGACATCCGCACGCTCGACAAGTTCGAGGAACTGGCGAGCGGGCTCTACATCAAGATCAACCAGCCGGTCGTGGTCGAAGGCGGCGCCAAGCGCGCGCTGATCTATGTCGGGCGTAGCGCGCAAATCGGAAAGCCCCGTCCCGGCTATCTGGAAAGCGTCATCGCCAGCGCCAGAAACTGGGCCTTGCCAGAGACTTACCTTACCTCGATGAATCGCTTTCTGAGCAAGCCGATTCAGGATGGCAAGCCGTTGAATCAAGATCAGAACGAGCAACTGCCGGCCGGTCCGGTCGCCGGTGTCAGGCCACGCGCCGCCGCGCCGAGCTCGGCGATCCGCGCCGGCAAAGCGTCCGAATAGTTCGAGTTTCGAAAGATTGACGCGGGCGCATGCGCGCCATGCGCGAGGCCATCCAACTTGCGAAAATCGCGCTGGCCGGGACAGGCGGGAGGCGTCCAGACGCAAGCTCCGGGCTCCTTTCCCGAACTGTCTCGATGGAGGCCCCAATGAGCGGAATCGTCGGCTGGATCACCGGCAAGATCAAATGGCTGCTGCTGATCGCAGCGATCGGAGGGCCGGTCCTCGCCTTCTTCAGCTGGCAGGATGGCGAGCGCGTCAGGACGATCGCGGCGAAGGGCATCGAGGCGCAGGCCTCGGTCGAGGGCGCGACCCGGACCAAGCGCCGCCGCGGCGGCACCAGCTATTCCGTCGACCTCGCCTGGAAGGATGCCACCGGCAAGGACCGCACCGCCGAGAAGATCTCGGTCTCGAACGAATTCGCCAATCGCATCATCCGCAACGACAAACTCACGGTCGACTCGCTGAAGATCAAGTATCTGCCGGACGAGCCGGGCAAGGACGCGGTGATCATCGCCGACGATGCGGCCAAACAGGCGGATCAGGACAGCGAGATGATCTATGTCGGCGCCGGAGCCGGCACGATCGGCATCGTCGGCTCGGCGCTGTTCTTCCTGCTCGGCCGCCGTCGCCAGGAGGACGAGCCGCAGGCCGCCTGAGCCGACCGTCCACCAGCTCTTGCGCCGCTATCCTGCGAGGATGGTGGCGCAAGGCGCTGTTTCGTAGCAGCCGGATTGCGTCTTTCCTGGAGCGAGATCGATGAAACTCGTCAGTGCTGCCGCTATCCTGCTGTTCCTTGCCATGCCCACGATGGCATTCGCCCGCTCGCAGGAAACCCCGGCCCCGCCGCTGACCTGCGGCGGCGACGAGCCCTATTGGAGCTTGAAGCTCGGGACCGACGGCAAGGCCCGCTTCTCGGATGGGAACGGCGAGGCCTCCACCTCCCCTTTCACCCTGCAGCAGAGCCGCAACACGACGCTGATCGCCGGCGTGACCTTCGGATCAAGATCCGAGATCCGCGCCGTCATCGGCCATGAGGCTTGCTCGGCGACCAACAGCGACGAGGACAAGCCGATGACGATCTCGCTCTGGTACAGGGACAGCCTGCTGTCCGGCTGTTGCCAGCCCGGCTGACCCTGGTCCGGTTGCCTGCTGCCTCAGCTGGTTACCTTCATCATCGTCAGCACGGCTTGAGAAAGTTCGGTCTTCGCATCGTTGAGCGCCTCAGGCACCACGAAGTGATTGGCCCCGGGCAGAACGATCCGCCGCGTCAGGCGCCCCATCCCGGCAAGCGCCGTCGCGAACTCGTTGGACTGCCGCTGGAATTCCGGGCTCTCCTTGTCGCCAAAGGCAACGATGACATTGCAGGCGATCCGGTCGAGATGGCGCATCGCGCTGAGCGCCGCGAGCTCGTCCTTCGAGATATCGACATAGGAGCTGCGGGCCGAGAGCATCACCGGATAGAGCTCGTACATGCCGCTCATCGCGACGCCGCCCTTGATCAGGTCCTTCGGACCGCCCAGCGCCGACCAATCGCTCGTCAGCATCACGCCGCAGAGGTGCCCGCCGGAGGAGTGGCCCGAGACGAAGATGCGCTGCGGATCGCCGCCAAGGCGCGCAATGTTCCTGTGAATCCAAAGGAGTGCCCGCCGGCACTGCGCCGCCATCTCGGGCAGGCGCACCGCCGGGATATTGGCAAAGTTCAGCGCCACATAGAGGCAGCCGTTCTCGACGAAGGTCGTGGCTGGCGCCGAGGCGTCCTCCCGCCCCAGCGCCCGCCAGGCGCCGCCATGGATGAAGACCATCACCGGCAGGCCCTTGGCGCCGGCCGGCGCGAAGATGTCGAGCGTCTCGGCCTCGCTCTCGCCGTAGCGCTCCGTCTTCGGCGGATATTTTTGCCGGACCGCCGCACTGTCGCTGGCGTATCGGGCGATCACCTCCTGCGCGTTCGGCGCCCAGACGCGCTGGTCATAGGCCCTGTCGAGCGCATCCTGCGTGTAGTCGAGGAAGACGGCCGATTGCGCCCGCGCTGCCAGCGGCGCCGCCATCGCAGCAGCCAACGCGATACTGAAATGACGACGATCCATGAATCCCCCACCTGTCGGCCGCGATGCTAGGAGCTCGCTCCCGACGGTGGAATGCGGATTTCGCAATAAATCCATAAGCAAAAGCAAGGGTAAGGTCCGCCCTGCCGCCCCGTTGAGGGGCGGCAGGGCTTTGGTGGTTCAGGCGACGAGCCCCTTGGCCAGCTCGCTGACCTGCTTCTCGAACAGCGCCCGATAGATGCCGCCGTCATGGGTCAGCAGCGTCTCATGCCGGCCCTCTTCCACGACCTTGCCGCGGTCGAAGACCAGGATGCGGTCCATGGCGCGCACCGTCGAGAGCCGGTGGGCGATGACGATGGTGGTGCGGCCTTCCATCAGCCGCTCCATCGCCTCCTGGATCAGCGCCTCCGATTCCGAGTCGAGGCTCGAGGTCGCCTCGTCCAGAATCAGGATCGGCGCGTCGGCCAGGAAGGCGCGTGCCAGCGCCACCCTCTGCCGCTCGCCGCCCGAGAGCTTGACGCCGCGCTCGCCGACGAGCGTGCCGTAGCCTTTGGGCAGGCGCATGATGAACTCATGCGCATTGGCGAGCTTCGCCGCCTGCTCGATCTGCGCCATGCTGGCGCCGGGTCGGCCATAGGCGATGTTCTCCGCCAGCGAGCGGTGGAACAGCACCGGCTCCTGCTGCACGATCGCGATCTGCGCGCGCAGCGAGGCCTGTGTCGCCGAGGCGATGTCGCGCCCGTCGATCGCGATGCGCCCGCCGGTGACGTCGTAGAGACGCTGCACCAGCTTGACGAAGGTGGTCTTGCCGGAGCCGGAGCGTCCGACCAGGCCAACCTTCTCGCCCGCTTTGATCGTCAGCGAGAAGTCGCGATAGAGCGGCTCGATGTGACCGCCATAGTGGAAGGTCACCCGCTCGAAGGCGATCTCGCCGGCGGTCACGTCCATCGCCGTCGATCCCGGACGATCCGGCACGCCGAAGGGCAGCGAATGCATCGCGACCAGCTCCTCCATGTCGTTCACCGAACGCTGGAGGTTGTGCACGTGCTGGCCGACATCGCGCAGATAGCCATGCACGACGGCATAGCTGGTCAGCACGAAGGCGACGTCGCCGGGCGAGGCCTGACCATTGGCCCAGAGCCAGATCACCAGGCCGATGACCGCGGCGCGCAAGCCGAGCAGGACAACCTGCTGCGCGGTCCCCGACCAGGTTCCGCGCACCCAGGTCCGCCGCGTCCGCCCGGCCCACTTGGCCAGCACGCCGGTCAGGCGGCTGTCCTCGCGGCTCTCGGCGCCGAAGGCCTTGACCACCGGGTTGCACGAGATCGAGTCGGCAAGCGCGCCGCCGAGCCTCGTGTCCCAGCTATTGGCGAGCGTCGCCGCCGGCGCGACGAAGCGCAGCGACAGTGCCATCGTCACGGCGCAGTAGATCACCGCGCCGGCAAAGACGACCGCGCCCATCGCCGGCCAATGCCAGGCCAGCAGCACCGTCGTGCCGAGCAGCACGATCAATGACGGCAAGAGCGCGATCACGATCGTGTCGGTGAGCAGGTCGAGCGCCCACATGCCGCGCGTGATCTTGCGCACTGTCGAGCCGGCAAAGTTATTGGCGTGCCAGTCGGTCGAGAAGCGCTGCAGGCGTGCGAAGGCTTCGCGTGCCACGTCGCCCATGGTGCGCAAGGTCATCTGCGTGATGCCGATGAAGGACAGGTGCCGGAAGAACACCGTGCCGGCGCCGAGCGCGATCATCATGGCGAGCGCCGCGAGCGCGGCATCAAGCCCGCTCGCCTTGTCGCCGGCGACCGCATCGACCAGTCGCCCGGCATAGAGCGGCATGAACAGGTCGGCGGCAGTCGCCGCCATTACCGTGAAGACCACGGCGGCGACGCGCCAGCGCTGGCGGCCCCAATGCGAAAATGTGAAGCCGAGAACGGCCCGGAACGGCTCCTGCCGCTCCGTCTTGGGAGAAAGAGACATGAAAGCATCCGGTCCCGAGAGACCGGCTCCAAATTCAGGCGAAGCGCAGCGAAAGCCGCGGCTTCAGAAAAGACGCTTGGAAATGATGGCTCGGGCCGCCTGGCAGGCGGGCCTCGTGCGGATCCAACCTAGTGGTGGAGTGCCCGCACAGCGGGAGCGGTGATGAAGATAAAATTCATTCAGCCCTCCCTTTCCTGAGTTGGAGCCAAGGCCGGCAAGATGCCTGATGCCCGCTTATTGTGCAAGCCGCGCCCAATGCATGGGGTAGTTGCAATGGAAACCGATCGGGCTTCGCATTGCGGTCACGATGTTGAATGACGCGCGGGCGGCGCGCGCGTCACCAGAACAGCGCCAGCAACCTCACCCCGATCACCAGCAGGAATGCCGCGATGATCGTGCCGAGCACGCGCTGGCGCTTCGCCCGGTCGGGGAAGCGCTTCGCCAGCAGGCGGCCGAGCGGCTTGCGGAAGACGAAGCAGATGACCAGGAAAACGACGACGTAATGGGACAAGCGCCGGGCTCAGCCTTGCTTGGGCTCGGGCGCGTCGAACGGGGCGCCGGCCTTCTTCCAGGCGCCGAAGCCACCGGCGACATGCGCCACCGGCTTCAGGCCCATGTCCTGCGCCGTCTTGGCCGCGAGCGCCGAGCGCCAGCCGCCGGCGCAGAAGAAGACGAACTGCTTGTCTTCCTGGAAGACCGGCTTGGCATAGGGGCTTTCCGGGTCGATCCAGAACTCCAGCATGCCGCGCGGGCAATGGAAGGCACCGGGCATGCGCCCTTCCCGCTCGAGCTCGCGGGGATCGCGCAGGTCGACGAAGACGGTGTCGTCACGCCCGACCAGACCCTTCGCCTCCTCGACCGAGAGCGTCTTCACCGCCGCTTCCGCCTCGGCCAGCAGCGCCTTGTAGCCCTTGGTGATCGTCTGCGGCATGGCCGGCCTTCCCCTTAAGAGGCCGGCAAAGTGGCGGCTGCGGCGGCCGGCGTCAATCGATAGGCTTGCGGGCGCGCGCCAGCCTCGCCAATCTGCCGGCCGGAGGGGCTCATGGCCGGATTCGGACTGCTCGACCTGATCGCGATCGCCTTCTTCGCTGCCGCCTGGATCGGCTATCTTTTGGCCGTCGAGGTCGGCCCGCATTCGCGGCGCAGCCTGAACACGCTGATGAACGAGCGCCGCGAGCGCTGGATCATGGAATCGGTCAAGCGCGAGAACCGGATCATCGACACGCAGGTGATGAACGGGCTGCAGAACGGCACCGCCTTCTTCGCCTCGACCTCGCTGATCGCGATCGGCGGCTCGCTGACGCTGCTGCTATCGGCCGACCGCGTCGTCCAGATCTTCGCCGACCTGCCCTTCGCCACGCAGACGACGCGCACCGCCTGGGAGATCAAGGTGATCGGCCTCGCGGTGATCTTCGCCTATGCCTTCTTCAAGTTCGGCTGGGCCTATCGATTGTTCAACTACTGCGCCATCCTGATCGGCGCGATCCCGCCGCATACGGAAGCCGACAGGCCGGAGACGATCGCCGCAGCGCGCGAGGCGGTGAGAATGAACATCGTCGCCGGCCTGCATTTCAACCGCGGTCAGCGCGCCTTCTTCTTCGCGCTCGCCTATCTCGGCTGGTTCATCTCGCCCTGGCTCTTCCTGATCGCGACGGCAGCCGTGCTGACCGTGATGTGGCGCCGGCAATTCGCCTCGGATTCGGCAGCCGCAGTGGGCGCGGGACGCAAGGCGGCTTGACGAAGCCCGTTCCGCGGCTCAGCAAGCGCCATGACCAGACCGACCGACGACGAACTCGCCGACACCATCCTGCGCCTTGCGGCTGAGCGCGGCGGCGAGCGCACGCTCGGTCCGATGGACGTCGCCCGCGCCCTCGGCGGCGACCACCCCGATGGCTGGGGCCCGCTGATGCAGCCGATCCGCCGCGTCGCCGTGCAGCTGATGAAGGACGGCAAGCTGGTGATCACACGAAAAGGGCGTCCGGTCGATCCCGACGATTTCCGCGGCGTCTATCGCCTGCGCCTGCCGGGCGACGATGCGGCCGGCGAAGACTAGGCCGTCTCACGGCGATCAGCTTGCTTCGTGTCGCGACAACGATTTGCGGACGGCGATGGCCGCGCCCGTTTCATGCTGTCTGGAATGGTCGACGAGGTTGTCGGTGGCTGTGCTGCCAGCTCGCAGGACGCAGCTTCAGCTGCAATAAAAAAGAGGCGGGGAACGCCTCCGCCTCTTGCCACTATCATCGTCTAACGCGCCCCGGGGCTTGCGGCAAGCCCCCCTCCATGTCCTAGCAACGCTGCCCTCGGCCTGAACCTCAGGCCAAAGGGAGTAGCAAAATGCGTGTCTTGTTATCGACTTACGGCTCGCGCGGCGATGTCGAGCCCATGGCGGCGCTTGCCGTGCAATTGCAGGCGCTCGGCGTCGAGGCCATCGTCTCCGCTCCGGCGGATCAGGAGTTCGTCGAGCTGCTCGAACGAGCCGGGGTGCCACTGGCCCCGGCTTTCATGCCGATCCGCCAATGGGTCAGCGAACGGGCGAAGCCGGCATCGACAGCCGACTTCCACAAGCTCGCCTCCGACATGATGGCCGGGCAATTCGGCGCGATCTCCGCAGCGGCCAAGGGCTGCGACGCGATCATCGCGACCGGCCTGTTTCCATCGGCGAGCGCCGCACGCTCGGTCGCTGAACTGCGCGGCCTCTCTTATCGCCACGTCACCTTCTGCCCGCTCTTCCTGCCGTCGCAGCATCACCGGCCCTTCCCCTATCCGGGCCATCCCCTGCCGGCGGAGGTGACCGAAAATCGCGAACTGTGGGACTTCAACGCGCGGACCATGAATGCGCTGTTCGGCGAGGCGCTGGCGACACATCGCGCCGCGGTCGGCCTGCCGCCCGTCGCCAATGCCCGCGACCACGTCTTCACGGACCGGCCGTTCCTGGCCTCAGACTCGATCCTGTGGCCGTGGCGGCAGACGGATCTCTGCGATGCCGTGCAGACGGGGGCGTGGATCCTGCGTGATACCCGCCCGCTCCCAGCGGAGCTGATCGCATTCCTGGAGGCAGGCGAACCGCCGATCTATGTCGGCTTCGGCAGCATGTTCGTCCAATCAGCGCGGGACGCCGCCCATCTTGCGCTCGAAACGATCCGCGCACAGGGCCATCGCACGGTCGTGCTGCGCGGCTGGGCCGACATCGCGCTGGGCGGCGACGAAAGCGACTGCTTCATCACCGGCGACATCAACCAGCAGGCGCTGTTCCCGCTGATGGCCGCGATCGTGCACCATGGCGGCGCCGGCACGACGACGGCCGCGACCATGGCTGGCGTACCGCAAGTGGTCGTGCCGCAGATCGTCGACCAGCCCTATTGGGCCGGCCGGGTAGCGGAGCTGGGCATCGGCGCAGCGCATGACGGCGCTGTCCCGACAGCCGGGTCGATGTCGGCGGCACTCGTCACCGCGCTGTCGTCCGAGATCAGGATACGTGCCGCTCAGACGGGCCGGATGATCCGCTCGGATGGAGCGAGCATCGCCGCCAGGCTCTTGCTCGACGCCATCAGCCGCGAGAAGCAGCCGGCCTAGCGGCTCGTCTTGGCCTGCGCCGGCCCGGGGAACAGCGCGTCCGTATACCCCGCGAAGTAATAGGCCAGCAGTCCGGCCCATTCCTTGAAGGCGTCGTCGGCGATGTCGAGCCCACGCGCCGCCTTGCGATAGGGCCGGAGATAGTCGGCCGGCGCGCCGGCCGAGAGGAAGTCGACCGGAAAGGCCTCGACCTGGAAACCCGCCTTGCGGAACACGCCCATGGCGCGCGGCATGTGCCAGGCCGAGGTCACCAAGAGCCATCGCTCGCCGGGCTTGGGATCGACCAGCCGGCGGGTGAATACTGCGTTCTCGACCGTGTTGCGCGACTTGTCCTCCAGGACGAGCCGGTTCTCCGGCAGGCCGAGCCCGAGGAACAGCAGCCGCGCCCCGTCGGCCTCGGTCCGCACCAGCGGCGAGAGCAGATTGCCGCCGCCGCCGGTGAAGACCAGCTTCGCCTCGGGATGGGCGCGGGCGAGCTCGACTGCCTTGGTCATTCGCGCCGCGGCGTTGTTGAGCACGATGTCCTCGCGCGCCACGCCGATCGCGCCGCCGAGTACGATGATGCCGTCGACCTTGCCGGAGTTCACCGCCTGCTGCGGGAAGCGATCCTCCAAGGGCCGAACGATGATCCGCGGCAGCGGACTGAAGGCGAGCAGGCCGAGCACGGCGACGCAGATCAGCCCGAGCCAGCGCCCCGGCCCGGAAAAGCGCGTGAAGGCGAGCAGGCTCGCCAGCACCAGCCCGCCAATGGCGAGGTTCACCGGCGAGGCCAGGAACCAGAGGATCTTGGAAAGGACGAAGAACATGATTTTCTTGAACAGACCCGCCTCCCTTACCCACAGAAAGCTGACAGGCCGTTAGGAAACCGCCGAGCGCGGCGGGAGTTCGGTGCGGGTTTGCGTTCACGTTGCGGTGAGTGCCGGCGGCGAGCGCCGTCATCCCAAGCCGTCATTCTCGGGCGAAGCGAAGCGCAGACCCGAGAATCTCAGGACGAGAAGGCGCCGACCGGCGCTCCCCTGCCAGAGATGCTCGGGTCAAGCCCGAGCATGACGAGCCCCGATCCTACCGTATGATCTGCGGCGGCTGCGCTGACGGGCGGCGGGTCTGCCGTGCGGCCAGGCGCTCGACCTCCAGCGCCCGCCCGGCCACCTCGCGCAGTTCGCAGCCCGCCTGCAGCCCGGCCGAGCGCGCCGGTGGCTGCGAGGCGCCATAGAAGGCGCATTTCTGCACGGCATAGCTCTGCCAGGCGAGCTGCAGCGCCGCGAACTGGCTGCGCGCGCCCGCTTCGAGGGTCCGCTCCAGCGCCGCTCCCGCCAGCGTCAGGCGCTCGCGCCAGACCGCCTCCTCGCGCCTCGCGCAGGAGATTTCGGCCTGGGCGCGATCATTCGCCGAGGCGGCGCTGACACAAGGCACCGCGACGAGGCCGATGCAGGCCGGGCTCGCGGCAAGGCCCTGCCGAACGCAGTTCGCGACCTGCAGACGATCGGCCGACTGCACCGGATTGGTCGGCACCTGCGCGAGCGCTGCCGTGCAGGAAAACTGCGCCATCAGGACGGGAATGACGAGGAAACCGCGCATGGCGGCGATCATGACCGCCAAATCGGCCGGGTCAAGCGCAGGCTGCCGTCCTCACGTGATCGGCAACGGCATGGCCGGAGCGGCCGCCGGCCGCGCCGAAACCTGCGCATACCAGCGGCGGATATTGGGCCAGTCCTTCTGCTGCACCGGCATGTGCAGCCAGCGATGCGCCCCGAGCGCCACCGCGATGTCGCCCATGCCGAAGCGCTCATTGGCGACAAAGGCTCGTCCCGCCAGGTGCGCCTCCAGGATATCGAGCTTGGCTTGCGCCTTTGCGACCGAGGCGGCGATCACCGCCTCGTCGGTATAGCCCGGCGTCTTGCGGACCAGCCCCCAGAAGGCAGGGGTCATCGACGGCTGCAATTCGGAGAGCATCCAGTCCATCCAGCGATCGGCCTCGGCCCGCCGCGCCGGGTCCTCCTCCCAGATCCAGCCGGCGCCGTAGCGCGCGGCGAGATAGCGCACGATACTGTTCGACTCCCAGATGACGACCTCGCCATCCTCCAGCGTCGGAATCTGCCCGTTCGGGTTCTTGGCGAGATAGGCCGGTTCGCGATTGCCGCCGAACTTGCCGCCGACATCGATGCGCTCGAAGGGCTGGCCGACCTCACCGGCCGTCCAGACCGCCTTCTGCACATTGATGGAGCTGATCCGCCCCCAGATCGTCAGCATGGTCGCCACCTTCGCATGATAGGGCGGCGACAATCGTCCGGCGGGCGGGCGAAGACAAGCGCCTCAGGCGAATTCCATGATGACGGCGTCGACGGCGAGGGAGTCGCCTTCCTTGGCCAGGATCTTGGCGATGGTGACGTCCTTCTCGGCGCGCAGCACGTTCTCCATCTTCATCGCCTCGACCATGGCGAGCGGCTCGCCGGCCTTGACCTCCTGGCCGACGCTGACGAGCAGCGCCTTGACCAGGCCCGGCATCGGGCAGAGCAGCACTTTTCCGGTGTCGGCCGCCGCCTTCTCCGGCATCAGCGCCGCCAGCTCGGCCTCGCGCGGCGTGTAGACATGGGCGTTGGCATAGGCGCCGGCATGGCCGAGCGAAACGCCGTTGAGGATCGGCCGGACCTGCGCCGCGATGACAACGCCATCGAGCGTGCCGCGCCAGACCGGCTCGCCCGGCCGCCAGTCGCTGGCGACCGTCAGGCTGCGCTCGGGGAAGGCGATCGTCACCCCCCCACCCTGCTCCGAGACCTCGCCCTCGAAGCGTTCTCCGCCGAGCGAGACGATGCGGGTGCGCTCGAACTCGACCTTGCGCCAGCCCTCCATCTGCGCCGAGACATGGCGCTTGCGGCTGTTCAGGCGATGGTCGCAGGCGATCGCGATCGCCGCCATGCGCAAGGCGATCTCGCCTTCCGGCTGCGGCAGCGAGAAGCCCTCCGGGAACTCCTCGGCGATGAAGCCGGTCGAGAGATTGCCCGAGATCCAGCGCGGATGCTGCATCACCGCCGCAACGAAGGGGATGTTGTGGCGGATGCCGTCGATGGCGAAGGCATCGAGCGCCCGCGCCTGCGCCTTGATCGCCGCCTCGCGGGTCGGCGCATGCGTCACCAGCTTGGCGATCATCGGATCGTAGTAGATCGAGATCTCGCCGCCCTCGAACACGCCGGTGTCGTTGCGCACGGTGGCCTCGCCATCCGGGCCCTCGCTCGGCGGGCGATAGGTCACGAGCCGGCCGGTCGAGGGCAGGAAGTTGCGGGTCGGGTCCTCGGCATAGACTCTGGATTCGACCGCCCAGCCGTTCAGCTTCACATCCGCCTGCAAGATCGCGAGCGTCTCGCCATGGGCGACGCGGATCATCTGCTCGACCAGGTCGATGCCGGTGATCATCTCGGTGACGGGATGCTCGACCTGCAGGCGGGTGTTCATCTCGAGGAAGTAGAAGGACTTGTCCTGGCCGGCGACGAACTCGACCGTGCCGGCCGAGTCGTAGTTCACCGCCTTGGCCAGCGCGACCGCCTGCTCGCCCATCTTGCGGCGGGTCGCCTCGTCGAGCAGCGGCGACGGCGCCTCCTCCAGCACCTTCTG
>NZ_JBYSVZ010000005.1:0-762735 GCF_058986765.1 Allobosea sp. GW821-FHT03A12
GCCTTCGTCCAGAGCAAGGCCGCCGCGCCACAGCCGCGCAAGGCCGCAAATGGCCGAGCGAGCGACGCCGGATGGGAAGAGTTCTGAGCGGCGGGTGAATGTTACTGCGGATCAGGCCGAGCGCTGGCTCGGCGTGGCGGCGGCGAGCATCGTCGCCGCCATCTGGTCGTAGAGCTCGCTCCAGGCCGCTCGCGCCTGCGCCGTGAAGGCCTCTCCCAACGACGTCTCCAGCGTCCAGATCAAGGCGCTGCGGACCGCCTCGTAATGGGCCGGCCGGACACCATAACCACTATGGCGCTCGCCCAGCCGCGCGAGCAAGGCATTGAGCCCCGTCGGGTCGTTCAGCATGGCGAGCGCGACCGTGAGCGTCTCGATCAGCTTCGCCGCCTGCGCCTCGATATCCGTCTTGAACAGGGCGCGCGTGCCCGGCATCGTGGTGAAGAGCCGCTCATAGAACAGGCATGCCGTCTCAATCTTGCGCCGATGCAGTTGCGCAAAGTTCGACCGGATCAGCGCGATGTCCTGCGGCGTCACGACCTCCCCCTTTTTCGACGTGGCATCACGAGGGATCGTGGCAGGAAGTGTCCGACAGGATGCGCGAAAATGCAACCTGGAGTTAATGAATTGCTACCTTGCCGCTACGAGGCCGGCTGGCCGGCCGGCTTCGTCAGGCCGAGCCGTTCGCGGGCGAACCAGCGCGCCAGCATCAGGGCGGCGACGATCGCAAGGCCGGTCGCGAGCCCGATCCAGATGCCGACGCCGGCGAGCGGAGTCAGGAAGCCGAGCGCGGCCGAGAGCGGCAGACCGATCCCCCAATAGCCGAGGCCGGCGAACAGCATCGGCACGCGTGTGTCGCGCAGGCCGCGCAGGATCGAGACGCCGACCACCTGCACGCCGTCGACGATCTGGAAGATCGCCGCATAGAACAGGAACAGCATGGCGAGCTGCGCGACCTCGGCGGCGCGCGGCTTGCCGGCGTCGAGGAACGGCATGACGAGCCAGTGCGGGATCAGCAACATTAGCAGGGCGGTGAAGCACATGAAGGCGGTGGCGAGCGCGAGCGCCGTCGCCCCGGCCCGGGCGATGCCCTCGCTGTCGCCGGCGCCGAAGGCGCGCCCGACCCGGACTGTCCCGGCCTGGCCGATGCCCATCGGCACCATGAAGCACAGCGAGGCGATCTGGATCGCGATCGCATGGGCGGCCAGTGAGGTCGGGCCGAGCAATCCCATCAGGAAGGCGGCGCCGTTGAAGATCCACACCTCGAAGCCGACGGTGGTGCCGATCGGCAGGCCCATCCGCCAGAAGGCGCGATAGCGGCTCCAGTCCGGCCGCCAGAAGCGGCCGAACAGGTGGTAGCGCCGGAAGCGCCGGTCGAGCGAGACCACCAGCGCGAGACCGGCGAACATCAGCGTCGAGGCCAGTGCCGTCGCCAGCCCCGAGCCGGGCAGGCCTAGCGCCGGAAAGCCGAGCCTGCCGAACATCAGAACCCAGTTGGCGAAGGCGTTGAAGGCAACGGCGAAGAGCACGGTCACGAAGACCCAGAACGGCCGCTGCAGCGCCGCCAGGAAACCGCGCAGGACGAGGTAGCAATAGAAGGGCAGCAGTCCCCATTGCAGGGTGTGCAGATAGGAGGCGGCATTTGCCGCCAGCTCCGGCCTCTGGCCCATCGCCTTGAGGATCGTCTCGCCCTGCCAGAGGCAGAGCCACATCGGCCCGGCCATGGTCGCCGCCACCCAGAAGCCCTGGCGCACGGTGCGGCGCACATCGCGGACCGAATGCCGGTTGCGCCCGAGCTCGATCGCGACCATCGGTGCGACCGCCGCCATCACGCCGATGCCGAAGATCAGGAAGGCCATGTAGAGATTTGAGGCGAGCGCTCCGGCTGCCAGCGAGTCCGGGCCGAGATGGCCCATCATCACGACGTCGGTCGCCGTCATCGCTGTCTGGGCGACATTGGTCAGCACCATCGGCCAGCTCAGCGCCAGCATGGCTTTGACCTCGGTGAGCCAGGGGCTCCCCGAGCGATAGGGCAGGGCGATCTGCGACATGATGGCTGCCTTTTATCTGGGCAGAGTGCTGTTTCACAGCCCCTGTCGCGCTTGGTCGGGCCGCGCCCTGCGCGTGACGCGCCGCCGGTCCGCGCCGCAACGCCGATTCTGCCTCTTGCAAGCGCGGCCCGGTTCCGGCCTGCTGGGCATCTGAACTGATCCCATGCCTACGGAGAGCCGACGCGATGAGCACCAACCTGCGGATCGACGGGGAGCGCCTGCTCTCGCGGCTGGCGGCCCTGTCGCGGATCGGGGCGACGCCGGAGGGCGGTTGCCGGCGTCTGGCGCTGACCGACGAGGACAGAGCGGGGCGCGACTGGCTGGTCGGCGAGTTGAAGGTGCTCGGCCTTGATGTCCGCGTCGATGCGATCGGCAACATCGTCGGCATCCTCAAGGGCCAGGAGGACGGGCCGGCGGTGATCATGGGCTCGCATATCGACACGGTCGGCACCGGCGGACGCTTCGACGGGGCGCTGGGCGTGATCGGCGGCGTCGAGGTGCTGGCGGCGCTGCGCGATGCGGGCGTGACGCCCAAGCGCGACATGGCCGTGATCGCCTTCACCAATGAGGAGGGCGCGCGCTTCCACCCCGACATGCTCGGCTCCTATGTCTGGGCCGGCGGGATGAGCGTCCAAGCCGCCCATGCCGAGCTGGACTCCGAAGGCGCCGTGCTCGGGACCGAGTTGAAGCGCATCGGCTATCACGGGGCGGAGCAGCCCGGTTTCCTGCCGGCGCATGCCTATCTCGAATTGCATATCGAACAGGGGCCGGTGCTGGAGAGCGAGGGTGGGGGCTTGGGTGCCGTCACCGGCATCCAGGCGATCTGCTGGCTCGAGCTGACGCTGACGGGGCGGCCGAGCCACGCCGGCACTACGCCGATGCGGTACCGCAAGGATCCCGGGCTCGCCGCTGCGCGCATCAACATCTTCGCCAACGAGTTGACCAAGACGATCCCCGGCCAGCTCGCCAATTCCGGCGTGATCCGCACTAGGCCCGGCAACGTCAACGTCGTGCCCGAGACCGTGGTGATGACGCTCGACCTGCGCAACCCGCTCGATGCGCCGCTGGCAGAGGCCGAGGCTGCCGTCCGCAAGTTCTGCGCCGAATTATCGGCTCGCGACGACATCGCCATCAGCTTCCGCGATCTCGCTCGCTTCCCGGCGACGCCCTTTGCCGAGGAGCTGATCGCCAGCGTCGAGGCGAGCGCCGCCGAGTTCGGCCTGCCGATCCGCCGGATGATCTCGGGGGCCGGTCACGATGCGCAGATGATGTCGCGCCTCTGCCCGACGGCGATGGTCTTCATCCCCTCGATCGGCGGCCTCTCGCACAACCCGGCCGAGCTCAGCAGCGACGACGACATGGTCGCCGGCGCCAATGTCCTGCTCAGCGCCGCCTGGCGCGCCGCCAACGCCTGACGGGGACTCTTCCATGACGACAATCGCTTCCCTCTCCGCCGCCGAGCTCGGCGATCTCTACGCCGCGCGCGAGCTCTCGCCGGTCGAGGTCGCCAGGGACGCGCTCGCCCGCATCGAGCGCTTCGAGCCGGAGGTGAACGCCTTCGTCGTCCGAGACGAGCAGGTGACGCTCGCGATGGCGCAGGAAGCCGAGGCGCGCTGGCTCAAGGGCGAGGCGCTCGGTCCGCTCGACGGCGTGCCGGTGACGATCAAGGACAATCTCGGCGTCGCCGGCTGGCCGATGCGGCGCGGCTCGGCGCTCGCCTCCGATGCACCGTTCCAGCAGGATGCCCCGGCGACGGCGCGGCTGCGCGAGGCCGGCTGCGTCTTCCTCGGCAAGACCACCATGCCGGAATATGGCTGGAAGGGCGTCGGCGATTCGCCCTTCTCCGGCATCACCCGCAATCCTTGGGATGTCTCGACCGGGCCGGGCGGCTCCTCCTCGGGCGCGGCCGTCGCTGCGGCGCTCAATCTCGGCTGCATCCATCTCGGCACCGACGGCGCCGGCTCGGTGCGCATCCCTGCCGCTTTCTGCGGCGTCTTCGGTCTCAAGCCGACCTATGGCCGCGTACCGGCCTGGCCCGCCTCGGTGATGGGCTTCCTGGCCCATCTCGGCCCGCTGACCCGCACCGTGCGCGATTCCGCCCTCGCCATGAATGCGATCGGCCGCCCCGATGCGCGAGACATGACCGCCTTCAGGGACATGCCGCCCGATTTCACCGCGCAGCTCGATCGCGGCGTGCGTGGCCTGCGTATCGCCTGGTCGCCTCGTCTCGGTGGTGACTCTTTGGTCGATCCGGAGATCGCGGCGCTGAGCCATGCGGCGGCGCTGACCTTCCACGAGCTGGGTGCCATCGTCGAGGAGGTCGACCCCGGCATCGACGATCCGATCGCGACGCTGATGACGCTCTGGTCCGCCGGCGCGGCCTTGGCCTTGCGCAGCACCGATGCGGCCGGGCGGGCGCAGATGGATCCCGGCCTCGTCGCGGTTGCCGAGATGGGCGAGCGGGTCGAAAGCGCGGCTTATGTCGACGCGCTGCTGTACCAGCGCAACGCGCTCGCCTACCAGATGGCGCAGTTCCACGAGCGCTTCGACCTCCTGCTGACGCCGACGCTGCCGCTGCCGGCCTTCGCTGTTGGCCGAAACACACCCGAGCACGGCGGCTATGGCGAGGACTGGACGCGCTGGACGCCGCTGACCTACCCGTTCAACATCACCCAGCAGCCAGCCGCCGCCGTGCCTTGCGGGCTGACCTCGGCCGGATTGCCGGCCTCCCTCCAGATCGTCGGCGCTTTCGGAAATGATGCGCTGGTCATGCAGGCGGCAGCAGCTTTCGAAGCGGCGCGTCCTTTCGCGCGGGTCGATGCGCCGATCAAATCGATTTAAAGAAATCGGCGCAATTTTCTGCGTCGATCTCGCGGGTCGGTGCGTCATTTGTTTGCAAACGATACCGTGAGCCGCAAACCGGTTCCGTCTGGCACGAACCCTGCACTGGCAATTCTCGTCGGTCGCGGCTCGTCAAGCGTGTTGTCAGGGCGGATTTTTCTGCCCACACTCTAGGCGAGGTTGCCCGATCAGAGGTCGCCGTTCCAGGGGAGAGACATTGCGATGGACCGCAGAAGTTTTCTGAAAACCGCCGCCGGAACCGGCGTTCTGGCAGCGAGCGGCGGCCTCGCCATGCCGGCGCTGTCGCAAGGCGCGGCGGCCAAGACGCTGCGCTTCGTGCCGCAGGCCAACCTTGCTAATTTCGACCCGATCTGGGGAACGCAATACGTCGTCCGCAATGCCGCAGCCTTGGTCTGGGACACGCTCTACGGCATCGATTCGAAGTTCCAGCCGCAGCGCCAGATGGTCGAGGGCGAGGAGGTCTCCTCCGACGGCCTGACCTGGACCTTCAAGCTGCGCTCCGGCCTCAAATTCCATGACGGCACGCCGGTGCTCGCCAAGGACGTGGTGCAGAGCCTGAAGCGCTGGCAGGCCCGCGACCCGATGGGCCTGATGATCAAGGCGATCGAGAACGAGCTCGCCGCCGTCGATGACCGCACTTGGACATGGAAGCTCAAGCAGCCCTTCCCGAAGATGCTGCTGGCGCTCGCCAAGAACAATGCGCCCTGCTCCTTCATCATGCCCGAGCGCATCGCCAAGACCGACCCGTTCACGCAGATCACCGAATATGTCGGCTCCGGGCCGATGAAGTTCGCCCGCAATGAATGGGTGCCGGGTGCCAAGGCGGTTTTCGAGAAGTTCGCCGACTACGTGCCGCGCTCCGAGCCTGCCGACTGGCTCGCCGGCGGCAAGAAGATCCTGGTCGACCGCGTCGAATGGGTGATCATCCCTGATGCCGCGACCGCGGCCGCGGCGCTGCAGAGCGGCGAGGTCGACTGGTGGGAGACCCCGCTGTCCGACCTCGTGCCGGTCCTCAAGGCGCACAAGGACATCAACGTCGATATCGGCGACCCGCTCGGCAATATCGGCGCCTTCCGCATGAACCACCTGCACCCGCCCTTCAACAATCTGAAGGTGCGCCAGGCGGTGCTGACGGCGATGAACCAGGAAGACTACATGCGCTCGATCGTCGGCGACGACGACAAGCTCTGGAAGCCGCTGCCCGGCTTCTTCACCCCCGGCACGCCGCTCTACACCGAGGCCGGCGGCGACATGCTGAAGATGAAGAACGTCGCGGCCGCCAAGAAGCTGATCGCCGAGTCCGGTTATAATGGCGAGCCGGTGATCTGCGTCGTGGCGCAGGACATGTCGGCGACCAAGTCGATGGGCGACGTCACCGCTGAACTCTTGAAGAGCATCGGCCTGAAGGTCGATTTCGTCGCCACCGACTGGGGCACGGTCGGCGCAAGGCGCGCCCAGAAGACCCCGCCGAGCCAGGGCGGCTGGAGCATGTTCCACACCTGGCATGCCGGCGCCGACTGCCTCAACCCGTCCTCCTACACGGCGATCCGCGCCAATGCCGACAAGGCCTGGTTCGGCTGGCCGGACGTGCCGGCGGTCGAGACCGAGGTCACCAACTGGTTCAACGCCAAGGACATGGCCGAGGAGAAGGCGGCGATGGACCGCCTCAACAAGGCGGCCGTCGAGAACGTCGTCTATGCGCCGACCGGCTTCTATCTCGGCTACCAGGCCTGGCGGAAGAACGTCACGGGCGTGACCAGCGGCCCGCTGCCGTTCTTCTGGAACGTGGCGAAGGCCTGAGATCGAACCAGCCTAGTGTCCCGGCCTTTTCCGCCGGGGCAAGGCCCGACACGCCCGCCGGACCTATCGGGGTTTCGACCCTGATCGGCCCGGCGCCAGCAGCGGCAACTCAGGATTTCGATGCTCGCTTTCATCGTCAGACGCATCATCTCGACGATCCCCGTCATGGCTTTCGTGGCGCTGTTCGTCTTCTCGCTCCTCTACATCGCGCCGGGTGATCCGGCCGCCGTGATCGCCGGCGATCAGGCCTCGCCCGCCGATGTCGAGCGCATCCGCGCCAGCCTCGGGCTCGACCGGCCCTATCTGGTCCGCTTCGGCGAATGGTTCTTCCGGGTGCTGCAGGGCGATCTCGGCACCTCGATCTTCACCTCGCTGCCGGTGACGCAACTGATCGCCCAGCGCATCGAGCCGACCTTGTCGCTGATGGTGCTGACGCTGATCTTCGCGGTGGTCATCGCCGTGCCGCTCGGCGTCGTCGCCGCCTGGAAGGCCGGCACCTGGGTCGATCGCGCCGTCGTCGGCTTCGCGGTCTTCGGCTTCTCGGTCCCGGTCTTCGTGATCGGCTACCTGCTCGCCTACATCTTCGCGCTCAAGCTCGACTGGCTGCCGGTGCAAGGCTACACGCCGATCTCGCAGGGCATCTGGCCCTGGTTCAAGAACCTGATCCTGCCGGCGATCACGCTCGGCACGGTCTATATCGCGCTGATCGCGCGCATCACCCGCGCGACCATGCTCGAGGTCCTGCAGCAGGATTATATCCGCACCGCCCGTTCCAAGGGGCTCGCCCAGAACAACGTGCTCTATCTGCACGCGCTCAAGAACGCTGCGGTGCCGGTCATCACCATCATCGGCATCGGCGTGGCGCTCCTGATCGGCGGCGCCGTCGTCACCGAGAGCGTCTTCGCCATCCCCGGCCTCGGCCGGCTGACGCTCGATGCGATCCTGCGGCGCGACTATCCGGTCATCCAGGGCGTCGTGCTGATCTTCTCGTTCGTCTACGTGCTGGTGAACCTGGCCGTCGACCTGATCTACACCCTCGTCGACCCGAGGATACGCTATTGACCGCTCCAGCTGCACCACTGCCCCTGGCGGATGAAGCCGGCGCGGCCAAGCCGCCCAGGCGCTCCTATCTGCGCAAGCACCCTTCGGTCGCGATCGGCGGCTTCCTCCTGCTGGCGATGATCTTCATCGCCGTCTTCGCGCCGCTGCTCTTTACGGTCGACCCGACCGCGATCTCGACGGCGCGGCGCACCCGCGTGCCGTCCGAGCTCTACTGGTTCGGCACCGACATGCTCGGCCGCGACATCTATTCGCGTGTCGTCTATGGCGCCCGCGTCTCGCTGATCGTCGGCTTCTCGGTCGCGATCCTGGCTTCGGTCGTGGGGCTCGCGGTCGGACTGTTCTCCGGCTTCGTGCGCTGGGCCGACGGGATCGTCATGCGCATCATCGACGGCATGATGTCGATCCCGCCGATCCTGCTCGCCATCGCGCTGATGGCGCTGACGCGCGGCTCGGTCGGCAACGTCATCATCGCCATCACCATCGCCGAGATCCCGCGCGTGGCACGCCTGGTGCGCAGCGTCGTGCTCTCCCTGCGCGAGCAGCCCTATGTCGAGGCGGCGATCTCGAACGGCGCCCGCGTGCCGCGCATCATCTGGAAGCACATCCTGCCCAACACGATCGCGCCGATGACGGTGCAGGCGACCTATATCTGCGCCAGCGCCATGATCATCGAGGCGATCCTGTCCTTCATCGGCGCCGGCGTGCCGCCGGCGACGCCGTCCTGGGGCAACATCATGGCCGAGGGCAGGGCGCTCTGGCAGGTCAGGCCGCACATCGTCTTCTTCCCGGCGCTGTTCCTCTCAATCACCGTGCTCGCGGTGAACCTGCTCGGCGACGGCCTGCGCGACTCGCTCGATCCGCGGCTGGCGAAGAGCATCTGAAGGCGGTTCGACGTCATGTCAGGCGTGGCTATCGGGCAAGCACATAGCCCGGTCCGTTTGGGGCGAGAGAACCCCTCTCCCTTGTGGGGAGGGGCAGGGGTGGGGGTAGCAAAGCCGGAACGATTGGCTGACGCTCATTGTGCTGCCGCTGCTGCCAGCGCTTTTCTCCTGCCGATCACCAGGCGGCACCACCCCCATCCCCAGCCCTTCCCCACAAGGGGGAAGGGAGGAGCGCGGGCGATCGGCTGGTCGCGGAGGGATCGTGATCGAGCTGACGGCCAGGCGCTAGGCCCGCAAGTCGACGACGACATCTCCGGACACCGCGTCGGTGACGCCGAGGCCGCTGCCGAGGTCCTCGAGCGTGTCGCGGAAGCTGTTCAGCGTCGCGATCATCTGGTCGCGGGCGCCCTTCAGCGCGGCCAGGTCGGCCCATTCGCCGATCAGGCAATAGGCGTGGTCGCCGGTCTTGATGATGTGGCCCCGCGCCAGGCCCGGCCAATTGGCCTTGCCCTGGCGATGGGCATCGAGGAATTCCGCCTCGCGCCCGGGCTTGATGCGGAAGCGGACGACATTGAACGTTGCCATGGCCTTGATCCGCAGCTCGATGCTGCCCCGGCAGCCGCGGCCGGCGGTTCCGGACCGAGCCCAGAGGGAACGCTCGACGGTATTGCCGTAACGGCAACTGCGCAATGGCGCACAGGGATAACCGCGTCCGCCTCGCGCAACATCCTCGCGCAACGATCAAGCACAGCAGGAGTCTTCCGATGCCTCGTATCCTGACCGTCGGCGCAGCCCAGCTCGGGCCGATCCAGCGTGAGGAGAGCCGCAGCTCAGCTGTTGCCCGCATGATCGAGCTGATGCGCCAGGCGAAGTCGAATGGCTGCGATCTCGTCGTCTATCCCGAGGCGGCGCTGACCGCCTTCTTCCCGCACTGGTGGATGGAGGACGAGGCCGAGATCGACAGCTATTTCGAGAGCGCCATGCCCTCGAACGAGACCGCGCCGCTCTTCGCCGAAGCCGAGCGGCTCGGCATCGGCTTCCATCTCGGCTATCCCGAGCTGGCCTTCGAGGACGGCCGCAAGCGCCGCTTCAACACCGCGATCATCGTCGACAAATCAGGCAAGATCGTCGGCAAGTATCGCAAGATCCATCTGCCGGGGCACCCCGAGCATCGGCCTGACGCGGTCTTCCAGAATCTCGAGAAGCGCTATTTCGAGACCGGCAATCTCGGCTGGCCGGTCTGGGAGACCATGGGTGGCCGGCTCGGCATGATGATCTGCAATGACCGGCGCTGGCCCGAGAGCTATCGCGTCATGGGCCTCCAGGGCGTCGAGATGATCGTGCTCGGCTACAACACGCCCAAGCACAACCCGCCGGCGCCCGCTCATGACCGGCTCGGCAATTTCCACAACCAGCTCGTCATGCAGGCCGGAGCCTATCAGAACGCGACCTGGGTGGTCGGCGTCGCCAAGGCCGGGCTGGAAGCCGGCGTCGACCAGATCGGCGGCTCCTGCATCATCGCCCCGACCGGCGAAGTGGTGGCGCAGGCGGTGACAGAGGATGACGAGCTCGTCGTCGCGCGCTGCGATCTCGATCTCGGCAACAGCTACAAGAACTCGACCTTCAACTTCGCCAAGCACCGCGAGCCGCAGTGCTACGGCATGATCGTCGAGCGCAAGGGCGCGGTGATCGCGTGAGCGTCGCCGGCGCATGCGCCGCATTCTCCGGACGCAGCCGAGAACCGGCTCTGATCCGGCCAAGGGCTCCCCGACGCCGCATCCGCCCGTCGGGCCGATGGATGCGGCGCCTCGACAGGAGCGATGACATGGCCGCCGAACCCTTCAACAAGACCTGCTTCGTCTCTGACAACCCGGCCCATCAGGCTGACATCATCCGTCACGACAGATCCGCGCGCGGCCTCTCGAGCGGGCCGCAGAACGGCGGCATGTCGCATGTTCAGCGCGTCCATCTCAGCGTCGGGCAGTACTATTTCCGCTTCTGCGACTCACAGCGTTTCGCCAAGGATTGGAAAGGCGCAGCCGAGGGAGCCTGGTGGGCTGACTACGAGGTCTTCATCAAGGTCAAGCAGGCCGCGCGCCGCCGGGGCACGATCCAGGATTATGCCAACACGGTCCGCTCGTCGCGGCTCGCCTATGCCGCCAAGCTCTTCTTCGCGATTCCCTATGAATGGGGCGATTGCGGTTCGTTGGTGATCGCTCGCCTCAAGGTTCGCCTCGATGCCTATAAGGGGCGTGGCCTGCCCGCTTATCTCGGTGCCGCCGATTCCCGCGACGGCGGCGCGAAATACGTTCCGATCCAGGATCCGACCATCTCGCAGCTCTACGTTCCCGGCCTGCGCGATCACTTCGACGAGGTCTTTACCCTCTTCCAATTGGGCGCTACGGCCAGCTTCGACTGAATGCGACGCATCCGCCGCCCGGTTTCCCCAAGGAGCAGTCATGACTCACGATCTCATCCTCAAGGGCGGACGCGTGATCGACCCGTCGCAGAAGCACGACGGCGTCATCGACGTCGCCTTCACCGGCGGGAAGGTCTCGGGTTTCGGCAAGGACCTGAAGGGAGCCAAGGAAGTCCGTGACGTCTCCGGCTACATCGTCACGCCGGGCCTGATCGACCTGCACACCCACGTCTATTGGGGCGGCACCTCGCTCGGCATCGACGCCGACGAGTTCTGCCGCGCCTCGGGCGTCACCACCTCGGTCGACACCGGCTCGGCCGGTCCCGGCAACTGGCCGGGCTTCCGCAAGCATGTGATCGAGAAGAGCCAGGCCCGCATCCTCGCCTATCTCCACGTCTCGCATGCCGGCATCTACGGCTTCGACCACCGCGTCATGGTCGGCGAGAGCGGCGACCTGCGCCTGATGAACCCGATTGACTGCGTCGAGGTCGCCGACAAGAACCGGGACTTGATCGTTGGCATCAAGGTCCGTGTCGGCCTGCATGCTTCCGGCACCTCCGGCACCGTGCCGCTCAATATCGCGCTGCAGGTCGCCAACGAGGTCGGCATGCCGTTGATGTGCCATATCGACCATCCGCCGCCGTCCTATGAGGAGGTGATCGGCATGCTGCGCCCCGGCGACGTGCTGACCCACGCCTTCCGCCCGTTCCCGAACGCGCCCGCGACCGCGCAGGGCACGGTGAAGCCCGAGGTGCTCGCCGCCCGCAAGCGCGGCGTCATCTTCGACATCGGCCATGGCAAGGGCTCGTTCTCGTTCAAGACCACGCGCGCCATGCTCGCCAACGGCTTCGAGCCCGACGTGATCTCCTCCGACGTGCATAAGCTCTGCATCGACGGCCCGGCCTATGACCAGGTCACCACCATGTCGAAATTCCTCTGCATGGGCATGAGCCTGAACAACGTGATCGCGGCCTCGACCGTGAACGCGGCGATGGCGCTGAAGCGGACGGAATATGGCTCGCTCAAGGTCGGCTCGCTCGGTGACGCGACTGTTCTCACCGTCAAGGAAGGCAAGTTCGATTATGTCGACGTCGTCGGCGAGCACCTGATCGGCGATCGCAAGATCGTCTCCGAAGGCGTGGTGCTGAAGGGCGCCTGGTGGCACCCCAAGCGCAGCAACAAGTTCAGGAAGGTCGAGGCGTAAGGCCTAAGGCGTCATTCTCGGGCGAAGCGCAGCGCAGACACGAGAATCTCATGACGGGAAGGTGCTGATTGGAGCCTTCTCCGGTCTGAGATGCTCGGGGCAAGCCAGAGCATGACGCATGATCGCTCCGATGAGCATGTCCCCCCTATCATGGCGCCCCATGGCCGCCGCCGACCTGCCGGCGGTGATGGCTACGGCAGCTGTGGTGCACCCGGACTACCCGGAGGGGGAGGCTGTTTTCGCCGAACGGCTCGCGCTCCACCCCGCCGGCAGCCTCGTGCTGGCAGGCGGGGAGGGGGTCGGCGGCTATGTGCTGAGCCATCCCTGGCGGCTTGGCCAGGTGCCGGCGCTCGACAGCCTACTCGGCGCGCTGCCTGATGATGCTGACGCCTATTACATCCATGACCTTGCCCTGCTGCCGGGGGCGCGTGGCGGTGGGGCCGCCGCGGCTTGCGTCGGCAGGCTGGCGGCGCATGCCCGCGCCGAAGGCTTTAGCCGCATGGCGCTGGTCGCCGTCGGCAACTCGGCCGGCTTCTGGCGTCGCCAGGGTTTTCGCGAGGCGCATGACGAAGCCCTTGCCCGCAAGCTTGCGAGCTATGACAGTGCGGCCCGCTATATGATCCGCGATCTGAAAGACGATGGGAGAGACGCATGAGTGCCGATGACAAGCTCAAGGAGCTGGGCCTGACCCTGCCGGACGTGCCGACCCCGGTCGCGACCTATGTCAGCTTCAAGCGCGTCGGCGACTTCATCTACCTCTCCGGCCAGGGCCCGAAGCGCGCCGACGGCACCTATCCGACCGGCAAGGTCGGCGCCGATGTCTCGATCGAGGAAGCCTATGAGCACGCCAAGCAGACCGGTCTCGGCCTGCTCGCCGCGATGAAAAAGGCGGCCGGCTCGCTCGACAAGATCGAGGTCGTGAAGCTGCTGGGCATGGTCAATGCCGCCCCGGACTTCTCGCAGCACCCCAAGGTCATCAATGGCTGCTCGGACCTGTTCGTCGCAGTGCTCGGCGACAATGGCCGCCATGCCCGCTCCGCCGTCGGCATGGGCTCGCTGCCCAACAACATGACCGTCGAGATCGAAGTCATCGTCCGGGTGCTGCCGTGACGACCGCGCTCGCAGAAGAGATCGCCCGCGTCTATGGCACGCCGGCGGTCGTCATCGACCTCGACACGGTCGAGGCCAATATCGCCAGGCTCCAGGCCGCCTGCGACGCCGCTGGCGTCGCCAACCGCCCGCACATCAAGACGCACAAGTCGCCCGAGCTGGCGCGCATGCAGGTCGCTGCCGGCGCCCGCGGCATCACCTGCCAGAAGCTCGGCGAGGCCGAGGTCATGGCCGATGGCGGCATCGACGACATCCTGATCAGCTACAACATTCTGGGCGAGGAGAAGCTGGGCCGGCTCGGCGCTTTGCAGCGCCGCGTTCGCATGATCGTCGCGGCCGACAACCCGGTCACGATCGCCGGCCTGCCCAAGGCGGCCGAGATCGCCGGGCGCAATCTCGAGGTCGTGGTCGAATGCGACACCGGCCGCAAGCGCGCCGGCGTCGAGACGCCGGGCGAGGCGGTCGAATTGGCCAAGCAGATCGCCGCGTCCAAGGGCCTGACCTTCGCCGGCTTCCTGATGTACCCGCCGGAGACCGGCTGGCCGGCGACGCAGGACTTCCTCGACACCGCCAATGCCGGCCTGCGCGAGGCCGGGCTGGAGGCCGGCATCGTCTCGACCGGCGGCTCGCCCAACATTCCGAACATCGGCAAGCTCAAGGGCTCGACCGAGCATCGCTCGGGCACCTCGATCTTCAACGACCGCATGCAGATCGCGGCCGGGGTTGCGAGCCTCGAGGACTGCGCGCTGACGGTCTACGCGACGGTGGTCAGCCGGGCCGGGTCGGAGCGCGGCATCCTCGATTCCGGCTCGAAGACGCTGACCAGCGACAAGGGCAATCTCGAGGGCCACGGCTACATCCTCGAATACCCCTTGGCCAGGATCGCGCAGTTTGCCGAGGAGCACGGTTTCCTCGATCTGTCGGGCAGCAATGAGCGCCCGAACGTAGGCGAGGTCGTGCGGGTGGTGCCGAACCATGTCTGCGTCGTCGTCAACATGGTCGACCGGCTGGTGACCGTGCGCGGCGACAAGCTCATCGGCGAGCTGCCGGTGGCGGCGCGCGGGAAGCTGACCTGACAAGAGAAGCGCGAGGAACCCTCTCCTGGAAGGAGAGGGCAGGGTGAGGTGTAGGAGATCAGACCAGTGCCGCGAGCGCTGACCGCGCGGTCAGGTTCAGGCCCACGTTTCCAGTCCGAACACCTCACCCCTACCCCTCTCCTTCCAGGAGAGGGGATCCCGCGCCACTATTCGTCTGAACGACGCCCGGCCTTCGCTACTGCCTCCGAGATCCTCCAGGACGGCGAGCAGGCCGCGCCGGATCAACTCGACATCGTCGACGAACGCTCCGCCGGGCAGCCTCACCTCAGTTGGGCTGGATTCCGCTCGCCTTCGTGACCGCTGCCCATTTGGCGATGTCGTCCTTGACGAATTGCGCGAGGTAGCGCGGTGATTGCCGGTCGGGCGCGACGATGGTCGCGCCGAGGTCCGCGAGTTTCGCCTTCGTCTCAGATGTGGCGAGCGTCTGGACCATCGCAGCGTTGAGCTTGGCGACGATCGCATCCGGCGCGCCTTTCGGCAGGAACAGCGCCGCCCAGGTGTCGGCCTCCAGATTGGCGAAGCCGCCTTCCTTGGCGGTTGCGAGGTCGGGCAGGACCGCCGAGCGTGCACCGGACAAGGTGGCGATCGCCTTGACCATGCCGCTCTCGATCTGCGGCTTGGCGGTGACGACGATCTCGCAGAGATAATCGATGCGCCCGCTCATCAGATCCTGCATCGCCGGGCCGGTGCCGCGATAGGGAACGTGCTGGACGTCGAGGCCGAGCGCGCCATTCATCAGGGCGCAGCCGAGATGGGTGGCCGAGCCGATGCCGGCGGAGCCGTAGTTCATCTTGGCGGCATTGCGCTTCGCATAGTCGACGAACTCGGCCATCGAGGTGACCGGCAAGTCCTTGCGCACGATCAGGACGAGCGGGATTTCGGCGATCAGGCCGACCGGCGCGAAGTCCGTGGCGGCATTGTAGAGCGGCGCTTTGTAGAGATTCTGGGAGTGGGTGTGCGTCGCGATCGTGCCCAGGAGCGCGGCATGGCCATCCGGCTCGGCCCGCGCCACCGCTTGCCCTCCGACCATCCCGCCGGCGCCGGGCACGTTCTCGATGAAGACGTTCTGGCCAAGGATCGGCGACAGCCGCTCCGCCATCACCCGCCCGAACACGTCGATCGGTCCGCCTGCTGCCGCCGCCACCACGATCTTCACGGGGCGCTGAGGCCAGTCCTGCGCCGTGGCGAGGGAGATGGGCGAGAGCAGGGCGGCTGCAATCGCGAAGGCCAAACGTATCATCCTAGCTGTCCCCGCTCTTCGTTCATCCCTTCCCGCGATCTTCCAGGAAGGCGACCAGGTCCTGCCGGACCAGCTCGATATGCTCGACCAGCAGGCCACTGGCTTCTTTCATCGCCCCGGCGCGGCAGAGCCGGATCAGCTCGTTGTGCTCGGTCCGCGCCCGTTCGATCGAGGAGCTGCGCTGCAATTGCAGCCGCGTATAGCGGTCGCTGGTCTGCAAGAGCCCCGAAACGATCGCGAGCGTGCGCGGCTGCGTCGCCCTTGCATAGAGCGCCATGTGGAAATCGGCGTTGAGGACGCCCCAGCGACTGATGTCGCGCGCCGTCATGGCCTCCTCGAACGCGGCTTCCATCCCGGCAACCGCGGCGAAATCCTCCGCCGTCAGCGCCGGCACGGAGCTCGCCAGCAAGCGCGGTTCCAGGAGCTTCCTCAGTTCGAAGACGTCGTTGATCTCATCCAGCGACAGGCCTGAGACGATCGCGCCCTTGTGCGGCACGATCCTGACGAAGCCCTCCGCCTCCAGCTGGAACAGCGCCTCGCGCACCGGGATGCGGCTGACCTCATAGGCCTGGGCCAGCGCGTCCTGCCGCAATTGCGAGCCGGCCGGATAGCTGCCGTCGAGGATCTCCTGGCGGAGCCGGTCGACGATCGCCGAGGACAGGGTGCGGTGCTTCAGGGGAGCGGACATCGCGGGCACCCTAGCTGGTCGCGTCGTGGAAAACCATTGACACGTAGATTTTATACAATCTACAACGCGGCAAGGGGAAGGCAAGAATGAACCAAGAAGCTGTCGCGGCGAAAGGCCGCTCCATGGCCGTGCCGGAGGCAATCGTCGCCTTGTCCGGAGGCCTGCTCCGGGTCGAGCATCGCGCCATCCAGGCGCTGATGTTCCTGCTCTCGGCGCTGATCCTGCTCAACGTCGTTACGCGCTACACCGGCTATCCGATCTACTGGATCGACGAATCCGCGGTTTACAGCGTCGTCTGGCTCACCTTCATCGGCGCTTCCGCGATGACGCGCATGCGGCTCGATTTCGCGGTGACCATGCTGACCGAACGCTTCTCTGAACGTGGCGCGGCGATCTTCCGGGCGATCGCGACGCTCGGCGTCGTCCTGTTCGGCATAGCGCTCGGGGTGATGTGCTGGTTCTGGCTCGATCCGGTGGGCATCGCCCAGGCCGGCTTCGACGCCAGGGAATATGCCGGCCAGTCGTTCAACTTCATCTACACCGAGCGGACCCAGACGCTGAACTGGCCGACCTGGGTGATCTATCTGATCATGCCGCTGTTCGCGCTGTCGATGACGCTGCACGCGCTGGCCAACCTGTTCGAGGACCTCGGCCTCGTCGCCAAGCAGGAACTGCCGGGCTTCGCCGCCAATGCCGACGGGGTGGTGAACTGACATGGCACTAACGATTGGAGCCTTCTTCGGCATCATGCTGGCCGGCGTGCCGATCGCGCTGTGCCTGTGCTTGGGCGCGCTGATCTACATGGCGGCGACCGGCAACATGCAGCTGCTGCCGAACTACCCGCTGCAGATGTTCGGCGGCGTCGACAGCTACGGGCTGATCGCGATCCCGCTCTTCATCCTGATCGGCGAGATCATGAACGGCGGCGGCATCACCCGTCGCATCGTCGACCTCGCCATGGCCTTCGTCGGCTCGCTCAAGGGCGGGCTGGCCTATGTCAACATCCTTGCCAACATGTTCGTCGCCTCGATCCTCGGCTCGGCGACGGCCCAGGTCGCGATCATGGCGCAGGTCATGGTCCCGGAGATGGAGCGCAAGGGCTACGACAAGGACTTCGCCGCCGGCCTCACGGCCTATGGCGGCATGCTCGGCCCGATCATCCCGCCCTCGGTGATGTTCGTGGTCTATGCCGTGCTGGCCCAGGTCTCGGTCAGCGACATGCTGATGGCCGGCATCGTGCCGGGCGTGCT
Organism: Allobosea sp. GW821-FHT03A12; assembly: GCF_058986765.1. Classification (NCBI taxonomy): domain Bacteria; kingdom Pseudomonadati; phylum Pseudomonadota; class Alphaproteobacteria; order Hyphomicrobiales; family Alloboseaceae; genus Allobosea; species Allobosea sp. GW821-FHT03A12. The sequence goes on from NZ_JBYSVZ010000005.1 coordinate 17,662, forward strand.
CCTGACCGTCCTGTTCTTCCTGATCATCGCCGGCATGGGCTTCGTCTACAACTACCCGGCCGGTGACAAGCTGACCCTGCGCGAGCGCGTCAGGATCGTGCTGAGCTCGGCCCCGACCCTGCTGATCCCGATCGTCATCGTCGGCTCGATCCTCGGCGGCTTTGCCAATGCGACGGAAGCGGCAGCGGTCGGCTCGGTCGCGGCACTGCTGATCGGCCGCTACTGGACCAGGCAGCTCAAATTCGACCAGTTGCCGCAGATGATGCTGCGCGCCGGCGTCTATTCGGCGATCGTGCTGTTCCTCGTCGCCGCCGCCGCCGTGTTCTCCTGGGTGCTGGTCTACGGCAAGGTTCCGCAGACCGTCGCCGCATCGATCCAGTCGATCGCCAAGGATCCGGTGACCTTCATGCTGCTGGTCAACGTCATCCTGCTGATCATCGGTACGGTGATCGACGGCATTCCCGGCCTGATCATGACGGTACCGATCCTGCTGCCGATCGCGACGGAGGTCTACAATATCGATCCCCGCCATTTCGGCGTGGTCGTGGTGATCAACCTCGTGCTCGGCCTGCTCTCGCCGCCGGTGGGCCTGTGCTTCTTCGTCGCTGCAGCAGTGACCGGCGCCAAGCCCGGCAAGATGTTCCTGGTGACGCTGCCCTTCTTCATCATCTCCTGCGTCCTCCTGGTCCTGCTCTCGATCTACCCATGGCTCTCGCTGGCCCTGGTGAAGTGAACCCGTCCATCAACCAATAAGGGGAGTTCCGTCATGACCATCTCGCGCCGCCATTTGCTCGCTGCCGCCGCGACCCTGCCGATCGCCAAGCCCGCGCTGCTGCTCGCCCAGAGCAAGGATCTGCGCTTGGGCATTCTCACCCCGAACGGCCACCCCTGGAACGTCGCGGCCGTCAAGGTCGGCGAGCGGTTGAAGGCCGAGACCAATGGCCGGCTGAACCTGACGGTCTTCCACTCCGGCCAGCTCGGCAACGAGGCGGCGATGCTGCAGCAGATGCAGTCCGGCGCACTCGACATGGGCTGGATCATGGCCGCCGAGCTCGGCTCGCGCGTCCCGGCGATCGGCGCGATCACCGCGCCCTACATCGTCGACTCCACCGCCAAGATCGCCAAGCTGGTGCGCGACCCCGTCGCGATGAAGCTGTTTGACGTGCTGCCGCGCGAGACCGGCTGCGTCGGCATGGCCTGGGGCATCACCGGCATGCGCGCCGTTTTCGCCGCCAAGGAGATCGATGGCATCGGCGGCATCAAGGGCATGAAGCTGCGCATCAATCCGACGCCGGTCTATCGCGACTTCTACCAACTGCTCGGCGCCGCCCCGACCCCGATCCCGACACCGCAGGTCTTCGACGCCATGACCAATGGTCAGGTCGACGGCCTCGAGGCCGATCTGGAGTTCTCCTGGAACCAGCGCTTCGACAAGGTCTCCAAGACCATCCTGCAGATGAATGCGATCTTCATGCCGGTGATCGCGCTCGCCTCGGGCCGTGTCTGGCAGGGCATGCCGGCGGCTGATCGCGAGCTGATCCAGAAGACGGTCCGCGCCGCGCTCGACGAGCAGATCGACGCGCTCGCTGTCAACGAGCCCAAGCTGGTCGAGCAGTTCAAGGCGGCCGGCGCCAACTTCAAGCTCGCCAACCCGAAGGACGCCGAGGCCGTCATCGCCGAGTTCGACAAGATTTGGCTGCCGAAGGCACCGGTGCTCGCCGATCTGCGCAAGGCCGGCAAGGCGATCACGGCCTGATTTTTTAGGCTATCATCACGGCAGCGGGCGCTCCGCCCGCAGCCGCATTTCCTCCCGTGAGCGGATCCCTGCCATGACCAAGAACATCTTCAGCGGCACCATCCCCGCTTTGATGAGTCCCTGTACCGCCTCGGGCGACGTCGACTACGCCGAGCTGGTGCGCACCGGCCGCCATCTGATCGACGCCGGCATGTCGGCGGTGGTCTATTGCGGCTCGATGGGCGACTGGCCGCTGCTCACCGACGAGCAGCGCATGGAGGGCGTCGAGGCTCTGGTGAAGGGCGGCATACCGCTGATCGTCGGCACCGGCGCGCAGAACCCGAAGCGCGCCGCCGCGCTCGCCGCCCATGCCAAGAAGGCCGGCGCGCAAGGGCTGATGGTGATCCCGCGCGTGCTCTCGCGCGGCTCCTCGCTCCAGGCGCAGCGCGCCCATTTCGAGGGCATCCTGGAAGCGGCCGTCGACCTGCCCTCGGTGATCTACAACAGCCCCTATTACGGCTACGAGACCAAGGCCGACCTGTTCTTCGCGCTGAATGCGCGCTACCCGCATCTCGTCGGCTTCAAGGAGTTCGGCGGCGGCGCGGCGCTGACCTATGCGGCCGAGCACATCACCAATCGCGATCCCAAGCTGACCCTGATGGTCGGCGTCGATACGCAGGTCACGCACGGCTTCATCCGCTGCGGCGCCGGCGGCGCGATCACCGGCATCGGCAATGCCCTGCCCAAGGAGGTGCTGCACCTCGTCGCGCTCTCGCAGAAGGCCGCAGCCGGCGATCCGCAGGCCGAGCGCGATGCGCTCGAGCTGGAGCGGGCGCTCTATGTGCTGTCGTCCTTCGACGAGGGCGTCGACCTCGTGCTCTACTACAAGCACCTGATGGTGCTGGAGGGCCACAAGGCCTATGAGCGCCACTTCAACGAGGCCGACAGGCTCTCCGACGCCCAGCGCAACTATGTCGAGACCGAATGGCGCCGCTTCAAGAGCTGGTACGCCAAGTGGGCGGCTGAGGGGCGGGCTGCCAAGGCGGCGTGAAGCTCGCGCTCCCCTTCTCCCCCTGCGGGAGAAGGTGGCCCGAAGGGCCGGATGAGGGGTCGTTCAGGTCTTTGAGGTTTCCGAAAGCGCGACGCTGAGCAGACGACCAGTGTCGCGCGACCCCCCACCCTCACCCTAACCCTCTCCCGCAAGCGGAGAGGGGACAGGTTGCTCCTGTTCCGGATGCCGCGCATTCCACGCTGCGGCATACTCCGCGCAGAGCCGGTCGAGCTCGGCCCGGTCGGTGACGCCGGCGGGCCGTGCCCGCGAGGGCGAGGCCTGCTGGAACGGCACGGAGCGCTGATGCGCCACGCGCCAGAGCCGGCGCAATTCAACAAGCGGCTCGGCATGGTCGTCGACCCTGATGTCGAAGCTCGGCACCGGCTCGCTTGCCCAGATCCGGATTGCGCAGGATTGCCGGCCGCGCTTGTCGCCGCCTGCCTTCTCGCCGGCTTCGAGCGCCACCAGCAGGCGCTCGTCGAAGTCGAGACCTGAGTTCTCGACATAAGCCTTCAGCGTCTCCTGGACGACCTCCGGCCCGGCGAGCATGTTGCCGGCGACCGAGACCTGCGGCCCGTTCACCGCCCCGCACCAGTCGATGCAGGCATTGCCGGTATAGGACGCGGTGCGGCCGTCGCGATCGATCAGATGGAGTTGCCGATGCGCACGGCCTTCATCGGCCGCGGTCAGATTGGCGATGATCTCGACCGAGGAGCGCCCTTCCTGCAGCAATCGGAGCCCGTCGACGCCGTAGAGCGGGTTGACGAAGGCCTGCGTTGCGATCGCGCCGACCCGGCCGCAGCCATAGGGCACGCGCGCGCCGACGCCGAAGGCGCAGGTCGAGACGGCGACGCCAAAGGCGCCGGTGGCGGCGTCGCGAGCGACGATGGACCATGTCATAGAGGCAGGCCTCCTAGCGCCCGATCGCGTAGGCCTGCATCAGACGCGGGGTCGCTGCCGCGCGCAAGAGGCCATTCGCGCTCTTCTCGGCTGCGGTCAGGCGCCCGACCGTCCAGGCCGGTGCCGTTTCCAGCTTGTGGCCGCGCCGGGTGAGTTCGGCCAGCACCGCCTCGCCGACGCTCTCCTCGACTGCGAGATGGCCCGGCCGCGCCTCGCGCGGATAGAAGGTCGAGGGGAAGTGCTGGGTGTGGAACAGCGGCAGGTCGATCGCCTCCTGCAGATTGAGCCCGTGATGCACCCGGCGCAGGAACATGCCGAGCTGCCATTGCTCCTGCTGGTCGCCGCCCGGCGTGCCGAAGGCGAGACGCGGCTGCCCGTTCTCGAAGGCGATGGTCGGGGTCAGCGTGGTGCGCGGGCGCTTGCCGGGTGCGAGCGAGGAGGGCAGGCCCTCTTCGAGGAAGAAGGCCTGGGCGCGCGAGTTCAACGGGAAGCCGAGCTCCGGGATCACCGGCGAGGATTGCAGCCAGCCGCCCGACGGCGTCGCCGCGACCATGTTGCCCCAGCGGTCGATTACGTCGATATGCACGGTGTCGCCGCGCTGCGAGGAGGCGACCATCGAGGCCAAGGTCGGCTCGCCGACGGTCGCGCTGGTCGTAGCACCATGCTGGCCGGCGATCCGGATATTGGCGAGCGCCTGCGCGACTTGGGCTTCGAATCCCGAGACTGCACCCGGGCGGATTTCGAGCGATGCCTCATTGCCGATCAGGTCGCGCCGGCCGCGGGCATAGTCGTCCGACAGCAGCGTCGCCAGCGGCACCTTCACGAAATCGGGGTCGCCGTAATAGGCCTCGCGATCGGCGAAGGCGAGCTTCATCGCTTCCGCGACGTGATGGATGAACTCCGGGCTCGCCGGACCCATGGCGGAAAGGTCGAAGCCTTCGAGGATCTTCAGCGTCTGCAGGAAGACCGGGCCCTGGCCCCAGGGGCCGATCTTGAAGACCTCCCAGTCATGATAGGTCACGCTCGCCGGCGCCTCGTAATGCGGTGCCCAGCCGGCCATGTCCTGCGCCGTGAGCAGGCCCTTATGCCGGCGGCCGGTCGAATCCATCGGCGCTTCCGTGCGGCAGAAGGCGTCCATCGCCTCGGCGACGAAGCCCTTGTACCAGGCATCGTAGGCGGCCTGGATCTGCTTCTGGCGGTCACCGCCGGCAGCTTCCGCCTCGGCGAGGATGCGCTTGTAGGTCGCGGCCGCGGCCGGGTTGCGGAAGAGCTCGCGCGCCTTCGGGGCATTACCGCCGGGCAGGTAGACGGCGCCGGAGGTCGGCCATTCCCCGGTGAAGAGGTCGCTGAGGCCCGCGATCGTGTCGGAGACGCGCGGCAGCATCGGATGGCCGTTCTCGAAATAGCCGATCGCCGGCTCCAGCACCTCGCGCAGGGGCAAGCGGCCATGGTCGCGCAGCATCGTCATCCAGCCGCCGAAGGCGCCGGGGATCACGGTCGAGAGCAGGCCGTCGCCGGGGATGATGTCGATGCCGAGGTCCTTGTAGGCCTTGATCGTCGCGGCCGCCGGCGCCGGCCCCTGGGCGCAGAGCACTTCGACCTTCTTGGTCTCGGCGGAATAGAACACCGCCGGCATGTCGCCGGCCGGGCCAACCAGATGCGGCTCGACCACCTGCAGCACGAAGGCGGCGGCGGCGCAGGCGTCGAAGGCGTTGCCGCCCTTCTCCAGCATCGCCATGCCGGACGCGGTTGCGAGCCAATGCGTCGAGGTGACGACGCCGAAGGTGCCGAGGATCTCGGGGCGGGTGGTGAACATGGTTGGTTCCTTAGGCGGTAGGATCAGGATTCTTTGGGATCGAGCGCGTCGCGCAGGCCGTCGCCGAGCAGGTTGAAGCCGAGGACCGCCAGGAAGATGGCGACGCCGGGCGCCACCGACATCCACGGCGCCTGCTCCATGAAATTCTTGGCGACGTTGAGCATCTGGCCCCAGGACGGCGAGGGCGGCTGCTGGCCGAGGCCGAGGAAGGACAGGGCGGCTTCGAGCACGATCGCCTGCGCCATGAACAGCGTCGACTGCACGATGATCGGCGAGAGCGTGTTCGGCGCGACATGGCGGAAGAGGATGTAGAGCTTGCCGCCGCCGATGGCGCGGGCGCCGTCGACGAATTCCTCGTTCTTGATCGCCAGCACTTGTCCGCGCACCAGCCGGATCAGGATCGGCGCGAAGGAGAGGCCGATCGCGATCATCGCATTGGTCAGCGACGGGCCGAGCACGGCGGCGAGGGCGATCGCCAGGATCAGGAAGGGGCAGGCGAGCAGCGCCTCGGTGACGCGCGAGATCACCACGTCGATCCAGCCGCCATACCAGCCGGCGATCAGGCCGATCGGGACCCCGACCGCAAGCGCAATTGCGACCGAGATGATGCCGGCGAGCAGCGAGGCCTGCGCCCCGAAGACGAGCCGCGAGACCTGATCGCGCCCGAGCTCGTCGGTGCCGAACCAGTAGAGCTCGGAGGGCGGCTTGCGGATGGCGAGGAAATTCGACTTCAAGGGGTCGGCGAGCGGCAGCAGCGGCGCCAGCAGCGCCATGGCGACGAAGATGAGCACGATCATCCCGCCGATCCGGGCCGAGCGGCTGCGCAGCAGCTTGCGCAACGAGCCGCGGCCCTGGAGGTTTGCGCCAGTGGCGCGGACGGTCATCGCGCCCATCAGCTGTCCCTCAGGCGCGGGTTGACGAGGATGTAGAGGACGTCCGCGAGGAGGTTCATCGCGATGAAGCCGATCGCGGTGCAGAGCACCACGCCCTGGACGACGCCATAGTCGCGGTTGAAGACGGCATCGACGATCAGCTTGCCGAAGCCGGGGATGGTGAAGACCTGCTCGGTCAGCACCGCGCCGGCGAGCAATTCGCCGAACAGGATCGTCGACAGGGTGATGATCGGCACCAGCGCGTTGCGCAACGCGTGCCGGTTGATCACCGCATCCTCGGCGAGGCCCTTGGCGCGCGCGGTCCGGACATAGTCGGACTGCAGCACTTCGAGCATCGCCGAGCGGGTGTGGCGCATCAGCGATGCGGCGAGCCCGCCGCCGAGCACGAAGGCCGGCATGATCAATCGCTCGATCGCGGCGCGCGGGTCAGTGAAGATCGATTCGAAGCCCGAGGCCGGCAGCCAGCGCAGCTCGACCGAGACCAGCAGGATCAGCATGATCCCGAGCCAGAAATGCGGCACCGAGAGGCCGAACAGCGCGACCGCGCTCGCCGAATAGTCTGCGAGCGTATCCTTGCGCCTGGCAGCGATGATGCCGGCGGGGATGCCGATGCCGACCGCGACCAGCATCGAGGCGACGGCAAGCTGGAAGGTGACGCCGAGCTTCTGGATGATCAGCCCGAGCACCGGCTCGCCGGTGCGCAGCGAGCGGCCGAAATCGCCCTGGATCACTTGGCCGAGCCAGGCGAAGAACTGCACCACGATCGGATCGTCGAGCCGGTAGATCTGGCGCAGGCGCGCGATCACCTCGGGGTCGCGCTCCTCGCCGGCGATGACCAGGAACGGGTCGCCCGGCAGCGCCCTTTGCAGGGCGAAGACGAACAGCGACACCAGGAACAGCGTCGGGATCGCGATCAGGAGCCGCCGGCCGATCAGGGCGAGCATGGCGTGCTCTGGCTGATTTCCCCTCCCCCTTGCGGGGAGGGGCTAGAGGTGGGGGGCGAAAAGCCTGGGCGAGCAATCGCGATGAAGGACGGCATGGCCAATGCCAGGGCAGTCGTCCCGATGCCGTGAGCCAAGCGGGACGCCCCCCATCCCTCTCCCTTCCCCGCAAGGGGGAAGGGAAGAGCCTCGATCGGCTGCCGTATCGATGTCACGACCGCTTCAGCCCCGAGAGCCGGATCAGACCGTCGGGGTTGATCACGAAGCCCTGGATGTTGGCGCGCAGCGCGAAGAAGACGGTCTGGTTGTAGAGATAGACGATCGGCAATTCGTCCTGGAGGATCTTCTGCGCCGCGTCATAGCGCTTCTTGCGCTCGGCGACGTCGTAGATCGTGCGGGCCTCGTCGAGCAGCTTGTCGACCTCGGCATTGGAATATTTGCCGTCGTTCTGATTGCCTTTGGTCGTCACGAACGGATGGATGTTGCCGTCCGGATCGATGCGGCCGGACCAGCCGATCCGGCTCATCTGGAACTTGCCCTGCTGCTGGTCGCGCAATTGGCTGGCGAACTCGCTGGAGCGGATCTGGATGCCGATGCCGGCTTCCTGCGCCATCGCCTGGATCACCTGGCCGAGCTGGGCGTCGACCGGGTTGTTGGTGACGAAGAGCTCGACCGAAACCTTGCTCTGCCCGGCTTCCTTGAGCAGCGCCTTGGCCTTGGCGACGTCGCGCTCCGGCACGGGCAAAGCAGCGGAGAGATATTGGTTGCCGGGGTTGAAGGGCTGGTTCATCGGCGCATAGAGCCCCTCGAACACCACCTGGCTCAGCACCTTCCGGTCGATCGACAGCGACAGCGCCTGCCGGACGCGCTTGTCCTTGCCCATGGGCTGGTTGGCGGCGTCGGTGTGGTTGGTGTTGATGGTGATGCCCTGATAGCCGAGATTGGCTGTGCTCTGGACCTTGAGGTTCTTGTCGCCCTGCGCCGATTTCACATCGGTCGGAGCCAGCCGCTCCAGCATGTCGAGCTCGCCGGCGCGCAAATTGGCGAGGCGGACGGTGGTGTCGGGGATGGCGCGGTAGACGATCCGGTCGAACTGGTACTTGTCGGCTTCCCAGTGTCCCTTGAACTTCTCCAGCACGATCCGGTCGTTCTGGACGCGCTCGACGAACTGATAAGGCCCGGAGCAGACCGGCTTGGCCGAGATGTCGGGGCCGAGGCTCTTCGGCGACAGCATCATGCCGGCGCGGTCGGTGAGCTGGGAGAGCAGCGTCGCATCCGGGCGCTTCAGCTTGAAGACGAGTGTCGCGGGATCAGGCGCGCTGACGCTATCGACCGAGGCGAGCTCGGATTTCCGCAGCGAATCCGGCAGCGTCATTGCCCGCTCGATATTGGCCTTGGCCGCCTCGGCGTTGAAGCTCTCGCCGTCATGGAACTTGGCGTCGCTGCGCAGCTTCATCGTCAGCGTCAGGCCGTCAGCTGAGAACGACCATTCGGTCGCCAGCCGCGGGATGATCTTCAGCTCGGGATCGATGTCGACGAGCCGGTCGCAAAGCCCCATGAAGACGATGCGGCCGACGAAGGTGCGCGCCTTGTGCGGATCGAGGACGTCGGGGTCCTCCTGCAGGCCGACGCGCAAGGTCGAAGGCGATTGGGCGAGTGCCGGAAGTGCGGCGAGGCCGAACAAGGCGGCCGACGCCAGCAGGACGATACGTTTCATCGCTGTTCCCCTCATCGTTGTCTTGCTGTGTCGTCAGCCCGTTGGCCGGGCGCCATCGCTCTTGCGGCGATCTCCGGAACTTTGCGTGTCGATCTGTCGTTGGTCCCGTTCGGTACCAAGCTGGCGCATTTTGAGGAGATCGTCGATAGGCTCGGCCTGCTCCCGCACAACCTTGCCATCGCAGGAACAGGCGAAGCTTGCTGCACACGCGGGCGGAGTGTTCGCTAAGCCTTTGAGTTTATTAACCCGCAAGGACTTCGCGCAAATTCGGCTCCGGCCAAAAATGCGGCACCGATCTGATCGGGCGGCATCGATGCGGCACCAGCGGAGAGCGGCGCCCTACGTGGTCCAGTCGACGAGCGAGACCGGCTCTCCCTTTCGCCCGGCTTCCTGAATGGCGAGGCAGAGGGCCACGGCGTTGCGCGCTTCGACGAGGCTGAGCGACGGCTCGCCCTCGCCGGCAAAGGAGGCGAGCGCGAAAGCAAGGTTCTGTTCGAGCTCGAACAGCTCGCCGGAGAAGGCGATCGGGCGCTCGCGGGCATCGCTCTCATCGGCGGCCTGGACCCAGAGCGAGAAGCTCGGATGCTCGGCGCGATCGAAGGCGCCGCTCCAGCTCGTGCGGATCGCGCCCGCGCTGCCGGCGATCTCGAGCAGGGAATGGTGCTGGAAGCCGGCGAGGCACTGTGTCACCAGCGCGCTCGAACCATCCGGCCAGTCGAGCAGGGCCGAGAGCGTCTGCGGCATCGCCGAGCCGTCGCTGGCGCGCGCCGTGACGCGGTCGGGCAGGCCGTTCTCCCTTGCGTACCACATCACGAGATCGACGAAGTGGACCAGCTCTTCCAGGCTGTAGGAACCGACCCGCGCTTCGTCCTGCCGCCAGCCGCCGGAGCCAGGCCGAAAGGGGCGGCGGAACAGCGAGAGATGCTGATGCGTCACGCGCCCGATCTCGCCACCGGCGATGATCTCGCGCACCTGCCGCCATTGCTGCGACACCCGCAATTCGTGATTGACCGCGACCTTGCGGCCGCTCTCCCGCGCCGCGGCGAGGACCGCGTCGCATTCGGCCAGGGTGACGCCGAGCGGCTTTTCCAGGATGACGTGCTTGCCCGCCTTCAGGGCGGCGACGGCGCTGCGGGCATGCAGATGGTTCGGCACGGCGATCGCGACGACGTCGAGCGGCAGCGTGATCAGGTCCTCGAAGCTGCGGACGACCACGGCTTCAGGATAAGCGGATGCGGCAGCCTGCGCCGTCACATCGCCATGGCAGAAGATGGCGGCGAGCTCCGCGCCCGGAAGCTGCGCATAGACCCGCGCATGCATGCGCCCCCAGGCGCCGAACCCTGCGAGCCCGACCCGCATGACGGTCAAGCCTTCTTCGTGGTGATGCCGTCGGCGACGCCACGGAAGCGCGTCGCTGCCGCATCGGCATTGCGCAGGAGCAGCGAGAAGTCGTTGGCGACCGAGACGAAGTCGAAGCCGGAGCGGATATGGCGCTCGGAGATCTCGTCATTGGGCGCGAGTGCGCCGACCGCCTTGCCGAGAGGCCGGCAGCGCCGGAGCCCGTCCTCGATCGCGGCAGTGACGTCGGGATGGGCGGCCTGCCCAGGCATGCCCATGCTGGCGGCGAGATCGCCCGGTCCGAAGAAGACGGCATCGACCCCGTCCACCGCGGCGATCTCCTCGCAGCGCTCGAGCGCTTCCTTGGTCTCGATCTGGACGATGAGGAAGAGCGACTGGCTCGCCTGCACCGCATAGTCCTTGAAGCGCGTGTAACGGCTGGCCCGATGCATCGCGGCGATGCCGCGAATGCCGTGCGGCGGATAGCGCAGCGACTGGACGGCGCGGGCGGCCTCTTCCGGCGTCTGCACGAAGGGCAGCATCAGCGTGGCGATGCCGGCGTCGAGATGCTGCTTGATCAGCAGGGGATCGTTCCAGAGCAGCCGCACGATCGGGATGGTCGGCGTCGCGGCGATGGCGCGGCAATGCGCCATCGCATCGTGCAGCGAGACCGGCGCGTGCTCGCCGTCGACCAGCAGCCAGTCATAGCCGGACCAGCCGAGCGCCTCCGTCGCATCCACGCTGTTCAGCATCGACCAGATGCCCACCAGTGGGCGGCCCTGGCGCATCGCTTCGCGAAAGGGGTTGGGCCGGGTGGCGTGGCTGTCGCTGGCGGTCATGGGCGTCTCTCCCGGGGATGGCGAGGTCGGGTTGGTAGGCGTGAAAAAGCTGGCGCCCGGCCTTCGGGGCGGTCTAAGCCGGCATGAGGACGAGCCGGAGCGCGCTGGACATGGCCTACCCGTCGGATGAGGTCGTCATCACTGCTGTGAGGGCAGTGGCGGTACGCGCGCCGATCGAGACGCATGTGCGGACCTCCTTCGGCATCATGCGCGATCGGCCCGCGGTCTTCGTCGAGGTCGAGGACGACAGCGGCAATCGCGGCCTCGGCGAGATCTGGTGCAACTTCCCCTCGGTCGGCGCCGAGCACAGGGCGCGCCTCGTGCTGGAGACGGCCGGGCCTCTGCTGCAGCAGCTGTCGCCACTGCCGGTCGGCGAGGTCTTCGCGAGGTTGATGGACAGGCTGCATGTCCTCGCTATCCAGTCCGGCGAATGGGGGCCGCTGCGCCAGGTCTGCGCCGGGCTCGACATCGCCTGCCATGATCTGGCGGCTCGGCGCGCGGGGCTGCCGCTCTATGCCTATCTCGACGGGCAGGCCTCGGGCGTGGTCGGCGCCTATGCGAGCGGCATCGGCCCGGAAGCGCCGGCTGAGGTCGCGGCGCGTGAGTTGGCGCGAGGCCATGAATGCTTCAAGCTGAAAGTCGGTTTCGGTACGGAGACCGATATCCGCTCGCTCGATGCGATCCGCGGCGCGATCGGCGATCGCCGGCTGATGATCGACGCCAACCAGGGCTGGAGCCTCGACCAGGCGATCGCGCATGGCAGGCGCTTCGCCGATTACCGGCTCGACTGGCTGGAGGAGCCCTTGCGGGCCGACCGCCCGCTCGATGAGTGGCGCGCTCTGCACGAGGCGATGCCGATCGCGATCGCCGCCGGCGAGAACATGAACGCGGTCGCGGAGTTCGAGGCGGCGATCGCTTCGGGGCTGTTCAGCTTCCTGCAGCCGGACGCTGCGAAATGGGGCGGCCTGAGCGGTTGTCTCGCGGTGGCCCGGGCTGCTCGCGCGGCCGGTCTGATCTACTGCCCGCATTATCTCGGCGGCGGTGTCGGCCTGCTCGCCTCGGCCCATCTGCTCGCGGCGGCGGGCGGCGAGGGGCTGCTGGAGATCGACACGAACCCGAACCCGTGGCGCGATAATCTGATCTCGGGCCTGATGCCCCTCTCCGGAGGCTGGGTGACGCTGAGCCAGCGGCCGGGCATCGGCCTGGCCGACGATCTGGAGGGCATCGTCGCGCGCGCGGCGTAGGGGAGGGCTCACGTGCTGCCCCGCCTCACCAGCTCGAAGCCGAGATCGTGGACGCCGCCGGTCGGCAGGCTGCCGGCGATGCGCTCGCGCAGCACCTCGGCGATCTTCAGGCCGATCGCCCGCCGCGGCAGGCTGACCGTGCTGAGACCGGGCTCACAGGCGGCAGCGAAATCGACATCGCCGACGCCGCAGATTTTAAGCCGGTCCGGCACCGACCAGCCCAGCCGCTGCGCCTCGAACAGGGCGCCGAGCGCGACGATATCGTTGGTGCAGAGCACGGCATCGACATCGGGGTGCCCAGCCATCAGCTCGGCAAAGGCCTTGGCGCCTCTGACCGAGGTCGGCAGGCCGGGGAGCTGCACCTCGGCGGGAGGCTCGTAGCCGATGCTCAGCGCCGTCTCGAAGAAACCGGCGCGCCTGGAATCGGCGCGATAATCGCGCTGGTGCATGGCGCCGACGAAGCCGAGCCGTCTGGCGCCACGCTCCTTGAAATGCCGGGCGACCGCGACGCCGATGTCGCGCTGGGAGAAGCCGATCGCCGTGTCGATCGGATTGTCGGTCAATTCCCACATCTCGACGATCGGCACGTCGGTGTCGAGCAGAGCGCGCATCGCGCCGCGACTGTGCCGGCAGCCAGTGATGACCAGTGCGGCTGGTGACCAAGCCAGCATCGAGGCGATCAGCCGCTCCTCGGTCTCCAGCTCGTAATGGCTGTTGCCGATCAGGAGCTGGTAGCCCGCGCCGGCCAACCCTTCCTCGATCGCTTCGAGCGTCACCGAGAAAAAGGCGTTGATCATCGAGGGGATGATCACGCCGATCGTCTTGCTGCGGGCGCTGGCGAGTGCACCGGCCATCAGGTTCGGCCGATAGGAGAGATGGTCGACCGCGGCTGCGATCTTGCCACGAACCTCGGGAGAGACGAGTTCGGGCTGGCGCAGCGCGCGCGAGACGGTCGCGGTCGAGACGCCGGCGATGCGCGCGACATCGGCCATGCGCGGACGCGCCGTGCCGGAGCGCTCGCGCATGGCGGGCGCCTGCCTGGTCTTCTCCGCTTCCTTGCCGCCCTTCATCAGAAGATGCCCGGCTCGGCCGTGGGTGGGCCGTGCTCGAGGAAATCGAAATCGCAGCCCTTGTCGGCCTGCGTTACCGTGCGCTGGAACAGCATGCCGTAGCCGCGGCCATAGAGCGGCGGCGGCTCCTTCCAGGCGGCCCGGCGGCGGGCAAGCTCGGCCTCACCGACCAGCATGTCGAGGCGCCGGTTCGGCACGTCGAGAACGATCTCGTCGCCGGTCTGGACCAAGGCAAGGGGCCCGCCGACATGCGATTCCGGTGCGACATGCAGCACGCAGGTGCCGTAATGGGTGCCGCTCATGCGCGCATCTGAAATGCGGACCATGTCGCGCACGCCCTTGGCGAGCAGCTTCTTCGGCAGGGCCAGCGCCCCCCATTCCGGCATGCCCGGCGCGCCGACCGGGCCGGCGCCGCGCAGGATCAGCACGCTGGTCTCGTCGACATCGAGATCGGGATCCTCGACGCCCCTGGCGAGGGCGGCGGGACCGTCGAAGACGACCGCCTTGCCGCGATGGACGAGCAGCTCCGGGGTCGCGGCCGAGGGTTTGATCACCGCGCCGTTCGGGGCGAGATTGCCGCGCAGCACGGCGATGGCGGGCATCGCGCTGACCGGGTTCGAGAGCGGGCGGATGACGTCCTCGTCGACGATCCGCGCCCGTTCCAAGGCTTCGCCAAGCGTCTGGCCGAGGACGTTGCGGGCGCCAAGGTCGAGCCGATCCGTCAGCCGCGACATCAGCCCGCCAAGGCCGCCGGCGAAGTAGAAATCCTCCATCAGGAAATTCCCGGCCGGGAAGACATTGGCGAGGATCGGCGTCTGCCGGGCGATCGCGTCGAAATCGTCGAGCGAGATCGACAGGCCTGCCCGCCGCGCCATGGCGATGAGATGGATCGCCGCATTGGTCGAGCCCGACAGGGCGACATCGACATGCAGCGCGTTGCGCACCGAGCCCTGCGTCAGGATTTGCGAGGGCTTCAGGTCCTCCCAGACCATCTCGACGATCCGCTCGCCGCAGGCCGAGGCCATGCGGGTATGGGCCGAATCCATGGCAGGGATGCTGGAGGCGAACGGCAATGTCAGCCCGAGCGCATCGGCGATCGACGTCATCGTCGAGGCCGTGCCCATGGTGTTGCAGGTGCCGGGCGAGCGCGTCGAGATGCCCTCGATCTCGACCAGCTCGGTCTCGCTGAGCTTCCCGGCGCGATACTCGTTCCAGTATTTCATGGTGTGCGTGCCGGCGCCGACGCGCGTGCCGCGCCAGCTGCTGTTGAGCATCGGTCCGGCCGGGCAGAAGATCGCCGGCAGGTCCATGCTGAGCGCGCCCATCAGCAGGCCGGGCGTGGTCTTGTCGCAGCCGCCGAGCAGCACGGCGCCGTCGATCGGGTGCTGGCGCAGCAGCTCCTCCGCCTCCATAGCGAGGAGGTTGCGGTAGAGCATGGTGGTCGGCTTCACCATGACCTCGCCGAGCGACAGGGCCGGCAATTCGACCGGATGGCCGCCGGCGCGGATCACCCCGCGCTTCACCGCTTCGGCGCGCTCGCGCAGATGCGCATGGCAGGGCGAGAGGTCGCTCCAGGTGTTCAGGATCGCGATCACCGGCCGGCCCATGAACTCCTCGCGTCGCAGGCCCATCTGCTGCATGCGCTGGCGATGGGCGAAGGCGCGCATGCCTTCAGCCGAATACCAGCGCGCGCTGCGCAATTCTTCAGGGCGGCGGGACGGCAAGGGCATGAACTCCACGGCGAGGCGACGTGCTAGATGACATCGCTTTCATAACCCTGTCAATCGAATGAAATACGCTGAAACTTGCATAAAAAAAGGAAATTAGCGCCATCGTGAACGCGCCTTGACCGAACGAATGTAACCGCTATCATCGATGTCGAAGCTCGCCCGGAGAGGCGAGGCGCCAGATCATTTCAGGGAGGGCGGCATGGACCGCAGAACACTCATCAAGAGCGGCCTGGCTGCGGCGGGAACGGTGGCGATGCCGGCCTATCTGCGGGCGCAGTCGAACCGCAAGCTCAGCATCCTGACCTGGAACATCGCCGACCAGGAGGCGCTGTTCAAAGAGGAGTTCGCCGACTTCAAGGCGCAGAATCCGGGTGTCGAGATCGAGTGGCTCGACAAGAAGGGGCCGGAGCTGCCGGCCTTCTACCAGACGCAGCTCGTGGCCGGCACGGCGCCCGACATCATCGACCTCCAGGGCGCGATCTGGGTGGAGTGGGCGGCAAACGGCGCCCTGCTCGACCTGACGCCCTATATGCAGAAGGAGCCCGACGTCGCCAAGCTCTACAACCAGGACTACCTGGCGAGCTTCGTCTACGACAAGAAGAACTATGTCGTGCCCTTCTACATCGCCAAGACGCTGCTGTTCTACAACAAGACGATGTTCAAGGAGGCGGGCCTGGCGGATGCGCCCAAGTCCTTCGACGAGATCGTCAATTTCAGCCAGGCGATGGCTAAGGGCGAGAAGACCGGCTTCCTGACGCTGAATTTTGACTGGCTCTATTGGCCGCTGATGCAGATGAACGGCGTCGAGCTGCTGAAGCCGGATATGAAGACGCCGGCCTTCAATACCCCCAAGACGATCGAGGTGCTGGAGAAGCTGGCCAAGGCGACGGCCTCGGGCGGGATCAACAAGATCGCCTGGACCGGGCGCTGGGTCGAGCCCAACGGCGCCTTCGCTTCCGGCAATGTCGGCATGCTGCAGGCCCATTCGGCCTCGTATTTCTTCGTCAAGGGCCAGGCGCCCTGGGTCAACCCCGATACGCTGGGCGCGGCCCAGAACCCCGGCAACTGGTCGACGCCGACCAATCACGGCTTTGCCATCTCGAAATCGTCGAAGAATCCGGATCTCGCCTGGGCTCTGGTCAAGCACATGACCGGCAACAAATGGGCGACCGAGTTCTCGGTGCGCCGGCGCATCCTCACCGGCAACCTCGCCGCCGACAAAATCGGGCTGGAGAAGGTCAAGGCCGAGGATCCGCTGGCCCATGCCGTGCTGCTGACCCAGCTCGAGCACACCGACAAGATGTGCGGCAACTGGCCCTTGCCCAATGATGCGCAGGTCAAGGACGCCTTCTGGGCCGAGATCCAGAACGCCGTGCTCGGCCGCAAGGATGCCAAGACGGCGATGGCGGATGCCGAGCGCGCCGTCACGCGCGTCATGCGTCGGTCCTGAGTGGGGAGCAGTGCCGGTTATGGCAATGGCTATGTCCGCCGCGCCCGAACGGCGGCGTACCTCCTTCCTGCGCAGGGCGACGACGCGCCAGGCCATCCTGGTCTGGTGCTTCCTCTTGCCGTCGCTACTGATCTTCCTGCTCTACCGCATCCTGCCGCTGGCCTGGAACATCCTGCTCTCCTTCCAGGCCTGGTCGCCGCTGAAGCCGGCGGTCTTCATCGGCCTCGAGAACTACGAGGAGATGCTGACCGACGAGGTGTTCTGGCAGTCGCTCTGGAACACGGTCTTCATCATCCTGTCGGCGCCGGTCGGGATCGCGATGGCGCTCGGCCTGGCGCTGCTGGTCAACTCCAACATCAGCGGCCGCAACATCTATCGCACGCTGATCTTCCTCTCCTATCCGCTGATGACGGTCGCGGTCGCGATCATCTGGCGCTGGATGTATGACGAGCGCGTCGGCCTCCTGAACTATGTCGCGAGGCTGCTGCACCTCACCGATACGCCGATCCCGTTCCTGAACTCGTTCTTCTGGGCGCTGCCCTCGGTCGTCGTCGCCAATATCTGGCAGATGCTCGGCTTCTACATGATCATCCTGCTGACCGGGCTACAGAACATCCCGAGCTCGCTGTTCGAGGCGGCCGAGATCGACGGCGCTACTGCCGGCGACCGCTTCTGGCGCATCATCCTGCCGCTGCTGCGTCCCTCGATCTTCCTGTGCTTCGTCATCGGCATGCTGAACTCGGTGACCAGCTTCGACCTGGTCTATGTCATGACCGGCGGTGGTCCCGGCCGCGCCACCGAGATCCTCGTCACCTACATCTACAAGCTCGGCTTCGTGCAGACGCGCTTCGACTATGCGGCTGCGGTGACGGTCGTGTTCTTCGTCTTCCTGATCACGGTCGCCTGGGCGGCGAACCGGCTCTCCGGCGGCAATGCCGGCGCCAGGGACATGGAATGATGCGCCGCTCTCCGACCTGGCCGATCCATCTGGCGCTGATCGCCGTCTGCTTCGTGATGCTGGTGCCGTTCTACTGGGTGCTGAAGACGTCCGTTTCGGGCGAGAACATCTTCACCTTTCCGCCCAGCATCATCCCGCGCAACCCGCACCTCTTCTATTATGTCGATGTCTGGTACGCGATCCCGTTCGCCCGCTACTTCCTGAACAGCGTCATCGTCTCGGTCATCACCATCGCCGCCAATGTCGTCTTCAACGCGATGGCGGGCTATGCGCTGACCCGCGAGTTCCGGGGAAAGGGCTTCATCCTGATCCTGTTCCTGTCCTGCATGATGGTGCCGTTCCAGGCGACGATCATCCCGGCCTATCTGATCACCGGCCAGCTCGGGCTGCTGAATTCCTATGTCGGCCTGGCCCTGCCGCAATTCTCGACGATCATCTGCATCTTCGTGTTCAAGGCGAGTTTCGATGCGATCCCGGGCTCGCTGATCGACGCCGCCAAGGTCGACGGCCTGCCGGAATGGCGCATCGTCTGGACGATCATGCTGCCGCTGGCGAAGTCCGCCATGGCGACCAACGTGATCCTGTCCTTCATCTGGTCCTGGAACAATTTCCTCTGGCCGCTGATCATGACGCGGACGCCGGAGATGCAGACGCTGCCGCTCGGACTGGCGCGCTTCCTGTCCTATCAGGAGGATACGACCGGGGCGCTCTACGCCTTCTGCATCATGGTGCTCGCACCTGGCATCCTTTTGTTCCTGCTGGCGCAGAAGGAGTTCATCCAGGGCCTCACCTCCGGCGCGACGAAGGGCTAGCCGATGGAAGCTTACTCCGGCAAAGGTCCGAGTGGCTGGCGGAAGTGGCTGCTTAACCGCTTCGTCCTGGTCCCGGCCGCCATCCTCGCCGTCGCGGCCGCCTGGAACCTCTATGCCTCGACCCATGATGACGGGCTCGTGCTCGGGCAGGTGCTCGACGCGCAGGGCAAGCCGGTGGAAGGGGCCCAGGTCACGCTCTGGGTCTTCAGCTTCACCACATTCGCCGAAAATCGCAGCGTGAAGACCGGAGCAGACGGCAGCTTCCGCATTACGGGCAATCCGTCGCACCACATCCAGCTCAGCGCGGTGAAGCCGGGCGTCGGCTCGTCCGAGCGCATCCCGATCCGGCTCTTCTTCCGTTCGCAGAACACGACGCTCGCGGCTCCGCTCGTCCTCTCCGGCAAGGCCTGAGGGATGGCGCGCCCGGTCGTCCTGCTCGATCCGCATCCGCGCCGGGCCGGCTCGATTTTCGATCCCGGGCAGATGCGCCGGCTGCATGCGCTGGCCGAGGTGGTGACGGACGACATCGACGGGCGCTTGCCGGAAGTGCTGGTCGAAGCGGCGCTGCCGCGCGTCAGCGCCATTCTGGGTCAAACCGACCTGCCGGCCGAGCGGATCGCGCGGGCGCCGCACTTGCGGGCGGTGATCAATGTCGAGGGCAATTTCCTGCCCAATGTCGATGCGGCGGTCTGTGCCGCGCGGGGCATCGAGATCCTCTCGGTCGCGCCGGTCTTCGCCGTGCCGGTGGCGGAGATGGCGCTGGGCCTGGCGCTCGACCTCGCGCGCGGCATCACTGCCGGTGACCGCGCCATGCGCGAGGGCAAGGAGGCCTATGGCCGCTTCGGCTGTGCCGGCTCGGTCCTGCTGTCGCGGGCGCGGATCGGGCTGGTCGGCTTCGGCAATCTCGGCCGGGCGCTGCGCCGGCTGCTCGAAGGCTTCCGGCCGGAAATCCTGGTGCATGATCCCTGGCTGCCCGCCTCGGCGATCGCCGATGAGGGCTGCCGGGCCTGCGGGCTGGACGAGCTGCTCGAAACCAGCGACGTCGTCTTCCTGCTCGCCGGATCGACCAGGGACAATCCCGGCTTCATCGACGCGAAGGCGCTGGCGCGGATGCGCGACGGCGCCATCCTGGTATTGGTGAGCCGCGCCGCCATCGTCGATTTTCCGGCTTTGCTCGCCGAGGCCGGACGCCTGCGGATCGCGACCGACGTTTTCCCGCAGGAGCCGGTGCCGGCCGGTGATCCCATCCGACGCTCGCCGATGCTGCTGTCCTCGCACCGGGCCGGCGGCATACCCGCCGCCTTCCACGACATGGGCGAGCGCGTGCTCGACGATCTCGCCTTGATCCTGCGCGGCCTGCCGCCGGTGCGGCTGCAGCGCGCCAACCTCCAGACGATGGCGCTGATGCGCAGCACGCCCGGGCGGGAAGGGGCGACGCCGAAGTCGGCGGGCTCAGCCTAGGCCGTCACCCCGCGAACATCGGCTCCGGCAGGCCCTTCACGCCGAGGCCATGGATGGCGAAGAGGTTACCCGCCTGCGGCGTACGGGCCCGCTCCTCCTCGCTCAGCATCGAGGCGGCGCTGGTTACATAGAGCACGTCGAGCCCGTCGCCGCCGAAGGTGCACATGGTCGGATGCTTGACCGGCATGTCGATCAGCCGGTCGAAGCGCCCCTTCGGATCGACCCGGGCGATTTTGCCGCCATGGACCAGCGCGCACCAGTAGAAGCCCTCGGCGTCGACCGTGGCGCCGTCGCAGCGGCCTTCGATCTCGCGGGTCGAGAAGAAGACGCGGCGATTGGAGATGGCACCGCTGTCGATGTCGAAATCATAGGCGAACACGGTCTCGCCCCGCGAATCCGCGAAGTACATGGTGCGGTCGTCGGGCGAGAAGGCGATGCCGTTGGAGACAATGAAGCCCTGGTCCATGCGGCGGGCGCCGAGATCGGGATCGAGCCGATAGAGCGCGCCGCTCGGCTCCTTCAGTGCGCCGTCGCGCGAGCCGCACCAGAACCGGCCGCGCCTGTCGCATTTGCCGTCATTGAGGACGTTGGCAGGCTTCTCCGGCTCGGGATCGACTAATGGTGTCACCGCGCCGCTGGTCAGGTCGACCGCGGCGAAACCGGACTGCAGCGAGGCGATCAGCCCGCCGCCGCGCCGGATGGCGAAGGAGCCGACGATCGCGGGCATCGGCCAGCTGGCGAGTCCCTCCGCCGGATGCCAGCGATGGATCGCCGGCCTGAGCGCATCGACGAAATAGAGCGCGCCTTCGCCACCATGCCAGCATGGGCCTTCTCCGAGAGCGAAGGGGCCGGGCAGGACGGTCTCGATCTCGGGCTTCATGGTATCACCAGGGCAAAGGCTGATCGTGATAGGTCTGGAAGATGCCGGTGTGGTGCCGCCCGGCGCGATGGATCACGCCGCGCATGCCGGCGACGCTCTCCGCGACCGGCACGCGCCCGCCCGGTTCGGTCGCGGCCCAGCCCGGATGCAGGGCAATGACGCTGATATGGCGCGGTGCCAGGTCGACCGCGAGGCCTTTGATCACCATGTTCAGCCCCGCCTTGCTTGAGCGGTAGGCATAGGAGCCGCCGCTCTGGTTCAGCGCGATCGAGCCCATGCGGCTGGAGACGAAGGCCATGATCTTCAGTTCGCTCGCCGCGACGTTCTCGACCAGCGTCTCCACCAGCTTCATCGGGCCGATCAGATTGGTTTCGAGGATGCGCCGCCAATTGGCGTAGTCGGTCTCGCCGAAGGGAGGGTGCGGCCGGCCGATGCCGGCATTGTTGAGGAGGATGTCGACCGGGCGCCCGCCGAGCGAAGCGGCGAAGGCTGCGATGCCGGCATGGTCGGTCATGTCGAGTTTCTTGACCTCGACATCGCCTACAATCGCGCGGGTCTCCTGAGCGGTCTCTGGCGAAAGGCAGGTCGCGTAGACCTTGTGGCCGTCGGCTGCGTATTGCCGGGCGAACTCGACGCCGAGGCCGGTGTCGCAGCCGGTGATGACGATCGTTGCCATGTGATTCCGCTAGAGGCTGGAGGCGAGGGGAGTGGAGGCGCCGCCGGCCGCAGAGCTTTCGAGGCAGGCCATGACGAAGGCGAGGCCGGCGACGCCGTCCTCGATCGAGGGCGTCAAGCGGGCCATGTCGGTGGCGGGCCTGAGCCCGCGCCGCGCCAGGATGAGGTCGGCGAAGCCGCTATAGAGATTGGCGATCGCCTCGATCAGCCCCTCGGGATGGCCGGGGCGCGACAGCCTGGTCGCATCCCGCGCCGCCGCCGAGAGATCGGGGCGGCCGGCGCCGGTCACGACGATGTCGCCATTGAGCCGGCCCAGCAGCAATTCGTTGGGCGCGCCATGGCTCCAGGCGAGATAGCCGGTCTCGCCGAAGACCCGGATGGTGAAGAGGTTCGACGCACCGGCGGCGGCATTGCTGAGTTCGATCCGGCCGCGGGCGCCGCCTGCCTGCCGGAAGCGAATCTGCGCGAGGTCGTGGACCTTGCGGCCGGGCACCAGCGTGCCGACCTCGGCGGAAACGCTCGCCATCGGCTCGCCGGTGACGAAGCCGACGAGATGGTGGGCATGGGTGCCGATGTCGCCAAGGATGAGCGAGGGGCCGCTGATCGCAGGGTTTAGCCGCCAGCGCGCCGCGCCCTCGGGCGTCGCCTCGACCAGCGTTGCATTGCCGCCGGCTAGGTAGTCGATCTGAATGAGACGCACGGCGCCGATCTGCCCGGCCAGGATGCGCGCGCGCATCTCGCGCAGCATCGGATAGCCGGAATAGGTGTGTGTCAGCGCCACTGCGACGCCGCTCTCGCGCGCCAACGCGGCGAGCTCGCGCGCCTCGCCGAGATCGTTGCACAGCGGTTTCTCGACCATGACGTCGAGCCCGGCCGCGAAGGCGGCCTTGCAATAGGCGGTGTGGCTGTCGTTGGGGGTGATGATGGCGAGGGCCTCGACGCCGTCAGGGCGCGCCTTCTCCCGCGCCAGCAGTTCATCGAGCGAGCCATAGCAGCGCTCTTCGGCGAGGCCGATCGCGAGCCCTTCGCGACGGGAGCGCTCCGGCTTCGACGACATCATGCCGGCGACGAGGCTGAAGCGGCCGTCGAGCGCAGCCGCCATGCGATGCGCTGGGCCGATCATCGAGGGCGGGGCGCCGCCGAGAATGCCCAAGCGGATCGGCCGCCCGAGGGCGGTGAAGACGGGATTACCTTCGCTCATGGTTTCAGCCCCAGAATGCGGTCGAGCTCGTCAGGCGGCGCGGCGCGGCGCATGCCTGCGTCGAAGTCGCGCTGCGTGGTCTGGATGATGTGGTCGGCGATGAAGCGCGCCCCCTCGCGTGCGCCGTCGAAGGCGTTCTTCAGGCAGCACTCCCATTCGAGCACGGCCCAGCCGTCATAGCCGTAGCGGGTCAGGCTGCTGAAGATGCCGCGAAAGTCGATGTCGCCGTCGCCCGGGCTGCGGAAACGGCCGGGGCGGTCGATCCAGTCGCCATAGCCGCCATAGACGCCGCGATCCGGGCTCGGGCGGAACTCGGCGTCCTTGACGTGGAAGGCGGCGATCCGCTCGTGCCAGCGGTCGATGAAGCCGAGATAGTCGAGATGCTGCAGCCGCAGGTGGCTGGGGTCGTAGAGCAGCCTGGCGCGAGGATGGTGGTCGACGCGGTCGAGGAAGGCGGCGAAGGTCGCGCCGTCATGCAGGTCCTGTCCGGGGTGAAGCTCGAAGCAGATGTCGACATCAAGGCTATCAGCGTAATCGAGCAGCGGGCGCCAGCGTGCCGCGAGTGCTGAAAAGCCGCGTTCGATCAGGCCGGGCGGGGTGGGTGGGTAGGGATAGAAGAACGGCCAGAGCAGGCTGCCCGAGAAGGTCGCGAGCTTGCCGGCTCCGATACGGGCCGCAAGCGTGATCGCGCGCCGCAATTCCTGTTCGGCGTAGCGCTGGCGGGCGGCCGGATCGCCGCGCAGCTCGGCAGGGGCGAACGCGTCCATGACTCCGTCATAGGCCGGATGCACCGCCAACAACTGGCCGGCGCGATGCGCCGCGATCTCGCTCACCATCAGACCATGGCGCTCGACGATCGCGCGCCAGCTGTCGATGTAACCGCTCTCTTCGAGGCGCTTCGTGTCGATGATCGCCCTGTCGTGGACCGGCACCTGAAGCGCCTTGAAGCCTTCCTGTGCCGCGAAGCGGGAAACGCCGTCGATATCGGAAAAGAGCGGAGCCGGGCCGAGGTATTGAGCAATGAACAGGCTCGGGCCGCGAATGGTCTTCAACGGCGTCACACCCCGATGCCTTGCCATGCTGGCAAGGATGATAGCGCTTACACTGGGGAGGGCAAGCGCGTTGATCGAGGTTTCCCAGGCCGTGCTGCGGGGGAGGCCGCGGCCGGCTCAGGCTGCGCAGGCAGCCGCCGGGCCACCGCCGGCCATGGCCCGTTCGCGCGGCATGGCGAGCACATGGCTTCCCATCGTCTGCGGCGCGAAGGATACGGCGAGCCTGGCCGCATCGAGCAGCTTGGCGAGGTCGATGCCGGTATCCACGCCCATGCGCTCGAACATGTAGACCAGATCCTCGCTGGCGATGTTGCCGGTGGCGCCGGGGGCGAAGGGGCAGCCGCCGAGCCCGCCGGCGGCGCCGTCGAAGGAGCGGATGCCGGCATGGTAGGCCGCCAGCGTGTTGGCGATGCCGAAGCCGGCGGTGTCATGACCGTGGAACGACCAGCGCGTGGTCGGATAGGCGGCGAGCGCGCGCTTCGCCATACGGCCGACATGGTCGGGCAGGGCCATGCCGGTGGTGTCGGCCAGCGTCAGTTCGATGTCGCCACGGATCTTCGCGACCTCGCCGATCGTCCTGAACACGGCGTCCTCGTCCATCGTGCCTGCGAACGGGCAATGGAACGTCGTCGCCAGCCCGACCCGGATGGTCAGCCGGCCTTCGGGGTCGACCTCGGCCAGCGTCGCCTTCAGGTCCTCGATCGAGGCCGCGGTCGGGCGCCGGACATTGCTCATGTTGTGGGCGTCGGACATCGAGATCACGAAGATCAGTTCGTCGATGCCGGCGGCGATGGCGCGGCGCGCGCCCTTGCCGTTCGGCACCAGCGCCACCTTGTGCAGGCCGGGCAGAGGCCCGAGGCGCGCGACCACCTCGTCCATATCCGCCATTTGCGGGATCGCCTTGGGGCTGACGAAGGAGCCGATCTCCATCCGCGTCACGCCGGCATCGACTAGCTTGTGGATCAGCTGGAGCTTCGACTCGGTCGGCACGAAGGCGGCGATGTTCTGCAGGCCGTCCCGCGGCGCGACCTCGACGATTTCGACACTCGCCATGATGTTCCTCCCGGCATGGGCATGCTTCGCGCGTGCCACCTTCGGGCAAGAGACTTAGAGAGCGGCGCGGCTGGCGACCATTATCGATTGGGAAGCGAGCCCTTCGTCGTCGGCAAATGCAGCGGCACGGGGTTGGGGCCGCGCAGATGGTTCAGCAGCAGCTTGGCCGACGCCGTCAGCTTCGGCTCGTCGCGCGTGCAGATCATGAGCCGCCGCACCGACCAGGCGTCGGAAAAAGGCACGCTGCGCAGCCGGTCGTTCGAGCCGTAGATACGCGCGATCCCTGCCGGCACGATCGTGACGCCGAAGCCGTAGAGCACCATCTGCACCGCGGCCGTGAAGGTCACCACCTCGATCCGGTTGGTGATCCGCACCTCGGCCTCGGCGGCCGAATTCACCACCAGGACCTGCAGCGAGGAGCCGGTCTCCAGGCTGATGAAATCGTAGCCGGCGAGATCCGGCAGCGTGATCGAAGGACATGCGGCCAGCGGGTGGTCCGCCGGCATGAGCGCGACGAGGGGGTCACGCTTGTATTCGTAGATCTGCAGCCCGTCCGGCAGTTGCGCATGCTCGGCGAAGATGCCGATGTCGCCGAGCCCATCCTGCATCGACTGGATCACGTTCGGGCTGGTTTCCTCGCGCAGCGCCACCTTGATCTTGGGGTAGGCGGCGCGGAAGGCGGCGAGCTCCTGCGGCAGGTGCTGCACGGCCGCCGACTGGTGCGCATGGATGCGTGCCTGGCCTTCTTCCCCGGCGCTGAACACGCTGAGCTCGGCCGCCATGCGGTTGACGTCGTCGAACAGCCCGGCGGTATGCCGCGCCAGCGCCTCGCCGGCCGGTGTCGCCGTCATCCCGCGGGCGTGGCGGTAGAACAGGGGCGCGCCGATTTCGAGCTCGAGATCCTGGATGCGCTTGCTGATCGCCGAGGGCGCGATGTGTTCGCGCTCGGCCGCCTTGGTCATGTTGCCCTGCCGATAGACGGCCAGGAACATGCGTAGTGTGGTCAGATCCGGCCGGAAGTTCATGCCTGGTCCCGTTCCTTTGGCCGTGTGTTCACGGAATGAGAACGCGGGCGTTCCGATTCACGACTATTCGCCGGCACGACTTCGAATAGGCTCGCACCTCAACGCCGCAGCGAACAGCGGCGAAGCACCATAATGCGGCACCGGCAGCCCGCGGTAGCCGCTCTAGGGTCAGGTCACGTCTGCAGGGAGTCACGATGCTTTCCGTCGATACCAGCACGCTCACCTTCGTGGGCGAGGGGCTTGCGCGCCCTGAGTGCGTCATGGCGACCCGCTCCGGCGACTTGTTCATGCCCGACAAACGCGGTGGCATCGCCGTGGTCCGGGCCAATGGCAAGACCGAGTTGATCAAGGCGAAGAACGGCCCCGAAGGCTTCCTGCCCAACGGTTTCGCGGTGATGCCCGACCGCAGCTTCCTGATCGCCGATCTCGGCCCCGAAGGCGGCGTCTGGCATATGGCGCCGGACGGCACCATGACCCCCAGGCTGATGGAGATCGAAGGGCGGCATCTGGAGCCGACCAATTTCGTCGGGCTCGACGCCAAGGGCCGGGTCTGGGTCTCCGTCTCGACCAAGCTGATCCCGCGCGAGCAGTCGATGAAGAAGGGCCATGCCGACGGCTACCTCATCCTGATCGACGACAAGGGCGCCCGGGTCGTGGCCGACGGCATCGGCTTCACCAACGAGGCGATCGTCGATCCCAGCGGCGAATGGCTCTATGTCAACGAGACCATCGCCCGGCGCACCAGCCGCTATCCGATCAGGAGCGACGGCTCGCTCGGCCCGCGCCAGACCTTCGCGCAATACGGCGCGGCCAGCTTCCCCGACGGTTTCGCCTTCGATGCGGAAGGGGCGGTCTGGACCGTGACCGTCGTTTCGAACCGCGTCATCCGCACAACCCCGGACGGCGTCCAGCAGGTGATCTTCGAGGACAGCGACGCCGACGACAATGCCGCCGTCGAGGCGGCCTTCCAGGACGGCTCCTATACCCGAGCCCATCTCGACATGGGCGGGCGGCGCCCGGCCGGCAACCTCTCCGGCATCTCCTTCGGCGGGCCGGACCTGAAGACCGTCTATCTCGGCTCGCTCTTCGCGCCGCATCTGGCGAGCTTCCGCTCGCCGGTCGCCGGCGCCCCGCCGGTGCATTGGGGATTCTGACGCGCCTGCCGTCGTCATTCTCCGGCGCGAGACCCGGGCATGGCGAGACCAACAGCAAGAAAACGGGACCGGGGCAACGAACCCCGCCGATATGAGGGAGGAAGACAATGAACGGGATCGACCGCCGGACCCTGATGGGCGGCGCACTCCTCGGCGGCGCCGGCGCCGCCATCGGCATGCCCAGTATCGCGCGGGCCCAGGCCAGGCAGCTCAAGATCGCGACCATCGCTTTGGTCAACAGCCCCTGGCACAAGGCGCTGAACCGCTTCAAGGAGGTGGTCGAGGCGGAGAGCGCGGGCCGCTATACCGTCGCCGTCTACACCGATGGCCAGCTCGGCGACATCGCCCAGCTGCTCTCGGCGATGCAGCTCGGCACCGTCGATTTCTCCTATTTCGGCCTGTCCTCGATCTCCTTCGTGCGCGGCGCCGAGGCGTTCAACGTGCTGTATGTCCCCTATCTGTTCAAGAACGGGGAGTGGGGCGAGAAGATCCTCAACACCGATCCCGAACTGCTCGGGATGTTCGACAAGGTGGCGACGAGCGCGGGCGTGCGCGTCTTCGGCGCCTGGGGCCAGCGCTCGCCGCGCGCCATCCAGAGCACGCGCGGACCGATCATGAAGCCCGAGGACGTCAAGGGTCTGCGCCTGCGCATCCCGGCGATCCCGATGCTGCGTGCGACGTTCGACCGGCTCGGCGCCCAGTCGACGCCGATGGGCATGCTCGAGATCTACAGCGCGCTCTCGCGCGGCGCGGTCGACGGCCAGGACAACGGCTTCGACCTCTCGATCCCGCCGCGCTTCCACGAGGCGGCGAAGTTCTGGTCGGCCACCGACCATGTCAACGAGCTCGTCGGCTTCTTCGTCTCCGAGCGTCTCTGGAAGGGGCTGAACGAGGCCGACCGCGAGATCTTCCGCAAGGCCTCGAGGGCGGCCGGCGAGGTCACCACCCAGCTGACCAAGGAGCTCGACACCGAGGCGATCGACATCCTGAAGAAGGCCGGCTGCACCTATGTCGTCCCTGATCGCGACGCCTTCCGCAAGGCGGTCGCAGGCGTCGAGGACGAGCTCGACGGCAAGATGTGGCCCAAGGGAATGGTCGCCCGCCTGCGCACATTGCAGGGCGCCTGATGGCTCTCTCGGATGCCGGGGCGGGAGGGCGGACGGCTGCGTCCGCTCGCGGGGAGGGCGTGCGCATGCTGGTGGTGCCGGTCCGTATCCTGGAGACGCTGGTCAAGGTTCTCGTCGTGCTGGCGCTCGTCGTGGTGCTGACCTTCACTGTCGGGCAGGTGGCGGACCGCTACGTGCTGAAGACGCAGTTCGACGCGCATGACCAGATCGCCCGCATCGGGATGGTCTGGATGGCTTTTCTCGGCTTCGCGCTCGGCGTCCGCGACCGCATGAACATCAGGATCGAGCTGATCCAGCATTTCTTGCCGGAGAAGGCCCGGCGCGTCGCCGGCGTCTTCCTGGACGGGGTGATGCTGCTCATCGCGCTCGCCTTGCTGGTCAATGGCTGGCAGCTGCTGGAGGTGGGCTCGTTCCAGGCGATCATGGGCACGCCCTTCTACTACGACGTCATGTACGGGGCGCTGCTCGCCGGGCTCGTCCTGCTCGTGATCTTCCTCCTGCTGCGCATGGCGGACACGCTGCTGGGCGGCCGGCTCGGCGTCGATACGGTGAGCGACCATGCTGATCATCATTAGCACGCTCGTCTTCTTCGGCCTGCTGGTCGCAGGGCTCGATGTCGGCTTCGCCATGATCCTGGCCGCGATGATCGGCATGCTCATGCATGGCGGCATCGACCTGGTCATGGCTCCGCTGACGGTGGTCTCCGGCGTCGACAGCGCGGCGCTGATCACCGTGCCGCTCTTCGTCCTGGCCGGCGAGATCATGAACCGCGGCGGCGTCACGCGCCGCCTGATCGAATGGTCCACCGCCATGGTCGGTCATCTGCGCGGCAGCCTCTCGCAGGTCGCGCTGATGACCAACCTGATCATGGCCGGCATCTCGGGCTCGGCCGTCGCGGACGCCACGGCGACCGGCGGCATCCTGATCCCGGCGATGAAGAAGGAAGGCTATAAGCCCGGCTACGCCGCCGCCGTCATCGCGGCCGGCGCGATGCTAGGGCCGATCCTGCCGCCGTCGATCCCGCTGATCATCTACGCGATCATGGCCAATCTCTCGATCGGCAAGCTGTTCCTGGCGGGCGTCGTGCCCGGGCTGCTGCTCTTCTTCGGCTATATGGCGATCTGCGCCTGGGTCGCGCGGCGGGAAGGCTATGCCGCCAAGGAGGCGGCGACCTGGATGGAACGCGCCGTCGCCACGCGCGGCTCGATCTGGGCCCTGCTGGTGCCGGTGCTGATCATCGTCGGCATCCGCTCGGGTGTCATCACCGAGACCGAAGCCGCGGGCGTGATCTGCGTCTACGCCCTGATCGTCGGGCTCGCGATCTATCGCGACCTCAAGATCCGCAGCCTGGGCGAGGTCTTCCTTGCCGCCGGCAAGACCTCGGCGGTCATCCTGTTCCTGCTGGCCGCAGCCGGGCCGTTCTCCTGGCTGCTCAACGAGTCTCACATCGCCACGCGCATCTCGCAGGGCATCCTGTCGCTGTCGAACGATCCTTTGGTGATCCTGCTGATCGTCAACCTGATGCTGTTCGTGGTCGGGATGATCCTGGAGCCGCTGCCGGCGCTGGTCATGTTCGTGCCGACCCTGCTGCCGATCCAGGCGCAGCTCGGCCTCGACCCGATCCAGTTCGCCATGATCGTGGTGCTGAATCTGATGATCGGCATGCTGCATCCGCCGATCGGCCTATTGCTCTTCGTCACCGGCGCGGTCGGCCGCGTCCCGCTCTGGCCCATCGCCGTCCAGCTGCTGCCCTTCCTCGGCTGGTCCTTGCTGGTGCTGGTGCTGATCTCCGTTTTCCCCGGCATCGTCACCTGGCTGCCGAATTCCTTCTGATCTGCGAGAGGCTGCATAATGCCGTTGACCGGCCTAAGAATCGTCGATCTCACGCGCGTCATCTCCGGCCCGTTCTGCACGATGCTGCTGGCGGATCTGGGTGCCGACGTGATCAAGGTCGAGCCGCCCGAGGGCGATCCGCTCCGTACGCAAGGCTCCGGTCGCGACGGCCTGAGCTGGTATTACGCCTCCTTCAACCGCAACAAGCGCTCGGTCGTGCTCGACCTGAAGACCGCCGAGGGCAAGCGCGGCCTGGAGCAGCTGCTCGCCACGGCCGATGCGGTGATCGACAATTTCCGGCCCGGCGTGATGGGCAGGCTCGGCTTCGACGAGGAACGCCTGCAGCAGATCAGGCCGGGCATCGTGGCCTGCTCGATCACCGGCTTTGGGGCCGACGGCCCCTATCGCGACCGGCCGGCCTTCGATTTCATCGCCCAGGCGATGAGCGGCTTCATGAGCGTCAACGGCGCCAAGGACGATCCGCCGCTGCGTTCCGGCCTGCCGATCAGCGATCTCGTCTGCGGTCTCTATGGCGCGCTCGGCGTCACCGCCGCTTTGCTGGGCCGCGAGCGCAATGGCGGCGCCGAGAAGGTCGATGTCAGCCTGACCAATTCGATGGTCAGCCTGCTCGCCTATACCGCCTCGCATTATTTCGCCACGGGCGAGGTGCTGCCCAAGACCGGCAACGATCATCCGATCGCCTCGCCCTACGGCCTGTTCAGGACCCGCGACGGCCAGATCGCGATCGCGCCCAGTGACAACGCCTTCTTCGGCCGCCTGATGGATGCGCTCGGCCTGCCGGAGGCCAAGGCCGATCCCGAATTCGCCGATAACTTCCGCCGCGTGAAGCACCGCGCGCTGCTGCAGCGGCTGGTCGAGGAGAAGCTGCGGGAGCGCGACTCGGCCGACTGGATCGAGCGGCTCAACGCCGCCGGCGTGCCGTGCGGACCGATCTACGATCTCGGCGGCGTCTTCTCGGATCCT
The DNA here is from genome assembly GCF_058986765.1 of Allobosea sp. GW821-FHT03A12. Taxonomy (NCBI): domain Bacteria; kingdom Pseudomonadati; phylum Pseudomonadota; class Alphaproteobacteria; order Hyphomicrobiales; family Alloboseaceae; genus Allobosea; species Allobosea sp. GW821-FHT03A12. The sequence continues at coordinate 48,601 of NZ_JBYSVZ010000005.1, forward strand.
CAGATCGAGGCGCAGCAGATGGCGATCGACGTGCCGACGCCAGGCCACGGCACCGTCCGGATGCTCGGCTTCCCGATCAAGCTGCGGGACCGTGCCTGTCATGTCCGCCGTCCGCCGCCGCGCCTGGGCGAGCATACGGCCGAGCTCGTCGACAGCGGCACGAGCCGTTGAGCTGACCCGCCGCAGCCCGCATCTGCATGGCGGCGGCGCGACGTGGGGCTGTCGCCGTCCGCATCGCTTCTGGTATGCAAGATCTTGCCGGGCACCGCGCACAGGGTCGTGGCGGTGCGCCAAGGAAAGGTCTGACGATGCTGCTGGGTGTGATTGCCGACGACATGACGGGCGCGACCGACGTCGCCCTGATGCTGAACCGCGCCGGGATGCGCACGGTCCAGGTCATCGGTGCCCCCGCTGCCGGCGCCGAGCTGCCCGAGGCCGACGCCGTCGTCGTCGCGCTGAAATCGCGCACCAATCCCGTCGCCGAGGCCGTGGCGGATTCGCTCGCCGCCTGCGAGGCGCTGCTCGCGGCCGGGGCGCGGCAGATCCTGTTCAAATACTGCTCGACCTTCGATTCGACGGCCAAGGGCAATATCGGCCCGGTGGCGGACGCTCTGATGCAGCGCCTCAATGCCCATCAGGCGATCGTCTGCCCGGCCTTTCCGGCCAATGGCCGCTCGATCTTCCAGGGCTATCTCTTCGTCGGCGAGGTGCCGCTGCACGAGAGCTCGATGAAGGACCACCCGCTGACGCCGATGCGCGATTCCAATCTGATGCGACTGATGGGCGCGCAGACCGCGCATAAGGTCGGGCTCGCCTCCTATGCCGCCGTCAATCAGGGCGCCGCTGCCGTGCGCAAGCGCCTGGCCGAGCTGGCGACTGACGGCGTGCGCTATGTCGTCACCGATGCGCTCGACAACGGCCATCTGATGGTGCTGGGCGAAGCCATTTCCGAGCATGTCCTGCTCACCGGCGGCTCCGGTATCGCCATGGGCCTGCCCGAGAATTTCCGAAAGGCGGGGCTGCTGCCCTGGCGTGAGACCGCGACGCATCTCTCAGCGTCGGCCGGCCGCGCCGGCATCATCTCCGGCAGCTGCTCGACCGCGACGCGCGGCCAGATCAAGGCTGCGCTCGCGGCCGGCATTCCCGCGCTCAAGGTCGACCCGCTGGCGCTGGCCAGCAGCAAGCAGACGGCGAAGGAACTGGCAGATTGGGCCTTGGCGCAGCCGGCCGACAAGCCCTTCCTCGCCTACTCCAGCGACGACCCGGCCGAGGTCGCCTCGGTGCAGGACAAGCTCGGCCGTAACAAGGCCGGCGAGATCGTCGAGCACGCCTTCGCCGAGCTGGCGCGGTTGCTGAACGCTGGCGGCGTCACTCGCCTGCTCGTCGCCGGTGGCGAGACTTCCGGCGCGGTCGTGCAGGGGCTTTCCATCCGCACGCTGGAAATCGGCCCCGAGATCGATCCCGGCGTGCCGTGGACCCGCGTCGTCGACGGGCCTGACATGGTGGTGGCGCTGAAGTCGGGGAATTTCGGCGCGCCTGATTTCTTCCTCAAGGCATGGAGCTTGCTGAAGTAGCGCGATCGTGTCGCGGCCTGTCGCGTTTGCACTGCGGCAAAGTCGTATAGGATAGCGCTGGCAGCAGGCTTTTGGGGGTGCAGATGGCGTTTCTTGGCGATCTCCTGACCAGCGTCGCCGATCGCGGCCGGGCGCTGATCAATTTCGAGCGCTTCGCTTCGAATCGCCGGCGGCCGCTCGACAAGCTCTGCGAGGACCTGCTTTCGGGGCGGGGCGAGGCCTCAGGTATGGCGCTGGCGCAGGCGGTGCTGGAGGATTGGGAGCGGCTCGACGATGTCGGCAGGCTTGCCTTCTTCCGCCTGCTGCAGGAGCGCTTCGGCCCTGATCACGAGCGGCTCGATGCCGCCCTGGAGCGCTATCGCGACAATCCCGACGCCGAAGCGGTCGGCCAGCTCCATCTCGCTTCCGAGCCGCGCCGGCAGGAACTCTTCCGCCGGCTCAACCTCGCGCCGGGCGGCACTCATGTGCTGGTGCGCATGCGCGAGAGCCTGTTCGAGGCGATGAAGCAGGAGCCCGAGCTCAAGGCGGTCGATGCCGATTTCCGGCACCTGTTCGGCTCCTGGTTCAATCGCGGCTTCCTGGTGCTGCGCCGCATCGACTGGACCACGCCGGCGAATGTGCTGGAGAAGATCATCCGCTACGAGGCGGTCCACGCCATCAAGGACTGGGACGATCTGCGCCGTCGGCTCGAGCCGGCCGACCGGCGCTGCTTTGCCTTCTTCCATCCGCAGCTGATCGACGAGCCGCTGATCTTCGTCGAGGTGGCGCTGACCCGGGAGAGCCCGAGCCGGATCGTCGACGTGCTGAGCGAGGACCGCGAGGTGCTGCCGGCGTCTTCGGCGACCACGGCGGTGTTCTATTCGATCTCGAACTGCCAGGAGGGCCTGCGCGGCATCTCCTTCGGCAATTTCCTGATCAAGCAGGTCGCCGAGGATCTGAAGCGCGAGCTGCCCGGGCTCGACGTCTTTGTCACGCTCTCGCCGGTTCCCGGTTTCGCGCGCTGGCTCGGGCCGACGCTGGCGGAGCCGGCCGAGCTCGGCCTGACCAATGAGGAAGCGGCACTGCTGATGCAGGCCCCGGCCGAGGTCGCGGCGCAGGATGAGGTCACCCGCGCCCGCCGCGACAAGCTGCTCGGCCAGATGATGGCGCAGTACATGCTACGGGCGCGGACATCCTCGGGCCGCGTGATCGACCCGGTCGCGCGCTTCCATCTCGGCAATGGCGCGCGGCTGGAGCGCATCAATGTCGGCGGCAACCTCTCCGACCGCGGCCTGCGCGAGTCGCATGGCGTGATGGTCAATTACCGCTATGAGCTCGACGACATCGAGACCAATCACGAGGCCTTCGCCACCCGCAACACTGTGGTCGCTTCCTCCTCGGTGAAGAAGCAGTTGCGGCCGGCGACCAAGTGACCAAAGACAACGGAAACGCCTGAAAGGACCCGAAATCATGGGCAATCATCTGTTCGACCTGATCAAGGCCCGCATGCCGGCGCCGACCGCGCCCTTCGCGTTCCTCGATGACGGCCGGACCTATACTTACGCCGACATGGTCGCGCTCTCTGCCCGCTTCGCTAATGCGCTGGTGGGCCTCGGCGTCAAGCCGGGCGATCGCGTCGCCGTTCAGGTCGAGAAGAGCCTGGAAGCCTTGATGCTCTATCTCGGCACCGTCCGCGCCGGCGCGATCTTCCTGCCGCTCAACACCGCCTACACCCCGGCCGAGATCGAGTATTTCCTCGGCGATGCCGAGCCGGCCGTCTTTGTCTGCGACCCCGCCAAGGTCGAGGCGCTGAAGCCCTTCGCGGAGAAGGCCGGCGCGAAGCTGGAGACTCTCGGCGTCGGTGCCGGCAGCCTGCTCGACAAGGCTAATGCGGCTGCGGCCGTGTTCGCGGATGTCGCGCGCGGGGCCGATGATCTCGCCGCCATCCTCTACACCTCCGGCACGACGGGGCGCTCCAAGGGCGCCATGCTCAGCCACGACAACCTCGCCTCGAACGCCTTGTCGCTGGTCGACTACTGGCGCTTCACCAAGGATGACGTGCTGCTGCACGCGCTGCCGATCTTCCACACCCACGGCCTCTTCGTCGCGACCAACACGATCCTCCTCGCCGGCGCCTCGATGATCCTGCTGCCGAAATTCGATCCCGAGCAGGTCTTCAAATACCTGCCCAGGGCGACCAGCATGATGGGCGTGCCGACCTTCTATGTCCGCCTGCTCCAGGATGTCAGGCTGTCGAAGGAGGCGACGAAGCATATGCGCCTCTTCGTCTCCGGCTCGGCGCCGCTGCTGGCCGAGACGCATCGCGAATGGCGCGAGCGCACCGGCCACGCCATCCTCGAGCGCTACGGCATGACCGAGACCAACATGAACACCTCGAACCCCTATGACGGGGACCGGGTGGCCGGCACGGTCGGCTTCCCGCTGCCGGGCGTTTCGGCCCGCGTCACCGATCCGGAGAGCGGCAAGGAGCTCGCCCGCGACGAGATCGGCATGATCGAGGTCAAGGGCCCGAACGTCTTCAAGGGCTATTGGCGCAATCCGGAGAAGACGGCGGCCGAGTTCCGGTCGGACGGCTTCTTCATCACCGGCGATCTCGGCAAGATCGATCCGGCCGGCTACGTCCATATCGTCGGGCGCGGCAAGGACCTGATCATCACCGGCGGCTACAACGTCTATCCCAAGGAGGTCGAGGCCGAGATCGACGAGATGCCCGGCGTGATCGAAAGCGCCGTGATCGGCTGCCCGCATCCGGATTTCGGCGAGGGCGTCACCGCCGTGGTCGTGGCGAAGGCCGGTGCGGATATTTCGGCTGCCGGCATCGCCAAGGCGCTGGAGCAGCGCCTCGCCAAGTTCAAGCAGCCCAAGCAGGTCTTCGTCGTCGCCGACCTGCCGCGCAACACCATGGGCAAGGTCCAGAAGAACCTGCTGCGCGAGCAGTACAAGGACATCTACGCCAAGCAGCTCAAGGCGGGGGAGTAGGGGCGAAACCCGTCATTGCGAGGAGCGCAGCGACGAAGCAATCCAGGAGCGGCAGAGCCCTACGTCCCTTTGGATTGCTTCGCTCCGCTCGCAATGACGGACCGTGCCTGCTCAGGCGTGCGCCGGCGCCTTCAGCTCGATCGTTTCGCCATCGGCCGGGATCAGCAGCCGGTCGCGGCCGATGCCGCGGGAATCTGCCGCCTCGCGCAGCGCCTGCCGGCTGACGCTGGCATGGTCGAGCGCTTCCATATGGACGGCGACGATGGTCGCCTGCGGCGCCTGCTCGGCGAGGTCGAGCGTCTGCTGCGCATCCATCACGATCAGCGTGCCATCCCAGAGCGCGCCACAGGAATGGGTGACGATCACGTCCGGCTCAGCCTTGGCGACGGCCTCCTGCAGCGGCGGATAGAGCACGCTGTCGCCACACCAGTAGACCGACGGCTCGCCCGGTGCTTCCAGGGTGAAGCCCATCACCTTGCCCATCACCTCGACGACCGGCCCGGTGCCGTGCTCGGCCGGCTGCGGCTTCACCACGATCGAGCCGATGCGGACGAAATGGTCGAGCGGCTCGACATTGCCGAAGCCGGCTGCCCGGATCGCCTCTTCATTGCCGGGCTGGCAGATCAGCGGGATATCCTTCGGGATCCGCGCCTTGGCGACCTCGTCGAAATGGTCGGCATGCAGATGCGAGACGATGACGTGGTCGACGCCGGCAAGGATGTCCTCGATCGGCTCGGGTAGGTCGACCATCGGGTTCTGCGACTTGCCTGCGATCGAGCGGCGGCTGAGCTTTTCGCCGAGATCGGGATCGATCAGCAGGGTCTTGCCGGCATAGCTCAGCTTGAGCAGGGCGTTGCGCAGGAGTTTGAGCTGCATGGCGGCTCCGCAGAAGGAGGGATCGGTCCGTCCGATCCTCCCTGCATGCCGCCGCCGCGACCAGTTCGAATTTGTGAAGCAAACTGCATCGCGGCGTTAGATGCCTGTGTTTTCGGGGAGATTTTCCACTCGCAGACGTCCGGGCGATGCATTCGCCTCCGACAAGCTACTGACACGAGGAAATTCCTGCGAGCGAACCACCCGGATTTTGTCGTGCCGGGTGCCACTCAAGCCGCAAACTGGCCGTAAGGCACGGTGTTTCGCGCCGTCCTGAGCGCGCTCGCCCACCAGTGGAGCTGCCCGAGCATGGTCGCCATCGCCCGCTCGGCCCGGTCGGCATCAACAAGCCGGCCGGTCTCATCGAACTGGTCCCAGGCATTGGCGAAGCAGACGCCGTCGCGGATCGTCGCGGCGTGCAATTCGGCGAAGACGAGGCGCAGCTGCTCGACGGCGCGCAGGCCGCCGGAGATTCCGCCATAGGAGACGAAGGCGACCGGCTTGCCGCGCCATTGCGCGCCGGTTCCGTCGATCAGGGCCTTCAGCGGGGCAGGGAAGCTGCGGTTGTACTCGGGCGTTACCACGATGAAGGCATCGGCCCGGCCGAGCCGTTCCGCCTGCTCGGCGAGATCATGCGCGCCGGGATCGACGCTCTCGACCGAGAAGGGACCGTCGCCCTCGATCTGCGCGATCGTCCAGCCGGCGACCTTAGTGCAGAGACGCCCCTGGCGCGTGCTGCCATAGATCACGGCGACCTTGATCTGGGGGATGAGCGGGCGATGCATGGGAAGGCTCCAGAGGGCTGGCGGTGAAGAGGAGCGATCTCTATAAGACCTCAACTAAGGTTAAGGTCAAGCGCCCATGAAGCACCCCGCCCGCAATCCCTTCGCCGACGATCTCAGCGTCGGCCAGGTCGCGAGCCGCAGCGGCATTGCGGTCTCCGCACTGCACTTCTACGAGGCCGAGGGGTTGATCCGCAGCCGCCGCAATGCCGGCAACCAGCGCCGCTATCCGCGCGAGGTCTTGCGCCGCGTCGCCATCATCAAGGTGGCGCAGCGCACCGGCATTCCGCTGAAGACGATCCGCGAGGCCTTCAAGGCGCTGCCGCAGGAGCGCACGCCGACGGCCGAGGACTGGAGTCGGCTCTCGGCCGCCTGGAAGGAGGAGCTGGAGCATCGCATCGACCGGCTGACGCGCCTGCGCGATCATCTCACGGACTGCATCGGCTGCGGCTGCCTGTCGGTGAGGAGCTGCCCGCTGCACAACCCCTGGGACGAACTCGGCAAGCAGGGTGCAGGGCCGAGGTTGTTGGATCCGGATTGACGCCGTAGGCGTCATTCTCGGGCGGAGCGCAGCGCAGACCCGAGAATCTCATGACGAGAACGCGCTGGTCGGCGCCTCATCCGGCCTGAGATGCTCGGGTCAAGCCCGAGCATGACGCATGTCAATTGGCCTTGTGCAGCTTCGCCAGCGGGAAGCGCGCCACATCCGCCAGCAATTCGACGAAACCCGCGGCCTGAAACTCGGCCGTCGCCTTGCCTTTCTCGGCCGTTGCGAGGCTGGCATCGCCCGCAGCGCCTGACGCGTGCACATCCTGGGCCATCCAGGCGAAGGGATGCGCGCCGGTCGGCCGCAGCCACTTGTAGCCCTCATCCGCCATTTCGACCGTGCGCGGCACGAAACGGCCGGCCTGCCTCATATCGACGAGGTCGGGCCGGAAATGCAGCATCAGCGAGGTCTCGATGTCGCCGGCATGGATGCCGTGCCTGGCGTCCATCTCGTCATAGAGCTCCGGCGGCAGGCCGAAGCTGCTCCAGGAGGTCGAGACCGCGAACATGCCGTGGCTAACGCGCAATTCGCGCGCCACGACCTTCATCGGGTCGACATTACCGCCATGCGAGGTGACGAGCACGAGCTTGCGCAGGCCGGCGCGCTTCACGCTCTCGCCGATCTCGATCCAGCTGCGGATTGCGCTCTCCCAGGAGATCGTCAGCGTGCCCGGCGAATGCAGGTGCTCGTTCGACTTGCAGATCGCCAGTGTCGGCAGCACCAGCACGTCGAGTCCGGCCGGAACCTGCGGCATCGCCAGCGCCAGCATTGCGTTCATCACAGTGGTGTCGACCGAGACCGGCAGATGCGGCCCGTGCTGCTCGATCGCGGCCAGCGGCAGCACGGCGATGGTCGCCTCGGGGGGGAGCCCGGCGAAGTCGGTGGTCTTCAGGTCGCCCCAGAAGCGTGCGGTCATGATCTTCAGGTCTCGTCGGTCAAGCTGCGGGCCGGTCCCGCGATTCGCGTCTGCTGCCTCATGGCGACAGGACTGCCCAGCATAGTAGCGGCGGATGGCGAGGGAAGGGCTGATGGCACGCGCATGCCATGCGGGTTGGAGCCTCGCCGGCAAAGCCTGTCTGTGCGAAAGCCGGCCACGACGCATTTCCAGCGGCCCTCAGGCCGTGGCATACAAGCTGCCTGCCGGCCGTAAGGCTTGCGCGGTCCGGTGCCGGGTTCGCGACATGATGGAGGGGGTTAGGCCATGACGATGAAGTATCGCCTCGACCGGCGCGCTGCGCTCGGCCTGCTCGGTGGCTCGGCCGCCTCGGTGCTGATCCCGGTGCCCGGTGCGCGCGTCAATGCGCAGACCCTCGACAAGGTCAGCTACCAGACCAACTGGCGCGCCCAGACCGAGCATGGCGGCTTCTATCTCGCCGCCGCCAACGGCATCTACAAGAAGTACGGGCTCGACGTCGACATCCGCCCCGGTGGCCCGCAGCAGAACCCGACCCAGCTCCTGCTCGGCGGCCGTGTCGACATGATCATGGGCAATTCACTGGAGGCGCTGAGCTTCGCGCAGGAGAACCTGCCCTTCCTCTGCATCGCCTCGATCTTCCAGAAGGACCCGCAGGTCCTGATCTCGCATCCCGGCCAGGGCAACGACTCGCTCGCCGCCCTCAAGGACAAGCCGATCCTGATCGCGGCGCAGGCCCGCGTCGGCTTCTGGCCGTTCCTGAAGCTGAAATTCGGTTTCCGCGACGAGCAGATCCGGCCCTACACCTTCAACATGGCGCCGTTCCTGGCCGACAAGAAGCTCACCCAGCAGGGCTTTTTGTCATCCGAGCCCTTCGTCATCCGCAAGGCAGGCGTCGAGCCGGTCGTCCATCTCCTCGCCGATGCCGGCTTCGAAAACTACAACACCACCATCACGATCTCCCGCAAGATGGTGCAGGAGAAGAAGGAGGTCGTGCAGCGCTTCGTCGATGCGACCGCCGAAGGCTGGGCTGAATACATGAAGGGCGGGCCAAACATCGCCGCCGCCAATGCCCGGATCCTCAAAGACAATCCCGACATGGATCAGGAGAAGATCGACTACGCCCTCAAGGTGATGAACGACAACGGCATCGTCGTCTCCGGCGACGCGAAGACGCTCGGCATCGGCGCCATGACCGATGCGCGCTGGGCGAGCTTTGCCAAGACCATGACCGAAGCCGGCGTCATTCCGGCCGGGGTTGACGTCAAGAAGGCCTACAGCCTGGAGTTCATCAACAAGGGCGTCGGCAAGCCCTGACGAGCGTCATGCTCGGGCCTGGTCCGAGCATCTCTTGCCGAAGATTCTCGGGTCCGCGCTGCGCTCCGCCCGAGAATGACGGCCTTTCGTAAACTGGATCATCAGGCCTTTGGACACAGCCTATCTGAGCACACATCCGGCGGCAGGACAGAAGAGTGGTTCTCCGCTCGTCTCGATCCGCCGGGTCTCCAAGCAGTTCGCCAACGGCACCATCGCCGTGCGCGACGTCGATCTCGATCTCGGCACCGGCGAGTTCGTCAGCCTGCTCGGTCCTTCCGGCTGCGGCAAGTCGACCCTGCTGCGCATGATCGCCGGGCTGGGCAGCCCGTCTTCCGGCACGATCGCCTGGCCTGGTGCCGGAGAGGACAAGGCCGAGCGCGATCTCGGCTTCGTCTTCCAGGACCCGACGCTGATGCCCTGGGCGAATGCCCTCGCCAACGTCATGCTTCCGCTGACACTGAAGCATGTGCCGAAGCGGGAGGCGCAGGAGCGCGCCGCCGAGATGCTGGCGCTGGTCGGTCTCAAGGGCTTCGAGACGTCCTATCCGCGCGAGCTCTCCGGCGGCATGAAGATGCGCGTCTCGATCGCCCGCGCTCTGGTGATGCGGCCAAAAATCCTCCTGATGGACGAGCCCTTCGCCGCGCTCGACGAGATCACCCGCCATCGCCTCAACGACGACCTGCTGAACCTGTGGTGGCGCGAGCGCTTCACCGCCGTCTTCGTCACTCATTCGGTGTTCGAGTCGGTCTATCTCTCGCAGCGCATCGTGGTGATGGCGGCGCGGCCCGGCCGCGTCATGGCCGATCTCGACGTCTCCGCGCCCTATCCGCGCGACGAACTGTTCCGGACCTCGGCCGAATACGCCCATCTCTGCCGGCTCGCCTCCGGCAAACTCAAGGAGGCGATCGGCGCATGAGCTCTCCTTCCTCCGTGACCTCCGTGCCGCATGACGGCACCGATGCCGAAGCCCGTCCGCTCGCGCTCGCCGAGCCGACCATCCTCGGCCTGCCGGTTAGCTTCTGGCCGCGTATCCTCGCACCGATCGCCGTCGGCATCCTGGTGCTTGGGCTCTGGGAATTCGCGGTGCGCTGGAACGAGGTGCCGTCCTATGTGCTGCCCGGGCCGCTCCTGGTCGGCCAGACCCTGATCGCGGACTGGGGCACGCTCTCGGCCTCGCTCTGGATCACCTTGCGCATCACCTTCATGGCGCTGGCGGCGGCGGTGATCGTCGGCGTCGCGCTTGCCGTGCTGTTCACCCAGTCGAAATGGCTGGAGATGGCGCTTTTGCCCTATGCGGTGATCCTGCAGGTCACGCCGATCGTCGCGATCGCGCCGCTGATCATCATCTGGGCCGGCGACATCAACCTGTCGCTCTTGATCTGCGCCTGGATCGTCGCCTTCTTCCCGATCCTGTCGAACACGATCCTCGGACTGAACTCGGCCGATCACAACCTGATCAACTTCTTCCAGCTGCACGGCGCGACGCGCTGGCAGACGCTGCGCTATCTCAAGCTGCCGGCGGCGCTGCCCTATTTCCTCGCGGGGCTGAAGATCTCGGGCGGCCTGGCCCTGATCGGCGCCGTCGTCGCCGAGTTCGTGGCGGGGACGGGCGGCTCGGAATCGGGGCTGGCCTATCGCATCCTCGAAGCCGGCTATCAGCTCAAGATCCCGCGCGTCTTCGCGGCGTTGCTGATGATCTCGCTCTCGGGAATCGCCATTTTCCTGGCGACCAGCCTGCTCTCGCATCTCCTGCTGCGGCGCTGGCACGAGAGCGCGCTGAAGCGGGAGAATTGAGCGCGGATCGCCGGGGGCGTCATTGCGAGGAGTGTAGCGGCGAAGCAATCCAGGAGCGGCAGAGCTCTACGTCCCCCTGGACTGCTTCGCTTGCGCTCGCAATGACGGAGCGTCCGACCGAAAGCCTCAGCCGAAGAAGTGCAGCCGGTCCTCGACCGGCAGCGAGGCGATTGCCCGCAGGTCGGCCTCGGAATAGCTGAGTTCGACCCGCGCCGAGCTCACCGTGTCCGGCAGCATGATCGCCTCGGCCGGTGCACCGACATCGGCGAAGGCGATGTCGTCCTCGGCCACCTGGGTGCTGCTGCGTCGGCGATAGGGCTGCGTCTGCAGGCGCAGGCCGGTCTCGTTCAGAGGTGCGCGCTGCTGCGTGCCGGCATCGACCACGTCGATGTCGCCGGGGTCGGTCGCCAGATCCACGATGCTCGATCGCGGAGGTTCGGCCGCTGCGGCGGGCGCCGGTAGCGGCGCATCGGCCATGGCGGTTCCGTCGGCCGCCGCACGCAGGCTGGCATCGAGCATGGCGACGGTGTCGGCGACCTTCTCGATCTGGTTGGCGCCGGCCTCGATCACCGTGGTCGCGCCGTAGATCTCGGTCGCGCGCCGGTCGAGCCGGTCGCAGAGCTCGGGCTCCGCGCCGCCCTCGCGCAGGGTCCAGGCGATCTCCTGGATCGATTCGGCCGCTTCGATGATGCCGGCGGCGGTCTCCTGGATGCGGGCCGACAGGCGGGCCGAGGCGCCGCCGCGGTCGAGATCGTCGCGCAGTTCGGCGATGGCGCGGGCGGTCTCCGAGAGTTCCGGCCCCAACTCCGGCACGGCGACCTGCACCGTGCAAAGCCGCTCGAGGCGCGCGATCGCGGACAGCACGATCTCGGTGTCGGCTTGCCGGTTGCGCCTGGAATATTCGGCCAGGAACCAGCGGCCGCGCGCCGTTTCCATCACGGCGGCGGCGATCGCGTCATAGTCGGCCGCGCTCAGCGGAGATAGCGAACGCGCGTCGCTCATGGCCAGGCTGCACTCCGTGGGCTGGCCGAAACGCATTTCGCCGGCCGAAGATGCCCATCCGCAAAATTGCTGCTGATTCTTTAAGAAATCGCTGCCATGGGCCTGCCGCCGCCGATCCGGACCGGATTTTCGCGCCTTCTTGCGGTGCGCCTCTCGGTCATGCACGCGCTGAACTTCCTCGGCGTCGGCTTCTATCTGCCTTTCTTCCCAGTCTGGCTCGCCTCGACGGGGCTAGGCGATGTCGACATCGGCTATGTGCTGGCGATCCCGATCCTGGTGCGCGTCTTCGTGGCCTCGTCCGTGACGGGGCTGGGTGACCGCCTGCGCCCGAACATCCTGCTGGCATTGCTCAATGCCTTGGCAGCATTGATCTATTTCGCCCTGGCGCAGCAGACGCAATTCCTGCCGATCGCCATCCTGACGGCGCTCAGCGCCATCGCCCTGTCGGGCGTGGTGCCGCTCGCCGATGTCCTGACCACAGAGCAGGTGAAGGCCGGGGCGCTCAGGGATTATGGCCGCGTCAGGCTCTGGGGCTCGGTGACCTTCGTGCTCTCGAACCTCGCCGGCGGCTATTTGATCGCGCGGCACGGCGCCTGGCTGATCCCCTTCGTCCTCGCCGGCAGCAGTTCGCTCGCGGCGCTCGCTGCATTGCAGGCGCCGTCGCCGCCAGGAGGAGTCCCGCCAGCGGTCTCACAAGGAGCGTCTGCCGCCGGCTTTGGACTGCCGTTCTGGCTCGCGGTCGGGGCGGCGGCTTGCGTCAACGCCACGCATGCGGCGGTCTATGCCTTCAGCTCGCTGCACTGGCGCAGCATCGGCTTCAGCGGCGAGACGGTCGGCTGGCTCTGGGCGGTTGCCGTCCTCGCCGAGATCGCGGTCTTCCTCGTCGGAGGCAGCATCGCCGCCAGCGGCCTTGTCGGCCTGCGCTGGATCGCGATCGCGGCGATCGCGGCGGCGCTGCGCTTCGGCGTGATGAGCGCCGATCCCGGCCTTCCCGTCACCGTCCTGCTGCAGCTCCTGCACGGGATCACCTTCGGTTGCATGCATCTCGGCACGCTTGCGGCGCTGTCGGCGCTGTCCCCCGGGGCGCGTCGTGCGGCGGCGCAGGGGCGGCTCGTCGCAGTGAGCGCGCTGGCGATGGGGCTGGCGACCATTCTCTCCGGCTATCTCTATCGCCTGTTCGGACCGGGCGTATTCCTCGCCATGGTGCCGATTGCGTTGCTCGGGCTCATCCTGGCGGCCCTTGCCATCCTCAAGGCGCGCGGCAATACAGGTCGCGGGGGCCGAATCTAAGCGTGGGGAGCAGGCGAGCCGTCATGGCTGTCGTCGACGCCGTTGAGCCGCAAGCGGTCTATCGCGACGATGGCGGCGTTCTCGTCGTGTCGCTGGCCGGCCGCTGGAGCGTCGGACGGGCGCCGCGCCTCGAAGCCCTGACCAGCGAATTGTCCGAGCGTATCGGCAGCGTCAGTCAGGCGCGCCTCGACCTGTCGGCGATCGAGCGCCTCGACACGCTCGGCGCCTATCTGCTCGACCAGGTGAAGCAGGCAGGCGAGGCGAAGGGCGTCGCGATCGAGCTGACCAGCCGCCGCCCCGAGCATGCGGTGCTCCTGCGCGAGGTCGAGCGCAACGTCACCGACTACCAGCCGCCGGTCCATCCGATCGGGCTCGTCACGGTCCTCGTCGACATCGGCCAGGGCGTCACCCGCTTCGGCCGTGACCTTGCCGGCGGTGCCGTCTTCCTCGGCGAGGTGATGGCGGGCTGCGTCGGCGCCCTGTTCGGACCGCGACGCTTCCGCGGGCCCTCGCTGGTCAACCAGATCGAGCTGATCGCCTTCAACGGCGCGCCGATCATCATCCTGATCTCGTTCCTGGTCGGCTGCATCGTCGCGCAGCAGGGTATCTTCCAGCTCCAGCGCTTCGGCGCCACCGCCTTCGTCGTCAACCTGACCGGCATCCTCGTCCTGCGCGAACTCTCGGTGCTGCTCACCTCGATCATGGTCGCCGGCCGCTCGGGCTCCGCCTTCACCGCCGAGATCGGCTCGATGAAGATGCGCGAGGAGATCGATGCGCTCCGGGTGATGGGGCTCGATCCGATCGAGGTACTGGTGGTGCCGCGCATCCTGGCGCTGATCATCGCGCTGCCGATCCTGACCTTCATCTCGGCCATGTCCGGCCTGGTCGGCGCCGGCCTGGTGAGCTGGCTCTATGGCGGCATCGGCCTCGACACCTATCTCGACCGCCTGAAATCGGTGATCACCTGGCAGCATTTCGCCGTCGGCCTCATCAAGGCCCCGTTCATGGCGTTCGTGATCGGCCTGATCGCCTCGATCGAGGGCCTGGCGGTGAAGGGTTCGGCCGAATCGCTCGGCCATCAGGTGACGGCGTCGGTGGTGAAGGCGATCTTCATGGTGATCGTGGTCGACGGGCTGTTCGCCATGTTCTTCGCCTCGATCCGGATGTGAGGGGCGGCGCGATGCTCGACAAGCCCTCACAGACCGGTCCCCTCGGGCCTCAGGACGAGGCTGAATCCGCTCCCGACGCGGTGATTCGCGTTCGTGATCTCAAGGTCGCCTTCGGCGACAAGGTGATCATGGACGGGCTCGACCTCGACGTGATGCGTGGTGAGATTCTCGGCTTCGTCGGCGGCTCGGGCCAGGGCAAGTCGGTGCTGACCCGCACCATCCTCGGCTTGGTGCGCAAGCAGCGCGGCACGATCGAGGTCTTCGGCGAGAACGTCGATAAGCTCGATCCGAACGGCCGGCGGCGGCTCGAGCGCCGTTTCGGCGTGATGTTCCAGCAGGGCGCGCTGTTCTCGGCGCTGACCGTCAAGCAGAACATCCAGGTGCCGATGCGGGAATATCTCAAGCTCTCGCCCAAGCTGCTCGAAGAGCTCGCCATGCTCAAGGTCGAGATGGTGGGATTGAAGCCCGATGCGGCCGACAAGGTGCCCTCGGAACTCTCGGGCGGCATGATCAAGCGCGCCGCGCTCGCCCGCGCCCTGGCGCTCGATCCCGAGATCGTCTTCCTCGACGAGCCGACCTCGGGCCTCGACCCGATCGGCGCCGCCGAGTTCGACGAGCTGATCATGACGCTCAAGCAGACTTTGGGCCTGACGGTGTTCATGGTAACCCATGACCTCGATAGTCTTTACGTAGCTTGCGACAGGATTGCCGCCTTGGCGGACAAGCGTGTCATCGCGGTCGGTCCGCTCGCCACCATGCTGGCTTCCGATCATCCCTGGCTCAAGGCGTATTTCGGCGGTGAGCGCGCCCGCGCCCGCATGCCCGATCAAACGAGGACGTGACGGACGCCCGCGATGGAATCCCGTGCGAACTACGCCCTGGTAGGCCTTTTCACCCTCGCCGTGATCGCGGCGATGTTCGGCTTCGCCTATTGGTTCGGCAGCGGCGGCGGTGGCCGCAAGCAGGATGTCCGGGTCATCTTCACCGGCACGGTGACAGGCTTGGGGCGCGGCTCCAGCGTGCTTTTCAACGGCCTGCGCGTCGGCGAGGTCAAGCAGATTGGCCTGCAGCCTGACGATCCGCGCCGCATCTTCGGCGTGATCGAGGTCGACAACACCACTCCGCTGCGGGTCGACACCCGTGCCCGAATCGAGGCGCAGGGGCTTGCCGGTGTCGTCGCGCTGCAGCTGATCGGCGGCGAGCCCGACGCGGCGGTCCTTCAGGCCAAGCCCGGCGAGACGCTGCCGACGATCATCGCCGAGCGTTCCGAGATCCAGGACATCATCGAATCGGTCCGCAACGTCGCCCAGAAGGCCGACGAGGTGCTCGGCAATCTCGACGGGCTGATCAAGCAGAATTCCGGCTCGATCACCAACACGGTCCGCAACGTCGAAAAATTCTCGCAGGCACTCGGCGACAATTCCGGCAACATCGACAAGCTGATGTCGAGCTTCGGCCAGATCGCCGACACGATCGCGCCGCTCTCGCAGAAACTCGGCACGCTGAGCGAGGAACTCACCGGGGTGGTGCGCTCGGTCGACCGCGCCAAGGTCACCGGCATCATCGACAATTTCGACAAGTTCACCGCGGCGCTGGGCGGCTCGAGCGGCGACGTCTCCAAGGCGGTCAAGGACGTCGCCTCGATCACCGACAAGCTCAACCGCGCCGCCGATCAGGTCGAGGGCGTGCTGAAGGCGGCGCAGGCCTTCCTGAACACGCAGGACGGGCAGGGTGCCTTCGCCGAAGTCGCCAATGCCGCGAAATCGATTCGCGTGCTGGCCGACAATCTCGACAAGCGCACCGCCGAGATTACCGTCGGCATCAACCGTTTCACCGGCCCTGGCCTGCGCGATCTCGAGACGCTTGCTTCGGACGGCAAGCGTACCTTGGGGGACATCAACCGCGTGCTGCGCAATGTCGAGCGCAATCCCCAGCAGTTCATCTTCGGCGGTCGTCCGCCGCTTCCCCAATACAGCGGATCGCGCTAGCTCCTTATGACCATGCCGATTCTGCCCTTGCTGCTTCGTGGTCGTCTGCGCGCCCTGTCCCTGGCGACGGCAGGCTCGCTGCTGCTGGCCGGCTGCGGCGGCGGATCGGCGCCGACCACCTATGATCTCTCCGCGCCGCGCGATTTCGGCCGCATCGGCGGGGGCGGCGGCGTGCTGATCGTCGCCCAGCCGACGGCGGTGCAGGCGCTCGATTCCGACCGGCTGATCGTCAAGGATTCGAGCGGTGCGCTCTCCTTCCTCGGCGGGGCGCAATGGGCCGACCGCGTGCCCAATCTGGTGCAGACACGCCTGATCCAGACCTTCGAGAACGGCAGCCGCATCGCCGCTGTCGGCCGGCCGGGCGAGCGCATCGTCCCCGATTTTCAGCTCAACACCGATATCCGCGCCTTCAATATCGACGCCGCCAGCGGCCAGGCCGTGGTCGAGATCACCGCCAAGCTGATCGGTGACCGCACCGGCAAGGTCCAACGCGCCAAGCTGTTCTCGGCCCGCGTGCCGGCGGGCGCCGAGGGGGCGGGGGCGGCGCAGGCGCTCGACCAGGCGCTGTCGCAGGTGCTGATCCAGATCGCTCGCTGGGCGCGCTGAGAAGGACGGGATTGGCCCCCTGACGGGCGGGGACGTCTGCGATCGGGCGGAGAAAATGCCCAGCAATCATGATTTGGACGCGCTCGCTGAAGTGGCCAAAGCGGCGAATGTCCTGGGTTTGTCGCGGTATTGCCGCTTTCGAGCGAAGGGCCTCCGGAAGGAGGCCATGCGCGCTCTCGCAGATTTTCTCAATGACGCGACGAAGCTGCCATTCATAGACCGGCAGGCTCTCATTCTGGGACTGACGGAACATCGCAAGGCATTCTCGGACCCACGCCTACTCTGTCCGGAGCCGATTGTGGTGCGGCTGATTCTGCCAACGCTCAAGGAGTGGCTTCAAGCTGACCCGGGTTCGGCGACCGCTCATTTCTTGCTTGGAACATATCATTTCGGCACGGCCACAGCCGCTGCCGGAGAGACACCGATTGAGTGCTTCCGGAAGGCCATTGCCCTCGATCCGAAGCATCAGGGCGCGCGCACGGCCTTTGTCGCCCTCGTGTCAAATGGGGTCCGGTACGCTCAACACGAGCTGCCAGTCGTCTATATCGGCCCCGCCGAAGAGGATGTGATGGCGCTGCAGGAAGCTCTGTTCGTTCTGCGAGGTACCGATAAGACACCGCAACGCCTGGAGTTTGAGGGCGAGCTTCTCAGCATGCTCGGCCAAGCAGAGAGATGGCTCGCGTCTCGGGCTTGAGCAGGCGCAAAAGCAAAGAGGCCGCCCTTCCGGGCGGCCTCTTCTGATTTGAGCGAAAGGTCCGGTGCTTACTCGAACCGCCCGCTGGCATGAGCCAGCATGGTGTAGACCTTACCGGTCTCCGAGGTCAGGTAGGTCTTCGCCACCATCGAGTCGCGGTCGTCCTTGGCGGCTTCGCCGAGCAAGCGCTCGAACTCCTCGATGTAGCGGTCGACCGTCTCCTTGAACTCGGTGTCGCGGCGGTATTTGCGCCGGATCTCGTCGAAGGTCTGCTGGCCCTGCAGGGTGTAGAGCCGGCGGGTGAAGACGTTGCGCTCGCCGCGCTTGTAGCGCTCCCAGAGCTCGACAGCCGCGTCATGGTCGATCATCCGGGCGATGTCGACCGAGAGCGAATCGAGCTTCTCGATGCTGTGCGCCGTCGGCTTGGCGGCTTCCGGCGCCCGGTCGTCGCGCGAGGCGCGGCTGAGCAGGTCCGAGAGCCAGCCCGACTTCGCCGGGGCAGCTTGCTCGGCCGCGGGCCGGCGCGCCGGCTCGGGGGCAGGGGTGGGACGCACCGGCGCCGCTTGCACCTCGGCCCGGGCTGGTTCCGGCGTCGGGTCGATCGAGGCGCGCAGCGGCTCGGTCAGCACCGGGGCGCTCTGCACCGCCACGGAGGACGAGGCGCTGACGACCGGAGTCGGCTGCTGATAGCTCGTCGTCGTCCGCCGCTCGCCCTGCGGGCGCGCGACGTCGCTGCTACGGCCCGAGCGCGAGACGATCTCGGTCAGCTCGTTGAGCGCCTTGATCTGGTCGGCGACGACGCGGCGCATGGCGGCGGTCGATTCCTGTGTCTCGCGCGGCAGGTCGAGCACGCCCTTCTTGAGCTCGGTCCGGGTCGTCTCGAGCTCGCGATGGATCTCGGCCGACATCGAGCGCATGTCCTCGGCGGCGCTCTGGAAGCGCGCCGTGACCTTGCCGAGCTCGCCCGAGACCTCGTTCACCACCTCCTCATAGGCCGCGCGCAGGGCCTGCGCGGTCGCCTCGCGCTCCCGGCCGCTGGCGGCGCGGATCGAGTCGAACTGCTGGGCGATGGCGCTGCTGGTCGATTCGGCGGCGTCGCTGAGCACGGTGCTGAGCTGGCGGGTGCGCGTCTCGGCATTGCTGAGCGATTCGTCGAGCAGCGACGAGAACGAGCGGGTGATCTGCTCGATGTCGTCGGTGCGCGTGGCGATCAGCCCGTGCAGGTGCTCCAGCGATTCCTTGCGATCGGCCAGCACGTTGCCGACGCGGGCCTCGACCTGCTCCAGCCGCTGCGCGACGGCGTTGAGCGCCGCGGCATTGGTCTGCGAGGTCTCGGTCATCGACGAGCCCTGCGCATCGATCCGCGAGATCAGAGCCGCGGTGTCGCGCAGCGTGCCTTCCGAATAGCCCTTCAGCGTCGCGATCTGGTTCGCGACCTGCTCGGAGGTCCGGTTGGTCTCCTGCACCACCGTCGAGAGCACGGTCTGCAGCTCCTCGACGCGGCCCGACAGGCTGCCTTCGACCGCCGCGAGGTTCTTGTTCGCGCCGGTGACGATCTGCTGCATCAGCTTGTTGGCCTCGCCGAGGCGGCCCAGCATGCTGCCGAGCTCGCTGCGCAGCTGCTCATTGGTCTTGAGCAGCGCCTCGACCGAGTGGTTGGTGCCGCTCTCGATCGTCTCGCGCAGCGCGCCGGAAGCGAGCTCGAGCGCCTGGCTGATCTCGGTGCTGCGCTCGTGCAGGCCGGCGACCATGCTGTTGCCGCGGTTCTCGATATTGGCGACCAGGGCTTCGCCGAGGCTGGCGAACTGGTTGGCGAGGGTCACGCCCTTGCGGCCGATCGCCTCGACCACGCCGTTGCCGCGCTCGTCG
Source organism: Allobosea sp. GW821-FHT03A12 (assembly GCF_058986765.1). NCBI lineage: Bacteria > Pseudomonadati > Pseudomonadota > Alphaproteobacteria > Hyphomicrobiales > Alloboseaceae > Allobosea > Allobosea sp. GW821-FHT03A12. The sequence goes on from NZ_JBYSVZ010000005.1 coordinate 67,998, forward strand.
AACAGAGCGCGCAGCTCCTCGGTGCGCGTGCTCAGCGCCGAGCTCATCCCGTCCGATTGCTCCGCCAGGGTCCGCGAGAGGTTGCGGCTGTGCTGGTCGAGCGTGTTCAGCATGTCGCCGCCACGCTCGTCGAACAGGGCGCGCAGCTCTTCGGTGCGGCCGGAGAGGGCGGTGGCGATGCCGTCAGAGCGCTCCTGCAGGATCTGGGCGATCTGGCTGCCGCGCTGGCCGAGCGCGTTGAGGATGCCGCCGCCGCGCTCGTCGAACACGGCGCGCAGCTCGTTCGAGCGGTCGGACAGCGTCGCAGCGATGCCGTCGGACTTCTCCTGCAGCGTCTGCGCGATCTGGTTGCCGTGCTGGTCGAGCAGGGTGATCAGGCCGGCGCCCTTGTCCTCGAACAAAGCGCGCAGCGCGTCGGTACGGGCGCCGAGCGAGCCGGCGATCGCGTCCGAGGTGCCCTGCAGCGTCCGGACGATCTGGTTGCCTTGCTGGTCGATCAGGGTGACCAGGCCGGAGCCCTTGTCCTCGAACAAGGCGCGCAACTCGTCGGTGCGTGCGCTGAGCGAGCCGGCGGCCGAGGCAGCGGCGCCTTGCAGGGTCTGCACCATCTCGTTGCCCTGCTGGTAGAGCAGGGTGATCAGGCCGGTGCCCTTGTCGTCGAACAAAGCGCGCAACTCGTCGGTGCGGGCGCTGAGCGAGCCGGCGATCGATTCCGAGGTGCCTTGCAAGGTCCGGACGATCTGGTTGCCGCGCTCGTCGAGCAAGGTGATCAGGCCGGCGCCCTTGCCGTCGAACAGGGCGCGCAGTTCCTCGGTGCGGCTGTCGAGCGCGCCGGCGACCGAATCCGCCGTGCCCTGCAGGGTCTGCGCGATCTGGCTGCTGCGCGCGTCGAGCGTGCCGGAGACGGTGTCGAGCCGGTTGACGACGCGCTCCTCGAAGCGCGCCACGCTCTGGTCGAGCGTATCGGCGATCTGCAGGGCGCGCCCGCCGAGCGTCGCATTGATGCTGTCGGCCTTCTCGGCGAGCGTCTGGGTCAGCGCCTCGCTCTTGCTGGTGACGATCTCGCCGATCTCATCCGCCTTGGCGGTGAGGGCGCGGGTGACCTCACGCCCGCCCTCGGCCATGACGCGGGCGATGTCGACCGTGCGCTCGACCAGCGCCTCGTTGAGCGCGCTGGCGCGCGAACCGAGATTGCCGTCGATGCGCGCGATCAGCCCATCGAGCGAGGTCGCGATCTCGGCGCTCTTGGCGCTGGAGCGCTCCTCGAAGGTCTTGATCTGCGTCTCCATGGCGGCGGCCGCTTCCTGGGTGCGGGCCATCATGGTCTCGGCGGCGTGCTGCGAGCGCTCGCCGATGCGCTCGGCCAGCGCCTGGCCTTCCTCGCCGAGCAGCTTCTCGACCTGGCCGAGGCGCAGCGTCACCTGGTCGGTGAAGGAGCGAGCGTCGTGGCCCAGCTTGGAAGCCAGCGTGCCGCCGCGGGTGACGATGATCTCCTCGAAGGCGCCGAGGCGGGCGCCGATCGTGGCCTCGATCTCGCGGCCCTGGACGTCGAACAGGCGGTTCAGCGCGTCATGCTTGCCGGCGAGCGACTCGTTGAGCGCCTGCGAGCGAGCATCCACCGAGCGCAGCAGCGACTCGGCATTGGCGGCGAGCGCCTGGTTGACGCGCCCGCCCTGCTGGGTGAGGGCGACGACCACGTCCTTGCCGGTCGCGGCGAGCAGGCTGCTGGCGCGCTCGGCTTCGGTGGTGAAGGTGCCGCGCAGCGCCGTCGCCGCGTCGCTGACGCGGTCGGCGATCTCGCGCCCGTCGACATTGATCGCGTCGGCGAGGGCCTTGGTCGCCTCGCCGAGGCGGCTGGCCAGACTCTGGCTCTGCTCGCCGATCAGGCCATGGACCTCGCGGCCGGTGGCGGTGAGGCCGGCGATGATCGCGTCGCGCTGGGTGCCGAGCAGGGCGCCGACCTCGTCCCCGGCCTGGCCGAGGCGGGCGATGAAGCCGCTGTGCTGGTCGTCGATGACCGACTTCGCCGTCTCGCTGGCGGCCAGGATCTTGGCGGCGAGCGCTTCGCCGGTCTCGTCGAGCTGGCGATGGGCGGTGCCGCTGGCATCGGCCAGCCGGTCGATCAGGGCGTTGCCACGCTCCGCCAGCAGGCCATGCACCGAACGGCCGACATCGGCGACACGGGTGACGAGCGCCTGGCTCTGGCCGGAGAGCAGTTCCTGTATGTCCTGGCCGGTCGCGATCACGCGACCGCTGAGTGCCTCGCCCTCCGCGATGAGCAGATTGCGCACGCCGGCGCCGGCGTCGGTGAGCTGCGACACCAGCGTCTCGCGCTGGCTGCCGATCGCGCTTTGAACCTCGCTGCCGACATGCGACAGGCGCGCCACCAGGCTGTCGCCGCGCTCGCCGATGGCGGAGTGGACCTCGGCGCTGACATCCGACAGGCGGGCGACGAGGCTGTCGCCGCGTTCGCCGATGGCGGTGTGGACCTCGGTGCCGACATCCGACAGGCGGGTGACGAGGCTGTCGCCGCGCTCGCCGATGGTGGCGTGGACCTCGCGGGCGACCTCGGAGAGGCGGGCGATCAGCCCGTCGCCGCGTTCCCCGATCGCCGATTCGACGTCGCGGCCGGCATGGGCCACGCGCGAGACGATGCCCTCTGCGCGGTCGCCGAGCGTCCGGTGGATCTCCTCGGTGGTCTCGGACAGCTTGGCGACAAGGCCGTCGCCGCGCTCGCCGATCACGCTCTCGATGCCGCGGCTGGCGTCGGCGATGCGGGCGACGATGCCGTCGGCGCGGCCGCCCAGCGTCCGCTCGATCTCATGCGTGGTCTCGGACAGGCGCGAGACCAGGCCATCGCCGCGCTCGCCGATCATGACCTCAACGCTGCGGCCGGCATCGGCGACGCGGTTGACGATGCTGTCGGCGCGCTCGCCGATCGCATGCTCGACGCCCTGGCCGATTTCGGCCATGCGCAGCACCAGCCCGTCGCCGCGCTCGCTGATCGCCTCCTGCAGGCGCTGGCCGGTCTCGGACAGCCGGCCGACCAGATGGTCGCCCTGCTCGCCGATCGTGCTGCGGACCTCGTGGCCGAGGTCGGAGAGGCGGGTGACGAGGCTGCTGGCCTCTTCCGAGAACAGGCTGTGCACGGTCGCGCCGACGGCGGAGATGCGCGCGGTCAGTTCCTCGCCGCGCTCGCCGATCAGCGAGTGCAGACCGCGGCCGGCCTCGTCGAAGCGTACCACGATCGAATCGGTCTTTTCGCGCAGCAGGCTGTCGACGGTCTGGACGGTGCCTTCGAGCTTCTCGACCAGCGTCTCGCCCTGGCTGGCGATCAGGCCGTGGACGGTGTCGCCGGCCTGCTGGATGCGGTTGACGACGAGTTCGTTCTGCTTGCCGAGCAGCATGTGCACGCCGCGGCCGACCTCGGCGAGGCGGGTGGTGACGCTCTCGCCTTCGCTGCTGATCGAGGTCCGCAGCGTCTCGCCGGTCTCCGTCAGGCGCTGGGTCAGGCTGTTGCTCTGCGTGTCGAACAGGTCGACCAGCGTGCGTCCGCTCTGCTCGAAGCGCTCGGCGACTGTGGCGCCGCGCTGGGTGATCTCCTGGGCGAGGTTGTCACCGGTCGAGCGCAGCGTCTCGTTTACCGTCTCGGCGCGGCTCGCCAGCGACTCGACGACCTGCGCGCCGGTCTCGCTGATGGCGCGGGTGACGTCGCGGGCGCCGGCAGTCAGGCCCTCGGTGAGGACGGAGCCGGTGCGCTCGATCGAGCCCGCGATCTCCTGGGCGCGATTGTCGAGCACGGCCGTCATCGACTGGCTCGCATTCGTCATGCGCTCGCTGACGTCGTGCGAGGTCGACTGCAGGCGCTCGACCAGGTCGTTGCCGCGGCCGCTGATCTCGTCGACCATGCGCTCGCCGGCATGGCCGAGCGCCAGTGTGATCTGGTCGCCCTTGTCGGTCAGGCGCGAGGTGACGCGCTCGCCGGCCTCGGCCACCGCCTCGGAGATCGAGCGGCTGGCGGTCTCCAGGTCCTTGGTGATGCTCTCATGCGCGCCCGAGATCGCGAACTTCACCCGCTCGGCATTGCCGACGACGGATTCGCGCTGGGTAACAAGCTCGTCGATCAGGGAGCGCAGACGGATTTCGTTGTCGGCATAGGCGCGTTCCAGCGTCGCGATCTCGCCGCGCACAATGGTCTCGAGCTCGCCGGCGCGCGCCACGGCGCGCTCGATGCCGTCGCCCATGGCGGCGACCTCGCGGCGGATGGTCTGGCTGAGCGACAGCACGGAATCCGCCGCGACCACCTCCGGCTCAGCCAGGCGCAGCGCGACTTCGGTCATGGCGCGCGAGACCAGGCGCATTTCCTGCGTCCGGCGATAGAGCGCCGCCAGCACGAAGAAGAACACCACCGGAGCGCCGGCGCCGAGCGCCAGCAGCGCCCATTGGCCCGGGCCCCAGGCGGCCATGCCGGCCGGCAGCCCTTCGGTGAAGGTGCCGTAGCGGCTGACGAGGGTGAAGCCGACACCGCCGGCCCAGGCGAGGGAGGCGAGAGCGGCGAGCCAATAGGGTCGGCCGGAGGGCCGGGCGGCGAAGGCCTGGACGAGCGAGGAGGAATCCCGGCGGTCGTCATTGGCGACGCGGCTGGTGTCCGGCGCGATGGCGGGGCGGGCAGGGGAGGGAAGCGGTTCGGATGCGGGCTCGGCGCTGGCCGGCGCGATCGGAGCGCTTTCGACGCGCGGCAGCTCGATCTTGAGCTCGTTCTCGCCCGTCGAGGGCAGCCTCGGTTCGGCGGAAGCCTGCCCCTCGGTCTTCGACGGATCGAGCCTCAGCGCCTCCTCGATCGCCGACATTGCCGCTTCGGTCGGATCCTGGAGCTTGTTCTGCCGGGTCATGAATGCCGCCTCGCTACGCTACTTGCGACGGGCGGTGATGTCCGCCGCAGAGCGGGAACCGGCAGCCTCCAGCCGGATCCTACAAGCGACACGACGCCCATCGTTTACTGTCTCGAAGGGTAGTTGAGGCAAGCAGGGATTGAAACCCGTTTGACCGTCTGATTCACAAACGTCGTTAACGCCTCATTCACCATAACGGCGCTTCATCAGGGGTCAGAAGGCTGCGCGAGTTCCGCAGCGCGAGAGAAAACCGAGTTCCCCCATGTCCCAGACTGCCATCGACCTCGTGCATCTCGCCCGCCAGACCGGCGGCGATGCCGAGCTGGAGCGCGAGCTGCTGATGCTGTTCGCCCAGCAATGCGCCCGTCAACTGCGCGCCATCCATGGCGGCGACGCCAGTGTCGGCCGCGACGCCGCCCATACCTTGAAGGGAGCTGCACGCGCCATCGGCGCCTGGCAGGTGGCCGAGGCCGCCGACCGGATCGAGCAGCAGCTCACCCAGGCCGGAGCCGCGCCGCGCGAGGATGCGCTGGACGCGCTGACGCTCGCCGCGGCCGAGGCGCGCGCCGTCATCTCGCGGCTCGACTGCGCGGCCTGACGCCGCAGGACGGGCGGGGCGGCACGGCCGAGATCGCCGTTTCGTCCGCTTTCGAAATCTTCTAGAGATGCGATGTCCGCGGGCTCCCCGTTCGCGGGCGATGTCCCTCTCGCGAACCTGCCCGTGGCCCGCCAGGACGCCCGGCCGGTTCCTCCCGATCGCGCCAGCCGCGCAGCCGCCGCCAGGCGGCCGGAGTTCACGATGCCGAAGATCACCTACATCGACGCCCAGGGCACCAGCCGCACGGTCGAGGGCGAGACGGGTTCGACCGTGATGGAGGTCGCGGTGCGCAACGGCGTGCCGGGCATCGAGGCCGAATGCGGCGGCGCCTGCGCCTGCGCCACCTGCCATGTCTATGTCGACGACGCCTGGACCGAAAAGACCGGCCATGCCGAGCCGATGGAGGAGGACATGCTCGACTTCGCCTTCGACGTCCGTCCGAATTCGCGACTGTCCTGCCAGATCAGGGTCCGCGACGATCTCGACGGCCTCGTGGTGCGCACGCCGGCCCGCCAGGGCTGAGTTTTCGGACCCTCGCCGTCATGCCGAGGCATCGCGCCGCGGTGAGCTCGAAACACGACAGGCTCTCTCCTCGTCCTGGGGGAGCGCCCGCGCCGGCCTGATTGATCGACCGCAAGGACGAACACGCATCTCTCCGCGATGATCGCGGCATTGGATGTCGGAGCGGCTCGCGACGACGCGACGCTCTTCCCTTGGGGGAATATGCTCCGACATAGTGTATAGGCGTCGGTTCCGATCGTTCGACCATGCGGCCGGGCGGGCCACGCCGGAGGAGGATGCGATGTACAAATCGATTCTGGTCCCGGTCGATCTCGCCGAGGCCGAGCTGGCAGGCCCGGCCATCACCGCGGCCGAGGGCTTCGCCAACCAGTCGGAAGGGTCCATCAGGCTGGTCTATGTCCGCTCGCTGGTACCGATTACCTACATGGAGTTCGTGCCGGCCGACTTCGACGCCGGCCAGCAATCCGAATCCGAAGCCAAGCTCGCCGAGATCGCCGCCAAGGTGAACCTGCCGGCCGAGCGCGTCTCGGCCAAGGTCCTGGTCGGCTCGGTCCATGGCGAGGTGCTGGCCGAGGCCGATGCCAGCGGCGCCGACCTCATCGTCATCGGCTCGCACGAGCCCGGCATGCTGGCCTATGTCATCGGCTCGAACGCCTCGACGATCGTGCGCCGGGCGAAGTGCTCGGTGCTGGTGGTGAGGTAGCAGGCTTCAGGCCGGCCGCCGGCCCGGGACGAGATCGTCGGGGACCTCGCCGCTCCCAAGATCCCGCGGCCGGTTGAGCCGGATCATCGGCCAGACCTGCCAGAACGAGGCTGCCGCGAGTACGAGCCCGAGCCCAGCGGCGGCGGTTGCGCCCTGCTGGAAGGCACGCAGGCTGAAGAAGGTCAGCATCAGCATGGCGCCGCCGCCGGCGATCGCCAAGGCCAGCCAGAGCAGATAGGGCTTGCCGGCGCGGAAGCGCGCCTTTGGATTGGCGCGCGTGATCGCGGCGGACAGCGCCGCGACGAAGGCGTGATAGCGCGTATCGTCCCGGTCGATGTCGGTGAGCGAGCGCCAGGACAGGTTGCCGAAGCTGATCGTCCGGCCATCGCTCAGGCGCAGCTGCGTCCGGAAGCCCTTCGACGAGACATTGCTCGGCGCATAGATGAAGCGCACCTGCTCGACGGCCGAGAGCCTGACCTGATCGACCTTGCGGGTCGAATCGATCTCCAGCACATCGCCCTTGAGCCGATAGGCGATCTCGAAGCCGATCGGCCGCGGCCGCTGGCGCCAGAAGGGCAGGGTTGTATCGTCGTCGGCTTGCATGGCTGCGACGCTTAGCGGGTCGGCATCTCCTCGGCTAGATGGAGGCGCTAGGCTCCCCAGCCGGGGAAGCGGTCCGGCCGGAGCCATTCCTGCTCGGGATTGCCGTCGCCCGACAGTACGGCCTCGACCAGCCAGCGCGCCGTCGCCGGTGCCGCGTGCATGCCGATCGATCCCAGCCCGCCGTGGACGAACAGGCCTTCGATCGCGGTCTTGCCCGCGACCGGCAGGCCGTCCGGGAGCATCGGTCGGTTGCCGGGGTAGACGTTCCTGACCGGCGGCGTCCCGAGGCCGGGCAGCATGCGCAGCGTCCGCTGCGCGATCCGGCTCGCCATGTCGGTATTGCGCAGCAGGTCGCGAAAGGCAGGTTGGAGCGAGGCGCCGAGACGGGCATCGCCGCCTTGCATCGGGTTCAGGCAGATCGCTTCCACCATTGGCCGGTCGTCGCGCTGGTCGGCGACGTCTGCGAGGCCGCCGAGATCCATTCTCCGGCCGAGTTCCTCCTGGCCCGGCCAGGTCAGCTCCTCGACGATCCAGGGCAGCTCGAAATCGAGCTTGCCGAGCTGGATCAGCCAGCCGCGCCCGGCGGTGAAGGGCAAGCCGGGAAGCGGCCCATCGCCCACGGTCCGTCGCAGCAGGTCCGACATCCACAAGCCGTTGGCGATGAAGACGAGATCGGCGGGAATGATGCCCTGGTCAGTGAGGACGCCCTGGACCTTCCCGCCGCGCGAATGGATCTGGGCGACGCGCAGGCCGGTCCTGATCGTGGCGCCGGCCTCGCGGGCGGCATGGGCGAAGGCGTGCGTCGCGCCCATCGGCTCCAATGTCCAGGCGCGGTCGACGGAATAGGCTCCCGCCACCTTGAAGCCGATCCGCGGATAGTCCCTCGCCAGCTCCGCGCCCGACAGCTTCTCCATCGCCACGCCGGCTGCACGGTAGCGCTCCGCGGCGGCCGCGGCCTGCTCGAAGCTGGCCTCGTCCTCGGAGATGAGCAGATGGCCGATGCGGCCGAATTCGAACGGTACCGGCCCGTCGGCGAGCTCAGCGTAGATCCCGGCACAGGCGTCGAGCAGGTCAACCACTGGCCTTTCCGGGCCGCTCAGCAGGGTTCCCGTGTTTCGGCCCGAGGACTCGGCGGCGATCATGCTCTGCTCGAGCACGACCGTTTTCACGCCTCTGGTCGCGAGCTCGTAGGCCAGCGTGCATCCGGCGATACCGCCGCCGATGACCACGGCGTCGATGGGTTTGGTAACGCTGCGCTGGTCCGACATGGGCAATCTCCTCCGACGTTCGCACACTGGTATCCTCGTATACGAGTATACTTATATCCGAAGCGGTGCGGCTCTGCTAGAGGTGCGGGTGAACCGGAGGACGTCGCTTGCTCGGATTGGCGGAAGCGCTGAAGCAGAAGCCCCAGACCGTGGCGGAGCAGGTCGCCGGCGTTCTGCGCGAAGCCATCGCGGATGGAAGCCTGGCGGCCGGCACCGTGCTTCGTCAGGACGATCTCGCGGAACAGTTCGGCTTCAGCCGGATGCCGGTGCGTGACGCCCTGCGCCAGCTGGAGGCGGAAGGCCTCGTCTCGATCCATCCGACCAAGGGCGCTCATGTCGCCGCGATGGACGGGGTCGAGATTGCTGAAATCTATGCGCTGCGCGAGCTGCTCGAATGTGAAGCGCTGCGCCTTTCGGTTGCCGCCATTGCAGAGGCGAAACTCGACGAGGCGGACGATGTGCTGCGGCGCATCGATGCCGAGCCGGATGTGGGCAGGTGGGGCGCCCTGAACAGGGCCTTCCATCTTGCCTTGTATAGCGCCTGTGGGAATGGCCGGCTGCTGACCCTGATCGACGCGCACCACAATGCCGCCGATCGTTATGTCCGCATCCTGCTGTCGAATTTCGACTATCGCAGCCGTTCCCAGACCGAGCACAGGGAGCTGCTTGGGGCGTGCCGGCAGCGCGACGCGGGCAGGGCGGTTCACGTCCTGCGTCAGCATCTGGTCGAGGGCAGCCAGACCCTCGTCGCAGCCATCGAAGGGCGCGCCCGGCCAGCCAGGCGCTGAGCGGCGCTACCGCGTCAGCGCTTTCATCGCTCCATCCAGGCCGTCGAGCGTCAGCGGAAACATCCGCCCGCCCATCAGCCCGGCGATCTGGCGGATCGACTGGGTGTAGCCCCACAGATTCTGCTGGATGGGATTGAGCCAGACCGATTTCGGGAAGCGCTCGGTCAGCCGGCGCATCCAGACCTCGCCGGCCTCCTCGTTCCAGTGCTCGACCGAGCCGCCCGGCATCGCGATCTCATAGGGGCTCATCGAGGCGTCGCCGACGAAGACGAGGCGATAATCGGCGGGGTAGGTCCGCAGCACGTCGAAGGTCGGGATCACCTGGTCGTGCCGGCGCCGGTTCTCCTTCCAGACCCGCTCATAGGGGCAGTTGTGGAAGTAGAAATGCTCGAAATGCTTGAACTCGGCCCGCGCTGCCGAGAACAGCTCCTCGGCCAGTTCGATATGCCAGTCCATCGAGCCGCCGACATCGAGGAAGAGCAGCACCTTCACGGCATTGTGCCGCTCGGGCCGGAGCTTGACGTCGAGATAGCCGTGCTTGGCGGTCTCGGTGATGGTCTGGTCGAGGTCGAGTTCCTCGGCCGCGCCGGTGCGGGCGAATTTGCGCAGGCGCCGCAGCGCGATCCGCAGGTTTCGCACGCCGAGCTCGCGCGTGTCGTCGAAGTCCTTGAACTCGCGCTTGTCCCAGACCTTCACCGCCCGGAAATTGCGGTTCTTGTCCTGGCCGATACGCACGCCTTCGGGATTGTAGCCATAGGCGCCATAGGGCGAGGTACCGGCGGTGCCGATCCATTTCGAGCCGCCCTGATGGCGGCCCTTCTGCTCGGCGAGGCGCTGCTTCAGCGTCTCCAGCAGCTTCTCCCAGCCGAGGGCATCGAGCTGGGCCTTCTCCTCGTCGGTCAGGAATTTCTCGGCGAGCTTGCGCAGCCACTCCTCGGGGATGCCGACCTGCTCGAAAGCTTCGCCTAAAGTCTCGACGCCCTTGAAGACTTCCGCAAAGACGCGGTCGAAGCGGTCGAGATGGCGCTCGTCCTTCACCAGGCAGGCGCGGGCGAGATAGTAGAACTCGTCGACGCGATACTCGGCGAGCTCGGCCTCGACGCCTTCCAGCAGCGCAAGATACTCGCGCAAGGTCACCGGGACCTTGGCTGCGCGCAAATCGGTGAAGAGGCGGAGGAACATCGCGCTACTGTGGCCAGCAACGCGTTTAGGTCAAGCTGCGGCGGCTCGCAGGCCGTTTAACCGATCAGCTTGCGTTGCAGGCTGATCGGTCAAGCGGCCTCCACCGGAGTGGGAGCCGCCGCTGTCCAACAAGGCTCAGGCGACGGCGTCGGCCAGATCCTTGGTGACCTTGAACTTCACGACCGTCTTGGCCGGGACCTTGATGGTCGCGCCGGTCGACGGGTTGCGAGCCTCGCGGGCTTCGCGCTTGGCCGCCGCCAGCTTGCCGATGCCGCCGAGCGTGACGTCGCCGCCCGACTTCAGCGTCTTGGCGACGACGCCGGCGAGCGAGCCGAGGATGGCCGAGACATCGGCCTTGGTCTTGCCCGTCTCGTCCGCGATCGCGGCGATCAGTTCGTTCTTGGTCATGAAAACCTCCTAGAGACCAATCATTGTTAAAGTTGACGCCGCGCCGGACCCCAGCGGACTCCGGCGCAACGCGGCGAATCGACGCGCTCTCGCGCACGAACCCGCCATTTGACATGCCCGCCGCCGAAACACGACGGCATCGGCCGTACATACGCACAGCAATCGGCTTCGTTCCTGTCAAAAGCCGCGAAATTGCGGCGGTTTTCACCAGCTTTGTGGAGCGATTGACAAAACACCCCGGATTATTTGAAGTTTGAAATAATTCAGGGGAGCGGAACGCGGCATGAAGGCCATCATCATCGGCGGCGGCATCGGGGGGCTGTCACTGGCCCTGATGCTGCACGCGCGCGGCATCGCCGCGACGGTCTACGAGCAGGCGAGCGAGATCCGCGAGGTCGGCGTCGGCATCAATACGCTGCCGCATGCGATCCGCGAGCTGGCCGAACTGGGGCTCCTGCCGGCGCTCGATGCGGTGGCGATCCGCACGCGCGAGCTGGTCTACATGAACCGCTTCGGCCAGACCGTCTGGCGCGAGCTGCGCGGCCTGCACGCCGGCGCACCCGTGCCGCAGTTTTCGATCCATCGCGGCCGGCTCCAGGGCGTGATTCGCGACGCCGTGATCGAGCGGCTGGGCGCCGATGCGATCCGCACCGGCCGGCGCCTGCAGGGTTTCCTGCAGGACGAGGGTGGCGTCACCGCGCATTTCGCCGATGCCAGGCTGGGTGAGGGCGGCCAGACGGCGCGAGCCGACATCCTGATCGGCGCCGACGGCATCCATTCGACGGTGCGGGCGCATTACTTCCCGAACCAGGGCGGGCCGCGCTGGAACGGCGTCCAGATGTGGCGCGGCGCCTGCGACTGGCCGGCCTTCCTCGACGGCGAGAGCATGATCATCGCCGGCGGCATGGCCGGCAAGCTCGTGCTCTATCCGATCGCCGAGGGCAAGAACCCGGGTACGCGCCTGACTAACTGGGTCGTCAACATCCGCACGGGCGACCCAACCAAGCCGCCACCGAAGGAGGCCTGGTCCAAGGCCGGCCGGCTGGAGGACGTTTTGCCCTTCGCCAAGCGCTTCACCGTGCCCGGACTGGACATCCTCGCCATGATCAAGGCGAGCGGCACCTTCTGGGAATACCCGATGTGCGACCGCGATCCGTTGCCGCGCTGGAGCCATGGCCGGGTGACGCTGCTCGGCGACGCCGCCCACCCGATGTATCCGGTCGGCTCCAATGGCGCCTCGCAGGCGATTCTCGATGCGCGCTGCCTCGCCGATCTCCTGGTCAAGGCCGAACATCCGCGCCATGCGCTCGCGGCCTATGAGGCCCTGCGCCTGCCGGCGACGGCCGAAATCGTCGCGATGAATCGGGCGGGCGGCCCGGAGCGCGTCATCGATGCGGTGGAGGCGCTTGCGCCGAACGGCTTCGACGATGTCGAGCGCGTCCTGCCCTATGGCAAGCGCGAGCAGATCGTGAAGGCCTATGCCGGCAAGACCGTGCTATCGGTCGCGCAACCGGCGAAAGGCTGAGGCTGCCTCAGCGCCTCCATCGGTGCTCCTTCCTCAAGCAGGCTGCATGCTCTGCAAGAGATCGCGCAAGGTCGGGTCTTGCAGAGCGGTTGCTCGTGCGCCCAGCATATGCGTGGACAAGCCCATCCGGGCTGCATCCCGGAACTCGCGGGGGGTCGTGCCGAACTCCTTCTTGAAGGACCGGCTGAAGCTCGACGGATCGTGAAAACCAAAGCGCATGGCGACCGCCCAAACGGAGCGGTCCTCACTCGCATGGGACAATTCGATGCAGCAGCGCTTCAGGCGCCGCCTCTGGATGAAATGTCCGACGCCACCTTCGCCCTCCAGAAGCCGGTAAAGCTGTGAACGCGACATTCCGGCCAATTGGCAGATCATGGCCGGGCCAAGGGCAGGGTCGTGAAGATGGGCATCCACGAGACGCGTCACCTTTTGCATCCGAATGACTGCGAGTGGTGCGGGGGTGAAGGGATCGGCCTCGACCTCCAATGACGGGATGATGCAAGCGCGAAGCAGGCCTCGCAAAGCGAGGCTGAGGTTGGGCATCTCGGCGCCGGTGACCGCGGACGCGCTCCGTGAGAGCAGCACCATGAAGTCGGCCAGAAGCGACCCCAAGGGGCCGTCGATCGGGCGGCCTTCGGCCTTTTCCAGGATCGTGCCAAGTTCTGGGAACGTATCTCGCGGAAGATAGAGCTGGAGTCGTTCGTCCGCCTCGCGGGCGCTCACGATGGTGCGACCAAGCGAAGCTATGAAAGGGAGCCCCGCGGGGATGTCCATCGACCGGCCGGCTGCGGCTTGCCCCACCGTTCGCACATTGCCGATGGTAAGGACCCAATGATCGACGGGATTGCGCCTGATCAGCTCAGGTGTCCGGACCGCCCGGAGCTTGGGGGCTCGCACGCGGCTCAGCCCGAAGCCACTGAAATTCCAGGTCTCGCTACTTGCGAGGAAGCCTTGCTCGAGGTCGGTGGCTTCGGCTTCGAACACAGGGTCGAACCAGGCGCGCCAAGCGTCCAGCTGCTTCGCCGGGTCGATGCCGGCCGTGGAAAAAGCGGTGGGCTGCATCGGGCCTCTCCGTCGCCAGTATCTTCGGCCTTCCTCCGATCCTCACGTAGCGTCAAGTTAATTCCGCCGGGGGCCGCGCCTTACGCCGTGTCAGCGCGGCTCGGCCTGCACCAGCGGCGCGATCCGGTCGATGCGGTTGGTCCAGATGCCGGGGAGGGGCCGCTTGAGGGCGGTCAGCTCCTCGGCCCGGTCGATTCCGGCGGAGCCATCGCCACCGACCAAGGGGCCGGCGACGATGATCTCGCTCCCGACGGCACGCATGCGGTTCGTGAATCGTGCCGGCCAGCCCCAGATCCAGCTGGCGTAGTTGGAAGGGATTAACAGCAGCTGCCGTTCGCAGGCTTCGGGCGTCAATCCGGCCCAGCCGAGCGCGAGATGGTGGATCAGGCAGCGCTTCTCCGCCTCCTTGGACATGGTGCGCAGGGTCGGGATGCGCGCACGCAGGACCGTGATCGGGCGATCGCCGCCATAGGCCATCAGCAGCGGAAGCTGTGCTGGAGGGAGCTTCAGCAGGCGCTCGGCCAGCGCCTCGCCCTCGCGCGGATCGTTGCTCTTGACGTTGATCAGCAGGCGGCGATCGGGAAAGCGCGCCAGCACCTCGTCCAAAGACGGCATCAGGCCGACGCCCTTGCCGCGGAACGGGTAGGTCTTGCCGCCATCGGCCGTATAGCCATGGCCGATGTCGAGCGCCTTGAGCTCGGTCAGCGTTCTCTCGCGGGTGACGCCCGTGCCGTTCGTCCGGCAGTCCAGCGTCCAGTCATGGATCACGGCGAATTGGCCGTCGGTGGTCGGGTGGATGTCGAATTCGACGATGTCCGCTCCCGCCGCGAAAGCCGCCTCCATCGAGGCCAGCGTATTCTCCAGATAGGGATGTTCCGGCGGGTTCATGCGGCTCGCCGTGCAGGTCGTGTCGGTGACGCCGCTTGATGGATAGGTCTGCGCCAGCCCGCGATGCGCCAGCAGAACAGGACGTTCCGTCGCCGCTGGCGCCAGCAGCGCGGTGTTCTGCACGAAGGCGGTGATGCCCAAAGCCGCGGCGACAATGCCTGTGGCGAGCCAGAATCGTTTCATCGCTACCCCCTCGAATCGGGGCGCGATGTCGGCGGCGCAAGCCGGCGAAATTCAGCCGGAAATCAGGCGCCCTCTGTCAGCTCGACGATGCGTGCCTTCAGCGCCGTGTTTTCCTGCTCGAGCTGGCGCAGGCGCCGCACGAGGTCGAGGGGGATCGGTGCTTCGTCCTGCCTTGTGGCGGCGGCGAAGGAGACGCCGATACGCTCGCCGTCACGCCAGCGGCTGCGCACCATGCGGCTCTCGCGCTTCAGCGGAAAGTAGAGCTCGAACAGTTCGGGCAGGACGACGCTGTTCGGGAAGACCAGCAGTGCGCCGTCCTCCGACAGATTCCTGACCGTGCAGTCCAGCGTCGACTGGCGCTGGTTGAAGATGGCCTTCCCGCCGATCAGGGTCCGGTTGCGGACTGAGCGGCGGCGTTCAAGGAAAGTGGTCGCGGCGGGCATGGGCCTGGCTCGTGTTCTAGCTCAGGTTGAGACCATGCCCGCTAATGCCTCTGGTTGCAGCAGTAAGTCTTTTTTAACCTTAACTGCGCCGCCGCTCGCTCATGCGCCGTCGGGCGGGGGCGGCAGGAAGTCGATCTCGTAGCGCGCCGACAGGGCGACGACCTCGGCCGGGTTCTGCTCCTTCATCGAATGGATTGCCCAGAACAGGTCGTAGAGGCGGCCGGTGGGCGCGACCCAGAACAGGCACTTCACCGGTGCATCGCTCTTGTTGAACAGCCCGTGCGGGATGTTGCGCGGCAGCTTGATCAGGTCGCCGGGCAGGGCATGCGATTCCTGGCCGTCGAGCACGAGGTCGAGCCGGCCCTCGAGCATGTAGATGAACTCGTCCTGGGTCGGATGGATGTGCGGCGGCACGAAGGTGCCGGGCGGGAAGGTGGCATGCCAGGAAAAGCTGTCCTCGCTCAGCATCTTCGGCACATAGGTCTGGCCGAGGATGTTCCAGGAGATCGCGTCGATCCCCTCATTGGCCTTGGTCACGCCAGCTGTGAGCGGTTTCATCCTCGGTCTCCTTCTTCAAAGATGCAGGAAGCGGTCCTTGACCGCGCTGTCGCTGCGCAAATCGTCGCTAGAGCCACGCCAGGCAACGCGGCCCTTCTCCAGCACGATATGCCGGTCGGCGATCCTGGCGAGCGCATCGACGTTCTTGTCGATGACGAGGATCGACTCGCCCTCGGCCTTGAGCGCCGACAGGCAGGACCAGATCTCCTGGCGGATGATCGGCGCCAGCCCCTCGGTCGCCTCGTCGAGGATGACGAGCTTGGGATTGGTCATCAGGGCGCGACCGATCGCCAGCATCTGCTGCTCGCCGCCGGAGAGCTGGTTGCCGCGATTGGCCTTGCGCTCCCTGAGCCGCGGCAGGAAGGCGTAGACACGCTCCAGCGTCCAGCGCGCAGGGCCGAAGCGGCTCGCGGCGGTGGCGATGAGGTTCTCCTCGACCGAGAGCGTCGGGAAGACCTGCCGCCCCTCGGGCACGAGGCCGATGCCGGCCTGCGCCAGCCGGAAAGGGGCGCTGCCGGTGAGGTCGACACCGCCGAAGCTGACGCGCCCGGCGCGCGGCCGGATCAGTCCCATGATGGCGCGCACCGTCGTGGTCTTGCCCATGCCGTTGCGGCCGAGAAGGGTCACGACCTCGCCGGCCCCGACCGCAAGGTCGACGCCGAACAGGATCTGCGCCTCGCCATAGCCGGCATCGAGGTTTTCGACGGTCAGCATGATGCGGGCTCGTTCTCTGTCATTCCGGGGCGCGCAGCGAACCCGGAACCCATGACCGGGCGAGCGCGATCGTTCATGGTCGTCATGGTCTCACCCGGTCGTGGGTTCCGGGTTCTTCGCTGCGCGAAGCCCCGGAATGACAAGGGGTGACGTCGTCGGTCATCACCCCTCCTCGCCGAGATAGGCTTCGCGCACGGCCGGGTCGGCCCTGACGAGGGCCGGGTCGCCCGAGGCGATGACACGGCCATAGACCAGCACGCTGACCGTGTCGGCGAGCGCGAACACCGCCTCCATGTCGTGCTCGACCAGCAGCATGGCGTAGCGCCCCTTCAGGCTCTTGAGCAAGGCGATCAGGCGCTCGCCTTCCTCCTTGCCGACGCCGGCGAGCGGCTCGTCGAGCAGGATCGCCGCCGGCTCCAGCGCCAGCGCCATGGCGATCTCCAGCGCCCGCTTTTCGCCATGCGAGAGACTGCCGGCGGGGACATGGGCGCGCTCGGAGAGGCCGACCGCCTCCAGTGCCGCACGGGCAGGGCGGTTGAGGCGCTCATCGCTGGCGGCGTTGCGGAAGAAGGAGAGCGGATGGCTCGCCTTGGCCTGCACGCCGAGCGCGACATTCTCCAGTGCCGAGAGCGAGGCGATGGTCGAGGTGATCTGGAAGGTTCGCGCCAGGCCATGGCGCGCACGCTTCTCGGCGTTGAATGCCGTGACGTCCTGGCCGCGGAAGCGGATCGTGCCGTCGTCCGGCGTCAGCATGCCGGAGATCTGGTGGACCAGCGTGGTCTTGCCGGCGCCGTTCGGGCCGATCAGCGCGTGCAATTCGCCGGGCGCGACGGCGAGGCTGACGCCGTCAGTGACCTTCAATGCGCCGAAGGACTTGCTCAACGCCTCGAGGACGAGGACCGGCTCAGCCATGACGCCCACCCAGCTTGCGCAGCAAGCCGACGATGCCGCCGCGGGTGAACAGCACGAACAGGATGATCATCGGCCCGAAGATGACGCGCCAGTGCTCGGTCAGGTGCGAGAGCGCGTCCTCGGCGATCAGATAGGCGATCGCGCCGATGATCGCGCCATGCAGAGAGCCGACGCCGCCGAGCACGGCCATGAAGATCAGCTCGCCCGAGCGCTGCCAGGACATGAAGGCCGGGCTGACGAACTCGGTGTGGTTGGCGAGGAAGAAGCCGGAAAGGCCGGCCAGCATGCCGCTGATCACATAGGCGACGAGGCGCACGCGGGTGACGTCGAAGCCGGTGACGCTGACGCGGGTCGGGTTCTCGCGCGCCGCCCGCAGCACCCGGCCGAAGCGCGAGGCGACGAGGCCGCGCACCAGCAGATAGGCGCCGCCGAGCGCGGTCAGCACGCTGTAATAAAAGGAGGTCCGGTTGGCGAACGGGTTGAAGCCGAGGAGGGTGCTCTTCTCGTAGAGCGTCAGCCCGTCATCGCCGCCATAGGCCGAGAGTGCCTGCGCCAGGAAATACACCATCTGGCCGAAGGCGAGGGTGATCATGATGAAGGCGACGCCGCGCGTGCGCAGGCAGACCGCCCCGGTTATCGCGCCGAACAGCGCGCAGACGGCGAGGATCACCGGCAGGATGACGAGCGCCTCGCTGCGGCCTTCGGTGATCATGATGCCGGTGACATAGGCGCCGATGCCGAGGAAGGCGGCGTGGCCGAAGGAGACGAGGCCGCCGACGCCGAGGATGAGGTCGAGCGAGAGCGCGGCGATAGCGAAGATCAGCGCCCGCGTCAGCAGAGCGAGCCAGCCGGCCGGCATCCCGAGTGAGACGGCGAGCGGCGCGAGAGCCAGCAGCAAGAACAGGATGGCCGGTAGCAGCACCTTGGCGCGCTCGCGCGGCGGCGCGACGCTGGCGATCTCGGCTGTTGTCGCCGGCGCGCTCATGTCCGGCCTCGCGCCGGCAGCAGGCCTTCCGGCCGCACGAACAGCACCACTGCCATCAGGAGGTAGATCAGCATCGAAGAGAGCGCCGCGCCGGTCGCCCGTGCCGAGGGCGCGCTCATGAACAGGCGCAGCAGGTCGTTCATGAAGGAGCGGCCGAGCGTGTCGACCAGGCCGACGATCAGCGCCGCGACGAAGGCGCCGCGGATCGAGCCGATGCCGCCGATGACGATGACGACGAAGGCGAGGATCAGCACGGTGTCGCCCATGCCGGGCTCGACCGAGAGGATCGGCGCCGCCATCGCGCCGGCGAAGCCCGCCAGCATCGTGCCGAAGGCGAAGACAATCATGAACAGCTTGCGGATATCGACGCCGAGCGCCGAGACCATCGGGGCGTTGGAGGCGCCGGCGCGCAGCAGCATGCCGGTGCGGGTCTTCTCGACGATGAACCAGAGCAGGGCGCCGACCGCCAGCCCCGAGCCGATCAGCGCGAAGCGATAGGTGGGGTAAAGGATGCCGTCCATCAGCGCGACATTGCCGGTCAGGAACGCCGGCAGCGGCACGGAAAGGGGAGCGGCGCCCCAGACCATTTTGACGCCCTGGTTGAGCAGGAGGATCAGCCCGAAGGTCGCCAGCACCTGGTCGAGATGATCGCGCTCATAGAGATGGCGGAAGACCAGGAATTCGAGCGCGAGGCCGAAGACCAGCGCGGCCGCCAGCGCGAGCACTAGGCCGAGCACGAAGGAGCCTGTCAGCGCGACGAAGGTCACGGCGAGATAGGCGCCGAGCATGTATTGCACGCCATGCGCCAGGTTGATGAAGTCCATCACGCCGAAGACCAGCGTCAGCCCTGCCGCCACCAAGAACAGCAGGATGCCGAACTGCAGCCCGTTCAGGATCTGGACGATGAGGAGGCCGGTGGTCATGGCAAAGCTATCCCGTCATGCTCGGGCTTGACCCGAGCATCTCGTGGAAGGAGATCCTCGGGTCGAAGCTGCGCTTCACCCGAGGATGACGCTTCGCGTCACTTCAGCGCGCAATCCTTCGCATGCGGGTCGGCATAGTCCTCGAACACCTTCTGGGCGATCTCGGTCTGGAACTTGCCGTCGGCCCGCTTGGCGACCTTGACCAGGTAGAAGTCCTGGATCGGGTAGCCATTGGTGTTGAACTTGAACTTGCCGCGCAGCGAGGTGAAGTCGGCCTTCTTGATCGCGGCGCGCAGCTTGTCCTTATCGGCGGTGCCGCCGGCGGCCTTGACCGCCGAGTCGATCAGGAGCGCTGCGTCATAGGCCTGCTGGGCATAGGAGCCGGGCACGATCTTGTAGGCGGCTTCATAGGCCGAGACGAACTTCTTCGTCTGCGGATTGTCCATGTTGGGCGCCCAGGTCATGCCGCCGAACATGCCGACCGCCGCGTCCTGCTGCGCCGGCAGGGTCGACTCGTCGACCGTGAAGGCGGAAAGGAAGGGCACCTTGCCGGTCAGGCCCGCCTGCGACCACTGCTTGACGAAATTGACGCCGAGGCCGCCGGGCAGGAAGGCGAAGACCACATCCGGCTTGGCCGAGGCGATCTTGGCGAGCTCGGCCGAGAAGTCGAGCGCGTTCAGCGGAACATAGACCTCGTCGAGGACCTCGCCCTTGAAGTAGCGCTTGAAGCCGGCGAGTGAGTCCTTACCGGCCTGGTAGTTCGGCGCGATGATGTAGGCCTTCTTGTAGTTCTGGTCCTGTGCGTACTTGCCCAGCACCTCATGGACCTGGTCGTTCTGGTACGAGGTCACGAAGAAGTTCTGGTGGCAGGCCTTGCCGGCCATGGTCGAGGGGCCGGCATTCGGGCTGATCAGAATCGCGCCGGAATCGAGCACCGGCTTGGCGATCGCGCCGAGGATGTTCGAGAACACCGGGCCGACGACGAAGTCGACCTTGCCGCCCTCGACGAAGCTGCGGACCTTGCCGACCGCGACGTCGGGCTTGAGCTCGTCGTCGATCACGGTGATCTGCACCGGCACGCCGCCGAGCTTGCCGCCGTTCTGGTCGACCGCGAGCTGGAAACCGTCGCGGACCTGTTGGCCGAGCGAGGCGGCAGGGCCGGTCAGCACGCTGACCACGCCGATCTTCAAGGGCTCCTGCGCCTGGGCGGTGGCGAGCCCGAGCGCGAGCACGCCGGCGCCGAGCGACAGGGTGAATTTGAGCGTCATGTCCGATGTCCTCCCGGGACGTGGCAGATGCGACCGCAGGCGGGGTTCCCCATCCCGTCCGAGCGGCGTCGGCAGCCATATTGTTTCAAGCTTAAAATATCTGCAAGGGGGTTCCTGCGGGTAATTTTCGTGCGTGGGCGGAGAGCGTATTCTCGGGCGAAGCGAAGCGCAGACCCGAGAATCTCATGACGAGGCGGCGCTGAGAGGAGCCTCCTCCGGCAGGAGATGCTCGGGACGAGCCCGAGCATGACGCTGCCTTGACTGCGGCCTTACGCCTGCACGCCGTCGACGTACCAGTCCATCTTCGACAGCATCTCGTCGGAGGCCGTCTCGCCAGCCTTGAGGCGCAGCACGCCCTTCTGGTCCTTGAGCTCGCCGGTGAAGGGGTGGAGCGTGCCGGCAGCGATACCCTTCTGCACTTCGTCCGCGGCGGCGCGCGCTGCGGGTGTGACGGCGTCGTTATAGGGCGCGAGCTTGACCATGCCTTCCTTGAGGCCGTGCCAGACGTCGCCGGTCTTCCAGGTGCCGTCCATCGCCTCCTTGACGCGCTTGATGTAGTAGCCCGACCAGTCGTCGACGATCGCCGAGAGATGCGCCTTGGGCGCGAAGGCCTTCATGTCCGAGGCCTGGCCGAAGGCGAAGACGCCGCGCTGCTCGGCCGCCTGCAACGGGGCGGCGGAATCGGTGTGCTGGGTGATCATGTCGGCGCCCTGGTCGATCAGCGCCTTGGCCGCATCGGCCTCCTTGGCTGGGTCGTACCAGGTCGAGCACCAGATCACCTTGGTCTTGAAGTTCGGGTTCACCTTCTTCGCCGCGAGATGGAAGGCGTTGATGCCCATCACGACCTCGGGGATCGGGAAGGAGGCGACATAGCCGGCCTGGCCGGTCTTCGACATGTGGCCGGCGATGGTGCCGATCGCGGCGCGGCCCTCATAGAAGCGGGCATTGTAGGTCGCGACGTTCTCGGCGCGCTGGTAGCCGGTGGCGTGCTCGAAGAAGATCTTCGGGAACTGCTTGGCGACCTGGATCGTCGGGTTCATGAAGCCGAACGAGGTGGTGAAGATCAGCTGGTTGCCGGCCTGGGCGAGCTGACGGATGGCGCGGGCGGCGTCGGGGCCCTCGGCGACGTTCTCGATGAAGCTGGTCTTGATCTTGTTGCCGTATTCCTTCTCCAGCGCGAGGCGCCCCTGGTCGTGGGTCCAGGTGTAGCCATGGTCGCCGATCGGGCCGACATAGACGAAGCCGACGCCGAATGGCGCCTGCGCGCGCGCGCCGACCAGCGGCAGGGCTGAGCTCGCGGCAGCGCCCGCAAGAAGGGTGCGGCGGGTGATGATGGTCGACATGATGATGCTCCCCGTTATCGGTTGCGGCGGCTACTGCGCCGGGAAAGGCTTGCCGAGGCAGGCGGGCGCATCGCGCCCGCCGGTCCGTCCTCCTAGCGACATCATGGTCAGAACCACAATCGTCGCAAGGTAGGGGGTCATCGCCAGCACCTCGGGCGCGATGAAGCTGAGGCCGGCCGCCTTGGCCTGCAATTCGAAGGTCGCGACCGCGCCGAAGAGATAGGCGCCGATCAGCAGCCGGCCTGGCTTCCAGGCGGAGAAGACGACGAGCGCGAGCGCGATCCAGCCGCGGCCGGCGGTCAACCGGTCGGCCCACATCGGCGTCAGCGCCAGCGAGAAATAGGCGCCGCCGAGCCCGGCCAGCGCGCCGCCGAAGGCGGTCGCGGCGGTGCGGATCGCCAGCACGCGATAGCCGATGGCATGGGCGGAATCGGCATTCTCGCCGACGGCGCGCAGGATCAGCCCGGCCTTGGTCCGGCGCAGGAACAGGCTCACAGTGAGGACGAGCGCGAGCGAGAGATAGACGATCGCGTCATGGCCGAAGACGAGGCGCAGCCAGGGATGGGCGGCATAGTCGGCCGGGAAGAGCGGACCGAGCCGCTCGATCGTGCGCCCGACGAAGCCCGCGCCGATCAGCGAGGAGGCGCCGATGCCGAAGATCGTCAGGGCGAGGCCGGTCGCGACCTGATTGGAGCCGAGCCCGAGCGTCAGCAGCGCGAAGATCATCGCAGCCGCGACGCCCGCCATTGTCGCAGCCAGCAGGCCGAGCGGGACGCTGCCGGTGGAGTAGGCGACGGCGAAGCCCGCGACCGCGCCGCACAGCATCATGCCTTCGACACCGAGATTGAGCACGCCGGCCTTCTCGGTGACGAGTTCGCCAAGGCCAGCGAGCAGAATCGGCGTCGCCGCGGCGGCGAGCGTCATGAAGATCGAGACGAGGATGGCGGCGGTCATGGCGCTACCTTCGCCGGGCGCGCCTTCCAGGCGAGCCGATAGCGCACCAGCACATCGGTCGCGAGCAGGAAGAACAGCAGCAGCGCCTGGAACATGCCGGTGGCGGCCGAGGGCAAGCGCACCGTGCTCTGGGCGATCTCGCCGCCGACATAGGTCACCGCCAGCACCAGCGCGCCGAAGACGATACCAACAGGCGAGAGGCGGCCGAGAAAGGCGACGATGATCGCGGTGAAGCCGTAGCCGACAGGAAACTGCGGGGTAAGCTGGCCGAAGGGACCCGCCGCCTCGAACAGGCCGGCGAGGCCGGCAAGCCCACCGCCAGCGAGCAGCGCCGCCCAGGTGACGCGATTGGCGTCGAAGCCGCCATGGCGGGCGGCGGCCGGGGCGCGCCCGACGACGCGGACGGCATAGCCGGCGATGGTCTTGCTCATCACGAACCAGGCGATCAGAGCGAGCAGGATCGCCAAGGGCACGCCGAGATGGACGAGCGAGCCTTCCGCGACCGCCGGCAGCGTCTGGCTGGCGCTGAACATCTTGGTCTGCGGGAAATTGAAGCCGTCCGGATCCTTCCACGGGCCGCGCACGAGGTAGTACAGGAACTGCACCGCGACATAGGTCAGCATCAGGCTGGTCAGGATCTCGCTGACCTGCAGCCTGACCTTGAGCAGGGCCGGGAGCGCAGCATAGGCGGCCCCGCCCGCGATGCCGGCGAGCGCCATAGCCGGCAGAATCCACCAGCCGGTCATGTCATGGGTCAACAGCGCGACGCCGGTGCCGGCGATCGCCCCCATGACGTATTGGCCTTCGGCGCCGATATTCCAGACATTGGCGCGAAAGCCGATGGCGAGGCCGAGCGCGATCATGATCAGCGGCGCCGCCTTGACGCCGAGATCGGCCCAGCGCTGCGGCTCGATCAGCGGCGTGATGAAGATCGCCGTGACCGCGCGCAGGCCGTCATAGCCGATTGCGCCGAAGACCAGCATGCCGGTCAGCATGGTGAGCCCGATCGCGATCAGCGGGCTGAGGTACAGCATCGCCTTGCTGGGTTCGCGCCGGCGCCGCCACTCAAGCATGCGTCGGCTCCGCTTCGTGGCTCTCGCCGTGGACGCCGCCCATCAGGAGGCCGATCTCTTCCAGCTTCAGCCCGGCGACGGGCCGCGCCTGCGACAGCCGGCCTTCGTTGATGACGCAGAGCCGGTCGGAGAGCTCGAGCAGTTCGTCGAGGTCCTGCGAGATCACCACGATGGCCGAGCCCTGCGCGGCAAGATCGACCAGCGCCTGCCGGATCGCGGCGGCGGCGCCGGCATCGACGCCCCAGGTCGGCTGCGCCACCACCAGCACGTCGGGGCGCTGCCCGATCTCGCGGCCCATGATGAATTTCTGCAGATTGCCGCCGGAGAGCGAGCCGGCCAGCGCCGCCGGGCCGGTGGTACGGACATCGAAGCGGGCGATGACCTCGCCGGCGTAGCGTTCGACCGGGCCCTGCCGGATCAGCCCGGAGGGCGCGAGCGGCAGGCGATGGCGCGCGGTCAGCACGACGTTCTCGGCGAGCGAGAAATCGGGCACGGCGGCATGGCCGTTGCGCTCCTCGGGCACGCAGGCGAGGCCGGCGGCGCGGCGGGCGCCGGCATCCGAAAAGCCGATCGGCCGGCCATCGAGCTTGATCGCATCGTTGTGGGTGGCGATGTGCTCGCCGGAGAGCGCCAGCAGCAATTCGGCCTGGCCATTGCCGGCGACGCCGGCGATGCCGAGGATCTCGCCGGCATGAGCAGAAAACGAGATTCCCTTCAGGCTGGTGCCGAAGGGGGGCTCGCCGGGCATGTCGAGCCTGTCCACGCTGAGCCGCGCTGCGCCTGCCTTGCCGTCGCCAGCTGGGCGATCGAGGTTCTTGAGCTCGGCGCCGATCATCAGCTCAGCCATGTGGCGGGTCGTCTCGGTTCGCGGATCGCAGGTCGCGACAACCTTGCCGCCGCGCAGGATCGTGGCGGCCTCGCAGAGCGCTTTGATCTCGTGCAGCTTGTGGCTGATATAGAGGATCGAACAGCCTTGGCTGGCAATCTGCCTCAGCGTCTCGAACAGGCGCTCGACCTCCTGCGGGGTCAGCACCGAGGTCGGCTCGTCCATGATCAGCAGCTTCGGCTTCTGCAGCAGGCAGCGCACGATCTCGATGCGCTGGCGCTCGCCGACAGAGAGCGTGTGCACCGCGCGGTCAGGGTCGAGCGGCAGCGAATAGCTGTCGAGGATCGCCTTGATCCGCGCCTTCAGCTCCTCGGCCGGCACGGTCTCATCCAGCCCGAGCGCGATGTTCTCCAGCACGGTCATGCCGTCGAACAGCGAGAAATGCTGGAAGACCATGCCGATGCCGAGCCTGCGCGCCGCCTTGGGCGAGGCGATCTCGACCGGGCGACCGTCGAAGCTGATTTGCCCCTCATCGGCCCTCTGCACCCCGTAGATGATCTTGACCAGGGTCGATTTGCCGGCGCCGTTCTCGCCGAGCAAAGCGTGGATCTCGCCGGGGCGGACGGAAAGGCTGATGTCCTGATTGGCCTTCACGCCCGGAAAGCTCTTCGAGACATGGGCGAGCGCCAGGCGCGAAGGTGCCGTCTGGTCAGGCGGCTGCGTCATGGCGGTTCCGTGCCCTCGCTCGTTTCGTCGCTCTCTCGCCAAGCAAGCAACGCACCAGCTCGGCACTCGTCAAGGCAGCGATCACCTCCGGACGCTTGTCATGCACATCCGATCCGCCGATCGGGCAAGTGAGCCCGGTCAAAGCCGCGCTGGTGGGGTGTCGGCGGCGAAAGCTCGCCTCGAAGCGGGCGCGCTTGGTTCCTGAACCGATCATCCCGACATAAGCGGCATCGCCGCGCAGCAGAGCCGCTTCGGCCAGGCGATAATCGAGCGCATGGCTATGGGTCAGCACGACGAAGGACGAGCCGGGCCGCGCTGCGGCCAGCGCAGCCTCGGGATCGTCGAGCTGCAGGCAGGAGACGGTTGCAGGCACCTCGTCGAACTGGCCCGGCCGATCGTCGATCAGGGTCCCGGCGAGCGGCAGCAGAGCGAGGCTGCGTGCCAGTGCCTTGCCGGTATGGCCGGCACCGAAGATCAGCACCTGCGGTCGCTCGGCCGCAGCTTTCGCCTCATCCTGTCTCAGCACTTCGAGATGCGCTGCGGTCGCCGGCTCCATCGCCACCCGGACGCGTCCGCCGCAGCATTGGCCCATTTGCGGGCCGAGCGGGATGTCGATCAGCTGCTGCGGGCCGCCGCTGTCGAGCAGGATGCGGGCGAGATCGATGCAATGGAATTCGAGCTGGCCGCCGCCGATCGTGCCGGCGCTGCCGCGGGCACTGACGATCATCGTCGCGCCGGCCTCGCGCGGAGTCGAGCCCTGCGCTTCCGCTATCCGGACGATGACGGCGCCTTCGGCAAGGCTTCTGGCGAGGAAGTCGGCGGGGGTCATCGTGCCGCCTCCGCCAGGGCCCGCACCCGCTCGACCGCATCGAGCACCCGCTCCGGCGTCGCCGGTGCGTCGAGCTGCGGGCAGAAGCGGTGATCGCCGACGCTCGCCACCGCATCCGACAGCGCGTGCAGCACGCTGATCGCCAGCATCAGCGGCGGCTCGCCCACCGCCTTGGAGCGATGGATGGTGTGCTCGCGATTGGGAGCCTTCTCCAGCAGCGCGACGTTGAAGATGCGCGGCCGGTCGGAGGCGACGGGAATCTTGTAGGTCGACGGCGCGTGGGTCTTGAGCCGCCCCTTCTCGTCCCAGACCAGCTCCTCGGTGGTGAGCCAGCCCATGCCCTGGATGAAGCCGCCCTCGATCTGGCCTTTGTCAATCGCTGGGTTCAGCGAGTTGCCGCAGTCGTGCAGGATGTCGACGCGTTCAACCTTGTACTCGCCGGTCAGCGTGTCGATCACGACCTCGGCCGCCGCCGCGCCATAGGCGAAATAGTAGAACGGGTGGCCGCGGCCGGCCTTACGATCCCAATGGATCTTCGGCGTCGCATAGAAGCCGGTGGCCGAGAGCTGGACGCGGGCCATATAGGCAGCCTTGACCAGCTCGACGAAGCCGATCTCGCGCGCGCCGACCTGCACCATGCCAGGCAGGAAAGCGATCGCCTCCGGCTTTTCCTGCCAGTGCTTGCAGGCGAAAGCGATGAGCCGCTGCTTGATCGTCTCGCAGGCGTCGAGCGCCGCCATGCCGTTGAGGTCGGAGCCGGAGGAGGCGGCCGTCGCCGAGGTGTTCGGCACCTTGCCGGTCGTCGTCGCGGTGATCTTGATCTGCTCCAGCCCGATGCCGAAGGCCTGCGCCACCATCTGCGCCACCTTCTGGTAGAGCCCCTGGCCCATTTCGGTGCCGCCATGGTTCAGCGCCACCGTGCCGTCGGTGTAGACATGGACCAGCGCGCCCGCCTGATTGTACCAGGTCGCGGTGAAGGATATCCCGAACTTGACCGGCGTCAGCGCCAGGCCGCGCTTGATCACCGGGCTCTCCCGGTTGAAGGCGCGGATCGCCTCCTGCCGGGCGCGGTAATCGCAGGAATGCGCGAGATCGTCGATCACCTCGCCAGCGATCATGTCCTCGACCCGCTGGTGATAGGGCGTGATCTCGCGGCCCTCGCCGCCATAGAGATTGCGCTTCCTGACCTCCAGCGGGTCGAGCCCGGTGGCGTAGGCGACCTCCTCGATGAAGCGCTCGGCCCCGACCATGCCCTGTGGCCCGCCGAAGCCGCGGAACGCAGTGTTCGAGACCGTATGCGTCTGCAGGGGCTCCGAACGGGCCCGCACCGCCGGGTAGAAATAGCAGTTGTCCATATGGAACAGCGCGCGGTCGGTGACCGGGCCGGACAGGTCTGCATTCCAGCCGCAGCGGGCGGCATAGATGGCATCGACTGCGTGGATGCGACCGTCATCGTCGAAGCCGATCTCATAGTCGACGACGAAGTCGTGGCGCTTGCCGGTGATGACCATGTCGTCGTCGCGATCGGGCCTGAGCTTGACCGGCCGCTTCAGCTTGCGGGCGGCAAGCGCCGCGACGCAGGCGAAGAGATTGGCCTGCGTCTCCTTGCCGCCGAAGCCGCCACCCATGCGCCGGACCTCGATCGTCACCGCATGCGCACCGACGCCGAGCACGTTCGCGACCATGTGCTGGACTTCGCTCGGATGCTGGGTCGAGCACAGCACCAGCATGTCTTGGTCCTCGCCGGGGATGGCGAGCGAGATCTGGCTTTCGAGGTAGAAATGATCCTGCCCGCCGATCGCCATCGAACCCTTGAGCCGGCGCGGGCTGGCGGCGAGAGCAGAGGCGACATCGCCGCGCTCGAGCTTGAGCGGCTCGGTGACGAGTTCGGAGCCGGCGGCGCGGGCGGCGGCGACGTCGAGCAGGGGAGGCGCTTCCTGATAGCTCGCCTCGGCCAGGAGTGCGGCGTGGCGAGCCTGCTCGCGCGTCTGCGCGACGACAGCGAAAAGCGGCTGGCCGTGATGCAGGATGTCCTGCGTCGCGAAGACCGGCTCGTCGTGTTTGTGCGTCGAGGAGATATCGTTCTCGCCGGGGATGTCGGCGGTAGTGAGGACCGTGAGCACACCCGGCGCCGCTTCGACGGCCGACAGGTCGAGCGACAGCAGCTTGCCATGCGCGATGGTGGAGAGACCGAGGCAGGCATGGGCGAGGCCGGCCGGCTCGGCGATGTCGTCGATATAGAGGGCCTCGCCGGCGACGTGCTTCTCGGCGGAATCATGCTTCAGCGGTGAGCCGACGATCGGCCGCGTCGCCATGGCGTCGAGCCGTTTGCGCGCGTCAGCCATGGGCGGCCTCCGCCAGCAGGCCGGCGACGCGGGTCGACGTCTCAGGCGTCGTCGTCTCGATCAGGAAACGCCGCAGCAGGTTGCCGGCGATCTTGAGTCGGTAGGCGGCCGAGGCGCGCATATCGGTCAGCGGGGTGAAATCCTGTGCGAGCGCGGCGATTGCGGCAGCGATCGCTGCCTCGTTCCAGGAGCGGCCAAGCAAGGCGGCTTCCGCAGCTTTCGCCCGCTTCGGGATGCCGGCCATGCCGCCATAGGCGAGCCGCGCCTCGCTGACGCGCCCGGCTTCATCCAGCGTCAGATGGAACGCCCCGCAGACAGCCGAGATGTCCTCGTCGAAGCGCTTGGAGATCTTAGAGGTATGGAAGAGGGCACCCGCAGGCAGCTTCGGCACCAGCACGGCCTCGACGAATTCGCCGGGCTGTCGATCCTGCTTGCGGTAGTCGAGGAAGAAGGCTTCGAGCGGGAGCTCGCGGCGCTCGCCATCTTTGCGCAAAACTAGCGTTGCGCCGAGCGCGATCAGCGCCGGTGGCAGATCGCCGATCGGCGAGCCATTGGCGATGTTGCCGCCGATCGTGCCGGCATTGCGGACCTGCTCGCCGCCGAAGCGGCGCATCATCTCGTCGAGCTGTGGCGAGATGGTTGCCAATGCCTCGCGAACCGCGATCTGGTTGGCCATCGCACTAAGGCGAAGGTGGTCACCTTCATCCGAGATCGCACGCAGTTCGTCGATCCGGCCGAGATAGACCACCGGGTCGAGCCGGCGCATGCCCTTGGTGACCCAGAGGCCGACATCGGTGGCGCCAGCCACGAGCGTCGCCTGCGGATGGGTGCTGACGAGCTCGGCGAGGGCCTCGATCGTGGCGGGAGCATAGAAATGGCGCTCGCCATCTCCGATCGAGATCGTCTCGCCGTCAGCGAGCGCCTTCAGCCGGTTGATGAGTGCGGGTATCCCCGCGACGAAGCGGTCCTTCCCGCGCTCAGCTGCATCCATGCGCTGCGCCGCCGCGATGATCGGCTCGTAGCCGGTGCAGCGGCAGAGATTGCCGGCGAGCGCATCCTCGATCCGCTGCACCGAAGGCGCGCGCTCGTTCAGCCAGAGCGCGAGCAGCGACATCACGAAACCGGGCGTGCAGAAGCCGCATTGCGAGCCATGGCAGTCGACCATCGCCTGCTGCACCGGATGGAGCGCCCCGTCAGGGCTTCTCAGATGCTCGACGGTCAGCACATGGCAGCCGTCCAGCGTCGGCAGGAAGCGGATGCAGGCGTTGATCGCCTCATAGCGCAGGCGGTCGCCGTCGAGCCGGCCGACCACGATGGTGCAGGCGCCGCAATCGCCCTCGGCGCAGCCCTCCTTGGTGCCGGTGCGGCGGCGGTCGAGCCTGAGCCAGTCGAGCACCGTGCGGGTCGGATCGCAGGATGCGATCTCGACCAGCTCGTCACCGAGCAGGAAACGCACGCTCTCACGCATGGCGGGTTGGTGCATGGCGGTCTTGCCGCTCGCAGATCGGATTCATGCCCCAAGATTAGGCACGTTCGCGGCTTGGCCGGAAGCTTTGATTTGGTGCAGATATGATCGCGATTTGAGCCGGAGCGGCGAGCCTTGAGCAAAGACGGTGCGACCTTAGCCCTGCGCGGCCGGCTTCTCTGGTTCGTCGCCGATCCGCACGAGATCGGCGAGGCCGCGCATCGCTATGTCGAGGACGGTCTGGTCGTCATCGAGAACGGTATAATCCGGGCTGCCGGCGCGGCGAGGGCGCTGCTGCCCACGCTGCCGGCTGGCGCCGCCATCACCGACCATCGCCCGCACCTGATCATGCCGGGCTTCATCGATGCCCACATCCATATGCCGCAAACCCAGGTGATCGCCTCCTATGGCGCGCAACTGATGGAGTGGCTGAACAGATACACCTTCGTCGAGGAGCAGAAGCTGGCGCAGCAGGGCCATGCGCAGAAGCTCTCCGCCTTCCTGCTCGACGAGTTGCTGGCGAGCGGCACCACCACTGCGGCGGTCTATTGCTCCGTGCACAAGCAGTCGGCCGAGGCCTTCTTCACAGAATCGCATCGGCGCAACACCCGCATGATCGCCGGCAAGGTGATGATGGACCGCAACGCTCCGCCGGCGCTGACCGATACGGCCGAGAGCGGCTATGTCGACAGCAAGGCGCTGATCGACCGCTGGCATGGCAAGGGCCGGCAGCTCTATGCGATCACGCCGCGCTTCGCCGTGACCTCGACGCCGGAGCAGATGGCGGCCTCGCAGCGGCTGGTGGAGGAGCATCCCGAGTGCTTCGTCCAGACCCATATCAACGAGAACCGCGCCGAGATCGCTTTCGCCAGGGAGCTTTATCCCGACGCCGCCGACTATGCCGGCATCTACGAGGATTACGGACTGCTGGGTAGGAAGAGCCTGCTCGGCCATTGCATCCACATGACCAAGCGCGAATGGCGCGCCTTCGCTGAAGCTGGCGCGATCGCCGTGTTCTGCCCGACCTCGAACCTCTTTCTCGGCTCCGGCCTGTTCGATTGGGCGCGAGCCCGACACGAGGGCGTCAAGGTCGCGGTCGCCACCGATATCGGCGGCGGCACCTCCTATTCGATGCTGTGCACCATGGCCGAGGCCTACAAGATCCTGCAGTTGCAGGGCCAGTCGCTCTCGGCCTTCGAGGCGCTACACGCGATCACGCTGGGCAATGCGGCGGCGCTTGGCCTCGACCATCTGATCGGCTCGTTCGAGCCGGGGCGCGAGGCCGATGTCGTCGTGCTCGACCCCGCCGCGACGCGAGCGATGGCGCACCGGCTGGAGACGGTGCGCGACCTCGCCGAGGAGCTCTTCGTGTTGGTCACGCTCGGCGACGAGCGCAATGTCGTCGCGACCTATGTGATGGGGCAGTTGGCCTCTGTGTGTTCAACGAATTGAATTTTCGTTGAACACACGCTAGTGTTCAACGAAATCTGCAATTGTTGAACACGGATGAGCCCCGCGACCTATCATTCTTCGCTTGCCCATGCGGCTTATCACGATCTGCTGCGCTCGCTGCTCGATGAGGCGGTGTCGGCGGTTCGCGGGACACCGACACGCGTCGAGCGGAACGGACGAGCTTATTGGTACAACAGCTATCGCGTCGGCTCCGAGGTCAAGAAGTCCTATATCGGAGAGGATAGCGAAGCGCTCCGGCAGCGTCTTGAGCAGATCCCGGTGCTTCGCGAGCAAGTTGCCGCCGCGCAAGCCAACCGGACCCGGTTGATCAGAATTCTGCGCGCCGAGGGTTTTCTTGGCGTCGATGCCGGGACAGGCAGCCTGCTGGCGGCAATGGCGAAGGCCGGCGTCTTCCGCCTGGGCGGCACGCTGGTCGGGACGGTGGCCTTTCGTCTTTATGAAGGCGAACTCGGCATCCGTTTCGGCCTCGATCAGGCGGCGCAGACCAATGACATCGACATAGCCAGCTTCGAGCGCTTGTCGCTTGCGCTCGATGACGTGGTCGAAGAAGCGCTTCCGCGGCTGCTGGCAGGGTTTTCGTTCGCGCCGGCACCGGTGCTCGATGAGCGCCGTGCCTGGCGCTGGAAGCAGAGCCGCAGCGAAACGCTGGTCGAGTTTCTCACGCCTGCTTTCACGGAGCGTGAGGAGCCGCGGCAGTTGCCGGCCCTCGGCATCCACGCGCAGTCCCTGCATTACCTCAACTACCTGATCGCCGAGCCGATCAAGGCCGCGGTCACCTATCGCGGCGGCGTGCTGGTCCAGATTCCGCGCCCCGAGCGATTCGCCATCCACAAGCTTATCGTCTCGGACCGTCGGCAAGGCGGGCCGGACAGCCTCAAGGCGGTGAAGGATCGCCGCCAGGCCGCCATGCTGATCGACATTCTGGCCCGCGATCGGCCTGACGAACTGCGGGAGGCCTATGAGGACGCGCAGGCACGCGGGCCGCGCTGGCGGGAACGCCTCACCGCGGCGATCGGGCGCATCGACGGCTTGGGCAAGCGGCTGGCGGCGCTGTGAACGCCGCCGGAGCAGTCCCTCAGCCGAGCACGCCGCCCTTGCGGGCGTGGTCGAGATAGATCTCGCGCAGGCGGATCGTCGCCGGGCCCGGCGCGCCATTGTGGATGCTGTGGCCGTCGATCGTCGTCACCGGCATCACCAGGCTGGTCGCCGAGGTGATGAAGGCCTCCTCGGCGTCGAGCGCTTCGTCCAGCGTGAACTCGCGCTCTTCGAAGGTGAAGCCGCTTTCCGCTAGGAAGGCGAGCACGGCCGTGCGGGTGATGCCCGGCAGCACCTTGTGCGAGAGCGGGCGCGAGATCAGCGTCTTGCCCTTGACGATCCAGGCGGTCGACGAGGCGCCCTCGGTCACGACGCCGTCTTCGATCATCCAGGCTTCCTGCGCGCCGTTCTCAGCGGCGAACTGCTTGGCCAGCACGGGAGCGAGCAGGTTGACGCTCTTGATGTCGCGCCGCGCCCAGCGCAGATCCGGCGTGCTGACGACCTTGATGCCGGTCTTGGCCAGCGGCGTATTGGCGAACTGACGCGCCTGCGTGAACAGGACCAGGGACGCCTTCACGCCCTTCGGAAACGGAAAGTCGCGATCGGAAGCGCCGCGCGAGACCTGCAGATAGATGCTGCCTTCGTCCAGGCTGTTGCGGGCCATCAGCTCCTGATGGATTGCGATCAGCTCGGCGCGCGAGCAGGGCAGCTCAAGCCCGATCTCGCCGGCTGAGCGCTCCAGCCGCGCCAGATGCGCCTCGCAATCGACCAGCTTGCCGCCGAGCACGGCCGAGACCTCGTAGATGCCGTCGCCGAAGATGAAGCCGCGGTCGAAGATCGAGATCGTCGCCTCTTCCTCGGGAAGATAGGCGCCATTGACGTAGACGGTGCGGCTCATGGGGAAGGGTCTCATGCGGGAAGGACGGACCTTCCTAGCCGAGCCGGGCGCGCGAGGCGAGATATCATGCCGGCTTGCCGACCGGCGTTCGATGCAGGGCTGCGCTAGCTGACGGTCTTCGCCTCGAAATGGCGCTGGCGGAAGGCGCGGACCTTGGCACGATTGCCGCAGACCGACATCTCGCACCAGCGCCGCAGCCGGTTCTTGGTGGTGTCGAAGAACAGCCAGCCGCAATGGTCGCCCTCGCATTGCTTGATGCGGGCAAGGTTCTGCTGGGTCAGGACGGTCAACGCCGACAGCGCGATCGGCCCGCGGATCGCCTCGCTCAGGGCTTGGCTGGCGTCCCAGCGCCAGACGAAGCCGTCGCCAAACGGCGAGAGCTTGGCGCAGGCGAGGCAATGCGCGTGGATGGCGGCCAGCTGCATCCGATCCTCTTCGCTCGGCGGCTGGCGACGAGAGAGGGCGGCGCCGATCCGGTAGATCGTGTCGCGCAGATCGAGTGCCTCGGCGAGTAGGCGTGCCGCCAGCCTGCCATCCGCCTCGACCGCGGCCAGCGCCGCGTCCCGGTCGCTGTCGCTGATCACCTTGGCGTGCCGCGCCCAGATCACGACGTCGCGCCCTTCGCGCAGATGCTCGAGCTCATTCGGCCCGCCGCGATCGGAGGTGGTGTTGGTGAAGTCGAAGGCGAGCTCGCTGGCGACGAGCGGCAAGGAACCGGCGCGGCTGGGGCCGCCTATGCGATCGACTGTCATGTAACCAGCTATCTCAGATTTACAGGTTAAAGCAAGCGACGTAGCGTCCGGCCACGGCTTGGACCGTGGAGGAGAACGGTGATGAGGACCAATCTGATCGCGATGCTCGCCGCAGGCGCGCTCGCGGTGTCGCAGGGCGCAGCGCAGGCGCAGGTGAAGCTCGGCGTCGTCGGTCCGATGACCGGCGCGAGCGCTGCCTTCGGCGCGCAATTGAAGAACGGGGTCGAGCAGGCGGTCGCCGACATCAATGCCGCCGGCGGCATTCTCGGCCAGACGATCGTGCTTTCAAGCGGCGACGATGTCGGCGATCCCAAGCAGGGCGTCTCGGTCGCCAACAAATTCGTCGGCGATGGAGTCAAGCTCGTCGTCGGCCATTTCAACTCCGGCGTCACCATGCCGGCGTCCGAAGTCTATGCCGAGAACGACATGCTGATGATCAGCCCGTCGGCGACCAATCCGAAGATCACCGAGCGCGGCCTCTGGAACGTCTTCCGCACCTGCGGCCGCGACGACCAGCAGGGCATCGTCGCCTCCGGCCATATCGCCAAGACCTTCAAGGGCAAGGTGATCGTCGTCGTCCATGACAAGACGACCTACGGCCAGGGCCTCGCCGACGAGACCCGCAAGGGCCTGCACGCCGCCGGCATCAAGGAGGCGCTCTATGAAGGCGTCAACACTGGCGAGAAGGATTTCTCCGCACTGGTCTCGAAGATCAAGGCAGCCAAGGCCGACCTGCTCTATTGGGGTGGGCTGCACACCGAGCTCGGCCTGATCGTCCGGCAGATGCGCGACCAGGGCCTGACCACGGTGGCGATGGGCGCCGACGGCATCACCTCCGACGAGTACGCCGTGATCGGCGGCCCGGGTACCGAAGGCACGCTGATGACCTTCCCGCCCGATCCGCGCCGGCGCCCCGCTGCCGCCGAGGTGGTCAAGCGCTTCGAGGCCAAGGGCATCAATCCCGAGGCCTACACACTCTACTCCTATGCCGCGGTCCAGATCATGAAGCAGGCGGCCGAGCAGGCGAAATCGCTCGATCCGAAGAAGATCGCCGCCGCGATGCACTCCGGCATGACCTTCAAGACCGTGCTCGGCGACATGTCCTATGACAAGAAGGGCGACCGCACCAATCTCGACTACACCGTCTACACCTGGAAGAAGGGGGCGGACGGCAAGATCAGCTATGTCGAGAACTAGAGCGTTTTTCGATCAGACTGGGTCGCGAGAATCGTCATTGCGAGGAGCGTAGCGACGAAGCAATCCAGGAGCGGCAGAGCACTACGTCTCCCTGGATCGCTTCGCTATGCTCGCAATGACGGCTCAGCTGGCCGAAATCGCTCTAACAGCTTGAGCTAGCCGGTGTCGGTGGCCTCCCCTGGCCGGACATCGATAGGGCGCCGCTTCGCACCAGCGAGGCGGCGTTTTCGTTTCAGCACTTCAGCGCGGCCGCGATCAGGCGCTGGGTGTAGTCCTGCTGCGGTGCCTCGAAGATCGCCTCGGTCGGCCCGCGCTCGACCACTCTGCCGTCCTTCATCACCATGACCTCGTCGGCCATGGCGCGGACCACGGCAAGGTCGTGGCTGATGAAGAGATAGGAGAGATCGTGCACCGCCTGCAGCTCCTTGAGCAGGGCGACGATGCTCTGCTGCACCGTCCGGTCGAGCGCCGAGGTCGGCTCGTCCAGCACGACCAGCGCCGGATGCAGGATCATGGCGCGGGCGATGGCGATGCGCTGGCGCTGGCCGCCGGAGAACTCATGCGGATAGCGATTGCGCAGGGCCGGGTCGAGGCAGACCTCGGTGAGCGCTGCCGCGGCCCGCCGCTCGCGCTCGGCGCGTGACAAAGCGGGTTCGTGCACCAGCAGGCCCTCGGTGATGATCTCGCCGACGGTGAGGCGCGGCGAGAGCGAGCCGAACGGGTCCTGGAACACGACCTGCAGGCTCCGGCGCAAGGGACGCATCGCGGCGCGGTCAAGCGGGGCAAGCGCCCGGTCCTCGAAGCGGACGATCCCTGACGAGGGCAGGAGCTTGAGCAAGGCGCGTCCGAGCGTCGACTTGCCCGAGCCGGATTCGCCGACGATGCCGATGGTCTGGCCGCGTTTCAACGTCAGGTCGACGCCGTCGACGGCGTGCAGCGTCACCTTCTCTCGCTTGAGGAAGCCGCGGGACAGGTCGAAAGAGACGCGCAGGTCGCGGGCTTCGAGCAGGATCGGAGCGCCGGGCGGCGGTGGCGCCTTGTGGCCATGTGGCTCGGCCGCGAGCAGTGCCCTGGTGTAAGGATGCCGTGGCGCCTCGAAGATCACCTGCGCCGGGCCGCTCTCGACGACCTCGCCAGCCTTCATCACATAGACGCGTTCGGCATATTTGCGGACCAGGCCGAGATCATGGCTGATCAGGATCACCGCCATGCCGAGCCGCTGCCTGAGCTCGGCGATCAACGCCAGAATCTCGGCCTCGATGGTGACGTCGAGCGCCGTGGTCGGCTCGTCGGCGATCAGGATGTCGGGATCGTTGGCGAGGGCCATCGCGATCATCACGCGCTGACGCTGCCCGCCGGAGAGCTCGTGCGGATAGGAATCGAGCCGGCGCTCCGGATGCGGGATGCGCACCAGCTTCAGCAGTTCCAGCGCCCGTGCCCGCGCCGCCTTGCGCGACAGGCCCTGATGCTTGCACAAGGGGGCCGCCATCTGCGTGCCGATCCGGAACAGAGGATCGAGCGAGGTCATTGGCTCCTGGAAGATCATCGCGAGCTTGCGGCCGCGATAGCTGTTCAGGACTGCAGGCGGCAGCTTCAGAAGATCGACCTCGCGATAGCGGATCGCGCCGGCGACCTCGCCATTGCTGGCGAGCAGGCCCATCGCCGCCATCACGCTCTGGCTCTTGCCGGAACCGGATTCGCCGACGACGGCGACGAACTCGCCGGGGCCGATATCGAGATCGATGCCGCGCACCGCCTCGCACGGGCCGTCATTGGTGCGGAAGCGGACCTTGAGGTCGCGGATGGCGAGGATCGGTTCGCCCGCCATCTCAGCGATCCCGCGGGTCGAGCGCGTCGCGCAGGCCGTCGCCGAGGAAGTTGAGCGAGAACAGCGTCGTCACCAGGAAGACGGCGGGGAAGATCAGCATCCACGGCGTCGCCTGGATGGCGCGGGCGCCGTCCGAGATCAGCACGCCCCAGCTCGTCATCGGCTCCTGCACGCCGAGGCCGAGGAAGGAGAGGAAGCTTTCGAGCAGGATCACTTTCGGCACCAAGAGGGTGACATAGACGACGACCGGCCCGAGCGTGTTGGGGATGACGTGGCGCCTGAGGATGCCGCCGGTCGAGACGCCGAGCGCCTCGGCCGCCAGCACATAGTCCTGCCGCCTGATCGAGAGCGCCTGGCCGCGGACGATGCGAGCCATATCGAGCCATTCGATCGCGCCGACGGCGAGGAACATCAGGATGAAGTTCCGGCCGAAGAAGACGACGAGCAGGATGACGAAGAAGATGAAGGGCAGGGAGTAGAGCACGTCGACGATGCGCATCATCACCATGTCGATGCGCCCGCCGAGATAGCCGGCGGTCGCGCCATAGGCGACGCCGATGATCAGCGCGACGCCGGTGGCGAGCAGGCCGATGGCGAGCGAGACGCGGCCGGCGATCAGCGTGCGGGTGAGGAGGTCGCGGCCGTTGGAGTCGGTGCCGAACAGGAAGTATTGCCGCTTGATCGGAACCTCCAGACTGAGCCGGCGGCCCTCCTGCTCATTGGCGCTGATCACCGGCGTGCCGAACTGATCGGAGCGATCGAAATAGACCAGCAGGCGCTGGTCGATCGGCCGCAGCGCGGTCAGCACCAGTTTGACGCGGGTTGCATCTGCCGCGATCTCGCTCGGCGTCGCCCTGACCCGCGCCGCGATGCGCTGCACCGCGGTGGGGATGGCCTCGGCTTTGGGATAAGCCGAAAGGCTGGCGGGGACGCGGACATAGTCCTGGTAGACCCGGTCGTAAGGATGGCCCGTCAGCGGTGGGCCGACGATGCAGGCCAGGGTCATCAGCGCGAGCACGATCAGGCTCGCCACCGCGGCGCGGTTGCGCAGCAGGCGGATGCGGGCGTCCTGCCAGAGCGAGCGGCCGATGGGCGGGGTGGGGCAGGCGGCAGTGTCGCTCATCGCTCACTCCAGCCTGACGCGCGGGTCGAGCAGCGCGTAGAGCACGTCGACCACGAGGTTGAAGAGCAGCACGAAGATCGCGACCACGACGACCGTGCCCATCACCAGCGTGTAGTCGCGATTGAGCGCGCCCTCGACGAAATAGCGCCCGATGCCGGGAATGCCGAAGATCGTCTCGACCACGACCGAGCCGGTGAGCAGGCTCGCTGCCGCCGGCCCGAGATAGGACACGACTGGCAGCGCCGCACCGCGTGCGGCATGCAGCGCGATAGTCGTGGTCGAGAGGCCCTGGGCTCTGAGCGTGCGGATATGGTTGGCGCGCAAGGTTTCGATCATCGCCGCGCGTGTCATCCTGGCGATGACGGCGATCTGGGGGAGGGCGAGCGTCACGACCGGCAGCACGCTGTTGCGGAAGGCGCCGCCGTTCCAGCCGCCGACCGGCAGCCAGGCGAGCGTGAGCCCGAACACGATCTGCAGCACCGGCGCGACGACGAAGTTGGGGATGGTGATGCCGGCGGTGGCGAAACCGATCACCGCGTGGTCGGCCGCGCCGTTCTGGCGGAAGGCGGCGAGCATGCCGAGCGGGCCGCCGATCACGAGCGCGAGCAGCAGGGCCGAGGCGCCGAGGCGCATCGAGACCGGCAGCCCCTGCGCGAACAATTCGCCGATCGAGAAGTCGCGGAAATAGAAGGACGGGCCGAAATCGCCGCG
The DNA here is from genome assembly GCF_058986765.1 of Allobosea sp. GW821-FHT03A12. Classification (NCBI taxonomy): domain Bacteria; kingdom Pseudomonadati; phylum Pseudomonadota; class Alphaproteobacteria; order Hyphomicrobiales; family Alloboseaceae; genus Allobosea; species Allobosea sp. GW821-FHT03A12. Next base: position 107,001 of record NZ_JBYSVZ010000005.1, read on the forward strand.
CAGCAGGGCGGCGAGATAGGTCAGGTATTGCTGGAACAGCGGCTGGTCGAGCTTGTAGATGCGCCGCAGGTTCTCCATCACCTTGGCTTCGAGCGGCTGTTCGAGATCGAACGGTCCGCCCGGCGCGACGCGCATCAGGAAGAATGAGATCGTCACGATCACGAACAGGGTCGGGATCGCGGCGGTGAGACGACGCAGGATGTAGGTGAGCACGGAGGCGGTTCCTACGTCATGCTTGGGCCGGGCCCGAGCATCTCATGATCGCTGGCGGTCGCCCGCTTCGGCCTGAGATGGCCGGGTCAAGCCCGGCCATGACGTGCATCAGTCACGGCTTCAGGCTCAGGAACCGCGTCGGCAGCGCGCCGCGCAGGTTCTGCTGGAAGCCTTGCACCTTCGGCGACACCAGGTTCTTCGAGGAATAGTAGAGCACCGGGATCCACGGCACGTCCGCGGCGAGGATCGCATCGGCCTCGCGAAGGATCGCGGCGCGCTTGGCGATGTCGATCTCCTCCGCACCCTGTTTCATCAGCGCATCGAATTTCGGGTTGTTGTACTTGCCGGAGTTGAAGCCGGTATTGTCGCTCTGGAACAGGAACAGGAAGTTCTGCGGGTCGGAATAGTCGCCGATCCAGCCATAGCGGGCGATGTCGAAATCGCCGCCATCGCGCAGCAGGGCGAAATGCGTCTTGCCGTCGGTGTTGATGAAGCTGGTCTCGACGCCGATTGCCTTCCACTGCTCGGCGATGGCGATGACGGTGCGGCGGTTGTTGTCGGTGGTATTGTAGCGCAGCTGGACCTTGAGCGGGACGCCTGGTCCGAAGCCCGCGGCGGCGAGCAGCTTCTTGGCCTCGTCTTCGCGGTCGAGCGGGGACGTACCCTTGAAGTCGGCTTCGGCCCGCTCGCCGTAATTGCCGATGTTCGGCGGGATCACGCCATAGGCCGGCAGCATGGTGCCGCCCCAGATCTCCTCGGCGATGAACTCGCGATCGATCACCAGCGACAGGGCGCGACGCACCCGGATGTCGTCGAACGGTTTCTTGGCGGTGTTGATGATCAGGAAATAGGTGCCGAGATAGGGCGAGATCCGGACCTGATCCTTGCCGAGCTTCTCGCGCAATTGCTGGACCTGGTCGGCCGGAATGTCCGATGTCATCTGCAGCTCGCCGGCCTGGAAGCGGCGGGCGGCGGCCGAGAAGTCGGGCGTCGGATAGTAGATGACCGTGTCGATCTTGACGTTCGCGGCGTCGTGGAAATTCTTGTTCTTCTCCAGCCGGATATGTGAGTTCGGCACGAACTCCTTCAGCGTGTAGGCGCCGTTCGAAACCCAGTTCTCCGGCTTGACGAAGTCCTTGCCGAATTTCTGGACGGACGGCACATGGACCGGCAGCCCGGTCTGGTGCGTCAGCAGCTCCAGGAAATAGGGCGTCGGCCGCTCCAGCGAAATCTCGAGCGTGCGCTCGTCGAGCGCCTTGACGCCGAGATCCTCGAGCCTGGCGCCTTCACTGGCCTTGTTGATCTTCTCGGCGTTGAGGATCGGGTAGAGGATGTTGGCGTATTTCGCCCCGGTCTCCGGATTGACCATGCGCCGGAACGAGAACACGAAATCATTCGCCGTGACCGGGTCGCCATTCGACCATTTGGCGTTGGCGCGCAGCTTGAAGCTGTAGCTCTTGCCGTCCGGCGCCATCGTCCAGCTCTCGGCGACGCCGGGGACGACCTCGCCGTTGATGTGGTGGATCACCAGCCCCTCGGAGAGATCGCGCAGGAGATGGGCTTCGCTGACCGTCGAGGTCTTGTGCGAATCGAGTGTCTCGGGGTCGCCGTCATTGCCGCGATGGAACACGACCTGCGCCATGGCGGCGCCGGCAAAGCCCGCGAGCGCAAGAAAAAGGCCGCTCGCCAGCGCGAGCGGCCGGATGGCGCGCCTGATTCCGGACTGACGGTGGATCTCACGCATGAGCGCTCTCCGAACGTTTCGCACGGGCCCCTTTCCCGCTCCTGAAACGAAGTATGAGCCTATCGCGCGCCGCCCGCCAAGAGCGAAAAGCCGGTATCAACCGCTGAGCTTAAGTCACTGGCCTGCTTTCGAAAGCTGGCTCAGAAACAACTTCAACAAGGCCTCCCCCAAGGTCAGCCGGCGGCTGCCCGCCCCTGCGCCTCCGCGACCGCGACCGCGGTCATGTTGACGACGCCGCGCGCCGTCACATTGCCGGTGAGGATGTGCACCGGCTTGGCGGCGCCGATCAGGATCGGACCGACTGGCAACGCGTCGCCTAGCACCTTGGCGAACTGGTAGGCGATGTTGGCCGCGTCGAGGTTGGGAAAGATCAGGACGTTGGCGACGCCTTTCAGCTTCGAGGACGGCAACACCCGGTCACGGATCGCCGCGACGAGGGCGGTGTCGGCTTCCATCTCGCCGTCGCATTCCAGTTCCGGCGCGCGCTCCTGGATCAGCTTGACCGCCTTGCGCATCTTGATTGAGCTCGGCGTGTCGGCCGCGCCGAAATCCGAATGCGACAGGAGAGCGATCTTCGGGGCGATGCCGAAGCGCTCGACATGGCCTGCGGCGAGGATCGTCATGTCGGCGATCTCTTCGGCGGTAGGATCGTACTTCACATGGGTATCGGCCAGGAAGAACGCGCCCTTGCTGGTGATGACCAAGGTCATCGCCGCGATGTCGCAGACGCCGGGCTCCAGCCCGATGATGTCGCGGATATGGCGCAGCCGCGAGAGGAAGCGCCCTTCCAGGCCAGTGATCATCGCATCGGCCTCGCCGCGAGCCACGGCGAGCGCCGCGATCACCGTGTTGTTGGTGCGGACCAGCGAACGCGCCGCCTCGGGCGTGATACCGCGCCGGCCGGCGATGTCGAGATAGGTCTGGACATAGTCGCGATAGCGCGGATCGTCCTCGGGATTGATCAGTTCGCAATCGATGCCGGGCCTGATCGTCAGGCCGAAGCGCTTGACGCGGGTCTCGATCACCGAAGGGCGGCCGATCAGGATCGGGATCGCCATGCCTTCCTCGATCGCGATCTGGGCGGCGCGCAGCACGCGCTCATCCTCGCCCTCGGCGTAGATCACTCGCTTCGGGTCGGCCTTGGCCTTGGCGAAGAGCGGCTTCATCAGGAAGCCGGAGCGGAAGACGAAGCGCGACAGGTCCTCGCGATAGGCCTCCAGGTCGATCAGCGGCTTCTTGGCGACGCCGGTCGCCATCGCCGCTTCCGCCACCGCCGGCGCGATGCGCAGGATCAGGCGCGGATCGAACGGGTTGGGGATCAGCGAGTTCGCGCCGAAGGTCGAGGCTTCGCCGCCATAGGCGCGCGCCGCCACGTCCGAGGTCGCCTCGCGGGCGAGTGCCGCGATGGCGCGGACGGCGGCGAGCTTCATCGGCTCATTGATCGTCGTCGCCTGCACATCGAGCGCGCCGCGGAAGATGTAGGGGAAGCACAGGACGTTGTTGACCTGGTTCGGATAGTCCGAGCGGCCGGTGCAGATCATCGCGTCCGGGCGGACGGCGAGGGCCTCCTCCGGCATGATCTCCGGATAGGGGTTGGCCAGCGCCAGGATGAGCGGCTTTTGCGCCATCTCCTTGGCCATCTCCGGCTTCAGCACGCCGGCGGCGGAAAGGCCGAGGAAGATGTCTGCGCCGGGAATGACTTCGGCGAGCGTGCGGGCTTCGGTCTCCTGGGCGTAGACCTCTTTCCAGCGGTCCATCAGGGTGTTGCGGCCCTTGTAGACCACGCCGTCGAGGTCGGTGACCCAGATGTTCTGCGTGCGGGCGCCCAGCGAGACGAGCAGGTTGAGGCAGGCCAGCGCGGCCGCGCCGGCGCCGGAGACGACGATCTTGACGTCGCCGATCTTCTTGCCGGCGAGGTCGAGCCCGTTCAGGACGGCGGCGCTGACGATGATCGCGGTGCCATGCTGGTCGTCATGGAAGACCGGGATGTTCATCCGGGCCTTGAGCTGCTCCTCGATCTCGAAGCATTCAGGGCCCTTGATGTCCTCGAGGTTAATGCCGCCGAAGGTCGGCTCCAGCGCCGCGACGACATCGACGAACTTCTCGATGTTCTTCTGCTCGACCTCGATGTCGAAGCAGTCGATCCCGGCGAATTTCTTGAAGAGGACGGCCTTGCCCTCCATCACCGGCTTGGAGGCGAGCGGACCGATATCGCCAAGGCCGAGCACGGCGGTGCCGTTGGTGATGACGGCCACGAGGTTCTGGCGCGAGGTCAGCTCGGCGGCCTCGCCCGGGTCCTCGACGATCGCCTCGCAGGCGGCGGCGACGCCAGGCGAATAGGCGAGCGCCAGGTCGCGCTGGTTGCCGAGCGGCTTGGTCGCCTGGATCTCTAGCTTACCCGGCTTGGGAAGGCGGTGGTAGACGAGCGCGCCCGAACGAAGGTCCGCCGACAAGGTGCTCTTAGCCATCCCACGCTTCCTCTGCGCTGCCGTTGTGAGATCAGGAGGTCGCGCGGAACACCTGCCCGCGTCAAGCGTCGCTGAAGCAATAATCTTGCTTCAGAACGGAGGCATCACGCCGCGAGCGCCCCGACGCCGCCATCGTGCAGATGGCACGCGGCGACATGGCCGGAGGCGATCTCCTTCAGCGCCGGGCGCTCGGCCTTGCAGCGCGGCCCCGCCTGCGGGCAGCGCGGGTGAAAATGGCAGCCGGAGGGCGGGTGCAGCGGCGAGGGGATCTCGCCCTTCAATGGGGCGAAGCGCTTCTTGCGGGCGCTGATCGTCGGGACATTGGCGAGCAGCGCCTGCGCGTAGGGGTGCTGCGGGCCCTTGAACAATTCGCTCGCCGGAGCCGCCTCGACGACGCGGCCGAGATACATGATCACGACCCGATCGGAGAGGTGGCGGACCACCGAGAGATCATGGCTAATGAAAAGATAAGTCAGGTTAAGTTCGTCGCGCAGCTTCATGAAAAGATTCAGGACTTGGGCCTGAATCGATACATCAAGTGCGGCCACGCTCTCATCGCAGACGAGAAACTGCGGCTTGACCGCCAGCGCCCGTGCAATGCCGATGCGGGCGCGCTGGCCGCCGGAGAACTGGTGCGGATAGCGGCGGCGATAGGTCGAGTCGAGCCCGACCCGGTCGAGCATCTCGGCGACATAGGCGTCCTGCTGCGCCTTCGGCACCAGCCCGTGCACGACCGGCGCCTCGCCGACGATGTCGGTGACGCGCAGGCGCGGATTGAGCGAGGACATCGGGTCCTGGAAGATCATCTGGATGGCGAGCGTCGCCGCCTTGCGCTCCTCCGACGACATCTCGTCGGTGTAGCGCCCGCGCCAGGAGACGCGGCCGGAGCTGGCATGGTGGACACCGGCGACGACGCGTCCGAGCGTCGACTTGCCGCAACCGGATTCGCCGACGAGGCCGACGACTTCGCCCTGGCGGATCGAGAGATCGACGCTGTCGACGGCGTGGACGGTCTGCTCGCTGTAGTTGGCGCCGAGCAGGTTGGCGAATTTCGAGGCGGCATCGAGCGGCTTGGTGAAGCGCTTCGAGACGCCTTCGAGGGTGAGGATCGGCGTGCTCATGCCGCGACTCCGGCGAGGTTCAGCGGGTGGTGGCAGCGCACGCCGCGCTCGCCCGGGAACGGGCTGACGTCAGGGGCGCTGGCTAGGCAATCGGCCTGCGCATAATCGCAGCGCGCCGCGAAGGCGCAGCCCTGCGGCAGGCGCGCCAGTGACGGCGTCGAGCCCCTGATCTGGCGCAAGGGCGCGCCGGGCTCGCCCTCGGCTGGCAGCGAGCCGAGCAGGCCGCTGGTGTAGGGGTGGAGCGGAGTGTCGAGCACCGGATCGACGGCGCCGGTCTCGACGATGCGGCCGGCATACATCACCGCGATGCGGTCGGCGAGGCCGGCGACGACGCCGAGATCATGGGTGATCCAGACCAGCGCCGTGCCGGTATCGGCGCAGAGCCCCTGCATCTCCGCCAGGATCTGGCTCTGGATGGTGACGTCGAGCGCCGTGGTCGGCTCGTCGCAGATGATCAGAGGCGGGCGGTGCAGCAGGGCGATCGCGATCGCGACGCGCTGGCGCATGCCGCCGGAGAACTGATGCGGATAGGCGTTGAGCCGCTCTTCGGGTGAGGGGATGCCGACCTTGGCGAGGGCGTCGCGGGCACGGTCACGGGCCGCCTTATGCGAGACCTTGTCATGGGCGGTGACGGCCTCGATCATCTGCGTATCGACGCGCAGGACCGGGTTCAGCGTCATCATCGGGTCCTGGAAGATCATCGCGACCTCGCGGCCGCGGACCTTGCGGAAACCCTCTTCGTCGAGCCCGACCAGCTCCTTGCCGTTGAGTTTGATCGAGCCCTCGACGATCTTCCCGGGCGGATCGATCAGGCCCATCACCGAGAAGCCGGTGACCGATTTGCCCGAGCCGGATTCGCCGACGAGGCCGAGCACCTCGCCGCGATCGACCCGGAAGGAGACGCCGTCGACCGACTTCACCGTGCCGGCGCGGGTGAAGAAATGGGTCTTGAGACCGCTGACTTCGAGAACGGGCGCCATGCTCACTTCTCCAGCCGCGGGTTGAGCACGTCGCGCAGGCGGTCGCCGACCAGGTTGATCGACACGATCGTCAGCAGCAGCGCAAAGCCGGGGAAGACGGAGATCCAGTAGCTGCCCGAGAGCATGTACTGGAAGCCGTTGGCGATCAGCACGCCGAGCGAGGGCTCGGTCTGCGGCAGGCCGACGCCGAGGAAGGACAGCGTCGCCTCCAGCGAGATCGCATGGGCCGTCTGCACGGTGACGATGACGATGACCGGCGCGAGGCAGTTCGGCAGGATGTGCCGGAAGACGGTGCGGGCATGGGAGAGGCCGAGCGACTGGGCCGCCTCGACATACTCCTTGCGCCGCTCGACCAGCGCCGAGCCGCGCACGGTGCGGGCGTAATAGGCCCATTGCACCATCACCAGCGCGATGATGATCTTGTCGACGCCCTTGCCGAGGCCCGCCACCAGGATCAGCGCAACCAGCACCGACGGCAGCGAGAGCTGCAGGTCGACGAGGCGCATGATCGCGGTCTCGGTGCGACCCCCGGCATAGGCGGCGACCAGGCCGATCGCTGCGCCGATGCTCGCCGCCAGGATGCCGGAGAAGGCGCCCACCATCAGCGAGATGCGCAGGCCGTAGAGGATGCCCGAGAGCAGGTCGCGGCCGACGCCATCCGAGCCGAGCCACATGGTGAAGCCTTCGCCCGAGACCGAGCCCGGCGGCTGGCGCGAATCCATCACGTCGACGCTGGCGAGGTCGTACGGGTTCTGCGGCGCGATCAGCGGCGCGGCGAGAGCGAGCAGGACGATCAGGATGAAGAGGGCGAGCCCGAACAGCGCCAGCCGGTCCTCGATGAAGGAGCGGACGAAGCGTTGGAACGGCGTCTCCTCCTTGGCAGGGGCGGTCGGCGGCGTGGCCGCGGTCTTGGGCAGGGTGGCGTCGCTCATGATGTCGCCTCCGTCAGGCGCACGCGTGGGTCGAGCGCCGAATAGACCAGGTCGACCAGGAGGTTGATGGTGACGAACAGCACGACGACGACCATGACATAAGCGACGATCACCGGCCGATCGAGCCGGGTGATCGCCTCCAGCAAAAGGCGGCCCATGCCCGGCCAGGCGAAGATCGTCTCGGTCACCACCGAGAAGGCGACGAGCGAGCCGAACTCCAGCCCGAGCACGGTGACGATCGGGATCATGATGTTCTTGAGGATGTGGACGCCGATGATCCGACTCTGCGACAGGCCCTTGGCCCGCGCGAACTTGACGTAGTCCATCAGCGCCGCCTCGCGTGCGCCGGCCCGCGCCAGGCGGATCACCAGCGAGATCTTGAGCAGCGCCAGGTTGAAGGCCGGCAGCGCGACATGCTTCCAGCCCTGGACCGAGAGCAGCGAGGTCTCGATGCCGAAGATCGAGACGGTGGGCCCGCGCCCGGTTGCCGGCAGCCAGCCGAGGCTGACCGCGAAGGTCAGGATCAGCATCAGGCCGACCCAGAAGGTCGGCAGCGAGAAGCCGAGGATCGAGACCGCCATGATGAAGCGCGAGAGCCGGCTCTCCGGCTTCAGGCCGGCATAGAGGCCGAGCGGCAGGCCGATCACGATCGCCAGCACCAGTGCGACGAAGGCGAGCTCCAGCGTCGCCGGCATGCGGCTGAGAATCAGCTTGATCGCGGATTCGCCGTGGACGAAGGAGCGGCCGAGATCGCCTTGGGCGGCGTTCTTCAGGAAGACCAGGAACTGTTCCCAGATCGGCCGGTCGAGCCCGAGCGCGCGGGCCGTCTCGGCGATCTGCTGCTGGTCCATCTCCGGCGAGATCAGCATGTAGATCGGATCGCCGACGACATTCACGCCGAAGAAGACGATCACGAGCATCGCCGCGATGACAAAGAAAGCTTGCGCCAGGCGGCGCAGGATGAATGCCAGCATGGTCCGGTGCCTTCCGGATCGGGAGTGCGGGAGACCGCCCCATCCGGCAGGGCCGGTGGGGTAGCTCTTCGCATTTCAACAAGGAAAGAGTGTCGCGCGGTCCGGACCGGGCTTCAAGCCGGTCCGGACCGGATCGACGGAGGCCGGTTATTCCTTACGGATGCCGGTCGCGAGCGTATATTCGTCGGTGCGGGCCTGGACCTTGACGCCCTTGCGCGAGGCCCAGGTATTCAGCTGGAAATGGGTCGGGATCAGACCGACATCCTGCATGCCGATGTCCATCGCCGCGGCCAAGGCGGCGTCACGCTTGGCGTCGTCGACCGTGCGCAGGGCCTCTTCGAGCTTGGCGTCGAAGGTCGGGTTGGAGTAGCGGCCGCGATTGGTCGCGCCCATGCCCTTGGCGGGGTCGAAGGTGGCGAGCAGCGCCTTCAGCGAGTCCGAGGATTCGCCGGTGCCGGCGCCCCAGCCGACCAGGATGAAGGAGAACTCCGGCACATTGCCCTGGCCGCCCTGCGAGGCGCGGGTGAAGAAGTTCGCTGACGGCAACGTCTCGACCTCGGTCTCGATGCCGAGGCGCGAGAACATCTGCGCGACAGCCTCGATGATCTTGGTGTCGTTGAGGTAGCGGTTGATCGGCCCGTGCAGCTTCATCTTGAAGCCGTTCGGGTAGCCGGCCTCGGCGAGCAGCTTCTTGGCGCCGTTGAGGTCGAAGGCGACCGGCTTCAGGTTCTTGGAGGTGCCGAAGAAGCCGTCGGGCAGGAGCTGGCCGGCGGGGATCGCCTCCTTCTCCATGATGCGCTCGACGATGCCCGGGCGGTTGATCGCCATCGACAGCGCCTGGCGGACCTTGAGGTTGCGCAGCGGGTTCTTGATCTCCGAGCCGTCCTTGCCCTTGATGAAGGGCGAGACCTCGCGGAAGTGATCCATGTGGAAATAGATCACCCGGTTCGAGACCGTGCTCGCGACGTTGAGCTTGGCATCGCCCTTGAGACGGGCGACGTCCGAGGTCGGCACGTTCTCGATCACGTCGAGATCGCCGGCGAGAAGCGCCGCGACGCGGGTCGGGGCCGAGGTGATCATCCGGAAGGTGACCTTCGACCAGGGCTCCTTGCCGCCCCAGTAGTTCTCGTTCGGGGTCAGCACGACGCGGTCGCCGGCGACGTATTCGGCCTGCTTATAGGCGCCGGTACCGCCGGTGGTGCACTTGCCGAGGTTGAAGTCCTCGGTGGTGGTGTCCTTGCACTTGGCCGGGATGATGCCGAAGGTCGAGAGGTCGGTCGGCACCAGCGGCGCCGGCGCCGCGGTCTTCACGCGCACGGTGAAGTCGTCGACCTTGGTGAACTCCTTGCCGCGGACATAGGCCGAGAAGCTCGACGGGCTCTTCGGCACGTTCGGGGCGCGCTGCATGGTGGCGATGACGTCGTCCGCCGTGAACGGCGTGCCGTCATGGAACTTGACGCCCTGGCGCAGCTTGAATTCCCAGGTCGTGTCGTCGATCGCCTTCCAGCTCTCGGCGAGCAGCGGCTTCAGCGCCTGCTTCTCGTCCTGGCCGACCAGCGGCTCGTAGATGTGCCGGGCCAGCATGTTGTTGGGCGAGACGTTGTGATAGTGCGGATCCATCGCGCTGAGCTCGGCCGACAGGCCGATCTTGAGCTCCTGGGCCGATGCCAGCCCGGCGATGGTCATGACAGGAGCCGCCAGAGCGGCGAGCTTGAGAGCTTTCAGCCCCTTGGCGCTGAGCGTTTTCATTCCGAACCTCCCGATGGCGTCGTGGCGCCATCTTTCACAACTGAGCCGCGCGTGGCGAGTCGCCGGATTGGCCGGTCTGCCCCTGTTCTCGCCCGGCCGGGTTTGTAGAACGATTTCGTATGTCTGTAAATTATATGGCTTGCTCTACAATATAACTTCATCACATAGGCTGATGCGGAGCGCGGATAGGGCGGGGGACTGCCATGGCGGACACGACAAGAGCCGAGCGCGCCCAGGGCCCGAGCGGCGGGCGCCGCCCCCCGAGCCTGCGCGAGCTCGAGGTGCTGCAGGCGATGATCGCGACCCGCAAGACGGTCGCGGCTGCCCAGAGGCTCGGGATTTCGCAGCCCGCCGTATCGCGGGCGCTCGCTGCGCTGGAAGCCCATGTCGGCCGTCCGCTCTTCGCGCGCGAAGGCGGCAGGCTTGTGCCTACTGCAGACGCCTTTGCGCTGGACGCGGAGGCGCAACCGATCTTCGCGGCGCTCGAAAGGCTGAACAGCTGGCCCGGGCAGACGGTTCAGGCCAGCGTGCTGCGCATCGCGACCCCGCCGACCCTGGCCCAGTTCGTGCTGCCGCCGGTCCTGGCGGAGTTCCGCCGGCAGGAGCCCGACGTCGTGGCGAATGTCGAGATCGACACCAGCTCGACCGTGATCACGCAGGTGGCCGATCGTGCGGTCGACCTAGGCTTGGTCGACATGTCGGCCTCGCATATCGGCATCCAGGGCGAGGCGATCCGGGAGGCCGTCGCGCATGTGCTCATGCCGGAGGAGCATCCGCTCGCCGATCGCGAGGTACTGACTCCGCAGGACCTGGCCGAAGAGCCGATCATCGCCCTGGCGCGGCGTTTTCCCGAGCGCATCAAGGTGGAGCAGGCCTTTGCCGATGCCGGCGTGGCGCTCCGCCTGGTCGGGGAGGGCACGGCAGCGGTTTTTGTCGCCGAGATGGTCCGGCAGCGCGTCGGTCTCGCTTTGCTGAATCCGTTTCCGCTGACGCTCGGCGGCTTGCGAGGGCTGGTGGCCCGCCGCTTCGCGCCAGCCATCGCCTATCGCACGATGCTGCTGTTTCCGTCCGCCGGCTCGGTCGCGCCGGCGGCACGCCGTTTTGCCGATCTGCTGATCGCGATGCAGCCGGAGGACGGCCTGACCATGCCGATCAGGTAGCGTTCAGAACGCCTTGAAGGTGATGATCGTGTGGGTGTCGGCGATCTCGGGGATCGACTGCACCTTCTGGGCGACGAAATGGCCGATATCGACATCGGCCGCGACATGGAACTTGGCCAGGATGTCGTAATTGCCGGCGGTCGAATAAATCTCCGAGGCGATCTCGCGGTCGGCGAGTTCGCTGGCGACCTCATAGGTCTTGCCGAGCCTGCATTTGATCTCGACGAAGAAGGTCTGCATCGCGCGCTCCGGAATCCTGTCGCCTCTGGATAGAGCCTGTTGCGGGCGGGTCAAGCGCCCGCGAGTTCGGCGATGCGGCGCGTCATCGCGCTTTCCGGATCGGGGATCGTCTCCAGTACGGTGAAATGGTTGGCGCCGTCGATCTCCTCATAGCGCGTGCGTACGCCCTCCAGGCCCCAGACATCGGTGAGGCGGCGGCTCTGCTTGTGATATTCGGCGCTCTCGGCCCCGCCGACGACCGCGTCCATGACCAGGCCTGAGGGAGCCGGCCAGAACAGCGGGCTTTCGCGCTCGGCGCCCTCCAATGTCAGTCCGAGCGCCTTGTTGAGGCTGGTCTCGGTCAGGGGCTTCAGATTGTAGAGACCGGAAATGCCATAGGCGGCGGGTACGACGTGTTCCGGCAGCTTGGCATCGACGTTGCTCCAGTCAGTCGCCAGCAGGCAGGCGGAGAGCTGGCCGCCGGCCGAGTGCCCGGCCGCGACCACCGGCAGGTTGTAGCGCCGCCAGATCGCCGCGGCGGCTTGCTGCAGTTCCCAGACGATGTGGCCGACTTCGACCTGCGGGCAGAGATCGTAGCCCGCGACCGCGACGGGGACGCCGCGCTGGTTCAGCCCGCGCGCCATATGCGAGAAGAAGCTCGGATCGAGCGCCTGCCAGTAGCCGCCGTGGATGAAGAGCACGATCGCCTGGCTCTTCACCGCCTCCGGCTTGAACAGGTCGTAGCTCTGGCGCGGGCCCTCGCCATAGCGGATGCCGAGCTCGCTGACGGCGGTCTCGCGATAGGCGGCCGCATCGCGAGCCCAGCCGGCGATGATGCCGGGATGCTCGGGAACGCGGGCGCGATTGTTGTATTCGGTCTCGTAGTCGACAGACATCGTGTCCTGATCTTGCTGCGCCGCGGCTGGAGCCGGCGGCTCGGTTCGGGGTCAGTCTGCGCCATGCGCACCCGGCCGGTCGAGGTCTTTTGACAGCGGCTGCAGCAAACGCGACAAGACGCAGCCTCGATCGCGCCGGAGTCTCTCATGGACAATCCCGTTCTCGCCGAAGTCACCCGTGGCAGCACGGTCGAATCGCGCCATCGCGGCGCGGCGATCGTCGTCGATGCGGACGGGGCCGTGGTACTCTCGCTGGGGGATGTCGAACGCCCGGTCTTCCCGCGCTCGGCGGTGAAGGCGCTGCAGGCCCTGCCGCTGCTGGAGAGCGGCGCCGCCGATCGCTATGGCCTGGTCCCGACTGAGATCGCGCTCGCGGTCTCCTCGCATTCCGGCGAGGAGCTTCATGCGGAGACGTCACTCGGCATGCTCAGGAAGGCTGGCCGCGATGCGGGCTGCCTTGAATGCGGTGCGCATTGGCCGATGGGCGAGGCGGCGGCGCGGGCGCTCGCCAAGGCCGGTCGCGAGCCGAGCGCGCTCAACAACAACTGCTCGGGCAAGCATGCCGGCTTCGTCTGCCTGTCCTGCGGCATCGACGAGGATCCGGCCGGCTATGTGAAGGCGGACCACAAGGTCCAGCAGGCGGTACGTGCCGCTCTGGAGGAGGTGACCGGCGCTGCGCACAAGACCGAGCTCTCCGGCACCGATGGCTGCTCGATCCCGACCTACGCCGTGCCGCTGAAGGCGCTGGCGCTCGGCTTCGCCCGCTTCGGCACCGGCAATGGCCTCGGCCCCAAGCGCGCCGAGGCGGCGCGGCGCATCCGCGAGGCGGTCGCGGCCAACCCCTTCATGGTCGCGGGAACCGGCCGCTTCGACACCCGGTTCATGGAGGTTTTTGGCGCCCGCGCCTTCATCAAGACCGGCGCCGAAGGTGTCTATTGCGGCACGCTGCCGGAGCTCGGCTACGGCATCGCGCTGAAATGCGATGACGGCGCCGGCCGCGCCACCGAGATCGCCATGGCCGCGCTGGTCGAGCGCTTCCTGCCGCGGCAGGGTGGTGACGAAGAGGCGTTCGCGCCCTTCCGCGAGACCGTCATGAAGAACTGGAACGGCATCGAGGTCGGCCGTGTCCGTGCGGCGGAGGCGCTGCGGCCGCGCGCTTGAGCGCTGATTCTCCCTTTCCCGTTGTGGGGAAGGGGTGGGGATGGGGGTGGTACCGCTTGGTGAGAGGCAAACGATGAAGCGCTCGCCAGGCGGAACCACCCCCACCTCTCTCTCCTCCCCACAAGGGGGAGGAGAAGCGTGCTTGCTTGCACGTTTGTCACGTCCGAGGGCGGTTGCCTTGGGGATCAGCCCAGATGTCTCACGCGTCTGCACCCGGTGAGAACCCCGCTGCGCCGGGTCGCACCGGCGCATTCGGCCGCGACCTGCTCGCCGGGCTGACGCTCGCGGCGATCACCATCCCCGAGCAGATGGCGACGGCCCGGCTCGCAGGCTTCGAGCCGCAGATCGGCTTCTACGCCTTCGTCGCGGCGACGCTCGGCTTCGTCCTCTTCGGCGCAAGCCGCCTGCTGACGGCCGGCGCCGATTCGACGATCACGCCGATCTTCGTCAGCGGCCTTGCGGCGCTGGCGGCGGGCGGTGCGATCCCGGCGGGCTCGGCAACCCTGCTGGCGCTCCTGATCGGGGTCGCGCTCGTCGTCGCCGGCCTGCTCAGGCTCGGCTGGATCGCCGACCTCTTGTCGGTCCCGGTCCTGACCGGCTTCCTCGCCGGCATCGCCGTCCATATCGCCGTCTCCCAATTGCCCGGCCTGCTCGGGATTCCCAGCGGCGGCCATCACATCGCCGAGCAGCTCTCAGCGCTTTGGCACGGGCTCGGTGGCATCAACCTGATCTCGCTGGCGATCGGGACCGCGACGTTCGCGATCGTGACCCTGTGCGAGCGCTTCGCGCCGCGCGTGCCGGGGGCGCTGCTGGCGCTCGTGGGGGCGACGGTCGCCGTCGTGCTCTTCAAGCTGGAGGCGCGCGGCGTCGCCGTGCTCGGCGCTTTGCCGTCCGGCTGGCCGAGCTTTGCACCGCCTGAGCTCGACTGGGCCGATATCCGCAGCCTCGTTCCGCTCGCGCTCGTCATCGCGCTGGTGGTGATGATGCAGACGGCGACGGTGAGCCGCTCCTTCCGCGATCCAGACGGCGCCGAGCCGAGGATCGACCGCGATTACATCGGCCTCGGCGCCGCGAACCTCTTTGCCGGGCTGGCCAGCACCTTTCCCGTCAATGCCAGCCCGCCAAGGACGGCGGTGGTGGCCGAAAGTGGCGGGCGTTCGCAGCTCGCCGCGGCGACGGCGGCGCTGATCGTGCTCGCGCTCGCCGTTGCCGGCGGCTCGCTGCTGGCGCAGGTGCCGGTGGCGGCGCTGGCCGGCGTGCTGCTCTTCGTGGCGCAGCGCATCGTCCGGGTCGAGGTCATTCGGCGGATCGCCGGCCAGTCGCGCTCCGAATTCGCGCTCGTCCTGCTCACTGCCGTCGCCATCATCTGGCTGCCGGTCGAGACCGGCGTCGCCGTCGGGATCGGGCTGTCGCTGCTGCACGGCGTCTGGATGACGACGCGCAGCGAGCCGATCGAGCAATTGCGCATCCCCGGCACGACGATCTGGTGGCCGCCCGAGCCGGGCCGCCAGGGCGAGCAGGTCGAGGGCGTACTGGTGATCGCCTTCCCGGCGCCGCTGCTCTTCGCCAATGCCGAAATATTCCGGCGCGGCGTGCTCGCGCTGCTTGCGGAACGCAGGCCAACCTTGCTCGTCCTCGATGCCGGCGGCGTCCCCGCCATCGATTACACGGCGGCGCAAGGCCTGCTCGCCGTGGCGCAGGCCTGCCGGCAACGGGGCGGCACCTTCGCAATCGCCCGGGCCGAGTCGGTACGGGCGCTCCAGGCCTTGCAGGATTTCCGCGTCATCGCCGAGATCGGTGCCGAGCACATCTTCCACAGCGTCGAGGAGGCGGTGAGGGCGCTCGCACCCACCGCGAAGGAGGCATCATGAGCTATACGGTCGAACCGCGCCTGCATCCGGTCGCCATCTCGGAGCTCAGGCCGACGCAGATCACCGTCGGCATGCGCGAAGTCGAGATGAAGCGCATCCATTGGCGGGCGGAGCGCGAGGATAAGGGCGCCGACTTCCTCGGTCGCCATGCCGTCCCGGTCGTCATCGGCCCGAAGCAGCGCCTCTACCTGATCGACCATCATCACCTCGCACTCGCCTTGCATCTGGAAGGCGAGCCGCAGGTCCTGACCACCGAGGTCGCCGACCTGTCGCGGCTCGGCAAGGACGAGTTCTGGAGCGTCCTTGACAACCGCTGCTGGATGCACCCCTTCGATGCCGAGGGCCGGCGGCGCGGCAAGGAGGAGATCCCGCGCAGGGTCTCCGGCCTCGTCGACGATCCCTATCGCTCGCTGGCCGGGGCGCTGCGGCTCGCCGGCGGCTATGCCAAGGCCGAGGCGCCGTTCAGCGAGTTCCTCTGGGCCGATTTCCTGCGCCGGCGCGTCAAGCCCGATCTCGTCGAGCGCTTCTTCCCCAAGGCGCTGCGCAAGGCGGTCGATCTGGCCCGGACACGCGAGGCCGAGCATCTGCCTGGCTGGTGCGGGCCCTCGGATTGAGCGTCAGCCGACGGAGTTGCCTTCGATCCGGATGCCGGCGGCGCGCTTGTCCTCGGCCCTCGTCAGGTCGCCGGTCACCGGCTTGCCGAATTCGGTGCCGACCACCGCGCCGAATTTGGCCTCGTTGATCACATTGTTGGCGATCAGCGCATTGCGCTCCTTCGGGACGAGCGAGACCGAGATGCCGATGCCGCTGCGCCGGACGACATTGCCGGTCGCGACGAGGTTGCGCATCGCCCAGGACCAGCCGAGCGAGATGCCGATCTCGCTGGCGTTCTCGATGACGTTGCCCGTCACCGCTGCTTCCGCCTCGACATGCACGCCGATACCGCCGACGAGCTCCTTGCCCTTCGGCGCCAGCCCCTTCTGCGCATTGCGGATGATGTTGTTGGCGAAGACCGAGAGCCGGCCGCCATGGTCGAGATTGGTGATGTTGGCGCCCTGGGCGCAATCCTCGACCAGATTGTTGGCGATCACAGCGCCTTCGAAAGCGAATTCCGAATAGAGCGCCGTCTCGCCGCAGCGCCGGCCCTGATTGCCGAGGATCTGCACGGCCGAGCCGGAATTGTTGCGGATGAAGGTCAGGGCGCAGTCACGCAAGGTGTTGCCTTCGATCACGACGCCGCCAGCCCGGTAGAGGCTGATGCCGTTGCCGTTCGGCCCGTCGCCGCCGGCATCGTTGCGGATGCGGTTGATGCGGTTGCCGCGGACGAGGCTTTGATCGTCGCCGGCCTGGCTGCGCCAGAGCTGGATGCCGTTGTTGCCGCAATCCTCGACCGTGTTGGCCTCGATCGAGAGCCCGCGCGAATCGAGCGAGAACAGCGCCGATTCCCGCATCGAGCGGAAGCGGTTGCGCTCGATGCGTCCCGCAGTGCGGTTGAGAGTCAAGCCGACTGAACCGGCATTGGCGAACTCGCAATCGGACAGCGCGAAGTCGAGCACCTCCTCGATATTGAGCAGGCCGCCGCGCTGGCCCAGCTTGATGTCGAGCCCGTCGAACACGATCCCGGAGATGGCGGCGCGCTTGATCCGTCGCGCCACCAGCAGCGGCCCGGCTTGCGCCGCGATGAACTGCGTTGCGCCCGGCACGCCGATCAGGCGGGCGTTCTCGGGCAGGACGACATTCCCGATGCGGTAGCGGCCGGGCGCGACGATCAGCGGCGCATCGCGCTTCACTGCCTCGACCAGCGCAGCCTGGAGATGGCGCGACTGGTCCTCGGACGAGCCGGGACGCAGGCCGAACTGTGTCGCCTCGAGCCCGAGCATGCCGAGCGGAGCCGGCGTGCTGGGGCGCGGCGCCTGTGCCAGAGCGGGACCGGCTGAGACCGCGACCGTGCCGAAAAGGGCCGTCCGCAGCCAATCGCGGCGCGAAAGCGTCATCGAAGCCTCCATCATGGCCGCAACGGTTCAAGAGATGTGCCGGAGGCAGGGCGCCGGCGCTGAGACTACAGCCCGAGCGCCCTGGCGATCTCGTCGGCGGCGGCGGTCGGGGCCATCTCGCCCGCGGCGACGGCCGCTTCCAGCTTCGGCGTGCGCGCCTTCAGCGCCGGATCATGCCGCAGCTTGGCCTGCAGCCGATCCTGCACCATCGCCCAGATCCATTTGACATCCTGCCGCCGGCGCTTCTCGGCGATCAGGCCCTTGGCCTCGAAGCGGGCGCGATGCTCCTTGATCTTGGCCCAGAGCGCGTCGAGGCCGGCGCCGGTCAGGCCGGAGATCGTAACCACCGGCGTCGACCACAGCGGCGAGGTCGGCGCCAGGATGTGCAGCGCCGCCTTGTACTGCGCGGCGGCGGCGCGTGCGGCGGTTGCGCCGTCGCCGTCGGCCTTGTTGACCGCGAGCATGTCCGCGAGCTCGATGATGCCCTTCTTGATGCCCTGCAATTCGTCGCCGGCATTAGGCAGCATCAGCACGAGGAAGAAATCGGTGAGATCGGCGACGGCCGTCTCCGACTGGCCGACGCCGACCGTCTCGACCAGGATCACGTCGAAGCCGGCGGCTTCGCAAAGCAGCATGGTCTCGCGCGTCTTGGCCGCGACGCCGCCGAGCGTGCCGGAGGAGGGCGAAGGCCGGATATAGGCGCGCGGGTCGACGGCAAGCTGCGCCATGCGGGTCTTGTCGCCGAGGATCGAGCCGCCGCTGCGCGTCGAGGACGGATCGACTGCGAGCACCGCGACCTTGTGGCCCTGGCTGGTCAGATAGCTGCCGAGCGCGTCGATCGTCGTCGACTTGCCGACGCCGGGCACGCCGGTGATGCCGACCCGGATCGCCTTGCCGGTGTGCGGAAGCAGGCGGGAGAGCAGGGCCTGCGCCTGTTCGCGATGGTCGGCGCGCCGGCTTTCCGCGAGCGTGATCGCCCGCGCCAGCGCCGCGCGCTCGCCCCTGAGAATCGCATCGCCGAGCGCTGTGAGGTCGACCATGCCTGCTGGTAGCAAGAGAGTGATCGCAGCGGAAGCGAGGCTTTTGGCGGCAGGGACATCATCCCCGCTCTTGCCAAGCGGCGAGGAGGATGAGACGAGTCGCGCGGGGTGAGGAGAGCCTGTCGCGTGTCCGGCTTGCGGTTTGTCGTTCTCGTCTCGCTGTTGTCGTTCGTGCTCGCTGCCTGCGGCGGCCCGCCGCGCCAGCTGGTCGTGTCGGCGGCGAGGCCCGAGGACACCGTCGGTACGGTCCGCATCTTCGTCGCGACGTCACGCGCCATGACGAAGCAGCCCGAATACTTCAGCGGCGAGCGCAGCCCCGCGGTCGCTTTCGCCCGGCTCGACATCAGCATACCGCGCGCTCATCAGGTCGGTCAGGTCGAGTTGCCGGGCAGCGTCACCAGCGCCGGCGATCCGGCCAGCCATTTCACCGTGAGCGCCGTCGAGCGGCTCACCGAGCCGGAAATGCTGAAACAAGTGAAGGCGGCAGTCGCCCAGCGCTCACAGGCTGAGCGCGAGGTGCTGGTCTTCGTCCACGGCTTCAACACCAATTTCGCCGACGCCGCCTTCCGCTTCGCTCAGATCGTCACCGATTCCGGCTTCAAGGGCGTGCCGGTGCTGTTCACTTGGCCGTCGCGCGCGCAGATCTTCGCCTACCCTTACGATCGCGACAGCGCCGACTTCTCGCGGGACGCGCTCGAAACCGGCCTGCGTGTGATCGCCCGCGATCTCGGCGCCAACCGCTTCGACATCCTCGCGCATTCGATGGGGACATTGCTGACGGTCGAGACCTTGCGCCAGGCGGCGATCCGCGGCGACGGCAGCTTCGGCGGCAAGCTGCGCAACGTCATGCTGGCGGCGCCGGACATCGATCTCGACGTGTTCAAGACCCAGCTCGCCGCGATCAAGCGGCCGGTGACCGTCTTCGTCTCCTCGGATGATCGCGCACTCGACTTCTCGCGCCAATTCGCCGGGGACAAGGCCAGGCTCGGGGCGATCTCGGAGAAGGACACCGAGGTCGTCGCCGACCTGCGCAAGGCCGGCGCGACGATCATCGATCTCTCGAAAGACCGTAGCAGCGACGAATACAATCACGGCAAGTTCGCGACCACGCCGCGGATCGTCGAGATGATCGGCAAGCGGCTCAGCGACGACGGCATCGATGGTGCCACGGCGGGTGGCATGCTCGGGCTCGACTCCAAGGCTTCTCCGTCCTTCGCCGCGCGCGATAAGTAACCGCCCCATTCTGGCCGCGTTGGTCTGGCCTTAAGGATTTGCGGCCAGAAGGTCCGCACGCCCCCAATCCTGGATCTCGCCAGTGACCTCGCCTTCGCGATACGCCGTTTCACGCCGCTCCTTCGTCAGCCTACTCGGGCTCGGGCTGGCCGGCTGCGCGCAGAGCGAAGCCTCGGTCTCGCCCTTCATCGGGCCGGCGGATTCGTCGAGCTTCGGCAAGGAGCCGCAGCTGCTGGTTGCGACCACGCGCAAGCCGATGGGCGATCGCCCACCTTATTTCGGCTCGGAGCGCGGCACCGGGCTGACCTTCGCCGAGGTCAGGCTGTCGGCGCCGGGCCGCGGCGTCGCTGCGCAGGTGAGTTCCGTCGTCAGTGGCGACTGGGCCGTGCTCGGCGTGACCCGGCGCAGTGCGAGCGATGCCGCCCGTGCCTTCTCGGACGCTGCGACCGGCCGCGACGTGCTGCTCTACGTGCACGGCTTCAACGAGACCTTCGAGTCGGCCGCGCGCAGCGCCGGCCAGCTCTCGCATGCGCTCGCCTTCGAGGGGCGCACCGCGCTGTTCACCTGGCCGTCCGGCGGCGGCCTGCTCGCCTATGCCTATGACCGCGAGAGCGCGCTCTGGTCGCGTGACGGCTTCGTCCAGACGCTGAAGGCGCTGGTCGCCAACCCGACGATCGGGCGGATCAACATCGTCGCGCATTCGATGGGCAGCTTCCTGACCTTGGAAGGCCTGCGCGAGTTGCGCGATTTCGAGGGGCTGTCCGACCGAATCGGCGCCGTGGTGCTGGCCTCGCCCGATGTCGACATCGACGCCTTCGAGCAGACCGTGCCGCGGCTCGGACCGATCGCTGGGCGGATGACCGTGATCATCGATCCCGGCGACAAGGCGCTGGCGGTCTCCTCCCGCATCGCCGGCGGCGTCGCCCGCGCCGGTGCCGCCGATCGCGAGCGGCTGGAGCAGCTCGGCGTGCGCGTCGCCGATACCGCCGGCCGCGGCTGGAGCCTGCTGCGCCACGACCTCTTCCTGTCGAACAGCGAGGTCACGCAGGTCGTGCGTCGCGCCATCGATCGGTCGCGCTCCTGAAAACGGAGGCCGGAGCCTCCGTTTTCCGTTCTTGCCAGGTCAGCCGGCCGGCTTGAGTGCGATGACCGAGCGCGCCGCCTTCTCGATCGCCTCGCGCGAATAGAGCAGCGGCGCATAGTCGCCGGCGGCCCAGAGCGGCGCGAGATCGCGATAATGCGGGCTGTAGGCGTCGCCCGACTGGCCGGGCGTGTTGATGAAGCGGCTGTCGTCCCAGTTGCCGACGTCCAGCACCATGCGGAACGAGGCGCCGGCAGTCACCTTGAAGTCGGAGATGCGATAGGAGGCTGCGCGCGGGCTGAAGGCCGAGCCGCCCATGGCGAGCCGGCCGCCATTGAGCTGCGCCCGGTCCGGTCCGCCGGCGAGCGGCGAGAGCGCATGGTCGAACTGGGCGTGATGGATCTTGCCCCAGTTCCATGTCGCCGTGTCCGGGCCGAGTGTCTGCCGCAACTCCTCCATCGCCGCTTTCAGCGTCTCGAGCAGCAGGGCATTGCGTGCGGCCTTCGGATCAGCGCCGAGCGCGCTGTCGGGCGCTTCGAGATAGGCGACGACCGCCGCGACATCGAGCGGGCCGATCACGCTGCGCGCCTTTTCCGGCACGGCCTTGGCCGTCAGGGCGCGGCCGAGATGCTTGCTCATCCAGACTTCGGACAAGGCTGCAGCGGCGCTGTCGACTGCGATCTCCTGGTTCCAGCTCTTGATCAGCTTCAGGCCCTCGGCCGTGACCGGATCGTCCGAGGACAGCGGCGCCAGCAAGGCGGCGAGCTTGCGGGCATTCTCCGAATTGTCGTCGTTCTGCAGGGCCATCGCATCGGCGAGCGTCACCTTGGTCTTGGTGCCGAGCACGGCCTTGATCCGGTTGATCCGCGAGGGGTCGGACCATTCATAGCCGATCCGCTTGGCGAGCAGCGGATGATCCTTGGGAATGTTCATCTCGTTGGCTGTGGCGAAGAAGCCTTCGGTCGGGTTGTAGACCTCGGGCAATTCGCCGGCCTTGAGGAAACCGGTCCATTCATAGCGGCCATCGCCGGGCACCGGCATCAGCCCGTCATGGTTCGGTCGCTGCGGTGCGCGTCCGCCGACGATCCAGCCGATATTGCCCTTGTTGTCGGCATAGACCTGGTTCTCGGACGGCGCGCCCCATTCGGCCATCGCCTTCTTGAAGCCGGCCCAGTCCTTCGCCGTCATGTATTCGGCCGAGTTGAAATAGGCCGAGGTTCCCGGCTCGAACCAGACCGTGCGGATCGCGAAGGCGCGCTTCTCCTCGGGCTCGGCCTTCATGATCGGGCCGTGGCGGGTGAATTTCAGGTCGATCTGGCGTGGCGCCTCGCCCTTGACCTCGATCGTCTCGCTGACGGTCTTCATCTCCTCCCAGCCGCTGCCATAGCGATACTGGTTCGGATTGGCCGGGTTGGTCTCGTAGACGTAGAGGTCCTCCTGATCGATCGCGAAGATCGTCAGGCCGAAGGCGATCTCGCCATTATGGCCGATCGAGATGCCGGGCAGGGCCGGCTCACCCGCGCCGATCACCGAGAGGCCGGGCGCGTTGAGGTGCACGACGTAGCGCAGCGACGGAACGCCATGGGCGCGGTGCGGATCGTTCGCCAGGATCGGACGGCCGGTCGCAGTGCGGCTTGCCGCGATCGTCCAGTTGTTCGAGCCGATGGTCGACACGCTGTCGCCCGCCGCAGCAAAGATGGCGTCGCGGTCGAGCGCCGCGCGCTTTTCGCCGGGGGCAGCGAAGGTGACGTCGCGGGTCGCGAGATTATAGTCGTCGAGGATGTCGGGCTTGATCGCGCAGGGATCGAGCCCGTCAGGTACCTTCGTTTTCACCGCCGGCTCCAGCACGCGCCGGAAGCGGTCGGCCTCGACGCCGGCGGCGCAGGCGACGCGGGCGCGCACCACCTCGGACATCACGTTGCGGGTCAGGCCATGGCTGCGGATGCGCACCACATCCTCGGCGCTCCAGCGATCCGGCAAGGTGCCGGAGACACGAAAGTCGAGCGGCAATGGCTGCTTGCCGGCGCGCACTTCGTCGACGCGGGCATTGATGCCGGCGACGAAGGCGTCGGTATAGGCCTTGGCGTCGGGGCCATAGGCGGCCCATTCCTTGTCCATCTCGCCGCGATAGAGGAAGAGCCGGGCGGCACGGTCCTGCGCGACATAGGACGGGCCGAAATCCTTGGCCAGCAGCCCGAGCCCGCGCTTGCGCCAGAGATCGATCTGCCAGAGCCGGTCGCGCGCCGCGTTGTAGCCCTGCAGAAACAGGGCATCGCGAGACGAGGCGGCGTAGATATGTGCCACGCCCCATTGATCGAGGATCAGTTCTGCCGGTCCCTGCAGGCCCGCGACCGTCTGCTCTGAACGCTTGACCGCGCTCGACAGTTCGGCCCGGGCGGGCAGGCATGCCGCGATCATGGCGGTGGCAATGGCAAACAGCGACGCTGCGCCGTTGGCGCGATCTGCTCTGCTCATGGTGTTCCTCCGTGCGGCTCGCCTTTTGCGGCGGGCCTTGCCGGGGGAGCTTAGGGGGAGAGCGGAGGCCGGCCACCGCATATGACCACATGGCGGCCCTGCCGAGCCGGCATGTGGCGCGGATCGTTTCTTGCCCGGTTGGGCGGTCAGTCCTCGCGATCCTGCCAGTCGCTGTGCTGCAAAGCCGTCACATGTTCGATCGTCAGCCGCCCGTCCGCCATGCAACTGCTGGCGACCTCGCCGGCAGGCCGATAGCCGAGCTTGCGCTGCATCGCCCAGGAGCTTTCATTGCCGTCGAAATAGCCGTTGACCAGCTTGGTCAGGCCCAGCTCGCGAAAGGCGAACCGGATCTTCGCCCCGAAGGCTTCGCGTCCATAGCCGCGGCCTTGATAACCGTTCGCGATCCAGATGCCGCCGCCACCAGTCCCGGCGGTCCGATCGACCTTGTTGAGACTGATCCCGCCGATCACGCGCTGCTCGGATCTGAGTTCGATCGCAAATTCGTAGGCAGTCGGAAGTGTGCTCGCACTCGCCATCTCCTGGCATCGCCTGACCCAATCCCTGGCGTGCGACGCCGAATAGGGATGGGGAACGAAGGCGAGCCATCTTGCGACCTCGAGATCGTTCAAGCCCAGCGCGAGCTGGTCGATGTCTGCCTCGCTCCAGGGGCGCAGAACGAGGCGCGAGGTTTCGATTCTGACGTCCACGGCGCTGCAGCCTTCTTTCCTCGAAACCACCTAGAGCGGCGGCAGGCCGACCCGCTTCTTGATCGTCGCCAGGGCGAAATTGGATTCGACCGACTGGACGCATTTCAGTCGCGTCATCTTCTGCTTCAGGAAGCGCTCATAGCCCTCAATGCCGTCGGTCAGCACGCGCAGCAGGTAATCCTGCGAGCCGGTCATCAGATAGCACTCGGCCACTTCGGGCCAGCTTTCGACTGCCTTCTCGAACTCGGCGATCTGCTCCGTGTTCTGCTGGGAGAGCCGGACCGAGACGAAGACGCTGAAGGGCAGGCCATAGGCCTTGGGGTCGACGATCGCCGAATAGCCCCTGATGACGCCCGTCTCCTCCAGCCGCTTGAGACGGCGCAGGCACGGCGTCGGCGACAGGCCGATCTTCTCCGACAGGTCCTGATTGGTGATGCGGCCATCCTCCTGCAGCAGGGTCAGCATGCGGCGGTCGATCGTATCGAGCATGATCTGCTCCGTCTGGCGCTCAGGTGAGCAGGAAGCTGCAAAATCTTGCTCTAGGGCACGGATGATCGTTCATGCAATGGCCTTAGGATCGTCCTAGGCTCGCGTCGCGGGGCCGCGCTGGCCGGCGAGGAGGTAAGTCATGAGCGACGACAACTACCACAAGGACCGGATCGCCAATCGCCGGCTCCATCCCGAGACCCTGATGATGGGCTATGGCTATTCGCCGGCCATGTCGGAAGGCGCGCTCAAGCCGCCGGTCTTCCTGACCTCGACCTTCGTTTTCGAGAACGCCCAGCAGGGCAAGGATTTCTTCGATCTGACCGCCGGCCGCCGCCAGCTCAAGCCGGGCGAGAAGTCGGGTCTGGTCTATTCGCGCTTCAACCACCCGAACATGGAGATCCTCGAGGATCGCCTGGCGATCTGGGACGAGGCCGAGGCCTGCGCCGTCTTCGCCAGCGGCATGGCGGCGATCGCGACGACCTGCTTTGCCTTCCTGCGTCCGGGCGACACCATCGTCCACAGCCGCCCGCTCTATGGCGGCACCGAGACGCTGCTGAAGAACCAGATGGGCGCCTTCGGCGTCACGCCCTTCGGCTTCACCGATGGTGTCGACGTCGCGCAGATGCGCAAGGTCGCGCAGGATGCCGCCGCCAAGGGCCGGGTCGCGATGATCCTGGTCGAGACCCCCGCCAACCCGACTAATGGCCTCGTCGACCTCGCCGCCTGCAAGGCGATCGCCGACGAGCTGGAAAAGAGCCAGGGCCATCGCCCGCCGGTCGTGGTCGACAACACCATGCTCGGGCCGATCTTCCAGAAGCCGCTGAAGCACGGCGCCGATCTCACCCTGCTGTCGCTGACCAAATATGTCGGCGGGCATAGCGATCTCGTCGGCGGCTCGATCAGCGGCTCCAAGGCGCTGGTGCGGCAGGTGAAGAGCTGGCGCGGCTCGCTCGGTACCCAGCTCGATCCGAACTCCTGCTGGATGCTGATGCGCTCGCTCGAGACACTCGACATCCGCATGCATCGCGCCAACGAGAACGGCCGCAAGGTCGCCGACTATCTGCGCAAGCACCCGAAGATCGCCAAGGTCCATTATCTCGGCGACCTCGCCGAGGGTGACCCGCGCAAGGCCGTGTTCGATCGGCAATGCGTCGAGCCCGGCTCGACCTTCGCCTTCGACGTCAAGGGCGGCGAGAAGGAGGCCTTCGCCGTCCTCGACAACCTCCAGATCATGAAGCTCGCGGTCAGCTTGGGGGGCACCGAGACGCTGGTCTCGCACCCCGCCGCGATGACCCATTCCGGCGTCGCCCGCGAACTGCGCGAGGAGATCGGCCTCACCGACGCGCTGATCCGCATCTCGGTCGGCATCGAGAACATCGAGGACCTGATCTCGGATCTCGCCCAGGCGCTCGACGCCGCGTGAGGGCAGGGCGGCGCCGCATTCTCGTCGCGGCGCTCGCCGCCACGTTCTTCGGCGGCCCGGCCTTGGCCGAGCCGCAGACCGAGAGCGTGGCCCAGACCATCTGCCGCCTGATCGAAGGCGCCGCGAAGACGCATGATCTGCCGGTCGCCTTCTTCACCCGCCTGATCTGGCGCGAGAGCAGCTTCCGGCCGAACGTCGTCAGCCCGGCCGGCGCGCAGGGCATCGCCCAGTTCATGCCGGGCACGGCGAATGAGCGCGGCCTTGCCGATCCGTTCGATCCGGAGGCGGCGATTCCGCATTCCGCCGCCTTCCTCGCGGCGCTGAAGAACCAGTTCGGCAATCTCGGCCTTGCCGCAGCCGCCTACAACGGCGGCCCGAACCGCGTCGCGCGCTGGGTCGAGCGCGGCGGCACGCTGCCTTACGAGACGCAGGCCTATGTCCGCTTCATCACCGGCCGCCCCGTCGAGGAATGGCGCCTCGGTGCGGGCGAGGCGCCGCCGCCGGCGACGCGCGAGAACACCGATTGTCTCGCCACGGTCGCCTCGATCCGCATCACCACGCCGGCCGTGCTGGTCGAGGGCGCCTATGGCCCGTTCGGCGTCCAGCTCGCCGGCAACACCTCGAAGGCGCGCGCCATCGCCTCCTATCAGCGCGTCGCGGCTCGTTTCGCTTCGCTGCTGGCGAGCAAGCCGACCATGATCCTGGGCTCGGCGGTGCCGGGGCGGGGCAGGGGGCGCTTCTACCGGGTCAGGCTGCCGGCGCAGAGCCTGCGCGAGGCGACATTGGCCTGCAATCGCCTGCGGCAGGCGGGTGGGGCGTGCCTGGTGCTGCGGAATTGAAGAGCGTCATTCTCGGGCGAAGCGCAGCGCAGACCCGAGAATCTCGTGACGAGAAGGCGCTATGGGAGCCTCCTCCGGCCTGAGATGCTCGGGTCAAGCCCGAGCATGACGTCAAATCCCAACCCGTCCCCAGCCCGGCAGCTTCAGCGCCGGCCGCTGCAGGTCGAAGCCCGCCACCAGCCCGAGCAGGTTGATCTCGACCCCTTCGACCCAGCCGAAGGTCACGCCGGCAAGCCCATAGAGCGAGGCCTGCAAGCCGGTGCGGCTCGGTGTGAAGCCGGCATAGAGGCCGCTCTCGCGCCAGTCCTTGCCGATCGCAGTCGGCGGCAGGGCGCGGCCGAGCTCCGGCACTTCGGAAAGGATGTGCTGGACGAAGCTGTTCGAGTTCGGCCCGGGCCAGGCAGCATAGGAGCCGTAATCGCTGTAGCCGTAGCTCTTCACGGCCTCGCGGATGCGCGGGATCAGCGCCTCGGCTGCCTGTCCCCTGATCTCGCCGACCAACTCCGGGACATTGCCGTACCAGCGCCCATCGGCGACGCGGACGTTCACGCGAACCGGATTGCCCCAGCCGACGACGTCGAAGCGGGTATAGGCCGAGGCGCCCTTTTCCTTCACCACCACCCAGGAGTGATGGGCGAACACGCCGCGCCAGCGCCCGACGCGGGCGGCGAAGATGTGGACCGTCGCGTCGGGCTCGATGGCAGGAGCCGGCAGCAGCTCCGCACTCGACCAGTCGGCGCGGGCCCAGTCGGAGGCCAGCGGCTGCAACTGCCACCAGGCGGCGTGAGTGCCGAGCGGCAGGAGGAAAACGAGCGCGAAGAACAGGAAAAAAC
The DNA here is from genome assembly GCF_058986765.1 of Allobosea sp. GW821-FHT03A12. Taxonomy (NCBI): domain Bacteria; kingdom Pseudomonadati; phylum Pseudomonadota; class Alphaproteobacteria; order Hyphomicrobiales; family Alloboseaceae; genus Allobosea; species Allobosea sp. GW821-FHT03A12. The sequence goes on from NZ_JBYSVZ010000005.1 coordinate 134,603, forward strand.
GTCGGATCATTCTTCTGCGGAAAATAGGAGGCGAGGCGGGGCCGCAACAAGGCGCGACGGAGCGTCGCCGATCACGAAATCGAGGTTGAGGCTTGGCCGCAAGCTGCTAGCTTGCCCGCGCGAAATCTAAAGGAGGGGCAGATTGCGCACGTTGACGTCGGTTATGCATAGCTTGGCCGCTGCGGCGGCTCTCGGGCTCGCTCTTACGGCCGGCCCGGCTGGGGCGCAGGAAAACAAGGAACTGCGCATCTTCAACTGGTCGGACTACGTCAATCCGGAGGTGCTCGACGCCTTCAAGAAAGAGACCGGCATCACCGTCGTCTACGACACCTTCGACCAGATGGAGACGGTCGAGACCAAACTGCTCGCCGGCAAGACCGGCTACGACCTCGTCGTCGTCACCGCCTCCTTCCTGCCTCGGCACATCCCGATCGGGCTCTACACGCCGATCGACACCGCCAAGGTGCCGAACCTCAAGCACGCCTGGCCGGAGATCAAGCAGCGGCTGGCCAAATACGATCCCGGCAACAAATACGCCGTGAACTATATGTGGGGCACCACCGGGATCGGCTACAACACCGCCAAGATCAAGGAGCGGCTCGGCAACGATGCCGTGATCGACAGCTGGAGCATCGTCTTCGATCCGGAGAAGCTGAAGAAGCTCTCCAATTGCGGCGTGCACGTGCTTGACGCGGTCGAGGAGATGTTCCCGGCGGCGCTGCGCTATCTCGGGCTCGATCCCGATTCGAAGAAGGAAGCCGATCTCGACAAGGCCGGCGAATTGCTGCGCAAGATCCGCCCGCACATCCAGAAATTCCATTCGTCGGAATACATCAACGCGCTCGCCAACGGCGATATCTGCCTGGCGGTCGGCTATTCCGGCGACGTGCTCCAGGCGAAGAAGCGCGCCGTCGAGGCCAAGAACAAGGTCGAGATCAGCTATGTGATCCCGAAGGAAGGCGCGCTGATGTGGTTCGATTCCTTCGTGATCCCGAAGGATGCCGGCAACCAGGATGCGGCGCTGAAGTTCATCGACTTCGTCAATCGGCCGGAGATGGCGGCGAAGAACTCGGACTTCATCCAGTACGCCAACGGCAATCTCGCGGCGAAGCCTTTGCTCTCGGCCGAGGTCCGCGACAATCCCGGCATCTATCCGACCGATGCGGTGATGAGCCGGCTCTACACGATCACGCCCTACGACCAGAAGACGCAGCGGGTGGTCAACCGGCTGTGGACCCGCGTCAAGAGCGGCAGGTGAGCAAGGCGGAGGCGGGTGGAAGGCGCGCCTCGCCGGGCAGCGTCCGGCGCGACTTCCAGCCCTGGAACGACCCTGCGGCCAAGCCGCTGGTCGAGTTCCGCAATGTCACCAAGCGTTTCGGCGCGGTGACCGCGGTCGACCGGCTGTCGCTTGCGATCCATCAGCGCGAGTTCTTCGCGCTGCTCGGGCCATCCGGCTGCGGCAAGACCACGCTGATGCGCATGCTCGCCGGCTTCGAACAGCCCGACGAGGGCGAGATCCTGCTCGACGGCGTCGACATCACCGCCGTTCCGCCGCACAAGCGGCCGGTCAACATGATGTTCCAGTCCTATGCGCTGTTCCCGCATCTCAGCGTCGGCGACAACATCGCCTATGGGCTGAAGCGCGAGGGCCTGCCCAAGGCCGAGATCGCCGCGCGCGTCGAGGCCATGCTCGGGCGCGTCCGTCTGAAGGGCATGGAGAAGCGCCGGCCGGACCAGCTCTCCGGCGGCCAGCGCCAGCGCGTCGCGCTCGCTCGTGCCCTGGTCAAGCAGCCCAAGCTGCTGCTGCTCGACGAGCCGCTCGGCGCGCTCGACAAGAAGCTGCGCGAAGAGACGCAATACGAGCTGATGGACCTGCAGGCCGATCTCGGCCTGACCTTCATGGTCGTCACCCACGATCAGGACGAGGCCATGACCATGGCCGACCGCATGGCGGTGATGGATCACGGCCGGCTGCTTCAGATCGCGCCGCCCGACCTGATCTACGAGGCGCCGTCGAGCCGCTTCGTCGCCGAGTTCGTCGGTGACATCAACCTGATCGAGGGCAGGGTGACTGCCGTCGCGGGTGACCTCGTCACGCTGGAGAGCGGGCCGGTCGGCACGGTCGAGCTTGACGAGGATGCGCCGAGCTGCCGGCCGGGCGATGTGCTCACGATCGGCCTGCGGCCCGAGAAGATCGTGCTCAGCCATGAGGAGCCGGCGCAGGGCGTCAACAAGGTCGCCGGCGAGATTTGGGATATCGGCTATCTCGGCGACATGACCATGGTCCAGGTCATGGTCGGCGGCGACGAGGGCAAGCTCTTCAAGGTCTCGCTGACAAACCGAACACGGCGGATCGAGCGGCCCTTCGCCTGGGAAGACAAGGTCTGGCTCTCCTGGGACGTCGAGGCCGGCATGGTGTTGGCGTCGTGAGCACGCCGGTTCCCCGAGCCAGTGGAACGGGGCGCGGCCTGCTGGTCGCGGCCATTCCCTATCTCTGGCTCATCGCCTTCTTCCTGGCGCCCTTCGTCATCGTGCTGCGGATCGCGCTCTCGAATGCCGCGACCGATCAGCCGCCCTATGCACCGCATTTCCCCGGCATCAGCCAGCTCGGCGAATTCCTTGGCCAGCTCGACTTCGAGAATTTCCGCCTGCTCGGCGACGATCCGCTCTACTGGCAGAGCTATCTCTCCTCGCTACGCATTGCGGCGCTGACGACATTGATCGCGCTCGCGATCGGCTACCCGCTCGCCTATGCGATGGCGCTGGCGCCCAAGCGCTGGCAGGGCATCCTGCTCGTCCTCGTCATACTGCCGTTCTGGACCTCGTTCCTAATCCGCGTCTACGCCTGGATCGGTATCCTGCGGCCGGACGGGCTGCTCGACATGGCGCTGATGGGCATCGGGCTGACCAGCGAACCCCTGCGCCTGCTCAATACCGATACCGCCGTGCTGATCGGCATGGTCTATTCCTACCTGCCGTTCATGGTGCTGCCGCTGTTCGGGGCCCTGCAGAAGCTCGACGGCACCTTGCTGGAAGCGGCTTCCGATCTCGGCGCGACGCCGCTGACCACCTTCCTCACCGTGACCTTGCCGCTGTCCGTCCCCGGCGTCCTCGCCGGCTCGGCCCTGGTCTTCATCCCGGCGATCGGCGAATTCGTCATTCCCGATCTGCTGGGGGGCTCCGACACGCTGATGGTCGGCAAGGTGCTCTGGAACGAGTTCTTCTCCAATCGCGACTGGCCGCTCGCCTCGGCGGTGGCGATCGTGCTGCTCGTCGTCCTCGTCCTGCCGCTGATGCTGCTGCAGCGAGCGCGTGGAGCAGCATCAGGGGATGCGCGATGAGGCGCTTCGGAGCCTTGCATCTCGCCGCGCTCGTCGCCGGCTTCGCCTTCCTCTACCTGCCGATCGTTGCGCTGATCGCCTATTCCTTCAACGCCTCGCGGCTGGTGACGGTCTGGGGCGGCTTCTCGACGCATTGGTACGGCGCGCTGCTGCGCAACGAGCCCCTGCTCGACGCGGCCTGGCTGACGATCCGCGTCGCGCTGGTCTCGGCGACCCTCGCGACGGTGCTGGGGACGCTGGCGGCACTGGCGCTGGCGCGCTACCGGGTCTTTGTCGGACGCACGCTGTTCTCCGGCATGGTGATGGCGCCGCTGGTGATGCCGGAAGTGATCACCGGCCTGTCGCTGCTGCTGCTCTTCGTCGCCGGCGATGTCGAGCGCGGCTACTGGACCGTGGTGATCGCCCACGCGACCTTCAGCCTCGGCTTCGCCTGCATCGTCGTGCAGGCGCGCCTTGCCGGTTTCGACCGCTCGCTTGAGGAAGCCGCGCGCGATCTCGGCGCGACGCCAGTTGAAACCTTCCGAACGGTGACGCTGCCGCTGATCTGGCCGGCCGTCGCCGCCGCCTGGATGCTGGCCTTCACGCTCTCGCTCGACGATCTCGTCATCGCGAGTTTCACCACAGGACCCGGCGCGACGACGCTGCCGATGCGGCTCTATTCGGCGATCCGTCTCGGGGTGACGCCCGAGATCAACGCCGCCTGCACAATCATGATCGTGGCGGTGGCGGTCGCGGTGATCGGGGCCTCCCTGCTGATGAAGCGGAACGCGCTGGCGGGGCGCTGAGCTAAACGGACGCTGAACGCCCCGCTCAAAACCGGTTCAGCTCAATTACGCGATTGTGCGTGCCAGAGCGGGAAGCGTTTCCGCTCCGGCACAAGGAGACATCACGATGTTTCGCACTCTCGCTTCTGCCGGCCTCATCGCTGCCGCCGCGCTCGGGATCAGCGTGGCGTCGCCCAGCAAAGCCGAGGCCGGCGTCCTGATCCAGCAGGCTTACTACGACGGCCCCGGCTATGGCTGGCGCGCGCCGCCGGCCTATGGCTACTGGGGCGTGCCGCGCTGGCGCCGTCAATATGACGGCCCGCGCTTCTACGGCCCGCCGCCCCCGCCGCGCTATTATCACCGCTGGCGCGGCGGCTGGTGACCCCTAAGATCGAACGAGGCGCGGCGGATCACTCCGCCGCGCTCTTCTGCGTGTAGCCGAGGCGCTGGTTGAGCTCTTCCAGCAGCTTTTCGGCCGCATCGGCGATGACGGTGCCCGGCGGGAAGATCGCGCTGGCGCCAGCTGAGATCAGGGCATCGAAATCCTGCGGCGGGATCACGCCACCGACAACGATCATGATGTCCGGCCGGCCGGCTTTGGCGAGCGCTGCCTTCAGCTCCGGCACCAATGTCAGATGTCCGGCCGCCAGCGAGGAGACGCCGACGATGTGGACGTCGTTCTCGACCGCCTGGCGCGCCGCTTCGTCCGGGGTGGCGAAAAGCGGGCCGATATCGACGTCGAAGCCGAGATCGGCGAAGGCCGAGGCGATCACTTTCTGGCCGCGGTCATGCCCGTCCTGTCCCATCTTGGCGACGAGGATGCGCGGGCGGCGCCCATCGGCCTCCTCGAAGGCCTCGCACATCAACTGCACGCGCGTCACGGCAGGGTTCATCTCGCCGACCTCCCGCTTGTAGACGCCCGAGATCGCCTTGATCTCGGCGCGGTGGCGCCCGAACACCTTCTCCATCGCCAGCGAGATCTCGCCGACGGTCGCCTTCGCCCGCGCCGCCTTGACCGCGAGGTCGAGCAGATTGCCGCCACCCTGCGCGCCATTGGTGAGTGCGGTGAGGGCGGCTTGCGCCTCGGCCTCGTTGCGTTCGGCTTTGAGCCGCCGGAGCTTGTCAAGCTGCTGGGCACGGACCGAGGCGTTGTCGACCTTGAGCACGTCGATGGCCGCCTCGTTCTCGGGCTTGTAGATGTTGACGCCGATGATCGATTGCTGGCGGCCGTCGATGCGCGCCTGGGTCTTGGCGGCGGCCTCCTCGATCCGGAGCTTGGGGATGCCGGCTTCGATCGCCTTGGCCATGCCGCCGAGCTTCTCGACCTCCTGGATATGGCCCCAGGCTTTCGCCGCGAGTTCGGCGGTGAGCCGCTCGACATAATAGGAGCCGCCCCACGGATCGATGATCCGGTTGGTGCCGCTCTCCTGCTGCAGCACGATCTGGGTGTTGCGGGCGATGCGAGCCGAGAAATCGGTCGGCAGCGCCAGCGCCTCGTCGAGCGCGTTGGTGTGCAGCGACTGGGTGTGCCCCTGCGTCGCCGCCATCGCCTCGATCATGGTGCGCGGCACGTTGTTGAACACGTCCTGCGCCGTCAGCGACCAGCCCGAAGTCTGGCAATGGGTGCGCAAGGGGAGGGACTTCTCGTTCTGCGCACCGAAATCCTTGACCAGCTTGGCCCAGATCAATCGGGCAGCCCGAAGCTTCGCCACCTCCATGAAGAAGTTCATGCCGATGGCCCAGAAGAAGGAGAGCCGCGGCGCGAAGACATCGACGCCGAGGCCCGCCTGCTGGCCGGCGCGGATGTATTCGACGCCGTCGGCCAGCGTGTAGCCGAGCTCCAGGTCCTGCGTCGCTCCGGCCTCCTGCATATGGTAGCCGGAGATCGAGATCGAATTGAACTTCGGCATGTTCGCCGAGGTATAGGCGAAGATGTCGCCGATGATCCGCATCGAGGGCGACGGCGGGTAGATATAGGTGTTGCGGACCATGAACTCCTTGAGGATGTCGTTCTGGATGGTCCCCGAGAGCTTTGCCGCCGGCACGCCCTGTTCTTCCGCCGCGACGATATAGAGTGCCAGCACCGGCAACACGGCGCCGTTCATCGTCATCGACACGCTCATCTGGTCGAGCGGGATGCCGGAGAACAGCGTGCGCATGTCGTAGATCGAGTCGATCGCGACGCCGGCCATGCCGACATCGCCGCCGACGCGCGGGTGATCCGAGTCATAGCCGCGATGGGTGGCAAGATCGAAGGCGACCGAGAGACCCTTCTGGCCGGCGGCGAGGTTGCGCCGGTAGAAGGCGTTCGAATCCTCCGCCGTGGAGAAGCCGGCATATTGCCGGATCGTCCAGGGCTGGTTGACGTACATGGTCGGGTAGGGGCCGCGCAGGTAGGGCGCGATGCCCGGAAGCGTGTCGACGAAGGGCAGGCCGTCACGATCGGCCGCGGTGTAAAGCGGCTTGACCGGGATATCCTCTGGCGTTTGCCAGAGATCGCCAGTGCTCTGCGGAGTGGTCGCGGTCGCCGTCGTGTCGGCGAAGGCGAGCTTCGTGAAATCCGGGATCGCGGTCATGGCTTGCTCCCGTCTGGCCTGTCCCACCAATGGTGGAAATGATGCACCGGTCCGTGGCCGTGGCCAACCTTGACCGTGTCCGAGGCCGCGATCGCGGCCGAGATGTAGCGCTTGGCCAATGCCACCGCCTCGTTGAGGGCGATGCCGTGGGCTAGACCCGACGCGATCGCCGAGGACAGGGTACAGCCGGTGCCATGGGTGTTCTGCGTCGCGATGCGCGGTGCGACCAGACGCTCGCGACGGCCATCCCGGCCGATCAGGATGTCGACGCTGTCGTCGCCCGTGCCATGACCACCCTTGACCAGGACATTGGCGGCGCCGAGCGCGAGTAGTGCTTCGGCCTGCTCGGCTGCGGCGTCCTCGGTCTCCGCGGCAGCGGTGCCGAGCAGGGCGGCCGCCTCGGGCAGGTTCGGCGTGACGATAGTGCAGAGCGGCAGCAGGCGACGCTTCAGCGCCTGGATCGCGTCTTCGCGTAGCAAGCGTCCGCCGGAGGCCGCGATCATCACCGGGTCGAGCACGATGTTCTTGGCGTTATGGCGCTCGAGCCCGTCTGCGACGGTCTCGATCAGCTCTGCGGTGGCGAGCATGCCGATCTTGACCGCATCGACCGCAAGGTCGTCGAAGACAGCATCCATCTGTGCGGCGACGAAATCGGCCGGCACCGGGTGGATCGCTGTCACGGCGGTCGTGTTCTGCGCGGTCAGCGCGACGATGACACTGGCGCCATAGACCTGATGCGCGGCGAAGGTCTTGAGGTCGGCCTGGATGCCGGCGCCGCCGCTGGAGTCGGAGCCGGCGATGGTGAGGGCGATCGGCATGCTTATCCCTTGCTGGTGCTGACAGGGGATATGGCGAACGCCAGCGCATCCTGCAGCACGGCGATAGCGTCGCAGCCGGCGAAGATGAAGTTCGTCACCCCGGCATCGCGCAGCGCTGCCTCCTGGTCGCCCGGGCGGCCGGCGAGCCAGACGGTTGCGCCAGCCGCGGTCAGCGCTTTCGCAGCAGCGACTGCCTCGGCGGCATAGCTGTCATCCGAGCCGCACAGGCAGGCGAGCTTTGCACCGGAGGACCGGAAGGCCGCGACGAGCGTGCCGAGATCGGTCGCGCCGGCCTTGGCGAAGCCGTCGCCGGAGGGCGCGGCGATGCCGCCGGCCTCGAACAGGTTGCGGGCGAAGCCCGAGCGGGCGGTGAAGCCGGCGATCGGCCCCAGCGTGGCGAGGAAGGCCTTCGGCCGCTCGCCGGCGGCTTCTGCGATATCGGCGCTGGCCCGCAGCGCCTCGAATGGTTCGGCTAGGCGGATGCTCGGCAGCGCCTCAACCGTGATCGCGTCACCGGCCGCATCGCTGCTCGGCGCAACTGCCGGCAGTGACGCTAGAACCGACACCGACGCTTCCGACAGGTTCGGGAACTCGCTCGTGCCGGTGATCGGCTCGCGCCGGGTCGCGATCGCCTTGGCCCGGGCGTCGCGCTCCCGCGCCAGCCCCTTCTGGATATGGCCGTTGGCGAGTGCGCCGACGATACCGGTCAGGTCCCCGGAGCTTTCGGCTTCGAGGTCCTGGAACTTGCGCCAGCCCTGTTCGCATAGCGCCTGCGTCAGCGCCTCGAAGCCGCCGGCTCCCGCCGCCGGGTCGGCGACGCGCCAGAGATTGGCTTCTTCCAGCAGGATCAGTTGCGTATTCCGGGCTATCCGACGAGCGAAGCCATCGGGCAGGCCGAGCGCTGCGGTGAAGGGCTGCACGCCGATCGAGTCGGCGCCGCCGACGCCTGCCGAGAAGGCGGCGATCGTGCCGCGGAGCAGGTTCACCCAGGGATCGCGCCGGGTCAGCGAGCGCCAGGCCGTCTCGGCATGGATGAAGACCGGCTTGGGCTCTAGCCCGCAGGCGCGCTGTACCCGGTCCCAGAGCAGGCGCGCGGCCCGCAGCTTGGCGACAGTGACGAACTCGTCGGCATCGGCAACGAGGGTGAAGGAAATGGCATCGCGGGCTTCCGCGAGCGGGAGTCCTTCAGCTTCCAGCAGGCGCAGATAGGTCACCGCCGTGGCCAGCACAGCGCCGAGCTCCTGCGCCTCGGTTGCGCCGGCCTCATGCCAGATCCGGCCATCGGCGGCGAGGAAGGGACCGGCAAAGCCGCGCGCCTTCAGCGTAGCGATGGTCTCGGCAATGCGCTTGCCGAGCTCGGGCAATTGCACCGCGAGCGCGCCCGAGCTGGCGAGCACGCCGATCGGCTCCATGCCGAAATCGATCTGGAGGGAGAAGGGCGCGTGGCCGCGCTTCTCGACGAGCTCGGCCAGCAGCAATGCCTGCTTGCGCCCACCGGGCGCTGGATCGAGGCGCAGGCGGACGAGGTCGAGCATGACACCGTCAAGCGCCGTGTCGAGTGCATCCACGGAGGTCGTGGTCAGTCCGAAGCCGCGCGCTGCGGGCGCGCCGGCGAAGCTCAGGCTGAGGGAATCGGCACCGCCTTCCAGCTCGGCGAGGGCCAACCTTGCCGCCTCGCTGGTTTCCGGGTGATCGACCCGCGCCGCGACGCGCCAGCGTCCGGCCTCTGCGCGCAGGGGGCGTGCACCTTTTTCGGTTGCCGCCTCGTAGAGCGGTTCGATCCGGACACCATCCGCCGTCCGCCCGATCAGCTTCTTCTCGAAATCGGCGCCTTTCAGCACCTTGTCGACCGCGGCGCGCCATTGCGCTTCGCCCGGCGTGGCGAAGGCGTCCATGAAGGGCAGGTCGGCGAGGACTGTCGAGGTCATCAGCAACGAACTCCTTGCATGCGTTCCTCCCGCCGTTTCCATTCGGCGGTGGAGCACACGCCAGTTGGCGGCCCATTGTGCAACCGCGAAGTCCTGATTGCCATGGCTCGGCTCGAACGCAAATGCCCCCTTGGTCGGAAAGCCGTGCCGAAATGCCTATCTCCGCGACAGGGAACTCCTATGCCTGCAAATGAAAACGCCGCCCGGTAGGGCGGCGTTCCGGAAACTCGTGAGGGATACGTCGGCTCAGACGAACTGACCGAGGCCCGGGATCGCGCCGACGATCGCACCCATCGTGTCCTCGCCCGCCTGCTCGCGGCCGACGGCGAACATCTCCTTCGAGACGCTCTGAATCTGGCCCATCGACAGGCCCGCGCCCATCAGCTGGCCGCCGAGTGCCATCACGCCGCCGCCACCGCCCATCAGGCCGCCGATCGCACCCATCAGGCCGCCCTTGGCGCCGCCTTCGGCATCAGCCAGCTCCTGCGCGCCCGGCAGCGCCGCCATCAGCTGACCGATCTCAGCCGCGGGGCCTTCCTTCTGCAGGAACGCGAGGATGATGCCGATCGCCTTCTTGGCCAGCGACTCGTCGAGGCCGGAAGCGGCCATGATGCGGGAGATCAGTTCATCCATCGTGCGGTCCTCTGATGTTGAGCCTTCTGGTGCTCTGAAAATAGTTTACACATAAACTATCTGCGATGGAAGCGATCTTCATGCTTCCGCCCAACTTCTCGTTTCGCTACACCCGTTGCACGACCTTATGGCAACGGAACAGGCGCGACCATGGCGGATGACGGCACGATCCTGATCGGCAAGAGCGAGAAGCCGGAGGTGCTGCTGCTCAAGCTCGCCAACCGCCACGGCCTGGTCACCGGCGCGACCGGCACCGGCAAGACGGTGACGCTGCAGGTACTGGCGGAAGGTTTTGCGAAGCACGGCGTGCCGGTCTTCGCCGCCGATATCAAGGGCGATCTCTCCGGCATCGCCGCGCCCGGCAATTCCAAGCCGCCCTTCGTCAAGCGCGCCGAGGAGCTAGGGCTGAAATACGAGCCCGACCAGTTCAAGACGGTGTTCTGGGACGTGTTCGGCGAGCAGGGGCATCCGGTCCGCGCCACGATCTCGGAGATGGGGCCGCTGCTGCTGGCGCGCCTGCTCGACCTCAATGACACCCAGGAGGGCGTGCTCAACATCGCCTTCCGCATCGCCGACGAGCAGAAGCTGCTGCTGCTCGACCTCAAGGACCTGCGCGCGATCCTCGCCTTCATTGCCGAGAATGCGCAGGAGCTGACGACCAAATACGGCAACGTCACTTCTGCCTCGGTCGGAACCATCCAGCGCGCACTGCTCGTGCTGGAGAACCAGAAGGGCGACCTGTTCTTCGGCGAGCCGGCTCTCGACATCAACGACCTGATGAAGACCGACCGCGACGGCCGTGGCGTCATCAACATCATGGCCGCCGACAAGCTGATGGCCAATCCGCGGCTCTACGCCACCTTCCTGCTCTGGCTGCTCTCGGAACTGTTCGAGCAGCTGCCGGAGGTCGGCGACCTCGACAAGCCCAAGCTGGTCTTCTTCTTCGACGAGGCGCATCTGCTTTTCAACGGCGCGCCCAAGGCGCTGCTGACCGCGGTCGAGCAGGTCGTGCGGCTGATCCGCTCCAAGGGCGTCGGCGTCTATTTCGTCACGCAGAACCCGCTCGACATTCCCGACACCGTGCTGGCCCAGCTCGGCAACCGCGTCCAGCATGCCCTGCGCGCCTTCACCCCGCGCGACCAGAAGGCGGTCAGGGCCGCAGCCGAGACCTTCCGGCAGAACCCGAAGATCAACACCGAGCAGGCGATCACCCAGCTCGCCGTCGGCGAGGCGCTGGTCTCGACGCTGGAAGGCAAGGGCTCGCCGACCATGGTCGAGCGCTGCCTAATCGCGCCGCCGATGGCGCAGGTCGGTCCAATCACGCCGCAGGAGCGGGCGCAATGCATGCGCGACTCCGGCTTCACCGGGAAGTACGACACGATGGTCGACCGCGAGTCGGCCTATGAGGCGCTGATGAAGCGCAAAGGGATGAATGCCGACGGTTCGCCGGTCGAAGCCTCGACCGAAGGTGGCGGCGGCATCCTCGACACGATCGGCGGCTGGCTCGGCGGCCCGAAGGAGCGCCCGAAGACCGGGCCGGGTTCGCGCGGCGGGCCGCTGCCGCAGAGCATGGCCGAGAAGGTCATCACCTCGGCGGCGCGCTCGGCCGCGACCACGATCGGCCGGCAGGTCGGGCAGGCGATCCTGCGCGGCGTGCTCGGGAGTCTTACGGGCGGAAAGCGGTAATCGGTCTGCCGCCATGCGCGCGGACGACTGGTATCGTCCGCGCGACCGGGCATGATGGCGCCACCGGAATCAGCCTCCAGTGAGCGCCATGTCCCAGCTTCCTGCCATCCTCTCCCGCCTCGATGCCGATCTCGACGCTTCGCTGGCTCGCCTGTCGTCCTGGCTCGAAATCCCCTCGATCGGGACCGACCCGGCCTTCAATCCGCAGACGCGGCAGGCAGCCGAGTGGCTGCGTCGTGATCTGGAAGGCCTCGGCTTCAAGGCCGAGCTGCGCGAGACCGGCGGCCATCCGGTCGTGCTGGCGCATCTTCCGAAGCCCGGCGCGCCGCATGCGCTGTTCTACGGCCATTACGACGTCCAGCCGGTCGATCCGCTGGAGCTCTGGGACAACGATCCGTTCAAGCCGGTCGTGAAGGAGATCGAGCCGGGGCGGAAAGCGGTTTTCGCCCGCGGCGCCTGCGACGACAAGGGCCAGGTGATGACCTTCATCGAGGCGGTCCGGGCGACGCTCGCTGAGACCGGCGATTTGCCAATCGGCCTCACCATCCTGGTCGAGGGCGAGGAGGAATCCGGTTCGGTCAACCTGCCGGGCTTCATCAAGGCCAATACCGCCGAGCTGAAGGCCGATTTCGCGCTGGTCTGCGACACCGGCATGTGGGACCGCGTCACACCGCTGATCACCTCGACCCTGCGCGGCATGGTCTATCAGGAAGTGCGCCTGAGCGCGGCCGACCGCGACCTGCATTCCGGCCTGTTCGGCGGCGCGGCCGCCAACCCGATCCATGTCCTGACCAAGATCGTCGCCGAGATTCATGACGAGACCGGCCGGATCAATATCCCTGGCTTCTATGACGGCGTGCACGAGCCGACCAATGCCCAGAAGGCCGAATGGGCCGATCTCAACCTGACCGAGAAGGAATTCCTCGGCCAGGTCGGGCTGAAGCATTCGATCGGCGAGAAGGGCCGCATGCTGATCGAGCAGATCCAGTCGCGCCCGACCTGCGACGTCAACGGCATCTGGGGTGGCTATACCGGCGAAGGTTCGAAGACCGTCATCCCGGCCAAGGCCTCGGCCAAGGTCTCCTTCCGCCTCGTCGGCGACCAGGATCCGGAGAAGATCGCCGCGACCTTCCACCAATTCGTGCGCGAGCGCCTGCCGGAGGATGTCACCGCCGAGTTCATCAGCCATTCCGGCTCGCCGGCGCTGGCCGTGCCGGTCGATTCCCCCGTCCTGCAGAAGGCGCGCAAGGCGCTCGCCGAGGAATGGGGCGGCCGCGTCGTTTCGATCGGCAGCGGCGGCTCGATCCCCGTCGGCGGCGACTTCAAGCGCACGCTGGGGCTCGACACGCTTTTCGTCGGCTTCGGCCTCGATGACGATCGCGTCCACTCGCCGAACGAAAAGTACGACCTGTCCTCCTTCCACAAGGGCCAGCGCTCCTGGGCCCGCATCTTGCAAGCACTCGCCTCATGAAATCAGTCTGTGTCTTCTGCGGCTCGAGCCCGGGCCATGATCCCGTCCATGCCGAGGGCGCCCGCGCCATGGGCACCGCCATCGCCAAACGCGGCCTGACGCTGGTCTATGGCGGCGGCGCCGTCGGCCTGATGGGCATCGTCGCCAATGCCGCACTCGAAGCCGGCGGCGAGGTCCATGGCGTCATCCCGCGGGCGCTGCGCGAGAAGGAGGTCGGCCACAACAAGCTGACCCGGCTCGAGGTGGTCGAGACCATGCACATCCGCAAGGCGCGCATGGCCGAGCTCTCCGACGGCTTCATCGCCATGTCCGGCGGGATCGGCACCTTCGAGGAGATCTTCGAGATCTGGACCTGGAGCCAGCTCGGCATCCACGCAAAGCCGCTCGGCTTCCTCAACATCGCCGGTTTCTACGATCCGCTTGCGACGTTCCTCGACAACACGACCAAGGCCGGCTTCATGTGGCAGGCCCATCGCGACATGGCGATCATGGAGACCGATCCGGCGGCGCTGCTGGCGCGGATGGAGGCCTACCAGCCGCAGACCCAGATCAAATGGGTGGAGAAGACGGAGGTTTGATTACTCTCCGCAAGATAGGAATTTTATCCTTGACATCGTGACGCTGATCGGGTAGAGATCAGGAACGCTCACGAAATGTGCCTGAGACGGACGAAGCCGCCGCGCTGCCCAGCCGGCGGCTTTTGCGTGTCCGGGCGCAGTCATCCGCAACCATGCCCGTCATTCCGGGGCGACGCGAAGCGTCTAGCCCGGAATCCAGAACCGACAGACCATGGAAAGATGACGCGGTGCCGGCGCCGTCTTTTCCGGGTATGGCATCGGTTCTGGATTCCGGGCTCAAGCCTTCGGCCTGCCCCGGAAAGACGGCGCGGTTCGCGAACCGAGGTTTCCGATGACCGACGAAAGTGACGAGAGCGCCCCGGCACGGCCGGCGGCGAAGCGCAAGCCTGCACGGAGCGGCGGCCGCAAGGCCGTGATTAGCAAGCTCTGGAAGGCGGCGCAGACGCAGCTCGAAGCGCATGAGGCGCACCTGGCCGAGCTGCCGGCTGGTACTGCGGCGAGCGAGACCGACGCCAAGACGCTGGCGACGCTGGCGCGCACCGTGCGCGAGCTGGTCGCGCTGGATTCTGCCGCAGCGGGGGAGGGAGGAAAGTCCGAGGATGACCCCAGTCCAGCCGAAGGATTGCGCCGGGTCGATGAGCTGCGCCGAGAGCTGGCACGACGCATGGAACGCCTTATCGCCGATCACGCAGGTGAAGCTGTTCCTCAAGCTCCTGCCGGATCTGACGCCGGAGCTGGTTAGGCTCGTCGATCAGGAGTGGACTTACTACGGACGGCCCGACCAGAAGTCCCGCCGCCTGCCGCCTTGGTGGACCTGGCTCGTTCTTGGCGGCCGCGGCGCCGGCAAGACACGCTCCGGCGCCGAGTGGGTCAAAGGCATGGCATTGGGGCTAGCCCCGATAGCGCGCGAACCCGTCGGCCGCATTGCTCTTGTCGGCGAAACACAGGCGCAGGTTCGCGACGTGATGATCGAGGGCGTCTCGGGATTGCTCGCGATCCATCATCGCTGGGAGAAGCCGGTCTGGTCGCCGTCGCGGCGCCGGCTCGAATGGGGCAATGGCGCGATTGCGCAGGTGTTCACCGCGGAGGACCCGGAAGGGCTGCGCGGACCGCAATTCGGTGCCGCCTGGTCCGACGAACTGGCGAAATGGCCGAACCTTCAGGAGACCTGGGACATGCTGCAGCTCGGCTTGAGGCTCGGCGACCGGCCGCGCCAGGTCGTGACGACGACGCCGCGTCCGCTGCCGCTGATCAAGCGGCTGCTCGAGGATCCCAGGGTCGCGGTCAGCCGGGCGGCGACCCGCGCCAATCGCTTCAACCTGGCGCAGAGTTTTCTCGACAGCGTGCATCAGGCCTATGGCGGCACCCGGCTCGGCCGGCAGGAACTGGAAGGCGAGATCGTCGAGGAGAGTGCCGATGCGCTCTGGAGCCGGGCACTGATCGAGGACTGCCGCGAGCGCGAGGCGCCGCCGCTGGCGCGGATCGTCGTGGCGGTCGATCCGCCGGCTTCATCGTCGAAGCGGGCCGATTCCTGCGGGTTGGTGGCGGCCGGGATCGACCGCGACGGCATCGGCCATGTGCTGGCGGATGCGACCCTTGCCGGCGCCAAGCCGCATGAGTGGGCCGCCGCTGCTGTCGCGCTCTATCTCCGGCTGGAGGCCGATGCGCTGGTCGTCGAGGTCAACCAGGGCGGCGAGATGGCGACAAGCGTCATCCGCGAGGTCGACCCCGGCGTGCCGGTGACGCCGGTTCGGGCCTCGCGCGGAAAATTCCTGCGGGCCGAGCCGGTGGCGGCGCTCTATGCGCAAGGCCGGGTCCGCCATGCCGGTGCGTTTCCGGCGCTGGAAGACGAGATGTGCGATTTCGGCCCGACCGGGCTGAGCTCCGGCCGCTCGCCCGACCGGCTCGATGCGCTGGTCTGGGCGTTGACGCATCTGATGCTCGGGCCGAAGGGCCGGCCGCGGGTGAGGGGGCTTTGATCTGGCCGTCATTCCCGGGCGGAGCGTAGCGCAGACCCGGGAATCTCAGGACCAGCTCTCGGCACGAGATGCTCGGGTCAAGCCCGAGCATGACGCGCTTTTCAACAGCGAGAAACCCATGCTCAATTTCCTTCGCAGCCTGCGTGGCCTTGCCGCGCCGGAACAGAAGCGCTCGCGCGTCGGGCCGCTGATCGCCCTGCACGAGGCCGGCCGCCCGGTCTGGACGCCGCGCGATTATGGCGCCCTGGCGCGGGAGGGCTACCAGCGCAATCCGGTGGTGCATCGCTGCGTCCGGCTGATCGCCGAGGCGGCGGCGCAGACCCAGCTTATCGCCAAGGTCGGCGGGCGCGAGATGCCGGAGCACCCGGCATTGGCGCTGATCGAGCGGCCCAATCCGCGCCAGGGCGGCATCGCCTTCTGCGAGATGCTCTATGGCCACCTGCTCGTTGCCGGGAACGGCTATGTCGAGGCCGCCAGCATCGGTCGCGAGCCGCGCGAGCTCTATGCGCTGCGGCCCGACCGGATGCGGGTGGTGCCGGGCCGCGACGGCTGGCCGGAAGCCTATGACTACACGGTCGGTGCCCGGACGGTCCGCTTCCGCCAGGATGAGGGCGCGCTGCCGCCGATCCTGCATCTGTCACTGTTTCATCCAGTCGACGACCATTACGGGCTCTCGCCGGTCGAGGCGGCGGCCTGCTCGCTCGACGTCCACAATGCCGCCGGCGCCTGGCACAAGGCGCTGCTCGACAATGCGGCGCGGCCTTCCGGCGCGCTGGTCTATGACGGCCCGGAAGGCGGCACGCTGACCGAAGCCCAGTTCGAGCGGCTGAAGCAGGAGCTGGAGGACAGCTTCCAGGGCGCGCGCAATGCCGGGCGGCCGCTGCTGCTCGAAGGCGGGCTCGACTGGAAGCCGCTTTCGCTCACGCCGGCCGAGCTCGACTTCGTCGCCGCCAAGGGCGTCGCCGCCCGAGAGATCGCGCTCGCCTTCGGCGTGCCGCCTTTGCTGCTTGGCCTGCCCGGCGACAACACCCATGCCAATTTCGCCGAAGCCAATCGGGCCTTCTGGCGTCAGACGCTGATCCCGCTGGTCAGGCGCACGGCGCAGTCGCTGGCGCAATGGCTCGGCCCGGCCTTCGGCGATGCGCTTACGCTCGAGCCGGATCTCGATGCGGTCGAGGCGCTGGCGGAAGAGCGGGAATCGCTCTGGCGGCGGGTCTCTGCCGCCGGTTTCCTCAGCGAGGACGAGAAACGTGAGGCGGTCGGCTATGGCCGCCGGGAGGTGTCGTCATGAGCCCGTTCGATGAAGCCGCAGCAGGGATCGTCGCACGCGGCGATCTCGGCCATCTCGCGCTGCTGCTCTGGGCCTTCTGCGCCTCGGGGCTCGCGCTCTTCGCCTTACGCGAGCTGATCGCCGCTAACCGGCGCTTCGACGAGTTCGTGCGCGAATTCGCCCGCTTCAACGCTCGCTACGAAGGAGGGGATTCATGAGCAAGACCGGTGGCAAATCGCCGCCCAGGCCGGCTCCGGCAGCCGTCAGATCGGGTGTCAACGCGCCGCGCCCCGGCCGACAGCCGCGCGACGTGTTCGGCCGCTTCTTCGAGACGCTCGGGCAGCTCGACGCCAATGGCCGCGGCGGGCGGGGAGGGGCGCGATGAAAACAGCGATGCCCCGTTATCCCGCGCTCGCCCGCGAGGCCAAGTTCCTGGCGCAGGCGCTGGCCCGGATCGAGCCGGATGGCGCTTTCGAGGGCTATGCCAGCCTGTTCCGCATCGCCGATCTCGGCAAGGACGTGGTCGAGCCCGGTGCGTTCCGCGACAGCCTCGCCCGCCGCGGCGCCGGCGGCATCCGGATGCTCTGGCAGCATGACCGACCGAGCCGATCGGCCGCTGGCTCGAACTGCGCGAGGATTCGCGCGGCCTCTATGTCCGCGGCCGGCTCTCGCTCGCCGTGGCGCGGGCCCGCGAGCTGCACGCGCTGATGCGCGACGGCGCCGTCGACGGGCTCTCGATCGGCTTCCGCTCGCAGCGTGCCCGCAGCGAACCGCGCACAGGCCTGCGTCGGCTGGAGAAGGTCGACCTCTGGGAGATCTCGCTCGTCACCTTCCCGATGCTGCCGCAGGCAAGGGTCAGCGCCGTCAAGGCGCTGCGCCCGCCCTGCCGCGCTGCCTTCGCCTGAAAAAAACACCCGAAGCCGCAGAACCACAGGAGATTCCATGACTGCGCTGAACCAGGCTCCCGAGACCAAGGCGACCGGCGAGGCCGCCGCCATCTATGACGATCTGCGCTATACGCTGGAGGCCTATCGCGCCACCAATGACGAGCGCCTGGCCGAGCTCGAGACCCGCATGGGCGGCGACGTGCTGACCGGCGAGAAGCTCGCCCGCCTCGACGACGCGCTCGACGAGACCCGCCGCCGGCTCGACCGGCTGAGCCTCGACCGCAGCCGTCCGGCGCTCGGTGTGAGCGAGGAGCGCGATCCCGCCGTCGCCGAGCACAAGGCCGCCTTCGCGTCCTATGTCCGCCATGGCGAGGCGACCGGGCTGAAGCGGCTCGAAGCCAAGGCGCTCTCGGCCGGCTCCGGCCCGGATGGCGGCTACCTCGCGCCCTCGACCGTCGAGGGCGAGATCCTGCGCCGCCTGGCGACTGTGTCGCCGATCCGTTCCATCGCTACGGTGCGCACGATCTCCTCCGGCACCTACAAGAAGGCGTTCTCGACCACCGGTCCGGCTTCCGGCTGGGTGGCGGAGACGGCGGCGCGTCCGCAGACCGGCACGCCGACGCTGGCCGAGCTCTCCTTTCCGGCGATGGAGCTCTATGCCATGCCGGCAGCGACGCAGACCCTGCTCGACGACGCCATCGTCGACATCGACCAGTGGATCGCCGAGGAGGTCGAGAGCGCCTTCGCCGAGCAGGAGGGCGCCGCCTTCGTCACTGGCGACGGCGTCGACAAGCCCAAGGGCTTCCTGGCCTATCCGACCGTCGCTGATGCGAGCTGGAGCTGGGGCAATATCGGCACACTGAAGACCGGCGTCGCCGGCGCCTTCGCCGCCTCGAACCCGTCCGACATCCTGGTCGACCTCGTCTATGCCCTGAAGGCCGGCTATCGCCAGAACGCCAGCTTCGTGATGAATCGCAAGACGCAAGCGGCGGTGCGCAAGTTCAAGGACTCGACCGGCCAGTATCTCTGGCAGCCGCCGGCCGCGGCGGGCGCGCAGGCGACGCTGCTCGGCTTCCCGGTCGTCGAGGCCGAGGATATGCCGAACGTCGCGACGGATTCGGTCTCGATCGCCTTCGGCGACTTCCGGCGCGGTTATCTCGTAGTCGACCGAGCGGGCGTGCGCATCCTGCGCGATCCCTACTCCGCCAAGCCGCATGTGCTGTTCTACACGACCAAGCGGGTCGGCGGCGGCGTGCAGGATTTCGCCGCGATCAAGGGGCTGAAGTTCTCGGCCTGAGCGCTCGTTGCGGCCGCGTCAGCGGCCGAACCACCAGCTGTAGCTCGCGCTCGGGCGTGCATCCTCGCTCGCCTGGCGCGGCTCGTCGCCATAGTTGAGCAACCGCTCGCTCGCTTCGGCGATCCAGGCGCGATGCTCGCTGATCGGGGTGATGGCGGTGAAGCCGCCGCAGATCATCTTGACCCGCGAGCTCAGCGGCCCGCTCGACCAGGAGACGATGCCGACGAGATCGCGCGAGCCGGATGGGCCACGCAGCACCGGCCCGCCGGAATCGCCGCGGCAGGCGCCGGCGCCGAGGACCTCGCCACGGTTCTCAGTGTCGACCGCGACCTTGACCGTATTGGCGGTGGTGTAGTTGCCGGCGTTGACCAGGGTGACCTCGCGCAGGGTGCGCGCGGTCTTCTTGTTCGTCTCGGAGGCGAGGCCGAAGCCCGCCATGGTCACGGTCTCGCCCTGCCACAGGCCGCTGCCGAGCGTCAGCGGCTGGATGTCGGCCGGCAGCGGAGCCGCAAGGCGCAGGAGCGCGAGGTCCGCTCCCGGCTGGGTGCGCGGCGTCGTGCCGGGCACGAAGGTCGGATGCGGCAGAACGGCTGCGACGGCATGTGTGCGGTTGCGGAAGCGCTTGTCGAGGCTGATCACCCGCACCGAGCCGCCGGTCATCAGGCAATGCGCCGCCGTGAGCACGAGCTCGGAGGAGATGGCGGCGCCGGAGCAGAGCTCGCCGCGGCTGGTCTCGACCCGCAAGGTCGAGGCCCGCACGCCGTCGACGGCTCGCGATTGCACGCCGCCGATCACGGCTTGTGCCGGCGCCGTCATCTGCAGGCCGCTGCATAAAGCGATCGCGACGGTCGCTGCGCGTTTCGAAGTTATCATGGTCGAGGCCGTCGTTGCCATGGTGCCAGTCTAGGGTTTGCTGCAGCGCAGTCCAGTGCTCTTCGTAGCCACAGGCCGATCAGGGAGCGGTCGTCCAGTTAGCGCTCTCGCTCCAGCTCGACAGCGTCCGATCGATCCAGCCGCGCTGCGGCGCCACGAGTACGCCCTGGCTGAGCAGGCCGCATTGCTTGCCGGACGGCCCTGTCGACCAGCTCGATACGGCGACGACGCCGTCCGAGCCTGCGACGATCGGCCCACCGGAATCGCCCTGGCAGGCTCCGGCGCCGGGGCGCTTGCCGCCGGTCGCAGGGTCTGACGCCCAGAGCAGAATCTTGCCTGGCCCGTAAGGCTCGACCGTGGCGAGCGCGGCCGAGCGGTAGGTGCCGGTCGTCTTCGCCTCGCCTTCGCGGGCGACGCCGTAGCCTGACAGCGTGACCGACGATCCGGCCCGCGGCAGGCCGCCATCGACCAGCGTCGCGGGCGAGAACCGCGCCGGCAGCGGCGCGCTGAGCCTGATCAAGGCGAGGTCGATCGAGCGCTGCCGGTTCGTGACGGATTTGGCGTTGAACTCGGGGTGCAGCGCGATCGCCGCCGGCTCGACCAGCACCGGCTCGCCGCCTTCGCGCCAATGGATACGCAGGTCGATGCGGGAATCGGCGCAATGGGCAGCGGTGAGGATGGCGCGCTGCGACAGCACGATGCCGGTGCAGACGCCGCCGCGCGCATTGAGAACCATCACGGTCGCGCCGGCAAGAGGACCGCCCTCGCGCCCACCGACCACAGCCGAGGCCGGCCAGGGCGCGGCAAACGCCGCCAGGGCCATCAGTCCAATTGCCGTTCTGACACGCATCGAGCCGTCTCCGCTGTCGGGCCGGGCTCGATAGCGCATCGCCGGCGCCGTTCAAACCGGAAAAGAGGAGAGGCCATGACGCCGATCGCCCTGACGCCGCCGGCCATCGAGCCGGTCTCGCTGTCGGAAGCCAAGGATTTCCTGCGCATCCTCACGGACGACGAGGACGAATTGCTCGGCACCTTGATCACGGCGGCCAGGTTGATGATCGAGGCCGCCTCCGGCCGTCTGCTGATCGAGCAGAGCTGGCGTATCGTCCTCGATGCCTGGCCGTTGGGCGGCGAAATCCGCTTGCCGCTCTCACCGGTACGCAGCCTCACCGCGGCGCGGGTCTTTCCTGCGAGCGGGCCGGCTGAGGTCGTTGCCTCTTCGTCGCTGGCGCTGGTCGCCGGCTCCGATCCGCCGCTGATGGCGATCGTCGGTCCGGTTTCGTCGCTCGGCCGTGCGCGTGCCGCGATCGAGATCGACCTCGTCGCCGGCTTCGGCGCGACGCGCGACACTGTGCCGGCGCCGCTGCGCCAGGCCGTGCTCAGGCTGGCTTGCCGCTGGTTCGAGCATCGCGGCGACGTTGTCAGCCGTGATGCTGCCCGGCTGCCGGCCGAGATCGCCGCGCTCGTTGCCCCCTTTAGACGCGTGAGGCTGTGATGATCAGGGAGACCGGCAAGAGCCGGCCTGTCGGCACTCTGCGTCGCCGCCTGCTGCTGGAGGCGCCGGTTGAGACGCCCGACGGCGCCGGCGGGCAGTTCACCAGCTTCGAGACGGTCGCTGCGGTCTGGGCTCAGGTCGAGTGGCTTTCGGGTAACGAGCGCTGGCGTGGCGAGCGGCCCGAGCAGGCGGCGAGCCACCGCATCACCCTGCGCTGGCGGTCCGATGTCGATGCCGGCCGGCGCCTGCGCGATGGCGAGCAGGTTTTCGATATTCGCGCGGTCGGCGATCCCGATGGTGGCCGCCGGCGCCTCGTCTGCCTGGTCGAGGAGGTCAGCCGATGAGCGATGCCATCCTGCCGCTGCGGCGTGCTGTGCACGCGCATCTTTCCGCCGACGTCGGGCTGACGGCGCTGATCGGGTCCGGGCGCATCCATGACGAGCCGCCGCGGGCTGCGAGCGGGCTCTATGTCGTCCATGGCGAGGTCGCGGCCGCGGACTGGTCGACCGGCAGCGATCGCGGCTGCGAGCAGAAGCTCTCGCTCGTCGTCTGGGCCGGGGAGAGTACGTCCTCGCGCAAGGCGCTCGAGGCGGCGGCGCGCATCGTCGCGAGCCTGGAAAGCGCTGCGCTCGCGCCGGAAGGCCACCGGCTGGTCAATCTCGGCTGGCTGTCCTCGAAGCTCGCCCGCGATCCCAAGACCCATCTGCCGACGGTGACGCTGACCTTCCGGGCCGTCACCGAGGCGCTCTGACCACAGGAAAGGACCGCCCATGCCTGCCCAGAAAGGCAAGGACCTCTTGCTCAAGGCTGCCGATGCCGGAGGCAGCTTCGTTACCGTGGCGGGCCTGCGCGCTCGCCAGATCGCCTTCAATGCCGAGGCGGTCGACGTCACCCATGCCGAGTCGGCGGGGCGCTGGCGCGAATTGCTTGCGGGGGCTGGTATGCGCCGCGCCAGCATCAGCGGCGCCGGCATCTTCAAGGACGAGGCCTCGGATGCGCTGGTCCGCCAGATCTTCTTCGACGGCGCGATCCGCGACTGGCAGGTGATCGTGCCCGATTTCGGCGTGATCACCGGGCCGTTCCAGCTCTCGACCTTGGAGTATCGCGGCGATCATGCCGCCGAGGTCACGTTCGAGCTGTCGCTGGAATCGGCGGGCCAGCTTTCCTTCACGCTCGCCTGAGGGGAGGCCGCATGGTCAATCGCTACAGGGGCGAAGTCGCCCTGATGGTCGAGGGGCGGGCGCTGCCGATGCGGCTCACCCTCGGCGCGCTCGCCGAACTCGAGGACGCGTTTTCGGTCGAGAACCTGCCGGCATTGGGCGAGCGCTTCGCCGCCGGCCGGCTCTCGGCCCGCGACATTACTCGCATCCTGTCGGCGGGCCTGCGCGGCGCCGGGGGCGCGCTGGCCACGGACGAGGTCGCGGCGCTGCCTTTCGATGGTGGGCTCAACGGCGCCATCGCCGCGGCGATCGCTCTGCTCGATGCGACCTTCGCGCCGGCAGGCGAGGGGGCGGATGTCCGCCCTCTGTCGCCGCCGGTGGCTTGAGGGCTCCGGCGGCGGTTCCGTTTCCGTGGCGCGAGGTGATGGCCTTCGGGCTCGGGCGCTTGCGCTGGACGCCGGACGCCTTCTGGGCGGCGAGTCCGCGCGAGATCATCGCCGCGATCGACGCCCATCGGCCGCCCCAGGCGGGTGAACCGCCTTCGCGAATGACGCTGGATGAGCTGATGCGGGCTCATCCGGACCCCGTTTCCCATGACGACGATTGGAAAGGCCGCGCCGATGGCTGACGAAGACGATTCCTCCTCTTCCTCCTTCGATACCGGCGGCCTGCGTTCGTTGAACACGCTGACCCAGAGCCTGACGAAGTCGGCGCAGGCCTTCGGCAAGTCGATCACCACGGCTTTCGCCAGCGGGATCGTCGAGGGCAAGCGCTTCGAGGATGTGCTTCGCAGCATCGGCAGCTCGCTGAGCCAGAGCCTGCTGAAATCGGCACTGAAGCCGCTGCAGAACACGATCTCGAGCTGGCTCGGCTCCGGCATCAACAGCCTAGCCGGGCTCTTCACCGGAGGGATGGGCGGCGGTGGCGGCAGCGCGCCGGTCTCCTTCTTCGCCGATGGCGGTGTCGTTGCGGCTCCCTCCTATTTCGCCATGGGGCGAGGGCTCGGGCTGATGGGCGAACGCGGGGCGGAGGCGATCATGCCGCTGTCGCGCGGCCCCGACGGCAAGCTCGGCGTGCGGGCCGGCGGTGGCGGCGATCGGCGCCCGGTCAGCGTCACCGTCCAGGTCTCGACGCCCGATGCGGACAGCTTCCGCCGCTCGGAGGCGCAGGTCTCTGCAGCGATCGCGCGGGCCGTGGCGCGCGGCAATCGCGCTCTTTGAGGCACGGACCATGACTGGACAGGGAGAGGCGGCATGAGCGGCTTCCACGAGGTGCGCTTTCCCACGGGGATCGCGCGCGGCGCCCGCGGCGGGCCGGAGCGGCTGACCCAGGTCGTGACGCTGGCCTCGGGCCGGGAGGTCCGCAACAGCCGTTGGGCCCATTCGCGCCGGCGCTACGATGCCGGCTTCGGCATCCGCACGCTGGATGCGTTGGCCGAGGTCGTCGCCTTCTTCGAGGAGCGGCGCGGCCGGCTCTACGGCTTCCGCTGGCGCGACCGGCTCGACTGGAAGAGCTGCGCGCCCTCGGCGACGCCCGCGGCGAGCAACCAGCAGATCGGCGTCGGAGACGGCGCGACGCGGGTCTTCCAGCTCTGCAAGCTCTATGGCGGCCTGCACGCGCCCTATGTCCGCCGCATCACCAAGCCCGTCGCGGGGACGGTGCTGATCGCCGTAGACGGCGTCGTGAAGCCCCAGCCGGCGGCCGTCTCCTGCGATCATGCCAGCGGGCTGATCACCTTCGTCGTCGGACAGGCTCCGCCGGCCGGCTCCGTCGTCAGCGCCGGCTTTGCCTTCGACGTGCCGGTTCGCTTCGACACCGATGCGATCGAGGTCGACCTGTCGGCCTTCGAGGCCGGCGACATCCCCAAGATCCCGATCGTCGAGATCGCCGATTAGAGGCCTGCCATGCGGACATTATCCTCCGGACTCGCCGCGCATATCGCCGGCGAGGCGACCACGCTGTGCCGCTGCTGGAGCCTGACCCGCCGCGACGGCGTCGTGCTCGGCTTCACCGATCACGATCGCGATCTTTCCTTCGACGGCGTCCTGTTCCGCGCCAATGCCGGGCTGGAAGCCGCCGAATCCAGCTCCGAGCTCGGCTTCGCGACCGGCGGCGGCGAGGTGCTCGGAGCCCTGGCGGCGAGCGGGCTCCGGGAGGAGGATCTCTCGCGCGGCCTCTATGACGATGCCCGTGTCGCGCTCTGGCTGGTGAACTGGGCCGATCCCGGTCAGCGCACCCTGCTGGAGACCGGCTTCGTCGGCGAGGTGAAGCGCAGCGACAGCAATTTCACGGCCGAGGTCCGGGGACTGGGCAAGGCCTTCGACGAGGAGCGCGGCCGGCTCCATACCGCGGGCTGCTCCGCCGATCTCGGCGACGCCCGCTGCGGCGCATTGCTGCTCCAGGCCCCAGGCATGGTCGCTGCCACGGACGGCCGGCTCACGATCACGGCACCAGTCCTCGGCGGCTTCCAGGACGGGCATTTCAGCGGGGGGCGGC
Source organism: Allobosea sp. GW821-FHT03A12 (assembly GCF_058986765.1). NCBI lineage: Bacteria > Pseudomonadati > Pseudomonadota > Alphaproteobacteria > Hyphomicrobiales > Alloboseaceae > Allobosea > Allobosea sp. GW821-FHT03A12. The sequence continues at coordinate 159,855 of NZ_JBYSVZ010000005.1, forward strand.
TGGCTTTCGAGGCGGGCCAGAATGTCGGCTTCGCGACCGAGATCCGCAGCCATCGCAATGCCGACGGCGCTATCGTGTTGCAGCTCTGGCAGGCGGCGCCACGCCCGATCGCGGTCGGCGATGTCTTCATGGCCTTTCCCGGCTGCGACAAGCGCTTCAAGACCTGTCGCGAAAAATTCGGCAACGGCGTCAATTTCCGCGGCTTCCCGCATCTGCCGGGCAACGACTTCATTATCGGCGGCACTGGTGCGGGCGATCCTGGCGCGGGGCCGTTCGACGGCGGGAGCCTATTCCGATGACCGGTGCCGATGCGACGCGGGCGCGCGTGGTCGCGGCGGCGCGCCGCTGGCTCGGCACGCCCTACCATCACCAGGCCTCGCTGCGCGGCGTCGGCTGCGATTGTCTCGGCCTGGTGCGTGGTGTCTGGCGCGAGCTTTACGGCGGTGAGCCCGAGCCGACGCCGCCTTACTCTCCTTATTGGGCGCAGCAGGGCGCGGGCGAGACGCTGGCTCTGGCTGCCGAACGTCATCTCGTCCCGATCGATCCCTTAGCCGCACGACCCGGCGACGTCCTGCTCTTCCGCTGGCGGACGCATCTGCCGGCGGCGCATTGCGCCGTCCTGACCGAGCCCGACCGTATCCTGCACGCCCATGACGGCGCGGCGGTCGGCGAGGTCGCCTTCACCGGCTGGTGGCGGCGCCATCTCAGCCATGCCTTCGCCTTTCCGGAGCTCGACGCCTGATGGCCACGCTTGTTCTGCAGGTTGCCGGTTCGGTGCTGGGTGCCGCCGTCGGCGGCCCGTTCGGCGCCATGATCGGCCGCTCGCTCGGCGCGATCGCCGGCGCGACCCTCGACCAGAGTCTTTTCGGCGGCAGCGGCGGTGGCACGCGCATCGTCGAGGGACCACGCCTCAAGGAGATTGATGGCCTCGCCTCGACGGAAGGCGCGCCGATCCCACGGGTCTACGGTCGGGCCAGGCTCGGCGGCCAGCTGATCTGGGCGACGCGCTTCGAAGAGGAGGTGACGACCACCGTAACCCGCACGAAAAGCGGCGGCAAAGGCGGCCAGAAGGCACAGAAGACTTATGAGACAACCTACAGCTACTACGCCAATCTTGCGGTCGCGATCTGCGAGGGCCCAATCGCCTTCGTGCGTCGCATCTGGGCCGACGGGCGAGAGGTCGATTTCACGACCGTACCGCTGCGCATCCATCGCGGCTTCGAGGACCAGGAACTCGATCCGCTGATCGCCGCCAAGGAGGCCGGCGCGGCGCCGGCCTATCGCGGCACGGCCTATGTCGTGTTCGAGCGCTTTCCGCTGGCCGACTACGGCAATCGCGTTCCGCAATTCTCCTTCGAGGTGGTGCGCGCGGTGCCGGGCCTCGGCCAGATGATCCGGGCGGTGACGTTGATCCCCGGCGCGAGCGAATTCATCTACCAGCCGACCCTGGTCAATCAGGAGCCTGAAGCCGGCGTCAGCATCGCCGAGAACCGGCATCAATTGCACAGCGCCACCGATATCGAGGGCGCGATCGGCCATCTGCTGGCGCTCTGCCCGAACCTGCGGCGCATCTCCCTCGTTGTCAGCTGGTTCGGCGACGATCTGCGCGCCGGCTCCTGCACTATCGCGCCGCGCGTCGAGATCGCCGACAAGAACACGCCCGACGCGCCTTGGTCTGTCGCCGGCCTCGACCGGGCGAGCGCGCGCGTCGTCAGCCAGTCGAGCGGCCTGCCGGCCTATGGCGGCACGCCTTCGGACGAGAGCGTGATCGCGCTGATCCGGCGGCTGCGCCATGTCTACGGTCTTGAAGTGGTGCTTTACCCCTTCGTGATGATGGACGTCCCCTACGCCAACAGCCTGCCCGATCCACACACCGGCAACGCCTCGCAGCCGCCTTATCCCTGGCGCGGCCGGATCACCTGCTCGCCGGCGCCGGGCCAAGCCGGATCGCCTGACGGCACACCGATCGCGACCGGGCAGATCGTGAGCTTCCTCGGCACGGCCACGGCTGCGGATTTCTCGCTCGACGGCGACAAGGTCATATGCGCGCGACCCGACGAGTGGAGCTTCCGTCGCGCCGTGCTGCATGCGGCGATGCTCGCCAAGGCGGCCGGCGGCGTCGAGGGCTTCATCATCGGCTCCGAACTGGTCGGCTTGACGCGGGTGCGCGGGGCGCCCGGATACTATCCGATGGTCGCTGGCCTCACCGCGCTCGCGGCCGAGGTCCGCGCCATCCTGCCGCCGCCGGTCAAGTTGACCTATGCTGCCGACTGGACCGAGTACGGCGCCCATGTCCGCGACGGCGGGCTGGAGGTGCGCTTTCCGCTCGATCCGCTCTGGGCGAGCGCGCATATCGATGCGATCGGCATCGACTATTATGCGCCGCTCTCCGATTGGCGCGACACGCCAGATCATGCCGACCTGTCGATCGCCCGCGGCCCAGCTGATGTCGATTATCTGCGCCATCGCCTAACCGCGGGTGAAGGCTATGACTGGTACTATTCTACCCTCTCCAGCCGCTATGCGCAGACGCGCCTGCCGATCACCGACGGCGCCTTCGGCAAGCCCTGGATCTTCCGGCCGAAGGACCTGCCGAACTGGTGGTCGAATTCGCATGTCGAGCGCTTCGCCGGCTTCGAGATCGGTGCGACCGGCTGGCTGCCCGGCTCGAAGCCGATCTGGTTGACTGAGGTCGGCCTGCCCGCCGTCGACAAGGGCGGCAATTCACCGAACGTCTTTCCCGATCCGAAATCGATCGATGGCGGCTATCCGCATTTCTCGACGAAGGCGCGCGATGACCTCGTCCAGGCGCGTGGGCTGGAGGCGATTCTCTCCGGTTTCGATCCGGCGCTGCCCGGCTTTGACCCCCTGCGCAATCCGACCTCTTCCTCGTTCGGCTCGCGCATGGTCGATCCCGCCAATGTTTTCGTCTGGACCTGGGATGCACGGCCGTTTCCGGCTTTTCCTGACCTGACCTCGGTCTGGGCGGACGCAGCGAATTACGAGACCGGCCACTGGATCAATGGCCGCCTCGAAGGCATGACGCTCGACCGGCTGGTCCGAGCGATCCTCGCCGATTACGGCCTGCCGGCACCGGATGAGCTTGCGATCGACGGTTTTGCCGATGGTTATGTCCTCGACCGGCCGATCTCGGCGCGGCAGGCGCTCGAGCCGCTTGCCCAAGCCTTCGGCTTCGACGCCGTCATTTCCTCCGGCAGACTCGCCTTCCGTGGTCGTGCCGCGACGATCGCGCGGGCGCTGTCAGTCGATGACCTTGTGCTCGATCGCGACGGCCAGCCCTTCGAACTGCGCCGTGCGCAGGAGAGCGAGCTGCCCCGCGAACTGCGCCTGGTCCATATCGACGGCAACAACGACTACCGTCAGGCGACGGCCCGTTCGCGCCGCCTCGCCGGTGCCGCACGGCGGGAGAATGCCGTCGAACTTCCCGTGGTCACGCGTCGGGCGGAAGGGCAACGGCTCGCCGATCAGCGGCTGCAGGAGGTCTGGGCGGGCCGCGAGACACTCGAACTGGAGCTGTCGCCACGTTGCATCGATCTCGAAGCGGGCGACGTGGTCTCGCTGGAGGTGGCCGGCCAGCCGCGCCTGTTCCGGTTGACGCGCATCGGCGATGGCCCGACCCGGCGTGCCGACGCGCGCTCAGTCGAGCCGGCGATCTATCGCAGCGCGGCCGCGGGAGCGGCAGAGCCGCGCCCGCCGAAGGTGACGCCGCGGATCGCGGGGCGGCCGGATGCGCTGATCCTCGACCTGCCGATCGTGCGGGAGACGCCGCCGCCCTTGCAGTCGCTCGCAGCCTTCGCCGATCCCTGGCCCGGCGGCCTGGCGATCTGGCGGGCCGCCGAGGGCATGCCCTTCGCCCTGGCCGGCGTCGCCTCGGCGCCGTCGGTCATGGGCGAAACCTTGACCACGCTTGCGTCGGGGCCGCTCTGGCGGACGGATCGGCGTGCTTCGGTCGATATCCGCCTTCGCGGCGGCGGTCTTGCCTCGGTCGCAGCGGAGGAGGCGCTCGCCGGCGGCAATGCGCTCGCCTTCATCGACCCGGCCGGAGAGGTCGAGATCGTGACGGCGGCGCGGGTTGAATTGATCGGCACGCGGACATTCCGGCTGTCGCAGATGGTGCGCGGGCTCGGTGGCTCGGAGCCGGCAGCGGCGCGGATATTGGCCGCAGGGGCGCGCGTCGTCGTTCTAGATGGTGCCGCGGTGTCGCTGACGACGAGCCTCGACGATGTTGGCCGGCATCTGCGCTACCGGGTCGGGCCGCCCAATGCCGATGTCGCGTCCGCATCGATGCGCGAACTTTCCGCGACGGTCGGCACCGCACCGCTACGGCCGCTTGCGCCTGTCCGCTTGCGGGCAAGGCGGTCGCCGTCTGGTATCGCCTTGAGCTGGGTCCGGCGCAGCCGTGTCGGCGGCGATTCCTGGGAAGCGGTCGAGGTGCCGCTCGGCGAGGAGATCGAACGCTACCGCGTGACGATCCGCGCCGGAGGCACGACCGTCAGGATCACGGAGGTCGGCACGCCGGCGATGCTCTATGAGACGGCGCAGGAACTCGCCGATTTCGGCAGTCCCCAGGCCACGTTGGACGTCGAACTGGCGCAACTCAACGTTGTTGCCGGTGTCGGCCTTTCCCGCCGTGGACACATTGCCGTGCGCTGAGCTAGCCTCGCACTGATGTTCATGGCGCATTCACGCGTACCGGGCTAGCCCAATGGCGATGATGCTGCTCGACCCCAACATCGCGATTCTCGCGCTGGTGACCGCGACCGCTTCGCCGGTGGAACCGGTCGACGCGGCGCCGCCGATCGCCTGCCTGTCGGCCCAGGAAACGCGAGAGGCGGTGTCGGACGGCAAGGTCATGCAGCCCGCAGCCGCCTCCCGCCATGCCCGCGAGGCCGCGCCTGGAGAAGTCCTGCGGATTCGGCTCTGCCGCCAGGGCGACGAGTTCGTCTATGTGGTGACGACGATGAAGCGGGACGGCCGCGTCGCCCGTGTCACGCTCGACGGTGCCTCGGGCAAGGTGGCGGATATCCGCTAGTTCGGCTATGCCGCGTTCCTGATCCGCCAATCGGAGAAAAGCCGCCGTGCGACTGCTCGTCGTCGAGGACGACAAGGACCTCAACCGCCAGATCGTCAATGCGCTGGAGAACGCCGGCTATGCCGTCGACAAGGCCTTCGACGGCGAGGAAGGCCTCTATCTCGGCGAGACCGAGCCTTATGACGCGGTGATCCTCGATCTCGGCTTGCCCAAGGTCGACGGCGTCGCCGTGCTGCAGGGCTGGCGCCGGGCCGGCAAGACCATGCCTGTACTGATCCTGACGGCGCGCGACCGCTGGAGCGACAAGGTCTCGGGCTTCGACGCCGGCGCCGACGACTATGTCGTCAAGCCTTTCCATGTCGAGGAACTGCTCGCCCGCGTCCGGGCGCTGCTGCGGCGTGCCGCTGGCCACGCGACCGCCGAGCTGATCTGCGGCCCGGTCCGCCTCGACACCCGCGCCAGCCGCGTCGTCGTCGACGGCAACCCGGTGAAGCTGACCTCGCACGAGTACCGGCTGCTTGCCTATCTGATGCATCATCAGGGCCGCGTGGTCTCGCGCACCGAGCTGGTCGAGCATCTCTACGATCAGGATTTCGATCGCGATTCCAACACGATCGAGGTCTTCGTCGGCCGCCTGCGCAAGAAGCTCGGGGTCGACGTCATCGAGACCGTGCGCGGCCTCGGCTACATCGCTGCCGCGAAACCCTGAGGCCGTCATGCCGGTCACGCGGCAGCGCTTCTCGCTCGGCGCCCGGCTTTTCATCTCGGCGGCGATCTGCTGCGCGCTGGTCCTGATCCTCGCGGGCTTCGGCCTCACCACCTTCTACCGCCGCTCTGCCGAGCGCGGCTTCGACGAGCGCCTCAGCGTCTACATCAAGGAACTCGTCGCCGACCTCGCGGCCCCGCCCGAGGCCGAGCGCCAGGCGATCGGCGACCTGGGCGAGCCGCGCTTCGACCTGCCGCTCTCGGGCTGGTACTGGCAGATCATCCGGCTCGACGGCGAGCGCCCGAGCGTGCGCACCTCGCGCTCCCTCGTCGGCGGGCAATTGCCGAAGCTGCTCGACCAGAACCTGCAGCCCAATGCGCGAGGCCTGCGCGAGAGCTATGTCTCCGGGCCGGACGAGCGGCGCCTGCGCGTGCTTGAGCGCGAGATCGATGTCGGCGAGGATGGCCGCTTCACCGTCGGCGTCGCTGCGCCCGCCGATGAGATCGAAGGCGATATCCGCGATTTCCGCTTCGCTCTGACGCTGACCTTCCTCTTCCTCGGCCTTGCCCTGGTTGCCTCGACCATTGCGCAAGTGCGCTTCGGCCTGCGCCCGCTGGCACGGCTGCGCGCCGCGGTCGGCACGGTGCGCACCGGCGAAAGCCACCGCATCGCGGGCCGCTATCCGCCTGATCTTGCTCCGCTCGCGGGTGAGCTCAACCAGCTCATCGACGCCAATCGCGAGATCCTGGAGCGCGCCCGCACCCAGGTCGGCAATCTCGCCCATGCTCTCAAGACGCCGCTCAGCGTGATGCAGAACGAGGCCGAGGCGAGCCAGGGCGTCCTCTCCCAGACGGTCCGCCACCAGACGGCGATCATGCGCGACCAGGTGCAATACTATCTCGACCGGGCCCGGGCCGCCGCGTTGTCCGGCGCGCTCGGCGGCATCTGCGAGCTCTCGCCGTCGCTCGACGCGCTGATCCGCACCTTCGAGAAGATCGCCCAGGGCAGGGCGATCGAGGGCAGCCATGGCGTTCCTGCCGGTATCCGCTTTCGCGGCGAGAAGCAGGATTTCGAGGAAATGCTCGGCAACCTGCTCGACAACGCCTTCAAATGGGCGCGCACCGAGGTGCAGGTCAGCCTGGCGCCGGCAGCGCAGACGCCGGAAGGGCGCCTCGTCCTGCTGATCGACGATGACGGGCCGGGCCTTCCGGATGACGCTATGGTCGAAGTCCTCAAGCGCGGCCGCAGGCTCGACGAGACCACGCCGGGCTCGGGGCTCGGTCTCTCGATCGTCGTCGATCTCGCCAAGCTCTATGGCGGCGGCCTCTCGCTGGAGCGTTCGCCGCTCGGCGGCCTGAGGGCGCGCCTGGTCTTGCCGGCGGTCTGACGCCGCATTGCCCGCGTGACCCTTTGTCGCCATCTTCGGACATGAACCGGCACCTTCGAACGGCTATGAACGGCGAATGCTGATCTGGATCATCTTCGCGGCCATGACGGGCGCAGCGGTCATGGCGGTGCTCTGGCCGCTCGGCCGTCGCGCGCCGGCGCTCTCCGCCGACACGGCCGGGGCGACCGCGCTCTACCGCGCCCAGCTCGCCGAGATCGACCGCGATCTCGGTCGAAAGCTGATCGGCGCCGCGGAAGCGGATGCGGCCAAGGCCGAAGCGGCCCGCAGGCTGCTGCGCGAAACCGCCTCGGAGACCGCTCCTGCCGGCGAGAGCGAGCCGGCCTTGCGTCGGCGCCGCGCCGCCTCTGCTATCGCGCTCTCCTGCGTGCCCCTGCTCGCGCTCCTGATTTATGGCGCCTATGGCTCGCCATCGGTTCCCGACCAACCGCTCGCCGCGCGAATGAAGGGCAATCCGGCACAGGATTTCGAACTGGCGATGGCGCGGATCGAGGCGCATCTCGCCGCGAATCCGACCGACGGCAAGGGCTGGCACGTGCTCGCACCCGTCTATCTGCGCCAGGGCCGCTTCGAAGATGCTGCGAAGGCCTTCGCCAACGCGGTGCGGTACGATGGTGCGACGACCGAGCGGCTTGGCGGCCAGGCCGAGGCGCAAATCCTCGCTGCCGGCGGCGTCGTCACGGCGGCGGCCCGCGAAAGCCTCGCCGAGGCGCTGAAGCTCGACGCGGCCAATCCGCGCGCCCGCTTCTTCGTGGCGATCGCGCAGGAGCAGGATGGGCAAGTGCCGGCGGCGATCGCTTCACTCAAGGCTCTGCTCGCCGATGCGCCGGCCAATGCGCCCTGGACGGCGACAGTCCGGGCGCGCCTCGAAGGGCTGGAACGCCCAGCAGCTCCGGCCGATGCGATCGCCAGCCTGCCCGAGGCCGAGCGCATGGGCGCGATCCGCGGCATGGTCGAGGGCCTCGCCGCGCGGCTTGCCGAAGGCGGGGGCAGCCTCGCCGACTGGTCGCGCCTGATCCGCTCGCAAGCTGTCCTCGGCGATCGCGACGCGGCGCAGAAGTCGCTCTCCACGGCCCGCCAGCGCCTGGCCTCCGAGCAGGCGGCCGCGTCCGCCCTCGACGGCCTGCGCAGCGAACTCGGCCTACAGGAGGCCGCTCCATGACCATCCAGGCCGGTATTCCCGCCACCCCGCCGCGCAAGCGCCTGACTCGCAAGCAGCGTCGCCTCGTCGTGATCGCCTCGGCCGGCGTCGTCCTCGGCCTCGCGGCCGGGCTGGTCGCCTATGCGCTGCGGGATTCGATCGTCTTCTTCTACGGCCCGACCGAGATCGTCGAGAAGGGCCTCGCGCCCGGCACGCGCCTGCGCCTCGGCGGCCTGGTCGAGACCGGCTCGGTCGAGCGCGGCGCCAACCAGCGCGTCAGCTTCGCCGTCACCGACGGCAAGACCCGGACCCTTGTCAGCTACACCGGCCTGCTGCCCGATCTTTTCCGTGAGGGGCAGGGCGTGGTCACCGAGGGCGTGCTCGAGGGACCAGGGCGGTTCCGCGCCGATTCCGTGCTTGCCAAGCATGACGAGACCTATATGCCGCGCGAGGTCGCCGACGCGCTGAAGAAGCAGGGCCATTGGCAGCCCGGCGAAACCAAGCCCGGCGCCCCCTCAGCGCCGGCCACGAAATAAGGCCGCGCCTGTGTTCGTCGAGATCGGTCATTTCGCTTTGGCGCTGGCTCTTGGGGTCGCGGTCGTGCAGACGATCGTGCCGCTCTGGGGCGTGGCCCGGAACGATCCGGCCCTGGCCTCGGTCGGCCCGGCGGCGGCGGTCGCCAATTTCCTGCTGGTCGCGGTCTCCTTCGGCTGCCTGATGGCGTCCTATGTGACGTCCGATTTCTCAGTCGAGAACGTCGCGGCCAACTCTCATTCGACGCAGCCGCTGATCTACAGGCTGACTTCGGTCTGGGGGAACCATGAGGGCTCGATGCTGCTCTGGGTCCTCATCCTCGTGCTGTTCGGCGCGCTGGTCGCGCTGTCGCGCCGCTCGCTGCCGGCGAAGCTGCGAGCCGGAGCGCTCGCTGCGCAAGGGAGCATCAGCGTCGCCTTCCTCGCCTTCACGCTGCTGACCTCCAACCCGTTCCGCCGGCTCGTCCCGGCGCCGGGCGAGGGGCAGGACCTCAACCCGATCCTGCAGGACCTCGGCCTCGCGATCCATCCGCCTCTGCTCTATGTCGGCTATGTCGGCTTCTCGATCACCTACGCCTTCGCCGTCGCGGCCTTGATCGAAGGCAAGATCGACGCCGTCTGGGCCCGCGCCGTCCGGCCCTGGACCCTGCTGGCCTGGACCTTCCTGACGCTGGGCATCGCCATGGGCTCCTACTGGGCCTATTACGAACTCGGCTGGGGCGGCTGGTGGTTCTGGGACCCGGTCGAGAACGCCTCGCTGATGCCCTGGCTCGCCGGCACGGCGCTGATCCACTCGACGGTGGTGATGGAGAAGCGCGACGCGCTCAAGGTCTGGACGATCCTGCTCGCGATCCTGACCTTCTCGCTTTCGCTCCTCGGCACCTTCATCGTCCGCTCGGGCGTGCTGACCTCGGTGCACTCCTTCGCCAGCGACCCGCAGCGCGGCCTCTTCATCCTCGGCATCCTGATCGCCTTCATCGGCGGCTCGCTGGCTCTGTTCGCCTGGCGCGCACCCCTCCTGAAGCAGGGCGGCCTGTTCGCGCCGATCTCGCGGGAGAGCGCGCTCGTCGTCAACAACCTCTTCCTGGCGACCGCCTGCGCCACGGTCTTCATCGGCACGCTCTATCCGCTCGTGCTGGAGATGGTCACCGGCGACAAGATCTCGGTCGGCCCGCCTTTCTTCAACGCCACCTTCGTGCCGCTGCTGGTGCCGCTGTTGCTGCTGCTGCCGATCGGCCAGACACTGGCCTGGAAGCGCGGCGACCTGCTGGGCGCCGCCCAGCGCTGCCAGGTCGCCTTCGGTCTCGGCGTCGTCACCACGCTGGTGATCTTCGCCTTCGTGCGCGGCGGCCCGGTGCTGGCGCCGCTCGGCATCGGTCTCGGCGTCTTCCTCGTCGTCGGGGCGTTCTGGGAGGTCGGCGAGCGCATCGTCGGCCGCGCCAGCGGGGCGTCGGCCATGCTGTCGCGGGCGAAGGGCCTGCCGCGCTCGGCCTGGGGCACGGCACTCGGCCATGCGGGCGTCGGCATCAGCGTCATCGGCATCGCCGCTGTCGCCTGGGGCACCGAGTCGATAGGCATGCTCAAGGTCGGCGAGAGCCTGAGCAGCGGCCGCTACACTGCGACGCTGGAGGCGGTTACGCCGCGCACCGGCCCGAATTATCGCGAGGACGCCGCCCGCTTCCGCATCGTAGCCGACGGCCGCGAGCTTAAGCCGGTCGAGGCAATGAAGCGCGTCTATACCGCCCGCAATATGCCGACGACCGAGGCCGGTATCCGCACGGTGGGGCTCGGGCAGGCCTATATCAGCCTGGGCGAGCCCGACGACAGCGGTGCGATCGCGGTCAAGCTGCACGACAAGCCGTTGATCCTGCTGATCTGGATCGGCGCGCTGGTGATGGCGGCGGGTGGCGCGCTCTCGCTGACCGATCGGCGCTTCCGATTGGCCGCGCCGCGGCGCACGGCTGTTCCGGCTGCACTCCCGCAGGCGGCCGAGTGAGCCTGATGCGTGTCTTTCCGTTTCTTCTCGCCGCGCTGCTGGCCTTCTCGGCGCCGGCCATGGCCGTGCAGCCGAACGAGGTGCTGAAGGACCAGGCCCTGGAGCAGCGCGCGCGGCAGATTTCCTCCGGCCTGCGCTGCCTGGTCTGCCAGAATCAGTCGATCGACGATTCCGATGCGCCACTCGCCAAGGATTTGCGCATCCTGGTGCGCGAACGGCTCACCGCAGGCGACAGCGACGGCGCGGTGATCGACTTCGTCGTGGCGCGCTATGGCGACTTCGTCCTGCTGCGCCCGCCGATGAATGCCCGCACGATCACGCTCTGGGCCGCGCCGTTCCTGATCGTGCTGTTCGGCGCCGTCTTCCTCTGGCGTCGGCGCAATCGCGCTGCGGCACCAGCCGGCGTCACGCTGACGGCCGAGGAGCAGCGCCGACTCGACGATCTCCTGCGCGATGAGCGCGGCTGACGGCGCGCCAACCTTACGAAACTGTCATCGTCGGGCGAAATCCGGGTAAGGCGTCGCCCGCCATGGTGCTCCTCACGAAGCAGGGAAGGCCCTGCCTCCCGCATCGAGGTGAGACCCATGACCACCCAAGACAATAATACTCCCGACACCACCACCCGCACGCCGGCCACCGCCCGCTCGATCCTGAAGCGCGGTGCGATCGTCGCCGGCGCGGCAACGCTGAGCATTGGCCTGATGGCCGGCCTTGCCGACAACTTCCTCAACACCCACGGCGCCGCCAACGCGCAGCCGGTCCAGCTCTCCGGCGTCCAGCAGACGCAGCTGCCGGCCTTCGCCGACGTCGTCGACCGGGTCAAGCCCGCCGTCGTCTCCGTCCGCGTCAAGGCCAAGGTCGTCGCCAGCGCCGATGAGGAGAGCGGTCCGGCCGGTATCGAGGGCCTGCCTCCCGGCCATCCGCTGGAGCGTTTCCTGCGCCGCTTCGGCGAGGAGGGCATGGGCCAGCGCGGCCAGCAGCAGCAGCCGAAGATCCAGCTCGCCCAGGGCTCGGGCTTCTTCATCAGCCAGGACGGCTATGTCGTCACCAACAACCACGTCGTCGCCAACGCGACCGAGGTCCAGCTCGTCACCGATAGCGGCAAGACGCTGTCGGCCAAGGTGATCGGCACCGATCCGCGCACCGATCTCGCTTTGCTCAAGGTGAATGAGTCCGGCAACTATCCGTTCGTGCAGCTCGCCTCGGGCAAGCCGCGCATCGGCGACTGGGTGCTGGCGGTCGGCAACCCGTTCGGCCTCGGCGGCACCGTGACCGCGGGCATCGTCTCGGCCCAGGGCCGCGATATCGGCTCCGGTCCCTATGACGACTTCCTGCAGATCGATGCGGCGGTGAACCGCGGCAATTCCGGCGGTCCGACCTTCAACCAGAAGGGCGAGGTCGTCGGCGTAAACACCGCGATCTACTCGCCCTCCGGCGGCAATGTCGGCATCGCCTTCGCGATCCCGGCTGCCACGGTCCAGAGCGTCGTCGAGCAGCTCAAGGAGCATGGCTCGGTCGCCCGCGGCTTCATCGGCGTGCAGATCCAGCCGGTCACCGCCGAGGTCGCCGACGCGATCGGCTTGAAGGATGCCAAGGGCGCCCTGATCGCCGAGGCGCAGGCCAACGGTCCCGCCGCCAAGGCCGGGCTGAAGCGCGGCGACACCATCATCGCGGTCAATGGCGAGAAGGTCGCCGATGCCCGTGACCTGTCGAAGAAGATCGCGACCTTCGCGCCCGGCGCCAAGACCAGCCTGACGATCTGGCGCGACGGCAAGGAGCGTGAGGTCACCTTCGAGGTCGGTCGCCAGCCGGCGGCCTGACCTGGGGCTTATCGAAGTCGGGGCATGCTCGGGCGCGTAGCGTCAGTCCACCTTGCAAGGGCATGTTCCGGGCGGATGGTTTCTCCCGGTTGTCACGTCGCCCCCTACCGGGAATACCAGCCGTCATGGCGGCAGGTCGGATCGTCACCTCCGGCCTGCCGCTTTCCGTTTGCTTGAGCTAGGTTGCAGCCATGCGACTCCTGATCGTTGAAGACGACGCCGAAGCGGCAGCCTATCTGGTCAAGGCCTTTCGCGAGGCCGGCCATGTCGCCGACCATGCCCCCGATGGGCTCGAGGGCTACGCCATGGCCCAGGGCGGCGGCTACGATGTGCTCGTCGTCGATCGCATGCTGCCGCGCATGGACGGGCTCTCGGTGATCCGCTCCCTGCGCGAGCAGGGCGAGACTACCCCAGCGCTGATCCTCTCGGCGCTCGCCCAGGTCGACGACCGGGTGAAGGGTCTGCGCGCCGGCGGCGACGACTATCTGCCCAAGCCCTATGCCTTCTCCGAATTGCTCGCCCGCGTCGAGGTGCTCTCGCGCCGCCGCGGCGCGCCGGCGTCCGAGCCGACCACCTATCGCGTCGGCGACCTCCTGCTCGACCGGCTGGCGCACCGCGTCACCCGCGCCGGCGAGGAGATCGTGCTGCAACCGCGCGAGTTCCGCCTGCTCGAGTATTTGATGAAGCATGCCGGGCAGGTGGTGACCCGCACCATGCTGCTCGAAAACGTCTGGGATTATCATTTCGACCCGCAGACCAACGTCATCGACGTCCACGTCTCCCGCCTGCGCGCCAAGGTCGACAAGGGCTTCGAGCACCCGATGATCCACACCATCCGCGGCGCGGGATACATGGTCCGTGACACAGCTCGCTGAGGGCCGAGCGGTGGAGGCGCAGCAGCCTTCCGGCCGCCTGCGCTTCCTGCCGCATCTCGTCCGCACCACCGCCTTCAAGCTGACGGCGATCTATCTCGTCGTCTTCGCGATCTTCGCCATCTTCGTGCTGGGCTATGTCGCCTGGAACGCCAAGAACCTGCTCGACGACCAGATCCGCTCGACCATCGACGCCGAGATCCAGGGGCTGGCCGAGCAGCAGCGCCTCGGCGGCATCAGGCGCCTCGTCCAGGTCATCGAGCGGCGCTCGCGCGGGCCGGGCGCCTCGCTCTATCTCGTCACCACGCCGCTGGGCGAGCGCATCGCCGGCAATATCGAGGCGCTGCCACCGGGCACGCTCGACCGTCAGGGCGAAAGCGAGATCGAATACGCCCGCTCCTCCGAGACGCTGGACCAGACCAACCACGCCATCGTCCGCGTCTTCATGCTGCCGGCGGGCTTTCGCCTGCTGGTCGGTCGCGATGTCGAGGAGCGCGAGCGCCTGCGCGTCGTGATCAAGCGTGCGGCCGGCTGGTCGGTCCTGCTCGTCGTCGTGCTCGGCTGCTTCGCCGGCTGGTTCGTGGCGCGGCGCGTGCTGAAACGCATCGACGGCATGAACGACACCGCCCGCTCGATCATGGCCGGCGACCTCCAGGGCCGGCTCGCCATCGCCGGTACCGGCGATGAGCTCGACCGGCTGGCCGGGAATCTCAACGCCATGCTCGACCGCATCGGCGAGCTGATGAGCGGCATGCAGCAGGTCACGGACAATATCGCCCATGACCTCAAGACGCCGCTGACCCGCCTGCGCAATCGTGCCGAGGAGGCGCTGCGCACGGCACAGTCTCCCGAGCAGTTGCGCGCGGCTCTCGATGGCTCGATCGAGGAGGCGGACGGGCTGATCCGCGTCTTCAACGCGCTCTTGATGATCGCCCGGTTGGAGACCCGCCAGATCACCGACAGCATGGCGCCGCTCGATCTCGCCGAGATCGTCGACGGGCTCTCCGAGCTCTACGAGCCGCTGGCGGAGGAGGTGGGGCTGACTTTGTCGGCTTCCGTCGAGCCCGGCCTGTCGCTTACCGGCAATCGCGAGCTGATCGGCCAGGCGCTGGCCAATCTGATCGACAACGCGCTGAAATACGGCAAGCCGGAAGGCGACGCGCCGGCGACCGTCGTGGTGACCGCCAGCCGCGTCGGCGACATGGTCGAGCTTGGCGTCGCCGATCACGGGGCGGGCATTCCCGAGGCGGATCGTGGCCGTGCGCTGGAGCGTTTCGTCCGGCTCGACCAGAGCAGGAGCAAGCCGGGCTTCGGGCTCGGCCTCGCCCTGGCTTCCGCCGTGGCGCATCTGCATGGCGGTTCGATCCGTCTGTCGGACAATGCACCGGGCCTCGCCATCGTGATGTCGCTGCCGATCGTGCCACCTCCTGTGGACAGGCCCGCTGCGGAGGCGCCTCAAGGCTCGACATCGCAGCCGGACGCGGCAGGGTTCCAGTCGGCTTGATGAAGGGCTAAGGCTCGCTCAGCCGATCGTCGCGGAGGTCAGTGTGGGCGAGCCCTTATGCGAATGCCTGAAGGCGGCGCCTGTCCTGCCGGCGCGCGGCAAGGTCGAGACGCTCTGGCGCGAGGAGCTGATCGAGCGCCTGTTCGATACCGAGGCCGGCGAGCGGCTCGTCTCCCACCTGAAAGGCCATGAGGCTTCGGCTGGGCTGGTCGCCGGCATCCTGGCGCACTCGCCCTTCCTCACACAGATCATGCGGCGCGATCCGGAGGGGCTGCTCGCCTCGCTGAGCACAGATCCGGGCGAGCGCCGCGACGCGCTGCTGGCCGGGATCGCCGCCTTCGCTACGCCGGAAACGGCGACCGCCGACCTGATGCGCGAGCTGCGCCGCTTCCGCCAGGCGATGGCGCTCTTGATTGCGCTCGCCGATATCGGCGGCGTCTGGCCGGTCGAGACGGTCACTGCCGCGCTCAGCGCGACCGCCGACATGGCGGTGAAGCTGGCGAGCGAGCACGCGCTGCACCAGGCTGCCGGCCTCGGCCGGATCGAGCTGCCCGACGCCGATGAACCCGGCAAAGGCTCCGGCCTCGTCGTGCTGGCGCTCGGCAAGCATGGTGCGGGCGAGCTGAACTACTCCTCCGACATCGACATCGTCGTCTTCTTCGATCCGGAGATGGCCGAGGCCGCCGGCGTCGGCGAGCCCACCAGCTTCTTCGTCAAGCTCACCCAGCAGATCGCCCGCATCATCCAGGAGCGGACGCCCGACGGCTATGTCTTCCGCGTCGACCTGCGCCTGCGGCCCGATCCCGGCTCGACCCATGTCGCCGTCGCCCTGCCGACGGCCTATGCCTATTACGAGACCGTCGGCCAGAACTGGGAACGCGCTGCGATGATCAAGGCGCGCCCGGTCGCCGGCGATATCGAGCTCGGCCGCCGCTTCATCGCCGATCTCGCCCCCTTCATCTGGCGCAAATATTTCGACTTCGCCGCCATCGCCGACATCCATGCGATGAAGCGCCAGATCCAGTCGGTGAAGGGCTTCGAGACGCTCAGCCTGCCCGGCCACAACGTCAAGCTCGGCCGCGGCGGCATCCGCGAGATCGAGTTCTTCGTCCAGACCCAGCAACTCGTCTTCGGCGGCCGGCGCCCGGCGCTGCGCGGGCCGCGCACGCTCGAGATGCTCGGTGAGCTGACGAAGGAAAACTGGATCAGTCCGCAGGCCCGCGACGAGCTGACGGAATCCTATTGCTGGCTGCGCACCATCGAGCACCGGCTGCAGATGCGCCATGACGAGCAGACGCAGACCCTGCCGACCGACGCCGCCGATCTCGACGCCTTCGCCCGCTTCTGCGGCTACCCCTCGGCCAAGGCCTTCGGCAAGGATCTGGAAGCGCATGCCAGATGCGTCGAAGGCCATTACGCCCTGCTGTTCGAGGATGCGCCCAGCCTCGCCAGCGAGGCCGGCTCGCTCTCCTTCACCGGCACCGAGAACGACCCTGAGACGCTGGCGACACTGGGCAAGCTCGGCTTCCGCCAGCCCGCGACCGCCGCGGAGACAGTACGCGGCTGGCATTTCGGCCGCCGCGCCGCCGTGACCAGCGCTCGCGCCCGCGAGGTGCTGACCGAGCTGACGCCGGCTCTGCTGGTCGCGCTTGGCCGCACCACCGATCCCGACGGCGCGCTCGCCCATCTCGACAACGCCTTCGTGCGCATGCCGGCGGCGGTCGAGCTTTTGACCCTGCTGCGCTCGCACGACGCCCTGCTGCAGCTCTTTGCCGAGATACTCGGCAGCGCGCCGCGCCTTGCCAAGGTGGCGGCGCTCTATCCGCATGTGCTCGACGCGGTGATCGATCCCGCTTTCAGCGCCCCGCGCCATGACGCCGAGCGGGTGGCGCAACGCGTGCGCGCCGTGGTCGGCACGCCGCCGCCCAGCGTCGAGGACGGGCTCGACCGCTTGCGCGACGCCACCCGGCAGGAGAACTTCCTGGTCGGCGCCCGGCTGCTCTCCGGCGTGATCAATGCCGAGCAGGCGGCACAGGGCTATGCCGCTGCGGCGGCTGCCAGCATCCGCGTCGCCTTCGAGGATACGCGCGCCGCCTTCGCCGCCGACCATGGCTTCGTAGAGGGTGCTGAAGCGGTCGTGCTCGGTATGGGCCGGCTAGGGGCAGGCGAGCTCACGCCATCGTCCGATCTCGATTTGATGCTGCTCTACGAGCGGCCGGAGGAGGCCGAAGCCAGCGATGGCGGGCGCCCGCTCGATCCGGTGACCTGGCATGTCCGCTTCACCCAGCGCCTCGTCGCGGCCCTGACCGTGCCGACGCGGCGCGGCACGCTCTACCAGGTCGACATGCGCCTGCGGCCGGCCGGCAACAAGAGCCCGGTGGCGACCCAGTTCGGCGGCTTCACCGCCTATCACCAGGGCGAGGCCGAGATCTGGGAGGAGATGGCGCTGACCCGCGCCCGCGTCGTCGCCGGCGATGCGACCTTGAGGGAGAAGGTCGAGACGGCGATCCGCGAGATCCTGCTGCGCAAGCGCGAGCCGGCCAAGGTCGCCGCCGCCGTCGCCGAGATGCGGGCGCTGATCGCCAAGGAGAAAGGCGAGGGCAATGCCTGGGATCTGAAGCTCGCCGCCGGCGGCCTGACCGATCTCGACTTCCTGGCGCAGTTCCTGGTGCTCGCCTATGGCCACGACCATCCGCAGCTGCTTGCCCGCACCACCTCCGGCGTCTTTGCCGCGGCGCGCGACACCGGCGTCATCGCGGTAGCGGACGCCGAGCGCCTTGCGAACGCTGCCCGCTTCATCGGCGACGTTCAGCTCTGGCAACGTTTTGCGGTGGAAGAGGATTTCGATGCCAAGGCGGTGCCGGAGCGCGTGCTGCGCCGGATCGCGACGGCGGTCGGCCTGCCGGATGCCAAGGTGCTGAAGGCTGAGCTCGACGAGACACGCAGCGCCGTGCGGGCGATCTTCCGGCGCATTCTGGGAACGGGGCGGGCGCCGTCCTAACCGGCGCTGCGCTCTATTCCGCCGCCAGGGAGCTGGCTGCGCCGCTTTGTTCCGTTCGCGCGCCCTTCTTTTGCGACGGCGCGCGCACGACCCGGTTCCTGCCCTCCTGCTTGGCGCGGTAGAGGGCCGCATCGGAGTTGGCCAGCAGGTCGCGGCTGGAACTCGAGGTCGCCGGGACGCAGGCCACGCCAAGAGAGGCCGAGACCTGGGCTCCGTTCGGTTCCGACAGCACTTCGATGCTGGCTCTGATCCGCTCGGCCTTTGCCGCCGCCATGTCGAGCCCGCAATTGGGCAGCACGACGATCAGCTCCTCGCCGCCATAGCGGCAGGCGATATCGGTCTCGCGCAGCTGGTTGATGATCGCCGCCGCGGAATCGCGCAGCACGGCGTCGCCCTTGGCATGGCCATATTGGTCGTTCAGGCGCTTGAAATGGTCGAGGTCGATCATGATCACCGAGACCTCGGTCCGCTCGCGCTCGGCCAGGCGCACCACCCGTTCCAGCGCGTCTTCCATGTAGCGGCGATTGTAGAGGCCGGTCAGCGGATCGCGCAGGGCCTGGCTGCGCAGCTTGTCGCGCAGGGCGATGTTCGAGAGCGCAAGCGACATCGCATCGGCGAGTGCGGCGCCGACGCTGGCTGCGGCCTCGAGCCTCGGGCCTGCCGCGGCGCCGCTGCAATAGAGCTGCAGCAGGCCGAGGATTTCGCCGCGGGCGATCATCGGGATTTCGAGGACGTGGTCGCCGACGGTGTGATGCTCGCAGCAGAGATTGTGCGAGCCGGGACGGTTCGTGTGCGGCTTGCCGCGTTTCAACGCCCAGCATTGCTGGAGCCCGATCGCGTCGGGCAGCGCCTCGAGATCCTCCCGTCCCCATGTCGTCGAAAGGGCCAGCCGGTCGCGGGAATTGTTGAAGACGTAGAGCGCGCCGCCGAGATCGGGGATGAGCTCGGCAGCGGTCGCGCGCAGGACGGCGTTGGCATCGCTGTGATCGAGCGCGCTCTGCAGCATCTCGGTCATGCCGAACAGGCGTGAAACCTGCTCGCGTGACGCGTTGGCATTGGCGACGGCGAGATCGCGCGCCCTGGCATCGCGCGCGCTGCTGCGCGAGGCGCCGACAAAGGCCAGGATGCAGAATGCGCCGGTCAGGATCTGAAGCCCGAGCACGACGCTCGTCGCACGCTCGATGTTGCGGTTGAAGGAGGCTTCGAGGGCTTCTCTCCGGGTCAGGTCCGCGAGGATTGCCCGCGTCAGGATAGTAAGGTTGCGCTCGATCCCGCGAGCGCCATAGAGCGACTGCGCGATCTCGGGTTGCTTCGCAGCGATGGCGGAGACGACATCGGCCCAGCCTGCCTTGAGCGCGGTGAGGATCGTGGGGGTCGGTACTTCATCGCTGCCGCGCAAGGCGGTCTCCGGGAAGCTGTCATCGGCGAAGGTGTTCAACCGGCTGAGTGTTTGCGCATATTTCAGCAGGTTGGGTTCGCTGTCGTGCCGGATCATCAGATCGGCGACTGCCGCACCGGCTTCCATCACGGCCTGGCGCGCCACGCGCAAGGTTCGGGTGGTCTGGCGCACCTCCTGCACCTTCGCTTCCTGGTGGCTGATGTAGACGAATCCCGAGATGACGAGTGCGATCATCGCGGACAGGAAGGCGATCGTGACGAGCGCCGAGCGTCCGAGCACCTTGCCGGCGTTTCGATAGGTGTGCGATCGGTCGCTGTCGAACTGGGCCTGCATCAATCCAAAACTCGAGGGAACGCTCCGGTTGGCCACCGATATGAACGTCGCAGATCGAGGCTTGCCGCAGGGCGGTTTAGGCTTCGTCAAGGGGCGCGGTTAAGCGGCGCCTAAGAAGGTCACGACGTTTTGTGCCTTCCTGATGGCGGCTGCAGCGCCGGGTGCCGGGTTCAGGCCGCCTGCTCCAGCTCCGCCCCTGCCGGGCTCTTCAGCGGCAGGTGGACCATCACGATCGTGCCCGAGCCCATGATCGAGCGGACCCGCAGCGAGCCGCCATGCAGCTCTGCCAGCGAGCGGGCGATGGCGAGACCGAGGCCCGAGCCGCCATGGCTGCGGGTGAGGTCGCCCTCGACCTGCTCGAACGGGCGCCCGATGCGGCCGAGCTTCTCGCGCGGGATGCCGATGCCGCTATCCTCGACATAGAGGTTGAGGGCGCCCGGCGCCGGCTTGACCCGGACTGCGATCCTGCCACCCTCGGGGGTGAACTTGACGGCGTTGTCGACGAGGTTGCCGACGATCTGGAAGAGGGCGTGCGCGTCGGCCTCGAGGCGCATGTCGCTGCCGAGCTCGCTGGTGAGGGAGAGCCGCTTGCCCGCGATCGCCTCGCGATGGCAGCTGATCGCCTCGCCGACCACGAGGTCGAGCGCGACATCGGCCTTTTCGAGCTCGATCCTGCCGGCCTCGATCCGGGCCATGTTCAGGATGTCGTTGATCACGGCGAGCAGGTAGCCGCCGCTGGAGCGGATGTCGCGGACGTACTCGACATAGCGCTCGGAGCCGAGTGGGCCGAACAGGCCATCATCCATGATCTCGGAGAAGCCGAGGATGGCGTTGAGCGGCGTGCGCAGCTCATGGCTCATATTGGCGAGGAACTCCGACTTAGCGCGGTTGGCGCTTTCGGCGGCGGCCTTCTGCTCCAGATAGAGCTCGGCGAGCTCGGCAAGCTGCTGCGCCTGCGCTTCGAGCTTCTGCCGCGAGGCCTTGAGGTCGGTGACGGTCTTGAGCAGCTCGTGTTCGGAGCGGGTCAGGCGCTCCTCCTGCTGCTTCAGCAGGGTGATGTCGGTGCCGACCGAGACCGAGCCGCCATCCTTGGTGCGGCGGCCGTTGATCTGCAGCCAGCGCCCGTCAGAGAGCTTCGCCTCATAGGAATGGCTGCCGGAGCCGGCGCGCACGCTGCGGACCGGCTCGCGGTCGATGCTCGGCTGGGCGCTGTGGCTCATGATCTGCTCGTAAGCCGTGCCTGTGCGGACCAGCTCGGGCGAGAGCATGTGCAGCTGCTGGTACTTGGCGTTGCAGAGCACGAGTTTCTGCTCGGCATCCCAGAGCACGAAGGCTTCCGAGATCGCCTCGACCGCGTCGCGCAGGCGGGCATCGGCGGTGGCGGTGCGGGCGGCCATGCGGCGCTGCTCGGAGATGTCGACGACGATGCCGACGAGGTGCTGGGCATGGGTCCGGCGATCAGTGACGAGCTCGGCCCGGGCCTTGAGCCAGACCCATTCGCCGGAGGCGTTGCGGACGCGGAATTCCTGGTCGAGATGGTCGGTCTCGCCGCGGCTGACCGCATCGGCCAGCGCGTAGAGATCGGCATCCTCGGGATGGATGAAGGCGTTGACCTCGCCGAAGGACATGAACTCGCCGGCGCGGTCGTAGCCGAGCATCGCGTACATCGAATCCGACCAGTACATCCGGCCCCGGGCCAGGTCCCAGTCCCACAGCCCGCAATGGCCGCGGCTCAGCGCCGTGTCGATGCGGTCGCGCACGCAGTCGCAATCCTCGTCGGCGGCGCGAGCCCGGCGCGATTGCAGCACGAAGGCGGCGGTAATGCCGGCGAGCACGATCGCCGCCGAGCCGAACAGGACGAGGATGGAGCGCCGGCGCTCGTCCCAGACCGAGAGCGCGCGCTTGACTGGATGCAGCACCGCGACCTGGCCGAGCGGAGCCGAGAGGTTGCGCACGGTGGCGAGCGCCTCGATCCCGCCCGGCAGCGTGATCGGCATCACGCCGGCGCGGTCGGCGAAGACGGTCAGCGCCTGGCCGGGGCCGAGCACGTCGACCAGGCTGCGCTCGCCCGAGCCGATAGCCGGTTCGCCTGCGACCACCCGGCCGCTGGCGTCGCTGACATAGGCGATGCGGCCGCGGCCGGCGATGTGCTTGGTCGACAGGGGGGTGAGGGCGCTGTCGGGGCGCTTGTCGTCCTTCGAGGCTAGATCGAGCTCGCGCACAAGCAACGCGGCGAGCGCTTCGAGGTCGATAGCGGCATCGTCGAGCGCATCGTCACGCAGTGCCGAGGTCTGGACGTAGGCGCCGAGGGCCAGGAGCAGGACGAAGCCCGCGACAAGCGCCGGAATGACTTTCCGGAAGGTCGGTTCCAGCTGCTCGAAGCGCTGATAGATCGGGTGCGTCAGGGATCGCGCTACGCCCAGAACTGAATTTGCGCGCACGTGTGCGCAAGCCGCGTCTGCACGCGTCATGCCCGTCCCCCTTCGGAAGCGATGTACCGACAGTAAGATCGAGAGACGTGCCGCATCCCCGAATCACAGTCAGTTGAATCCGCGAGAGTCCCTTTGTCTAGCGGAAACTACGTCCCTGGAGCTGTTTTGCGCGCGTTGGTTGTAGTGGCGAATCGGTTGAATCCTGCGCGCGCAGGACTTCGTTAACCTTTGCCGACGCAGCCGGTTAACGGGCGATTCTCCTGAGGGCATCTAGGCCTCGAAAGGAGGCGCAGAAGCCCTCTGAAACTACACGCTCAACCCAGCGACCGCGCCGCGATATCGGACACGTCGCGCGACAGGTTCGGCGTCGCCGCGACCATGCGCAGCGCCGCCTCCGCCTTGACCCTGCGCCCTGCCTCAAGCATGCGCCAGCTCTTGAACGAGCCGAGCAGGCGCGAGGCGACCTGCGGGTTGGTCCGGTCGAGCGCGATGACGATGTCGGCGACGAAGGCATAGCCCTCGCCATCGGCCCGGTTGAACTGGGTCAGGTTCGCCGCGAAGCCGCCGATCAGCCCGCGCACCCGGTTGGGATTGCCGAGCGAGAAGGCGGAGTGGTTCATCAGCCCCTTTACCCGGGCGAGCGTGCCGTCTTCGGCGATCAGCGCTTGCGCCATCAGCCATTTGTCGAGCACCAGCGGCTCGCGGGCATAGAGCTCGCCGAAGCGCGTGATCAGCTCCTCGCGCTCGGTGCCCGGGATCAGCGTCATCGCCGCCAGCGCCGCGAGCCGGTCGGTCAGGTTGTCGGCCTCGCCGAATTGCGCCAGCGAAAGCCGCGCGCCCTCGGCCGGAGCGCCGAGCGCGATCAGGCCGAGCGCTTCGTTGCGCAGTGCCCGGCGTCCGGCCGGCGCCGCGGCGGGCGAATAGGGCCCGCGTTCGACGAGGCTGTCGCGCAAGCTGGCCAGCTGCCCGGCGAGCGCGGCGCCGACCGCAGCCGACAGCCGCCGATGGGCGCCATGGACGACATCCGGGTCAACGTCGCGCCCGATCTCGCGGGCGATGTCAGCCGGGGCGGGCAGGCGCAGCACCTGCGCGCCGAAGGCAGGATCGGCCAGCGCCGGGCCGGCGAGGAAGCCTGCGAACGCTTCGGCGAGCGCCGTCGCGGTCGCATCCAGCGTAGACTGGTCGCCCTTGCCGGCGCGCACCAGCGCCCGCGTCGCCACCGTCTGCAGCGCCTGCCAGCGATTGAAGGAATCGCTGTCGGCGCTGAACAGCCGCAACAGCTCGCCGTCGCCGAGATCGAGCTCGAGCCGGACCGGTGCCGAGAAGCCGCGCAGCAGCGACGGCGTCGGCGCTTCCGGCAGGTCTGTGAAGGTCAGCGACAGGGAGGGCTGGTCGAGCACCACCACGCCGCCGCCCTTCAACGCCGGCGAGATGCTGGTGAGCGGCAGGTCGCCACCCTTGCCGACGAGGCCGAGCGCCACGGGGATGACCACCGGCTTCTTCTTGGGCTGGCCGGGCGTCGCCGGCGTCGATTGCGCCAGCTGCAGCGTATAGCTCTTCGCCTGCGCATCGTATTTGCCGGAGGCGACCACGGTCGGCGTGCCGGCCTGCTCGTACCATCCAGCGAAATGGGCCAGGTCCTGGCCGGAGGCCTCGACGAAGCAGTCGAGGAACTCCTCGATCGTCGCGGCGGTGCCGTCGCAGCGCTCGAAATAGAGGTCCATGCCACGGGCGAAGGCATCCTTGCCGATCAGCACCTTGAGCATGCGGATCAGCTCCGCGCCCTTTTCGTAGACCGTCGGCGTATAGAAGTTGTTGATCTCCTTGTAGGCGCGCGGCCTGACCGGATGGGCGAGGGGGCCGGCATCCTCGGAGAACTGCGTCGAGCGCAAGGTGCGGACATCGGCGATGCGCTTAACCGGGCGCGAGCGCTCGTCGGAGGAGAATTCCTGATCGCGGAAGACGGTGAGGCCTTCCTTCAGGCAGAGCTGGAACCAGTCGCGGCAGGTGATGCGGTTGCCGGTCCAGTTGTGGAAGTACTCATGCGCGATGATCGCCTCGATCGAGGCATAATCGCCGTCACTCGCCGTCAGCGGGTCGGCGAGGACATATTTATCATTGAAGATGTTGAGGCCCTTGTTCTCCATCGCCCCCATGTTGAAGTCGGACACGGCGACGACGTTGAACAAGTCGAGATCATAGTTGCGGCCGAAGACGCGCTCGTCCCAGCGCATGCAGCGCACGAGGCTGTCCAGCGCCCAGCCAGCGCGCCCGGCCTTGCCCGGCTCGACATAGACGGCGAGCTCGACCTTCTGGCCATCGGCGGTGGCATAGTCCTGCCGGACATGGTCGAGCTTGCCGCCGACCAGCGCGAACAGATAGGCCGGCTTGGGATGAGGATCGTGCCAGACGGCGAAATGGCGCTCGCCGCCGGGTAGCTCGGCCGCTGCGACGAGATTGCCGTTGGAGAGCAGCACCGGAGCCTGCGCCTTCGCCGCTTCGAGACGGACGGTGTAGACGCTCATCACGTCCGGCCGGTCGAGGAAATAGGTGATGCGGCGGAAGCCGTCGGCCTCGCATTGCGTGCAGTAGACGCCGCTGGAGCGGTAGAGCCCCATCAGCTTGGTGTTGGCGCTGGGGTCGAGCGTCGTCTCGATCCGGAGCGAGAACGCCCGCGCCGGCGGCGCCGGGATCGTCAGCCCCTGTGGCGAGAGCGAGTACAGGGAAGGATCGAGCGGGACGTCGTCGAGGAGAATAGAATCCGGCGTCAGCTCGTCGCCGTCGAGCATGAGCGGTGCACCGGCATGGCCGGCCGGGTTCGGGCGCAGCTGCAACTGCGAGCGGACCCTGGTTCGCGTCGGATCGAGGACGATGTCGAGATCGACGGTGTCGATCAGCCAGTCGGAGGGGCGATAATCCTCGAGGCGGATCAGCGGGGCGTCTTCGGCGCGCATGGCAGGCTCGCTTCCTTCAGTCGCTCTTAATCTATGGAGCCGGCGATGACGGCGAAAGCCGTCAGGGTAGGGCGTAGGGCTTGTCGGTCGTGATCGCCGGCTCGGCATGGCTGACCAGCCGGCAGACATCCGGCCGCGCCTCGCGAACCTTGCGCTCGATCTTGTCGACGGCGCGATGCACGGCGGCGACGTCGAGCGCGCCATCGGCGCGGCAGTGATAGTTGACCACGAGGCCGTTGCGGGTCTCGCGTACGCGGACGCTGTGGATGTCGCGGATCGGGCCGCCGGCCTCGGCCGCCTCCTGCGCGATTGCCTTGCCGATCGCCTCGACCACCTCCCATGGCGCATTGTGGCCGGAGGGCTGGCCGGTCTCCATCGGCTCGATATGGGTGTCGACCTCGGTCTCGCCGCCGAATTCGGCGCGGATCGCGTTCTCTAGCCGCGTCGCGATCTCGTGGGCTTCGCCGAGCGGCAGCAGCGCATCGACCTCCATGTCGAGCGAGACGGCGAGCCGCCCGCCGATCGTGTGGACGCTGACATGGTGCACCGGCACCTTCATCTTCAGCGCGATCAGCAGCACCCGCTCCAGCGCGGTCTCGTCATCGACCTGGACCGGGTTGGCGGTGACGGTCAGCGCCGAATCCGGCTCGACGGTCACCAGCGCCCGAAGCAGGTCGTCCTTGATCGCGGTGACGCGGTCGAGCGGCAAAGTGCGCGAGACCTGGATGCCGATCTCGCCCTGCACCACGCCGCCGGCGGGCCGCAGCCGCAGCCATTCGACATTGACGACGCCGGCAACGCCCTGCGCCGCCTCGCGCAAGCGCTCGGCGACGCCCTTCGGCGCCGCGTCGATCAGCGTATCGACGGTTCGCCGGCCGAGCTTCACGGCAGTGGCGATCATGAATACGGCGAGGGCCAGCGCCGTCGCGCTGTCGGCCATCGGCACGCCCATCCGGGTCAGGATCAGGCCGAGCAGCACCAGCGCCGTGCCGACGAAATCGGTAGCGAAATGCAGCGCCTCGGCCGCGAGCGCCTCGCTGCGGGTCTCCTTGGCGACCATGGTCAGCGTGCGCCAGCGCGTCGCGTCGACCATCAGCGAGAATAAGAGCACGCCGATCACCAGCGGCGTCACCGCGACATGTGGCTCGCTGCCGCTCCACAGCCGGTTGGTGGCTTCCCACAGGATCGCGCCCGAGAGACCGAACAGGATCGCGGTCTCCAGCAGCGCCGCCAATGCCTCGAACTTGCCGTGGCCGTAATGGTGCTCGTCATCGGCCGGCTTGTCGGCGGCGCGCACCGCGAACCAGGTGAACATGGTCGAGCCGATGTCGATCAGCCCCTGCAGCGCGTCGGTCATCAAAGCGAGCGAGCCGGAGAGGATCGCGGCGCCGAACTTGGCAAGCGTCAGCACGATGCTGGCGAGCACCGACAGCGTCGCCGCCTTCTGCTTGACCCGGGAGACCTCGGTGGGCGACACCGGGCCTGCCGGGTTCGGCGTGCGATCCTGCGTTTCGCTCATGATAGGTCCGCGCGAGCCCTCTTGGAATGGCGCCGGTTTGGCCCGATCCATCAACCAGATCAACCCCGGGAGCAAAACAGTGCGCTATCTCCACACCATGGTCCGCGTCACCGACCTCGATGCCGCCCTCGATTTCTACGTGACCAAGTTCGGCCTCATCGAAACCCGCCGGATCGAGAACGAGAAGGGCCGCTTCACCCTGGTCTTCCTCGCCGCGCCCGACGATGCTGCGAGCGTCAAGGAGCAGGGCAGCCGCGGCCGCCCGACGCTGGAGCTGACCTATAACTGGGATCCGGAGGTCTACACAGGCGGGCGCAATTTCGGCCACCTCGCCTATGAGGTCGACGACATCTATGCGACCTGCGACAGACTGATGAAGGCCGGCATCACCATCAACCGGCCCCCGCGCGACGGCAACATGGCCTTCGTCCGTTCGCCCGACAACATCTCGATCGAGATCCTGCAGAAGGGCGAGCCCAAGGCGCCGGCCGAGCCCTGGCTGAGCATGCCGAACACCGGGGCGTGGTGATCGCTGCGATTGCGGGCTGATATGCTTCCTGATATCATCAGATGATATCAGGGAGGCTCGCATGGGCATTCTGGTGCGCGACGAAAAAATCGACCGGCAGGTGCGTGAGCTGGCTCGTCAGGACGGGATTTCGCTTCAGGCTGCGATCGGCCTGGCGGTGGACAACGAGCTGAAGCAGCGTGCGGAACGGCGCGAGAGGATCGAAGCAGCCACGCGTCGGGCGCAGGAAAGGCTCGCCCAATATCCGACGGTCGATGACGGCCTGACTCACAAAGAGTTCTGGGATCGTGAGTACGGCGACGCCTGATGTTCCTCGACGCTTCGGTTATCGTCGCCAATCTGCTCGAAGAGCCCGAGGCAATCGCCTTCAGAGGGGCCCTCGCGCAGGCCTCCGAAAACGTGACCTCTCCCTTGGCGATATTTGAGGCCTCGACCAGAATCGCAGCGGTCAGGCGGGTCTCGATCGATAAAGCCTACGAGATCGTTCGCGACTTCACGGAAGAAACAGGGATTCGGATCGTCTCGATCGATGCAGCGATCGGTGCGGCCGCGCATGTCTGTGCGGCTCACTATCATTACCTTGCCGGCCATCGGGCCCGTCTTAATATGGGTGATTGTTTCGCTTATGCGGCGGCACGCGCCGCGGGCGTACCGCTCGCCTACAAGGGCAATGATTTCGTCCATACCGATATCGACGGCATCCGCTTCGGAGCCTGATCGTCCCAGCGGAGCTTTCGAACGTTGACCAAGATCCTCTTCGGCCATCTCGACGACGGCACGCCGATCCACGAGGCGGTGCTCCGCTCTCCCGCTGGCGCCGAGGCGCGGGTGATGGAATGGGGGGCGGTGCTGCGCGATCTCGTCGTGCCGCTGCCGAATGGCGGGCGCCAGCGCGTCGTTCTCGGCTTCCCCGACTTCGCCGACTACCCCATGCATTCCCCGCATATGGGCGCGATCGCCGGCCGCTTCGCCAACCGCATCGGCGGCGGCCGTTTCGCACTCGATGGCACCGAGTACCAGACCCCGCTCAACGAGCATGGCCGGAACTCGCTGCATGGCGGCGGGCAGGGCTTCGGCAAGCGGCCCTGGACGCTGGTGCATCATGACGAGGCGAGCGCGACATTGGCGCTGGTCTCTCCCGCCGACGATGCCGGTTATCCCGGCAGGCTCAATGTCCTCTGCCGCTACAGCCTCGTCGGGGCTGCGACCTTGCGGATCGAGCTCACTGCGACGACCGACGCGCCGACGATCGTCAACCTGGCGCATCACTCCTATTTCCGCCTCGACGACGGCCCGGATATCCTCGATCACGAGTTCGAGGTTCGCGCCAACCTGATCACGCCGGTCGATGCCGACCTGATCCCGGACGGCTCGGTCGCCCCGGTGGCGGGAACGCCCTTCGATTTCCGCAAGCCCCGGCCGATCCGCTTCGCCAATCCGGACGGCTCGCGCTTCTGGTACGATCACAACTACCTGCTTCGGCGTGACCATCGCGAGCCAGCGGCGGCGACGGGGCTCGAAATCGCCCATGCCGCGACCTTGCGCTCGCGCCACTCCGGCCTTGCCATGGAGATCTGGACGACCGAGCCGGCGCTGCAAGTCTATGACGGCTTCAAGCTGGATGCGCCGGTCGCCGGCCTCGGCGGTGCCCGCTACGGCGCCTGCGCCGGCATCGCGCTCGAGCCGCAGCATGTGCCGGACTCGCCCAATCTGCCGCATTTCCCGTCGACGGTGCTGCGCCCCGGCGAGGTCTATCGCCAGATCAGCGAATTCAGGTTCGGAGCGTAAGAGCTCCTAACAGAATCTGAGGGGGTCTCGATGGGCTTTGGAGGAGACGGATGCTAGGAGAAGCGCGCAGCCGATACCTTTTGGTATCGGCAAGTCGGTTCGACGCCGCAGGCGACCCTCCAAAGCCCACCTTCGGCGCCGGGAATTCGCCCGCCCGCGGCGTCGCGCCGCTTGCCGATACCAACGGTATCGGCTGCACGTCGCTCCTGGCGGATCGAGCGAATTGCCGGCGTCGAGACCCCCTCAGATTCTGTTAGGAGCTCTTAGTCGTATGGCCGGCGTCTTCTGTCTCGGTATCGCGACGCTCGACTATGTCTACAGCGTCGAGCGCGTGCCCAATCCCGGCGAAAAGGATCGGGCGCGCGATCTTGTCGTCACTGGCGGCGGCTGCGCCGGCAGCGGCTCGGCCGCGATCGGCCGGCTCGGCGGCAAGGCCTGGCTGGCGACCCGTCTGGGCGACGATGCGGTCGGCGACACCATCGTCGCGCAACTGCAGCAGGACGGTGTCGACACCTCGCTCTCGCCGCGCTTTCCTGGCCTGCGCTCTCCGGTCTCCTCGATCCTGATCGATGCCCAGGGCGAGCGCATGGTCGTCTCCTATACCGACCCGAAGACGCCGCTCTCGCCCGACTGGCTGCCTGAGACGCTACCTGATGGTTGCGACGGCGTGCTGGTCGACACGCGCTGGGGCGAGGGCTCGCTCGCGGCGCTGCAGCTCGCGCGCAAGGCCGGCGTGCCCGGCGTGATCGACGGCGACCGCCAGCCGACCCATCCGGAGATGGTCACCACCGCCAGCCATGTCGCCTTCAGCGAGAAGGCGCTGAGCGAGATGTCGGGCGGACAGGAACCGCGGGCGGCGCTGGAAGCGCTGGCGCGCAATGCCAGGAACTGGCTCGCGGTGACGCTCGGCCCGCGCGGCGTGCTGTTCATGGAGCATGGCGGCATTGCCCATCTGCCGGCCTTCCCGATCGAGGCAGTCGACACGCTCGGCGCCGGGGATGTCTGGCACGGCGCCTTTGCGCTGGCGCTGGCCGAGGGGCAGGGGGAACGCCAGGCCGTGCGCTTCGCCTCGGCGGTGGCTGCGATCAAATGCACCCGCTTCGGCGGCCGCGCCGGCACTCCGACGCGCGAGGAGGTCGAGCGCTTCCTGGCGGCGCATCCCTGAGGGGGCAACTTAATCGCCGGTGTCGTCGATGCGTCAGTGCCGCGTCGCGCCCTCGTCACGCTGCTCGGGCATGTGATCGGCCGTGCGCTGCCGCGCACCTGGTCAACGTGAGGAGAGTGTCATGCTGGCGATCCAGGGACTGAAATGCGTCTATGATACCGGCTCCCGCGGCTGGGCGATCGAGCTCGCGCTGAAGGGCGAGGGCGAGGACGCCGTGCGCCGCTTCGATGTCGACGGCCCCGAGGATGCCGAGATGCTGATCGAGGCCTTCGACGAGTCGACCGCAAGCAGCTTCGATCCGGCGACGGGCGAGATCGTCTTCGCCTATGAATACGCCACCCTCGACGACGAAGACGAGGATGAGGACGAGGCGGATGAGGACGAGGACGCCGAGACCGCCGAGGACGACGAAGACGAAGCTGCCGAAGACGAGGACAAGAAGGTCAAGGCCTGAGGCTGACGCTGCGCGAGATCAACGAGCGCGGCGCCAGGCCCAGTAGTTCCGAAGCCGCCGCGCGACCTCATGGGCGAGGGCGCGCGGCGGCGATGCGACCGGCAACACACGCTGGCCTGCAACGACGCATTTGCGACGCGATCCTGTTCCAGCGTAACGATGTGATGCCGCTGGCCCTCCATTCGTTGGCGCCGGCCGCCGTCACAGTCGAACGATCCTCAGGCCAGGCCGCGATGCAAGACGACGTTGTGTTCCCGTCTCTCCCGACGCTCGATACCGGCAAGCTCAAGCGCGGCGTCTGCGCCATCAGCGGCGTCGAGCTCAGCCGCAAGAACCTGATCGCGCTCGGGACATTGCGGCCCTCGCTGGTCGAGCATATCCGGCGCGACTTTCCCGATCTCGACGACAACAGCCTGATCAGCCTCAAGGAGCTGGCGCGCTACCGCACCCGCTATGTCGAGGAGATCCTGCGCGAGGAGCACGGCGAGTACACCGATCTCGATCGCGAGGTCGCCGAAAGCATCGCCCGGCAGGACACGATCGCTGAGAACGTCGAGGATGATTTCGAGGAGCACCGCACCCTCGGCGAGCGTCTCTCGGATGGGCTCGCCAGCTTCGGCGGCTCCTGGGCCTTCCTGATCAGCTTCGGCGTGGTGCTGATCGGCTGGATGCTGGTGAACATCGCGATGGCGGCCAGCGCCTTCGATCCCTATCCCTTCATCCTGCTCAATCTCGTGCTGTCCTGCATCGCCGCCATTCAGGCGCCCATCATCATGATGAGCCAGAAGCGGCAGGAGGCGAAGGACCGGCTGCGCTCCTTCAACGACTACCAGGTCAACCTCAAGGCCGAGCTCGAGGTCCGGCACCTGCACGAGAAGATCGACCATCTGATCACGCGGCAATGGCAACGCCTCGCCGAGATTCAGCAGGTCCAGCTCGAACTGCTGCAGGAGGCGCAACTGCCGCTCCGCAAGCCGAAGCGGCGCAAGAAGCCGGCGGCGAAGAAGAAGGTGGTGTCGGTCCCGGCGGAGCTACCGGAGCCGGACTCCGCGGCTTGAAGCCCGCTCGGAACCTGATCTCACAACAGAGGGAGGTT
Source organism: Allobosea sp. GW821-FHT03A12 (assembly GCF_058986765.1). Lineage (NCBI taxonomy): Bacteria > Pseudomonadati > Pseudomonadota > Alphaproteobacteria > Hyphomicrobiales > Alloboseaceae > Allobosea > Allobosea sp. GW821-FHT03A12. Next base: position 191,555 of record NZ_JBYSVZ010000005.1, read on the forward strand.
GACAGGTTGGGGCACGCTCTTTCTTGTGTCGGCTAACAAAAATGGCCGTCCCCGGGAGGTTGCCCTGTTCCGTCTGTCTCATGTCGCTCTGCTCGCCGGTACGGCTTTCGCCGCCCTCGCGACGCCCGCCGCCGCCCAGGGCCAGGTCACGGTCTACTGCTCGATCCTCGAGGAGCAGTGCCGCGAGGGCGCCTCGATCTTCGAAAAGGCGACCGGCATCAAGGTCCAGATGGTGCGGAAAAGCACTGGCGAGGTCTATGCCCAGGTTAAGGCCGAGGCGACCAATCCGCGCGGCGACGTCTGGTGGGGAGGGCCCGGCGAGCCGCATCTCCAGGCTGCCGACGAGGGCCTGCTCGACGAGTACAAGTCGCCGAAGCTGGCGGAACTGCACGACTGGGCGAGGCGCCATGCCGAGCAGTCGAAGTTCCGCACGTCAGGAATTTACCTCGGCGCGCTGGGCATCGGCTACAATCTCGAGACGCTGAAGAGCAAGAAGCTGGCCGAGCCGAAATGCTGGGCCGACTTGCTCGATCCCAAGTTCAAGGACGAGGTCCAGGTCGCCGATCCCAGCTCGTCGGGCACGGCCTATGTCTTCCTCGCCACCACCGTCCAGCGCCTGGGCGAGGACAAGGGCTTCGACTTCCTGAAGAGCCTGCACAAGAACATCAGCCAGTACACCAAGTCCGGCATCGCCCCGGTCAAGGCGACGGCGCTCGGCGAGACGGCCGTCGGCATCGCCTTCATGCACGACATGCTGACGCAGAAGCTGCAGGGCGCGCCGATCGGCATCGTCGCCCCCTGCGAGGGCACCGGCTATGAGACCGGCTCGGTCTCGGTGATCAAGGGCGGCAAGAACCCGGAAGCGGCGCGCAAGTTCGTCGATTTCACGCTCTCGCCGGAGGCGCAGGACATCAACGCCAAGCTCAAGATCAACTCGATCCCGTCGAACAAGAATTCCAAGCTCTCGCCCGATGCGCCGAAATTCGAGGAGATCAAGCTGATCGACTACGACACCCCGCGCTGGGGCAGTCCGGCCGAGCGCTCGCGCCTCCTGAAGAAGTTCGACGACGAAGTGAAGGCGCTGCCGCGCTGAGGACCTGAAGTCCCCATCCCGGGTTGGCGCTTCGCTCCGCCCGGGATGACGGCGCTCTGTACCGTCTGAGAGAGCGTTCCACGCGCCGGCGGCGCGCATCGCGGGCTGCCCGGCACCCACAGCTTGTTCATGCCGTGAGGCAGATTGAGCGGAGACTTGGTGTTGAGATGCGGCTGAAGCTCTCGCCGTCGCCGTAATTGCCCGTCGCCTGGACGATGTGCTTCACCAAGTCATGGCTGCGGCCGAGACGCCTGCCGAGCGTGCCCGCGGTACCGAGCGGGCGCTTGATCGATCCAACAGGTCCCGTGCTGGCCGGACCAAGGCTTATCAATCGGGCCTGCATCCAGCTGCGCGTCCGCTTCGTATCCAGGGCTGCGTAACCTTGGAGGCGCGCCCAGCATGTCCGATCCCGTCCTCGTCATCGCCCGCGCCAGGGTCATGCCCGCCGAGCGCGAGCGCTTCACTGCCGCGGCGCGCGACTGCATTGCGGCAACACGTCGCGAGCCGGGTTGCCTCGGCTATGACATCTGCGAAAGCCTCACCGCTCCCGGGCATTTCATCAGCGTCGAGAGCTGGGAGAAGCGTGCCGATGTCGACCGGCACATGCAGCAGGCCCATCTCCAGGCCTTCCTCGCCATCGCCGGGACTTGCGTCAGCGCCGCTCCGGTGATCGAAGTGGTGGAACCGCGATCGGTCGATCGCCTCTGATCCATCACGCCACGGGTTACGTCATGCAGCGCGCCATCTCCGTCGTCCGCAAGGCCGCGGTCAAGCTGGACCGGGTCGTCGAGACCCTCACCCTCGACCACCATGGCCGCAATGCGCGCCATGCCGCGCTCAAGGGCGATGGCGGGCAGGACATCCTGCTCGACCTCGACAAGCCGACCGCGCTGAACGACGGCGATGCCGTCAAGCTCGAGGACGGTTCGCTCGTCCTGATCAGGGCGGCGGCGCAGAAGCTGGTCGCGATCACCGCCGAGAACCCGCTGCGGCTGGCGCGTCTCGCCTGGCACCTGGGCGGCCGCCATGTCCCGGCCGAGGTCACCGCCGACGCGATCTATGTCGAGCAGAATCCCACGCTGGCCGAGCTCGTTCGCGGCCAGGGCTGTGCGATGAGCGAGGTCGAGCGGCCGTTCCAGCCCGAGCCCGAGGTCCATCACCACGACCATGGCGACGACTGCGGCTGTGGCCACGACCATGGCCATCACGACCACCATCACCACGGTCATGAGCACGGCCACGACCATGGCCATTCTCATTCTCATTCCGGTTCTCATGCCGGCCACAGCCATGAGCATGGCCATGATCATGCTCACGAGCATCACCATACGCATGAGCACGCCCATGGCGACGCTTGCGGCTGTGGCCATGATCACCATCACCACCATGACGATCACGGCCACAAGCACGACCATGGCCATCACGGCCACGAGCACGGCCACAAGGGTCACAAGCACGATCATTGAGCGTCGAGGCCGGTAGGCCTCAGGCGCGGAACGCTGCCGCGATCGCGCCGAGCGTCGCCGCGGCGCGGTTCTGGCTGACGCTCGAATGCAGGATGATCGGCCGGGGCGGCACGGCGGGCAGTGCCAAACGCGCGCCGACCTCGCTGAGTTCGGCCGGCGCGGCCTGACGGGCGAGCAGGGCGACACCGAGGCCCGCCATCGCGGCGGCGCCGACCGCAGCGGCGCCTTCGCCGGTGAAGGCTTCGCGCCAGGCAATGCCGGCCGCGTCCAGCGCCTCGACCGCCATCAGCCGCAATTTGCAGGGCTCGGGCTGGGCCGCCAGCGGCAGCGGCTGGTCTCGTGATATCGCGACGTTCGGAGCGCAGAACCAGCCAAACTGTGACTGGGTCAGCACCTCGCCGTCGCGGCGGCTCTCGTCGTAGCGCAGGGCGACGACCGCATCGATCTCGCCGGCGTCGTAGCGCTGGAGCAAGGTGCGCGTCGCGCCGATCCGCAGGTTCAAGGTCACGCCGCCATCGCGTTTGCTCGCCGCCTGAAGCAGGCGGGCGAGGTCGGGGCCGACGAGGTGATGGGTGATGCCGACCGAGAGGCGGACGCTGTCGCCAGAGAGGGCATCGGTCGCCCGGCGATGCGCCGCCAGGAATTCGCGCGCCGGAGCGAGGAAGCGCTCGCCGGCGGAGGTGAGGGTGACTCGCCGCGGCGTCCGTTCGAGCAGGCGCTGCCCCAGCCGCTCCTCCAGCCGGCGCAAGCGCAGCGAGGCTGCGGCCTGGGTCGTGTTCAGGATGCCAGCAGCGCGCGTGAAGGAGCGATGCTCCGCCACGAGGACGAAGGTCTCGACGGCTTCGGGGTCGAGCGTTAGTCGCACATCCATAACAGAATGATATCACTGAAACACGAACGGCGACAGTTTCGATCGCCTCCCGCCCGGTGTTCTCTGGCGGGAGCGCCCCTGAGAGAATCTAGTTGCCGATGTCGAAGACCAGCCCGAGCCTAGTTTCCGAAGCAGCTGCGAGCCGCGCCGGGACCGACCCTTACATCTGGACTGTGTTGACGGTCGCAGTCGCGACGCAGACGGCAGGGTCGTTCGTCTCGCAGGGTGTCTACATCCTCGTCCCGTTCTGGCGCGATGCGTTCGGCGTGTCGCTGGCCTCGGCAGCGCTTGCGGTCACCGCCATGAACGGCACGCAGATCCTGACGATGGTCTCGCTCGGCCGCGCGATCGATCGCCATGGCGAGCGGGTCGTCGTCGGAATCGCCATGGTCGGCATGGCGCTCGCGATGATCGCGGCAGCCTTCGCCAGCGAATTGATCGGACTGCTGATCTGCATGGTCGCCCTCGGCGGCACCTATGCGGCGGTACAGCCGGGCGGGACGCGGGCGATCATGCGCTGGTTTCCGCCGCAGCATCGCGGCCTCGCCACCGGCTTCCGCCAGGCGGCGGTGCCCTTGGGCACGATGATCGCCGCTGCGGTATTGCCGCTACTGGCAGTCCGCTTCGGCCTGGCTGCGGCTGCCTGGTCGAGCGCCGCGGTGTCGCTGCTCGGGGCGCTGCTGTTCCTGCTCTTCTACAGGGAAGGCGGCGCAGTGCAGGCCAGGCGCGAGGCGCCATTGCCCCTGCGCAAGCTGATCGGGACCGTCGGTGAGAATCCACGGTTCTGGCCGGTGCTCCGCCTCGGCATCGCCATGTCGGCCTTCCAGTTCACCTTCACCGCCCATGCGATCGGCTACATGGCCGATGCCCTTGCGCTCGATATGCTCGGCGCGGCGAGCCTGTTCGCCCTGACGCAGCTCGCCGGTATTCCCGGCCGCGTCCTGCTGCCCTGGCTCAGTGACAGGCTGAGACCCGGGCGGCGCTCGCAATCCTTCGCCGTGACCGCGCTCGTTGGCGCGGGCGCCGCCGTGGCACTCGCCGCGCTGCCGGCCGGCGTGCCCGCGCCGCTGCTGGCGGCCGTGCTGGTGGTCTTCGGGATCTTCGGGATCGGCTGGTTCCCGCTCTACCTGCTCGACATCGCCGAGATGGCGCCGCGGAGCTCGATTGCCTCGACCGTGAGCTTCGCCTCGACGCTTTGCCTGATCGTCATGGCGTTGGGGCCCTGGATATTCGGCCTGGCCGCCGACCGGTTCGGCTATGCCTGCGCCTGGACGCTACTGATCGCGCCGGTCGTCGCCCTGGCGCTGCCGCTGCTGGGGAGTGGAGATCGTGGGGGCAAGACTTGAGCGGATGGGCCAGCTTCAGCCAGCCCATCCGCGACGCCGGTCCGCCTCAGCTCGCATAGCCCTTCACGCTCGCCAGCGCCGTCATCACGCCGCGCAGCTCGGCTAGGCCACGCAGCCGGCCCACCGCCGGATAGCCCGGGAACGAGCCCTTCTTGGCGTCGTCGAGCAGTTCATGGCCGTGGTCCGGGCGCATCGGGATGCGCCAATGCGCCCAGCCAGCGGCCTTGCGGCGGGTCTGCTCGGCCATCAGCGCGTCGACCAGGGCGACCATGTCGGTGTCGCCGCCGAGATGATCGGCCTCCATGAAGGAGCCGTCCGGGTCCTTGGCGACATTGCGCAGATGCGCGAACCAGATCCGGTCGGCGAAGCGGCGGGCGATGGCCGGCACATCATTCTTCGGGTTGGCGCCGAGCGAGCCGGAGCAGAGGGTGAGGCCGTTCGACGGCGAGTCCACCGCGCCCAGGATGAAGGCGATGTCGTCCTCGGTCGAGCAGATGCGCGGCAGGCCGAAGAGCGGTCGCGGCGGGTCGTCCGGATGGATGCACATGCGGATGCCGACCTCTTCGGCGGTCGGAATCACCGCCTCGAGGAAGCGCTTCAAGTTGGCGCGCAAACCGTCATGGCTCGTGTCGGCATAGCGGGCGAGGATGCGCTTCAGCCCCGGCACGTCGTAGCGGTCATAGGCGCCGGGCAGGCCGGCCATGATGTTGGCCATCAGCCTGGCCCGGTCGGCCTCCGAGGAGCGCTCGAACCAGGCCTTGGCCCTGTCCATCACCTCGGCCGAATGGCCTTCGTCGGCGCCCGGCCGCTGCAGCATGAAATGGTCGACGACGACGTATTCGTGCAGGTTGAAGCGCAGCGCCGTGCCGCCGCCGGGAAGGGGCTGGGCGAGGTCGGTGCGGGTCCAGTCCAGCACCGGCATGAAATTGTAGCAGACCACCTCGATGCCGCAGGCGGCGAGATTGCGCAGCGACTGGCGGTAATTGGCGAAGATGCTCTCGAGGTCGCCTTCGCCGATCTTGACGTCCTCGTGGATGGGCAGGCTCTCGACCACCGCCCAGCGCAGGCCGAGGCTCTTGTCGGCCTCGATGATCGCCTTGCGCTTTTCGATCTCCGCGACCTCCCAGACCACGCCGTAGGGGATCTGGTGCAGCGCGTTGACGATGCCGCGCGCACCAGCCTGCCGGGCCTGGGCGAGCGTCACCACATCGTCCGGGCCGAACCAGCGCCAGGTCTGTTCCATCGTTGCAGTCCTTATTGAGGGCGCCGTCTGCTGCGGCTCTTTCAGGTGGGTTTGTTGAGGCCGCCACTAGAGCGGGATGCGAAAAAGTGGGAACCGGTTTTTCGCACGAATCCCGCTCCGACTATTGGAGTCGATCACGTTCATGAACGTGATCGATCGGCGAAGGCGTCGACATGGTCGCGCGCGATCGTCTCGATGGCGTCGAAGACGGTACGCAGATGCGCCCGCATGGTGCGTTCGGCCCGGGCCTCGTCGCCGGCGCTGACGGCCCGCGCGATCTCGCGATGCTCGCCCAGGATCATCTCGGACCAGCCGCCGGTGTCGAGCGACAGGCAGCGCACCCGGTCGAGCTGGGCCTTGACGCTCTCGATCAGGTTCCAGACCGACGGATGGCCGGAGAGCCGCGCCAGCTCGGCATGGAATTCTTCGTCGCTGCGGAAGAAACTGGCCCGGTCACCATCAGCGAGCGCCTGCTCCTGCCTGGCGATGAGCGCTGCGAGGGCCTCCCGCCCAGCCTCGTCGATGTTCTTCGCGGCCAGCGCCACGGTGCGGCATTCCAGGGTCTCGCGCACGAACTGGCTGTCATAGACCGCGGCGAGGTCGATCGGCGCGACGAAGGTGCCGACCTGCGGCACCACGACGAGGAAGCCGTCCTCGACCAGCCGCTTGAAGGATTCGCGCACGGGCGTGCGGCTGACGCCGAACTGCAGCGCCATGCGCGCTTCCGAGATCGACTCGCCCGGACGCAGTACCGCGTTCAGGATGTCGCCGCGCAACGCCCGGTAGATCTGGTCGGTGCTCTGTCTCGCTGCGGCGATGCCCATTGCCAAGCTCTTGTTCACTAGTATACTAGGATACCGGCCTATACGGAGGCGTCAACTCCGAAAGCCGCGATTTCAATAGAAGCCGGTGCTAAAAGTGCCGCAAGAGCCCGCTTTTCACGGGCTGGGGAAACAGCAGGCGGCGAGGCCGCCGGGAGGGGAGATCATGGCTCAGGACACCATCCATCGTCGGACATTCCTCAGTGGCGTCGCTGGCATGGCCGGTATCGCGGCTGCGCCAGGAGCCTTCGCTCAAACGCTCAAGCTGCCGGCATCCCCGCTCACGATCAGCGTCATCGACGTCGGCGGGGCGCTCGCGCTGGTCCAGACGCCGCTGGAGAACTACCCCAAGGCAAATCCAAAGGCCGTCTCGCGGATGGTCTTCACCAAGGCGCCCGCGCCCGAGCTGCCGGCCAAGCTGAAGGCGCAGCAGGATGCCGGCCGCCTCGACATCGATTTCGTGATCGGCGGCCTCGACGTGCTCTCGGCCGGCATCGACCAGAAGCTCTGGGTCGAATTGCTGCCGCGCTTCGCCGCCGAGCTGCCCAAGCCCGACGAGATCTACCTGAAGCCTGCGCTCGCCATGCACAATCTCGGGCGCGGCCAGGCCATGGCGATGGTCTATTACCCGTCCGGCCCGCTGCTCGAATACATGCCCGACAAGGTCAAGACTCCGCCGACCACGGCGCAGGAGCTGCTCGACTGGACGAAGCAGAACAAGAACCGCTTCCTCTACGCACGCCCGGCCAATTCCGGCCCAGGCCGCACCTTCATCATGGGCCTGCCCTATATCCTCGGCGACAGTGATCCGAAGGATCCGGCCAAGGGCTGGGACAAGACCTGGGCCTATCTGAAGGCCCTCGGCGAGAACATCGAGTACTACCCGGGCGGCACCGGCGCGACGATGAAGGAGCTCGGTGACGGCTCGCGCGACATCATCGTCTCGACAACCGGTTGGGACATCAATCCGCGCGTCCTCGGCGTGGTGCCGAAGGAGGCCAAGATCCAGGCGATCAAGGGCTTCCACTGGGTCACGGACGCCCAGTACATGATGATCCCGAAGGGGGTCTCCGACGAGAAGCTCGCCGTGCTGCTCGACCTGATCCGCCACATGCTGACGCCGCAGCAGCAGGCCTACACCTATGACGAGGGCTATTTCTATCCGGGCCCGGCGGTGAAGGACGTGCCGCTCTCGATGGCGCCGGCCTCAAGCCAGAAGGCCATCGCCGAGTTCGGTCGGCCGGAATACGACAAGCTGATCGCCGACAACCCGATGGAGACCCCGCTCGACCCCGAAAAGATGGTCGTCGCCTTCCGCATCTGGGACGAGCAGGTCGGCGGCGCCAAGCGCAAATAGCCCCTGCTGAAATCACCAAGCAGGCCGGTCCTTGACCGGCCTGCTGCTGTGCTGTCGCCTGTTGGCAGCCGCCCATCCGTTCGAACCCGATGGTCCTTCATGTCGATACACGCCGCGAATTTCCGCGAACTCAGGCTCGGCCGGCTCTGCCGCGACTTCGGCACGCATAACGCCGTCAAGGATGTCACGCTGACGATCAAGCAGGGCGAGTTCATCGCGCTGCTCGGTCCTTCCGGCTGCGGCAAGTCGACGACGCTGAACCTGATCGCCGGCCTTCTGCCTGCGACCGGCGGCGGCATCTGGCTCGACGAGAAACGCATCGACCCGCTGCGCCCCGAGGAACGCGGCTTTGGCATGGTTTTCCAGAGCTATGCGCTCTTCCCGCATATGAGCGTGAAGAAGAACATCGGCTTCGGCCTGAAGATGCGCGGCATGGCCAAGGCCGAGAGCGACCGCCGCGTCGCCGAAGCCGTCGCCATGGTCCGCCTGCAGGGCCAGGAAGAGAAGCTGCCCGGCCAGCTCTCCGGCGGCCAGCAGCAGCGCGTCGCCATCGCCCGCGCCATCGCGGTGCAGCCGCCTTTGGTGCTGATGGACGAGCCGCTTTCCAATCTCGACGCCAAGCTGCGCCTCGAGATGCGCGCCGAGATCAGGCGCATCCACAATACGCTCGGCGCCACCACCATCTACGTCACCCACGACCAGGAAGAGGCGCTCTCGCTCGCCGACCGCATCGTGGTGATGCGCGACGGCCAGATCCGCCAGGTCGGCGGGCCGGAGGACCTGTTCTCGCGGCCGGACCATCTCGACGTTGCCGAGTTCATGGGCTTCCGCAACAAGGTCGCCGGCCTCGTCGCCTCCGTCGCCGACGATCAGGCGACGGTTACTGTCGGCGAGGTCGGCGTCGCCGGGCGGGTGCGTTCGCCGGTCGTGGCGGGGCAGGGCGCGCATATCTCGATCCGCCCTGAGGACCTTCATCCGGTGGCGGACGGCGCTCCAGGGCTCAAGGCCAAGGTCGTCTCGACCGAGTTCCACGGCCGCGAATTCGTCGGCTTCGCCCGCATGGCCGACGACACGCCGCTGACCTTCCTGGCTGAAAGCCGCATCGCGCCCGGCACCGAGATCCGGCTGTCCGCTGCGCCCGATCGCGTCCTGGTCTTCGGAGGCGGGGCATGAGCACCGTTTCCGGCGCTACCGCCGACATCCCGCTCAAGCAGCGGCTCGCCGCGCGTGGGCTCGACGGGCTGACCTTGCTCGTCCTGCCGGCGGTGTTCTTCCTGCTGGCGCTGTTCATCAACCCGTTCCTGTACGGGCTCTTCCTCTCCTTCACCCCGAAGGCCGGCGGGGCGCTGGCCAACTACCAGCGCTTCTTCTCGGATTCCTTCCTCTACGGGACGATCGCGACCACGCTCTGGCTGGCGCTGCCGGTGACGATCGTGACGCTGCTGCTGGCGATCCCGATCGCCTTCCGCGTCCGGCTGATGAAGAACCAGCGCCTGCTCACCACCATTCTGGTGATCCCGATCACGCTCGGCACCGTGCTGGTCGCGCAGGGACTGCTGAACTATCTCGGCCCGCAGGGCTGGTTCAACCGGACGCTGATGACGATCGGCCTGATCTCCTCGCCGGTGAAGCTGCTGCACAATTACTGGGGCGTGATGCTCTCGCTGGTCATCACCGGCTTCCCCTTCACCTTCCTCCTGACCCTGTCCTACCTCACGGGCGTCGACCCGGCGTTGGAGCAGGCCGGCGCGACGCTCGGCGCCGGACCTTGGCAGCGCTTCAAGCACATCCTCTTCCCGCTGCTGCTGCCGGGCCTTGCCATCACCTTCTGCCTCTCCTTCGTCCAGGCCTTCTCGGTCTTTCCCTCGGCAGTGCTGCTGGGGGCGCCGGCGGGACCGACGCGCGTCATCTCGATCGCCGCCTACCAGGCCGCCTTCGAGGAATATGATTACTCGATGGCTTCGGCCGTCGCGATGATCATGGGCATGGTTCAGCTCGCCATCGTCGTCGCGGTGCTCGGCCTGCGCGGGATGCTCTATCGCGGCCCGGCCGGCGGCGGGAAGGGCTGAGCGCCATGGTGAAAGATACCCGCCTCACCACCAAGCTCTGGGCCGCGGCCAACTGGACGCTGATCGGCTTCTTCATCGTCAACCTGTTCGCCATGATCGCGGCGGTGGTGACGAGCTCGTTCTCGACGCGCTGGCTGCGCTCCTGGCTGCCGGACGGTTGGACGACGCGCTGGTACGGCGCCGCCTGGGCCGAGTTCCAACTCGGCGACGTGCTGACGGTCACCTTCCAGATTGTCTTCCTCGTCGTCTTCCTGTCGGGGCTGATCGGTGTGCCCGCCGCCTATGCCCTGGCGCGGCGCGATTTCCCCGGCAAGAAGCTGGTGATGCTGCTCTTCCTGCTGCCGCTGCTGGTGCCGCCGATCACCTTCGGCATCCCGCTGGCGACAGTTCTCTACCGCACCGGGCTCGCCGGCTCGATGTCGGGCGTGGTGCTCGCCAACCTCGTGCCGACCGTGCCCTTCGTCATCCTGGTGATGATCCCGTTCATCGAGCAGATCGACACGAAGATCGAGGCGGCGGCGCGCGTCTTCGGCGCCAGCACCTTCAAGCTCTTCATCCACGTCCTGCTGCCGCTGCTGATGCCCGGCATCCTCGCCGCGCTGCTGCTCGTGTTGGTCCGCACGATCGCGATGTTCGAGCTGACCTTCCTGACGGCCGGCCCGACCAGCCAGACGCTGGTGGTCGCGCTCTACTACGCCGTCTTCGCCGCCGGCGTGCGCGCCGTCCAGTCGATCGACGCCATGGCGGTGATCTACATGGTGACGACGCTGGTCTGGCTGGTGATCGCCCTGCGCTTCGTCAACCCGACACAGATCGTAGCAAGGGCGAAGCGATAGTCAGCTTTTCGTCATTGCGAGGAGCGTAGCGACGAAGCAATCCAGGGCGGCAGCGCTCTATGTCTCTGGATTGCTTCGCTGCGCTCGCAATGACGAGGGAACCTCGCGGCCCGTTCTGCATTCCTCCGCAGCCGGTCGAGCTGCGGAGGCGCTGAATGGTCACCAAGGGCAGGGAAGGCGCTAGGGCGAGCCAGGGCCGCCTGCGCCGCGTGACCATCGACGACCTCACCATCCGCCGCGTCAGGGTAGGCCGCAATTTCGGCTATCGCGACGCCGATGGCGGCAAGGTCACGGACGAGGAGACGCTGGCCCGTATCCGTTCGCTGGCGATCCCGCCGGCCTATGAAGATGTGCTGATCGCCAGTGATCCGCGCGCCCATCTCCAGGCGGCCGGCCGCGACGATGCCGGGCGCATCCAGCACCGCTATCACCCCGACTGGGAGAAGGTGCGCGAGCGGCGCAAGCTCAAGCGCCTCGGCCGCCTGATCGATGCCTTGCCGAAGCTGCGCGAACGCATCGCCACCGATCTCAAGAATCGCGTGCTGTCGCGCAGGAAAGCGCTCGCCTGCGCCGCCGCGATCATCGACCGCTGCCATATCCGCGTCGGCAACGAAGTCTATGCCCGCACCAATGGTAGCCATGGCGCCTCGACCCTGCTCAAGCGCCACGCCGATATCAGCGGCAAGCACCTCACGCTCGCCTTCCGCGGCAAGGGCGGCAAGGACATCGTCTGCGGCCGTGATGATGCTCCGCTGGCTCGTGCTTTGACACGGCTGAAGACCATCCCGGGCAAGCGCCTGTTCCAGTTCCGCGCTGAGGACGGCTCGGTCGCGGCGATCAACGCCGCCGACATCAACGCCTACCTGAAGGAGGCAGCTGGCTTGCCGATCTCAAGCAAGGATCTGCGCATGCTCGCCGCCAATGCCGCGGCCGCCGAACTCCTGCTCTCAACCGACATCGCCGCCAGCGAGCGCGGCCGCAAGCGCCAGCTCGCCGACATCATGCGCGCCATCGCCGAGCGGCTGGTCAACACCCCGGCCGTGGTGCGCAAGAGCTATGTCCACGCCATCGTCGTTGACGCGTATGCCAGCGGCCGCCTGATTCGTGCCTATCGCAAGGCGCGCGGCCGCGGCGGCTGCTCGCGCATCGAGCGGGCGCTGGGATTGCTGGCGGCGTGAGCGTGATGCATGGCCGCCTGCCCGGGCCGGGCGGCAGGAGGGGTTGAACCCGCCGCCGCGCTGGTGATGCTCGGAGCAAATCATCCGAGGAAGCGCCACGTATGTTTCTCACCAATTCCGACATGGTCGAGCTGATCGAGCTGCGCCACGCTCTCCACCGCGCGCCGGAGATCTCCGGCGAGGAGCGCGAGACGGCGAAGGCGATCGTCGACTTCCTCACGCCGAGCGCGCCCGATCGCATCGTCACCGAGCTCGGCGGCCATGGCGTCGCGGCGATCTATGACGGCGCCGAGCCGGGCCCGACCGTGCTGATCCGCTGTGAGCTAGACGCCCTGCCGATCGAGGACCTCTCAGGTGTGCCGCATTCGTCGCAGATGCCGGGCAAGGGCCATCTCTGCGGCCATGACGGCCATATGACCACGGTCGCGGCGCTCGCGCGCGGGCTCGGGCGGCAGCGGCCGCAGCGTGGGCGCGCCATCCTCCTCTTCCAGCCGGCGGAGGAGACCGGTGCCGGCGCCGCCGCGGTGATCGCCGATCCGAAATTCCCGGAGATCGCGCCGGACTTCGCCTTCTCGCTGCACAACAAGCCCGGCCTGCCGTTGGGCTCCGTCCGGATTTCGGAGGGGCCGGCCAATTGCGCCTCGCGCGGGCTCAAGATCGTGTTGACCGGCCACACTTCGCATGCCGCGACGCCGGAGCATGCGGTCTCGCCGATGAAGGCGCTCGCCCGGCTCATGCCCGAGCTGACCGCGCTTGGTCCCGGCGGCGCGCTTGAGGGCAATTACCGCCTCGTCACCATCACCCATGCCAGCATGGGCGAGCCGGCCTTCGGCATCACCCCCGGCCGCGCCGAACTCTGGGCGACCCTGCGGACGCTGAACGATTCCCTGATGGGCTCGCTCTGCGCCGAGGCGGAGGCGCTGGTGCGCGAAGCGGCCTCAACCGATGGCCTCTCGGTGGCGATGGATTATCTCGACGTCTTCCATCACTGCGAAAACCACCCCGAGGCGGTGGCGCATCTGCGCCAGGCCTGTGACGAGGAAGGCATCGCGCGTGGCGAGACGCCGCCCCAGCGCGGCTCGGAGGATTTCGGCCTGTTCGGCCGCTCCTCGAAATCGGCGATGTTCCTGCTCGGCTCCGGCGAGGACAGCCCGCCGCTGCACAATCCCGACTACGACTTCCCCGACGCAATCATCGCGCCAGGTGCCCGCGTCTTCATGCGCACGGTTCGTAATCTGCTGGGTTAGCCGTCGCCTGCTCCTGCGTGCTATGCGGCGCCTCGAACACAGCAGAGGTGCCCATGCGCAGGATCAGGATCATCGGCATCGGCGCCGGCAATCCCGAGCACGTAACGATCCAGGCGGTGCGGGCGCTCAACACAGTCGACGTCGTCTTCGTGCCGGACAAGGGTGCCGAGAAATCGGCCCTGCGCGAGCTGCGCGAGGAAATCTGCCGGCGCTATATCGAGCACGGCAACTGGCGCACTGTGCCGCTCACCGTGCCCAAGCGCGCCGAAGCGGGGAACGATTATCGCGGCAGTGTCGACGACTGGCATGCGGCGCTGGCCGAAAGCTATGAGCGCCTGTTCCGCCAGGAACTGGGCGAGGACCAGACCGGTGCGTTGCTGGTCTGGGGCGACCCCTCGCTCTACGACAGCACGCTGCGCATCATCGAGGCCGTGCGCGCCCGTGGGCTCGCCTTCGACTATGACGTCATCCCCGGCATCACCTCCGTCCAGGCACTGGCCGCAGCGCATAATCTGGTGCTGAACCGGATCGGCGAGCCCGTCACCATCACCACCGGCCGCAAGCTCGTCGAAGGCGGTTTTCGCGACGAGGACGGCAGCACGGTGGTCATGCTCGATGGCGAGCAGGCTTTCGCGAAGATCGATCCCGTCGGGCTCGACATCTGGTGGGGCGCCTATCTCGGAGCGCCGCAGGAGGTTCTGGCTTCCGGCCCACTCGCTGAAATCTCCGATGAGATTGTCCGCAGGCGCGAGGCGGCACGCGCCGAGAATGGCTGGATCATGGACACTTATCTGCTGAGGCGACACGAGGGCTGATCGGTGGCGTTTGCCGTTAGGCCACCATACCGGTATAATCCGCACCGGCTGGCCGAGGAGTTTGACTCATGGACATCTCGCTCCGGCTTCGCGATCCGATTGCGCCGCAGCTCGTAGCGGCCCTGCGCCAGGCGATCATCGCCAGCGAGCTCAGGCCCGGCGAGGCTCTGTCGGAAAAGGAGATCGCCGGGCGCTTCGGCGTCAGCCGCCAGCCGGTGCGCGAGGCCTTCATCAAGCTCTCCGAGGCCGGGCTGGTGCAGATCCTGCCGAGCCGCGGCACCTTCGTCATGAAGATCTCGATGCGCGAGGTCGCCAATGCCCGCTTCGTGCGCGAAGCGGTCGAATGCGCCCTGGCGCGGGCTGCAAGCCGGCTGATCACCCCTGACGGCGTCGCCCGCCTGCGCCGCCTCATCGCCGAGCAGGCCGCTGCCGCGGGGCGCAGCGATTATTCCGGCTTCACCGTGCTGGACGAGGCCTTTCACCAGGCGATCGCCGAGATCGTCGATTGCGACTATGCCGGCAAGGTGGTCGAGAGCGCCCGCGCCCAGACCGACCGGGTGCGCTATCTCTCGCTGCCCGGCACCTCGCCGATCCCGCTGCTGATCACTCAGCACAATGCCATCGTCGATGCGATCGAGACCGGCGATGCCGACACGGCCGCAACCGCGATGCGCATCCATCTGCGCGAGATCCTCAACGCGCTGCCGCGCATCGCCGCCGAGCACCCGGACCTGTTCGAGGACGAGGAGTTGCCGGCGCATACACGGGCGCCGCGTCAGCGTTAGAGGGGCGGAACCACCCCGTCATTCCGGGGCGCCGCGAAGCGGCGAGCCCGGAACCTATGAACATGACCCTCATCGTCATTGCGAGGAGCGAAGCGACGAAGCAATCCAGGAAGGCGTAGAGCGCTGCCGCCCTGGATTGCTTCGCTACGCTCGCAATGACGGAGGAACATTTCCCGCGCCGTGCTCATGGATTCCGGGCTCATGCCTGCGGCATGCCCCGGAAAGACGGCTATGGTCGGGCATCGCCCAGTTGCGCCGCCTTGATCAGCGCCTCGGCGACGCGTTCATAACCTTCCGCCAGGATCGCGGTCGCGACGCGGACATGCTCGGTTGGCCTCGCCGCGCACTTGCTGCCGGGCAGCACCGCGATGCCATGGGCCGCCAGCGTCACCAGCGCGAACTGCTCGGACGCGACGGGCACCCAGATGCACAGGCCGTCGCTCTCCGGCATGGCGAGGCCTCGTTCAGCGAGGCTGGTGACCAGCGCCTGCCGCCGCTCGGCGTAGATCGCACGTGCCTTGGCGACCTTCCGGCCCGTCTGGGTATCGGTGAGTAGCCAGGCGGTCGCGGCCTGCAGGAGCCGGCTAGTCCAGCCCGAGGAGAAGCTGCGATAGGACTGGATCTGCCGGATCACCATGGCCGGCGCCGACAGCACCGCGATGCGAAGATCCGGCCCAAGCGATTTCGAGAAGGACCGGATATGCACCACCCGTTCCGGCATCGTTGTACCCAGGCTGATCGGCGGATGGATCGAAACGTCGCCCACGCCGTCATCCTCGATCACCAGCGTGTCGCTGTCGGCGAGCACCTGGCCGAGCTCGGCGAGCCGTTTTGGGGTGACATGCTGGCCGGTGACCGAATGGGTACGCGGCTGGAAGATGAAGGTGGAGGGGCGCCGCTCCAGCGCGGCAGCGAGTTCCGAGGGCAGGGGACCTTCAGCATCGCGGCCGACCGGCAGGATCTCGGCGCCGAGATCCTCGATGATGTCGAGCAAACGCATCGCGGTCGGGTCTTCGATCGCGACGCAGGAGCCCGGCAGCACGGTCGCGTGCAGCACCGAATAGACGGCATTGTAGCCGCCATTGGTGGCGAGGAAGGCAGCCGGTTCGTAAGGCCAGTCGGGCGTCACCGCGTCGCGCAGGGCCGGCAGGATCGGCGTGCGCTCATAGCTGTTGAGGTTTTCCGCGCTCGCCGCTTGCGCCAGCGCCTCACGCAGCGGGGGCAGTAGTGCTGCGTCCGGGACCGCCAGCGAGAGATCGAGCGCATCCGGCCCGAAATCGGCGACGCTCGCCATTCGTGTCGGCCGCGGCGTCGCATTGTCGCCGCTGACCCAGGCGCCGCCGCGCCCGCGCCCCGAGACGATCTTCTGCCGCTTCAATTCGCTCCAGGCCTCCGAGACCGTGCCGGGGCTGACACCCAGCCGAAAAGCAAGGTCGCGAACCGTCGGCAGCTTCGTGCCGACTGGCAGCAGGCCGGAGCGGATCATCTGGCTGAGGTCGAGCGCGAGGCCGCGCGCCGTGCGCTGCGTCAGGCGGCTTGCCAGCCAGGAGGCGTCGGGTTCGTCGTTCATCGACTCAAAAAATGAATGTTCAGGAACGTAATAGCGATTGATCAGACAGATTGAACATTTATCGTGCCCCTCGCCCAAGGTTTTTATGTGCAGCGAGGCGATGGCTTGAAACCTGTGATCCGGCTGGCCCTGCGCGACTGGGACTTCATCACGCCGCTGTTGCTCGGCGACCTTGCTTCCGACCGTTTCGACTTGAAGATTGAGCGCCTTGCGTCGTTGCCGGACGACTTCGCCAGCGATCCGCGCTTCGACGCCAGCGAGATCTCGTTCAGCCGCTACACCACCGGCCGCGCCCGCGGCGAGACCGGCGTCGTTGGCATCCCGAATTTCATCATGCGCGGCTTCCGGCATCGCTGTGTTGTCGCCGCCGCCGACAGCAAGCTGACGAGCTTCGAAGAGCTTCGCGGCAAGCGCATCGGCATCGCCGGCTGGCAGGATTCCGGCAACACCTGGACGCGCGCCGCCATGGCCGAGGGCGGCCTTGCCATCGACGACGCTTTCTGGGCGGTGAGCCGCCTCGCCGCCGACCACCCGATCACCGACCGTGTCGGGCGCTATGCCCGTCCGGGCCGGATCGAGGCGCTGCCTGGCCAGCCGCCCTTGCTCGACCTGCTCGCCGCCGGCGAGATCGCGGCCGTGCTGATGCCGTTCATGCCGAAGGGCTTCTTCTCGAAGGGCTCGCGCTTCCGGGCGCTGCTCCCGGATGTCCGCGCGGCCGAGCGCGATTACTTCGCCAAGGTCGGCTACGTGCCCGGCATGCACATCATCGGCCTCAAGCCCGAGATCGCCGCCCGCGAGCCCTGGCTGGCGCAGGCGCTGAGCGATCTGCTCGACGAGAGCCAGCGGATCTGGCTGGAGAAGCGCCGCCGCTACGCTGACACCACGCCCTGGTTGATCGACGAGCTGGTGCGCAGCGGCCATGATCTGCCCGAGAGCTGGAACGAGAGCGGGCTTGCCGCGAACCGGGCGATGATCGCCGCGTTCATCGAGCAGCTGCGCATCCAGAATCTTGCCGAGACCGATCTGACGCCCGAGACCCTGTTCCCGGCCGTGCCTGAGCTGGAAGGAGCCAACTGATGAAAGCCGCGCTCGGACAATTCGCCGTCAGCCGCGAATGGCAGG
This sequence comes from Allobosea sp. GW821-FHT03A12, assembly GCF_058986765.1. NCBI lineage: Bacteria > Pseudomonadati > Pseudomonadota > Alphaproteobacteria > Hyphomicrobiales > Alloboseaceae > Allobosea > Allobosea sp. GW821-FHT03A12. Next base: position 209,374 of record NZ_JBYSVZ010000005.1, read on the forward strand.
AAAACCTCGCCACCTCCGTCCGCCTGATGGGTGAGGCCAAGGCCGCGGGCGCCGACCTGCTGCTGCTGCCGGAGGGCATCCTCGCCCGCGACATCACCGACCCCGACATCGTGCTGAAGACGGCGCAGCCGCTCGACGGCCCGTTCATGCAGGGCGTGCTGGAGGCGAGCACGGGCTCGGCGCTGACCACCCTGTTCTGCATCCATGTGCCGAACGGCAAGGGCCGCGTCTTCAACGTCCATGTCGCGGTCCGCGACGGTGCCATCGTCGCCGCCTATCGCAAGCTCCATCTCTACGACGCCTTCTCGGCGCTGGAATCGACCAATGTCGAGCCTGGCAGCGAAGTGCCGCCGCTGCTGGAGATCGCCGGCCTGAAATGCGGGCTGATGACCTGCTATGACGTGCGTTTTCCGGAGCTGGCTCGCCGCCTCGCGCTCGACGGTGCCGACGTGCTGCTGCTGCCGGCGGCCTGGGTCCGCGGCCTCGGCAAGGAGGCACATTGGGATGTGCTGGTTACCGCCCGCGCGCTGGAGAACACCTGCTACGTCGTCGCCACCGGCGAATGCGGCCCGCGCAATATCGGCGCCAGCATGGTGGTCGATCCGCTCGGCGTCGCCATCGCCCGCGCCGGCGAGGCCCCGGCGCTGATCTATGCGCAGATCGATCCCGCCCGCATCGCCGCGGCGCGCGCCGCGCTGCCAGTCCTCGTCAACCGCCGCTTCGCCGGTCCAGAGCTCGCCGCTTAGCGGCGGGCCAACCGAGACAAACGATAACAAGGGGAACGTCGCCATGACCATGATCGTGAAATTCGCCGGAGCTGCCGCGCTGGCTGCGGTACTCCTGCAAAGCCCGGCCTTCGCCCAGGACGCCAATATCAAGATCCCCGAGCAGAAGGTCGACGAGGCCCTGCGCGCCAAATTGCCGGAGGCGATCCGCACCGCCGGCAAGATGATCTCGGTCAACAACGGCTCGTTCCCGCCCTACGAGATCGTCACCGACGCCAAGACCATGACCGGCGCCAGCGCCGAGCTCTCCGACGCCATCGGCCAGCTGCTCGGCGTCAAGATCGAGCATGCGACGGTGAGCGGGCTCGCGGCGGCGCTGAGCGGCATCGCCGCGGGCCGCTTCCAGTTCGCCATGGGGCCGATCGGCGACTTCAAGTCGCGCCAGGAGGCCAACGACTTCGTCGACTATGTCCGCGAATACGTGATTTTCGCGGTCCAGAAGGGCAATCCGAAGGCGATCGCCAGCCTCGACGACACCTGCGGCAAGAAGATCGCGGTGATGTCGGCCGGCTCGGCCGAGAAGGTGATCAAGGCGCAGGCCGAGAAATGCGCCGCCGAGGGCAAGCCCACGCTGGAGGTGATGTCCTTCACCGACCAGCCGACCTCGATCCTCTCGGTCCGCTCCAAGCGCTCGGACGGCTTCTTCTCCTCGCAGGCGCCGCTGACCTATTTCGTCCAGCAGGCCAAGGGCGATCTCGAACTCGCCGCGGTCGGCAAGGCCAACGGCTTCCAGGACCTCTTCCAGGGCGCGGTGGTGCCGAAGGGTTCGCCGCTCGGCGAGGTGCTGGTCTCGGCGATCAAGGTGCTCAAGGCGAACGGCACCTATGAGGCGATCTTCAAGAAATGGGGCATCGAGAACAACATGATCGGCGAGGCCGGCATCAACCTCTCGAAGAACTGAGCGAGCGGGCCATGAGCAGCGCGGCTGAGCCGATGAACGACCGGCAGGCGGCGCTGCGCGACGTCGCCAACGCCCACCGCCCGGCCGAATGGGGGCGCTGGCTGCTCTGGGCCTTCGTGCTCGCAGTCGCCGCCAATTTCGCCTGGATCGTCGCCTGGAACCCGAATTTCGGCTGGCCGGTCGTGGCGCAATGGTTCACGGCCGAGTCGATCCTGAAGGGCCTTTACGTCACACTCGGGCTCACCGTGGTGGCGATGGTGATCGGTGTCGTCATCGGCCTCCTGCTCGCGATCGCGCGGCTCTCCGATGACCGGCTGTTCAGCGGTCTCGCCGGGCTCTTCATCTGGTTCTTCCGCGGCACGCCGCTGCTGGTCCAGCTGATCTTCTGGTATAATCTCTCGACGCTGTTCCCTGAGATCTCGATATCGATCCCGTTCGGGCCGACGCTGATCAGCTGGCACACCAACGACCTGATTACGCCGATGACGGCGGCGATCGCCGGCCTCTCGCTCAACGAGGCCGCCTATATGGCCGAGATTATCCGCGGCGGCCTGCTCTCGGTCGACAAGGGCCAGACCGAGGCGAGCGACGCCTTCGGCATGACGCGCGCGAGGGCGCTGCGCCGGGTCATCATCCCGCAGGCGATGCGCTCGATCGTGCCGCCGACCGGCAACCAGCTGATCAGCATGATCAAGGCGACCTCGCTGGTCAGCGTCATCGCCATGGCCGATCTGCTCTATTCGGTGCAGGCGGTCTACAACCGCACCTTCGAGGTCGTCCCGATGCTGATGGTCGCGGTGATCTGGTATCTCGTCATCACCACCGTCCTGAACATCGGCCAGGGCTTCATCGAGCGCTACTATGCCCGCGGCGAGCGCGGCGCGACGCAGGCAGCGCCGGTCATCGCGGAGGCGACGCCATGAGCCGGATCGCGAGCGAGGGGGCGCCGCTGGTCAGCGCCCGCAATGTCCACAAATCCTTCGGCCATAACGAAGTGCTGAAGGGCATCGATCTCGACGTCATGCCGGGCGAGGTCGTCGTCGTGCTCGGCCCGTCGGGCTCGGGCAAGTCGACTTTCCTGCGCTGCATCAACCATCTCGAAGCGATCGATCGCGGCTCGATCATGGTCGCCGGCGAGCAGATCGGCTACCGGCTCAATGGCGAGCGGCTGGTCAGACTGTCGCCTCGGGCGATCGCGGCGCAGCGCCGCCAGATCGGCATGGTCTTCCAGCAGTTCAATCTCTACCCGCACATGACGGCGCTGGAGAACATCATCGAGGCGCCGGTCGGCGTCCATGGTCACTCCCGCAAGGAGGCGACCGACTATGCCATGGAGCTGCTCGCCCGCATCGGGCTGACCGAGAAGGCAAACGCCTATCCGCGCCAGCTCTCCGGCGGCCAGCAGCAGCGCGTGGCCATCGCCCGGGCGCTGGCGATCCGGCCGAAGCTGATGCTGTTCGACGAGCCGACCTCGGCGCTCGATCCTGAGCTCGTCGGCGAGGTGCTTTCGACGATGCGCGATCTCGCCGGCCAAGGCCTGACCATGATCGTCGTCACGCATGAGATCGGCTTTGCCCGCGAGGCGGCCGACCGCGTCGTCTTCATGGATGGCGGCCTCGTCGTCGAGCAGGGGAGGCCGGAGGAGGTGCTCGCAAACCCGAGCCATCCGCGCACCCGCCTCTTCCTCAGCCGCTTCATCCGCGAAGCGGCCTGAGCCGGCGCCTATAGCATCGGACCGAAAAGTGGAATCCACTTTTCGGAACAATCCGATGCGATAACAATGTGATAGATCATCGTGACCGCGTCCGGTCGGACGCGCGATGATCTAGCGCCACATGCCGCGCATCTTGGCGCGCACGTCGATCTTCGGGCCGGAGGAGGCCGGGCGTGCGTCGGCCGGCGCCGCCAGCGGCCAGGCGCGCCGCTGGAAATGCTTCAGGAGGTTGTTCGGGATGAAGCGCGTGCGCGCCGCATAGACGTGCCGGTCGCCGGTCGATGACTGGCCATGCGTGAAGAAGCGCTGCGGCACCATCAGATGCAGGTCGTCCTTGGCGCGTGTCATCGCGACATAGAGCAGCCGGCGCTCCTCCTCGATCTCGTCCTTGGCGCCGGCGCCGAGATCGATCGGGATGCAGCCGTCGACGACGTTCATCACGAAGACCGATTTCCATTCCTGCCCCTTGGCCGAATGGATGGTCGAGAGGATCAGATAATCCTCGTCGAGATGCGGCACGCCGGCCTGGTCGCTGGTGGCGTCGGGCGGGTCGAGCGTCAATTCGGTCAGGAAGCGCTCGCGCGAGGGATAGCCGCCGGCGATCTGCTCGAGCTGGAGGAGGTCGGCCTGGCGCGTCGTCGCATCCTCATGGATGCGCTCCAGATGCGGTTCATACCAGAGCCTTGCCCGCTCGATCTCGGCCGGCCAGCCCGATCTGCCTGAGCGCAGCGCCTCGATCGCCTCGACGAAGGCGGCCCAGTCGTCTCCGGCGCGGGCCGGAGCGGGCGCATCGCGCAGGGCTTCCGCCCCGTCCGGCGCCTGCGCCAGATGCTCGATGACGCGCTGGGCCGAGGTCGGCCCGACGCCGGGCATGAGCTGCATGACGCGGAAGGCCGAGACCCGGTCGCGCGGGTTCTCGACGAAGCGCAGCAGCGCGAGCAGGTCCTTGACGTGGGCGGCGTCGAGGAATTTCAGCCCGCCGAACTTCACGAACGGGATGTTCCGGCGCGTCAGCTCGATTTCGAGTGGACCGCTATGGTGGGAGGCGCGGAAGAGCACGGCCTGCTGTTTCAGCGCCGCGCCGGCCTCGCGGTTCTCCAGCACCTTTTCGGCGATGAAGCGGGCCTGGTCGGCCTCGTCGCGGACATTGACCAGCTCGGGCGTGGCACCGGCGGCACGGTCGGTCCACAGGTTCTTGGTGAAGCGCTCGGCCGCAAGGTCGATCACCGCGTTGGCGGCGCCGAGGATGGCCTGCGTCGAGCGATAGTTCTGGTCGAGCGTGATCACTTCGGCCGGCGGAGAGAAGGCGAGCGGGAAGTCGAGGATGTTGCGGACGGTCGCGGCACGGAAGGAATAGATCGACTGCGCATCGTCGCCGACCACGGTCAGCCCACGGCCATCGGGCTTCAGCGCCAGCAGGATCGACGATTGCAGCCGGTTGGTGTCCTGGTATTCGTCGACCATGACATGGTCGAAGCGCGCCCCGACATCGGCGGCGAGATCGGCATCGGTCATTGCCTGCGCCCAGTAGAGCAGCAGATCGTCGTAATCGAGGACGTTCTGCTGCTGCTTGGCTTCGACGTAGGCCGCAAAGAGCTGCTTCAGCTCCTCGGCCCAGGCGATGCACCAGGGATAGGATAGGCGCAGGACATCCTCGATCGGCTGCTCGGCGTTGACGCAACGCGAATAGATCGAGAGGCAGGTGCCCTTGGTCGGAAAGCGCGCCTCGGTCTTCGAGAAGCCGAGCTCGTGCCGGACCAGATTCATCAGGTCGGCGGCATCCTCGCGATCATGGATGGTGAAGGCGGGATCGAGCCCGATCTGCTCGGCGAGGTCGCGTAGCAGCCGGGCGCCGACGCCGTGGAAAGTGCCGGCCCATTTCAGCGCATCGACGACGACCCCGGCGCCATCGCCCATCACCTTGCGGGCGATGCGCTCGACGCGGCGGATCATCTCGGAGGCGGCCCGGCGCGAGAAGGTCATCAGCAGGATGCGCCGCGGATCGGCGCCGCAGACGAGGAGGTGGGCGACGCGATGCGCCAGCGTGTTGGTCTTGCCCGAGCCGGCGCCGGCGATGATCAGCACCGGCGGGGCGGGGGCCGCATCGCCGCCATGCGATACCGCCCGCCGCTGCGCCGGGTTGAGACTGTCGAGATAAACGTGCGCGTTCATGCGTGATTCGACCTGTGCTCACGAACGGGAACATAACATGCACGTTCGAGGCAACGTCGAATGACTCCGGCAGAGCAAGAGGCAAGGAGACTGTCGTCGCCGAGGTCCCTCGCGCATTGCAGCGCGGTTGGCGATCAACGAGCCGTCACGCCTTCCCGCGCTTCTTCCCGGCCTGTTCGAGGTTATAGCGCGCGTGGAGCGTCGCCATTTTCTCGATGAGCGCGAGCGGCAGCTCCTCCTTCTTCGGCAGCTTCAGGGCCGATTTCGTCTTGGCGTAGCGCGCGAGCTCGTCCTTGAACGTCTCGAAGGACGGGATCGGCGGCGGGCAGGAGAGCGAGTAGTGGTCCTTGTGGGCCGAGACATAGAAGATCCAGCCGCCATTATGGCGAAAGGCCGGGATCTGGTAGCTGATCACGCCTTCCACCTCTGGAACAGCTCGTTTGATCGCGTCGCATATGGCTCGCACGCCGGCCTTGTTCTCGTCGCTGAGGCTGGCCAGGTAGTCGTCGATCGTCTTGAAGTCGGTCAGAGCCATCGGGTTCTCCTCGGTTCAGATGCGCTCGCGTCGCGGTTCTTGGCGGGCCGTTCGGTTCGGCCAGCAGCCACGGCGGGGTGGCGACGCGATCGAGCCTCGCACGACCGCTTCCATCACGCGTCAGTAAGAGTCTCGCGCTCGGAGAGGGGCGGGCCGCAGGATCATTCCTGTCATGCAATGGCGCCCGGTGAGCTTTGCTGGCCCTGATATCGAGGGAGCGTTTGATGAACACGACTGCCATGCTTTGGACGGGCCGCGTCCTGACCGGGCTTTTCGCCCTCTTCATGCTGGGCGCGTCGATCTCGCCCAAGCTGCTGCGCCTGCCGGTCGCCGAAGAAACGATGGCGCAGCTCGGCTGGCCGGCCGGCTATGCCTTCATGATCGGCCTGATCGAGCTGGCCTGCCTTGTGCTCTATCTCGTCCCGCGCACGGCGCTGCTGGGGGCGATCCTGATGATGGGGCTGCTGGGTGGCGCGATGGCGACGCAGATCCGGGTCGGAAGCCCGCTCTTCAGCCATGTGCTCTTCAGCCTCTATCTCGGCCTGTTCATGTGGGGCGGACTGTGGCTCCGCGACGGGCGGTTGCGGGCCCTGTTCCCGGTTGTCCGGATGTAGCGCGCATAGCGGGGCGGCTCGGAAACGCCCGGCTAGCCGCCTTCCAACTCGCTGGCGCGCTCCAGCGCGAGCGCGGTGCCTTTCTCGACGAAGCCTGCGATCAGCTCGAGCTCCTCGGCGCTGTATTGCCGCATCAGCGCAGCCGAACGCTCGCCCATTGGCGCGAAAAGCTCCTGAAGTGGCCTGATTGCCTCCGGCACGATCCGGACGATGACCTTGCGACGATCCTGCGGGTCCGCTGCCCGTTCGACATAACCCTTCCTGGCGAGGCGATCGATCAGGCCGGTCACGGCGCCGCTGGTCAGCTTCGTGTGCTCCATAATCTGCCCGGCCGTCACGGGACCGGCGAGCAGGATCATGTCGAGACATTCGAGATCGACCGAGGCGAGCCCGGCTCGTTTGGCGACTGCCTGGCTGTGCAGGGCGCTTGCCGCGCCCATGCGGCGCAGGACCGTCGTCAGGCGCGCGATCGCCTCGTCTTGACTTGAAGGTGCCATCTGTCTCATATCTTAGTTACTAAGATAATTAGTAAGTGAGGTAAAATCATGGATGCGATCGTCCTGTCTACGGCGTTGACGGCTCTCCTGGCCAATATCGGGCTGGGTGGTGGAATCTTCGAGCATAGCGTTGTCGACCGGGCCTGGCCGCGCAAGCCCGAGATCATCCAGCCAAGGAAGGGAGGGATCAGCCGCGCCTGGTTCTGGATCCCGGCTCACACCGCCTTCGAACTCGCCCTGCTCGTCACGCTCTACCTGGGTTGGAGCAATGCAGGGGTCCGCCAAGCCCTGCTCATGGCACTTGCCGCGCATGCGGCGCTGCGGCTCTGGTCGGCCTTCGACATGATCCCGAAAGCGATTGCCTTCGAGAAGGCGGAAACGGTCGATGAAGCCGCGGCCCGCGATTGGACGAAACGCAGCCTGATGCGATTGCCGCTGGCGCTGCTCACCAGCCTGGCCACGCTGGCGGCTTTCGGCGCCGCTTGCAGCCTGAATCTGGGCTGAGTCCACCAAGCTCCCAAACGTCGGCGCGCAGGTGCTGCAGATTGACAATGTTTTGCATATAAGACAGAAATTCATATACAAATTAAAAACGCGGCGCCCGGCTCCGATCCGAAGGCGCCCGTCGCGCCGGGGAGAAGCGATGAGCCCGCTGAACGACAGCGACGCGCGAGCCGCCGTGGCGCCGCCCGAGCCAGCGCCGGCATCGGGCGCGAACGATGTGCTCCTCGGCCTGCTCTTCGCCGCGATCGGGGCGGCCGCGCTCTTTATCGGCCGCGACTATGTCTTCGGCACCAGCCTGCGCATGGGGCCTGGCTTCCTGCCGCGCATCGTCGCCGGCGGCCTCGTCCTGCTCGGGCTCGTACTCGTCCTCCGCGGCATCCTCGCCGGCGGCTGGGCGCTTCCCGTCATCGGCTGGCGGCCGATCCTCCTGATCTCGCTCGCCGTGATCGTCTTCGCCGCGACGATCGACCGGCTCGGCCTCTTCGTCGCGAGCCTTCTCAGCGTGGCGATCGGCACCTGCGCGGCGCAGGAGATCCGCTGGAAGGAATTGCCCTTCGTCGCGCTCGGGCTCGCGGCCTTCTGCACCATCCTGTTCGGCTATCTCCTGAAGATCTCGATGCCGGTCTGGCCGCAATGAGCGAGATCGTCCAATCGCTGGCGCTCGGCTTCGGCGTCGCAGCTTCGCTGAGCAATCTCTGGTACTGCTTCCTCGGCGCGCTGATCGGCACGCTGATCGGCGTCCTGCCCGGCATCGGCCCGATCGCGACCATGGCGATGCTGCTGCCGCTGACCTATTACCTGCAGCCGACCGAAGCGTTGATCATGCTCGCCGGCATCTATTACGGCGCGCAATATGGCGGCTCGACCACCGCCGTGCTGATGCGCCTGCCGGGCGAATCCTCCTCCGTCGTCACCTGCCTCGACGGCTATGCCATGGCGCGCAAGGGCCGCGCCGGCACTGCGCTCGCGACCGCGGCGCTCGCCTCCTTCTTCGCCGGCACGGTCGTCACATTGCTGATCGCGGTCGCCAGCCCGGCGCTGACCGAGCTCGCGCAGAAATTCGGCCCGGCCGAATATTTCTCGCTGATGGCGCTCGGCCTCGTCGCCGCCGTCGTCTTCGCGCAGGGCTCGCCCTTGCGCGCGGTCGGTGCGATCTTCCTCGGCCTGCTGCTCGGTTTGATCGGCGCCGACGTCAACACCGGCTTCGACCGCTTCACCTTCGACCGGCCGGAATTGCGCGACGGCATCGGCGTCGTCGTTGTCTCGATGGGTCTGTTCGGCATCGCCGAGATCATGCTCAACCTCTCCGGCGGACCGGAGGACCAGGGCGAGCGCACCAGGCTGTCGCGGCTCTGGCTGACCAAGGAGGATTTCCGGGCGGCCTGGCCGGCGACCTTGCGCGGCACCGGGATTGGCGCGCTGCTCGGCATCCTGCCCGGCGGTGGCGCCATGCTTGGCTCCTTCGCCTCCTATGCCGTGGAGAAGCGGATCTCGGATACGCCGGAGCGCTTCGGCGAGGGCGCGATCGAGGGCGTCGCCGGGCCGGAAGCGGCCAACAATGCCGGCGCGCAATCCTCCTTCATCCCGATGCTGGCGCTCGGCATCCCCGGCAATTCGGTGATGGCGATGATGGCCGGCGCCATGCTGATCCATGGCATCGCGCCGAGCCCTAATCTCGCTTCGACCCAGCCGCAGCTGTTCTGGGGGCTGATCGCCAGCATGTGGTTCGGCAACCTGATGCTGCTCGTCATCAACCTTCCGCTGATCGGGCTGTGGGTGAAGCTGCTCGCCGCACCCTACCGCATGCTGTTCCCGGCGATCCTGCTGTTCTGCTGCATCGGCATCTACACGGTGAACAACAGCGCCTTCGAGGTCGGCCTCGTCGCGCTGTTCGGTCTGCTCGGCGTGGTGCTGGCCAAGCTCGAATGCCCGCTGGCGCCCCTCGTGCTCGCCTTCATCCTGGGGCCGATGATGGAGGAGAACCTGCGCCGCGCCATGCTGCTCTCGCGCGGCGACCCGGCGATCTTCCTGTCGCGACCGATCAGCCTGGGATTGCTGATCGCCTGCGCGCTGGTGATCGCCCTGCTGCTGATGCCGAATTTCCGCCGGGCCCGCGAGGCAGCGACGGAAGCCTGAGTTTATTGGGAAAGGGGAGGACGACGATGATGAAACCCAGTAGGCGCAGCGCGCTCGGCCTCATCGCCGCCGCCTCCCTCATGGCCCTGCCGCAGGTGGCCAGGGCTCAGGTCTATCCGACCAAGCCGGTGAAGATCATCGTGCCCTTCGCCGCCGGTGGGCGGGCCGACGCGCTGGCGCGCATGCTGGCGCAGGGCCTGCAGGAGCAGATGGGCCAGCCCTTCGTCGTCGAGAACCGCGGCGGCGCCAGCGGCAGCCTCGGCTCCGACCTTGTCGCCAAGGCGCCGCCCGACGGCTACACCCTGCTGCTCGCCTCGACCGGTACGCAGGCCATCCTGCCGAAGATCACCACCAAGCTGCCGTATGACGCCGATCGCGACTTCACGCCGATCGCGCTGATGGTCGAGAGCTACAGCTTCATCGGCGTGCATCCTGGTGTGAAGGCGAGCAACCTCAAGGAGTTCGTCGATCTCGCGCGCGCCAAGCCGGGCGAGTTCAACTATGCCAGCTCCGGCGTCGGCACCTACAACCACTTCGCCGGCGAGTTCTTCAACATCGCCGCCGGCTCGAAGATCACCCATATCGCCTATCGCGGCAGCGGCCCCTCGGTGAACGATCTCGTCGCCGGCCATGTCCAGATGATGATCGGCGGCGAGTTCATCGAGGTCGCGCAGGCCGGCAAGGTCCGCATCCTCGCGACGACCAATCCGCAGCGCTGGCCGGGCCTGCCGGATATCCCGACCATGAAAGAGGCCGGCCTAGCCGAGTTCTCGGCGCCGCCGCTCTGGTTCGGCCTGCTCGGGCCAGGCGGCATGCCGCGCGATCTGGTCGAGAAGCTCAACCAGGCCGCCAACAAGGCGATGAGCGACCCGAAGACCGTCGAGCGGGTCAAGGCGGCGGCGAGCATCGTGCGAACCGAGAGCGCCGACGCCTTCGCCAGCCTGATCAAGGCCGAGCAGAAGGCCTTCGGCGACGTCGCCAGGCAGACCAACATGAAGTTCGAGGAGTAACCGGACGGACGATCCGGAGGACTCGGCGAGACAGGGGAGGACGCGATGCTCAAGGGACAACTGACGCGCCGCATGGCGATGGTGCTCGCCGCTGCGGGAGCGCTCGGCGCGAGCGTGATCGAGGCGGCCGCGCAGGCCTATCCGGCCAAACCGGTGAAGATCATCGTGCCGTTCGCGCCGGGCGGGCGCGTCGAGGGCATCGCCCGCTTGCTCGCCAACAGCATGAGCATCGATCTTGGCCAACCCTTCGTCGTCGAGAGCCGCGCCGGTGCCGGCGGCGCGATCGGCTCCGACTTCGTCGCCAAGGCGGCACCCGACGGCTACACGCTTCTGCTGGTCTCGGCCGGCACCCACGCGATCCTGCCCAATGTCGACAAGAAGCTGCCCTATGACTCGGTGAAGGATTTCACACCGATCGCCAATCTCGTCGAGGGCTTCACCTTCCTCGGCGCGCATCCGTCGGTCGAAGCCAAGACGGTCGCCGAGCTCGTCGCGCTGGCGAAGGCCAACCCCGGCACGATCGGCTTCGCGACCTCCGGCATTGGCACCTACGGCCATTTCGCCGGCGAGCTGCTCAAGATCTCCTCCGGCGCCGACCTGATGCACGTGCCCTATCGCGGCAGCGGCCCGGCGCTCAACGACATCGCGGCCGGCCATGTCCCGCTGATGATGGCGGGCGAGCTGGTCGAGCTCGCCAAGGCCGGCAAGGTGCGCATCCTCGCGACCACCAATGAGCGGCGCTGGTTCGAACTGCCTGACGTCCCGACGATGAAGGAGAGCGGCTTCCCGCAATTCACCGCCCATTCCTGGATCGGGCTCGCAGGTCCCGCCGGCATGAACCCCGAGATCGTCGCCAAGCTCAACACGGCCGCAGGCAAGGCGCTGGCCGATCCGAAGGCGCAGGACCAGCTCAAGACGCTCGGCGTCCTGCCGAACTTCTCAAGCCCGGCCGAATTCGCTGCGCGCATCGCCGCCGATCGCGCTGTCTATGCCGAGATCGTCGCCAAGGCGAACCTCACGTTCCAGTAGGAGAGCGGCACCCTATATTGCTTCGACAAGTGCTTCGCCTGCTCCTGGCTGGCGCGTGCGAGGAGAGCCTCCAGCTCTGCGATTGCCGTTGGCGGTAGCCGCAGAGCAATTCGCTTCCGCCTCGGTTGCGAAGGTGATCACCGAGTTCAACATCGGGTCTGAACTGACCTCGATCGTCATTATCCCGACGATTGGAATCTCGATGATCTGCTTTTCCGCCATGCAGAGTGCCGATGTTCGTGGTCTTACGTCAGGCAGGCGAGGCTCTCTGCTGAGGCCCGCGGGTTATTCGACCTGCAAGTTATCCGCCGAAGACTTGCCCGAGCGTTTGTCTGCAACAATTTCATACGAAATCTTTTGGCCGTCGCGCAGCTCCCGCAGGCCAGCACGCTCGACCGCACTGATATGGACGAACACGTCCTGACCGCCGCCATCGGGTTGAATGAAGCCGTAGCCCTTTGTTGCGTTGAACCATTTCACAGTTCCGGTAGCCATCAACGCCCTCCTTGTTGGCGACACAAGAATGGCCGTCGTCAGCTCGCGAAGCAAGCCGGGCCGTGCGGATCAGGTTTGCCGACGATGCCGGGCTTCGCCTGATCCCCAAGCTCCCATCGAGGTTCCACCCGGCTCGTTCAAACCAAGGAGGGCCGCCTCCGGTTAACTCCTGAACGTCCGCATTGCGCGTCGCGTTCCAGCCACCGGCCCTGTTCAAACGGCCTCAGCGGCTAAAAATGCCATGGAAGCGGCCAAGGAAGCTGCGCAAGCGCTCGTTCTGCGGATTGTCGAAGACTTCGGAGGGCTTGCCCGCCTGCGCGACCCGGCCCTGGTCGAGGAACAGGACATGGTGCGAGACCTCGCGGACGAAGAGCATCTCATGGCTGACGAGCAGCATGGTCATGCCGGATTCGGCGAGCGTCTGCATGACGCCGAGCACCTCGGCCACCAGCTCCGGATCGAGCGCCGAGGTGACCTCGTCGAACAGCAGCAGGCGCGGCTGCATCGCGACCGCGCGCGCGATCGCGACGCGCTGCTGCTGGCCGCCCGAGAGCTGGTAGGGATAGTGGTCGCGACGCTCGGCGAGGCCAACGCGCCCGAGCCAATGGTCGGCGATCTCCTTTGCCTCGGCCGCGCCCTTGCCCTGCACCTTGGTCAGCCCGAGCATGACGTTCTGCCCGGCGGTCAGATGCGGGAACAGGTTGAACTGCTGGAAGACCATGCCAATACGGGCGCGCTGGGCCGAGATCTTCGTTTCGCTCAGGCGCTTTCGGGCCTCCCCTGCCATTCGGTAACCGATCGGGTCGCCGTCGAGCAGGATCTCGCCGCCATCGTGCTCCTCCAGCAGGTTGACGCAGCGCAGGAAGGTGGTCTTGCCCGAGCCGGAGGCGCCGATCAGCGAGACGACCTGCCCCTGCCTGACGGTGAGGTCGATGCCCTTCAGCACCTCGATCTTGCCGAAATGCTTGCGGACATTGGTGGCCTGAAGCAGGGCAGTCTCGGTCATCGGTAGTCGCTTCCCGTTCCAAGTTTTCAGAGCAACTCCGGACGCAAAACCGCTACGCACTTTTGCTGGAGCGGCTCTAGTACCGCAGATAGGAGGTCTTGCGTTCCAGCAGCGCGCCGAGCTGCGCCAGTGTGAAGTTGATGATCAGATAGAGAACCACTGTCAGCAGGTAGAACTCGATGATCATGTAGTTGCGCGCCATCTGCTGCTGGGCTGCCAGCAGCAATTCGACGACGCCGATGATCGAGAGCAGCGTCGTGCCCTTGACGATTTCAAGGCCGGTATTGACCCAGGGCGGCAGCATGCGGCGGAAAGCCTGCGGCAGGATCACGTAGTACAATCGCTTGCCGAAGGTCAGGCCGATGGCCTTGGCGGCCTCCATCTGCCCCGCCGGCACGGATTCGACGGCGCCGCGGAAATTCTCGGCGACATGGGCCGTGGCAAAGGCGCCGAGCGCGATCACGCCGGCCCAGAAGGCAGCGATGTTCACGCCGAACAGGGCAAGCCCGTAATAGGTGAACAGGATCAGCACGAGCACCGGTATGCCGCGCATCAGGTCGACATAGAGCCTAGCCAGCAGCCTCAGCCACCACCAGCCATAGGAGAGCGCGACCCCCATCAGGATGCCGCAGACCGTCGCCATGACGATGCTCAGCGCCGAGCTCAGCATGGTCACGCCGAGCCCGGAGAGCAGCGAGGCGCGGGCCTGCCAGGCCTCGAACCAGAAAGTGCCGGGAGCCATCGAGAAATCCATCGCGTGCCCCCTAGCGGATCGAGGCGTAGCGGCGCTCGACCAAGCGCAGCACGAAAGCGATGAGATAAGCGGTGACGAGATAGAGCGCGCTCGCGGTGAGCCAGACCTCCATCACCCGGAAGGTGTTGGCGTTGATCTGCCGGGCGACGAAGGTCAGTTCCGGCACGGCGATCGCGGCCGCGAGCGAGGTGTCCTTGAACAGCGAGATCAGGTTGTTGCTGACCGCCGGCAGGGTGATGCGGAACATCACTGGCAGCACGACATAGGCCTGGCGCTGCCAGGGCCGCAGGCCGATCGCCTTGGCCGCCTCGACATATTGCTTCGGGATCGAGGACAGGCCGGCGCGGAAGACCTCGGACATGTAGGCGCCGGCATAGAGCGAGAGCGAGAGCACGAAGCTCTGGGTCTTGTTCAGGAAGGTGACGTCGAATTCCGGCAGGCCGAAATAGAGGAAGAAGATCAGCAGCAGCAACGGCGTGCAGCGGATGAACTCGACATAGGCCCAGACCGGCACGGAGAGCCATTTCTTGCCGGAGAGCCGGGCATAGGCGGTCAGGATGCCGATGACACAGCCGATCGCCAGCGAGATCACCGCCAGCCAGAGGCCCAGGACAAGCGCGTCGACGAGCTTGTCCCAGTTCCGTGCGATGACGGGCCAGTCGAAATGATAGTCGATCATGTCTGTCGCGAAGATCCCGAAAGCGGCGGGCCGCAGAGGCGGCCCGCCATCGCCACGTTGCGATCAGGCAAATGCGGGATCAGGCGAATTCCTGCGGGAAACCGACCTTCGGGATCGGCAGCTCGATGCCGAACCACTTCTTGTAGGAGGCGGCGAAATAGTCGAAATCGACGCCCATCATCGCTTCCTTGTAAGCGGTGTTGACCCAGTTCAGCCAGGTCGGGTCGCCGGGCTTCACCGCCGAGGCATAGGAATTCGGCATCCAGCCGAAGCCGGAATCGACGAAGCGACCGGGCGCCTGCTGCATCAGCCAGCGCATCGCCGACTGATCCTGCATCGAGGCGTCGATGCGGCGGGCGTTCAGCGCTTGCATCGCCGAGTCCGGGCTGTCGAAGGCATCGACCTTGGCGCCCGGCAGCGCCTTGTGGATCCACTCCTCCAGGAAAACGTTCTGCATGCCGCCGACGGCGACCTCCTTGCCGGCCGCCTTCAGCTCGTCATAGTTCTTGTACTTGCCGCCGCGGGCCAGCATCAGCAGGCCGACGCCTTCGCGATAATAGGGAATGGTGAAGTCGACCTGCTGGGCCCGGCCGGGCGTGACCGTCATCCATTGCACGACGATGTCGACCTTGTCGGTGACGAGGCTCGGGATGCGAGCGTCGGAGCCCTGCAGCACGAACTCGACCTTCTCGTAATCGTCGAACAGGCCCTTGGCGAGCAGCCGGGCGAGGTCGATGTCCATGCCGACGAGCTTGCCGCTGGCGTCCTGGAAATGCCAGGGCGGATTGGTGCTGCCGGTGCCGACGATCAGCTTGCCGCGTTCCTTGACGGCGTAGAGCTTGCTCTTGGCCACCGTCTGGGCCTGGGCCGAGGCAGGGGTGAGCAGCCCGCTTGCTGCCGCGCCGATCGCAGCGCCGGCGAGGCCGAGGCCGAACAGGCTGCGGCGCTCCAGCGTCAGGCCCTCGTCCTTGGGGGGAGTGGCGCCGTCCAAAGTTCCGTCGTCATGAATGCCCATCACGAACTCCCCTCTTTGATCCACGTGCCCTGCAGCGTTCGGCCTGCAGCGAGACGAGCGTCGCAAGAAAAGTGCCGGATGCAAAGCCGGATAATTCGCGATGCCTCTACGGAACCGCAGAGGTCCTCAGGCGGTCGCCAGCGCCGCCTCGCAAAGCCCGGCGACCGCGGCGATGTCGGCCGGGTCCGCGACCTTGTGGGTGCGCACCGGCATCTCCTGATAGGCCTTGCTGTCCTTGAAGCCGTGCCCGGTCACCATGCAGACAACCCGGGCGTCCGGTGGCAAATGACCGTCGGCCCAGAGGCGCGGCAAAGCCGCGATCGGGCTGGCGCCGGTCGGTTCGGCATAGACGCCTTCGCTGCGGGCGAGCAGCCGCATCGCCTCGCGCAATTCGTCATCGCTGACCGCGATCGCCCGCCCGCCGCTCTCGCGGACGAGCTTCAGCGTGTAGGTGCCATCGCGCTCATAACCGATCAGTGGGTCGCTGATGCCCGAGGCGATGGTCTGCGGCGTGCCCCAGGCAGTCACGGCCCTGGCACCAGCCTCGAAGGCCTGCACGATCGGTGCGCAACCCTCTGCCTGCACGGCGATCAATCTGGTCGTGCCGCCGGCATCGGCGATGCCCTGCCAGACGCCCTTGACCAGGGGGCCGCTGCCGGTCGGCACCAGCACATGGCTCGGCGCGCCGCCGAGCTGCTGGGCCAGCTCGGTGCCGACCGCGGTGAGGCCAGCGACCGCATAGGGGTTGATGAAGGTGGTGGTCAGATTGGCGAAGCCGTGCTGCTCGGCCAGAGCGAGCGCGAGATCGTAGGAGCGGCTGTAATGTCCTTCGACCAGGAGAAGGATCGCGCCATAGGCGGCGATCTGCGTCACCTTGCCCAGCGGGGTATGGGCCGGCACGATGATGACGGCTGGGATGCCCGCCCGCGCCGCATAGGCGGCAGTCGCGGCCCCGGCATTGCCCGAGGAGGCGCAGACGACCTTCCCGATCCCGAGCGCGAGCGCCCGGCCCATGGCGGCGCCAACGAGGCGATCCTTGAACGAGCCGGACGGGTTGCGGGTCTCGTCCTTCAGCCAGATCTCGCCCGAGAAGCCGGGCAGCGCGGTCTCGATTCTTGCAGCTCGCAGGAGCGGGGTGGCGGTTTCCCCCAACGAAACTCGTGGCGTGCCATCATCGCCGATCGCCTCGAGAATGCCTCCGCACGATTGACAGCGATAGAGCAGCTCCAGCGGGTGAGCTTTCGCACAGTCGACGCAGCGGAGTTTCATCGCAAGCTTCCGGGGCAGGCCGTCGATTGAAAGGTAGCGGTACCATCCAACACGGCTACTCTCGCGTCAGCATAGCCCGGAAGCGACCTGCGCAGACCACGCCGTCGGCGAACGGTTCGACCTCCCGTTCGCTGACAACAACTCGTCCCGGGTCAAAAGCGGAAGAGCAAGCGAACAATCTCACCGAACCACCAGGCACGCAACGAGGGACCCAGGCGATCGACAATCCGTCATTCCAAGATGCGCGACCGATTGCTGACCCTTGCGCGGCGCCCGACATAAAGATCGCATGAAGCGCATCCGCCTTGAGATGCGTGTACCGTTTCAGCATCTTCCAATCCCTGTAGCCTGTGACGGGAGAGACCTGTTCGATCGTAAATCCAGCCTCGAACAGGCGGTTCGTCGCTTCCAAGTTGCCGCTTCAGCAATTCGAAAGTGGCGGCCTTGGAGCTCAAAGGAGCCTTGCCGACGTCGCACATGTCGTCGATATGGAGGTCGATGAGCTCTCCGGACGTTGTCAGCCGCGCGACGCGCGACTCGCTCGGAGCCTCGCCCCGATCAACCTGACGCCCGGCCTCGATGGCCCGGCGTCGCGCATTATCCCGACGCAGGAAGGTCTCGCTCGCGTGGCGCCCCTTGTACCGGGTCTGGACTCGCCAGGACCCGGAGGAGAGCTTCGTGAAGGTGGCCATTCTCGTGTGCGATCCGTGTGCACTCGGTACGACCTAACGATTTGATGCTACAGAAAAAACCATGAAAGCTCAGGATCTTATATTTTCCGTGGCGCCTATGATGGACTGGACCGACCGGCATTGCCGGATCGTCCATCGCCTGATGTCGCGCCGCGCCCGGCTCTACACCGAGATGGTGACGGCGCAGGCGGTGGTGCGCGGCGACCGGCAGCGGCTGATCGGCTTCGACGATGTCGAGCACCCGGTCGCGCTCCAGCTCGGCGGCAATGATCCGGCGCTGCTTGCCGAAGCGGCGAAGATTGGCGCCGATTTCGGCTATGACGAGATCAACCTGAACTGTGGTTGCCCCTCCGACCGCGTCCAGGGCGGAGCCTTCGGCGCCTGCCTGATGCGCGAGCCGGCGCTGGTCGGCAATTGCGTCGCGGCGATGAAGGCGGCTGTTTCGATCCCCGTCACGGTGAAATGCCGTATCGGCGTTGATGACCAGGACCCGGAAGCGGCGCTCGATGCGCTGACCGCCGCCGTGCGCGCGGCCGGCGTCGATGCCCTGGTCGTCCATGCCCGCAAGGCCTGGCTGCAGGGGCTCTCGCCCAAGGAGAACCGTGAGATCCCGCCGCTCGACTACGAGCGCGCCTATCGTCTCAAGGCAGCCAATTCCGACCTGATCGTCGCGCTCAACGGCGGCATCAGGCACCCCGACGAATGGCTGCCGCATCTGGCCCATCTCGACGGCGTCATGCTCGGCCGCGAGGCCTATCAGAACCCCGAGGTACTGCTCGCGGTCGACCCGCTGCTCTTCGGCGAGGATGCGCCGGTTCCGGACGCCTTCGCGATGCTGGAAGCGTTGGAGCCCTATATCGCGGCTCACCTCGAACGGGGCGGGCGCTTGCATGCCTTCACCCGCCATCTCGTCGGGCTGTTCCCGGGCCGGCGCGGCTCGCGCCTGTTTCGCCGCCATCTCGCCGAGCATTGCGTCGCGGCGGGGGCAGGCCTCGCCGATTTGCGCGCCGCGATCGCTCATGTCGAGCGTGAAGCCCCGGCCGCGATCGCTGCGGAATGACCAATGGCTGACCAGACGACCGATCCCGCCCTCGTTGCCCGCATCGAGGCGAGCTTCGCCAAGCAGGCGATGATGACCACGCTTGGCGCCCGGCTCGTGCGCGTCGCGCCGGGCGAGGTCGAGATCGCCATGCCGGCGTCGCCGCATCTCTCCCAGCAGCACGGCTTCGTCCATGCGGGGGCTGTCGCGACCATCGCCGACAGCGCCGCCGGCTATGCTGGCCTCACCACCATGCCGGCCGGCAACGGCATCCTCACCGCCGAGTTCAAGATCAACCTGCTGGCGCCCGCGACCGGCGACGAGCTCGTCGCCAAGGGCAGGGTGGTTAAGGCCGGCCGCACCCTGACGCTCGCCATGGCCGAGGTCTTCGCGGTGACGGACGGCAAGCCCAAGCTCTGCGCCATGCTGACGGCGACACTGATGGCGATCGTCGCGCGCGAGGGCGTTAGCGACTAGCGAGCGGGCTGCTCTCGGCAGAGTACCCCATTCGGGCAATCTGCTGCCCCTTTGCCCGTCTTCTGGACCTGTCCGTTCTGGGGTCAGCTCGATCGCAGCGAGGGTGTGGTCGACGCCTTCGCAGGCGTCGTCGCATAGATGCCGTGTTTGCATCGGCCGGAACGAAGTTGCTCGTGCCCGGTTCGCCAGGGCCATGCGCCGACCAAGAGGCGTCAGCCACATGCGCGACGCGATCGAAAGCGCATCGGGAGACGGGAAGGCCGTCGTCGCCAGGGATGACGCAGGCCTGACCGTCGATACCGCTCACTGGACGCTGACAGCTGCGTCGCCCGCCGGTCAGAACCGCAGCAAGACCTCCGACATCCGGCAGGACACGCCGGCGAAAGCCGATCGGCCTGGCCAAGTGCCGCAGCGGCGCCGGTTCATCCCCTTGGCGTGCGGGGTGGCGGTCGCGATCCTGCTTCTTTTCGTCCCTCGCAATGCGGATAGACCGGAGCTCGGTCGGCTGCGGGAGCCTGCGCCGGTCGCCCTGCCGGCCAGCGGGGCCTCGGACACCGGCGCCACGGCGCGGGAACTCGCCGGGGCTCGTGGCGTAATCGCTGCCCTGAAAACCCAATTGCAGGCCGATGCGAGCAGGAGCGACCAGTCCTTGCAGCAGGAGCAGGACAAGGCGACTGCCCAGGCGCAGGAGGCCACGACTGCGCGACAGGAGCTGGTTGCGACGGTGGCCCAGCATCGTCAGGCGCTCGATGGCGAACGTGCGCAACGCGCCGCACTGGCCGATCAGCTGGCGGCCTCGCAGCGCGAATTGCAGGCGCAGGCGGCGCAGCTGCGGAGCGCAAACGACGACATCGAACAGCTCAAGCAACTCGCGACCGCAACGAGTTCCCAGTCGCTCGAGCAGGAGCGGCAGAAGGTTGCCGCTCTCGCACAGGAGCTGTCGGCCGCGCAGCGCGAGATCGCAGGGCAGGCGGCACAGTTGCGTAAAGCCGGCGAGGAGGCAGGCCAGGTCAGGCAGGCGGACGCGGCGAAAGCCGCGCAAGCGCTCGAGCAGGAGCGGCAGAAGGCGGCCGCTCTCGCGCAGGACTTGTCGGCCGCGCAGCGCGAGACTGCGGCGCAGGCGGCGCAATTGCGCAAGGCCGGGGAGGAAGCGGGGCAGTTCAGGCAGGCTGACGCCGCGAGGGTCTCGCAATCCCAGGAGCAGGAGCGGCAGAAGACCGCCGCCATCGCCCAGGCCGCAGCCGCGCGGCAGGCGCTGACCACGACCGTGGCGCAACATCGCCAAGCCCTCGACGAGGAACGCGGACAACGTGCCGCGTTGGCGGCCGAGCTGGCGGCGTCGCGGCGCGAGATCGAGGCGCAGGCGGCACAATTGCGCAAGGCCGGCGAGGAGACAGGCCAGCTCCGGCAGGCGGAGGCGGCGAAGAGCGCGCAAGGGCTCGAACTTGAGCGGCAGAAGGCGGCCGCCATGGCACAGGTCGCGGCGCTGCGACAGGAGCAGGTGGCCGCTGCTGCGCAATATCGCCAGGCCATTGAGCAGGAGCGCGCCCAACGCGCCGCCCAGGCGAGCGAGCTGTCGGCGGCGCAGCGCGAAGTCGAAGCTCAGCTGGCGCAACTGCAAGGGGCACGCGGCGAGACCGAGAAGCTCAGGCAGGCGAACGAAAGCACGATCGCGGATCTGCGCCAGGCTCTCCAGCAGGAGCGCGAACGTGTTGCGACCGCGGCGGAGGAGTTGGCGTCGCTACGCGTGGCGACTGCGCCGCCCGTGGCCGCATCCAGAGAGGCTCCCAAACCTCCGCAAGCGAATCCCGTCGGCGCGCCACCTCCGCAAATCGTCGCGGAAGCACGGAACGGCCCCGAAGCGATGCGGCTGATCGCCAGGGCGAGCGCACTGCTCGCTCAAGGCGACATCGGCTCTGCTCGGGCCGTGCTCGAGCGCGCGGCCGACATGGGCAGTGCCCGGGCGAGCTTCATGCTCGCGGAGACCTATGACCCCCGCATCCTGTCCGCCTGGGGGACGTATGGCACGCGCGGCGAGATCGCGAGGGCGCGCGAGCTTTATGCACGGGCGCAGGTCGGAGGCATTCAGGAGGCGAAGGATCGTGTCGATGCGCTGCCGCGCTAGCGCTCGACCGCGCCGGAGCGCGTTCTAGGGGAGAGTTCGGGATGAGGATGCCTTCTGGACGGTGCTTGCTCCTGTTGGTCGGGCTGGCGGCGCTTGTGCCGATGCTCGCGTCGCCCGGCCTGGAGGCCCAGACCTTGCAGGCGAGCTCCGGCCAGCCGCGACGCATGGTCCGGCCGGCCGCAACGGAGCAGGACAAGGCCAATGCCTGGACGGTCGGTCTCGCAGCGGGGCTGCTGGAGGGCGCGCCACTTCGCCTGGGTGCCGAGATGGCCCGCGTCGTCGACGATGGGTACAACCTGCACGTACTCCCGATCGTCACCCGCGGGGCCACCGAGAACCTGAATTCGCTGCTCTATCTGCGTGGCATCGACACGGCGATCATCAACTCCGATGCGCTGGAGGAGTACAAGGCGCAGCTCCCGCAGATCCGGCGCAAGATCACCTATGTGCTCAATCTCTTTCCCTCGGAACTGCATGTCTTCGTGCGGCCCGAGATCCAGAGCCTGCAGGACCTCGCCGGCAAGAAGGTGAACTTCAACACGCTCGGCACCGCCGCCGCCTATTCGGGGCCGCTGATCTTCAGCCGCCTCGGCATCAATTCCGAAAACACCTTCATCCCGCATCAGGTCGCGCTGGAGCAGATGCGCAAGGGCGAGATGGCGGCTGTGGTCTTCATCACCTCGAAGCCCGTCGACGCCTTCGTCCGCGGGCGCTTCGAGCCCGGCTTCAAGTTCCTCCCGGTCGCCTACGACAGCAGGTTCGAGGACTATTACCTCCCGGCAGTGCTGGAGGCCGGCGAATATCCCGGGCTGATCAAGGCGGGCGAGCGGGTCTCGACGATCGCGGTGCCGACCGCCCTGGTCGCGTTCAACTGGGCGCCACAGACCAATCGCTACGAGCGCGTCGCCCGCTTCGTCGACCTCCTGTTCAGCCGTGTCGAGAAGCTGCAGGCGCCCGGCTTCGACCCGAAATGGAAGTCGATCAATCTCGCTGCGACCGTTCCCGGCCTCGACCGCTTTCCGGCTGCGCAGGACTGGCTGGATCGCAAGGCGCAGACGCAACGTGCGAGCCAATGAAGCTGATCATGCTCTCAGTCGCCTTCGAGATTGCCAGCCGGATCGCCTTCGCGCAGGGCGCGCCCGATCCGATGGCGCAGCTTCGCGCCTGCTCGCTGCTCGATCCGGCGGAGCGGCCTGCCTGCCTGAACAAGCTGCCGCAGCCTGTTACGGTGCCCCAGCGCCCGCCCGGCGGTGCCGATGGCTGGATCGTCAGCGAGACAACGTCGCCGGTCGACTATACGCCGATCGTCACCGCCACCACCTTTGCTGAAGGCGATGCCAGCGGCGCGCTGAGGCAGCTTTCGATTCACTGCCGCAGCGGCCGGACCGAGCTGGTCTTGGGCGGACCGGCCACGTCCGAGAGTGGCGCCGACTACGCGCTGTCCTATCGCCTCGATGACAACCAGCCTGTGCAGGTCGCGGCCGGGCGGCCGGCTTATGGGACCGGCGTCGCCTTCCGGGGAGATGTCGTCGGCCTGCTCCAGTCGCTTCCCAATGAGGGTGGCATCGCGATCCGTCTCGGCACACGCGCTGGTGCCGTCCATGACGCCCATTTCGGCCTCGCCGGCCTGAAGGCCGCGCGGGACAGGGTCGCAGCAGCCTGCAAATGGCCGCGCACCCTCGCCAGGCCACGTAGCGAATAGTCCTCGAACCATGGGTGAGATGCGATGATGATCAGGTTCAAAGATGCTCTCGGCACGGTCCTGCTGGCCGGATTGGCCTGCGCCATCGCCGCCCCGCCCGCGACGGCGCAGGCCACGAAGCACAGCGCCGTACAGGCGCCGAAGCCGCCCGTTCCCGACAGGAAGCCGCACCGGCTGATCCTGCAGGTGAACACGAACGATCCTGCGATGATGAATCTCGCGCTCAACAACGCGACCAATGTGGCGCAGTACTATCAGGACCTCGGCGAGAAGGTGGAGATCGAGGTCGTCACCTTCGGCCCTGGCCTGCACATGCTGCGCGACGATACCTCGCCGGTGAAGGCGCGGATCACGACGATCGCGATGAGCACGCCAGCCATTTCCTTCAAGGCCTGCGGCAACACCCAGGGCAATATGAGCAAGGCGGAGAACAAGGAGATCGCCCTGATCCCCGAAGCGACTGTGGTGAAGTCCGGTGTCGTCCGCGTGATGGAGCTGCAGGAGAAGGGCTGGACCTACGTCAAGCCCTGATCGGCCGCTGTTCCAGGGCGCATCGGGGTCGTTCCGAGAGCCCATGTGACAATTGTTCAGCCCTCATCTTGAGGAGCCGCGTCAGCGGCGTCTCGCAGGATGCTCCAGGGGGCTCCGGAACCAGCTGGAGCATCCTTCGAGACACGATCTGCGAGCGCTCCTCAGGATGAGGGCTGGGTTTTCGAGCAGACTCTGAGGTGCAGTCCGTCGCGACGCTGTGCGATGACGCGGCCGTGTCGGCGCATGCCTGCCCTGCCGCCCGAACCTTGCCCTTTCCGGCAGGAGGGCTAAGAGCAGCCCGATCTTTCCCAAACAGTGTGCATGATGATCGCAGGCATTCCCCTGAACGACCTGATTTTCCTTGCGGTGTCGCTGGTCGCGGCCGGTGCCGTTACCGGCCTGCTCGCAGGCCTGTTCGGCGTCGGTGGCGGCGCCGTCATCGTGCCGGTGCTCTACGAGGTCTTCCGGGTGATCGGCGTGCCGGAGGAAGTGCGCATGCCGCTCGTCGTCGGCACCTCGCTCGCTGTGATCATCCCGACCTCGATCCGCTCCTACCGCGCCCATCTCGCCAAGGGACTGGTCGACACCTCGATCATCAAGATCTGGGCCGTGCCGGTCGTGCTCGGCGTGCTCGGCGGCAGCTTCATCGCGCGCTATGCCCCGCCGGACGTGTTCAAGGCGGTCTTCGTCGCGGTCGCCTTCGCCAGCGCCATGCGCCTGCTTTTCGCCTCCGATCGCTGGAAGCTCGGCGACGATATGCCGGGCCCGTTCCTGATGCGGGTCTATGGCGTGATCATCGGCGTGCTCTCGTCGCTGATGGGCATTGGCGGCGGTCAGCTCTCCAGCCTGTTCATGACCTTCTATGGCCGGCCGATCCACCAGGCGGTCGCGACCTCCTCGGGCCTCGGTATCCTGATTTCGATACCCGGCGCACTGGGCTACATCTATGCCGGCTGGCCGAAGATGGACCTCTTGCCGCCGCTCTCGCTCGGCTATGTCTCCTTCATCGGCTTCCTGCTGTTCATCCCGACCTCGATCTGGACGGCGCCGATCGGCGCGCGCCTGGCGCACCGCCTGTCGAAACGCCGGCTGGAGGTCGCCTTCGGCATCTTCCTGCTGGTGGTCTGCGCCCGCTTCTTCTGGTCTTTGATCTCCTGAGCGAGGCGGGCATGGTTGCGATACGTGCGTGCGAGGAGGCCGATCATCCGGCGCTCGCCCGCCTGATGGGCGAGATGCAGGCGCACTACAAGGTGCCTTGCCCGTCTGACGACGACATCCGCGCCGGGCTCGCCAGCCGGCCGGCGGGAACCGAACTGCTCGTCGCCGAGCATGATGGCGCGCTCGTCGGCTTCGCCGCCTTCTCGGCGCTTTATCCGGGTCCAGGCCTCAGGCCCGGCTTCTTCCTCAAGGAGATCTATGTGGCGCAGGCCGCTCGCGGCCTCGGCGCCGGCAAGGCGCTGCTTGCCGAATTGGCCCGTCTTGCTTTGGCGCGCGGCTTCGGCCGGATCGACTGGACCGCGGCGCGCGACGACGAGCGCTTGCTGCGCTTCTACGAGGGTCTCGGCGCCAGGCAGCACCCGGAAAAGGTCTTCTTCAGGCTGACCGGCGAGGGGCTTGCCCGTCTCGCGGAAGACTGAGGCGCTCCTCCAGCGTCGCCATGATGGCGAGGCGTTCGGCCTCTGAGAGCCGCGACCATTGCGCGATCTCCTGCAAGGTCCGGCCGCAGCCCTGGCAGAGCTTGCTCGCCGGATCGATCACGCAGACCTGGATGCAGGGACTGGAGATCGCGTTCATCGCCCGCCCCAGCCGATGGCGATCGCGAGGCCGAGATAGATCGCGATTTCGCCAAGCTGCTGCGCTGCGCCGAGGATATCGCCGGTCTGCCCGCCGATCAGCCGGATGGCGGTGCGTGACAGCCAGAAGGTCGTCAGCGCCGACAAGGCGAGGCCGAGCACGATGCCGGCCAAGGGGAGGGCGCCGACTATGACCAGGAGCAGAGCCAAGACGCCGGATAGCCCATAGGCGATCGGCAGCACCGACCGGTCCGGCTGCCCGACCGCGGCAGAGGCGCCGCTGCTCCGGCTTGGCTCGACTGTCGCGAGGATGCGGACGCCCTCGACGCGCGACCAGGGCGCCGCCACGAGCACGGCCGCCGCCACAGCCCAGGCTCCGGCGCCTTGCAGGACGGCAGACAGCGCGCTCACCCGCAGCAGCAGCGACAGGCCGAGCGCCAGCGCGCCGAAGGTGCCGACGCGGCTGTCCTTCATGATCTCCAGCCGCCGCTCCGGCGTATGCCCGCCGAACAGCCCGTCGGCGCTGTCGGCGAGACCGTCCTCGTGGAAGGCACCGGTCGTCACGACGAGCGCCGTTACGGCGAGTGCCGCCGTCAGCAGTGCGTTGATGCCGGCAAGCCCGGCGAGCAGCGCGATCAATGCCGCAGGCGCGGCGATCACCAGTGCCGCGAAGGGCAAAGCGCGCGGCACCAGCCGGAAATCCGGCAGCGTGTGCGGGTTCTCGCCCGGTAGTGCCGGGATAGGCAGGCGCGAATAGAAGCGGATGCAGGTCGCGGTCGCGATCAGCCAGCCTGGCCAGATCGGCGCTGTCGCCTGCGTCGCATCATCGCTGTCGGCTTGCGTCACGCTGCCCTCGGATTGTCTTCGTCCGCTCCAGCCTATAGCAGCAGCGGCTGCGCGGCGGCGATCTCGCGCTGCCCGATTCCTCAGGTTTTCAAGATCGGCTCCTCAGATGTCTGCGATGCCCGCCTCCGGCCTGCCCTTCGACGATATCCGCAACCTCATCGCCAATATGCCCGGCCCGGATATGGCTGCCGCCAACACCGTGCGCGCCCGCGACAAGGAGTTGACCAAGCCGACCGGCAGCCTCGGCCGGCTGGAGGAGATCGCCGAATGGCTCGCTGCCTGGCAGGGCAAAGCGCCGCCGCGGGTCGACCGACCGCTGGTCTGCGTCTTCGCCGGCAATCACGGCGTCGTCGCCCAGGGCGTCTCGGCCTTCCCGCAGAGCGTGACGCGCCAGATGCTGGAGAACTTCGCTGCCGGCGGCGCGGCGATTAACCAGATCTGCGCGGCCTATGACCTCGGCTTCAAGGTCTTCGACCTCGCTCTCGACCTGCCGACAGGCGACTTCACTCAGGAAGACGCGCTCGACGAGCGCGCCTGCGTCGCCACCATGGCCTTCGGCATGGAGGCGCTCGCCGGCGGTGCCGATCTGCTCGCGCTCGGCGAGATGGGCATCGGCAACACGACGGCGGCCGCAGCGATCTTCGCGGCGCTCTATGGCGGTGGCGCAGGGCAGTGGTGCGGTCGCGGTACCGGCGTCGACGATGACGGCCTGAAGCGCAAGGTCGCCGCGGTCGAGGCCGGGCTGAAGCTGCACGCCAGTCACCTGAACGATCCGCTCGAAGTGCTGCGCCGCTTTGGTGGCCGCGAGATGGCGGCGATCTGCGGCGCGATCCTCGCTGCCCGTCTGCAGCGCATCCCGGTGGTCCTCGACGGCTATGTCGTCACCGCCGCCGCCGCGATCCTGCACGCGCTCGATTCCTCGGCGCTCGACCACTGCATCGCCGGCCATCTTTCGGCCGAGGGCGCTCATGCGCAGGCGCTGGTCAAGCTCGGCAAGCAGCCCTTGCTGGCGCTCGACATGCGCCTCGGGGAAGGGACGGGCGCCGCACTCGCCGCCGGCCTGGTCAAGGCGGCGGCCGGCGTCCATTCCGGCATGGCGACCTTCGCCCAGGCCCAGGTCTCGCAGAAGGGCGAATAGGGCTGGGCTATTCCGTCCGGAACGGATTCTCGATCCGGAGCTGTTCCTCCACGACGAGGCCGTGCTGCAGGTCTTCGCTATGGAGCACCGTGCAGCCGGCCCGCAAGGCACTGGCGACGATCAGCGCATCGTAGAAGCCGAATTTGTGCCACTCGGCCAGGCGCACGGCATCCTGGTGCGTAGCGAGATCGAGCGGATGGATGTTCCGGCTCAGCGTGGTGATCGCCTCGACAGCCTCGCTAATCTCCGGCCAGGAGAAGCCGAGCTTGCGCCGGGCAACATTGGCGAATTCGTTCAGGACCTGGACGCTGATCTCGCAGCCGCGGCCGAGCAGATCCTCCGCCACGGCATTCCGCGGATCGTTGCTGAAGGCATAGACGACGACATTGCTGTCGAGGAAGGCGCGCGTCACGGCGCGCGCTCATTCGCCTCGTCGCGATCAAAGCGCCAGCCGGGCGGAAGTGGCTTGCGCAGGCTGCGGATGCGGGCCAGCGCCTGCGGCTTGCGCTGGTCGCGGGCGATGAGGAAGGTGCGGTCATCGGCGATGCGGATCTCGACATCGTCGCCCTCCTTGAGGGCCAACGCCTCACTGACGGCGGTGGGTATCCGGATGGCGAGGCTGTTGCCCCAACGTGCGACCTGCATGGATAGCCTCCTGCTTGATATACAAAGAGCATGTATATCATGGTGGCTGCGATCCAGCATACAAGACGCGCCGGACATCGGCCCGGCGCGTCTTTCGCTCATCAGGCGCCGAAGCGCTCGATCACCTCGGCCAAAGGCATATGGCCCTTGAAAGCGCCCTTGCCTGCCGGTGTCTCGCCGTTTTCGAGTGCCGTGGCGAAGACCACCGCCGGATCGCTCTCGACCCGCTGGCGCAGGGCCCGCAGCTTCGGCCAGCGCGAGATGTCGGCAACCTCATGGTACTCCAGCCAGCGCGCCACGCCGGCGAGTAGCCCGTCGGCCAGGGTATGTTTGTCGCCGGCCAGCCAGTAGCTGCCGTCGAGCATCTCTTCCAGCCGGTCATGGCGCTCGATCACCCGCTCGCGACCGAAACGGCGCAGCGCCATCTCGAAGTCGGGATCGGGCTCGGGCAGCTCCAGCGCGACCCAGAGCGGCGTGAAGGCGCCAGTGAAGCCGGTGTTGAGGAAGCCCATCAGCTGGTGCATCCGGTCGGCTTCGGCCGAGAGCGGATCGAAGCTGATCCGCCGCTCTTTGTCGCGCGCTTCGAGCCAGGCGGCGATCGCCATGGTTTCGGTGAGCGGGCGGCCCTGATCGGTGATCAGCACCGGGGTCTCGACGCGTTTGTTGATCCGCTTGTAGGGCGGCTCGCGCATCTCGCCGAGCATGTCGACGCGACTGAGCTTGTAGGGCTGGCCAAGCCATTCGAGAGCCGCGACCAGGCCCATAGAGGTGCCGGACGGGTAGCCATAAACGAGGATCGGTTCCATCTTGCGTTTTCCATTCAGGTTGGGAAACGCTGCGCAGCGGGGTGGAACCTAGTCACTCGCCGCCCCATGTAAATTACGCACTTTTCTGTAACCAGGCGCGGAACAGATCATGAAGGACGTCGTGTCCGACTGCTCGATCGAGAGCGTCATGCGGGTGCTGAGCGGTCGCTGGCCGACCTTGCTGCTCTACTATCTCAAGGACGGCACCAAGCGCTTCAATGAGCTCCGGCGCGACAACCCGACGGTCTCGCACCGCATGCTGGCGCTGGAACTACGTAAGCTGGAAGCGGCTGGGATCGTCCGCCGGATCGACCATGACGGCTATCCGCGCCGGGTCGATTACGAACTGACCGCCGCGGGCCTGCGCCTCGTGCCGCTGATCGATGCGCTCGGCAACTGGTGGGAAGAGGTCGAGGCCGAGCGCAACAAGCCGACGATCCTGCCAAAGGTCGCCTGATGGCCGGCTAGGCTCGCTATCACCACTCCTGCGAACTGCGAGCGGAACGGATGACGGACCTTGCAAGCGGAGTGGCGATCCGGCCGCTCAAAGCCGATGATCGTGCCGGTTGGGAGCAATTGTGGATCGGCTATCATGCGCATGGCCCGTTCGGCGGCCCGCCACCGCCGGCGGCAGTGACTGACGCGACCTTCGCGCGCTTTCTGGGTGACGATGTGATGCGGGCTCTGGTCGCGGTCGAGGATGGCGCGCTCGTTGGTCTCATTCACGCGGTCTTTCACCCCGTGACGTCGTCGGACCAGCCGGTCTGTTTCCTCAATGACCTGTTCGTGGCCGGGACGGCCCGCCGGCGCGGGATTGGCCGGCGATTGATCGAGGCTCTCTACGATCTCGCCCGCGCCAAGGGCGCCTTGCGGGTCTACTGGCATATGCAGGTGGAGAACCATATGGCTGCCGAGCTCTACGACAAGGTCGCCAGCCGCTCGGGACATACGGTTTTCCGCAGGGCGCTCTGATCCGGCGCCGTCACCTGCGAAAGGAAGCTACTTTGCCGTGAGCAGGTTTCGGCTCATTTCGGGTCGAGCGAGATCTTGGCCGCCGTCGCGACCTCCTTCCAGCGCGCGATGTCGGCGGCGAGGAAGGTGCGGAACTCGGCCGGCGTGTTGCAGACGACGTCACCGCCCAGCACGGCAAGCTTCTTCTGGATCTCCTGGTCGGCACAGGCCTTGACCACCTCGGCATGCAGCCGGGTCACGATCTCGGCGGGCACGCCCGTGGGCACCAGCAGTCCGAACCAGGCGACCGTCTCGTAGCCGGGGAAACCGCTTTCCTCGACGGTCGGCACCTCCGGCAGCGCGGCGGCGCGCTTGCGGGTGGTCACGGCGAGCGGGGTCACCTGCCCGGACTGCGCCAGCCCGATCGCCGGCGGCAGGTTCACCGCCATGAACTCGATCTGGCCGGAGACGAGGTCGTTCAGTGCTGGCCCTGAGCCGCGATAGGGCACATGCGTCGCTTCGATGCCGGTCAGCACCTTGAGATATTCCGAATTCATATGCGCCGAGGAGCCGTTGCCGCCCGAGGCGAAGCTGAGCTTGCCCGGATTGGCCTTGGCATAGGCGACGAGTTCGGCCAGCGACTTCACCGGCAGCTTCTTGCTGGCGAGGAAGATGTTCGGCGCGCGATAGACCAGCGAGACCGGCGCGAAATCGCGCATCGCGTCGTAGGGCACGTCCTTGTAGGTCGCCGGGATGATGCCGTGCGAGCCGGCATTGCCCATGATCAGCGTGTAGCCGTCGGGCGCTGCCTTGGCGGCCGCCGCCGAGCCGACGACGCCGCCGGCGCCCATCCGGTTCTCGACCACGACGGGCTGCCCCAGCGCCGCCTGCAGTTTCTCGCCGATCAGTCTTGCCGCGATGTCGGAGCCGTCGCCGGGCGCGCTCGGCACGATCAGCGTCACCTGCCGCTCCGGCCATGGGCCGGCCTGGGCCGCCAGCAGTCCGAAGCCGAGCAAGGCGCCCATGCACGACGCGACGAACTTCCTCATGCTCATGTCTCCCAACCTGACGCGACCGGAGTGACGCTCATCGGTGTCCCGGCATGCAGCACTATGCGGCGCTTCGCGATCAAAGCAATCGACACGCGGGCTGGTCGGATATTCTAGGGACGAGGAGGCGTAAGGCCTTGTTCGGCAAGCCTTACGCCGCCGAGCGTTCGCCGGGCTGGGGCAGCGCCGGCAGCGTGTCCATCACGCGTTCGGCGGGCAGCGTGATCGTCACTTCCGTGCCGGCGCGCAGGCTCGACTTGAGGCGGAAGCCGCCGCCATGCAGGTCGATCAATCCCTTGACGATCGGCAGGCCGAGGCCGGAGCCCTGCTCGGCCGTCTTGATCGCCAGGGAGCCGCGCCCGAAGGTCTGCATCACCACCGGGATCTCGTCCTCGGGGATGCCGGGGCCGGTGTCGGTGATCGAGACGTACTGACCGCCGGTCGCGGTCCAGCCGACCTTGATCGAGATCTCGCCGCCCTGCGGGGTGAACTTGATCGCATTCGCCAGGATGTTCAGCACGGCCTGACGGATGGCGCGCTCGTCGGCCCAGATGCGCGGCAGCTCCGGCTCGGTCGCCTGGCGGATGGTCTGGCCCTTGGTCTTGGCGCGCAGGTTGAGCATGTGCGCGGCGTCGTCGGCGATGGCGGCGAGGCTGATCGCCTCCTCGTTGAGTTCGTATTTGCCGGCCTCGATGCGCGAGAGATCGAGGATCTCGTTGATCAGCGTCAGCAGGTGCTGGCCGGAGGAATGGATGTCGCCGGAATATTCCTTGTAGGAGGCGTTGGCGTGCGGGCCGAACACCTCGTTCTTCATCACCTCGGAGAAGCCGAGGATGGCGTTGAGCGGGGTACGCAGCTCATGGCTCATCGTCGCCAGGAAGCGCGACTTGGCGAGATTGGCTTCCTCCGCCTTGCGCCTTGCCTCGTCCGAATTGGCCTTGGCGGTCTCGAGCTCGGCGATCAGTGCATCCTTCTCGGCCCGGGATTCGATCGTCTCGACCGAGGTCGAGTAGAGCCGGTTGGTCAAGAAGATGAAGAAGAGCTGAGCGCAGGCCGCCATCAGCAGCATGGTGACGCTGTCGATGTCGCTGCGGCCGCTGAAGGACAGGACGATCGCGCCGACGATCGGCACCAGGCCCGAATAGACCGCGATCGGCATCGTCGCCGCGAGCGTGACGGTCAGGGCGCTGACGATCAGCAGCGCCGTCATCAGGAAGAAACGGGCGCCGGGCGCCTCGACGCCGATGAAGAGGCTGGCCAGCAGCGCCCAGGACAGGCCGTGCAGCAGTTCGGCTGCCGGCAGCAGCTTGCGCCAGAAGCCGACGCGCGCCGCGGCGGAAGGTTCGGCCAGGAAGCGCCGGCACAGGACGGCAGTGAAGCCGGCGGTCAGTACCACGAGGGTTAGCCAGCCCGAGACCGTGTAGAACGGCACCCAGACGCAGGCTGCCGCCGCGACCAGGAAGGCGAGCAGCAAGGTGCCGGCCGAGCCGTTCAGCCGGTATTGCGCGAAGACGCGGACGAGCTCGTAGTCGAAGGCGCGCTGCAGCCCCGTCGACGAGGTCAGCTTCTCGCGCGCCGACCGGACCTCGCGGTTGATCAGCTTGCGGCGCGCCAGGGCGGTCGGATCGGGTCCGCGGCCGCGCTGCACCTGTTCGGCTGTCAATTCCGGCATGATCCGAAGGCAAAGGCTCCCGTCCGGCGGCGCACCCGTCGCGCCCCGGCTCGCCATGATGAGTTGGAAATCGTTAAGCTTGTGCTGATGGCGCGCTTCGGATTCAGGACAGGCAGTTACGGACCCTTCGGCTGGCGCCGGGTCGGCCGCTCCGTCGATTTCGTCGTAGCCCTTGGATTCCTTCTGCTTTTGGCGATCGCCGGGGCCGTGCTGCAATACCGGCTGGGCGGCGGCCGCGACCTCGCCGGAGCGGCCGAGGCGATCGACGGCGATTCGCTGCGGTTGCTCGGCGAGGAGCTGCGGCTGGAAGGCATCGACGCGCCGGAGTACCGGCAGACCTGCCGCGATCGCAATGGCGGCGAAGTCGCCTGCGGCCGGCAGGCGCGGCGCGCGCTCGCCGCCATGCTGGCGCTCGGCAATGTCAGCTGTAGGGTCTCGCGGCCCGATCGCTATGGCCGCGGGCTGGCGCGCTGCCGGCAGGGTGACGCCGAGATCAACGCCGCCCTGGTCCGTCAGGGCCACGCGGTCTCCTATGGCGCCTACCAGGCCGAGGAGGCCGAGGCGAAGGCCGCCGGCCGCGGCATCTGGGCGACGAGCTTCGAGCGGCCGGAAGCGTGGCGCAGGAGCCATCCGCGTTGAAGCCCGGGCGGGCCATGCGGATTCCTCAATCCCGCTGACAGTTCAGGTGGTTTCGTCTCTGGTGAGGGCGACCTAAAGAAGGATCGTCTTCTTCCGCTCCCGCGCCGGATTCGCTGCCGCATGACATTGCTGCCCACCTGGCTGCCCGCTTGTGAGTTCACGGCATGATCGGCGCTATTCTGCTCGCTTTGGCGCCGATCGCCCTGCTGATCGCGCTCGGCCATGCCATGCGGCGCCTGCGTTTCCTGCCGGACGCGTTCTGGCCGCAGGCGGAGCGGCTGAGCTACTACGTGCTGCTGCCGGCCCTCTTCATGCACGCCCTGGCGATGGCTGATCTGAGGGGCCTGCCGGTCGCCGAACTGGCGTTGACGCTGATCGCGGCGATCGTCGCCGTCGCGGCGCTGCTCGTCCTGGCGAAGCCCTGGCTCGGCTATAGCGATGCCGCCTTCACCTCGGTCTTCCAGGGCGGCATCCGCTTCAACAACTATGTCGGTCTGAGCGCGGCCGGCAGCATGCTCGGTGCATCCGCCCTGCCGCTCGCTGCCGTGGCCAACGCGGCCATCGTGCCGACCGTCAATGTGCTCTGCGTCCTCGTCTTCGCCCGCTGGGGCTCGGCCCAGCCGACCCTGCGCGGCATCCTGCGGGGCCTTACCCTCAATCCGCTGCTGATGTCCTGCGTGCTCGGCATCGCCATCCAGCTCAGCGGCCTTGGCCTGCCGCCCGGTGTCGAGGGCTGCCTCAAGGCGCTCGGCCAGGCCTCGCTGCCGATTGGCCTGCTTTGCGTTGGTGCTGCGCTCGACTGGGGCGCGCTCGGCCGTGGCCTGAAGCCGGCGTTGGTCGCCTCCATCGCCAAGTTCGTGTTGATGCCGCTCGCGACCTATGCGGCGCTGAAGGGCTTCGGCCTCGGCGGCCAGGCGGCGACGCTCGCCATCCTGTTCCAGTCTCTGCCGACGGCCTCTTCGTCCTATGTGATGGCGCGCCAGCTCGGCGGCGATGCGCCGCTGATGGCCGGCATCTGCGCGCTGCAGACCGTAGTGGCAGCGGTCGCGGTGCCGCTCGCCCTGATCCTGCTCGTGCCGGGCTGATTGCTTACAAGGGCTCGCGCGGATCGTCCTTGCTCGGCCCGTCGAGACGTGCTGCGCCAGGCTGCCGCGAACGCGACCAGAAGGTTGCGAGCATCAACCCCGCCGGGATGGCAAGGATCACGATCCAAACGACGAAACTCCAATCCTGCGGCATGGCTGGCGCTGCCTCCCAGGTAACAATCTCGGCAGGGGCTCGCTTGTTCCAGTCTGGCGCGTCGTCTTACCGCCGTGTTTGCAGGCTGAACTCTTGACAGGGCAGCGGCAGCACCGTGAAACCGCCATGTCCAAGATGGCGAAAGGCTAGGGGCATGAAGCTCTATGACGGTGGGCGGGCGCCCAATCCACGGCGGGTCCGCATCTTCTTCGCCGAGAAGGGCGTGCCGCTGCCCGAGCTCATCCCGGTCGATATCGCCAAGAAGGAGCACCGGACGCCGGAATTCACCCGGATCAACCCGTCGCAGCGCCTGCCGGTGCTGCTGCTGGAGGACGGCACGGCGCTGGCCGAGACCATCGCGATCTGCCGCTATATCGAGAGCCTGCATCCAACGCCGCCGCTGTTCGGCGCCGCGCCCAGGGAAGCGGCCCTGATCGAGATGTGGAACCGCCGCATCGAACTCGGCCTGTTTACGGCGGTCGCGGCGGTGTTCCGCCACAGTCACCCGGCCATGGCCGAACTCGAGGACCAGGTGCCGGCATGGGCCGAGGCCAGCCGCGATCAGATCGACGATCATCTCGTGCTGCTCGACCTGCAGCTTGGCGCCAACCGCTTCGTCTGCGGCGACGAGCTGACGGTCGCCGACATCACCGCCGGCATCGCCATCGACTTCATGAAGCCCTCGCGCATCCCGCTGCCGGAGGACTTCGCCAATATCCGGCGCTGGCACGAGGAGCTCTCGGCCAGGCCGAGCTGGAAGGTCTGACCATGCGCCTGCTGGCGGTCCTGCTCGCTCTGATGGTCCCGGTCGCCGCCACGGCGATGGAGAAGCTGACGGGCGAGCAGATCAACCGCGCCTTCACCGGCAACACGGTCAGCGGCCGCTACACCGGCGGCGGCTTCTTCACTGAATACCACGACCCCGACGGCCGGGCGCTCGGCAATAACGGCTGGCAGGAAAACCGCGACGCCTGCTGGATCACCAAGGGCGACGCGGTCTGCTATTATTACGGCCCGCCGGAGGAGCGCACGACGCATTGCTTCACGGTCGAGCTGACGGACCGGCTCTACATCCTGCGCAATGTCGGCGATGGCCGGATCAATGCGATTGCGACCGTCGAGTCCGCCAATCCGCGCAACCATACCGATGGCGGCAAGCCCTGGTATTGCGACGGGCTGATCTCGCGCGGCCCGCAAGGTCCGCTGATGTCGCGGCGCGTGGCGGCCAGATGAGGCGGCTCGGAGCGGTCGCTGTGCTTCTGGGGCTGTGCGCTTCGGCCACCAGCGTGTTCGCAGTCGAGCGCCTGACCGGCCAACAGATCCGCCAGCTCTTCGACGGCAATACGGTCGCCGGCCGCTACAATAACGGCCTGCCGTTCAGCGAGTACCATCATCAGGACGGGCGCGCGACCGGGCATAACCGGCATGTGGAGAACACCGACGCCTGCTGGACCACGACGGATGATGCGGTCTGCTATTATTACGGCCCATTCGAATCCCGCCGGACCTATTGCTTCAACGTGGAGCGCAGTGGCTCGCTCTATGTGCTGAAGACCTATCGGACCGGCCGCATCAACGCCATCGCCACCATTCAGCCCGGCGACCCGGAGAAGCACGCGGAGAAGGCGCCGGCCTGGCATTGCGACGGCTTGATCTCGCAGGCGCAGCCGCCGGCGCTGTCGTCGCGGCTCGCTTCGCGATGAGGTTTTCGGCGCTGGCGCTGCTGCTCGGGCTTGCGGTCTCGGGAAGCGAGGCATTCGCCGTCGAGCGGCTGACCGGCGAGCAGATGCGCCAGCTCGTCGAGGGCAATACGGCGACCGGGCGCTACAGCAGCGGCGAGACCTTCAGCGAGTACCATCACCCTGACGGGCGGGTGAGCGGCTACAACCGCGATCGCGCGACGCCGAACCGGGATGCCTGCTGGACCACGACCGATGATGCGATCTGCTACTATTACGGCCCGATCGAGACCCGGCAGACCTACTGCTTCACCGTCGAGCGCAGCGGCTCGCTCTATGTGCCGCGCAGCGTCGCCAGTGGCGACATCATCGGCGCCTTCACCGTCCGGCCCGGCGATCCCGAGAAGCATGCCGACAGGGTGCCGGCCTGGTATTGCGACGGGCTGATCTCGCAGCGCCCTGGCCGGGGGCGGCTGGCCGGGCGATGAGCAGCGGGGAGGGGGCAGAAGCGCCGGAGACGCTCGACGACGTCCTCGCCGAGTTGCGCGCCTGCCGGATCTGCCGGGACGAGCCGGTCCGCCTGCCGCGCCTGCCGCATGAGCCGCGCCCGGTGATCCAGGCTGAGGCGAGCGCCCGCCTCTTGATCGCGAGCCAGGCGCCGGGCACGCGGGTCCACGCTAGCGGCAGGCCCTTCACCGATCGCTCGGGCGACCGACTGCGCGACTGGCTCGGCCTCGATCATGCCCGCTTCTACGATGCCTCGCGCGTCGCGATCGTGCCGATGGGCCATTGTTTTCCGGGACTCGACGGCAAGGGCGGCGACCTGCCGCCGCGTCGTGAATGCGCGCCGGCCTGGCGAAGCCGCGTGCTCGCGGGCCTGCCGAATATCGAGCTCGTGCTGGTGATCGGCCGCTATGCGCAAGCCTGGCATCTCGGGCCCAAGGCTGCAGCCGACCTGACGGCAACCGTCGCCGACTGGCGCAACATCTTCGCCGGGGAGCGCCGGCCGCGTGTCCTGCCTCTGCCGCACCCCTCCTGGCGCAACAATGGCTGGCTTCGCAAGAACCCCTGGTTCGAGGCGGAGCTGGTGCCGGTGCTGCGGGCGGAGGTGGCGCGGCTGGTCGGGTAGGCGGATCCGTCATTGCGAGGAGCGTGAGCGACGAAGCAATCCAGGGGTGGCAGAGCTCTACGTCCTCCTGGATTGCTTCGCTTCGCTCGCAATGACGGTGTCGGCGCCTACGGCTCCAGCCGCTTCAGCAGGCTCGACGTATCCCAGCGCCCACCGCCGAGCTTCTGCACATCGGCATAGAACTGGTCGACCAGCGCGGTGACGGGCAGGCGGGCATGGTTGCGGCGGGCTTCGTCGAGCACGATGCCCAGATCCTTGCGCATCCAGTCGACGGCGAAGCCGAAATCGAACTTGTCGGCGTTCATCGTCTTGCCGCGGTTCTCCATCTGCCAGGAGCCGGCGGCGCCCTTCGAGATCACCTCCAGCATGGCCTCGACATCGAGGCCGGCGCGCTTGGCGAAGTGGACGCCCTCGGACAGGCCCTGGACCAGGCCGGCGATGCAGATCTGGTTGACCATCTTGGTGAGCTGGCCGGAGCCGGCCGGGCCCATCAGCCGGCACATGCGGGCAAAGCTCGCGATCACCGGCTCGACCTTGGCATAGACTGCGGAGTCGCCGCCGCACATCACGGTCAGCACGCCGTTCTCGGCGCCGGCCTGTCCGCCGGAGACCGGTGCGTCGATGAAGCCGAAGCCGGCTGCGGTCGCTGCCGCGTCGAGCTCGCGCGCGACGTTGGCGGAAGCGGTGGTATGGTCGACAAAGACCGTACCCTTGCCCATCGCGGCGAAGGCGCCGTTCTCAGCCGTCGTCACCGAGCGCAGATCGTCGTCATTGCCGACGCAAGCGAACACGATCTCCTGGCCCTCGGCCGCCTGGGCCGGCGTCGGCGCGTAGACGCCGCCATGCTGGGCCACCCACTTCTGCGCCTTCTCCGGCGAGCGGTTATAGACGGTGACCTCGTGGCCCTTGGCCTTGAGATGGCCGGCCATGGGATAGCCCATCA
Source organism: Allobosea sp. GW821-FHT03A12 (assembly GCF_058986765.1). NCBI lineage: Bacteria > Pseudomonadati > Pseudomonadota > Alphaproteobacteria > Hyphomicrobiales > Alloboseaceae > Allobosea > Allobosea sp. GW821-FHT03A12. The sequence goes on from NZ_JBYSVZ010000005.1 coordinate 247,584, forward strand.
CGCCGAGACCGAGGAAAGCGACTTTGGCCATGGGACTGCTCCGTTCATGCTCAAGGAGGTTCGGTCGGGCTTTAGCGCGTGCCCGCCGGGCTGGGAAGCCGCGCCGGCGTGATAGCACCGATCCGGAAAGCGGATCGCCGGCAAGCGCTTGCCGCTTTCGCCGAAATCGGTCAGGAACCCGCCATGACCATCACCAATGATGACGAGCTCCAGGGCCTGCGCGAGATCGGCCGCATCGTCGCCGACACACTGGCGGCGATGGGCAAGGCGCTCGAACCGGGCATAACCACGGCCGAGCTCGATGCGATCGGCCGCGCCATGCTGGACAAGCACGGCGCGTTCTCGGCTCCCGAGACTGTCTACGGTTTCCCCGGCGCTACCTGCATCAGTATCAACGAGGAGGTCGCGCACGGCATCCCCGGCGAGCGCCGGATCATGGCGGGCGACCTCGTCAACATCGACGTCTCCGCCGAGAAGGCCGGCTATTTCTCCGATACGGGCGCGTCCTTCACGGTGCCGCCGGTCGATCGCCGCATCGAGAAGCTCTGCCGCGACGGCAAGCGTGCGCTCTGGGCCGGGCTCGGCCAGGTCGGCGCCGGCAAGCCGATCGCCGGGATTGGCGAGGCCGTCGGCCGCTTCGCCCAGAAGAACGGCTATACGCTGGTGCGCAACCTCGCCAGCCACGGCATCGGCCACTCGCTGCACGAAGAGCCGAAGGAGATCGCGACCTGGCCCGAGCGCTCCGAGCGCCGCGTCATGCAGAAAGGGCTGGTCTTCACCGTCGAGCCGTTCCTGTCACTCGGCGCCGACTGGGCCGAGCATGTCGAGGGCGACCGCTGGACCCTCTATTCGGAGCCGCGCGCGCCGACTGTGCAGTACGAGCACACCGTGGTCGCGACCGCCAACGGGCCGCTGGTTCTGACCTTGCCGGGGTGAGTGACTAGACTTCGGCCCAATCTTCATGCGCGTGGCGGATACGGGCGATCAGGACACTACCGTCTTGTTCGACACGATAGACCACGAGATGCGCCTTGAACGGGTAGATGCGCATCGGCGGCGATAGCTCCCTGCGCTCCCGTGCGATGCAGGGATAGGCGGCGATCATGTCGAAGATCGCGAACAGCTCGTCATGGTATCGTCGGGCCTGGGCCGGACCGAACAGGCGTATTCCCTGCTCGGCGATGCCGATGATGTCTTCTTTGGCTGCCAGCGACAGGCGAAAGCGCACTATCGATTGCCGGACGGAGTGGCCGCGCGCTGGAGGGCGGCGGCAAAGAGCGCGTCGCTTGAATCTGTACTGACCCCGCTGTTCAGGCCTTCGTCTACGAAACGCTGCATCGCAGCGACCTTGTCGTTGCGCTCCTGATCCCGGCGGATCAGGTCACGCACATAGTCGCTCGCATTGGCATAGCGCCCTGTTTTGGTCTGAGCCTCGACCCAGTCCTTCATCGAAGCCGGCAAGGACACGTTCATCGTCGCCATATCGATCTCCATAAAGGTCGATCTTGGCAATCTTTGGCAAGGATTGTCAAATTCTGTATCGTATCACCTCACCGCCATATGCCGCGTCAGCCTGATCTCGATCCGGTCCCAGACCCGCCGGATGATCTCGGTCAGCACGAGATAGATCAGCGCGGCATAGAGATAGATCGACAGGTCGAAGGAACGCGCGAAGGCAAGGCGCGTCGCGCCCATCAGGTCGAACAGCGTCACCAGCGAGGCGATGGCGCTCGCCTTGATCATCACGATCAGCTCGTTGCCGAGGGGGCGCAGCGCCAGGATCATAGCCTGCGGCAGGATCACCCGGCGCAGCGTCGCCCAGCGATGCAGGCCGAGCGCTAGCGCACCCTCGAACTGGCCGCGCGGGATCGACTGGATCGCGCCGCGCAGGATCTCGGCCTGATAGGCGGCGGTGTTGATCGTGAAAGTGAAGAGGGCGCAGTAGAACGGCTCGCGGAAGAACCACCAAAGGCCGATATCCTGCCAGAACAGCCGGAACTGGCCGAAGCCGTAATAGACCAGGAAGAGCTGGCAGAGCAGCGGCGTGCCGCGAAAGAAGGTGGTGTAGCCGTTGATCGCGATCTGCGCCCAGCGCGGCCCATAGAGCCTGGTGATGGCGAGGCCGATCGCCAGCACGAAGCCGAACGCGACCGAGAGCACCACCAGCTCGAAGGTGAGCCACAGGCCATTCGCCATGCGGCAGCCATAGTTCTGCAGGACCTCGCTGCCGATCAGATAGCCGGGATATTCGCACCAGTTCATCGCGTCGCTCCGCCGAAGGCGGCGAAGCCGCGATTGGTGCGTTGTTCGAGCTTGCCGATGCCCCAGGCCGAGACCAGCGAGAAGAAGAAGTAGAGCAGCATCGCCGTGCCGAAGAACAGAAACGGCTCCTTGGTCACGACATTGGCGCGCGTCGCGATGAACATGATGTCCTGCAGCGTGATCACCGAGATCAGCGAGGTCTCCTTCAGCAGCACCATCCAGTTGTTGCCGAGGCCGGGCAGGGCGACGCGGATCAATTGCGGGAAGACGACGAGCCGGAAGGCCTGCGCCTTCGACAGGCCGAGCGCCGAGGCCGCCTCGCGCTGGCCCTTCTGGATCGAGTTCAGCGCACCGACCCAGACCTCGCTGGAGAAGGCGGCGAGTACCATGCCGAGCGCGACCATGCCGGCGACGAAAGGCGGGATCGAGAAGCCGGTCCAGACCTTCTGCACCAGCACCTGGATGCCGAAATAGATGATGTAGAGCGTCAGCAGCTCGGGCACGCCACGGAAGACAGTAGTGTAGATCGTCGCCAGCGAGCGCAGCAGCATGCTGTCCGAGCGCTTCCACAGCGCGATGATCAGGCCGAGCGCCAGGCCGAAGGGCAGGGTCGCGAGCGCGACCGAGATGGTGTTGGCCGCGCCTTGCAGCAGGGCCCAGCCCCAGCCGCCGGGGCCGAAGCCGAGCAGAGCGAGTTTGTCGAACATGGGAGGGCCGGCGCGCGAGGGACTGGAGCGTTTCCAGGCTAAGTGGATACCGGTTCGCCGTCCGGAAACGCGACAATGCAAGGAGCTGGAGTAAATCCGCGGTTCGAAGAAGCGTGGATTTTTTTCCGGAACCCGCCGGCCTGGACCGGCCGGCGGGCGGGCGTCAGCGGAGGTCAGCTCACTCGTACTTGAACCACTTGGCCTCGAGCTTCTTCAGCGAACCGTCGGCGACGGTCTCGGCGATCGCCTTGTTGACGAGGTCCTTCAGCGCGGCGTCGGACTTGCGCACGGCGCCGGCGACGCCCGCGCCATGGATCGCGTCGTCGCGGGGCACTTCGGCGATCCGCTTGCAGCAATCCTTGCCCTGGCCCTTCAGGAAGTCGGCGAGGGCGAGCGCATCGGCGACGATGTAGTCGAGGCGGCCGTTGAGCAGGTCGAGATTGGCCTCTTCCTGGGTCGGATAGAGGCGCGCGGTCGAGTCCTTGTAGAACTTCTCGACATAGTTGGCGTGGATGGTCGAGCCCTGCGCGCCGATCGACTTGCCCTTCAGGGTGGCGGGCGAGATGTCGCTGGAGGCGGTGCTCTTGGGGCCGATCATCCAGATCGGCGTCTTGCTGTAGGGCGTGGTGAAGTCGACCTGCTTCTTGCGTTCCTCGGTGGCGTTCATGCCGGCGAGGATGATGTCGTACTTGTTCGCCTGCAGCGCCGGGATGATGCCGTCCCAATCCTGCACGACCCAGCTGCACTTCACCTTCAGCTTCTCACAGAGAAGGTTGCCGTAGTCGATCTCGAAGCCTTCCAGCTCCTTCTTGGCGTTGAGGTTGTTGTAGGGCGGATAGGCGCCCTCCGTGCCGATTCGGATTTCCTTCCATTCCTTCGCCTGGGCGAGTGCGCCCGTGGCGCCGGCGACCGTAAGCGCCGCGGCAGCAATGAATTTTGCGAAACCTTTCATGGGACCTCCCCTTGGATCTGGCCGATCGGGCGTTTCGAGTTCCCGCATCGGTTTGTGCGCGACAGCTTGTGCGATCATCGGGGCGGGCCGCAAGTAGGCTCTTGCAGCTTTTCCGAGCGTGCCCGCACAAGGATCGTGCAAGGCAAGGCGCTGTTCTTGTTGTTGAATCGGACCGCGGCGACGGCTTTTCCCGCCTGCTGGCCAGGGCCGCCGCACACGGATTTTGTTGCGACGCTCAGCGGGCGCGCTCGGCGAAGACGCTTTCGCAGCGTTCCAGCCCCCAATCCAGCTCGTCGCGGCTGATCGTCAGCGGCGGTGCGAAGCGGATGGTGCGCTCATGCGTCTCCTTGGTCAGCACGCCGGCATCGGCGAGACGTGCGACGATCTTTTTCGCATCGCCGGCGCCGGGCGCGATCTCGACGCCGACCCAGAGGCCACGTCCGCGCACCTCGCTGGCGAGTCCTATCGTCATCGCGACGAGCCGCTGCTTCATATAGGCGCCGAGCTCGGCCGAGCGTTCGACGAGCTTCTCCTCCTCGATGACGGACAGCGCTTCATGGCCGATCGCAGCGGCGAGTGCATTGCCGCCGAAGGTCGAGCCATGTGAGCCCGGCCCGAACAAGTGCATCACCGCGCGCGAAGCCAGGAAGGCCGAGACCGGATAGACCCCGCCGCCCAGCGCCTTGCCGACGATCAGTCCGTCCGGCTTCACCCCTTCATGCTGATGCGCGAACCAGTGGCCGGTGCGGCCGAGGCCGGACTGGATCTCGTCGAGGATCAAGAGGACGTTGTGGCGGTCGCAGAGCGTCCGAAGCGCCAGGAGATAGCCGTCCGGCGGCAGCACGATGCCGGCCTCGCCCTGGATCGGCTCGATCATGATCGCGGCTGTGTTCGGCGTGATCGCAGCCTCGGCTGCGGCCGCATCGCCGAAAGGCACGCTGGCGAAGCCCGGCGCGAACGGGCCGAAGCCGTCGCGGTAGCTCTCATCGGTCGAGAAGCCGACGATCGTGGTGGTGCGGCCGTGGAAATTGTTGTCGGCGACGATGATCTCAGCCTTGCCGTCGGCGATGCCCTTGACCTTGTGGCCCCAGCGCCGGGCGGCCTTGATCGCGGTCTCGACCGCTTCGGCGCCGGTGTTCATCGGCAGCGCCATCTCCTGGCCGGCGACGGCGCAGAGCTTGGCCAGGAACGGCCCGAGCGGCTCGGTATGGAAGGCGCGGCTGGTGACGGCGAGGCGTTTCGCCTGCTCGGTCAGCACCTTGAGGATGCGCGGATGGCCATGGCCGAGGCTGACGGCGGAATAGCCGCTCATCATGTCGAGGCGCCTGACGCCGGCGACGTCGGTGAGCCAGACCCCTTCGCCATGGGAGAGCATGATCGGCAAGGGCGCGTAGTTCTGGGCACAGACCTCGCGTTCGAGCACGATCGCATTCATGGCGGTTCTCCCTCGTTTCCCCGAGGGTAGGCCTGAGCAGGCGACGGAGCCGGCTGGAAGCGCCGGCTCCTGCAGCCGAATCTGTCGAGTTTGCGACAGATTCGGGTATCGGCGAGTGGTGCAGGGTATGCTGGGGCCGGTCAGGGCAGGTTGATGCCGTTCTCAGCGAGCCAGGCGTCGTGCAGCCATTTTTCGGTCTTGCGGTGGCCGGGGAACGTCACCCAGACGATGTCGCGCTCGAACACCATGACCTTGCGGTCGGTCCCGACGATGACCCACATCCAACGCCCATCGGCCTTGTTGCGCATCTTCACCTTCATGCCGGTGAGTGTGAGGTTTTCGGTTCTGCCGTTGCGCGCGGCGCGGAGCGGTTCATCATGCGGCTCGATCCAGCTGATCTCGAGCAGCGGCAGCAGCTCGGGCGCCGCCGTACGCAGGAAATCCAGGGCGATGGCCTGCGTTTCCTGCCGCGAGGGCAGCTGGCCGCCGACCAAATCGAGGTCCATGCGGGCAAAGCCCTTCAGGCGGCCGTCCTCCGCGATGACCATGCTGAAATGCTCGCCGCCGAGGGTCGCGTTGCGACCATCGCTCCGCCGATAGCGGACGAGCTCGGCCGGCTCGCCGTCGACCGCGACGCGGCGCCGGGCGAACTCGGCATAGCCGGTCGGCATGAAGGCGCCGGACGTCGCGGCGACGGGTTGAGGGACGAGCGTTGCAGTGGTCACGGCGTTCCCTCTTTCCCGGTTCGTGAAGGCAAGGGCGGTGCTGCTGGTGGCGGCGAGCTGGCTGCCAAGGAGCGCGATTGCGCCGGCCAGTGGGATTGCGAGGTGGCCGAACATCACGAGCGCACCTCAGTGCCGGAAGCGGCCGCACGGCGCGCCAACGGCATCACCAAATAGACCATGCCGAGCACCATGGGCGGGACGGCGAGGGCGGTGACGGACCAGATCGACCAGCCGGCCGTGACCGGCGCCAGCAGGGCCAGGATGGCGTTGATCAGCAGATAGGCGCCGAGCATCAGCGTTCCCAGGAAACGCAGGCGGGCGAGAATGGGGTTGCGGGCAAGGGCGGTCATGCTCATCTCCATAACGGAACGTTCCGTTTCGTTTATATTGATAGATACGGTCCGTTTCGATATCAAGTCGCTCTCTGCAAGATCGTGCTTGCAGAGAGCGTGCTTGCCAGGCGGGTGCGAAAGCGCTGTTGCCGGAACGAAGCGAAAGGGAGCGACCATGAAGGCCGCAAAAGCCGCAACTCCGGTTCGCCGCGCCTCGATCGGCGCGCGTCGTAACCCGGCCTCGCAGGCGGCGATCCTCGCTGCCGCCCGCGCCGTGCTGGCGGAGGAGGGTTATGCCGGCTTTTCGATCGACGCGGTCTCGCGCCGCGCGGGGGCCGGCAAGCCGACGATCTATCGCTGGTGGAAGAACCGCGCCGATCTGCTGATGGAGGTCTATGCGGCGGAGAAGGCCGGTATCCGCGCCGTGCCGAGCGGGAACCTTGCCCAGGATCTCATCGGCCATACGAGCGCGCTTTGGGGCTTCTGGTGCGGCACGCCCTCAGGGCGCACCTTCCGGGCGCTCCTCGCTGAAGCCCAGAGCGATCCCCAGGCACTCGCGGCGCTGCGCGAGAAGTTCCTGCCCGAGCGGCTGCAGGATGTGCGCGGCCTCTTCACCGCTGCGGCTGCGCGCGGCGACATTCCGGCCGATGAGGTCGAGGCCAGGCTCGCGCTCTATATCGGCTTCAACTGGTTCTACGTCCTGACCGACCAGCTCGAGGCCGGGCAAGCCTCGATCCCGGCGGCGATGCGCCTGATCGCGGCGCCGACGCCGCACTGAGATCAGGCGTCGGCAGCCGCCGCTCCGTTGCGCCCCCTCGCGTCCCACGCCGTCACCAGCCAGATCGCGAAACCGGCCAGCGCAAGGCCCGCGCCGACCCAGCCGGTCGAGGTCCAGCCATAGCCGGCGGCGATCGCCATGCCGCCGAGCCAGGGGCCGAGCGCATTGGCGGTGTTGAAGGCGCTGTGGTTCAGCGCTGCCGCCAGCGTCTGCGCATCCCGCGCGACATCCATCAGCCGGGTCTGCAGGGGCGTGCCGAGCCCGCCGCCGCAGCCGATCATGAAGGCGACGACCGAGATCGCCCAGATATTGCCGGCGGCCAGGGGGAAAAGCGCCAGCGAGCCGGCGGTCCAGAGCAGGATGATCGCGATCGAGGTCATCGGCATCCGGTCCGCCAACCAGGCCGCAGCCAAAGTTCCGAAAGTCAGGCCGAGGCCGAAGATCGCCAGCACCGCCGGCACCATCGTCGGCGCGACCTGCGTCACCTCGACCAGCGTCGAGGCGAGATAGGTGTAGACCGCGAACAGGCCACCGAAGCCGACCGCGCCGATCGCCAATGTCAGCCAGACCTGCCGATGGCGCAACGCGCCGAGCTCGCGCAGCGCGCTGGCGCCGGGCTGTGGCCGGTCCTTCGGCGCAAACAAGGCGATCAGGATGACGGTGGTCAGCGCCAGGGCTGTGACGACGCCAAAACCCCAGCGCCAGCCGAGCACCTGGCCGAGCCAGTTCGCCAGCGGCACGCCGAGAATGGTTGCGATCGTCAGCCCGAGCATCACCCGCGCCACGGCGAGCGCCCGCCGGTTCGCCGGAACCAGCGACGCTGCGACCAGCGCCGCGACGCCGAAATAGGCGCCGTGCGGCAGTCCGCTGAGAAAGCGAAACAGCAGCATCCAGCCATAGGTGGGGGCGAGGGCCGAGAGGCCATTGCCGAGCGCGAAGGCCGCCATCAGCGCGATCAAGAGCGTGCGGCGCGACAGCTTCGTCGCCAGCACCGCGATGATCGGGGCGCCGACCACCACGCCGGCGGCATAGACGCTGATCACATGCCCGGCCGTCGGCTCGTCGATCCCCAGCCCCACCGAGAAATAGGGCAGCAGGCTCATCACCGCGAACTCGGCCGTGCCGATGGCAAAGCCGCCCATCGCCAAGGCGAAGAGGACGAGGCCGACACGCGGCGCGGCAGTGGAGCGGGCAGGGCGCGCGAACGCGTCTCCCGTGCTCGAGAGGCTCATGACGATGGTCCGGAATGAATTTTTATGGCGCTGCGCGAGGATGCGCGCATTGCGCCGCAACATATGCTCGCGTCATGCGTGAATCGCAAGGGTTTGCTGATGTATCTGGGTGTAAACAGGAGAGGCATGCTGGTTATGCATGGCTCTCCCAAAGCTCCGTGACTCTACAGCGACAGGGTTCGGCCAATTCCCCGGCGCCTGGCCTCGCGGAACGCGAGGTCGGCCGCGACCATGTCCTCCATCGCGACGCCCATGGCCTTGTAGATGGTGATCTCGCGATCCGAGGTCCGGCCCGGCTGGCGCCCGAGCAACATGGCGCCAAGATCGGTGCCGGCCTCGGGATCGATGCCGGCGAGCTCGCAGCATCCCACCGGGGTCGGTGCGAAAGCCTCGCGCGCCTCGACGAACAGCTTTCCGCGGCCGATCAGGTCGATCGGCAGTTCGCCGCCGGGTGGCGCGACGCCGACCGAAGACACATGCGTTCCCGGTCGGACCCACTCCGCCGAGATCACTGGCGCGTAGGAATGCGTCGCAAGGCAGACGACGTCCGAGGAGCGAACTGCAGCTTCGAGGTCCTGCACCGCAGTGACGCCGGGATGGCGTGAAGCCAGCGCCTGTGCATCGGCGAAATCCTTCGAGAACACCCGGATCTGCTCGAAATCGCGCACCAGCGGCAGCAGGTTGAGGTGCTGGCTGGCCTGGACGCCGGCGCCCACCACGGTTGCGATCCTGGCATCGCGCCTGGAGAGTTCCCGGACCGAGAGGACGGCCGAGCCGGAGGTACGGACCGCCGTGATATAGGTCCCGTCCATGATGCAGACGGGCATTCCCGTCTCCGGATCGAACAGGTGGATCGTCGCGAGGTGGCTCGGGATGCCCTTGGCGATATTGCCTTCGAAGACGTTGACCAGCTTGACGGTCAGATGCATGCCGCGCGTCCAGCCCGGCATCGCCAGCGAATAACCCGCATTGGGAATATCGAGCTGCGGTCGCGCCGGATTGACGACCTTGCCGTCGGAAAGTGCCTTGAACCCGTTCGCGAGCGCGTCGAGCAGCTCGCGCAGGTCGATGCAGTGTCTGACGTCCGCTTCGCTCAGCGTAAGAATCCTGATCTCGCCTTTTGTGTGATTGCTCGATGCGGTTTGCCTGTTGTCCATGATGTCGATCGCCTTGGTTCCGTCCTGGCGTGAGTGCCTTTCAAACGGTATTGCGACGATCTGGTGTGATGAAATATACTGATTTCGGTTCATTTGCGTGATTGTCACGCAATGAAACCCTTTGAAACGTGAATCCAAAATGAGCGATCTGGATCGTATCGACCGCACGCTGCTCGGGCTGTTGCAGGAAGACGGCCGCCGCACCGTGCTCGATCTCGCGCAGCGTGTCGGCTTGTCGCCGACCGGGGCGTCGCAGCGGATCAAGCGCCTCTTCAGCGAGGGCTTCATTCGCGCCGTCAGGGCGGTGCTCGAGCCGTCGAAGATCGGGCGCGGCACGCTCGTCTTCATCGAGGTCAGGCTCGATCACACCGCCCCGCATGTCTTCGACCGCTTCGCCGAAGCGGTCGCGAAGGCGCCCGAGATCATCGAATGCCATATGGTGATCGGCGGGTTCGACTATCTGGTCAAAGCGCGGATCGCGGACATGGCGACGTTCCAGGAGTTCCTGCAGCGGGTCATCCTGCCGCTCCCGGGCGTCAGGGAGACCCATAGCTACGCATCGATCGGCGATGTGAAGCCCGATGCGCTCTTGCCGCTTTGACGGTCGTTGGCTCTACGCAGCCTGGGTGATGGCGCCGACGATCTCGGCAACGCGCCGGACCCGCGAGACGCGCGGCAGGGTCGAGGCAATGGCAAAGGCGTGCAATTCCGCGCCGACCGAGGTCGAGGCGTCCTCGGCGACGATCACGTCATAGCCGTGCTGCCAGGCATCGCGCGCCGTCGATTCGACGCCGAAATTGGTGGCGATGCCGCCGATCACCACCGTCTCGATCCGCCGCCGGCGGAGTTGCAGGTCGAGTTCGGTGCCGTAAAAGGCGCTCCAATGCCGCTTGGTGACGGAGACGGCTGCGGGCAGCGCGGCGATCTCGGGTGTGAGCTCCGACCAGTCGGCCGGAAAGCCGCCTTGCGGGAGCATCATCGGCTGGTCGATGGTCTGCGGCGGCAGGTCGGAGCGGTCCGGCGCGAACGCGACCCGGACCGTCGCGATCAGGCCGCCGACCCTGGCGAAGGCCTGCCCGAGTGCGGCCGTGTTGGCGATGAGCGTTGTCCGGTCATAGGGTGCGAGCGGGAAGGCGAGCGTTCCTTTCTGCATGTCGATGAGGACGAGGGCGGTTTTGCGAGGGTCGAGCTGGAGTGTCATCGGTATCTCCGTCGGGGAGCGCGGCCGAGATGGCCTTTATATGAGGGTATCCTCATGTTTGTAGATTTATGAGTATGGCCTCACAAAATTCAAGCCCCCCGGCGGAGAAAACCGCCAAGGAACCGAGTCGCAGCCGTGGCCTGAAGCGGGTCTCGGCGCTGCTCGATGGCGCCAGCGCCGTCTTTGCCGAAGTCGGATACGAGGCGGCGACGATGACTCAGATCGCTGCCCGTGCCGGCGCCTCGATCGGCTCGCTCTACCAGTTCTTCCCGACCAAGGAGCATGTCGCCGCAGCGCTGCATGCCCGCCATCTCGATGCGCTCGCCGGCATGCTCGATTTGCTCGCGCAAGAAGTGCGCGGGCAGCCGGTCGATGCGGCTGTGGATGCGCTCTTTGCCGGCTTCGTCGCCTATCTCGAAGACAATCCCGCCTTCCTTGCCGTCGGCGAGCGCCGCAGTCTCGATCCTGCCGTCAAGAAGGAGGCGCGCGCCCGTTTGCGCGGCCGCATCGCGGTGTTGCTTACGGCAGTCGAGCCGCCGATGGCCGAGGCGCGCGTCGCCTCGCTCGCTGCGGTAACCTTGCACCTGATCCGCGTCGCGGCACTGCTGCGGGCCGATGACGATGAGAGCGTGCGCGCCCCGGCAATCGCCGAATTGCGCGCCATGCTGAAGGGCCATCTCGCCGGGCAGGAAGTCTGAGGGCAGGGCGGCCCGCTACTCCTCCAGCAGCGGGTAGCCTTCGAAATCCTTCAGCGCCTTCAGCGCAAAGGTGGTCGCGATCCGGGCGATGCCGAGCTGGTTGTCGGCGAGCCAGGCGCCGGTCAGCTCCTCATAGGCGGCGAGCGAGTCCGCGACGATGCGGGCGAGGTAATCGGCCTCGCCGCTGATCACCAGCAGCTCGACGACATCAGGGCAGGCGCGCAACACCTTCTCGACCCGCTCGCGCCGGCCGACCGAATGGTCGCGCAGCGAGATCTGCGCGAAGGCGATGATGGCGTGGCCGGCGAGCTCGGGCGAGAGCCTTGCGCCATAGCCGGCGATCAGCCCGGAAGCTTCCAGCCGGCGCATCCGCTCCAGGCAGGGCCGGGCCGAGAGCCCGACCCGTTCCGAGAGGGCCTGGTTGGTGATCCGGCCCTCCGCCCGCAGGATCGCGACGATCTGGCGGTCGATCGCGTCGAGCTGGAGCGTCTTGCGCTTCACGGCCTGCCCTTGCCGGCGGCCCGGGCTTCGGCGATCAGGCAGAGTTCGAGGAAGAGCACCTGCGCCGCGCATTGCGCCGTGTTGCTGGTCGCGTCGTATTGCGGCGCGACCTCGACCACATCGGCGGCGACGATGTTCTGCCCCTTCAAGCCGCGCAGGATCGCGAGCGCCTCGCGCGGCGTCAGGCCGCCGACCTCGGGCGTGCCGGTGCCCGGCGCGAAGGCGGGATCGAGCGAATCGACGTCGAAGGAGACGTAAGTCGGCCCGTCGCCGATCACGGCGAGCGCCTTGGCGATGACGGCGTCGAGGCCTATGCGGTCGACCTCGTCGGCATGGATCACGGTCATGCCGGACTCGTAGGAGAACTCCCAGAGATATTCGGCGCCGCCGCGGATGCCGATCTGGATGACGCGCTCGGGATCGAGAACGCCGTCGAGCACCGCCTGCCGGAACGGCCCGCCATGGTGGAACTTCGAGCCCTCATAGGGCCCGGATGTGTCGCAATGGGCGTCGATATGGACCATGCCGACCGGCCGCTTTTCGCCGACCGCCTTCAGGATCGGATAGGTGATCGAATGGTCGCCGCCGACGCCGAGCGTCGAGACGCCGGCCTTCACGATCTGCTTGAAGGTCGCCTCGATGTCTTCATGGCAGCTTTCCAGCGAATAGCGCGAGCGGAACGGCACGTCGCCGATATCGGCCGCCTTGATCAGGTTGAACGGCGCGGTGCCGTTGACATGGTCCATCGGCCCCATGCGCTCGACGGCGCGCACCGCGCGCGGGCCGAGGCGCGTGCCGGCCCGGTTGGTGACGCCGAGATCCATCGGCAGGCCGATGATCGCGACGTCGAGCCCGCCGAGATCGGGCTTAGCTAGCGCGTCCGGTCGATAGGGCGCGTTGATGAAGGTCGCGACATCCGAGAACGGCCATTTGCGCCGGTCGCCCTGGAACTGGGCGGCCGCGACCTTGGCGAAGCGGGGATCATGGATATCGGCGCCGCTCGCCCCGGCATAGCGCGCCCTGAGTGTCGCGAGTTTATCCTGATCCATCGCTTGGTCCCCGAGGTTTGAGCCAGCCGCGATAATGCGCCAGCAGGCCGAAGAAGGGCAAAGAGAGCTTCACGTCGAAACGGAAGCGGCCATCGGCGTCAACCGTCTCGCGCGCCTCTGCCGAGGGCATCAGGAAGCGGGGCAAGGGCAGGCCGAAGACGCGCCAGTTCGCGATCGGCAGCGCAAGGCCCTCGCGGTCGCTCTGCGCGGCGAGCGTGAACCAGAACGGGCCGAAGGCTTCGCGCAGCTCGCCATTGCGATCGAGGCTCAGCCGCGAGTGGAAGCGCTGGCCGGCGAAGTTGCGGGTCCAGATTTCGCAGGTCTCGTCAAAGGAATCGCCTGTGCTGACGCTGACCGTCACCGGCAGCTCTGCTCCGGCCGCAGGCAGGCCAAAGAGCCGGCAGAGCAGGGCGACCACCGCTCCATTGCCGCGCTTGACCTCGGCCTGGCCTTGCCAGACCGGCTCGGCATCGTTGGCGTGGAAGGCCCGGATCTCCGCGGGCAGCATCGCGAAGGCCTGTGCGCCGAGCACTGTCTCGAACAGGGCAGGGCCGACAGCGCGCTCGTCCTGGCTGGTGCTGATCGCATAGCGCGTCATCTCGGCCTCGATCGCAGCGAGGTCGAGCACTTCGGCGGCCGAACGAGCACCGGGGACGATCGCGTCCGCGAGCAAGGCCCGCACTGCCGCAGCCGCCGCCAGCGTCGGCACTTGCGGGCCATCGTCGTTTTCGGCCAGCAGCGACCAATAGGCCCGGCGCGGCCGCCCCTTGCTGTCGATGCCGGCGATGGCGACACGCATGCCGCCGCGATCCGACGTCCAGAGCCTCGTGATCCGGCGCGCCTTGACGAGATAGGGCACCAGCGGTGCGAGATCGGCGACCCAGCCACGGCGGCGAAGCCAGGCGAGCAGCGCCAGGCCCCATTGTTCGATCCCGGCTTCCAGCCCGGCCGTGAATTTCACCCGCGACTGCACGGCGAGATCGGGGCCGAGCATCTCGGCGTCGACGGTCTCCACCGGCGCAACCCGCCGCAGACCCAGCCCCGGCATGTCGATGACCTCGCCGGCGCCCCAGCCGGGCGTCGTCTGCAACTCGCCTTCGCGCCAGATCGGCACCGGCCTGCCGGCATAGCTCAGGATCGCGGCGATGACCGACGGGCCGACTTCGCTGCGGCCGGCCGGCGTGATCGCGATGTGGATCGCATCGAGGCGCTCCCAGCCTTCGCTCAACTCGTACACGGCTGCGACGGAGAGCGCCGGTGTCGAGCTGGCGCCGGCGAGCGCCACGAGCCCGCGCTGCTTCGCGAGCTCGTCGAGCTGCGGGCCGTAGCCGGCGAGATAGCCGCGCGCATCGGCGAGGTCGACGACATGGGCGCCGAGCAGCAGCGCTGCGGTGGGGACTTCATAGCCCTGCTGCTGGAATGGTCCGGAAGCGTCGATCACCAGCCAGGGCTGCAGCGCGGCGAGCACGGCAACGAGGTCCTTGTCCCGGTCGAGGCCCGCGCCGCTGACCGGCACGCTCGCTTCCGTCGCCAGCTCCTGTGCCAGGGCCTGCGCCTTTTCGGCGCTGCGCGAGGTCAGCAGGAGGTCGATGCCATCCAGACGCGTGAGATGGCGCGCCAGCCGCCGGCCGAAGACGCCGGTCGCGCCGATCAGGACGACGCGCTTCATGGGCTGTCCGGCAAGGTGAAGCGATGGCGCGTCGCAGGATCCGGCATCTCGCAGGACGTCTTCTGGCCGAAGAGCCGATAGCGGTTGCGCGCGACGCGATCGTACAGCCAGTCGCGCCAGGCTTTCGGCAGCGCGCGTCCGAGCAGCAGCAGGCGCACCGGCCCGTTGAGATGGCGGGTCAGCGCCAGCACGCCGTCGGATTTCGGCAGCGCCAGGCCATTCTCGATGAAGAGGAAGCTGTCCGGCTCGTCCGGATCGATGCCGTGCGCCTGCGCCAGCGCGCGGCCTTCGTTCGACTGGATCGCGACGAAGCGGATGGCGTGGTCGCGCTCATGCCGCAAGGTGTAGCGCACGCCACCGGAGCAGAGCACGCAGACGCCGTCATAGAGCCAGATCGGGGCGGCAGGGCTGGTCATGAAGCCTCGTTACAGCCGACGGTTGACCGAGGACAGAAAAAGGTCCATGCGCGTCTCATGCAGCCGTGCCATGCTTCGAGTGCAATTGTCGAGCGCCTCGCGCTGGTTGACGATCCGGTCACGATTGGGGGAGTGCTGCGCAAATCCTGTGCAAGTATAGATTTGAAGCGAGCTGACTAACCGTGGGTCAACCCGGATTGCCGCTTCGGATCATCGCTGCATCACACCAAGGTCGCCCTACAAATGTCGCCTGTGCCGGTGCTATTGCTGCACGGGCGCGGCGAAGAACGTCGAAACGAGGAGATGTCCCATATGAAGCGTCGTCAGTTCATGCAGGTCGCCGGTGCCGGCGCGGCCGCCTCCGCCATCGCCATGCCGGCGATCGCGCAGTCCAGCCCCGAGATCAAATGGCGCCTGACCTCGAGCTTCCCGAAATCGCTCGACACGATCTATGGCGGCGGCGAGACTCTGGCCAAGGTGGTCTCCGAGCTGACCGACGGCAAGTTCCAGATTCAGGTCTTCGCCGCCGGCGAAATCGTCCCCGGCCTGCAGGCGCTTGACGCGGTCTCGAACAACACCGTCGAGATCGCCCACACCGTCGCCTATTACTATGTCGGCAAGGATCCGACCTTCGCCATTCCGTCCTCGGTGCCGTTCGGCCTGAACACCCGCATGCAGCAGGCCTGGCTGGCCCAGGGCGGCGGCGAGCAGCTGTTCAACGACTTCTTCAAGAAGTTCAACGTCGTCGGCATCCATTGCGGCAACACCGGTGCCCAGATGGGCGGCTGGTTCCGCAAGGAGATCAAGACCGTCGCCGACCTGCAGGGCCTGAAGATGCGCATCGCCGGCATCGCCGGCTCGGTGCTGCAGAAACTCGGCGTCGTGCCGCAGCAGCTCGCCGGCGGCGACATCTACCCGGCGCTCGAGAAGGGCACGATCGACGGAGCCGAGTGGGTCGGCCCCTATGACGACGAGAAGCTCGGCTTCGCCAAGGTCGCGCCCTATTACTACTATCCCGGCTTCTGGGAAGGCGGCCCGGCGGTCCACGCCTTCATCAACATCGAGAAGTGGGAGAGCCTGCCGAAGTCCTATCAGGCGGCGCTGCGCGCGGCTTCGGCCGTCGCCACCAACACGATGACGGCGAAGTACGACGTGCAGAACCCGGCGGCGCTGAAGCGTCTGGTCGCGGCCGGCGCGCAGCTGCGTCCGTTCCCGCAGGACATGATGGAAGCCTCGCTCAAGGCCGCCAACGAGGTCTATGCCGAGATTTCGGCCAAGAACCCGGACTTCAAGAAGGCGATCGATGCCATGGCCGCCTTCCGCGGCGACCAGTATCTCTGGTGGCAGGTGGCGGAGCTGACCTTCGACATCTTCCAGGTGCGCAACCGCGCCAAGTAAGTCATCGCGCAAGTCATCGCCGGTTCGCCGGCTTTGTCTGGAGCCCGGCCCTTGCGGCCGGGCTTTTCGTTTGGCCGAAGCGCGCCAGGGCGGTGCGCGGATGCCAAGGCGGATTAGACCAAATGCCTATGCGAAAATCGCATGGGGGCCATGTGCCATGCTTGCGCTTGTCCCGTAGATCGCATCTTCTGACGCCCTTGTGCGCGAACCGGAAAATACCGGCGCGCCTCGCATGCTCTGGGAGGAGCTCTTCACGATGAAGCGTCGTCAGTTTCTGAAGGTCGCCGGTGCCGGCGGCGCCGCCAGCGTCATTGCCGCTCCGGCGATTGCGCAATCCATGCCCGAGGTGAAATGGCGCGTCACCTCATCCTTCCCGAAATCGCTGGATACGATCTACGGCGCCTCGGAAGTGCTGTCGAAGGCCGTCTCGGAAGCGACCGACGGCAAGTTCCAGATCCAGGTCTTCGCGGCCGGCGAGATCGTGCCCGCCCTGCAGGCGGCCGATGCGGTGACCAACGGCACGGTCGAGATGTGCCACACCGCCTCCTATTATTATGTCGGCAAGGATCCGACCTTCGCCTTCGGCACGGCCGTGCCCTTCGGCCTCAATGCCCGCCAGCAGAACGCCTGGTTCTACCATGGCGGCGGCATGGACCTGCTCAACGAGTTCTACAAGAAGCACAACATCTACGCGGTGCCGGGCGGCAATACCGGCTGCCAGATGGGCGGCTGGTTCCGCAAGGAGATCAAGACGGTCGCCGATCTCCAGGGCCTGAAGATGCGCATCGGCGGCTTCGCCGGCCAGGTCGTCAGCAAGCTCGGCGTCGTGCCGCAGCAGATCGGCGGCGGCGACATCTATCCGGCGCTGGAGAAGGGCACGATCGACGCGGCCGAATGGGTCGGGCCGGCCGATGACGAGAAGCTCGGCTTCAACAAGGTCGCGCCCTATTACTACTATCCCGGCTGGTGGGAAGGCGGCGCCTCGCTGCACTTCTTCATCAACACGGCGAAGTGGGACGGCCTGCCGAAGATCTACAAGTCGATCCTGACGACGGCGGCCGGTCTCGCCAATATCGACATGCAGGCCAAGTACGACGCCCGCAACCCGGCGGCGCTGAAGCGCCTCGTCGGCGGCGGCGCGCAGCTGCGGCCGTTCTCGCAGGAGATCATGGAAGCCTGCCTCAAGGCGTCCAAGGAGGTCTATGCCGAGACCAATGCCAAGAACCCGGACTTCAAGAAGATCTACGAGGCGATGTCGGCCTTCCGGGGCGACGAATATCTCTGGTTCCAGATCGCCGAATACACCTACGACAACTTCCTGATCCGCGCCCGCGCGGGCAACCTGCTCTGAGAAGAGAGCGATCTGCCGGTTCGCCGGCCATCTTTCGAAGGGGCCCCCGGCCGTGAGGCCGGGGTTTTTTTGCCTCAGACGCTGCCGGCGCGCTCGATCACCAGCACGCGCGCCGGGCCGACTGGGTGGGCGACATGGGCGTCCCCGTCCTGCGCGTGGAAGATGTCGCCGCGCAGCAGCCGCTGCACGCTCTCGACGCCCTCGGTGCGGGTGTGCATGTCGACCTCGCCGTCGAGGACGACGAAGACCTCCGGACCATCGTTGACGTGCCATTTGTAGGGCTGGTCGGTCCAGTGCAGCCGGATCGTGGCGTCGTCGATGCGCTCGATGTTGAGCGCTTCCCAGGCGCGGCTGCCGGTGAAGTCCTGCGGCTTGATCGTCCTCATTCCCGTTCTCCATGGTGGAAGAGGCCCAAAATCTTCACCGGCGGCGGCGCCCATGCCATAGGCAAGACGCCGGTGATGCCTGCGATCGGCGGTTTCTGGAGGGATCTCGCTTGCGAAACGACGGTGAGCTCGATGCCATCGACCAGAAACTGCTCGCGCTGCTCCAGGCCGATGCGCGCGCCTCCTTCACCGCGCTGGCGCGCGATGCCGGGCTCTCGCGCACCGCGATCCAGGAGCGCATGGCGAAGCTCGAGCGCGACGGCGTCATTCTCGGCTATACGGTGCGGCTTGCCGACAGGCCGAAGGCGCCGGTGACCCGCGCCATACTCTCCCTGCGCATCCGCACGCGCCCCTGCGCCACCGTGCTCGATCGCTTCAGGCATTGGCCGGAGATCGTCGCCTGCTATTCGCTCGCCGGCCCCGTCGATGCGATGCTGATCGTCGAGACTTCAGATGCATCTGCCCTGTCGCGATTGGTCGACAAGCTGAGCGCCGTGCCCGGCGTCGGTGAGATCGAGACCGCGCCGATCCTGGCGGAGAGCGTCAGGGCCGGTTGACGGCTTGCCCTAGCCCGGCCTCGTTCGAAGCGCTATCCTGTCCATCATCGCAAATCGGGGCACTCATGAAGCTGCCAATCGCCATCATCCTCGCGACCCTCGGCCTGCCCGCGCTCGCCGCCGCTCAGTCGATCGGCGAGCCGCTTCCCGGTCGTGGGCCGGTCCAGACCAAGCCGGCCGCCGCTCGCCCGGCGCCAAGTCAGGCCGCGCGTCCCTGTCCGGAATACGGGCCGGGTTTCGTGCGTGTCGAGGGCTCCTCGGCCTGCGTCCGCGTCGGCGGCGGGGTCCGCGTCGAATTCGGCAAGAGCTCCAGCAATCGCGGCTATGGCTCCGCTGCGGATGCGATGGTCTATGGCGAGGCGCGCAGCCAGACCTCCGTCGGCGAGGTCCGCGCCGTCGTCAGTGGCCGCGGCCGGGTCGACAACAACCTGAATAATGGCTGGCAGCGCTGGTGAACCTGGCGTCATTCTCGGGCAAAGCGAAGCGCAGACCCGAGAATCCCATGACGAGAAGGCGCTGATCGGAGCCCCGTCCGGCCGGAGATGCTCGGGTCAAGCCCGAGCATGACGCGCTTGAAGAACAAAAGCCCCGGATCGCCGATCCGGGGCTTTTGTTCTGGCTTTAGATCATCGCGCGTCCGATCGGACGCGATCACGATGATCTATCGCTTTGTTATCGCATCGGATTCTTCCAAAAAGTGGATTCCACTTTTCGGTCCGATGCTATGGCGCCTCACTTGAGGTTCAGCGTCGGCGGGGCGTTGAGGTCGAGCCCGGGCAATCCGCCGGAGCCGCCGAGCCCAGGTATGCTGATGCTGTCGAGCTGCTTGTTGATCTGCTGCTGGTCGAGCTGCACGCCCGAGTTCTTGTAGTGCATCACCATCTGCGGGAAGAGCACGACGAGCGCGACCATGATGCACTGGATTACCACGAACGGCACGGCACCCCAGTAGATCTGCCCGGTCGTCACCGGCTCCATCATCTTGCCGGTGATCTTGTCCTTGTAGGCCTTCTTCGGCGCGACCGAGCGCAGGAAGAACAGGGCGAAGCCGAAGGGCGGGTGCATGAACGAGGTCTGCATGTTCACGCCGAGGATGACGCCGAACCAGATCAGGTCGATGCCGAGCTTGTCGGCCGCCGGGCCGAGCAGCGGCACGATGATGAAGGCGAGCTCGAAGAAGTCGAGGAAGAAGGCAAGCAGGAAGACCATCACGTTGACGACGATCAGGAAGCCCGTCGCTCCGCCGGGCAGCCCGACGAGCAGGTGCTCGACCCAGACATGGCCGTTGACGCCGTAGAAGGTCAGCGAGAACACGCGCGCGCCGACCAGGATGAACAGCACGAAGGCCGAGAGCTTGGCGGTCGATTCGGTCGCCTGCCGCAGCAGGTCGAAGGTCATGCGCTTCTTGCCGATGGCAAGCAGGATCGCGCCGGCCGCGCCCATGGCCCCGCCTTCGGTCGGCGTGGCGACGCCGATGAAGATCGTGCCGAGCACCAGGAAGATCAGCGCCAGCGGCGGCACCATCACGAAGATCACCTGCTCGGTCATGCGCGAGAGCAGGTTGAGCTTCAGGAACTTGTTGATCAGCGCGATCACGAAGGAGACCGCGACCGCGATCGACATCGTCAGGATGACGAAGTCCGCGCCGCCGCCAACCTTGGTGAAGGACTTCATGTAGCCAATGGCAATGGCGAAGGCGATGATCGTCACCACCAGCAGCGAGAAGCGCCTTGTCTTGCCGTCGGCATCGCGCAGCGTCTGCGCCTCCGGCGGCAGGCCGGGCGCGCGCTCCGGCTTCACCATCGTGACCAGGAAGACATAGCCGGCATAGAGGCCGGACAGCACGAGGCCGGGGATGAAGGCGCCCTCGTACATGTCGCCGACCGAACGGCCGAGCTGGTCGGCGAGCACGATCAGGACGAGCGAGGGCGGGATGATCTGCGCCAGCGTGCCGGACGCCGCGATCACGCCCGAGGCGAGGCGCCGGTCATAGCCATAGCGCAGCATGATCGGCAGCGAGATCAGGCCCATCGAGATGACGGAAGCCGCGACGACGCCGGTGGTGGCGGCAAGCAGCGCGCCGACGAAGATCACGGCATAGGCGAGGCCGCCGCGGACCGGCCCGAAGAGCTGGCCGATCGTGTCGAGCAAGTCCTCGGCCATTCCCGAGCGCTCAAGCACCAGGCCCATGAAGGTGAAGAACGGGATCGCCAGCAGCACGTCGTTGTTCATCGTGCCGTAGATGCGTTCCGGCAGCGCCTGCAGGAAGTTCTCCTGGAACAGGCCGAGCTCGATGCCGACCAGCGCGAAGAACAGCCCGTTGGCGGCGAGCGCGAAGGCGACGGGGTAGCCGAGCAGCAGGAAGAGCACGAGCGCGACGAACATCACCGGCGCCATGTTGACGCGCAGGAAATCGCCGATCCCGGCGGCGTGGGCGTCGCCGGTGTGCAGGCTGAGGAAGGCGGCTGCGGTGAGCGCGAGCAGCAGCGCGGCAGAGCGAAGGAAGGTCATGGAGCGGGTCCGGGAAGCTGCGTCTGGGCTCACGGGGCGAGGCCTTCGGCCTTGGCCTGGTCGATCAGGCGTTGGGCCTCGGCTTCCGCGGCGGCGGCATGGCCGCCGCCATGGGCGTCGTCGTCGAGCTTGCCGGTCATGATCGCGATCTGCTTGATCACTTCCGAGATGCCCTGCAGCAGCAGCAGGAAGAAGCCGATGATCACCAGGCCCTTGGCCGGCCATTGCGGCAGGCCGCCAGCCGAGAGCGACTGCTCGTTGACCTGGTAGGAGCGCATGAAGAACGGACCGGAGTGGTAGACCATCAGCGCGCAGAACGGCAGCAGGAACAGGAGATGGCCGATCAGGTCGATCCATTGCTGCACGCGCTTCGGCAGCAGGTTGTTCACGATGTCGATGCGGATGTGCTCCTTCACCTGCAGTGTCCAGGAGGCGCAGAGCAGGAACACCGCGCCGAACAGCACCCATTGCAATTCGAGCCAGGCGTTCGACGAGACGTTGAAGACCTTGCGGATGATCGCGTTGACGGCGGAGACGATGACGGCGACGAGGATCAGCCAGGCCACGGATCGGCCGATCTTGAGATTGAGCGTGTCGATCGCGCGGCTCAAAGCGAGGGGTGCGTCCACCTCAGTCCTCCCTGACCTCGTGGATTTTCGGCCGCATCATGCGGTTTGCGAAGGGCGGTTATACGATTGCTACATGCCGTACAACATTGCGCCGCGCAAGGCGCTGTGGATCAGTCCTTTCGCCTACGCGGCTCGCTGCGCAATGCGATGATCGCGACGATGAGCATCAGCCACATCATCGCCATCAGAGCCGGCGGCCAATGCGCCACCAGCGAGCTGATGACGACGGTCGCGAGCGCGCCGGAGCCGAGCTGGAGCGCGCCGGCGAGCCCTGCCGCCGAGCCTGCGAGCTCTGGCCGGGCCGAAAGCGCGGCGGCGGTCGCTCCCGGCAGGGTCAGGCCGTTGCCGATCGCGCTGATGGCGAGCGGCAGGAACAGGGTCAGCGGCGTCCACCATGGCGAGAGCGCGATCGCGAAGGCGGCCGTGATCGCCACGAACGAGATGATCAGGCCGATCCAGGCCATCTTTGCAGTGCCGTGCCGGAGCACCAATCGGGACATGGTGAAGTTGCCCACCATGTAGCCGAAGGCGTTGAGGATGAAATAGGCGCCGTAAGTGTCGGAGCCGCGCCCCATCGTCTCGACCACGATGAAGGGCGCCGCCGCGATGAAAGCGAAGAAGGCGGCCGAGGTCATCGCCAGCGCGACCACGTTCCTGATGAAGCTGCGGTCGCGCGCCAGCTCTGGAAAGGCCCGGAAGATGCCGGTGAGCGAGGTCCGCACCCCGACATTGGGCGCCGTCTCGGGCAGGCGCAGGCCGACCAGCACCAGCACGATCGCCGCGGTGGCGGCCATCGACCAGAAGATCATGCGCCAGCCGAGATTGGTCTCGATATGGCCGCCGAGATAGGGCGTGATCATCGGCGCGACCACCATGACCATGGTCACGGTCGCGATCTGCCGCGCCGCCTGGTCGCGGCCTGCCGTGTCGCGGATGATGGCGCGCGCCAGGGCGAAGGTCGTGCCGGAGCCGGCGCCTTCGAGCACGCGCGCGAACAGCAGGGTCCCGGCGCTGTCCGCCAGGGCGCCGAGCACGGAGCCTGCCGCGAACACGGCCGTGCCGGCGAGCACGCAGGGGCGGCGCCCGTAGCGGTCGGAGAGCGGACCGACGATGAGCTGCGTCAGCGCGACGGCGACCAGGAAGAGGGTCAGCGTCAGCTGGATCGTCGCATAGCTGGTGGCGAAGTTGCGGGCGAGCGCCGGGGTCGCCGGCGCCAGCATGTTGAGGGCGATCGGCTGCAGCGTCGAGATCGCGACGAGGACGGTGAGGGTGGGCTTCGCTGTCATAGCGGTTTGTCGCCCTCGGGCTTCAGCTGCGAATCGGGGCGGGCGCGCTGGCGGTGCAGGGTGTAGAGGCCGCTGCCGACGATCAGCGCGATCCCGGCATAGGCGATGCCGTCCGGCGTATCGCCCCAGACCAGCCAGCCGATCAGCACGGCGACGAGAACGACCGAGTAGCGATAGCCCGCGACGACGCCGACATCGGTGTTGCGGAAGGCGCTGATGATGCAGAAGCTGGCCGCCGTCACCAGCAGCGCGGCGAGGCCGAGATAGACCGTCTGGATCCGCCAGGGCGATTGCCAAGGCTCGACCAGGCCCATGCCGAGGCCCAGCATCCCGACGACGATCATCGCGGCCAGGGAGATTACCGTCGAGGGGATCTCGCTGCTGATGAAGCGGGTCGTGAGGTCGCGGATGGCGACGAGGCCCGTGCCGGCGAGCGCGACCAGGGCGGCCGCACTGAAGCCGTCGGCGCTCGGGCGCATCACGATCAGTACGCCGACGAAGCCGACCACCAGTGCCAGCATCCGGCGCCAGCCGACGGTTTCGATCCGCAGCACTGCGGCGAAGAGGACGATGAGCAAAGGCGAGGCCATCACGATCGCGGTGATGTTGGCGAGCGGCAGCAGCCCCAGCGCCCAGTTGAAGGTGAGTGCAGCCAGCGCTTCGACGCTGGCGCGTGCGAGCACCAGCGGCCTCAGTCCGAGAGGCAGCTTGCGCCAGTCGCCCATGAACACCACCAGCGCGACGCCGGCGAGGATGGCGAATGCGGTGCGCAGTGCCAGCGCCTGCCCGGCCGGGAAGGCTTCGCGGGCGAGCTTCACCAAAGCGTCGTTGCAGCAGAAGAGCGTCATCGCCGCCAGCATGGCGATGATTCCGCGACGGTTCTGGGCGGCGGTGGCCAAGGTGGTTCCTGTCAGGATTTGCGGGCTGTCCGCTCGGCCTTTTTGCAGGCCGAGCGGCAAGGCGCCGTGCCGGATCGACGGTTCAGGCGTCGAAGCGGGAGAGGGAGAAGGGCGAGAGGTCGAAGGCCGAGCGGCCGCTGGTGGCAAGGTCGGCGAGGATCTCGCCGATCGCGCTGGCGAATTTGAAGCCATGGCCGGAGCAGGCCGAGGCGAACACCGCCTGCGGCACGCCGGGCACGGCGTCGATGACGAAATCCTCGTCGGGCGAGACCGTGTAGACGCAGCCTTTCACCGTCAGCGGGTCGCCATTGGCATCGGGCAGGTAGCGCGCCAGGCATTCGCGGATCAGCCTGACCTGGTTCGCGCTCGGCGTGCGATCGGGCTGGCGCGGGTCCATCGGCTCGCGCGCGAAATGCGGTCCGCCGAGCTTGAAGCCGGGATGCTCGTAGAGCGGGAAGCCGTAGAAGGTGCCTTCCTCGGCGCTGAGCAGGAAGACGGGGAAGGCGTCCTCGCGGAACAGCTCCGGCCGGCGCGTGGTGAACCAGCCGATCGCCTGGCGCACCGTCGTCATCGAGCGCGCCAGTTGCGGTACCGCGTCCGCGATCCAGCCGCCGGAGGCGATCACCAGCCGCCCGGCCGAGTAGGTGGTTCGTTCGGTCCGGACGGTGACGCCGCCATCGGCGGTCGGCTGCCAGTCGAGCATCGGCTCGCCGGTGCGGATCTCGGCGCCTTTGGATTGCGCCAGCCCGACATGGGCGTAGATCGCCTTCTCTGAGGCGACGAAGCCGCCGCCCGGCTGCCACAGGCCGAGATGGCCCTCCGGCAGATGGAAGGCGGGGAAACGACGCATGACCTCGTCGCGGCCGAGCACCTCGTGCTCAAGATCGTGGTCGAGGCAGGATTGCAGCGAGGATTCGACCGGGCCGAGCCCTTCCGGCGCAAGGTCGAGCGAGCCGGTGACGTGCAGCAGCTTCAGCCCGGCCGCATCGCCGGTCTCCTGCCAGAGCTGATGGGCGCGCTTGACGATCGGCACATAGTGCGAGCCCTCGAAATAGGCGAGGCGGATGATCCGCGTCAGCCCGTGCGAGGAGCCCATGGCATGGCCGAGATCGAAGCGCTCGAGTCCGAGTACCCTGAGCCCGCGCTTGGCCAGGTGCCAGCAGGCGGCCGAACCCATCGCTCCGACGCCGGCGACGATCACGTCGTAATGCGATGAACTCATCGAACATCCCTAGGAGGAACAGGCCGTCTTTGCTGGCCAAATCTGCCTGCAATCTAGGCGGGCGGGCAGTGGCGGTCCATCCCGCCCGGTAGGCGGGCGCATCTGCGTGGCGGGCAGGGGTGGCAGCTGGGAAATCCTGCCTTGCGCGGGCGATAGCAGGGTTTTGTTAACCCTGTCGGCGCATGCTCTGGCATCCTGTCTCGCCCGGGAATGCCTATGCTTGCTCGCTCCGTCTGGCGCCTGTTGGGCCGCGCCGGCCCCGCTGCCGCGCCGGCTGCGCCGCAAGCCGTGCCGCAGACGCCTGCGCCGCCGCAGCCGCTCACCGAGACTTCGATCAGCGAGGCGATCAACGAGCTGGAGAGCGACGTCGTCGCGGCGATGCGCCGCCTCAATGACGGACTCGACCAGGCCGAGCACTGCTCCGAGCGTTCGGAAATCCGCTCCCGCGAGATCCGCGGCGGCATGGCTGAACTCCGCGAGGCGGCCCTGCAGGCGAGCGACAACTCCTCGGCGCTGGCGACGGCGACCTTGCAGGTCTCGGAAGCGGCCGAGCGGGTCGGCGCCGCAATGTCCGGCGCCCGCGACATGCTCGACAACGCCGCCGAGCGCGCCGCCGAGGCCACGGAGATGATCAACGGGCTCGCGGCCGCGACCAGCGAGATTCGCTCGATCGTCGACGCCATCGCCGAGATCGCCCGCCAGACCAATCTGCTCGCCCTCAACGCTACCATCGAGGCGGCGCGCGCCGGCGAGGCCGGCAAGGGCTTCGGCGTCGTCGCGCAGGAGGTGAAATCGCTTTCCCTGGGCGTGCGTGATGCGGTCGACCATATCCGCAACCAGGTCGACCGGCTGAACCAGACGGCGCAAGGCTCGGCCGCCGTCGTCACCGACGCCTTCCGTTTGGTCGGCGAGGTCAACCCGGTGATGGCGACCGTCGGCGAGGCCTCGCAGGAGCAGGCGGCCGCCGCGGCCGAGCTGTCGCGTAGCGCCGAGGCGACCGCCCGCTTCATTGAGACGGTGCGCGAGCGCGTCGGCGAGGTCGACCGCGTCGCGCTCGCCGCCGCGCAGGAGAACATCGATGCCAGGCGGGCACTGGCCGAAGGCGCGCGCCAGGCGGAGGGGCTGCTGGAGCGCTTCGTGCCAACGCTGCGCCACACTGTCTTCGCCGACCGGCGCCAGCACGATCGTTTCCCGGCCGAATGCGCGGCCAGGCTCACATTCGGCGAGCGCGTCGCCGCCGGGCAGACGATCGATCTCGGCTTCGGCGGCGCGCTTCTGTCGGTCGCCGATCCCGAGCTGAGGCCGCGGATGCGTGGCACGATCGCGATCGAGGGTGTGCCGCCGTTGCCGTGCAGGGTGATGGCGCGCAGCGATCTTGGCCTCCACATCGCCTTCGAGCGCGGCGAGGAGGAAGCACATGCGGCGCTGCACCGGCGGCTGGCGCAGATCGAGGAAGGCTATCGCCCACTGATCGAGCAGGCGCAGGAATTTGCGCATCGCGTCGCCGCCCTGCTCGAAGCGGCGCTGCGCACCGGCCGCCTTAGCGAGGAGGACCTGTTCGACACCGACTATGTGCCGGTGCCGGATTCAAATCCGCGCCAGTTCGCCAACCGGGCGCTGCCGGTACTGCAGGCGATCCTGCCGTCGGTGATGGAGCAGGCCAAGGCGAGCGATCCGCGCCTCGTCTTCACCTTGCCGATCGACCGCAACGGCTATGTCCCGGTGCATCACCCCGAATACTCGCGGCCGCAGCGTCCAGGCGATCCCGATTGGAACCCAGCCTATAGCCGCGACCGCCGCATCTTCGACGATCGCGCGGGCATCACCGCGGCACGCTCGGCGCGGCCCTTCATCATCCAGTCCTACCAGCGCGACATGGGCAGCGCCGGCATCCAGCTGATGCGCGAGGTCGATGCGCCGGTGCGCGTTGCCGGCCGCCATTGGGGCGGCGTGCGCATGGCGTACAGGATGGCGTGACAGGACGCAGCCGTCATTCCGGGGCAGGCCGCAGGCCTGAGCCCGGAACCCATGAACACCGGGCTTGTCGCAAGCGCGCTACGACTGCCGCACCTCCATGAAAGTCGTCGTGTTCATGGGTTCCGGGCCCGGCGCTGGCGCGCCGTCCCGGAAAGACGGTGTGATCAACCGCGCCCCGCCGCCAGGATTGCGTCGATCCAGCGCTGCGAGGTCAGGGCTTCCTCGCCCGTCACCACTGGATCGCGCCCGGCCTCGATCGCATCGAGGAAGTCGGCGATTACGGCGCGATGGGCGTCGTGCGGGAAGTCCATGATGTTGGCGCCGCTGCCGGTATTGCCCTCGGCCTCGACCACCTCCGAGCGGCCATCGACGAAGGAGAGCTGCAGTCGCCCGCCGACCAATGACGCATGGCCCTTGCTGCCGATGATCTCGATGCGCTCGGGATGGCCGGGATGGGCCGCGGTGGTGGTCACCAGCGTCACCGGGGCGCCGTTGCCGGCCTCCAGCAGGGCGCCGACATAGTCCTCGGTCTCCATTCGGTGCAGCGAGGTGGTGCGCACCTGCGCCGCGACGACCTTGGACACCCCGACCAGCGAGCGGAGCAGGTCGAAGGAGTGGATCGCCTGCGTCAGCAGCACGCCGCCGCCATCGCGGGCCATCGTGCCGCGGCCGGGCTCGTCATAGTAGCTCTGCGGCCGCCACCACGGCACCTGCAGCAGGCCGGCCTCGACGCTGCCGAGCTCGCCGCCGTCCAGCGCCGCCTTGAGCCTGAGGCTCGCCGGGCGGAAGCGGTGCTGCAGCACGACGCCGAAGGCCTTGCCGGCTCGGCGCGCCGCCGCTACCAGCTCCTCGCCGCGCGCCACCGTCAGCTCCAGCGGCTTTTCGACCAGCACATGCTTGCCGGCGGCCAGGCAGCGCGCCCCGACATCGCGATGGCTCGCCGGCGGCGTCAGCACGATCACCGCCTCGACGCTTTCATCGGCGAGGACCGCGTTGATGTCGGTGGTGCCGGGGAAGGGGAACTGCCGCTGATAGGCGTCGAGCCGCGCCTGCGAGCGACTGGCGACATGGCGGACGTCGACCCTGTCGGCCAGATCGATGAGACTGCGCGAATGGGGCAGGGCGGCGGGCCCGAGCCCGATGACGGCGATGCCGAGCTTGCGTGTCACTTCGCGTCGGTTCCTCTGACGGGCAGGCGTACGGCCCGGTCCTGCGCATGCAAGGCAAGCCGGCAGACCGTGAACATGTGCCGCTGCGTCGCCGCTGTTTCGCTACGGGTTTCGATGTCGGCGATCAGGTTGCGGAAATAGGTCAAGGGCTCGCCCGACGCGTCGATATGGCGGGTGCCGGCCCTGTCGACCAGGAAGACATGGTCGGTGCCGGGTCGGCCGGCGATGTCGACATATTTGCGCAGCTCGATCGTGCCTTCGGTGCCGAGGATGGTGAGCCGCCCGTCGCCCCAGGTCGGCAGGCCGTCGGCGGTGAACCAGTCGACGCGGATGAAGCCGTTCGCCCGGTCGCTGCGAAGCAGGATCTCGCCGAAATCCTCGAAATCGGGCAGGTCGGCCAGGCCGAAATGGCCGGTGCCGGAGGCGGCGATCTCGGCGTCGGGCGAGCCGGTGAAATGCAGGAACTGGTCGATCTGGTGCGAGGCGATGTCGGTGAGGATGCCGCCGAAACAGCTTTTGTCGAAGAACCAGTCCGGCCGGATCGCTCGGTTGAGTCGGTGCGGGCCGAGGCCGACCGTCTGCACCACGCGACCGATCGCCCCGTCCGCGATCAGCTTGCCGGCGACGATGGTCGCGGGGACGATGAAACGCTCGGAGAAGCAGACCGAGAAGATGCGGCCCGTCTCCGCGACGACCCGCTCGACCTCGGCGAGCTGCTCGAAGGTCGTGACGCCGGGCTTGTCGACCATCACGTCCTTGCCGGCGCGCATCGCCTTGACGGCGAGCGCAGCCCGCTCCGAGGGGATGCCGGCGCAGACGACAAGTTCGATCGTGGGGTCGTCGAGCAACGCGTCGGCTTGCGCCTCCTGCAATTGCGGGAAGCGCTCGCGGAAGCCGGCGAGGACGCGTGGGTCACTGGTCGCAGGATCGAAGCCGGCGCAGTCCGCGCCGGCTTCCAGCAGGCCACCGACCATATGGTAGATATGGCGGTGGTCGAGTCCTATAGCCGCGAAGCGCATCTTACTTCGGCGCGTGGCCGACGCCGATCTCCTGGTCCCAGCGCCGGAAGGCGGCGACCAGGCGCGCGGGCGTCAGTGGCGGGCGGGTCGGCAAGCTCGAGATCAGCCCGTCATATTCGGGTCGGCCGAACTCCTTGAGCACGTCCTGGCTCTCCTGCGGCGCCATTGCGAGCGTGACGCCCTTGATCGCCGGGCCGGGATAGAAATAGCCCTTGTCATAGGTCGCCGCCTGCGATTCCGGCTTCAGCAGATGCGATATCAGCGCCAGGATCACCGGAATCTTGTCCGCCGCCACCCCCTTCGGGATGCACATGAACTGGGTGTCGGGGATCCAGTGCGTGTTGGCGATGGTGAAGACCTTCGCCTCCTTCGGCACGATGCCGAGCGCGCGCGGATTGATGTCCCAGCCCAGCGTCGAGACGATGCAGTCGCGCGTGCCGTCGCCGAGCTCCTTCATCGTCGCGGCGGTGCCGGTCGGATAGTAGTCGATCGCGGTGCCGAGCTCCTTGAGATAGGCCCAGGTCTTGGCCCAGCCGTTCATCGGGTCGGTCGGATCGCTGTCGCCGAGGATGTAGGGCATGCCTTGCAGGAAGGTCCAGCCGGGGCCGGAATTGAGCGGGCGGGCATAGGTGAAGCGGTTAGGGTTCTGCTTCACATAGGCGAGAAACTCCTCGGCCGTTTTCGGCACGGTCTTGAGCTTGTCGGGCATGTATTCGAACAGCGGCCCCGACGGCGAGTAGACGACGGCGACGCCTTCGTTCTGGCCGAAATTGCGCTGCATCATCAGCGCCTGCTCGTGATAGATCTCCTCGGCCTTGGGCAGGCTCGCCGTGTGCGACTTCCAGACGTCGACCCACAGCCCCTGCTGGATGCCGTCCGACATCGCGCCTGGGCCGGTCAGCACCATGTCGATGTCGACGCGATTGGCGTCCTGCTGGGCCTTGAGCTTGGCCGGCAGCTCCGGCGAGGGCGCCCGCGAGAAATTCAGGCGCGAGATCAGCTTCGGATTGTCCTTGGCGAACTTCTCGATCGAAGCCTGCGTCAGCTGCAGATTGCCGGCGACGTCGATGATGTTGAGCATCACCGGGCTCGCCGGTGCGGTCTGGGCGAGGGCTCCGCCGGCTGAAAGCGCGGCGAGGCTGGAAGCGCCGGCGATCACGCCGCGCCGTGTCGGATGGGTCATGCTACCTCCCTGTGCTGGCCTGCTTTGCTGCGGCCTTGCCGGTATACTAGTACACAAGACGCCGTGAGCAAGATGCGACGATGGCAG
This sequence comes from Allobosea sp. GW821-FHT03A12, assembly GCF_058986765.1. Taxonomy (NCBI): domain Bacteria; kingdom Pseudomonadati; phylum Pseudomonadota; class Alphaproteobacteria; order Hyphomicrobiales; family Alloboseaceae; genus Allobosea; species Allobosea sp. GW821-FHT03A12. The sequence continues at coordinate 278,372 of NZ_JBYSVZ010000005.1, forward strand.
GGGGAGACTGCGTGAGGGCCGGGCGGAGCCTGCCGCTCTGAAGTTGGCCCGCGCGGTTGCCTCGCCTGCGCCGGACGCAGCCCCCCGATGCGGTTCCTGCCTCAGGTCTTAACATTCCCTTAGCGAGCCGACTCTAGTCATGGTTGCACGCTGCTCGAATCGTTTCGGGCGGCGCTGGCTACCGGAGTGGCATATGCGGGCTGGCTCGAAGGGTTTGACCACCGAAAAGCTTCTTCGAACCGTCAGCGCAGCCGCACTGGCGCTTGGCTGCGGCGCTGCACCGGCACTCGCCGAGACTTACTACGTCAGCACCTTCGGTCAGCTCTCGTCCGCCTTCTCGGCTGCCAGCGCGGACGCGAACTCGACGATCATCCTGACCCAGAACATCACCATGACGACGAATTTGTCGTCGCTGAACAAGAACCTGACGATCGATACCAACGGCTTCACGATCACAGGAAGCACAAACATCACCAATACCGGCGCAAGCCATCTGACGCTTCAAGGCACGTTCAATGGAGCGACACAGGCCGGCTTGGGTGGGACTGCGTTCCTCCAGGGATTAACGAGCCGCCCGAGCAACATTACGAACAACGGGTCCATCACCGGCGGCACGTCGACAGGCGCGACTGGCGGGCTGGGTGTCAGTCTGGCCGGCGGCGGCGCCGAATTCACCAACAGCGGTACGGTCAGCGGCGGCAATGGCCTGACAGTCGGCGGGAACGGCTTGCAGGTCCGGGCGGTAACGACGGTCGTCAACTCCGGCACGATACAGGGCGGCAATGGCACTACCGGCGGCGGCGTAGGGGTCGATATGGGCGGCCCCAGCTCGGCGGCGGCTTCATCCTTGACTAATACCGGAACCATTAGGGGCGGCTCCGGCTCCGCTAATGGCACCGGAACGTCGATTGGTGGCGTGGGTGTCCTGGTTCGGATCGGCAACAATCCGATCGTCAACTCGGGACTGATCGAAGGGACCAATGCCGCAGCGATCTGGACCAATAGTGCGACATCCTCACTCAGTATCGTGAACTCCGGCACGATCCGGGCCGGTGCCGGGCATGACGCGATCGGGTGGCAGACCGGCGTCACGCCGACGACAGGCTCCCTCACCCTGGAACTGCAGGCCGGGTCCGTCATCGAAGGCAATGTCGTTGCGAACGCGACGGCCACCAACGACATTTTGCGCCTCGGCGGCGGCGGCAGTAGCACCTTCGACGCCTCGACGATCGGCAACAGCGCACAGTACCAGAACTTCGATCGCTTCGAGAAGACCGGCAACAGCACCTGGACCCTGACCGGGACGAACACGGAGAATACGACCTGGCAGTTGCTTGCCGGCACCTTGTCGATCTCCAGCGAAGGCGCACTCGGCGCCACTGCGAGCGGCCTTGTCTTCAATGGTGGCACGCTGCAGACCACGTCGAGCTTCGACATGACCCGCACCGCGACGGTCAATGCCGGCGGCGGCACCATCCAGACCAATGCCAATCTGACCTGGTCGGGCGCCTTCACCGGCACGGGCAAGCTGACCAAGACCGGCAACGCCACGCTGACCCTGACCGGCGAAACCAGGGGCTATACCGGTCAAGCGACGATCGCCGAGGGCGCGCTGGTGGTGAACGGCTCGTTTCTGACGGCGGTGGAGGTCGGCTCGGGTGCCCGGCTCGGCGGGTCGGGCACGGTCGGGCAGACGGTTGTCGCTTCGGGTGGGCGGATCACCCCGGGCAACTCGATCGGCACGCTCACCGTTCTCGGCGTCTATCTCCAGAACGCCGGGGCGGTCTACGAGGTCGAGATCGATCCCACGACCCAGACCTCCGACCGAATCGACGTGAAGAGCCAAGCGACGCTGGCCAGCGGCGCGACGATCGCGGTCACGAACACCACCGGCGGAGCCTATGTCGCCGGCCAGCGCTACACCATCCTGACCGCACCCGTGGTGATAGGTAGCTATAGCGGCGATGTGGTGGTTTCGCCGTTCCTGAGTCTGCGCAACGGCACGACTGCGACCAGCGCCTATCTGACGGTGGTCCAGACCGCCACGGCGGGGAGCATCGGCCGGACTGGCAATGAGCAGGCGGTCGGCAATGCCGTCGACAGCATGCTGGCCGGCAATCCCGTGCAGACCAGCATCTATAATCAGCCGACGGTCGAGGCCGCCCGCAACGCGCTCGGCCAGCTCGCCGGCGAGATCCATGCCTCGGCCCGCACAGTGCTGATCGACGAGAGTTGGCTGCTGCGCTTGGCGATGAACGACCGCCTGCGCTCGGCCTTCGGCGCGGTCGGCTCGGCCCCGATGGCGACACTGAGCTACGGCTTCACCGCCGATCTCACCCCCGCCGTGAAGGGGCCGCTGCCGAAACCGCCCTCGGCCGAGCGCTTCGCCGTCTGGGGCCAGGGCTATGGCTCCTGGGGCCGCACCAGCGGCGACGGCAATGCTGCCAGCCTCTCTCGCTCGACCGGCGGCCTGCTGGTCGGCGCCGATGCCGCCGTCTTCGAGGCCCTGCGCCTCGGCGTCGTCGCTGGCTTCAGCCACAGCAAGTTCGACGTTAACGGCCGGCTCTCCTCGGGCGAGAGCGACAATTACCATCTCGGTCTCTACGGCGGCGGGCAATGGGGCGCCCTGAACCTGCGCGCCGGCCTGAGCTACACTTGGCACGATCTCTCGACCCGCCGCAGCATCGTCTCGGCCGGGCTCGGCGATACCTTGCGGGCCGATTACGATGCCGGCACGGCGCAGGCCTTCGGCGAGCTCGGCTATCGCATCGATCTCGGCCAGACCGCCCTGGGCCAGGTCGCGCTCGAGCCCTTCGCCGGCCTGGCCTATGTCGCGCTGCGCAGCGACCGCTTCACTGAGCGCGGCACCGGCGCCGCCGCGCTCTCGGGCGTGAGCGACAACACCAGCCTTGGCTACACCACGCTCGGCCTGCGCGCCGCGACGGCGACCCGTCTTTCCGGGATAAACGTCACGCTGCGCGGCGGGCTCGGCTGGCGCCATGCCTTCGGCGATGTCGATCCCAAGCTGACGCTGGCCTTCTCCGAGGGCAACCGGTTCACCATTGGCGGCCTGCCGATCGCTCGCGACGCTGCCCTCGTCGAGGCCGGGCTCGACCTCGGGCTCGGCCCGAACATCACCCTCGGCGCCTCCTACACCGCCCAGCTCGCAAACGACGCCCAGGACCACGCCTTCAAGGCGAACCTCGCGGTCAGGTTCTGAGGGAAGCGATCACAAGGCCGAATTCGTCGCCCGCAGCCGGTCCACGACTTCCGAGAGCACATACCAGACGAAATTCGGCGTCGTTTCGACCATGAACCGGAATTGCTTCGAGGTCAGCAGGGCGATTTCGGATGGTTCCATCGCCTTGGCCGTAGCGGATCGCTTCTTCTGGTCGACGAGCGAGATGATTCCGAAGGCTCGCCCTTCGCTGACCTGCTCGATGAGCTTTCCGTGGCTGCTGACTTCGATTCTGCCGGTCAGGACGATGTAGCCATGGGCGGGTTCGTCGCCCTCGCGAAAGATGACGTCCCCGGCGGCATAGGTGATCACCGTTCCCAGTCCGCGCGCGAGCTGGCGAAAATCCATGGGGGCAGGGGTAGGCCTAGCCGTGGCGGAATGCTCGTTCATCGCTCGAACTCGCTCTCTGATCGGTGGCGGCTCACTGTAGCGCAGGAGCCTGAGCACTCCAATTGATCCCGCAGTCCGCAGCCGGCGAAGAGAGGGTCTTTGGAGGCTCCCCAAAAGGTGGCGCGTGCAAACCTGCGACCGCCTGTCGAATGCGCCCCAGACCCCCGCAATGTCGACAGCGTTCGCGATGAACGATACGCATCGTCAGGCTGGCAATCGGGTGGGGGGAATGCGCGAGATCGGAGCCGGCCTGGCCGGAGCGCTCATCCTGTTCTTCGCTCGCTTCATCACGGCGGTGCGCGGGCGCTGGGACGGCGTCGCGCCGACCGAAGAGCAGCGCATCTACTTCGCCAACCATGCCAGCCACGGCGATTTCGTCCTGATCTGGACCGTTCTGCCCCGGCGCCTGCGCTTCGCGACCCGGCCGGTCGCCGGCAGCGACTACTGGCTGAAGAGCGGTCTGCGACGCTTCATCGGCCGCGATGTCTTCAACGCCGTCCTGATCGATCGCGACCCCGCGACGCGAATGGCTGATCCGATCGTCCAGATGACCGAAGTGCTCGATGCCGGCGCTTCCCTCATCGTGTTCCCGGAAGGGACGCGTAACACCACCGAGGCGCCGTTGCTGCCGTTCAAGAGCGGGCTGTTCCATCTGGCGCAGGCGCGCCCGAACGTGACGCTCGTGCCGGTCTGGATCGACAACCTCAACCGCGTCATGCCGAAGGGCGAGTTCGTGCCGGTGCCGCTGGTCTGCACCGTCACCTTCGGCGCCGCTCTCACCCTTGCCGAGACCGAGACGAAACAGGATTTCCTGGCGAGAGCGCAAGCGGCGCTGCTCGCTCTGTCACCGAAGGCGACCGCGCCATGACGATGCCGCATCCCGATCTCCTCGCCGTGCTGGCCGGCCTGCTCGGCGTCCTGATCGTGGCGTCCACGGTTGGCTATGTGCTGCAGCGCCGGCTGTCGCCCGATGGCTCGAATGCCGTGGTCGAGAACCTGAACGATCGCATCCGCGCCTGGTGGATCATGATCGTGCTGATGGGTTTGGCGCTGATCGGCGGCAAGGCCGGCGTGACGCTGCTCTTCGGCTTCTGCTCATTTGCTGCGCTTCGCGAATTCATCACGCTGACCGATACGCGCCGCGCCGATCATTGGGCGCTGGCGGCCGGCTTCTTCGTCGTGCTGCCGGTGCAGTACTACCTGGTCTGGATCGACTGGTACGGCCTCTACTCGATCTTCATTCCCGTCTACGCCTTCCTGCTGATGCCGATCATCGCGTCGCTGCGCGGCGACACCGAGCATTTCCTCGTGCGCATCGCCGAGGTGCAGTGGGCCCTGATGATCTGCGTCTTCTGCATCTCGCATGTGCCGGCGCTGCTCAGCCTCGACATCCCCGGGTTCCAGGGGCGCAACGTCCTGCTGATCGCCTTCCTGGTCATCGTCGTGCAGATGAGCGATGTCCTGCAATATGTCTGGGGCAAGCTCCTCGGCCGCACCAAGATCGCGCCCAGGCTGTCGCCGTCCAAGACGGTCGAGGGCTTCGTCGGCGGCGCGCTCAGCGCGACGGCGGTCGGTGCCGCCCTGTCCTGGATGACGCCGTTCACGCCGCTGCAGGCGGCGTTCCTGGCGCTGGTCATCGTGCTGATGGGCTTCTTCGGCGGTCTCGTCATGTCGGCGATCAAGCGCGATCGCGGCATCAAGGACTGGGGCCACCTGATCGCCGGCCATGGCGGCTTCCTCGACCGGCTCGATTCGGTGGTGTTCTCCGCCCCGATCTTCTTCCATCTCGTCCGCTATGGCTGGTCGGCGACGTGAGCCCGCCGCTCGCGCGCCTGATGCGAAGCAGCATCGTGCATGTCGGCTTCGCCTTCTTCGCCATGGGCAGCTGGGCGGCTTTCGCCAACCGCGCCCATTCGATGCCGGCACCGCTCCTCGCCGGGCTGATCCAGGGCGCGCTGTCCGCTCTCATCACCCTGCTGCTGAAACGGGGCATCGAGTATCTCGCTAGCCGCTTTTCCGGCCTGGCCGCGCTGCCGGCGCCGCCGGTGATCGCCGGTCTGGTTTCCGCCAGTCTGCTGACGCTCATCCACACGATCGGCGGCACGCCCGAGATCGCCAGGACCATCGCCGTCCCGCTCACGGTCGCGACCAGCTATGCGGCGCTCTACAATTTTTCGCTGTGGCGGATCAGGAAGGCGATGAACCATGGCGCAGAGTGACGACCGCCGACCGCTTTCAAGCCGCGACACCGGCTGGGCCCGGGCCATCGCGCGCCGTCTGAGCGCCAGCGGCCTCACGCCGAACCAGATCTCGATGGCGAGCATGGCGATGGCGGCCGTCGCCGGCGCCGCCTTCTGGCTCGCGGGCGGTGCGACCCCCGGGCCGCGCATCGCGCTGCTGCTTGCTGCGGCCCTGTTCTGCCAATTCCGGCTGCTCTGCAATCTCTTCGACGGCATGGTCGCGATCGAGGGCGGCAAACAGGCTTCTGACGGGCCGTTTTGGAACGAGTTCCCCGATCGGATCGCCGATATCCTGATCCTGATCGGCGTCGGCTACGGGATCGGCGCACCGGCCCCGGGCTGGGCGGCGGCCGCTTTTGCCGTGCTGACCGCCTATACCCGCGAACTCGGCCGCAATTGCGGATTGCCGGCCGACTTCTCCGGCCCGATGGCCAAGCAGCACCGCATGGCGACGATCACGGCGGCTGCGCTCGTTTCCCTGCTGGAGCCGCTCTGGCGAGGGCAGGGCGAGGTGCTGCTCATCGCGCTCTGGCTGGTTGCTGTGGGAGCGGCCGTGACCGCTCTCAGGCGGGCGGCCAACATCGTGCGGAGCTTGCGCGGGCGCTGATTACGCCGAGGGCCATGGGGCGCTTTTGTTCGCGCGCCAGGATAGAAAGCCGACGGCATTCAGCTACTAATCGGCGGTGGTGAGGCGCGGGCAGGCGAGAGAACGTCATCGAGATGGGTGAGGATGTCGGGGCTATCGAGACGCTGGATCTCGACAAACTTGCCTACGAAGCCGTCGACCAGGGCGAGCTCGACCGGGCTCTGCTGTATTTCGACGAGTTGAGCCGGCGATATCCAGAAGTCGCGAGCCTTCACTACATGCGCGGGCTCGCACAGAAATACCGTCGGCAATGGCCTGACTCTCTGCGCCACAACCTCATGTCCCAATCGCTGCAGGACGAGTTCGACGAAGCCTCCGCCTGGAATGCGGGGATCGCAGCAACTGCGATCAGGGACTGGAACGTGGCGCGCGACCAATGGGCCAGATGCGGTATCGCGTTGCCTGGCGAAGAGGGGCCGATCCAGGCGGATTTCGGTATCGTCAGCATCCGTCTGAACGCCTGGGGCGATGGCGAGACGCTGTTTGCGAGACGCATCGACCCGGTGCGCGCACGGCTTCTGAACATTCCCCTTCCGGAAAGCGGCTATTGTTTCGATGATATCGTGCTGCATGACGGAGCCGCAACGGGCCAGCGCAATCTTCGCGGCGAGGTCGTCCCCGTCTTCAACGCGCTGGAGCGCTGGGACCCTTCACTCTTTCAGACATTCACAGCCTTCGTCACCTGCCGCGACCAGGACAACCTCGCGCCGCTGCTGACATCCCGGGCGCCCGGTGTCGCCTACCTCGAAGACTGGACGGAATCGCTGGCCTATATCTGCCTGAAGTGCAGCTATGGCCTGCCTCATCGCCATGACCACGAGCAGGCACAGACAGATTGGAAAACGAGCAGATACGTCGGAATCGCAGCCCAGAGCCGCCATTCGGTCGAGAAGATTCTTGCCGAGTGGCAGGCGGGCGGTGAGCAGCGCTTCGTCGATGCGATCGAGACCCGCACCTTTCCGGTGCCAACCCCCGCCGACGGTCATGTCTGGTGGCGAGCGCCGGACGAAGAGAGCGACTAGCCCCCGGTCACGCTCATATGCCGGCCGACGGCAGCGCGGGGCTGGCGCCGGTCGATGACGAAGTCGTGGCCCTTGGGCTTGCGCGAGATCGCTTCTTCCATCGCCCGGTAGAGCAGGGCGTCGTCGCTCGAGGCGCGGATCGGCGCGCGCAGGTCGGCGGCATCCTCCTGACCGAGGCACATATAGAGCGTGCCGGTGCAGGTCAGGCGCACGCGGTTGCAGCTCTCGCAGAAATTATGGGTCATCGGCGTGATGAAGCCGACGAGCCCGCCGGTCTCGCGGACCCGGACATAGCGCGCCGGCCCGCCGGTCCGGTACGGATCGTCGTCGAGCGTATAGCGGTCCATCAGATTGGCCCGCACCATGGAGAGCGGCAGGAACTGGTCGAGCCTGGCGGGCTCAATGTCGCCGAGCGGCATCACCTCGATCAGGGTGAGGTCCATGCCGAGCCCGTGGGCCCAGTGCATCAGGCCCTCGATCTCGTCCTCGTTGACGCCCTTGAGCGCGACCGCATTGATCTTGACGCGCAGACCGGCCTTGCGCGCCGCCTCGATGCCGCCCAGCACCTTGGAGAGGTCGCCCCAGCGCGTGATCTTGCGGAACTTTTCGGGATCGAGCGTGTCCATCGACACGTTGACGCGACGCACGCCGCAATCGGCCAGCTCCTGAGCATAACGGGCGAGCTGCGAGCCGTTGGTGGTCACGGTGAGTTCATCGAGCGCGCCCGAGGCGAGATGGCGCGAGAGCGAGCGGAACAGGTTCATGATGTCGCGCCTGACCAGCGGCTCGCCGCCGGTGATGCGCAGTTTGCGGGTGCCGCGCGAGACGAAGGCGGTGGCGACGCGGTCGATCTCCTCCAGCGTCAGCAAATCGCGCTTCGGCAGGAAGGCCATGTCCTCGGACATGCAGTAGACGCAGCGGAAATCGCAGCGATCCGTCACCGAGATGCGCAAATAGGAAATGTCGCGGCCGAAGGGATCGGTCAGCGGCGCGCGCATCAAGGGCTTGATCGGGTCATGCAGCACGATGGCTGGAATCCTCGGGCGATGGCTGCCTTCCGGCGCAGTGCGCCGGCCGCCACTCTGATATAGGAAGCGAGCATTGTCGGCGGCAAGCCCGCGGTCAAGCAGGCTGATGGTCGCAAGCCGTTCTGGAGAAACACGAAGATGTCAGATTGGCCGAGCGAGATCCGTCTGTCGAAGGACCGCCGCACGCTCCATATCACCTTCGAAAGCGGCGAGAGCCATGCGCTCCCCGCCGAATTGCTGCGGGTCGAGAGCCCTTCGGCCGAGGTCCAGGGCCACAACCCGACGCAGAAGCAGACCGTGCCGGGCAAGCGCGATGTCGAGATCATCAAGGTCGAGCCGGTCGGCCATTACGCCGTCCGCCTGACCTTCGACGACATGCATGACACCGGCATCTATGGCTGGGACTATCTGCGTGAACTTGGTCGCGGCGGCGAGGCGAAGCTGCAAGCCTATCTCGATGAGCTTGCGGCGAAGGGGCTGTCGCGGGAGCGGGTCAGGCGAGGGTAGCCTAGACTGCCCTCCGCGAACGAACCGAAGCCGTTTCCTGCACGTAGATATTCCTGATGGACCGCGCCTCATGCGCATCAGGGAGGTTTTTCATGCGAGCCAGGGTCATCGGCACCAGCTTGGGTCTGGCAGTTCTTCTGTCGGGTTGCATGGCGATCAGTGGGTCGGCCAGCAGGGCGCCCGAACCGGCGAAGCAAATCGATGCCGGACGCTTCTACAGCGGTCTCTGGCACGAGATCGCCCGCCGGCCGATGGCGATCACCGACGGGTGCGTCGCGGGCGCGACCGAATACAAGCGCAGCGCCGGCGGTGATATCGATGTTCTCGACTCCTGTCGGATGGGCACGCCTCAAGGGGAGCTCAAGACGATTGGCGGCCCCGGCCGTATCCTCGATCCCGGCATGAACGCCAAGCTCAGGGTCGATTATCGGCTCTACGGTGTCATCCCAGTGACTCGCGATTACTGGGTGCTCGATCGCGCGAGCGACTACAGCTGGTTCATCTCGGCAGACCCCGAATTCCGTGATCTCTATATCTTCTCCCGTGACCCGCAGATGAGCGCGGCCCAGCGCCGTCGGCTCGTCGGCCGCGCCCGGGCGCTGGGCTACGACGTGACCAAGCTCGAATTTCCGGAGATGCCACGGCGCTGAGCCCGGCCCACGCGCCTGAGCTGACCGCGATCGCCTGCGTCATTTTCGGGGCGAAACAAAAAAAGGCCGGCGAAACGCCGGCCTTTGCAATCCTTGACGCGTTCTGTCGCTCAGCGGGCGACGACGACGCGGGTGCCGACCTTGGCGCGCTCGTAGAGGTCGATCACGTCCTCGTTCAGCATGCGGATGCAGCCCGAAGAGACCGCCTGGCCGATCGTCTCCGGCTCGTTCGAGCCGTGGATGCGGTAGAGGGTCGAGCCGAGATAGAGGGCGCGGGCGCCGAGCGGGTTCTCCGGGCCGCCGGGCATGAAGCGCGGCAGGTCGGGGCGACGCTTCAGCATCTGCGAGGGCGGGGTCCAGCCCGGCCACTCGGCCTTGCGGGTGATGGTCTGGGTGCCGCCCCAGTCGAAGCCCGGGCGGCCGACGCCGACGCCGTAGCGCACGGCCTTGCCGTCGGGCAGCACGTAATAGAGCCGGCGCTCGCTCGTGTTGATCACGATCGTGCCCGGACGCTGCTTGCCGTCATAGGAGACGATCTCGCGCGGGATCGCGGTCGCCTGCGCCTTGGCGGGGTCGACATAGGTGACGAGCGGCTGGCGGGTGAGCGGGTCGATTTCGGCGACGGCGGCGGTTGCGGTGGCCGCGAAGGCCGTGCCGGCGATCAGGGCCAATCGGAAGTAGCGGAGCATGGCGGCCTCGGGGGCGTTTCGGGATGGGCGGGCGCGAGGAAAGGTGACGGAAAAACGTCAACAATTCCCCAAATCTCTGGCAGAGCGGCGACTGCCGTTCAATCGATCGACGTTCACATCGACGCGACCTTTCGAGCTTTGAAGGCGCCCGTTGCGGGGCTGCAACAGGCGTAGGGGTCTGGATGCCGCTTGGCCCGATCTGGGCGCTTTTCGGGCGGGATCGTGGCGGGTCGCAGGACGGCTTCTCCGAATGAAGGACCAGGCGCGATTCGCGGGAGGTGCCCTCGCGGGATCGTGCGCCGCTCGCGACGATCTCTCCAATTGCCGTTAACCAGCCGTTCGCCTAGTCTTCAGATCGAGGGGCAACTTCCGATTGCAAAGCCGGGCCGGCTCTGGTCCGCTTCTGCGAAACGCCGGGAGGTTCGCCATGGCTGCCTGCCAGTTCAATGCGGGACCTGAAGAGCTCGCTGCCCTCGGGACAGCCTTTCACGAGGCGTGGCGGCATGTCGGCCCGATCTATGGGCCGTTCGAGAATCCCCACCGCGAATGGCTGGCCCGCCTGATCCTCGGCCTGCGCCGCTCCGGCCATTCCGGCGACATCGCCCTGCTCGCGATCGAGCAGTTCATGGCGACCGCGCCGCTGGCCGAATGGGCGAACGGGGCGAGGGACGTGCGATCGCGTCCAGAGCGCACCGCCCAGAACTGAAGGCTTCGCAGGGCTTCCGCTCCTCGGCCGCGGCGCTGTGGGCGATCACGCGCGCTCTGCCAGGCAGGCAACGTTGCCGTAATCTTCGCGCGCAATCTGCACGGTGCTGACCCGGTTCGATGCGCGGACATGGGGTCGCGAGAGCGGATCCGATCAGGTTGAATCAACCTGATCGGTGAATCCGTCTCTCACTTGTCTGGCCTGATGCGTCGGCGGCGACCTAGCCGCCGCAAGGAGTCCTTGATGAAGCGTTTCGTCCCGTTGGCAGGCCTCGGCCTGTCGGCCCTGCTCGCCGTCCCGGCCATGGCGGCCGATCGTCCGGTGCGTGGGCAGGAATGGCCGGCCTATTCCGCGCCGCGGCCCTATAACTGGAACGGCGTCTATGTCGGCGCCCATACCGGCGCTGGCTTCGATCGCTTTCAGGGAGCCGGCAAGAAGAGCCGCAGTGAAGTCCTGCTTGGCGGCCAGCTCGGCTACAATCTGCAGCTCGGTGGGCTCGTCACCGGTGTCGAGGCCGACATCTCGATGAATGGCCTCGGCAAGGGCGCCAAGCGCACCGGCGGCACCAGTGCCGATATGCGCTATGTCAGCACCTTCAAGGCCCGCGCCGGCATCGCCTTCGACCGCGTGCTGGTCTACGGCCTCGGCGGTGTCGCCTATGGCAGCCTGAAGGCCAGCGACGGCCTGGTCTCGAAGGAGAAGAGCAAGGTCGGCTATGTCGTCGGCGCCGGCGCCGAATACGGCATCACCGACAATCTCTCGGCCAAGCTCGAATACAACTACGTCTCGCTCGGCAAGCAGAACTTCCAGTTCGCCAGCGGCCGCGCTCGTGTCGGCGTCAACGAGCATCTCGTCAAGGCCGGCCTGAACTACCGCTTCTGACGTCGAACTTCCGGGCCGGGAAGCCGGCCCGGATCGCCTTGCGGCTTGATAGCCGTGCCCAGGCATGGATGGAGCGTGATGCGTCTGGATATTTCGCCCCTATTCCGGCATCACGTTCCATCCGTGCACCCTGAAACGACCTCTCTATGCGCGCCCTGATCGTCGAGGACGAGCCACAATTGATGGCGTTCCTGTCCTCGCTCCTCACCAATGCCGGATTGATCGCCGATCGCACGACGACGATCGACGCGGCGCTCGCCGCCCTGCGCTCGACGCCGTTCGACATCGCCATCGTCGACCGGCGCCTGCCCGATGGCGACGGCCTCTCGATCGTCAAGGCGCTGAGTTCCTCCGAGACGCGGCCCGCCTTCCTCGTCCTAACCGCCCGCGATGCCAAGGCCGATGTGATCGAAGGCCTGAACGGCGGCGCGGATGACTACCTCGTCAAGCCGTTCGAGCCGGAGGAGCTGCTGGCGCGGCTTCGGGTGATCATGCGCCGGCGCAATCCCAAGCGCTCTCTGGTGATCACCGCCGGCAATCTCTCGCTCGATCTCGAAGGCCGCAGCGCCTCCGTCGGCTCGGAGATGCTCGACCTGCGCCGGCGTGAGGCGCTGATCCTCGAAGCCCTGGTCCAGCGCGTCGGCCGCGTCGTCACCCGCGACGTCCTGATCGAGGCGGTCTACGGCTTCGACGATCTGATCGAATCCAACACGCTCGAGGCGCAGATTTCGCGACTGCGGCGCAAGCTCAAGGAAGCCGGCGCGGCGGTCGAGATCACGTCGCTGCGCGGCATAGGCTACATGCTGCGGGTGTCGGAAGCAGTGTGCTGAAACACGCCGCCCTTCCGGGCTCATCGCTGCGCGAAGGCTTGGAATGACGGGCAATCTCAACTGAAGCGCCGCACCTCAGGCGCCACCGCTCTCGCGCGGCGGGAAGACGAGGCGCACCATCGTGCCGCCGCCCGGCCGGCCGAGGATGGTGAGCGTGCCGCCATGGGCGGCCATGATGTCGCGCACGATGGTCAGGCCGAGCCCGGCGCCGGTCGAATTCGGCGACATCCGGTTGAACGCCTCGGTCACCTGCGGACGGTCGGACGGCGCGATGCCGACCCCGTCATCGGCAACCTCGACCACGGCGCCGTCGATCACCTTGACCAGGATCGTCGATCTCGCCTGCGCATGTCGCAGCGCATTGTCGACGAGGTTGGCGATGGCGGCCCGCACCGTCGGCTCGTTGGCCTCGATCAGCGCGCGGCGCTCGCCTTCCTCCTCCAGCGCGACATCGGCGCCGTTGTTCAGGATCAGCGGCGCGAGATCGGCCAGCACCGCGCGGGCGGTGGTGTTGAGTTGCAGCGGCTCGAACGGCAATTCGGTACTGTGCAGCCGGGCGAGCTGCAGCATCGACGAGACGATGGTGGTCAGCCGGCTGACATCGGTGGTGAGCGCGAGCCGCATCTGGTCGTTCGGCAGCGCATCGATCCGACCGCGCATCACGGTGAGCGGCGTACGCAATTCATGCGCGACATTGTTCATGAAGCGCCGCTGCACCTCCATGTTCCCCGCGATCTTGTCGAGCGCCGCGTTGAGCGCCGTGGTCAGCGGCATCAGCTCGATCGGGGTCTCCTCGGTGGGGAGCAGGCCGCGCGGCGCCTTCGGGTCGATCTTTGCCGCGGCCTCGGCCGCGCTGCGCAGGCGGGCGCTGATATAGGACACCGACATCGCGATCGCGCCGGCGATCAGGAGGCCGAAGACCACCGAGATCGCCAGCGCCGAGCCGGCGATCGCCCGCAGAAAATGGGCGAGGATCAGGTCCCAGCCCGGCAGGCCGCCGCGGGTGGCGACGATGATCCTGTTGCCATCCTTCTCGACCACGTCGAAGGCGAGCGGGTTCTCGCCGCCGACGCGCATCTGCGCCGCGATGGTCGGGCCGTCGAGCCGGATGTCGATCGGCAGGCCCGGCCGCAATTCTGGCGCATACTCGACGACGGAACGTCCGTCCGAGACCAGGTACCAGAGCGAGGGGCTGGTACGCTCGATCCGGCTGAGCCCGGCGGTCTTCTCGACCTGCAAGGTGGTGCCGGAGGGCTGGCGCACGGCTTGCTGGATGATCTGGGAGGTGACGTCATTGCGCAGGACAGCCGGATCCTCGGTGATCAGGGCAAAGGCGATGACGGCGCCGATGAAGGCGGTGAACAGGACGATGCCGAGCAGCGACAAGCGGATTGTGAGGGCGCGCGACAGCGAGGTCATGGCCGGGCCTCGCCGCCATGCCGCGCTGCGCGATGCGGCCGGCTTGCCGGTCGCATTCGACACGGGATTGCTGCAGCGTTGCGAGTCGTCACGGAACCTCGATGCGGGTATGGCTTGCGGAACCGGGCGCGCGCCCCTTCCTGTCTCTGCATGGACCGTATCGCCATTGCCGTTCAACTCTCTTCCGGAGCTGCCGGCCTGATGCTTGTGCGGCGCGCCATGTCGAGATGGCCCGGCTTGCGCCTCGTGCTTGCCGCGTTGCTGGCCTTTCTGCCCGGCTTCGCGCTCGGGCAGGGGGCCGTGACGAAGGGCGACGTCCGGGCCGGCCAATTGCCGACAACCTCGCGGCAGGACATCTCCAGGCTGGTCGAAAGCGTGTTCGACGCCGCCTCCAAGACCGTCAGCATCCCGATCGAGCGCTCGCTCGCGCTCTTCGGCGAGCCGAACGCCTATATCATCGGCGGCGAGCTCAGCGGCTCCTTCGTCCTCGGTGGGCGTCATGGCAGCGGCGAATTGCGCTTCTCCGATGGGGTTCCGACGCCGGTGACCTGGTCGGCCCTGTCGGTCGGCATCGGGCTCGGCGCCGATTACGGCCGGGTGATCATGCTGGTCTACGGTCTCGACCGGCGCGAGGACGTCTTCGGTACCTATGCCAGCCTCGGCGGCAGCGCCCATTTCCTCGCCGGCGCCAACGCCACCATCCTGGCGTCCTCGCGGGCCCGGATCGTGCTGATCTCGTCGGGCCTCGGCCTGCGCTTCTCCGGCGATCTCAGCCGCATCGTCATCGAGCCGGCCGGTCCGCCGGAGCAGTTGCGCCCGCCCGGCATGATCTGCGCCACGCCGGCCGATTGCGCCGCGCCCGGCCGCTGATGTCCAGATAAGCAGGATCGTCGCCCTAGCGGCGCCGGTCGAGCAGGCGATGCGCCGTGGCATGGAGCTCATCGAGCTGGTTCGAGATGTCGAGCGCGATCAGGCCCATCTCGCGCTCATCGGCGGCCCGGCGGACATAGAGCGGATCCGACCAGAGCACGCAGCCGCGGCCGAAGGGCAGGGCGATGCTGGCCCTGTCCCAGTTGCCGAGCTCCACCCGCGCGCTCGTCACTGCCGCGAAGAGGTAGATCGGCCGGCCGGTGGCGCGCGCGAGCTGGATCGCGCCCTTGCCGGCGACGCGTGCGATCTTCGGCACATCCGCGGTGAGGACGAGGCTGGTGCCCTCGCGCAGCGCCTCGCGCATCTCGAAAAAAGCGGGAATGGCGCGCTTGGTCTTGATCTTCCGGGGGCTCTGGGTGCCGGAGCCGCGGATGGCACGGTAACCCGCCCGCTCCACCACCGAGGCGACCACCGTCCCGTCGAAATGCAGCGAGGTCAGGATCGCGACCTCGGCCGCGCCGTCGAGCGCCGCGAGGCTCAGCATCTGCTGACCGTGCCAGGTCAGGGCGATGAATGGCTCGCCGCTGCGCTCCCACGGCCTGACGCCGGGGAGCGCCGGCTTGAAGCGGGTCGTCCGCTGCACGAAGGCGAGATAGGCGTGCAGGGCGCGGCCGGCGAACGCCGCAGATTGCCCATTGCCGAATCGCATGATCCGATCTCCACGGTGGCTCCGGTGGAGAGATCGGCGCGTCGGCTTGCTCCAACATTGCGCGGCCCTGCGGCCGCGGCGCGCGTTCCGTTCGATCGAACGAAAAGAACTCGCGCAGAAGCGAGAAATGTCAGCGCATCATGAACTTGACGATGCGGGCGACGAAGTCCTCGTCCTGCCCGGCGAAGCCGTGATGCGCGCTGAAGCGACAGGGATTGGCCTCGTCAGTCTGCCCGCCGCTCATCCACTCGACCTGGACGCGCCCGCCCGCCCAAGCCTGGAATGGGGCCACGCCCGCGGGCAGCGTCAAGCGACAGCGATCCTCGCGATGATGCAGCGCGAGCGTGCGCGGCAGCCGGTTCGGTGTCCCCAGGGTGCTCTGGACGGTGGTGTCGTTCGGCCCGGACGCCTTGCTCAGGAGGCCTGAGGTCAGGACGAGCCTGTCCGGCATGGCGCCCTCCGCAAGGCCCTGGGCCGCACGCATTGTGCCCATGCTGGTGGCGATCACGATGACCGGACGCTTGATCGCCGCCATATGGTCGACCGCCGCCGAGAGGTTCGTGCCGAGCTCGGCGAGCAGCACGTTGTAGCCATGCATGACGAAGGCGTCCCGGTTGCGGATCAGGACATTGTCGCCGGCCTTGCCGAAGCGCGCGCCGCTGCCGACCTCGAGGCGGCCGTCGCCGCCGGTCAGCAGGATCACGCTGCCCTTGGGATGCGGAGCGCGGATGAGGATGCTGCGGACGCCGGCGATCGTGACGGTCTCGCCGCCCTTGACCGCGATCGGCGTCTCCGCCCAGCCCGATGACGGGATGGCGAGCGACCATAGGATCGCGAGCGCGCCGAGGGCGCGCAGGATACGCTGCTGATATCCGATCATGTTGTTAAGTCACCCATTCACCTGGAAGCGGCGCAGATCAACGCGCGTCACCGTCACCGTGTCGCGCCTGCGCCTGCCGCCTAGGATTCGGTGGCTACATTGCACGAGATGTGCAGCCGAGTTCATCGCCATTCGTCAGGGGAGCGGAGATTTGACCGCCCGCCGATAATCGGGGTTGGCCGCCAGGAGCCGGCGGCCCAGATCTGCGAGGAAATCCACCTCCTCGGCTTTCAGTGTCAGCTTGTTGTGCAATTGCAGAATGCGGCTTCTCTCTTCGGAAGCCTGCACGTCGGAGAGGGAGAGGCGCACCAGCGTGACCTGCAGCTGTCTGCAACGCGACTCCGCTGCCGGGAGGCCGCAGCGCCAACGGACCAGCCGCTCCCGCCAACGTGCGGTCTCCCGCTCCACTGCATCGAGGCCTGCCCGGCTCGCATTGTCGACCATGGCGTCGATCGAGGCGGTGATCGCCTCAGGCGCGTCCGGGCCGTCGATCGCCCGGGAGATCTCGCCGCCGACCCGCATCGAGGCATCGGCGACGACGATGACGACGCGGCGCAGCCGCTGCGCAGCCTGCTGCGGGACGAGTGCCGGCGCAGGCCGGTTCATCGCC
Source organism: Allobosea sp. GW821-FHT03A12 (assembly GCF_058986765.1). Taxonomy (NCBI): domain Bacteria; kingdom Pseudomonadati; phylum Pseudomonadota; class Alphaproteobacteria; order Hyphomicrobiales; family Alloboseaceae; genus Allobosea; species Allobosea sp. GW821-FHT03A12. Next base: position 295,688 of record NZ_JBYSVZ010000005.1, read on the forward strand.
CGGATCAGGTTGCGCACAGCGAGATTGTCGACGAGGCCGCCGTCAAGCAGCTTGAGATAGTGCAGCTCCGGCTCGCTAGCGTAGCGCGTCTGAGATGCCTCGACATGGCGGGCGAAAGCCGAGCGCTCATGCGATGGCGTGCTGTCGCCGGCAGCCGGGCAGGCCGGCTTGAAGTTCTCCAGCACGATCGGTGCGAACAGCACTGGCACTGCCGACGAGGCCGCAACGGCATGGGCGAGCGGAAACGCGTCGTAGTCGCTGCAGATCGCCCGGAAACTGTCGCGGTCGAAGGGGAAGGGCGCGCGGTTGTAGAGTTCCGTTGCATGCAGGAGCAGCCTTGGGCGACCGGGCTGGTCGAGATCGCCGAGTCTCGCACCGTGATAGAGATGCGTGTCGAGCCAGTCGGCGAGGCCCGAGAGGTCGTTGACGCCGCCGCGATAGCCGCGCAGCAGATTTGCCGGCGTGAAGCTGGTGCGCAATGCGCCTTCGGGGTCCTGGTCGAGGAAGTCGCGCCGGAAGGCCGGCAGGCCCTGCGGACCATGCAGGGCGAAATGCGCGGCGAGGATGCCGCCGCCCGACACGCCCGCGATCGCGGTGACCTCGTCGGCGAGCGAGCGGCCGGAGCGGCCGGAAGCTCGCTGCTCTGCCAATGCCGACAAGATGCCGTATCCGAAGGCGGCCGACCGTGCTCCGCCACCGGAAAGGGCGACAATCACCGCAGTGGAGCCGCCTTCGCTGGCCGAGGTGAAGGAGCGGGCAGCGGGCACTGCCAGAGAGCGGCGCAGATTCGAAGGTCGGTTCGCCGGATTGGCGCAAGCCGCGAGGCAGGCTGCGAAGAGCATGAGCAGCAGGACGGTCGCAGCCGCCTGCCGGAAGGGCAGGCGGATCGGATCTGTCCTGTGCGTCCGGGCAACGGCCATGTCGCGCGCTCTCCGCCGCGCGACGCCGATTCGCTTGACGTCCTGCGAGCGCAGGACGTCTCGTCAATGCTCATTGTCCGAGCATTGCCGCTTGCCGGGCGAGATCCCCCGGGGACGCCGGCAATCAGCTTCCTCAATTGACGGGCGGGATACCGGCCGCCTTCACCAGCTTGCCGACATCGTCGATTTCCGCCCGCAGGCGCCGGTCGAATTGCTCGCGATCGAGCGGCATCGGCTCCATTCCGACCGTCCGCAGCTTCTCCTGGACCTCCGGCAGGCGCAAAGCCTTCTGCGCCTCCCCGTACAGGCGCTCGATCACGCCTGGCGGCGTCTTGCTCGGCACGAACAGCCCGATCCAGAACTCGTAGGCGGAATCAGGCAAGCCGGCTTCCAGCGTCGTCGGGACATCGGGCAAGGCGGCGACCCGCCGGGAGGTGCTGACCGCGAGCGCGGTCAGCGTCCCCTCCTTGAGATGGGGTAGCGCCGCCGAGAGCGGCAGGAAATAGATGTCGATCTCGCCGGCGAGCAGGCCGGTGATGGCGTCGATCGGGCCGCGATAGGGCACATGGTGCATCTGCAGCCCGGCGCCGGCCAGCATGCGCAGTGCCGCCAGATGCGAGGTGCTGCCGCTGCCGGCCGAAGCGTAGTTCAGCGCGCCGGGCTTGGCTTTCGCCGCCGCCACGAGGTCGGCGACCGTCTTGAATCCCTTCTTGGGTGTGCTGACCAGCACGCTCGGCTGGATGCCGAAGGGGATCACCGCCGCAAGGTCGCCCGTCGTGTCGTAGGGGAGCTTCGAATAGAGCGACGGCGCGATCGCGATCGACGAGGAATGCACCAGGATCGTGTAGCCGTCCGGCGTCGCTTTCGCCACGGTCGCGGCCCCGATCGTGCCGCCGGCCCCGACGCGGTTCTCGACCACGATCGGCCGGTCGAGCTGCCGCGACATCTGATCGAGCACGATCCGGCCGACCACGTCGATGGCGTTGCCCGCGGCGAGCGGGACGACGGCCGTGATCGGCCGCTCCGGCCAGGCCTGGGCAGCGGAAGGAGTGGGGACTGTGGCCGGCCACAGCGCGCAGACGGCCAAAGCGAGCAGCCGCCTTGCCGGGCGGGCGAGGGGCGTCCGAAATCCGTCGTCATTCATGGCGTTCTCCCGGTGGTGTCTCCGCTCTGGCCTCCGGCCGGCTGTTCTCATGCGTCCGATATCCGGGGCAGGGCGCGTCGCGATGTTCTGCAATCGATTGCTATCGTGCAAAATCGCTTCGGTCAATGCGACAGAAATAATAATGAAATAACAGGGCTGTTGCCGATTTTTGAGATAGGAAGGCCCGTTAACCGACAGCAATCGATTGCTTGTGAAGGCGGTTCTGTGCGGCGATGTATGCTGGGGCGGCTCCGTGGAGAATGCGGTTCCGGCGGCCAACCTTTTGCCATTCGCGCCTTTCGCGGCCAGTGCCGCGTGCGCGAGCCGCGTTTAGCGCCGCTCCTGCCGGGGAGCTGCGGTCGAGCCGCGCACGATGAGGCGAGGTGTCAGCATCACCATGCGCGTCGACGCGTCCTCCCGCCGCATGCGCTGGACCAGCAGCTCGGCCGCCTCGCGGCCCATCGCTCGGTGCTCGATCCTCACGGTGGTCAGCGCCGGCGCGACCAGGTCCATCAGCGGCATGTCGTTGTGCCCGACGACGGAGACCTCGTCCGGGCAGTGCAGTCCCCGCTCGCGCAGGGCATCATAGGCGCCGAGAGCCAGCAGGTCGTTTGCAGCGACGATGGCGGTAATCTGGGGCGCTGCCACCAGCAGCCTGCCGGCCGCCTCGGCGCCGGCTTCGCGGGAATAGGCCGTCGCGCTCTGGCTGAAGCTCTCCAGCGGCGTGCCTTGGTCGCGGGTCGCCGCCTCGAAGCCCCTCAGGCGCAGCAGGCCGGTCGACAGGGTCGGCGGCCCGGCGATGTGGCCGATCCTGCGGTGCCCGAGCCCGACCAGATGATCGACGGCGAGCTGCATCCCGCGCATGTCGTCGGACACTGCGGCGGAGACGCGCGCTTGCGCCTCCGCGCGGTTGACCAGCACGACCGGAACGTTGCGTTCCAGGCAGCGGCCGACGAGCGCATCGTCGCGCGTGGCCGTCGCCAGGACCAGCCCGTCGACGCGATGGGCGATCAGCCCGTCCAGCAATATCGTGGCAGAGGGCACGCCGGGCCCGGCATCGGCGACGATGGTGGAGTAGCCGTCCTCGATGAGGCGCTCGGTGATTCCGCTGAGGATGGGGGCGAAGACCGGATTGGCGATGTCGGGGAGCAGCACGCCGACGAGCTGCGAGCGGCCGGTGCGGAGGCTCGCGGCCAGATGGTCGGGCTGGTAGCCGAGCTCCTGCGCAGCCCGAAGAATGCTGACGGCGAGATCCTGCGCCACCATCGAGCGCGTTGCCGGGTTGAGGGCCCGCGAAACGGTCGAGGCGTGCACGCCAGCGAACTGGGCGACGTCCTTGATCGTGATCGGACGGGTCTTCGAGGGGGAGCGTGGCACCTGTCGGTCTCGCAGAGTCTCACGCTCAACCTAGATGACTGCGGAATCGCCAGCAATCGAGCAGGCGGCAATCGGTTGCGTGGCCGAAGCGATGGCAGAGCCGGATCGATTCGCCATCGACCGAAGCTACCAGGACCGGGACTGAATATCTGGAGAAGATGGTGGGCGGCACAGGGATCGAACCTGTGACCCCTCCCGTGTGAAGGGAGTGCTCTACCGCTGAGCTAGCCGCCCGGACCGCGCTGTTCCTAGTGGGGTGCTGCGCCGCCGTCAAGAATGAGTAGCGAGGGCCGGCTCGCCACCGGTCAATTGCCGCACCGCCTGGGGCAACTCGTCGAAGTGCTGGATCACCAGATCGGGCGCGAGCGCCTCGACCGGCACATCGGTATAGCCGAACGGCACGCAGATGACGGGGATGCCGGCGGCGCGTGCCGTGTCCACATCGGTGCGCGAATCGCCGATCATCACCGCGCGGGCCGGATCGGCGCCGGCCTGCGCGATCGTCTGCGTCAGATGGCGCGGGTCGGGCTTGAAGAAGGGGAAGCTGTCGCGCCCGGCGATCGCGGCGAAGCGCTCGGTCAGGCCGACCGCATCGAGGAAGAGCCTAGTGTGCAGGATCGGCTTGTTGGTGCAGACGGCGAAGACGAAGCCATCGCCTGCGAGCGCATCGAGCGCGGCGACGACGCCATCGTGGATATAGCTGTAATTGGCGATCCCGCCGGCATAGATCGTCAGGAACTGCTGGAACAGCTGCTCCAGCTTGTCCGCATCGAGCGGCCGGCCGCTGACCTTGAAGCCACGCTCGATCAGTGCCCTTGCGCCGGCGCCGACGAGTTCGCGCGCCCGCTCGATCGGCAGGGCCGCCAGCCCTTCCTGCTCGAGGATGACGTTGAGCGTGCGCATGATGTCGGGGGCGGTCTCGGCGAGCGTGCCGTCGAGATCGAAGACGACGATCGGGGGAAGCGACATGATCCATCCTGTGACGTGGCCATCCGCATAAAGGCCGGCAGGCGCGGCTTGGCAAGGCTCAGGACGGAAGAGGCGCCATGCCGTCGTCACCTTGCCGCAATCGCGATGATACGGCTTCGCCGCCATGATAGGGTGCGGACGAATCGTCAAAGGGGATCGTAGTGGTGCCGAAACTGTCGAGCTGCTCCAGGAGCTCCCTCGGCCGGGCGCTGGGCGCCGGCCTGTTCATCTTGCCGGTCTTCGGAGCGGCCGTTGCAGCGCCCTTCGAGTTTGCGCCGGCGCCACAGACCGATCTCAACCGCGTCTATCGCATTGACAAGGCGACCGGCGAGGTCGGGGCCTGTCAGTTCCAGCTCAAGGAGGGCGGCGTCGGCGTCACGGTCTGCTTCCCGGCGGGCGAGGGGGCCGGCCCGCAGGCGCCGAGCGACTATGTGCTGGTTCCGTCGCGCCATGAGCGCGAAGGCGGCATCTTCCGCGCCAATGTCCGCACCGGCGAGCTCAGCGTCTGCTACGTCTTCGACGACAAGGTCGTCTGTACGCCGATGGCGAAATAGCGCGGGGTCGGTGGCGGGGCGGTAACCGCTATCTTGTCACGGCGGGGATGCGGCTTTTGCGCTCGGCAAGCCGTCATTTGGCGTGCTAGACCCCCGGCGACCCGTTCATAAACGCCGGAGGCCCACATGCTCGCGCTCAAGGATCCCTCGCTGCTGCGCTCGCAGTGCCATGTCGATGGCGCCTGGATCGGCGAGGGCGTCGATGCCGTCGACAATCCCGCGACCGGCGAGGTCCTGGCCAAGGTGCCGCGCTTCGGTGCCGACGAGACCACCGCCGCTGTCGAAGCCGCTTCGCGCGCCTTCAAGCCCTGGGCGAAGAAGTCGGCCAAGGAGCGGTCCGTCATCCTGCGCAAATGGTTCGAGCTGATCATGGCGAACCAGGAGGACCTGGCGCAGATCATGACGGCCGAGCAGGGCAAGCCGCTGGCAGAGGCCCGCGGCGAGGTCGCCTATGCCGCCTCCTTCGTCGAGTTCTATGCCGAGGAAGCCAAGCGCATCTATGGCGAGACCATTCCCTCGCCCTTCCCGAATTCGCGCATCATCGTCGCCAAGCAGCCGGTCGGCGTCTGCGCCGCGATCACGCCCTGGAACTTCCCGGCGGCGATGATCACCCGCAAATGCGCGCCGGGCCTTGCCGCGGGCTGCACCTTCGTGGTCAAGCCGGCGCCGGACACGCCGCTGACGGCGCTGGCGCTGGTCGCGCTCGCCGAGCAGGCCGGCTTCCCCAAGGGCGTGCTTAACATCGTCACCGGCGATGCGCAGGCGATCGGCGGCGTGATGACCTCGCATCCGGCGGTGCGCTTCATCGGCTTCACCGGCTCGACCCCGGTCGGCAAGCTCTTGATGCAGCAGGCGGCCTCGACGGTGAAGAAGGTCGGGCTCGAGCTTGGCGGCAATGCGCCCTTCATCGTCTTCGACGACGCCGATCTCGACAAGGCGGTCGAGGGCGCGATAATCGCCAAGTTCCGCAACATGGGCCAGACCTGCGTCTGCACCAACCGCCTCTTCGTCCAGGACGGCATCCATGACGACTTCGTCGCCAAGTTCGCCGGCGAGGTTGCCAAGATGAAGGTCGGCAACGGCGTCGAGGTCGGGGTCGTGCAGGGCCCGCTGATCAACGAGCGCGCGATCGAGAAGGTCGAGCGCCATGTCGCCGACGCGGTCGCCAATGGCGCCAAAGTGATGGTCGGCGGCCACCGCCATGCGCTCGGCCGCACCTTCTACGAGCCGACCGTGCTCGCCGGCGTCACCACCAAGATGCTGGTGACGCGCGAGGAGACCTTCGGACCGATCGCACCGGTCTATCGCTTCAAGAGCGAGGACGAGGTCGTCGCCATGGCGAACGACACGCCCTTCGGCCTGGCAGCGTACTTCTACACGAAGGATCTCGGCCGGGCCTTCCGCGTCGCCGAGGAGCTCGAATACGGCATGGTCGGCATCAATTCGGCCATTCTCGGCACCGAGGTCGCGCCCTTCGGCGGCGTCAAGGAATCCGGCCTCGGCCGCGAGGGCTCCCTCCACGGCATCGAGGAGTTCGTCGAGATCAAGTACATGCTGATGGGCGGGCTCGGCGCGTGAGCGAGGACCTGAAGAAGGCTGCCGCGCTGGCGGCGCTGGAGCTGGTGCGCCCGGGCATGCGTCTCGGCCTCGGCACCGGCTCGACGGCCAAGCACTTCGTCGACGGCCTCGGCGCCAAGGTTGCGGCCGGGCTCGAGGTGATCTGCGTCGCCACCTCGGAGGTGACGCAGGCGCAGGCCGAGAGCCTGTCGATCCCCATGTCGACGCTCGACCAGACCCCGGAGCTCGACCTCACAATCGACGGCGCCGATGAACTCGACAGCGCCCTGCGGCTGATCAAGGGAGGCGGCGCTGCGCTGCTGCGCGAGAAGATCGTCGCCGCCGCCTCCAAGCGCATGATCGTGATCGCCGATACCGGCAAGCAGGTTGAGACGCTCGGCCGCTTCCCCCTGCCGATCGAGGTCGTGCCCTTCGGACTGGAGGCGACGCGCCGCGCGGTCGCGGCCGCGATCGCCTCGTCGGGCGCGCATGGTCAGCTCAAGCTGCGCAAGCGGCCTGATGGATCGACGCTGCTGACCGATGGCGGCCATTACATCCTCGACGCGCATCTCGGCCGGATCGAGCTGCCCGAGGTGCTGGCGCTGGCGCTGAACCAGGTGCCCGGCGTCGTCGAGCACGGCCTATTCCTCGGTCTGGCGACGGCGGCTTTCCTCGCTGGCGCCGACGGAGTGCGTGTCCTCGGCGATCCGGCTTCGGAGCGGGGCTGACAGCCTTTCAAACGGCATGTTCTCGTCGCAAAAGTGGTTTCCACTTTGGCTGGACATGTTCTAAGAGCGGCCGGCGGCTGCACCCGGTCAGGGAGGTTGCCGCCGCAGAACACATGGACATCGCCGCATGGCAGGCGAGCGACGAAGGGGTAACCGCATGATCCGTCACAGCCTGGCAGGCGCGTTCCTGTCGCTGGCATTGTTCGCCATGCCCGCGCTGGCGCAGCAAGTGCCGACGCCGGAGCACGTCAAGGTCGCCCGCGAGGTCGTGGTCGCCTCCGGCCTGTCGCAGTCGATCGAGGCGCTTTACGCCGAGTTCGTCGCCGGTGTCCGGCAGACCTATGCGACCCGCCCCGAGCTGAAGAAGGACATGGAAGAGGTCCTGACCGCGCTCAAGCCCGAGGCCGATCTGCGCCGCGACGAGATGGTCGACTCCTCGGCCCGGATCTTCGCCACCAAGATGTCGGAAGCCGACCTCAAGGAGGTCTCCGCCTTCTTCAATTCGCCGGTCGGCCAGCGCTACAATTCCTTCCGGGCGCAGGCGCTCGACGAGATCTTCGCGCTGCTGCAGCCCTGGAGCACCGCCACCAGCAACCGGCTCTTCGACCTGTTCAACGCCGAGATGCGCAAGCGCGGCCACCAGCTCTGAGCCTGGACGGTCCCTGAATGTGAAAAGGCCGCCGGTCGAACCGGCGGCCTTTTTTTGTTGAGGTTCAGTTCACCGGCCCGTGCCCGCCGATGTCCTCCATCGTCGGATCACTCAGCCGCACGCCGGCGGCGCGGTTGACCATCACGGTTACCAGCCAGAGGACGACGCCGACGCCGATCAGGATGCCGGCGATCTTGTACTGGACCGGATCGCGCCCTGTCCACGGGCCGGCGAAGAAGGCGCAGAAGAGCGCACCGGCGATCGGCAGGACGGTCGGCGTCCGGAAATGCGCGTGCTCGACCGTGTCCTTGCGCAGCATCAGCACGGCGATGTTGACGACGGTGAAGACGCAGAGCAGCAGCAGCGCGGTCGTGCCGCCCAGCGCCGGCACCTCGCCGACGAAGGTGATCAGCGCGAAGGCAAGCAGTGTGGTGAAGCCGATCGCGATGTAAGGCGTGCGCCGGGTCGCATGCACCTTGCCGAGCGCCGGCGGCAGCACATGCTCGCGGCTCATGCCATAGACCAGCCGGCTCGCCATCAGCATGTTGATCAGCGCGCTGTTGGCGACGGCGAACATGGTGATGAAGCCAAAGATCCAGATCGGGAAGTTCGGGGCTCCGGCCGCAACCACCTTGAGCAATGGTGTCTCGCCCTCGCCGAGCTCTTCCGGCGAGACCAGCGTGATCGCCGAGATCGAGACCAGCACATAGATCACGCCGGTGATGACGAGACCGGCGAGCAGGATCTTCGGGAAGATTCGCGTCGGGTCCTTGGTCTCCTCGGCCATGTTGACCGAGTCCTCGAAGCCGACCATGGCGAAGAAGGCGAGGGTGGTCGCCGCGATCACCGGCCAGAACATGCCGCCGTCGCCGGCTGGCTTGAACTGGGTGATGCGCGAGACGTCGCCCTGGCCAGCGGCGATCGCCCACAGGCCGACGAAGATCACGATCAGGAGGCCTGTCAGCTCGACGCAGGTCAGCACGACATTGGCCTTCACGCTTTCGCCGACCCCGCGGAAATTCACGGCCGCGACGATCGCCATGAAGGCGAGGCCGAGGAGGGTGATGCCGATGCCGCCGGTGAGGTTCAGGCCGAAGGCGTGCGACATGTTGGCGGCGAAGGCACGCGAGGCCGTCGAAGCCGAGGTGATGCCGGAGCACATCACCGCGAAGGCGACAATGAAGGTGATGAAGTGGACGCCGAAGGCCTTGTGCGCATAGAGCGCGGCGCCTGCGGCGCGCGGGTACTTGGTGACCAGTTCGAGATAGCTGAACGCCGTGATCATTGCGACGACGAAGGCGACCAGGAAGGGCAGCCAGACGACGCCGCCGACCTGCTTCGCCACTTGCCCGGTCAGCGCGTAGATGCCGGTGCCGAGGATGTCGCCGACGATGAAGAGCAGCAGAAGCCACGGCCCCATCACGCGATGGAGGCTGGGCTCGGCGGCTTCGGCTTGCGGTGCGGCGGAAGGGGATAGCGTAGCTTCGCTCATGGTCATCCTCGCTCGACGGGCCGCAGGCCCGGTAAGGAGGAGAACACAGTCACGCCATATTTGTTCAACCGCAGCCGGGGCGTGTCACCCCGGCTGCGTCTAGGGTGGTCAGTCCTCGGCCGCCTTGAACTTGTTCAGTCCCTTCATCACGAAGGGCGCGACGAGGGCGATGAAGGCGATGCCGAGCAGGGTGGCCGAGATCGGGTTTTCCAGCAGGATCATCGGATCGCCCAAGCTGATCTGCAGCGCGCGGCGCAGTTGCTGCTCCGCCATCGGCCCGAGGATCAGCCCGACCACCATGGGTGCGACCGGATAGTCGTAGCGGCGCATCAGGTAGCCGAGATAGCCGAACGCGAAGAGCATGGCGAGCTCGACCGGCGAGCCGTTGACCGCCAGCGTGCCCATGGTCGCGAAGACCAGGATGCCGGCATAGAGCCAGGGCTGCGGCACGGCGAGCAGCTTCACCCAGAGCCCGATCAGCGGCAGGTTGAGGATCACCAGCATGACGTTGGCGACGAACAGCGAGGCGATCAGGCCCCAGACCAGATCGGGCTTCTCGGCGAAGAGCAATGGGCCGGGGTTGAGCCCGTATTGCTGGAAGCCGGCGAGCATGATCGCAGCGGTCGCCGAGGTCGGCAGGCCGAGCGTCAGGAGCGGCACCAGCGTGCCGGCGGCCGAGGCGTTGTTGGCCGCTTCCGGCCCCGCGACGCCCTCGATCGCGCCCTTGCCGAACTCGTCCGGATATTTGCAGAGCTTCCGCTCGGTCGAATAGCTCAGGAAGGTCGGCACCTCGGCGCCGCCGGCCGGCAGGGCCCCGATCGGGAAGCCGAAGGCGGTGCCGCGCAGCCAGGGCGCCCAGGAGCGCTTCCAATCCTCCTTGCTCATCCAGAGCGAGCCCTTGATCGGGATGATCTCCTCCGGCTCGCGGAAGCGCTTGGAGGCGACGTAGAAGGCTTCGCCCACCGCGAACAGGCCGACGGCGAGCGTCGTCACCTCGATGCCATTGAGCAGTTCCGGCACGCCGAAGGTCAGGCGCGCCTGGCCGGTCAGCTTGTCGATGCCGATCAGGCCGAGCGTGATGCCGAGGAACAGGCTGGTCAGGCCACGCAAGGGCGAGTCGCCGAAGGTCGCCGACACCGTGACGAAGGCGACGATCATCAGCGCGAAATAGTCCCACGGACCGAACTTGACCGCGACCTCGACCAGCCAGGGCGCCAGGAAGGCGAGGCCGATCGTGGCGATCAGACCGGCGACGAAGGAGCCGATCGCCGACGTTGCGAGGGCCGGGCCGCCACGGCCGGCCTTGGCCATCTTCGAGCCTTCGAGCGCGGTTGCGAGCGAGGCGCTCTCGCCTGGCGCGTTGAGCAGGATCGCGGTGGTCGAGCCGCCATACATGCCGCCGTAGTAGATGCCGGCGAACATGATCAGCGAACCGGCCGGATCGAGCTTGAAGGTGACCGGCAGCAGCAGCGCGACGGTCAGCGCCGGGCCGATGCCGGGCAGCACGCCGACGGCGGTGCCGAGGAAGACGCCGACCAGGCAGAACAGCAGCTTCGTGGGCTCGAAGGCGACCGAGAAGCCGTTCAGCAGGGAAAGGAGAGTGTCCATGGTTTACCCGCCTTCACCTTCAGAGGAAGAGCTGCTCGAACGGCCCTGACGGCAGGATCAGCGTCAGGAGCTTGGCGAAGATCAGGAAGATGGCGAGCCCGAGCACGAAGCCGATGGCCGCATCGACGAGGAAGGCGCGGCGGCCGAAGCCGCGGGCTGTGCAGGCGAAGACCAGCGTGGTCGCCAGCACGAAGCCGCCGCCGAGGCCGATCGAGGCGATCAGCCCGGTGAGACCCGCCGCGATCCAGAGCAGCGCGCTCTTGTCGGCCGCTTCCGGCTTGGGCAGGCCGTCGCGGAAGGCGACGAACAGATGCGCCAGGCCGAGGAGGACGAGCCCGCCGCAGATCACATAGGGCATCGCCGTCGGTCCGAGACCGTAATTGGAGGTGATCGTCTGGGTCGAGGCGTCATGGCCGACGATCGCCGCGACGGCGAGCAAGAGCACGCCGACCAGGAGGGCCGGCTTGTCCGGTCGGTGCGCGAGAGGCTCCTGGCTCATCGGGGGATCCGTCGTTGCCCGGCGCGTCAGGAGCCGGAGGGAGAGGAAAAAAGGGGGCCGGTTTCCCGGCCCCGCAGTCAGCTATGCCGTGGCCGGCTCACTTGACCAGGCCGACCTCGGTCATGACCTTGGAGACGCGCTCGATCTCGGCCTTCAGGAAGGTGCCGAAGGCGTCGCCGGCGAGGAAGGCATCGTCCCAGCCGCGGGCCTTGAGGATCTCCTGCCACTCCTTCGACTTGACCATCTTCTCCATGGCGTCGACCAGCGTCTTGGTCTGCTCGGCCGACAGGCCCGGAGGCGCCACGACCGAGCGCCAGTTCAGCAGCTCGAGATCGATGCCCTGCTCCTTCAGCGTCGGCGCATCCGGCGCGTTCTCGAGGCGCTTGGCCGACGAGACGGCGAGCACGCGCAGCTTGCCGGCCTTGATCTGGCCTTCGAACTCGCCATAGCCGGAGACGCCGGCGGTAACGCGTCCGCCGAGCATCGCGGCCAGAGCCTCACCGCCGCCCGAGAACGGGATGTAGTTGATCTTCTTGGCGTCGGCGCCGACGGCCTGGGCGAACAGGGCCGCCAGGATGTGGTCGGTGCCGCCGGCCGAGCCGCCGGCCCAGGTCACCTTGGCCGGATCGGCCTTGAGCCGCTCGGCGAGGTCCTTGGCCGACTTCAGCGGCGACTCGGTCGGGACGACGATGACTTCGGCCTCGGCGGTCAGCCGCGCGATCGGCGTCACCTGGGTCAGGTTGACCGGCGACTTGTTGAGCAGGATGGCGCCGACCATGACGAAGCCGTTGACCATCAACTGGTGGCCGTCGCCCTTGGCGCCGATCAGCTGGGCGAGGCCGATCGTGCCGCCGGCGCCGGTGACGTTGTTGACCTGGACGCTCTTGGCGATGCCCGCCGCCATCAGCACCTGCTGCATCGAGCGCGCCGTGCCGTCCCAGCCGCCGCCGGGCGCGGCGGGAGCCATGATCTTCAGTTCCAATTGGGCGAAGGCGGCCGTGGTGAGGCCCATGAGGGCCACGGCGGCCACGGCCCCGCGCTTGAAGAAGGACGTGAGCATAGTTACCTCCCGAGTGGCGCGCTTGGCGCACCGATTGTCGACGCTCGCCTGTGGCACCGCATCAGACCGCGGATCAATTGCGCCTGATTGCATAATCACAAGTCAAGATGTTTCGCTTCAGCGGCCTGTGCACGCAGGAAAATTCGACGAGGGGCGGCCGGTGACATCGCCGAAGGTCGTAGGTCCTCAGGGCGCAGGGGAGGCCGCGGGACGGGCAGGAATGGCCTCGCCCAGGTCATATCAAGGTACCCGCCAGCCTCTAGGCGACACTTCCCGCATCGCGTAAGCCGCAGCGTATGAGTCAGATCTCTTCACCAGCCGCCGCAGATGCACGCTCCGCAGGCGCGGGCGAGCCAGCGGCGGTTCGGACCCTTCGGATCACCGGCGCGGTCTGCCTGGTGCTGATGCCGCTCGTCATGTGGCTGGCGAACCGTTCGGCCCCGCTCATGCTGGGTCTTGCCGCGGCGGCCTTCCTGGGCGCTGGGCTGCTGGCGCAGCCGGCTTCGGCGGTTCTCGCGCGCTTGCGTGCCTTGCTCGCCACGCCCCTGGCCCTGGCCGTCGCCGCATTCCTCGCCTGGGCGCTGGTCTCGATCGGCTGGAGCCACAAGGTGGTTCCGTCCCTTGAGTTCTGGGCGGAGCTGGTGCTGCCTATGGCCTTCGCGCTCGCGATCGCCGTATCCGGCCAATGGCGGCCGACGCCGGCGCTTTTGCGCGCGCTGGCGGCCACGATCATTGTCGCGGCGGCCTTGCTGGTGTTCGAGCTCGCCTCCGGCCTGTCCCAGCGCACGGCGCTCGGCACCGGCAAGATGATGGCCTTCATCTTCAACCGTCCGACCATCGTGCTGTTCCTGCTCGCCGTGCCCGTGGTCCATGGGCTCTGGTCGAGGCCGTCCTCGCGGACGCTGGACCGGCTGCTGGCGGTGGTCCTGACCCTCGCGGTCGCGGTCCTGGTGATCCGGGCCGAGAGCGGCGCAGCGCGGCTGGGCTTCGCCGTCCTGACGCTCTGCTGGCTCCTGGCCAGCGTCGCGCCGCGGCTCGCCTCGGCGCTGGTCGCGAGCGTCTTCGTCCTGACGATGGCGATCGCGCCCGTGCTCGGGCCGAGTGCCGAGCGCTTTCTGCCTTCCATGATCCTCAATCGCTTCAACGCGATGACTGGCCAGGCCCGTATCGACATCTGGCAGAGCTTCGGCGAGGTGGCGCGTGCCCGGCCGCTCGCCGGCGCCGGCTTCGGCACCTCGGCGACGATGCATGAACACCCGGTCGCGGCGCAGGTTTCGCCGGAACACCGGAGCTTGCTGGCGGCGAGCCATCCGCATGACATGCCGCTGCAGGCCTGGGCCGAGACGGGCGTCGTCGGTGCTGGCTTGCTGACGCTGGCGGGCCTGCTGCTGCTGGCTAGGTTGCAGCGCCTGCCGGCAACAGAGCAGGCGCCGCGGCTGGCCTTGTTCGCGGCCGCCTTCTCGATCGCCACTGTCGGGCACGGTGCCTGGCAGGGCTGGTGGATCGCCGGGCTCGGCGCCGCCATTCTCTTGTTCTGCAGGGATGCCGCAGCGCGGCAGGGGGACAGCCATGGCTGAGTTCGACGTCGATCTCTTCGTCATCGGCGCGGGATCGGGTGGCACGCGCGCCGCCCGCATCGCCGCCGGCCATGGCGCCCGGGTGATGATCGCCGAGGAGGACCGCATCGGTGGCACCTGCGTCATCCGCGGCTGCGTCCCGAAGAAGCTCTTCGTCTATGCCAGCCGCTTCGCTGACGAGTTCGAGGATGCCGCCGGCTTCGGCTGGAACGTCGGCAAGCCGGAGTTCGACTGGCCGACCTTGCGCGACGCCGTCGCCAAGGAGGTGACACGCCTCTCGGGTCTCTATCGCAAGGGGCTGGACGGCGCCGGCGTCGCGATCCGCGAGGAGCGCGCCGTCGTCACCGGTCCGCATGAGGTCAAGCTGCAGAAGAGCGGGCAGACCATCCGCGCCCGCCACATCCTGGTCGCGACCGGCGGTCACCCGGCCTTCGACCCGCCGATCCCCGGCGGCGAGCTCGGCATCTCCTCGAACGAAGTCTTCCATCTGCCGAGCCTGCCGAAGCGCATGCTGGTGATCGGCGGGGGCTATATCGCGCTCGAATTCGCCAGCGTCTTCGCCCGGCTCGGTGTCGCCGTCACGCTGTTGCATCGCGGCGACAATGTCCTGCGCGGCTTCGACGAGGACCTGCGCACCCGCCTGCGCGACGCGCTCGGCCATGCCGGGATCAGCTTGCGCCTCGGCTGCACGGTGAATCGCATCGAATTGCTGCCGGACGGCACTCGCAGGGCGCACTGCGCCCATGGTGCGCCGATCGACGCGGATGTCGTGCTGGTCGCGACCGGCCGCCGCCCGAACACGGCCGGGCTCGGCCTGGAAGCCGCCGGCGTCAAGCTCGGCCCGGCCGGCCAGGTGCTGGTCGATGCCGCCTCGCTCTCCAATGTCCCGTCGATCGCCGCGGTCGGCGACGTCACCGACCGCGTCAACCTGACCCCAGTTGCGATCCGCGAGGGCCACGCATTCGCCGACTCCACCTTCGGCGGCAAGCCGTGGACCATGGACCACACCCTCGTCGCCTCCGCCGTCTTCACCACGCCGGAGCTCGGCACCGTCGGCCTTACCGAGCAGCAGGCGCTGGCGACAGGCCGCGAGCTGCGCATCTTCGAGACCGGCTTCCGGCCGATGAAGGCGACGATCTCCGGCCGGGACGAGCGCATCTACATGAAGCTGATCGTCGATGCGCAGAGCGACAAGGTGATCGGCGTGCACATCCTCGGCCACGATGCCGGCGAGATCATCCAGTCGGTCGCCATCGCCGTCACCATGGGCGCGACCAAGGCCGATTTCGACCGCACCATCGCCCTGCATCCGAGCGCGGCGGAGGAACTCGTCACGATGCGCACGCCGCGCAAGAGCGCGCTGTAGTCGCGCGCGGCGCCAGCGCTACTTCTTGCAGACGAAGATGCGGTCGAGGCCTTGCAGGTCGAGGCCGTGCTTCTCGGTGAGCCGGTGGCGCTCGCCTTCCTCCGGCGTGAAGCGGATCTCGTCGACGCTGAAGCCGACGGAAGCGAGCTTGTCGGGGAAGTCGCGGCCATAGAGCCGCACATGGTCCCAGCCGCAGATGCGCTCGATCTCGGCCGCCGGCATGCCTGGCGGCGGCTCCCAGGTCTCGGCTCTGTTCTGGTCGAGCGGCACCGAGAAGAAGGCGGTGCCGCCCGGCTTCAGCACGCGGAAGCACTCCTGCATGCCCTTGGCGTCGGCCGGGACGTGCTCGAGGATGTGGTGGCAGATCAGATAGTCGAAATGCCCGTCGGCGAACTGGATGTTGGTGATGTCGACGACGGCATTGGCAACCCGGCTGAGCTTGACGTCGCCGGCGACGTAGTTCGGGTTGTCCTTCCAGAGCCGGAAGAACGGCCGCTCCGGCGAGAAGTGCAGCAGCGCCTTGCCGTTCATCTCGACGCCGTTGCGGCGCAGATAGAGCCCCATGATCCGGTCGCGCTCCTTCGAGGAGCAATTGGGGCAGCGCGCCTCCGGGCGAGGGCCGACGTCGAGGAAGCGGCCCTCATAGCCGCAGATCGTGCATTGCCGCGCTGGCCGGGCCTGCAGGAACTGCCCGGGCTTGCGCATGGCGGCGCGCGCATATTCCTGGGCGAAGACGCTGAGATTCATGGCAACCAGCTGGAGAGACGGGAAAGATCGGCTCCGGCTAGTGGGGCAGGGCAGTGCTGTCAACGGCTCCGGCCGATCCCGTATCGTCTCCTGTCGTGGCCGAAGACATTCCCAACGCTCGTGGTCATGACGCCGAGAGCGCAGGCAGGCGCGTCATTCTCCACGATCCGAGCGCCGGCTGTCATAAATCAGGCTTGCATCGTTCAGCCCGACATCGCGCGCCATATGAGGGCTCAGCCCCTCCTGGTCGAGGCGATCGTCGAGCGCGACCATGCGGTTGTGCCGGAACCGGCGGATAGAAGCGATCAGCACCTGTAGCGCAGGCGGCAGGCTGACATATCCGTTGCTTCCGCTGACTTCGGCCGACATGATGCGGCTCCCTGGGATGGCTGTCTATTGCGCCCAGGGATGGCTCCGATCGGTCCCGCGGACAAACCGGATTTCACGCTCGATACATAAGGCCAGCTGATGAACGATCTGGTGACGGGCATGCCGCCGCTCAGCGCGGTCCGGGCCTTCGAGGCGGCAGCGCGCCATGGCAGCTTCACTCGCGCCGCCGCCGAGCTCGGCATGACGCAGGCGGCGGTGAGCTATCAGATCAAGCTGCTGGAGGAGCGGCTCGGCCTGCCGCTGTTCCAGCGCCAGGCTCGCCGCGTCGTCCTGACCGAGGCCGGCGAGCGCCTCGCGTCGTCGGTGATGGACTCCTTCGACGGGTTGCGCGCGGCCTTCGCCGCGGTCACGCAGACGGCCGAGGGCGTGCTTTCGATCCAGGCGCTGCCGACCATCGCCTCGAACTGGCTGGTGCCGCGCCTCGGGCTGTTCCAGTGCGAGAACCCCGGGCTGGCGGTGCGGATGACCACGCAGGTCGGGTCCAGCGACCCGCAGGCTGACGATTGCGACGTCGCTATCCGGCGCGGCAGCGGCCAATGGCCGGGGCTGGAGGCGCATTGGCTGATGAAGAGCGAGTTCACCCCGCTCTGCGGGCCGAACCTGTTCCGCGATCTCGGCCGCCCGCCACTGCCGTCCGACATGCTCGGCGTGAAACGCATCGGCAAGACCGACGCTTGGGACCAATGGTTCGCTGCCGCCGGGGTCAACTCGGAGGCCACGCCGGCGGAGGCAGGCTTCGATCTCGCGGTCCAGCAGCTGGAAGTAACCGCCGCGCTCGCCAGCAACGGTGCGGCCATGTGCTCGCCGATCTTCTTCCGGCGCGAGCTCTGCGAAGGGCTGTTGATCCAGCCCTTCGAATTGATGCTGGCCGGCGGCTACGACTACTGGCTGACCTACCCGGCGCGCCGCCGGACAGCGCGCAAGATCAGCCTGTTCCGCGACTGGCTGCTGGAGCAGGCGCGCGAGCCCGAGCCTATTTCGTCAGCCCCTTCTTCGCCAGCCAATCCTGGATCAGCTGAGCGACAGCCAGATTATTCTTGTCCATCATGAGCATGTGCGAGTTGCCGGTGATGCCGACGGCGGGCAGGTTGACGACCTCGACCGAGCCGCCGGCCGTGGTGATTTTGTCGCCGAAATCGGTGGCGGTCTTGCGGATCGTCGGCCAGCGCGCGTCCTGCTCGATATGGTCGCCGAAGACCATCAGCACGGGTACGTCCTTCAGAGCTGCCGCCTTGGCCGGATCGCCGATGCCGGCCGGCTCGACCGCGATCAGCGCCTTGACCTTGTCCGGCCGCGCCTGCGCCACCTTGAAGCCGAACTGGCCCGACTGGCTGTGGAACGAGATCACGCAAGGGCAGACCTTGTCGACCTCGGCGATATAGGCGTCGATGATCATCTGATCGGTCGAGGTCCAGCGCGGCACGATCTGCTTGACGAAATTGTCGTAGCCCTCGGCCGGGAACTGGCTGCCCGGCAGGTATTTGCGCTTGGCCGGATCGGCGTCGTAGCCGCCGCTCGCACCGATGCGGAAGCGTTCGAACGGGTTCGCCGTGGTCAGGAACAGCGGCTCGCCGGGGATCACGTCGGGATACATCGCCCAGCTCGAGCGACCGCGCTCGACCGCGTCGGAATTGTAGACCGACCAGCCCTTGCGCAGGAAGAATTCGAGCCAGCCCTGGCGGCCGTCCGGCGTGGTCTCGTAGTTGACGCCGGTCATGCCGCCGCCATGCCAGAGCAGCAGTGGCAGCGAGCCTTTCTCGTTCTGCGGCAGGAAATACTGCACATACATCTGCCCGGTCTGGTAGGTGCCGTTCGGGTCGACGCGGGCGGGCGTGCCGCCGGGCGTGAACACCACGTCCTTGACCGGTCGGCCCGAGATCTCGACCAGCTTGCCGCCGACATGGAAGGAGCCCATGCCGCGCAGCGTGATCGGCTCCTGAGCCTGCTGGGCCTGTGCCACACCGAAGCTGCAGGCCAGGCCGACAGCGGCCGCCAGAACGTGACGTCTCATGATTCCTCCCGTCGCCGCGACCGGCGTTGTTGGTTGCGCGGCCATCTTCGGCCGCGCCGCGGGAGGGAGACAATGGTGTTTGCGGGCAGGTGTGAAATGCAAATGCCGAGGAGATTGATGCAGGCAGCGCATCAAAGCGTGCTGCGCCTCAGTCTTCCTTGCCGAGATAGGCGGTGGCGTCGATCTCGACGAGGCAATCGGGCGAGCCCAGCCCGTTGACGATGCAGGAGACGCGGTGCGGCGGCTCTTCGGCGAAATTGGCGAAGTAGACCTCGTTCATCGGCTCCCAATAGGCTCGGTCGGTGACGTAGACCGTGCACTTCACCACATCCTTCAGGCCCGCTCCGGCCTCTTCGAGCAGCGCCTTGATGTTGTCGATGCATTGCTGCGTTTGCGCCCTGGCGTCGCCGATCGCGTATTTGCCCTGCAGGTCCGCGCCGACGCAGCAGACGAACATGAAGTCGCCGGCGATCGTCGCCTGGGCGAAGGGCAGGCGGCTATTGTAGACGCGGTCGGAGGAAACGCTGCGCTTGGGCATGGGCTCGTCCTGTCTTGCTGCGGACCCGGTTGAATCAGGATCAGAACCTGTTGAATCGGTCTCTCAGGCGCCTGAATCGGAGAGGCAGAAGAGCACGCCAACCGCCTGATTTGGTTCACGCTTTCCTGTCGTGGCGGGAGGCGCGGCATGCTGCCCTTGCCGTAACGGTGGCCAGCGGCCATCTGCGGGTGTATAGGCCCCCATTCGCGCCAAGATGAGGTTAACGCAGGCGCGATGCGTGAAATCAGGAGCAAAGACCCATGTCCGAGCGGTGGACGCCCGAGAGCTGGAGGGCAAAGCCCGTCCAGCAGATGCCGGAATATCCGGATCAGGCAGCCTTGAAGGCGGTTGAGCAGCAGCTCGCCGGCTTTCCGCCGCTGGTTTTTGCGGGCGAGGCGCGCAAGCTCAAACGGGCGTTGAGCAAGGTCGCGGCCGGCGAGGCCTTCCTGCTCCAGGGCGGCGATTGCGCCGAGAGCTTCGCCGAGCATTCGGCCGACAACATCCGCGATTTCTTCCGGCTGTTCCTGCAGATGGCGGTGGTGCTTACCTTCGCCGGCGGCTCGCCGGTGGTGAAAGTCGGCCGTATCGCCGGCCAGTTCGCCAAGCCGCGCTCGGCGCCGAACGAGAAGATCGGCGATGTCGAACTGCCCAGCTACAAGGGCGACATCATCAACGACAACGAGTTCACGGCGGAGTCGCGGATTCCCGACCCGCGCCGGCAGCTCGAGGCTTACCGGCAGTCGGCGGCGACGCTCAACCTGATCCGCGCCTTCGCGACCGGCGGCTATGCCAACCTCGACAACGCGCATCGCTGGATGCTCGGGTTCGTCAAGGATAGCCCGCAGTCGCATCGCTACCAGGAGCTGGGCGACCGCATCACCGAGTCGCTCGACTTCATGCGCGCCATCGGCGTCGATCCCGAGACGCATCCCGAGATGCGGACGACGGATTTCTACACCAGCCACGAGGCGCTGCTGCTCGGCTACGAGCAGGCGATGACGCGCACGGATTCGACGACCGGCGACTGGTACGCCACCTCCGGCCATATGGTCTGGATCGGTGACCGCACCCGCCAGCTCGACCACGCCCATGTCGAGTACTTCCGCGGCATCAAGAACCCGATCGGCCTGAAGTGCGGCCCGTCCCTCAAGCCGGACGATCTGCTCAGGCTGATCGACGCGCTCGATCCGCAGAACCAGGCCGGCCGCCTCGTCCTGATCGGCCGCTTCGGTGCCGACAAGGTCTTCGACCACCTGCCGGCTTTGGTGCGCGCCACCAAGCGGGAAGGGCGCAATGTCGTCTGGTCCTGCGATCCGATGCACGGCAACACGGTCAAGGCGGCGAGCGGCTACAAGACCCGTCCGTTCGACCTGATCCTGACCGAGGTGAAGAACTTCTTCGCCGTGCATCAGGCCGAAGGGACGCATGCCGGTGGCTTGCATCTGGAGATGACCGGCAAGAACGTTACCGAGTGCACCGGTGGCGCGCGCGGCATGACCGACGCCGATCTCAACGACCGCTACCACACGGTTTGCGATCCGCGCCTCAATGCCGAGCAGGCGCTGGAGCTCGCCTTCCTCGTTGCCGAGCTGGTCAAGCGCGAGCGCTCGGGCCGGGCCCGGCCTGAGGTCGAAGCGGCCGAGTGAGCCGCGAAGGCTTCGCCAAACAATGAGGGCCGCGGCATTGCCGCGGCCCTTTTCGTTATCCGGCGATTTGAGCCGTCAGAATTTCAGCGCGGCGGCGACGCGGCCGGTGTTGACCGTCGTCGTCGTGCCCTCGACCTCCGCGAAGCGGACTAACTGGTATTCCGCACGCAGGAATAGGTTGTCGGTCAACGCCCAGTCGACGCCGACGCCGGCGCTGAGGCCAAACGCGTAGGTGTTCTTGCGGATGGTGCCGACCTGGAGCGGGTAGCCGCTCGCCTGCCTGCGGGTTTCGCTGGCCTGGCCGGCATTGGTGACAATGTAGGCGTCGGCGTCGATCGTCGAGGTCGTGTTGAAGCGTCCGAGCGCGGCACCGATCGTCGCGAAAGGCATGATCCGGCCATAGGCCCAACCCATGCGCAGGCGTAGCGTCGCATAGTCGTCGAGCTTGGCCGCCTGATTGGTGGTC
This sequence comes from Allobosea sp. GW821-FHT03A12, assembly GCF_058986765.1. Taxonomy (NCBI): domain Bacteria; kingdom Pseudomonadati; phylum Pseudomonadota; class Alphaproteobacteria; order Hyphomicrobiales; family Alloboseaceae; genus Allobosea; species Allobosea sp. GW821-FHT03A12. Next base: position 316,986 of record NZ_JBYSVZ010000005.1, read on the forward strand.
ATCGACCAATCATAGACATTGCCGTTCGATAGAGGGCTGCGGCGGGCGATGTAATCGGTGATGCGGTAATTGTGGCCGGACCGGGTATAATCGGCTTCCAGGCCGAGCACGACATCGTCGAACAGATAATTGTAGCCGACGATTCCGAAGAATTGTGACCCGCTGTCGCGCTTGTCCGGCAGGTCGTTGATGAACGAGCCCATGTCACGCTCGGCGGCGAGGTCGGTGTTGCGGAAGGCGGAATACGCCAAGGCGCGCAGGCCTTCGCCCGGCTTGAACTTGGTCTCGTTGATGCCCGCGCCGCCGCCGAAATAGAAGCCGGACCAGTCGAAGCGGCCGCCTCCGAACATCGATGGCGCCTCTACCGGCTGCTCGATCTGCGAGCCCCTGAGATAGTCGGCGCCCTGCGCCGCCTGCGGCAGCGCCAGCGCACAGGCCGTCGCGACGACGGGGGCGAGGGCGGCGATTGATGCAGCACGCATCGCGTGTCTCTCCGAGCAGCGGCCGAAGCAGCGGTTGCAGCGGCCCGGAGACGATTCATGCGCGGTTAACCCTAATACGCGGTTAATGCGGTTGCCGATCGGGCATGTCTCTGAAAAGGGTGCCTTGCGACGGACCTGCCGATTCCGGCTCGGGCCCGGAGGAGGGCGGATGATCCGGCACATCGTGTTCTTCACGGCCAAGCGGGCTGGCGAGGTCGAAACGATCCGGCGCCTGCTCGGCCGGCTCGGCGAGATCCCGCACGCGCTCGCCTTCGAGGTCGCGGCCAATGCCAGGATCGATCCGATCGGCGAAGCCGCCGACATCGTCGTCTACGGCGAGTTCGCCGACGAGGCCGCGCTCGCCGCCTGGAAGGCGCATCCGATCTATGACGCGACGACGCAGATCGTGCGGCCCTTGCGCGAATTGCGCTGGTCGGCCGATTTCCGCTCGGCGCTTGCCTGAGCGCCCTTGCGAAAACGCAGAGGCGGGCCGGACGCCGCACCGTTGCTGGCGCGAGGGCCGCAAGCTACATCCAAGGCATGACCAAGACGTCCCTCCGCCTGGCGCTCGCCCAGCTCAACCCGATCGTCGGCGACGTCGCCGGCAATGCGCAGAAGGTGCGCGCCGCCCGTAGCGAGGCGGCTGCCGGCGGCGCCGAGCTCGTGATGTTCCCCGAACTCTTCCTCTCGGCCTATCCGCCGGAAGATCTGGTGCTGAAGCCGGCCTTCCAGGACGCCTGCCGCAAGGCCTGCGAGGAGCTCGCCCGCGAGACCGCCGACGGCGGCCCGGCCGTGCTTGTCGGACTGCCCTGGCTGGAAGACGGCAAGCTCTACAACGCCTATGCGCTGCTCGATGGTGGCCTGATCCAGTCGGTGCGCTTCAAGGTCGACCTGCCCAATTACGGCGTCTTCGACGAGAAGCGGGTGTTCGAGCCCGGCCCGCTGCCCGGCCCGGTCGTCTTCCGCAACCATGTCCGCCTGGGCATTCCGATCTGCGAGGACATCTGGGGCGAGGAGGTCGTCGAGTGCATCGCCGAGACCGGCGGCGAGATCCTGCTGGTCCCGAACGGCTCGCCCTTCCGCCGCGGCGTGATCGAGGAGCGGCTGAACGTCGCCGTCGCCCGCGTCGTCGAGAGCGGCTTGCCTCTGGTCTATCTCAACCAGCTCGGCGGCCAGGACGAGCTCGTCTTCGAGGGGGCCTCGTTCGTCCTCAATGCCGACCGCAGCTTCGCCCATCAATTGCCGGCTTTCCGCGAGGCGGTTCGCATCACGGATTGGGAGCGCGGGCCCGATGGCTGGCGCTGCCTGCCGGGCGAGGTCGCGCCGGTCGAGAGCGGCGACGAGGCCGATTATGCCGCCTGCGTGCTCGGCCTGCGCGACTATGTCGAGAAGAACCGCTTTCCCGGCGTCGTGCTCGGCCTTTCCGGCGGCGTCGATTCCGCCATCTGCGCCGCCATGGCCGTGGATGCACTGGGCGCGGAGCGCGTCCGCTGCGTGATGATGCCCTATCGCTTCACCTCGCAGGAGAGCCTCGACGACGCCAAGAAATGCGCCGACGCGCTCGGCGTGCGCTATGAGATCGTGCCGATCGCCGATCCGGTCGAGGGCTTCGAAGCTGCGCTGGCCGAACTCTTCGCCGGCACCAACCGCGGCATCACCGAGGAGAATCTGCAGAGCCGGGTGCGCGGCACGCTGCTGATGTCGATCTCGAACAAGTTCGGGCCGATGGTGGTGACGACCGGCAACAAGTCGGAGATGTCCTGCGGCTACGCCACGCTCTATGGCGACATGAACGGCGGCTACAACCCGATCAAGGACCTCTACAAGACCGAGGTCTTTAGGCTTTCGGCCCTGCGCAACCGCTGGAAGCCGACCGGCGCGCTCGGGCCGGACGGCGAGGTGATCCCTGAGAACATCATCGTCAAGCCGCCGTCAGCGGAGCTGCGCGAGAACCAGAAGGACCAGGACTCGCTGCCGCCCTATGACGTGCTCGACGACATCCTCGCCTGCCTGATCGAGCACGAGATGCGTCTTGCCGACATCGTCGCCCGCGGCCATGACCTCGAGACCGTGCAGAAGGTCGAGCGGCTGCTCTATCTCGCCGAATACAAGCGCCGGCAGGCGGCGCCGGGCGTCAAGGTCACCCGCAAGAACTTCGGCCGCGACCGGCGCTATCCGATCGTCAACCGCTTCCGCGATTCCGGCGAGCCGGCGCATGAGCCCGACCGGTCACTGGTCAGGGGCGTCGGCAAGGCCGGCGGCGAGAGCTTCGATTTCTAGAGCGAGAACCTCGCGCCGTCATTCCGGGGCGCCGCGCAGCGGCGAGCCCGGAACCCATGAACACCGCCTTTTCCGTCATGGTCGGGCTTGTCCCGACCATCTACGTCTTCGTTCTTCGAGAGCGGTGTTCAAGACATGGATGCTCGCCACAAGAGCGAGCATGAAGAACTGGAGCGGCGTCGTGTTCATGGGTTCCGGGCTCAGGCCTGCGGCCTGCCCCGGAATGACGGCGGAGTGCCGCTAGAGCCAGAATCCGCCGATCTGGTTCGCTGTCGGATTGGCGATGCAGGCCGTCATCCGGTCGAGCCAGATGCGCTGGTATTTGGCATTGGCACCATGCTGGGTGTCGATGTCGTAGCGGCGCTGGATCAGCTTGACCCGGCGCTTGATGTGCAGGTCGACGAGGCTGGTGAGCTGTGTCACCAGCCCGCCGATCGTGGGTGCGCGGGCAATGGTGAGCTGGTGCGCCAGCGCCCGGCAGACGACGAAGCCGACATCGTAGTGGAACTGCTCATGCGCCAGCAGGCCCGCGTCCAAGGTCACGCCGATCCGGACCTGCGCATTCGGCCAGACCTCGATATCGTTGGGCACGCCGAAGGCATAGTCGGTGCCGACCATGCGGGCACCCTTGTCGAAAATCTCGTACTCGAAGGCGGTGTAGGCGTCCTGGACGGTGCCGTCGGCCGGGTCGATCACCACCGGAACCTGCAGGAAGTCGCCGGCTTTGAGCTTGATCGGCAGGCGCGAGGCGCTGACCACGACGCCGGCTGGCGCCGGATTGTTGGCCATGTGCAGGAAGGTCTTGCCGCCTGGATCGACCTTGGAATCCGGGCTGGTCATCTTCAGGAAGACCTGCTGGTAGCGCTTGATCCCGCCTCGGGTCAGCGGCCCGCAATCGCCGTCGACATCGAGCAGATCGATGCCCAGTGCGGCGGTATGCGGGTTGATCATCGCCTGGACCAGGCGCGTGTCCGGAACCGTGTTCTTGCCGCCGAGCCCAACTGAACCCGTGATGCTCATCCTCGCCTCCCAGCGCAGATATCGGTCGTCCCGTCATCTCTAACCTTGCGTCAATCTGGGCGCTTGTCGATCCGCTTCCGCCAGTGCCGCGAGATGCCCTTGCCCTCGGGCGCGTCCCGCGCGACAAGCGGCCGGTCATGACCACTCCCTTCGTCCGCACCGCCCCGTCGCCGACCGGCTATCTCCACATCGGCAACGCCCGCTCGCTGATGTTCAATTGGCTCTTCGCCAAGCGGCATGTCGGGCGCTTCCTGCTGCGCTATGACGACACCGACCAGGCGCGCTCCAAGCCCGAATTCGCCGAGGCCATCGCCGAGGATCTCGCCTGGCTCGGCGTCATCCCCGATGCCAGCATCAAGCAGTCGGAGCGGATCGCGCTCTATGACGCGGCGGCCGAGAAGCTGCGCGCCGCAGGCCGGCTTTACCCCTGCTATGAGAGCGCCGACGAACTCGACCGCAAGCGCAAGCGCCAGCTAGCCCGCGGCCTGCCGCCGGTCTATGACCGCGCCGGCCTGAAGCTGACCGCCGAGGAGCGCGCCAAGCTGGAGGCCGAAGGCCGCAAGCCGCATTGGCGCTTCCTACTCGACTGGGAGGAGATTGGCTGGGACGACCTCGTGCGCGGCCCATCGCATGTCGATTGCGCCTCGCTCTCCGATACGGTGCTGGTGCGCGAGGACGGCACCTATCCCTATACGCTGCCCTCGGTCGTCGACGATCTCGACATGGGCATCACCCATGTCATCCGCGGCGAGGATCACGTCACCAACACCGCCGTGCAGATCCAGATCATGCAGGCGCTGGGCGGGACGTTGCCGGCCTTCGGCCACCACAACCTGCTGACGACCGCGAGCGGCGAGGGGCTGTCGAAGCGCCTCGGCCATCTCTCGCTGCGGGGCCTGCGCGAAGCCGGCATCGAATCGCTGGCGGTGGCGGCGCTCGCCGTGCTCACGGGCTCCTCCGATGCGGTCCGGCCGGTGTCGAGCCTCGACGAGCTCGCCGGGCTGGTCGATCTCGCCCATGTCTCGCGCGCCCCGGCCAAATTCGACGAGCACGAGCTGGAGACGCTCTCCGCCCGTACCCTGCACCAGCTCGACTTCGCCACGGTCGAAGAGCGGCTGAGAGAGCTCGGGATTCCAGCGAGCGAACCGTTCTGGCTCGCCGTGCGCGGCAATCTCGCCCGGCTCTCGGGAGCCAAGGATTGGTGGAAGATCGTCGAGGGGCCGATCGAGACCCACATCGCCGACACGGCGTTCGCGGCTGCCGCTGCCGCGCTGCTGCCGGCCGAGCCGTTCGATCAGACGACCTGGAAGAGCTGGACGCAGGCCGTCGCCGCGCAGACCGGCGCCAAGGGCAAGGCGCTGTTCATGCCGCTTCGCCAGGCGCTGACCGGTCTCGACCATGGGCCGGAACTCGCGGCCCTGTTGCCGCTGATCGGACGCGAGAAGGCGCTGAAGCGGCTCGCTGGCGAAGCGGCGTAAGGTCGGAGGCGATCGGTGGGCCGCCGCTCGGGAGCCCCAGTATTGCCGAGCGACGTGAGCGTTAGCTAGCGCGATGACAATGCGCTTCACCGAACTCGGAGAGGAAGCGCGTCCCGCTTCAGATGACGCCGTGCTCTTGGCCGATCCAGATCGGCGAACGGGCTGAATCGACGAAGCGCTGCTCGTCTTCGTAGAGCAATCGGCTCGCGGCGCGCCCAGCAGGATCTTGACCGAGCGTTTCGAGCGCCTCTCTGCTGTCGTACCAGATCTCCGCGACCCCATCATACGGCTCGGCCGAGCCACGGAAGGCGCGGATTTTCTCTTGGAATGGTCCGTATTCGGTGTGGACCTGAACGTAGCGCGCGATCCTGAGCTGGCGCTGATGGCTGCGTACCAGCGGGCCATGGACCTCGAACCAATAGCGCAGGAATTCCTTGTGGCTGAGCGACGAAAGCCGCCTCAAGCAATAGATGACCTTCATTCTCGCCTCTCCGGTTGTCGCGCCAGCGCAGCCAGCTGGTAGAGAGACTCGATAGGATGATAGGCTGAATAAGCATAATCGATTGATTGGATGCCGCCATATAGGTTTATTCTATGAAGGTCCGCCATCTGCGCTTCTTCGTCGCTGTCGTTGAAACCGGCAGTGTCAGCGGTGCGGCACAGCAGCTCCACATATCGCAGCCCGCTGTCTCCGCCGGCCTGAAGGCGCTTGAGGATGAGCTCGGGGCTGCGCTGTTCGACCGCTCCGGCGGGCGTCAGCGCATGCGGCCGACTGCAAAGGCGCATCGCTTCCTGCACGATGCGATCGATATCCTGCAGCGCTGCGATGCGGCGTTCGTCGCTTTTCGAGGCGGCGAGACGTCACTCGCGACCTGGCGGATCGGCGTTCTGCCGACGATTTCCGCCGCAACGGTTGCAGCCGTGCATCGGCAGCTCCAGCCTACGGCCGCGCCGCTTTGGAAATGGCGGGAGGGCAGCGCGCCGCAGCTTCTGCGCTGGCTGCGCCAGGGGCGCATCGACATCGCCTGGACGGTGCTCGACGCGGATTTCGCCGAATCCCTCGTGCTTTGGCGCGAGCCCATCGTAGTCCTTGCGGGGCGCGATCATCGCTTGGCGAAGCGCGAGCATATGACAGTCCGCGATCTCCATGGCGAGCGTCTTGTCCTGCGCAGTAGCTGCGAGTTGCGGGCGAGTGAACTTCAGGCAGCCGGTATCCGGCTGCCGATCGCGGCGCGGGCTGAACGCGATGCCCTTGCGCTCCAACTCGCGGCTGCCGGTTGCGGGCTCGCGGTGGCGCCGCGAAGCCTCGCCATCGCCGAAACGGTGCCTCTGCCGATCTCCGATCTGCGCCTTGAGCGCACGATCGGACTGCGTTGGCGGCCGCACACCGATCCGGATGCGCTGGCAATGTTGCGGAATGCGATCCAGCAGGCCGCGAGCTTGCCGACTTGACCTGAATCGGTTCGTCCCCCTTCCGCCGGCATGCCGGCGCAGGAGCATAGCGCTCAAGAAAAACGCGCCGCCGGAATGACCGGCGGCGCGCTTTAAGCGGCGGGCTCAGGCGGCGGCGTAGCCGACCGTGCCCTTGATCTCAAGGAACTCCTCCAGGCCGAAATCGGCGTATTCACGGCCATTACCGGACTGCTTGTAGCCGCCGAAGGGCGCGCCGGCGTCCCAGGCCGGGTAGTTGATGTAGACATTGCCCGAGCGCATCTGCGCCGCGACCTTGCGCGCCCGCTCCAGCGAGCCGGACTGGATATAGGACGCCAGGCCGTAAGGCGTGTCGTTCGCCCGCGCGATCACATCCGCCTCGCTGTCATAAGGCAGGATCGAGAGCACGGGGCCGAAGATCTCCTCCCGGGCGATCGTCATCTCGTCGGTTACGCCGCCGAAGATGGTCGGGCGGACATAGTAGCCGCGGTTAAGGTCTTCCGGCCGGCCGGGGCCGCCAGTGACCAGCGTCGCGCCTTCCTTGATGCCGCTCTCGATCAGGCGCTGGATCTTGTCGTATTGCGTCTCGCTGACCACCGGGCCGAGGAAGACGCTTTCCGCCGACGGCGCGCCGACCTTGAGCGGCTCGGCCGTCGCCTTGGCGATGGCGAGCGCGTCCTCGTGCAGCTGGGCCGGCACGAACATCCGGGTCGGCGCGTTGCAGGACTGGCCGGAGTTGCGCATCACGCTCTCGACGCCGAGCTTCACCGCCCGCTTCAGGTCGACATCATCGAGCAGGATGTTGGCCGACTTGCCGCCGAGCTCCTGATGGACGCGTTTGACCGTATCGGCCGCCGCCTTGGCGACGAGGATGCCGGCGCGGGTCGAGCCGGTGAAGGAGACCATGTCGACGCCGGGATGCCGGGCGATCGCCTCGCCGACCGTCGGCCCGTCGCCATTGACGAGGTTGAACACGCCCTTGGGCACGCCGGCCTCGTGCATCGCCTCGGCGAAGATGATGGCGTTGAGCGGCGCGATCTCGGAGGGCTTCAGCACCATGGTGCAGCCGGCGGCGAGCGCGGGCGCGACCTTGCACATGATCTGGTTGATCGGCCAGTTCCAAGGCGTGATCATGCCGACGACGCCGATCGCCTCCTTCGAGATCAGGGTCGAGCCGCGCAGCTCCTCGAATTCGAAATTCTCCAGCGTCTCGATCATCTTGGAGAGATGGGCCGTGCCCATCCCGGCTTGCGCCCGGTGGGCCAGCTCCTTCGGCGCGCCCATCTCGCGCGACAGCGTGTCGGCGACCTCGGCGTAGCGGGCCTTGTAGGCTTCGAGCAGGCGGCGCATCAGCGCCAGACGCTCTTCCTTGGAGGTCGCGGCGAAAGCGGGAAAGGCGGCGCGCGCCGCGGCGACTGCCCGGTCGACATCCGCCTGGCTGCCGAGCGCGATCTGCGCGAACGCCTCCTCGGTCGAGGGATCGATCACGTCGAGCGTCTTCAGCCCGCCGGCGGGATCGACCCAGGCTCCATCGATGTAGAATTGAAGGGCATGGGACATCGGCTTCTCCTCGCAGGCTGCGAACGACCGCGCTGCATGCGGCCGGTATTCGACCTGTCATGCCGCGATCGCTATGTTGAGGTAGATATAGCGTAGCAGCGCCGATCATCGGCTGTCACTGCGCGGCCGGCGAATAGGGGGAATGCCGGGCGCGGGGAGGTCCCGAGATAAATGCTTGCGGATCAGGCGGCGAACTGCACGTCGATCTCCGTCCCGGCCTTGCGCGCGATCTGGCAAGTACGGGAGAAGGCGTCGGCCTCGATCGCAAGCTTGAAGCGCTCCGGCACGCCGGCCGTGCTGGTCACCGCGAGGCTCGCGCCCTGTTCGGAAAGCCGCCGCACTGTGCAATCGATCACCGACTTGCCGCCGTTGAAGACGATGCTGCCGGCCTTCAGCACGCGCCGCCCCAGCGAAGCGCCGGCGGAAGGGCCGGTCTGGTTGACGACGCAACGATTGCGGCCGGTCTCCTTCGCGGCATAGAGGGCTTCGTCCGCGGCGCGCAGCAGAGCGTTGATATCGCCGCTGGGAGCCGCCGCCGCGACCCCGAAGCTGGCCGTGGCCGTGAACGGTCCCTCGGAGCCGTCGAAGCGCTGCGCGGCGATGGCTTCCCGCAGCTTCTCGGCGACGCCGAGCGCCGCATCGCGGCCGGTATGCGGCAGCAGTACCACGAATTCCTCGCCGCCGACGCGGCCGAACAGATCGCTCTGGCGCAGCAGGCTCCGGCAGGTCGCGGCGGTGCCAGAGAGGACCGCGTCGCCAGCGGCGTGGCCATGCGTGTCGTTGATCGTCTTGAAGTGATCGAGATCGAAGGCGATGCAGCTGACCTCGTGGCGATGGCGCTGGGCCAGCGCGAGGGCCCGGGCTGCCTCCTCGCGGAAGGCGCGGCGGGCAAGGGCGCCGGTCAGCCCGTCCGTCGAGGCGAGAAGCCTCAGTTCTAGCTCGTTCATCACGATCGAGGCGAGATCGGAGAGGATTGCGATCTCGCTGGGGTCGATCGCGCGTGGCGTGGTGCCCAAGGCGCAAAGCGTGCCGATATTCTGGCCTTCGGAGCTGCGCAGCGGGATGCCGGCATAGAAGCGCAAATGCGGTGCGCCGGTCACCAGCGGGTTGCTGGCGAAGCGCGGGTCGGTACTTGCGTCCGTCACGATCAGCGGGGCGTTCTCGCGGATGGTCATGGCGCAGAATGCGATGCGACGGGAGTCCCCGTTGTTCGCGACGCCATCATAGGCCTTGAACCATTGCCGATGGCCGTCGAGGAAGGTCACCGTCGCCATCGGCACCTTCAGGATCCGGCAGACCAGCCGCGTGATCCGGTCGAAGGCCTCCTCGCGCGGCGTGTCGAGGATGTCGTAGCGTGCGAGCGCGTCGAGGCGCTTCTGCTCGCACTGCGCGTTGGATGCGGACATCTCCATCGGCCGGCCTCGCGAGAACTGGCGGGCCAGATCAGCAAATGCCGGGTAAAGGGAGTGTTAACGCGCCGGCGCCGTCACTCGTGCCGGTGCATCGCGGACTCGTGCTTGGTGTCCCGCATGGTCGAATAGACCAGCAGCGAGATGAAGATCACCGCGGAGAGGTAGTAGTAGAACCACTGCTCGTGGCCCTGCTGCTTGAAGAACAGGGCGATCGCCGGCGCCGTGCCGCCGAAGATCGAGACGGTCAGCGCATAGGGCACGGCGACGCCGGTGGCGCGGATCGAGGTCGGGAACAGCTCCGCCTTCACCACCGCGTTGATCGAGGTGTAGCCGGCGACGAAGATCCAGGCGCCGGAGATCAGCAGGAAGGCGACCCAGGGCGACTTGGTCTGCGCGAGCGTCGTCAGGATCGGCACGGTCAGCAGCGTTCCGGCGAGGCCGAAGAAGATCAGCAGCGGCTTGCGGCCGATCCGGTCGGAGATCAGGCCGTAGATCGGCTGCAGGATCGAGGCGAAGATCAGCGACCCGGCGATGACATAGGTGGTGACGATGTCGGTGAGGCCGACGGTCTGCTTCACGAAGGTCTGCATATAGGTGGTGAAGGTGTAGAAGGCGGCGGTGCCACCCGCGGTCAAGCCGACCACGATCGCGACCTCGCGCGGGTATTTCAGCAGCTCGCGCAGCGAGCTCTTCTGCTTCTTGACCTTGCTCGCTTCGACGAAGGCGTCCGTCTCGTGCATGTTCCGGCGCATGAACATGGCGGTGACAGCCAGCATCGCGCCGATCACGAAGGGGATGCGCCAGCCCCATTCCACCAGCTGCTCATGTGTCAGGATCACATTCTGCAGCAGGAGCAGCACCAGGATCGCGGTGAGCTGCCCGCCGATCAGCGTCACGTACTGGAAGCTCGAATAGAAGCCGCGATGGTCGGGATGGGCGATCTCGGTGAGATAGGTCGCGCTCGCCCCGTATTCGCCGCCGAGGCTGAGACCCTCGATGATCCGTGCCAGCGCCAGCAGCACCGGCGCGGCGAAGCCGATCGTCTCATAGGTCGGCGTCAGCGCGATGATCAGCGAGCCGAAGCACATCATCAGCACCGAGACGGTCAGTGACAGCCGCCGCCCATAGCGGTCGGCGATATGGCCGAACAGCCAGCCGCCGATCGGACGGACGATGAAGCCGGCGGCGAACAGCGTCGCCGCATTGAGCTGCTGCACCACCGGATCATGCGAGGGGAAGAACTTCGGCGCGAAATAGAGCGCGAAGGCGGTGTAGGCGTAGAAATCGTACCATTCGACAAGATTGCCGACCGAGCCGATGAAGATCGCCTTCAGGCGTCGCGCCGTATCGGCGACATCCATGCCATGAGGGGCGGGGGGGGCGATTGCTGGGTCCGACATGGCTCGCTCCGCATTCGAAAGGCGGCGCGAGCAGCAGCGGGCGCCGGCAGCAGAACCATGATCTAACTCCTGCGTTTCGCGCCTGTCACCAGCGGGGCATTCGGTCGGAGTTGCTTTCGGTGCATGACGGCGCGCGGAAGCGCCGCTCTCACGGCCGCGCCGTCGCCCCGACGCCGAGATTGGGCGCGAGATTCGGCGCGACGATCCGCACGGTGCGGCGTTCGCCGGTGACGCTCTTGCTTTCGCGCTTCAGCCCGTCGCCCTGCTGCAGGGTCTTCTCGCCGTCGATCCGTTGCGGGCCGACGCCGGCCGATTCCGTGCTGGCGGTCGGGACATTGACGTCCGCTGCCGGCTCGTCGCCCGGGGCGGCCTGGAGCGCGGTCGGCGCCGGAGCCGGCGGCGCATTCGGCTTGGCCTCGGCTGCGGCGGGCGTAGCGCCCTTCTTGCCGCGCTGCGGCTGCTCGGGCTTCGGCCGCGACATCTCCTGCGAGCGCTGCTCGGTGACGATGATGTCGCCCTTGCGCTGGTCGAGCATCTGCTCGGCATTCGCCAGCGCCTGGGCCCAGCTCTGGCCGGGCGCGCGGCAGGTGCAGGCGGCGTCGAAGCTGCGGGTATATTTCAGCGCGTTCGGCAGGGAGGAGTAGGGCTGCCCGCTGCCGCGCGCCACGGCGTTCTGGATGTCGCCGCCGCTGCTCATGCCATAGGCCAGCGTCTCGGTGCCCGGGCAGAGCGACTGGCACATCTCGTCCTGGCCCTCGCGCCCGCTCGGGCTGTTGGCGAGCGGGAAGAAAAAGCCGTCGCAGCTGCGCACGCAGACCGTGTAGGGGCCGCCCTGGCGTCCGCCGCCCTCCGTCGGCTCGCGCGGCTCGTCGGGATCGAGCTCGGGCAGGGTGGAATCGATCTCGCCGCGGCGCGGCTCGATGCCGAAGATCGTCTCGAAGAAGCCGCGTGGCTGTGCCCGGCAGTTGTTGTTGATCAGGGCGGCGAGCTGGGCGCGGCGCTGCTCGATGCCGCCGCCCTGGGCCTGCTGCTGGAGCTGGGCATATTGCTGCTGCAGTGCTCCGAGCTGGGCCCGGATACCGCCGCATTGCGGCGGCGGCTGCTCGCCGAAGAACAGGAAGCCGCCGCGATCGCAGCCCATGGACCGATACTGGCTGGAGAGCTGCGCCAGCTGGCCGGCGACGCGCTGCGCCGCCTGGGCGGAGCGGGCATCGCCGCCGCGCTGGCCCTGCAGGCTGGAGAGTTCGGCGCGCCAGTTGTCGCAGGCGGGGGACTGCGCCACGGCTGCGCTCGTCAGCGCGGCGAAAGCCAGCGCCGGAGCGAGCGCGCGTCGGAGCGAAGCGAAAATCATCGAAGGCAGAGTGCTATCCCTGTGACTCGTCCGGTGCCGGCAAGGACCGCCCGCACCGGCGAAGCACATGCCAGAAACGCGACGGAACTAAGGAGGCGCGCTGCAGCCGGGTCGAAACGGCGATTCGACGCACCGTCTATTCGCCTCAGCGCATCGCATATCGCGTCCGCTGCGGCAAATCGGTGGCCGGATCACGGTTTCGAGATCAGGCTTCCTCGGTCTGGTAGGCGCCGGCGAGATGGCGTCCGCGCTCGGTCAGCACCGCCAGCACGCGCTCGAAGACGCGCAGCTCCTCCGGTGCGATTCCCTCGATCCAGCGTTCCTCGAAGGCCAGTGCCAGCGGCACGATCTGGGCATAGATGCGCTGACCGGCGGCGCTGAGGGCGATGAAGGCCTCGCGCCGGTCGGCCCTGTTCTCATTGCGCGTCACCAGCCCGCGCTTGTCGAGCTCGGAGACGGCGCGCGAGACCTTGGTCTTGTGCATCTGCGAAAGCTCGCCGATGTCGCGCGACGTCAGCTGCCCGAACTCGCCGAGCTGCGCGATCACCCGCCATTCCGGGATGCCGATGCCGAAGCGCGTGCCGTAGACCCGGCCGAGCGCGCGGCTGGCGAAAAAGCCGACGACGTTGAGCCGGTAGGGCAGGAACTGCTCGAGATGCAGGGCGCGGTCTTCGGGTTTTTGCTTCGTTGACATTAGTTGCACATGTAACTAACTGGAGTGAAAGAAGGCCGCGGGGGCCGCGGCGCGATCATTACCGAACGGCAGCGCCTGTCAAAGCCGCCGCCATGGGAGGAGCAACGATGAGCGTGCGGGCCGCGATTGGCTCAGGCTTCGGCGAGCGGATCGGGACGGCGCTCGTCCATGCGTGACGCGGGCTCGCCATGGCGCCGCCGCCGCTCACCCCGGAAACGCGCCGTCGGCGCGCCCCGGAGCGATGGCTGGCGGTCAGCGCGACCGCAGCCGGTTCATGAAGGCGTCGTAGGACAGTTCCGCCACCTGCCACCAGAGCAGGTTCTCGCCACGGAAGGCGACCATCGAGTCGTAGCCCTTCTTGAAGGCCTCGCTCTTGGCCGAGGTCTCGGCATAGTACTCTTCGGCCGCCTTGAGCGAGGCTTCCATGATCGGCTGCGGGAAGGCCTTGAGCTGTGCTCCCTGGGCGATCAGCTTGCGCAGGCCGCCGGGGTTCACGAAGTCGTACTTCGCCAGCATCCAGTTGTTGGCCGCCTCGCAGGCGTTCTGCACGATCGCCTGGTAGTGCTTGGGCAGCTTGTTCCACTGCTCCTGGTTGATGACGAGGTGCAGCATGGCGCCGCCTTCCCACCAGCCGGGATAGTAGTAATAGGGCGCGACCTTCACGAAGCCGAGCTTCTCGTCGTCATAGGGGCCGACGAACTCGGCCGCGTCGATCGTGCCGCGCTCCAGGGCGGGATAGACGTCGCCGGGCGCGATCTGCGTCGGCACCACGCCGAGCTTGGCCAGCACCGAGCCGCCCATGCCGCCGATGCGGAACTTCAGGCCCTTGAGGTCGTCGACGGTCTTCAACTCCTTGCGGAAGAAGCCGCCCATCTGGCAGCCGGAATTGCCGCAGGGGATCGAGTAGGCGTTGAACTTGGCGAGGACGCCGTTGATGATCTGCTCGCCGCCGCCGAAATACCACCAGCTGTGCTGCTGGCGGGCGTTGAGGCCGAAGGGGATGCCCGTGCCGAGTCCGAGCGCCGGCTCCTTGCCGATGTAGAAATAGGTCGGCGTATGCGCGCACTCGACCGTGCCGGAGGTGACGGCGTCGAGCGCCTGCAGGCCGGGCACGATCTCGCCGGCCGAGAAGGTCTGGATCTGGAACTTGCCGTCGGTCGCTTCGCCCATGAACTTCGCGAACTGCTGGGCGGTGCCGTAGATCGTGTCGAGCTGCTTGGGGAAGCTCGAGGTCAACCGCCATTTCACCTCGGGCATCGATTGCGCGATCGCCGGCATCGCGATCGGCGCGGCGGCCGCGGCGAGCGCGCCCGTCTTCAAAAACATACGGCGTTGCATGGACTTTCCTCCCGGGGACAGATTTGCTGCCATCATCACTGTTCGGCGAGGATTGAAAAGAGATGAAACTAGCATCCCTCATGCATGGCCGGGATGGCCGCCTCGTCGTCGTCGCGAACGACCTGACTCGCGCGACCGACGCCTTCCCGGTCGTCGCGACGCTGCAGGGCGCGCTCGACGACTGGGATCGCTGCGCGCCGCGCCTGGCCGATCTCGCCGAGAGCCTGGAGCACGGCTCGGTGCCGTCCTTCCGTTTCCACGAGCAGCACTGCGCCTCGCCTCTGCCGCGTGCCTATCAGTGGGTCGACGGCTCGGCCTATGTGAACCATGTCGAGCTGGTCCGGAAGGCGCGCGGCGCCGAGATGCCCGAGAGCTTCTGGACCGACCCGCTGATGTACCAGGGTGGCTCCGATTCCTTCCTCGGCCCGCGCGAGGCGGTGAAGCTCGCCAGCGAGGATTACGGCATCGACCTGGAGGCCGAGATCGCGGTCGTGACCGGCGACGTGCCGATGGGCGTCACGCCGGAGGAGGCGAGGGGGCTGATCCGCCTCGTCATGCTCGTCAATGACGTGAGCTTGCGGAATCTGATTCCGAACGAATTGGCGAAAGGCTTTGGTTTCCTTCAGTCGAAGCCGTCCTCGGCCTTCTCGCCGGCGGCAGTGACGCCGGACGAGCTCGGCGCGGCCTGGAAGGATGGCAAGCTCAGCCTGCCGCTGCTCGCCCAGGTCAACGGCAAGCCCTTCGGCAAACCGCAGGCCGGCGTCGACATGACCTTCGATTTCGGCGTGCTGATCGCCCATGCAGCCAAGACCCGCCCGCTCGTTGCCGGCACCATCGTCGGCTCCGGCACGGTCTCGAACCGCGACGCCGATGGCGGGCCGGGCCGGCCGGTTTCGGAGGGCGGGCTGGGTTACGCCTGCATCGCAGAGCAGCGCATGGTCGAGACCATCCGGACCGGTGCGCCGAAGACGCCGTTCCTGCGCTTTGGCGACAGCGTCCGCATCGAGATGAAGGACGCCGCGGGCCATTCGATCTTCGGCGCGATCGAGCAAGAGATCCTGCCGCATGCGCAGTAATCGGCGCCGTCATTCTCGGGCGAAGCGAAGCACAGACCCGAGGACCTCCTGACGAGGAGGCGCTTCTCAGCGCCTCTTCCGGCCTGAGATGCTCGGGTCAAGCCCGAGCATGACGTCAAGATCAACGAGTTTACGAGGTTGCTCCATGTCCTCCCCCGCTTTCGCCTCCACCGCCGATCTCGGCGAGAAGACCGTCTCCTTCGACGAGATCGGCAAGGGCGTCTACGCCTATACCGCCGAGGGCGACCCCAATAGCGGCATCGTCGTCGGCGACGACAGCGTACTCGTCTTCGACGCGCAGGCGACGCCGACCATGGCCGAGCGCGTCATCGCCAGGGTGCGCGAGGTCACTGACAAGTCCGTCAGCCATGTCGTGCTCTCGCATTACCACGCCGTGCGCGTGCTCGGCGCGCCGGCTTACGGCGCGAAGGAGGTCGTCTGCTCGGATGCGGCGCGGGCGATGATTGTCGAGCGCGGCGAGGAAGACAAGGCGAGCGAGATCGGCCGTTTTCCGCGGCTCTTTCAAGGTGCCGACTCGATCCGCCCCGGCCTGACCTGGCCGACCACGACCTTCTCGCACAACGCTTCGATCTGGCTCGGCAAGCGCGAGGTCCGGCTGATGAAGCTCGGCCGCGGCCACACCGCCGGCGACATCGTCGCCTGGATGCCGGACACCAATGTGATCTTCGCCGGCGACCTCGTCGAATACGGCGCGACACCCTATTGCGGCGACGCCCATTTCACCGACTGGCCGACGACGCTGGACGCGCTCGCCGCCTTCGCTCCCGCCGCCATGGTGCCGGGCCGCGGTGCGGCGCTGACCAATCGCGGCATGGTCGCCGACGGCATCAAGGGCACGCGCGCCTTCCTCACCGACCTGTTCGAAGCGGTGAAGGGCCATGTCGCCGCCGGCCGCTCGCTGCGCGAGACCTTCGAGCGCGTCCACGAGACATTGAAGCCCGCCTATGGCGACTGGGTGATCTTCGAGCACTGCCTGCCCTTCAACGTCACCCGCGCCTATGACGAGGCCGGCGGTCTCGACCATCCGCGCATCTGGACCGACGAGCGCGACCGCCAGATGTGGCTGGACCTCAGGGGCTGAAGGCGCCACCGCATGCAGCCCTTCCGCCAGTTCGCCTATCGCCGCGGCCCGGACCAGGACGCTCCCGCGCCCGCCCGGCATCCCGTCGTCATCGTCGGCGCCGGCCCGGTCGGGCTGACGCTGGCGCTCGACCTGGCGCGCCGGCAGGTCCCGGTCGTGCTGATCGACGATGCCGACCGGATCGGCGAGGGCTCGCGCGCCATCTGCTTCGCCAAGCGCACGCTCGAGATCTTCGACCGGCTCGGGCTGGCCGAGCCGATGGTCGAGAAGGGCGTCACCTGGCAGAAGGGCCGGGTCTTCCGCGGGCAGGCCGAGCTCTACGAGTTCGATCTCCTGCCCGAGGGTGGCCACAAGCAGCCGGCCTTCATCAATCTCCAGCAGTTCTATGTCGAGGCGGCGCTGGTCGATGCGGTTTTGGCCGAGCCACACGTCGATCTGCGCTGGAGCAATCGCCTGACCGGTCTCGATAACCGCGAGGACGGGGCGAAGCTCACCATCGCCACGCCGGACGGCGACTATTCTATCGAAGCCGACTGGCTGATCGCTTGCGACGGCGCGCGTTCGCCGACGCGCGGCCTGCTTGGCCTGGAGTTCCGCGGCGAGGCCTTCGAAGACCGTTTCCTCATCGCCGATGTGAAGATGACCGCGCCGTTCCCGACCGAGCGCTGGTTCTGGTTCGATCCGCCTTTCCATTCCGGTCAGTCGGCCCTGCTGCACAAGCAGCCCGACGATGTCTGGCGCATCGACCTCCAGCTCGGCCCCGATGCCGATCCCGAGCATGAGAAGCAGCCTGAGATCGTGCGGCCCCGGATCGAGCGCATGCTTGGCCATGCCGATTTCGCGCTGGAATGGGTCTCGGTCTACCGCTTCCAGTGCCGCCGGCTCGACAGGTTCCTGCATGGCCGGGTGGTCTTCGCCGGCGATGCAGCCCATCAGGTCTCGCCCTTCGGAGCGCGCGGCGCCAATTCCGGCATTCAGGACGCCGACAATCTCGGCTGGAAGCTGGCGCTGGTCGCGCGGGGCCGCAGCCCAGCCTCGCTGCTCGACAGCTATGACAGCGAGCGCGTCGCGGCCGCCGACGAGAACATCCTGAACTCGACGCGGGCGACCGATTTCATCGCGCCGCGCTCGCCCGGCGAGCGCCTGCTGCGCGAGGCTGCGCTCTCGCTGGCACCCCTGACCGGCTTCGCCAAGCGCTTTGTCAATTCCGGAAGGCTGTCGCTGCCCTCGGCCTATGCCGGCTCGACATTGTCGAGCGACGACGAGAGCTGGGACGGGGGCTTGCAGCCGGGAGCGCCATTCCTCGATGCACCGCTCGCCGCTGCCGCCCATGCCTGGCTGAGCGAGGCCTTCTCGGTGGGGCAGGCGATCCTGCTCGGCGAAGATGCGACAAAGCTCGCACCCGTCGGCGTCCTCGCGATCGAGCCGGCGGCGGGCGATGGGACATTGCGCCAGCGTTATGCCTTGGAAGGCGGCGCAGCCGTGCTGCTGCGGCCGGACGGGCATGTCGCCGCCCGGTTCCGGCAGCCGAGGCGCGCTGCGGTGGAAGCCGCGATCGAGCGGATGGAGGGCAGGGGATGAATGCCGCGGCTGTCATGTCGCCTGCGGGCAAGCTCGCGCGCGAATCGCGCTTCGCCGATCCCGATGCCGCCTTCCGCCTGCTCGCCCAGGCGCATCGCGATCTGGATGAGCGCGAGAGCGCTGCGCTCAATGCCCGCCTCGTCCTGATCCTCGCCAATCACATTGGTGACGAGCAGGTCCTGCGCGAGGCCTTGGCGCTGGCGCGCGAGGCAGGCTAGGGTCGGGGCACGACGCCTCCGGAGCCCTTCGCCCGATGGAAGACCTTCCGACCTTCTACTCCACCCTGATCCCGCTCGGCTTCTTCTTCTGGGGGCCGGCGCTGGTGGTGCTGACGCTGCTGCTCTCCTGGCTCTGGGCCCGCAGCCTCAAGGTCGACCGAGCGCTGGAGAGCGATCTCGACGGCTTCACCAGGGAGGACGTCGAGAAGCTGTTCTCGCTTTATGGCCCTGAGCGCCGGGCGATTTACCGCAACAAGCTGCTGCCGGCCGATCTCGCCTTCGCGCTGGTCTATGCGGTCGTCGGCGCGTTGATCGTCACCGGTCTCTCCATGCGCGGCTATCCCTGGTGGGTGGCGGCGCTCTGCGGCGGCGGCTGGCTCATCGGCGGGCTCTGCGATGTCGTCGAGAATCTCGCCATCGCACGTCTTCTCGATCGTTTTCCAACTCTCGACGATGGCACCGTCGCGATCGCCAGCGGCTTCACCCGACTGAAGCTCGTCTTCACCGGGCTCGGCTTCATCGGCGCGATCGCTGCCTATTATCTCGCGTTCAAGCCGATCGCCGGCTGAGCATGCGGGGCGCGGCGCGCGCTGCCTTGGCCGCCGGCACCCTTGGCGCGCTGGCCTTGCCCGCAGCGGCCGACGAAGCCTGGCAGTGTTGCATCGACAATTCGGACGGCACCAATCCCGCCTGGGCTGCCTGCGGCGGGGCATGGGTCGCGCGTGAGGACGCCAAGCTCAACGCCGCCTGGAAGCGCCTCCTGGCGGCGAGCGGGTCGGCGACCATGAAGGATCTGCTCGAAGAGCAGCGCGCCTGGAACGCCTTCATGCAGAAGGCCTGCCGCTTCTACGACAATGGCGAGTTCGGCCGGGAAGGGCAGGTGCTGCATTTCCCGGCCTGCCGAGCCACACTCATCGCCCAGCGCACCGTGACGCTCGACAGCTATGGCGCCGACCGGCGCTAGCTGGCCTCAGGCCGTAACATAAGAGCGTCGAAGGCAGAAGCGAGCTGCGGGCACCGGCGTGGCACCGATCAGGATCTCGGTTTCGCCTGGCGCCGATTCAAAGCCTAGCCGTGCCGCGAGCTGCAGCGAAGCTGCGTTCTGCGGATGTGTGACGATCAGGGCCTCCCGCAGCTCGAGCGTCTCGAAGCCATGGCGAAGCAGTCGGTCCACTGCCTCCCGGGCGATGCCTTGACCCCAATGGCGGACGGCGAAGCGGTAACTGACCTGGGCCTGCTCCGGGCTTTCGCTATCCGGAATCAGACCGACATAGCCGAGCGGATCGCTCTCGTCGGCACGAGCGAAGACGGTCCAGTAGCCGAGCCCGCGCGCGACATGCAGGAAGCTGCGCGCTGCGACGCCCTCGCGGCCCATGGCGGGATCGCCGACCGCCGCGATGAAGCGCATGACCTCCGGATCGGCATTCAGCGCCGCGACGAAGTCGAGATCGGCCTCGGTTCGCGGCTTCAGCAGAAGGCGCTCGGTCTCCAGCACCGGAAGCATGGTCGTCGCCCTGTCGTGTCGTTCGAGGATTGCTGACGCCGGCACTGGTGCGGAAGCGCGCACCATCCCATATCCTGCCCGCTGTTCCTCGGGAACGCTTTGGGAGAATCTGAATGAGCTTTCGTCGCTGTCTTCTCGCTGCCTCGGCGGTGCTTGCCCTGGCCGGCGTCACTGTGCCGGCTGCGGCGCAGGAGGACCTGATCTTCAGGAAGTCGACGGTCTGGAAGATGTTGACCCCGGACGACAAGCTCGCCGTCTACGGCGTCGACGATCCCGTGGTCGAGGGCGTCGCCTGCCACTACACTGTGCCCGAGAAGGGCGGCGTCTCCGGCATGTTTGGTGTTGCCGAGGAGGTCTCGGACGTCTCGCTCTCCTGTCGCCAGATCGGTCCGATCCGCTTCAAGGAGAAATCCTCGCAAGGCGACGTCGTCTTCCGCGAACGCCGTTCGCTGATCTGGAAGAAGATGCAGATCGTGCGCGGCTGCGACGCCAAGCGCAACGTGCTGATCTACATGGTCTACACCGACAAGCTGATCGACGGCTCGCCGCAGAACTCGACCTCGAGCGTGCCGATCATGCCCTGGGGCGCGAGCGGCGACGTGCCGAAATGCTCGGAATGGGTGAGGTGAGGCGGGTTCGGCCCGTCTGATCTAACGAGGCGTGTAGCTGCCGGTATAGTTGCAGTTCGCGCCATGGAACGGTGTGCAGGCGCCGCTCTCCGCTACTGTGAGAGCGCGGCCTTTGCGGCGAATGTCGAGTCGGCAGATCTCGCCATATTCCGTGGCCTCGGCCACGAGCCGGTCGCCCTGGACCTTTCCGCGTGCCGAGATGACGCCGACGCAGCTCCGGCTGCTGATCTCGGCGTCGACCTTGAGCATGCCGGCGCCAGCCGGGCGGATCGTCATGCTGCCGCCCAGCGTGCGATAGCGGCCCTCGAAGGCCTCGGCCGGCAGCAACGTTGTCAAGGCGAAGGCGGCGACGAGTGCTGGGCGGTTCATGGGCCGACGATCCTCGATACGGCCGGGAGTGATCCCGGCGGCCCGAAGATAGGGTTTGCGTCAGCCTCCGGAAAACTCGCCCGTCGGGATTAGCCCCCGCAGGTGATCGTCAGCGGTTGCTCGGCCTGCGCCACATTGGCCGGGCGCGGAGTCGAGCCGGTGATGTCCTCGCGGGCGGCGACGCCATAGGCGGTGGCGGTGCGGTGGCCTTGCGACTCGCACCAGGCGTCGGCGACGATCTGGCCGCACTCCGACTTGCTGGCGATGCAATCGGCGACGCCGTAGCCGTCTCCGGCCGGGATCAGATAGGTGCGCTCGGCCTTGGGGGCGGCGACGGTTCCGGTTGCGGGCAGCAGCGCCAGCGACATTCCGGCACCGATGATTCCGAACAGCCCGACCAGAGCGACGGCGCGGCGCATGATGATGTCCCTGAGCTTCGACCGGTTTTGAACCTGCGACATCTCAAATTGGTTCCAATTGGTTAAGACGGCGTGAACCCACGGCAATCTTCGTTGCGCGCAAACCGTCTTCCGCTTGTGGCGGCATTGCGGCGAAGAGAGCGCAAATCGCGGGACGGGAGCGAGACGCCGGCGGACCGTTGCCAAGCTGCCACTTGACGTAAGCGCACATGACGGGCATCCATCACGACATGATGACGCGAGCCCTCGCCATTATTTGCATTATTTGCCGCTAGCTTTCGCTGGCCGGCTGCTCACGTCCTCGTCCCAACGAAAAGACAGACAGCGCCCCGGCCAGCGGCCAGGATATGCCGTTTTTGTCGCTTTCTCGTCAGGACACCGCTTCGATGCAGCCGACCCTCAGGCTCTACAACACGCTGACGCGGACGAAGGAGGTCTTCACCCCCGTCGATCCCCAGAACGTGCGCATGTATGTCTGCGGCCCGACGGTCTATGACTACGCCCATATCGGCAATGCCCGGCCGGTCATCGTCTTCGACGTGCTCTACCGGCTGCTGCGGCACGTCTATGGCGAGTCTCACGTCCGCTATGCCCGCAACCTCACCGACGTCGACGACAAGATCAATGCCCGCGCCGCGCGTGACTATCCCGACCTGCCGCTGAACGAGGCGATCGCGAAGGTCACGCAGACGACGACGGCGCAGTTCCACGCGGACGTCGATGCGCTCGGCAATCTGCGCCCCGACGACGAGCCGCGCGCCACCGGCCATATCGAGGAGATGAAGGCGATCATCGAGCGCCTGATCGCTCGCGGCATCGCCTATGTCGCCGAGGAGCATGTGCTGTTCCACGTGCCGGCCGTCGCCGGCCTGAAGGACGCGCCGAAATACGGCTCGCTCGCCCGCCGCTCGCTCGACGAGATGGTCGCCGGCGCCCGCGTCGACGTCGCGCCCTATAAGCGCGATCCGATGGATTTCGTGCTGTGGAAGCCGAGCCGAGAAGGCATCGATCCGGGCTGGCCGTCGCCGGCCGGCATCGCCACGCCCGGCCGCCCCGGCTGGCACATTGAATGCTCGGCCATGTCGATGGCCAAGCTCCTGACGCCGTTCGGTGGCGGCCTACAATGCGACGACCCGGCCCTGAACGTCTTTGACATCCATGGCGGCGGCATCGACCTCGTCTTCCCGCATCACGAGAACGAGCTGACGCAGAGCTGCTGCGCCTTCGGTGCGGCCGGCGGTGCGCCGCGCATGGCGAACTACTGGATGCACAACGGCTTCCTGCAGGTCGAAGGCGAGAAGATGTCGAAGTCGCTCGGCAACTTCGTCACCATCAACGAGCTGCTGGCGACCGACACTTTCGGCGGGCGGACATGGCCCGGCGAGGTACTGCGTCTCGCCATGCTCAAGACCCATTACCGCCAGCCGATTGACTGGACGGTGAAGGCGCTGGAGGAGGCGGAGAGGACGCTGGCGGATTGGGCTGCAGCTGCGGGAGATGCCGAGGCCGGGCAGGTCCCTGTCGGTGTGATCGAAGCGCTGGCTGACGATCTCAACACCTCGCAGGTGCTCGCCGAGCTGCATGCCCTGCGCAAGGCCGGCGATCATGCCAGCCTGAAGGCGAGCCTTGCCTTGCTTGGCATCGCTTTGCCGGAGGTGGCTGCGGCCGAGATCGACGATGCCTTGCGCACGAAGGTCGAGATCGCGATCGCCGCCCGCCTGGCCGCCCGCAAGGCGAAGAATTTCGCCGAATCCGATCGCCTTCGCGATGAGCTCGTCGCGATGGGCATCGTGCTCATGGACGGCAAGGACCCGGCCACCGGCGAGTTGATTACCAGCTGGGAGGTGAAGCGGTGATGCTTCACCTCCCAGCGAATGCCTTGAACCCGTTGCCACGCTGCGGCGTTGCCCCATTCCGTTGAAAGAACACCAAGACCAATGACCACCGAAGCCCCCAAGATCCGCAAGCGTGGTTCGCTCTCGATCGCGATGAAGCTCGTCATGCTCGCCATGGTGATGCCCAAGGTGCTGCGTTACCGGTTGCGGGTGAGGCGATGAGCGCCTCAGCGCCCGCCACGCTGGCTGAAGCAGCGCCGCGCAAAGGTGGCGAAGCGACGCTCGCGCGCATCCATCTCTTCGACACGACGTTGCGCGACGGCGCCCAGACTACGGGCGTCGACTTCTCGCTCGACGACAAGCGCGCGGTCGCCGGCCTGCTCGACAAGCTCGGCATCGACTATGTCGAGGGCGGCTATCCCGGCGCCAACCCGCTCGACACCGCCTTCTTCGCGAACAAGCCGACACAGCGGGCGAAATTCGCCGCCTTCGGCATGACCAAGCGGGCAGGGCGTTCGGCCTCGAACGATCCCGGCATCGCCGCGCTGCTTGACGCCAAGGCCGACGCCATCGTCTTCGTCGCCAAGAGCTGGGACTATCACGTCCATGTCGCGCTCGAGATCTCCTTGGAGGACAATCTCGACGGCATCCGCGACAGCGTCGCCACCGCCAAGGCTGCCGGCCGTGAGGTGATGCTCGATTGCGAGCACTTCTTCGATGGCTACAAGGCCAATCCCGATTATGCGCTCGCCTGCGCCCGCACCGCCTATGAGGCCGGTGCCCGCTGGGTCGTGCTCTGCGACACCAATGGCGGCACGCTGCCGGACGAGGTCGGGAAGATTGTCGCCGAAGTCGCCAAGGTCGTTCCTGGCGACAATCTCGGCATCCATGCCCATGACGATTGCGGCTGCGCCGTCGCGAATTCGCTCGCCGCGGTCGAGGCGGGCGTGCGCCAGATCCAGGGCACGCTGAACGGCCTCGGCGAGCGCTGCGGCAATGCGAACCTCGTCACGCTAATCGGCGCGCTCAAGCTGAAGGAGCGCTACAATCGCCGCTTCGCGCTTGGCGTCGACGAGGCCGAGCTCGGCGAGCTCACCCATGTCTCGCGCGCGCTCGACGAGATGCTGAACCGGGCGCCCAACCGCCATGCGCCCTTCGTCGGCGCCTCCGCCTTCGCCACCAAGGCCGGCATCCATGCCTCCGCCGTGCTGAAGGACCCGCGCACCTACGAGCATGTCGCGCCCGATCTGGTCGGCAATGTCCGCAAGGTGCTGGTCTCCGACCAGGGCGGCAAGTCGAACCTCGTCGCGGAGCTGGAGCGCATCGGCGTCACCATCGGTCGCGATGATCCAAGGCTCTCGCGCGTGCTGGAGGAGCTGAAGGAGAAGGAAGCGCAGGGCTACGCCTTCGAGGGCGCCGACGCCTCATTCTATCTGCTCGCCAAGCGCATCCTCGGCGAATTGCCTGATTATTTCGAGATCGAGCGCTTCACCGCCAATGTCGAGCGCCGCTACAATGCGCTCGGCGAGCTCGTCACCTTCTCGGAGGCGATCGTCAAGGTGAAGGTCGGCGAGGAATCGCTGATCTCGGTCGCCGAGAGCGCGCTCGGCCCGGTCAATGCGCTCGATCTCGCCCTGCGCAAGGATCTTGGCCGCTACCAGTCGCTGATCGGTGGCCTGAGGCTGGTCGACTACAAGGTCCGCGTCTTCCAGGGCGGCACCGACGCGGTCACCCGCGTGCTGATCGAATCCGCCGACGAGACCGGCGAGCGCTGGACCACCGTCGGCGTCAGCGCCAACATCATCGACGCCTCGTTCCAGGCGCTGGTCGACTCGATCACCTACAAGCTGATGCGCGAAGGCGCGACGGCGTAAGGCGCAACGTCATTCTCGGGCGGAGCGAAGCGCAGACCCGAGAATCTCATGACCAGCTGGCTGGATTTAGAGATGCTCGGGTCAAGCCCGAGCATGACATGCTTGCCGCCGCCGGCGGCTCGCATGTCACTCCGTCAGGCGCAGCGACTTCTCCTTGCAAAGATCGACGCCGTCATTGTCGCTCTCGCTCTCGTCGCTGAATTTGCCGAGCAGGTAGTAGCTGCAGCCGGCCGGCTTGTTGAGCTTGATCATGATGCTCTTGCCGGGCGCCAACGGCTTGGCGAGCTTGCCGACGAGACGGGCCTGCTCGCCCGTGGTGGTGATCTCCAGCGACTCCAGCGGCACGGTGCGGGCATTGGTGATCTTGATCTGCGCCGGCGGGCGCGACTGCGCGAGGGCCGGCACGACAGGCAGCAGCGCCAGGGCGCAAGCGGCGGGAAGAATGCGTCGAAGCATCATGGGCGTCTTCTCCTGGCCTCAGCCTTTAAAGGCTTTAGGCCAGTCTGACATTGCAGTTGCGACCAGAACAAGGCCTGATCGGCGCCGCTTGATGGCGAAAGCGTCCGGTTGCAGGCGTCGAGCTCGGGGCGGAACGTGGATGATGCCGAGTTTTTGACCATGCAGACTGTCGAAGACATCGCCGCCCGGATCGTCGAGCATGCGCGTGACAGGCGTCGCATCATGGTCGCTCTCGCGGGGCCGCCGGGAGCCGGCAAGTCGACGTTGAGCGAGCGGCTCCTTGCAGCGCTGCCGGAAGGCGAGGCGGCGCTGGTGCCGATGGACGGCTTTCATTTCGACAATGCCGTGCTCGATGCGCTGGGGCTGCGCAACCGCAAGGGCGCGCCCGAGACCTTCGACTGCGCCGGGCTCGCGACGACGCTGCGGCGTGTCCGGTCGAACGAGGGCGATGTCGCGGTGCCGGTTTTCGATCGCGAAGCCGATCTCGCTCGCGCCGGCGCGGCGATCATTCCCGCCGATACCCGGTTCGTGCTGGTCGAGGGCAACTACCTGCTGCTCGACCGGGCGCCCTGGTCCGAACTCGCGACACTTTTCGACCTGACCGTCTTTATCGACGTGGCGGTGGCGGAATTGGAGCGCCGGCTGCTGGCGCGCTGGACCGATCTCGGCCGTAGCGAGGACGCCGCGCGCGCCTGGGTCGATGGCAACGACCTGCCCAATGCACGGCTGGTGATCGAAGGCAGCCGGCGGGCGGATATTCTCTGGGAGAATGGAATGGCGTTGGCCTGAGCGTGGAATGAAGTGCTCCCCTTCTCCCCTTGCGGGAGAAGGGGGCCCGAAGGGCCGGATGAGGGGGCGCGCGACATCTCCACGTCAAGGTTGGGACCGTTTCTGGTCTGAATAGCAAGGAAGGGGCGGCGCGACCCCTCATCCGTCAGCGCTTCGCGCTGCCACCTTCTCCCGCAAGGGGAGAAGGGAAGTGTCGCGCTCGCATGCCACCCTCAGTAATTTCTCCTCTCGCCCCCTGCATTCCCCGGAGAATCCGCCTATATCGGCGGTTCCATTTGGAAGCATTTCAATGTCCTCGCCTGCCACGCCGGTCCCGGCGCCCCTAGCGCGCGCCGCCGTGCTCCAGCCCGGCTCCGGCTTCATCGCCACTTTCAAGGCGCTTTGGCCCTATCTCTGGCCGCCGGAGCGGGCCGATCTGCGCCAGCGCGTCGTCGCCGCCTTCGTGCTGCTGGTGATCGGCCGGCTCGTGCTGATGGGCGTGCCCTTCACCTTCAAATGGGCGACGGACGCACTCGCCAACAATCCGACCTCGCTGTCGAACTGGCTGCCCTTCCTGGTCGGGGCGCCCTTGGCGCTGACGGTGATCTACGGCTTCGCCCGCGTCGGCTCGGCCGCTTTCGTGCAGTTGCGCGATGCGATCTTCGCGCCGGTCTTCATGCATGCGGTCCGCACGCTGGCGCTGCAGACCTTCGGCCATCTCCACCATCTCTCGCTGCGCTTTCATCTCGAGCGCAAGACCGGTGGCTTGACCCGCGTGCTCGAGCGCGGCCGCAACGGCATCGAGGAGATGGTCCGCCTCGGCCTCAATCAGCTCGTGCCGGTGATCATCGAGGTCACGCTGATCATCACAGTGCTGCTCTATCTGTTCGACTGGCGCTATGTCGTCGTGCTGGTGACGATGGTGGTCGGCTACATGGCCTACACCATCAAGGCCACCGAATGGCGCATCGCCATCCGCGCCCAGATGAACGAGTCCGACACCGACGCCAACGCCAAGGCGATCGACTCGCTGCTCAACTACGAGACGGTGAAGTATTTCGGCGCCGAGGCGCGCGAGACTGCGCGCTACGACCTCTCGATGGCGCGCTATGAGCGCAACTCGATCAAGGCCTACACCTCGCTCGCCTGGTTGAACTTCGGCCAGGCCGCGATCTTCGCGATCGGCCTCACCATCTCGATGGTGATGTGCGTGCGCGGCTTCCAGGCCGGCGCCAACACGGTCGGCGATTTCGTGCTGATCAACGCCATGCTGATCCAGCTCTACATCCCCCTCAACTTCATGGGCACCGTCTACCGCGAGATCAAGCAGGCGACGCTCGACATCGAGCAGATGTTCTCGCTGATCGGCCGCGATCCCGAGATCCAGGACGAGCCGGGGGCGCCGCCGCTCGATGTCCGCGCCGGCACAGTCACCTTCGAGGACGTGCACTTCGCCTATGTGCCGGAGCGGCCGATCCTGCGCGGCATCTCCTTCGAGGTGCCGGCCGGCCGGACGGTCGCGATCGTCGGCCCGTCGGGCGCCGGCAAGTCGACGATCTCGCGCCTGCTCTTCCGCTTCTACGAGCCGCAGAGCGGCCGCATCCTGATCGACGGCCAGGATATCGCCGAGGTCCAGCAAGTCTCGTTGCGCTCGGCGATCGGCATGGTCCCGCAGGATACGGTGCTGTTCAACGACACCATCGAATACAATCTGCGCTATGGCCGGCCCGAAGCCACGCAAGCCGAGATCGAGGACGCCGCGCGGCTCGCCCAGATCGACCGCTTCATCAAGTCGCTGCCGGAGGGCTACCAGACCTCGGTCGGCGAGCGCGGCCTCAAGCTCTCCGGCGGCGAGAAGCAGCGCGTCGCCATCGCCCGCACCATCCTGAAGGGACCGCCGGTGCTGGTGCTCGACGAGGCGACCTCGGCGCTGGATTCCTTCACCGAGAAGGAGATCCAGGATGCGCTCGACCGGGTCAGCGAAGGCCGCACCACCCTGGTGATCGCCCACCGGCTCTCGACCGTGGTCAACGCCGACGAGATCATCGTCCTCGACAAGGGGCTGATCGTCGAGCGCGGCCATCATCGCGAGCTGCTCGCCGCCGACGGCGTCTACGCCGCGCTCTGGAACCGCCAGCGCCAGGTCGACGAGGCCAAAGCGACGCTGCAGCGCGCGACCCAGGAAGAGGGCGAGAGCGTCAGGGTCAGCCTGACGCAGTGAGTTTTCTGCAGGCGTCGGGAAAATTTCGCGGCGCCGTTGATTCCTGCCCAAAATCACGCATATCGAATTTACGACGCTAGCACAGGCGGGGGCGCCCCGGCCGAGGTGGCCTTCGGGTCGTCGTTTGCTTCTTTCTGGTGTGCACGCCGCTACGGCGTCGCAGCTTCTTTCTCCGTCCCATTCCGCAATCCAGGCGCTCGCCGCGCCCGACAAGACGAGGCGCGCGGCCCCAACCGGAGCCCGACCATGATCATCGCCGGCTACGCCCTTCTGGCGCTCGGCTATACGCTTCTGGCCATCGCCGCCCTGACCGGCATCGGCCACTGAATAAGACCCCGCCCCGGAGCAAGTCTCCGGGGCGGCGGCTCCGGAAGAAGCGCTGGAGGTTGTGGACGATCGATCAAGCGACCGCCTGAAGCGGATGATATGCACGGGGCTCTCGCGGGAGGAGCCGGAGCATGTCGCTTGCCGACAAGGCACTTTGGGTGATGGAGCGCAATTCCAGCCGGGAACTGACGCTGAGCTCGATCGCGGCAGCCTGCAGCGTCTCGCGCTCGCATCTCGCCAATGCCTTCGGAACCGCGAGCGGCTGGCCGGTGATGGCCTATCTCAGGGCACGGCGATTGAGCGAGGCGGCCAAGCGCCTGGCTGCCGGTGCTCCCGACATCCTCTCCGTCGCGCTCGAATTCGGCTACGGCTCGCATGAGGCCTTCACCCGCGCCTTCCGCGATCAGTTCGGGGCCACGCCGGAGGAGGTCCGCAACAGCGGCAGCACCGACAAGCTCGGCCTCGTCGCGCCACTGCGATTGACGAACGGGCGCGCCCGGACCCCTGTCCCGACCGTGCGGGAGCTCGGTCGGCTGCGCCTCGTCGGCCTGTCCGCTCCGTGCTCCTATGAATCGGCGATCGGGATACCGGCGCAATGGCAGGCCTTCATGTGCGACCATTATGCCGACGTCGCCGACAAGGCGCCGGGCATACCGATCGGCGTCTGCCGCGCGCCTGATGAGGATGGCTGCTTCGAGTATATGTGCGCCACCGAGGTGATATCGGCCGCTCCGCCGCGAAAGCCGCTGGCCTATCTGGAGACCGAACCTCGGACTTATGCCGTCTTCGAGCATCGCGACCATATCTCGACGATCTTCGATACCTACACGGCGATCTGGAACGAGGCGCTGCCTGCCGCTGGGCTCAATGCGGCAAACGGCCCCGTGCTCGAATTTCACAACGACGCTTTCGATCCGGGCACCGGGCTTGGCGGCCTGCAGATCTGGATTCCGCTGGAGCACAACGGCAACGGGAGTGGGGCATGACTGCGCCGGACACGCCCAATCGGGATAGGAAGACGGGCCGCTCGGCCTCCAACATCTCGACCCTCGCCGGCTATGAGGGCTGCGCCGACGACTACGCGGAAACGACGGCCCCCAAGCCGGAGGCGGGTGACCAGCCGGCACTGGTCGAGTTGCTTAAGCTCGTCCCGCCGGGCAGCCGCCTGCTCGAAATCGGCTCCGGGCCGGGCTGGGACGCCGACTGGCTCGAAGAGAGGGGGCTCGCCGTCAGGCGCACCGATGGGGCGGACTCTTTCGTGCAGTTCCAGGCGGGACGCGGCCGCCGGGCCGAGCGCCTCGACGTCATCCGCGATCCACTCGGCGGCCCCTATGATGGCGTTGTCGCTCTTCACGTGCTCCAGCATGTCGAGCGCGAAGCCCTGCCCTCCGTCTTCGCCAGGATCGCGGAGGCGATCTGCGATGGCGGCGTCTTCCTGCTCGCGCTCCGGGAAGGGCAGGGCGAGACCGCCGAAATCGGCTCGAAGGGCAACGCGTACTACGTCGCCCTATGGCCGCGCTCCGAGATCATCGCGATTCTGGCCGCGCTCGGCCTCGCTCTGCGCTGGTCGCATTCGTTCGAGGGCCGCTGGCTGACCGCCCTGTTCCGGAAAGGCACGCTGGCATGAGCCGGAAAGCCTGGCTGCTGTTCCTCGCCCTCGGCGTGATCTGGGGCGTGCCCTATCTGCTGATCCGGGTCGCCGTCACCGACTATCACCCGATCGTCGTCGCCTTCGGCCGCGCCGCCATCGGCGCGCTGGTGCTGGCGCCTTTCGTCTTGCGCGGCAAGGGCATCATGGCGGGTTTCCGCCGACCCGTCTGGCTGATCCTCTACACGCTCGTCGAGATCAGCGGGCCGTGGTTCCTGATCGGATTCGCCGAAACGCGGGTGACGAGCTCGCTCGCCGGCCTGATCATCGCGCTGACGCCGATCATCGCCGCTATCCTGGGCGTCGCGCTGTCTCAGGAGCGGCTCGGGACCGGACGGCTCGTCGGGTTAGGCCTCGGCCTTGCCGGCGTCGTCGCGCTGCTCGGCTTCGACGAGCAGCCGGTCGAGCTCTGGCCGGCGCTGGCGCTGGGGCTGAGCGCGCTCGGCTATGCCATCGGCCCGATCATCGTTGTGCGCAAGCTCGCCGATGCCGAGGCGAGTGCAGTGGTCGTCGCGTCGCTGATCGTCGCCTCGGTTCTCTACCTGCCATT
Source organism: Allobosea sp. GW821-FHT03A12 (assembly GCF_058986765.1). NCBI lineage: Bacteria > Pseudomonadati > Pseudomonadota > Alphaproteobacteria > Hyphomicrobiales > Alloboseaceae > Allobosea > Allobosea sp. GW821-FHT03A12. Next base: position 348,012 of record NZ_JBYSVZ010000005.1, read on the forward strand.
CGTCCCGGCCCATTGGCCCGCTCGGATCACGCTCGATGCCAGCCTCGCGGTGATCGCCCTGGCCGTCTTCTGCACGGCGCTGGCCTTCCAGCTGTTGTTCGCGCTCATCGCCGAGGTCGGCGCGGCGCGGGCGACGGTGATCGCCTACCTCAATCCCGCCGTGGCGGTGCTGCTCGGGGTGCTCGTGCTCGGCGAGCCGCTGTCTTTGGCCCTGCTGGTCGGTTTCGCGCTGATCGTGGCCGGCTCCTATTTCGCCACGGCCCGGCAGCAGCGCGCCGATGCGGCAGCCGCGCCGGCCGCGGCTGCCGAGCCGCTCAGTTGAGAACTTTTCCATAAGCCTCTCGCCAGCATGCCCCGAGATTGGCAGTATGGCTTGCAGAGCCTGGCTGTGGGCTCGCTGCGGTTGAAGCGGGGGGCTTTGCCATGTTCGTGCTCGATCCAACCACGCTGGTCGGTTTTCACACCTGGCTCAGCCTTGTTGCCATCGTCGCCGGCTTTCCGATGACGATGGCCTTGCTGAAGGGGCATCTCAGCCCGCGCTGGAACGGCATCTACCTCTCAACCGCCTTCGCGGCCAGCGCCACAGGCTATGCCTTCCCCTTCGACAGGGTGCTGCCCTCGCATATCGTCGGCGCGGTCTCGCTGGTGCTGATCGCACTCGCCGGGCTGGCGCTCTACGCCTTCGCCTTGCGCGATGTCTGGCGGCGAATCTACGCGATCACCGCGGTGCTCTCGTTCTACCTGCTGATCTTCGTGCTGATCGCCCAGCTCTTCCTCAAGGTGAACGTCCTGCACGATATGGCGCCGACCCAGAGCGAGCCGCCTTTCGCGATCGCCCAGGCTCTGGCCTTGATCGTCTTCCTGATCCTGACCCTGCTCGCGGCCCGGCGCTTCGGCGCCGGCGTGACGGTGGCGAGGGCGGCATAAAAAAGGGCGGCCCGGAGGCCGCCCAGTTCTCACCACGTCGGTCTTCTGATCGCTCAGCGGCGATCGACGTCGACGATCTCGCCGCGCCAGTTGATCTCGACGCGCAACTCGTCGCCGCGCCTGTCGCTGCCGTCGATCACCCAGGCATTGCCGCTCCAGCGCGCCTGATCGATCTCGGCGACGCCGTTGCGACGGGCGATCCTGATCGCCTCGCGCTGCGAGATGGTGTCGTAGCGAGCGCCGTCATACCCGCCGCGGTCGTAGCCTCGGCGATAGTCGTCGGGCTTGTAGGTGCCGCCGCGATAGGGCGCGTTGTCATTGCTGGTCGGCCCGCGCTCATATTTCGGAATGCTGTTCTCCGGCCGCAGGTCGACGCCTTGCGCCACCGCGGCGACCGATGACAGCGCGAGCGCGCCTGCGACCAAGCCAATCTTCAGCGGTTTCATCCTCATCCTCCAGGGGTTGATGATGTGTCCTGGAGAAAGAACTGCCGCGAGAGCCAGGCGTTCCAAGATCTTTCGAGACCATTCTGCGGCAAATATTAAATGAGCTGGTCGCCTGGGAGGTGCTCCTCAACAAGGCCACCGTTTCGTAGGCGCCCATATCACCGCCGGACCGCGCCCTTGCGGTCCGGCAATTTCTCGGCAAGCTCAACCGCAACGGGAATCCGGCAGCGGGGAGGGTGCATGGCGCTCGATGCGGATGTGGTCATCGTCGGAGCTGGCCTTGCCGGCCTCGTCGCCGCGGCCGAGCTGGCCGACGCCGGTCGCAAGGTGATCATCGTCGAGCAGGAGCCGCGGGCCTCGCTGGGCGGCCAGGCGTACTGGTCCTTTGGCGGGCTCTTCCTGACCGATTCGCCTGAGCAGCGGCGGCTGCGGATCAGGGATTCGCTCGACCTTGCCCGCCAGGACTGGTTCGGCTCGGCCGGCTTCGACCGGCAGGAGGACCATTGGCCCAGAGCGTGGGCCGAGGCCTATCTCGACTTTGCCGCAGGCGAGAAGCGCAGCTGGCTGCACCAGCAGGGCATGCGCTGGTTCCCGGTCGTCGGCTGGGCCGAGCGCGGCGGCTATCTCGCCACCGGCCACGGCAATTCCGTGCCGCGCTTCCATGTCACCTGGGGCACGGGCCCGGGCGTGCTCGAACCGTTTCTGCGCCGCGTCGCGGAAGCTGAAACGAAGGGGCTCATCGAGCTGCGCTTTCGCCACCGCGTCACCGGCCTGACGCGCAGCGGCGGCGCTGTCGACGGCGTCGAGGGCGAGGTTCTTGAGGAGAGTACGGTCGGGCGCGGGCAGGCGAGTTCGCGCACCGTGACCGGCAATTTCGCGATTCGGGCCCAGGCTGTGATCGTCGCCTCCGGCGGCATCGGCGGCAATCACGAGCTCGTCCGCCGCAACTGGCCGCAGCGCCTCGGCGAGCCGCCGCAGCGGATGCTCTCCGGCGTGCCGGCCCATGTCGATGGCGCCATGCTCGCTGTCGCCGAGGCGGCCGGCGGCCGGCTGATCAATGGCGACCGGATGTGGCACTATGTCGAGGGCATCGCCAACTGGGCGCCGATCTGGCCGGCGCATGCGATCCGCATTCTGCCCGGCCCGTCTTCGCTCTGGTTCGATGCGCGCGGCAACCGCCTTCCGGTGCCGCTCTTTCCCGGCTTCGACACGCTCGGCACCCTGGAACATCTGCGCAGGACCGGCTTCGACCATTCCTGGTTCGTCACCAGCCGCAGCATCGTCGCCAAGGAGTTCGCACTCTCCGGTTCCGAGCAGAACCCCGACCTCACCGGCAAGAGTTGGCGCCAGGTGATCCAGCGCGCCAGGGCCGGCATGCCGGCGCCGGTCCAGGCCTTCCTGGACAAGGGCGAGGATTTTATCGTCGAGACCGATTTCTCGCGGCTGGTCTCCCGGATGAACGAGCTCGGTGGTGTCGGGCTGATCGACGAGGCGCATCTGCGCACGCAGATCGAGGCGCGCGATCGCGACGCCGACAATCCCTATGGCAAGGACCTGCAGGTGACGGCGCTGCGCGGCGCGCGCGCCTATCTCGGCGACCGGCTGATCCGCACGGCAAAACCGCATCGCATCCTCGACCCGGCCCATGGCCCGCTGGTCGCGGTCCGCCTCAACATCCTGACGCGCAAATCGCTGGGCGGGCTGGTGACCGATCTCTCGGCCCAGGTGCTGGGAGGGGATGGCGAGCCGGTACCGGGACTCTATGCGGCCGGCGAGGCTGCCGGCTTCGGCGGCGGCGGGCTGCACGGCTATCGCGCGCTGGAAGGCACCTTCCTCGGCGGCTGCATCTTCTCGGGGCGCGTGGCGGGGAGGGCGGCGGCGGGGGCGGTGGGATAAGCGATTGATTGTCGCGCCGTCCGCGCGCCTCTTTCGCAAAAGCCCGTAAAAGCCTAAACAGCTTGCCCATCTTGCGGTCTCAACCCCGCCGCGAAGACGCTGCCAGATGCGCGCACCGCGCCAACAAGAGCAACAGGACTACCGCCCATGTCTCTCGTCGACTCCGTCCGCCGGACGATCGTGCCGATCCACAAGGAAGGCTATGTCTTCATCGCCATCGGCGTGGTGGCGACGCTGGTGCTCGGCCAGCTCTGGGGACCCTTCGGCTGGATCGGCACGCTGATCACGCTGTGGATCTGCTATTTCTTCCGCGATCCCGTCCGCATCGTGCCGCAGCGCGAGGGGCTGGTGATCTCGCCCGCCGATGGCCGCATCAGCCAGATCGCCACTGCCGTGCCGCCGCCGGAGCTGGAGCTGCCGGCCGAGCCGATGACGCGCATCTCGGTCTTCATGAACGTCTTCGACTGCCATGTGAACCGCAGCCCGGTCGCCGGCCGCCTGATCAAGATGGCCTATACGCCCGGCCTCTTCCTCAATGCCGAGATCGACAAGGCGAGCGAGGACAATGAGCGCAATGCGCTGGCGATCGAGACGCCGGCCGGTACCATCGCCGTCGTTCAGATCGCCGGCTTGATCGCGCGCCGCATCGTGCCCTTCGTCAAGGAGGGCGATCTGCTCGGCCAGGGCGAGCGCTTCGGCCTGATCCGCTTCGGCTCGCGCGTCGACGTCTACCTGCCGCAGGGTGTCGTCCCGCTGGTCGGCGAAGGCCAGACCGCGATCGCCGGCGAGACCGTGCTGGCGGATTTCTCGGGTAACGACATCGCCCGGGCTTTCAGGGCGCAATAAAGTCAGAGGTAGTTGCGCTCAGCCTCGGTTGCGTTAGACGCCGCCCCGCGATGGACCGCCGTCGAATTGACAAGTCCATCCGCCGACTCAGTTCCAAACCGGGAGGAGGAAGCGGTGAGCGTCACCTATCTGATCGAATTCCAAGTTGTTCCGGCGGAAAGGGAGCGTTTTCTCGGTTTGCTGAACGACGTCCTCGACGCCATGCGTGCCGAGGAGACGTTCCAGGATGCGACGCTGCACGTCGATCCTGAGAATGAGAACCGCTTCCTGCTACATGAGACTTGGGCCGATCACCGCGAGGTGCTCGACGTTCAGATCAAGCGACCCTACCGCGACGCTTGGCACGCTGCTTTGCCTGAGCTGCTGCTGCGGCCACGCGGTATCTCAGTCTGGACGCCGCTCCGTTCCGACCGAGCGCGCTAGCCTCCCATCTGAAAACCGCGTATTCCGGCTGATATGAGCGACCTCTTTCCGCCTTTCGAGCCCGAGCGCGTCGAGACCAAGCGCGCGCGCTTCAAGCCGATCCCGTTCCGGTTGATCGCGCCCAACGTCATCACCTTGCTGGCGCTCTGCCTCGGCCTGACGGCAATGCGCCTCGTCGTCGAGGGCAAGCTCGAGACCGCGACGATCTGCATCCTGATCGCCGCGGCGCTCGACGGTGTCGACGGCCGGCTCGCGCGCCTGCTCAAGGGCACTTCGCGCTTTGGCGCCGAGCTCGATTCGCTCTCGGACTTCGTCAATTTCGGTGTCGCCACCGGCTATGTGCTCTGGGTCTTCGTCCTGCACGACCTGAAGTCGTTCGGCTGGATCATCGTGCTGACGCTGGCCTGCGCCATGGCGCTCCGGCTCGCGCGCTTCAACGTGATGATCGACGATCCGAACCGGCCGGAATGGCAGAAGAACTTCTTCGTCGGCATGCCGGCGCCGGCAGGCGCGATCACGGCGATGCTGCCGCTGTATCTCCAGTTCATCGGCGTTCCCGTGCAGGACTATGGCGCGCCCTTCGTCGGCCTCTACATCCTGTTCATCGCCTTCCTGACGATCTCGCGCATCCCCTGCTATGCCGGCAAGACGCTCGGCACCCGCATCCCGCGCGACCAGGTGCTGCCGATCTTCGTCGCGGTCGTCGTCGTGGCCGGGCTGCTCTTCGCCTATCCCTTCGAGATGCTGACGCTGATCGTCGTCGCCTATCTCGCGCTGATCCCGGTCAGCGTCGCGCGCTACCGCAAGCTGGAGCGCGAGCATGCAGCGGCGGTTCCGGCCGGCAACCCGGTTGTCGAGCCGATCCCAGCTGGCGAAGAAGCTCCGCCGCAGGCGTGATGACCGGGCGTCTTATGCGTTCTTGTGAGGAATTGTGAGGCGCGTTATCCTGCCGGCATGAAATCCGACACCATGCGCCCCCTCACCATTTCTCTCTCCCCGCAGCAGCTCGCGCGCCTGAGCAAGGCCGTCGAGAGTGGCGCCTATGCCTCCAACAGCGAGGTCGTGCGGGATGCGCTCAGGCTCTGGGAGCAGCGCGAGGAATTGCGCGAGCTGGAGATCGCCCGGCTGAAGCAGGCCTATGAGGAGGGGCTGGCGAGTGGGGAGCCGGTCGATGGCGAGGTCGTCTTTGCCCGCATCCGCAATCGCCTCTTTGGTCAAGAGGCGGGCTGAGATCAGATGAGCTTCCGCGTCCTGCCTCGTGCCGAAGCGGATATCGAAGCCATCGCAAATTACATCAATGCCGATAGTCCGTTTGCAGCTCGCAAATGGCTCGATGATCTCTACGAGCACTTTCACAGGCTGGGCGATATGCCTGGAACCGGAGTGCTCAGGCCGGAAATCAGTCTGCGCCTACGCTTCTTTCCGTTCGGCAGCTATCTCGTCCTCTATCATGAAGAGGGGCACGGCATCGACGTGATCCGTGTTGTGCATGGCCGGCGCGATCCGGAAACGTGGCTGAGTAGTTGAAACGCGGTGGCGGCCCTACCGCGAGCGCCCCGCCAGCCGGCTGGCATTGGCGCGGGTGCGGCGCGAGAACGGCTCCAGCGTGTTGTGGACCGCCTTCGCCGTCGCTTCGCCGAGTCCGTTCGGTGTCAGCGGATTGAGCGCCATGCTCCACCAGAACAGCGCCGCGGCATGGCCGAGGGCGAAGCTGCTCTCCGCCATCGCGGCGGCCTTCTCGACCACGGCCTTGCTCGCCTCGCGCTGGCCCCTGGCGTCGCCGAGCGCGCCCTTGGCCAGGATCGGCAGCCGCATCGCGATGGTGAGCGCGGCGTCGACCTGCATCGCCGTCATCTTGGCGAGAACGCTTTGCGCGTCCGCCGCCAGTGCGACAGTCGAGCCTGATCGAGTCCGTGACGCCATGGCGAAAGCTCTCCGGTGACGAGAAGGGGCCGCATGGGCCAAACCTTGCGGGTCGCCGCCACGCCCGCTTGCCGACTGTGGCAAGCTGAACAGCTTAGCACAATCCAAAGCAGCGCATGCCGGCTTTCGAATTGTGTACAGTGCACAGGAGATGCGGGGCTCGCCGCCGGCTCCGCCGGGACTGGCTCCGATCGCGAAAGTGGTTCCCAGATCGGCGGGACATGCTCTAAAGCCTAGCGGACCATTCGCCCTCGACGCGCAGCGAGCCGATACGCCTTGAATCTCTTCAGCTCCCAGAAGCCGCCCGGCTGGCGGCCCAAGCTGGTCCTGGCCTCGGCCTCGCCGCGGCGCCTTGCCCTGCTCGAACAGGCCGGCCTCAAGCCCGACGCGCTGCTGCCCTCCGATCTCGATGAGAGCCCGCTCAAGGGCGAGCGCCCACGCGATCTCGCCCGCCGGCTCGCCCGCGCCAAGGCTGAAGCCGGATTCGCCGGGCTGAAGGGGCGGACCGATCTCGAAGGTGCCTATATCCTCGCCGCCGACACCGTGGTCGCGGTCGGCCGGCGGATCCTGCCCAAGGCCGAGATCGTCGACGAGGCCGCCGCCTGCCTGCGCCTGCTCTCCGGCCGGGCACACCGGGTCTATACCGGCGTCGCGCTGGCGACGCCCTCGGGCGGCATTCGCGAGCGCATCGTCGAGACGCGGCTGCGCTTCAAACGGCTCTCCAGCGACGATCTCGAAAACTACCTCGCCTCGGGCGAATGGCGCGGCAAGGCTGGCGCCTATGCCATCCAGGGCATCGCCGGCTCGTTCGTCGTCAAGCTCGTGGGCTCCTATACCGGTGTGGTCGGCCTGCCGCTCTACGAGACGGTCAACCTGCTCGGCGGCGAGGGCTTTCCGGTCCGTCTCGGCTGGCTGAATGTCGGCTGACCGAGGGCAGGCCGCGCGGCCATGATCCTGGTCTGGCTCTCGCCGCTGATCCTCTTCCTCGGTCTGATTCTCTCGGGCCGCTCGGCGCTGACCGCAGGTCTCGTCGGCACGCTCTGCGCCGCGCTCGTCGCCTACGCGGCTGGTCCCAACCATCCGGACGCGGCTGCAATCGCTCGGCACTTCGCCGCCGGCGCCTGGATCGGCCTGCCGGCGACGCTGGTCATTGTCGCCGGCCTCGCCTTCTCGCTCAGCCTGGAGAAGGCGAGCGGCGATGCTGACCAGGCTCGTCCCGAGCACGACTCGCTCGCCGAGGCCTGCCTGCTGCGTGGCCCCTTCTTGGAAACCTCGACCGGTTTCGGCGTCGGCTATGTCGTCGCCGTCTCCGGCGCTCGTCGGCTCGGCGTCGACAAGGCGCCGGCACTGGCGCTCGCCACCTTCAGCCAGATCCTGGTGCCCTGGGGCGCGCTCGGCATCGGCACTCGGATCAGCGCCGATATTGCTGGCGTGTCGCTCGCGGCATTGATCTGGCGGATTGCGCTGGCGACGGCGCTGCTCGGTGTGGTGCTGCTGCCGCTGTTCTGGCGCCTGTCGCGACAGGCCGGATTGCCGCCGGCGCTTGCCGATCGCCTCGAATGGGCTGGCCTGATCACGCTGCTGATGGCCCTGCTCGTCGCTGCCAACCTCACGCTGCCGCTGGAGCTCGCCGCCATCGCGGCTCTGGCCCCGGTGATGCTGCTGCGCTTCCTGCGGGTAAAGGGCCTTGCGGGGCTCGACCGTGCGCTGCTGGAGCGGCTCGCGCCCTACATCGCCCTCGTCGTCGCGCTGGCGCTGATGCGGCTGGTGCCGGCGATCCATGACCGGCTGGAAAACCCGTCCTTCAAGCCTTTCGCTGACGCCTCCGCCTTCGCGCCGCTGCTCTCGCCGGCCCTGCCATTGATCGTGATTGCGCTTGTCGTCGCCGTCCGCCGGGGCGGGGCCAAGCAGGCCGCAGTCCTGATGAAGCTGACGCTGCAGCGCGCCGGGCGCGCGGCGCTGCTGACCTTCCTGCTCGTCGGCATGGCCTGGATCATGGTGGGCTCCGGCCTTGCCGGCGGCATCGGCCTTGCCGTCAGTGGCGTGCTCGGCTCCTGGTCGGCTGGGATCGTGCCGGTCGCGGGCGCGCTCGGCGGCTATCTCACCGGCTCGAATACCGGCGCCGGCGCCGTCTCGATGCCGCTCGCCACCGCGCTCGTCCCGGCTGGCGAGGCAAGGCTCGCAGTGATCGCCGCCGCGGTCGTCGCCGGCAGCCTGCTCACGGCGGTCAGCCCGGTCCGCGTCACCATGGGCCAGGTCCTGATCAAGGCGACGACCGCCGAGACTGGGCAGGCGCTGCGCGCGCTCTGGCCCTGGTTCGCGCTGGTCGTCGGTCTCACCACGGCGATCGCGCTTGCGGCCGCGCAGCTCGCCTGAGAACGCTGGAGCGCATGCCGGCGTGCATGCCACGCGCTTGCCCAGGCCGATGCGAGTGCCGATGGTGGCGCCCATACCAAGTAAACGTGTAGGGCAGGGAACACCGCCATGACGAAACGTCTCGAGGGCAAGGTCACGATCGTCGCGGGGGCAGGCTCGATCGGCCCGGGCTGGGGCAATGGCAAGGCGACCGCCACCGTGTTCGCCCGCGAAGGCGCCAAGGTCGTCTGCGCCGACCGAAATCTCGAAGCCGCCGAGGAGACCGCGAGCATCATCAAGGGCGAGGGCGGCGAGGCCTTCGCGATCCGCACCGACGTCACCAGCGAGGATGATCTGCGCGTGCTGGTCGAGGCGACACTCAAGGCCTATGGCCGCATCGACGTGCTCGACAACAATGTCGGCATCGCCGAGGTCGGCAGCGTCGTCGACCTGCCGCTGGAGACCTGGGAGCGCGTCTTCAGGGTCAACCTGACCGGCTGCTTCCTGGCGATGAAGCACGTCATCCCGGTGATGCAGCGCCAGTTCGCTGAGAGCGGGCAGGGCGGCTCGATCATCAACATCTCCTCGATCGCCTCGATCCGCCACACCGGCGTGCCTTATGCCAGCTATGGCGCCAGCAAGGCGGCGATGAACCAGCTCACCCGCACCACGGCTGCCCAATACGCGCCGCAGAAGATCCGGGTGAACGCGGTGCTGCCCGGGCTGATGAAGACGCCGATGGTCGAGCATTCGGCCGGGCTCGCCCAGACCTATGGCAAGGGCGACGTCGCGGCGATGTGGGCCAAACGCGACTCGCAGGTTCCGATGGGCCATATGGGTGAGGCCTGGGACGTCGCCTGGGCGGCGCTCTTCCTCGCCAGCGACGAAGCGCGCTATGTCACCGGCATCGAGCTTCCAGTCGATGGCGGAGTGACCTTGCAATATGGCGCCTGAGCAACCCGAGAATCCTGTCCCGCCCGCGCGGCCTTGCCCGATCTGTGGCAAGCCCGCCGCGCAGCGCTTCAAGCCGTTCTGCTCGTCGCGCTGCGCCGATATCGACCTCGGCCGCTGGCTCAAGGGTAGTTACGTGATTCCGGGCGAGCCGCTGGACGAGACCGAGGAAGCGCCGATGCGGCGCGACGAGGATGTCTGACATGGAAAGGCCCGGCGCTTCCCTTGTAGGAAGACGCCGGGCCATTCGCTGACCGGCCGCGCGACGGGTCAGGACTATCCGGAGGGCGCATCGCCCGAATTCCGCCTCCCGCGCGATCAAGCTGCCGGTACATCCGCGGCTTGCTCGAGATCGGCGGTAGGCACGGCGCTGTGATCAGCGCCGCCGCATCAACCCGGCCGCGGCGCTTTGGTTCCAGGATTATTGGGCACTGGCGCTGCGAGCCGCTCCCGCGGCCTGCCGGACCGGTGCTTCGTTCACGTCAGCCTGGAAAAAGGGCCGTACAGACCGCGGTTTTCATGCCTTTGCGAGTCACGGCGAAATTTTCCCACCGGCAGGATCGTTTGTCGGCTGGACAGCCCGGGCCCAGCCCTCTATATCGCCTCGACCAACCGAAGCGCAGCGCGCTTCGCGGAATGCCCAGGTAGCTCAGTTGGTAGAGCATGCGACTGAAAATCGCAGTGTCGGTGGTTCGATTCCGCCCCTGGGCACCATTTTTCTTGAGCCTTGTTTAGCTTCAAGAACTTAAGCCTTCCCAGAGCCTTGCGCCCATGCGACCGTGTCACAACGGTGTGCATCAATGCTCTACAGGCTGGTCTGCTCAGTGACGCGCCGCGACTCCTCCCACAGTCAGGTCACCCAGCGCATTCCCGCCGATGTGCTGCCTCGTGCCGCCGGCCTCAAGATCTCCATCCCGCTCGGCAGCGGGGAGTTTCACCGCCTCACCATCTCGCTCGCAATGAAGGCCCTCCGGTCGCGGTCGACGGTAACATTGGCCCAAGACGAGAGAGAAGCGCCCCTGTCTGGAACTGGGCTCCAACAACCGTGTTTGTCTTCCAGACCTTGGGAGAATTCGATGGCGATGAGGCTCGCGGCTGCCGCCTTGGCGATGTCGCCGTTGTGCGCGATGGCAGATGACGTTGCTCCGCAATGGACGCGGATGTCGGAATTCTACGTGCGCAACGATGCTGCGGTCTCCCGCGGCGACATCTTCGTCAATACCCATACCGGCGAGCATCTTCCTGAAGCCTGTTCGGCTGGCAAATGGTGCACGGTCGAGGTCGGTAAGCTCGGCATTCCGGGCGATGCCAAGGCCGTCTTTCTTGTCGGCATCATGATCATAACCCACGGCGAGGCGGCTGAGACCGCGGATTTGAACATCGCCTTTCGGGCTTACCCCGCCGACGATCAGCCTGCCGATGCTGGGTATATCGGCCAGGCGACTGAAACATCGCCTGGTGGCGGCGTGCGCTCAAACCTGGCGACCTGGGCGCCGGTTCGCGAGGGCAAGTTCCAGTTCAAATACGGCAAGTCGACCAAGGGCGATTGGCCCACGAACTCCAGCTATGGCCTCAATCTGACCATCCAGGCTTGGGCTCGGTGATTAGATAGGCGCCGGTCCCGCTCTGCCGCTGAACCCTGGCCAACATCATCGGCCGAACCGGTCGAGCAGGCGGTTCCATTTCATGCCGAGGTCGAGCACGGCGCTTCGGGCGAAGTGGAAGGGGAAGGGCTTGACCGGCGTGTTCGGCAGGCCGATCGCCTCCGGCTTGCTGGCAAGCTTGCGGCCGAGCCAGGCGCCGCATCGGTTGGCCAGCGCGACGCCCCGGCCATTATAGCCGACCATGACATGCAACTCGTCTTCGAGCGCGTGATAATGCGGCAAATAGTCGAAGGTGATGCCGACCAGTCCCGTCCAGCGATGAGTGATCGGCACGTCGCGCAGTGTCGGGAAGATGCCGTGCAGCACCTCTTCCAGCACCGAATAATCGGCGACGTCGCGCGCGGTCTCGCGCGACGAGAGGAACGAGGCGCGCCCGCCCAGCATCAGCCGCCCGTCGGGGCTGCGGCGGAAATAGAGCACCAGCCGGCGGCTGTCATAGACCGTTTCGCCGCCGGGCAGGATGCCGGCATGCGCGGGGCCGAGCGGCGCGGTCGCGATCTGAAAACTGTTCACCGGCAGGAGAGACTGCGCGAGGCCGGGCACCAGCGCGTCGCTATAGGCATTGGTCGCGACCAGGACCTTGCGGGCGAAGAGCGCGCCGTTGGACGTTGCGATGCGCCAGCGGCCGGCCTCGCGCCGCAGCGAGAGGGCGGGCGAGTGCGGGAACAGCTCCGCGCCGGCATTGCGGGCCACGCGGGCCAGCTCCCGGGCGAGGTCCAGCGGCTGGACGCTGGCGCCGCGCGGATCGTAGAGGCCGCCGAGATAGCGTGTCGTGCCGACGCGCCGTTCGACATCGGCCGCGTCGAGATCCAGGGCGGCGATGCCGGCCTTGCGCAGCCCGGCGGCGGCCTGCCGTACGGTAGCGAGGGCGGCGGGATGATGCGCCAGGCGCAGCAGCCCCGGCCGGGCGAAGCGGCAGGAGAGGCCCTGGCGCTCGACCAGTTCGGCGAGGAAATCGGGCGCCTCCTGCCCGAGGCGATAGAGCCCGCGCCCGGCCTCGCCATGGCGGGCCGACAGTGCCGCCTCGTCGAGCTTGACGCCGGGGTTGACCTGCCCGCCATTGCGGCCGCTCGCGCCATAGCCGATCGGCCCGGCCTCCAGAAGTGCGACGGAGGCGCCGATCTCGGCGGCATGCAGCGCTGCGGACAGGCCGGTGAAGCCGCCGCCGACGATCGCGATCTCGACGCTGCGTTCGCCGGCGAGCGGCGAGGCCTCGAAGGGCTCCGCCGAGGCGGTGGCGAGCCACAGGCTGTCGGGCTGGGCGAGTGTCGCGGCGCCGTCGCTCATGGTTAGCGCAGGCGCACGAAGAAGTGCTTCGCCATCGGCTCCAGCACCTCCCATGTCCCCTTGAAGCCGGGATTGATCACGAGGGTCGCGCCGGGCACGAGCTCGGTCCGGGAGCCGTCCTCGCCGCGCACCACGCCGCGGCCGGAGAGGATCGTCATGAACTCCCATTTGTCATAGGCGATCGTCCAGCAGCCGGGGGTCGATTCCCAGCGCCCGCTCGTCATGCCGTTCTCCGAGAGATAGAGCCAGCTGCGCCAGGTCGGCTGGCCGTGCAGGATGCGCTCGGGCGCCGGTGCGCTGTCGCGCGGCTCGGCGCTCGCCTCGTTGAAGTCGATGATCGTCGGCATGGAGAGGGCTCGCTTGTTGGCTTCTAGTCAGCGCGGCGGGAAGAGCAGGGCGTCCCGCTCGTTCCAGCTGAGGCGGACGGTGTCGCCCGCCTTGAAGCGTGCGGCCTCGCTGACGCGCCCGTCGCGGACGATCATCGGGCCGAGCTCGGTATCGATGGTCAGGCGCACGGTCGCTCCCATGAATTCGCGCAGGGCGACGCGGCCGGGAAGGACGTTGCAGGGCGGCGTATCCTGCAGGGCAGAAAGCCGCAGCGCCTCGGGGCGGATCGCCATCACGGCCTGTGCCTGCGTGGGCTGTGCCGCAGGCGAGGGGGTCGCGGTGAACAGCGCACCGGAGATGCCTTTCGGGGCGACGGTGGCGAGCGGGCCGTCTTGCCCCTGCATCGTCACGTCGATGAAGTTCGATTCGCCGACGAAGCCGGCGACGAAGGCCGAGGCCGGGTTCTCGTAGATCTCGTCGGGCGTCGCGAGCTGGCAGATCTTGCCCTCCGCCATCACGGCGATCCGGTCGGACAGCGCCAGCGCCTCCTCCTGGTCATGCGTGACGTAGAGCACCGTCACGCCGAGATCGCGCTGGATGCGCTTGATCTCGGTCTGGAGCTGGTCGCGGAGACTCCGGTCGAGCGCGCCCAGCGGCTCGTCCATCAGCAGCACGGGCGGCTCGAAGACGAGGGCCCGGGCGAGCGCGACGCGCTGCTGCTGGCCGCCCGACAGCTCGGCGATCCGGCGCGTGGCGAGATGGCCGAGCGAGACGATCTCGAGCACACGGCCGATGGCCTTCTCGATCGCCGGCTGGGCCCATTTGCGCATGCGCAGGGGAAAGGCGACGTTCTCGAAGACGTTGAGATGCGGGAACAGCGCATAGTTCTGGAAGACGACGCCGAGATCGCGCTTCTCGGGCGGGAGGCTTGCGATGTCACGGCCGTCGATCGCGATGCGCCCGGCGTCGAGGTCGACGAAGCCGGCGACGGCCATCAGCGTCGTCGTCTTGCCCGAGCCGCTGAGGCCGAGCAGGGTGACGAATTCGCCGGGTGCGACATCGAGCGAGACATCGTCGACCGCGACGAAATCGCTGTAGCGCTTGCTGAGATGGCTGATCTGGACGGCGGCGCCGGTCATGCTCGTGTCCCGCCGCTCACCAGAAGCGCGTCGTCGCGTCGGTCAGGCGCTCATAGCCGTCCGGCGTGATCAGCACGGATTCTTCGTAATCCCCGAGATAGCCGTCCTGCATGATCGTGCGCTCGACCGAGAGCACCATGTTCGGGACGATCGGCGTCGTGACGCCGCGCGCCAGCCAGGGATCGTCCCAGCCCAGCCCGATGCCATGGCCCATCGCCGAGAACACGCCGTCGACGGCAAAGCCCATGGATTTCTGCTTGTCGAGACCGGCTGCGCCGAGATCACCGGCGGTGGCGCCCGGCCGGATCGCGGCCAGCGTCGCCTCGATGCTGGCGATGGCCGATTCGAACAGCTCGACCTGCCGGTTGGTGACCGGTCCCACGGCCTTGGAGCGCGCGAGGTCGAAGACATAGCCGTCGACCGCGCCCGAGATGCCGAGCCGGATCCAGTCGCCGTCGGCGAGGCGCTTGTCGGAGCCCCAGGTCGGGAAGTTGCTCTTGGCGAAGCGCGAGGGATCGCCGCCGCGGCCCGAGGCCATGAAGGAATTGTAGAGCATGCCGCCGGCGGGAACGAGGTAGTTCAGGCCGGCCGCGACGACGTCGCCATGCGAGGCGCCCGTAACTGCAGCGTCCATCATCGCCTCGATCATGCGCGAGCCGATCATGGAGGCGCGGCGCAGCAGGGCGATCTCGGCCGGCGACTTGATCGAGCGTAGGCCCATCAGCACGTCGTCGGCGGGCTCGATGACGAGCTCGGGCAGGGCGGCTTGCAGCTTGTTCAGCATGGTGAAGGTCAGCACGTCGCCGCCGACGAGGCCGATGCGTGCATTGCCCAGCCCGGCCGTCTTCAGCGCCTTGATGGCGTCGTCCAGCACGAAATCGGAATAGGTCACGCGGCCGTCGGCGAGCCGGATGCGTCCGTCGTCGGGCACGTCGATGACGAGCTCGGGGACCTCGTCTACGGGCAGGATCAGGAAGGTGTGGGCGCGCGCCGACCAGTTCCCCTCGAAATCCGGGATGAAGGGGAAGTGCGTGTAGAAATTCGTGAGGTAGAGCACGTCGGCATAGCGGTCGAGCGTGCCGCCGCCGCGCGAGCAGACCAAGAGCCCGGCGAGCCCGCGCGCCCTGGCGGCCGCGACAGCCCGCCGGCGGCGCTCGGCGAATTCCTCTGCCGGGACGGTCGGCTTAGCGACCGGTGCGGTTGCGTCTGCAGTCATCGGATCATTTCCGCTTGAGGGACCAGAACAAGGCGAGCAGCAGGCAGGACACCAGCAGCAGCAGGCAGGAGGCGGCCGCGACGATCGGGCTGATCTCGAAGCGGATGCCGCTCCACATCTGCACCGGCAGGGTGGTCGCGCCCGAGCCGCTGACGAAGAGCGCGACCACGACCTCGTCGAAGCTGGTCAGGAAGGCGAAGATGGCGCCGGCCGCAATGCCCGGAGCCAGCACCGGCAGCGTCACGCGCAGGAAGGCGACGAGCGGCGTCGCGCCGAGGCTGCGGGCGGCGTTGACCATGCGCCAATCCATCGACTGCGCGACGGCCGAGACGTTGATGACGACGAAGGGCAGCGCCAGGATGGTGTGCGCGAGCACGAGGCCGGGAACCGTCGCGACCAGCCCGAGCTTGGCGAAGGGCGAATAGAGCGCGGCCGCCGTGATGATCGTCGGCACGATCATCGGCAGCAGGAAGAAGAAGCTGACCAGCCGGTTGGCCCGGCGCGACAGGCGCACCAGCCCGAGCGCGATCATGCTGCCCAGCAGGGTCGCGAGCAGGGTGGTGGTGACGGCGACGATCGTGCTCGTGATCAGCGAGCCATACCACTCCGGCCGCTCGAAGAAGGCCTCATACCAGCGCCCCGAGAAGCCGCGCGGCGGAAAGGTGATGAAATCCGTCTGCGTGAACGAGATCGGCGCGACGATCAGGGTCGGCATGATCAGGAACAGGCAGAGCAGGCCCGCCGCACTCGAAAGGACGCCGTTGCCGAGGCCCTTGGTCATCGCGCACCCCACAGGCGACCGAGGCCGAAGAAGCGGTCGCCGATCCAGTAGAGCGTCACCGTGGCGGCGAGCAGCACGGTCGAGAGCGCGGCGGCGAAGGGCCAGTTCAGCGTCTGGTTGACGTTGAATTCGATCAGCTGCGCGAGCAGCAGGTCGCGCGGGCCGCCCAGGATCGCCGGCACCACGAAGAAGCCGAGGCTGAGCATGAAGACGAGCAGGAAGCCGCCGAGCACGCCGGGCAGCGTCAGCGGCACATAGACCTTGAGGAAGGCCTGGGTGGGCGAGGCGCCGAGCGAGCGCGCCGCCCGCAGCACCGCCGGGTCGAGCCGGCTCATCACGGCCGCGAGCGGCAGGACCATGTAGGGCAGCATGATCTGCGTCATGCCGATCAGCACGCCGGTGGTGTTGTAGACCAGCGGTACCGCCCCCTCGATCAGGCCGAGCTGGCGCAGGAGCCCGTTGATGACGCCCTGCGGGTTGAGCAGGATGATCCAGCCATAGGTCCGCACCAGCAGATTGGTCCAGAACGGAATCAGGATGCAGACCAGGATCACCGCCTTGCCGATCCCTCCGGCGCGGTTGAGCTGATAGGCCAGCGGGTAGCCCAGCAGCACGCACAGCATCGCCGTCTGCGCGCTCAGCAGCAGCGTCCGCCCGACGACGCGCAGATAGGTCGGCTCGGTGAATATCTTCACATAGTGCACGAGCGCACCGGCGCGATCGCCGAAGCTGGTCGCGACCAGTTGCGCGACGGGCCAGACGAACAGGCCCGCGACGAGCAGGAAACCCGGCAGGATCAGGGCCGCCGGGACGGCGCTGCGCAATCTGGCTGGCATCGCCGCTCCCATCATCCTGGTCTGCTCAGGAAAGCTTCCAGGCGTTCACTTTTTCGGTCGCGGCGGCGAGGTTGGCGCCCCACCATTTCTCGCCCATCACGACGGCGTCCTTCATCTGCGGGCCGCCGGAGAGGATCGCGGCGCGCTCGGCCGGGATCATCTCGAAGGCCTTGGGCACGACGGGGCCATAGGTATAGGCCTTGGCGATCGCGGCCTGTGCGTCGGGCGTCAGCGCGAAGGCGAGGAACTGCATCGCCTGCTTGGCGCGGGGCGCGCCCTTCGGCACCACCATGGCCGACCAGGTCAGGAAGGCGAGGTTGTTGGCGATCTCGATCGGCGCGCCGTTCTTCTTGGCGCTCAGCGCCCGCCCGTCGGGGACGAGGCCGATCACGGCCTGGCCATCGGTGATGAACTGCTCGGCCTGGGCATTGGTCTCGTAGAACAGGATGTCGTCACGGATCGTCGACAGCTTCTTCAGCGCGCGCTCGACATCGAGCGGGTAGAGCGCCGAAGGAGCGACGCCGTCGGCGAGCAGGGCGGCTTCGAGGAACGCACCGTTCGCCTTGGCATAGAAGGCGCGCTTGCCGGGGAATTTCTTGGTGTCGAAGACATCGGCGAAGGTCGTCGGGCCGGGCGAGAACTTCTTGTTGTAGGCGATCAGTCGCGAGAACAGCACCTGCGGCACAGAATAGGGCGTCACCAGGTCGGCACCGGCCATGATCGGGCTCTTGTCGACGACGCCGAAATCGATCGGCTCGAGCAGCTTCTTCTCGGGGCCGATCCACTGGAAGTCCGGCAGTACCTCGACGATGTCCCATTCGGTCTTGCCGGCCTCGACCATCGCCTGGATGCGTCCATAGGCGTTGCCCGAGACGGTCCGGATGGTGATGCCGGTCTTCTGCGTGAACGGTTTGAACCAGGCCTCGCGCATCGCCGCCTCCCAGGAGCCGCCCCAGCTCGCGAAGACGAGCTCGCCGGATTGCGCCTTCAGGATCGACGGTGCCGCGACGGAGGCCAGCGCGGCCGTCGACAGCTTGAGGAGATCGCGGCGGCTGGCGCCGCGACGGGGCCGGGATGTCCAATCGCGAGGGGACGTCATGGGGCACTCCTTCGATCGCGTCCCGCAAGGCTCGCCTGCAAGCCGCATTGGTATGAACCAATCCATACCATGTCAGGTTACGCACGCGGTCAAATGCTGTAAAGGGGAATTTCGGATAATCAAATTCTGGCTTGCGATGCCTGAATTGGTATGATTGGTATGGATATGGGAGGCGCGAGCATGAGCGATCGCATCGGCAGGGATTGGCCTATCGGCGCCGCGTCCTCGCGCGACGACCTGTTGCAGCAATGCCTCGCCGCATTGGAGCGCGGCGAGTTGCGGGCGGGACAGCGGCTGCCGAACGAGCGCAGCCTGGCCGACATCACCGGGCTGTCGCGCTCGACTGTGCGGGTCGTCCTCGACACCCTGGAGCGCGACGGCCGGATCATCCGCCAGGTCGGGCGCGGGACCTATGTCGCCGATGGTGCCCGCGCCGAGGCGACGGATGCCCCGATGCTGCCGACGCCGGCCGAATTCATGGAATTTCGCCTCGCCATCGAGCCGTCGCTGGCGGAGCTCGTCGTGCTCGGCGCCACGGATGCGCGGCTGGAGGAGTTGAATGCCATCGTCGCCCAAGGCGGGAGGGTCGAGCGCTGGCAGGAGGCGGAGGCGGCCGACCGGGCGTTTCACCAGGCGCTGTTCGACGCGACGGGCAACCGCCTCTTCGCTGAGCTCGGGCAGCGCCTCAGCGGTGCGCGCGACAGCCGCAGCTGGCTACGCCTCAAGGAGGGCAGCTTCTCGCCGGATAAGTGGGCCGTCTATCATCGCGAGCACGAGGTCATCGTCGCCGCCTTGCTCGACCGTAATGGGGAGAACGCCAAGAATGCGCTGCGGCGCCATCTCGGCGGGGTGCGGGCGAATGCCCGCATGGCGGTCTGGGAGCTGTGAACGAGCTGCCGTCCTTCAGAAGCGCCAGATCAGCGGCACGATGAAGACGGCGACGACGAAGAACCAGATCAGCAGCGGCAGGCCGAGCTTCCAGTAATCGCTGAAGACGTAGCCGCCCGGTCCCATCACCATCAGGTTGGTCGGCGTCGCGATCGGCGTCAGGAAGGCGCCGGCGGCGGCGACGGCCGTGCTCATCAGCACCGGGCGCGGCGAGATGCCCATGCTGGCTGCTGCGGCGACGCCGATCGGAATGATGATCAGCGCCGTCGCCGTGTTGCTGATCAGCTGGCCGAGGATCGCGGTCAACACGAACAGCCCGGCGAGGAGCGCCGTCGGACCGGCATCGCCGACCAGCCTGACGAGGTGGTCGGCCAGCATCTTCGCCGCGCCGGTCTCGATCATCGCGGTGGAGAGCGGCATCATCGCTCCGACCAGGATCACGGTGGTCCAGCTGATCGCGCGATAGGACTGCTCGACGCTCATGATGCCGCAGAGGATGATGGCGCCGGCCGCCAGCAGGCCCGCCACGGCGGAGGGGACGACGCCGGTCGCCAGCATCACCACCATCGCCAGCAGGATGACGATCGCCTGCTTGGCGCCTGGACCCATCGGCACGGCCTGGCGCCGGACCAGCTCCGGCGAGCTGACGACGAGGACATCGGGATCGTCGAGATGGGTGTCGAGCGCCTTCCAGGTGCCTTGCAGCAGCATGGTGTCGCCGGCCTGCAGCGCAACGCCGGCCGGTTTTGTTCCTCCAGGGCTCTGGACCTCGCCTGCGCCGCGCTGGACGGCGAGGACGATCAGGTCGCCGCTCGGCGTGACCATGCCCGGGAATACGCTCTGGCCGATCAGGCCGGAGCGCGGCGGGATCACCACCTCGGCCAGGCCCGAGCGGCGGTTGAACAGGGTCTCCTCGCTGTCGCCGGCGCCTTCCTCGCGGAAGGCGAGATGCATCTGCGCGGCGAAGCTGGCGGCGGTTTCGGCATCGCCGCGGAGCAGAAGATGGTCGCCCTCGGTGATCGCGGTACGGCGCAGCGGCCCGGCGGTGTCGCCGTCCTGGATCGCGACGAGCTGGAGCCCCGGCCATTGCCCGAGGTCGAGCGCGCTGGAGGGCATGCCGACATAGGGGCAGGTCGCGCGGATGCGCAGTTGATGGACACCGCTCGCCAGGCCGTATTGCTCGACCAGCGTCCTGGCGTGGCGGCTGAAGTCGGCCGGCATGGTCGCGCCGTTGCGCTGCGGTAGCAGCTTCTCGCCGAACAGGATGATGATCGCCATCGTGCCGGCGAGCAACGGAATGCCGGCCAGCGCGAACTCGAAAAAGCCGAAGCCGCCGACGCCGGCATCGAGCGCCGCTTCCGAGACCAGCACATTCACCGGGGTTCCGGTCAAGGCGAGCATCGAGCCGGCATGGCCGGCGAAGACCAGCGGCATCAACAATTGCGAGGAATTGCGCTTGAGCCGAACCGCGATCACGACGACGACCGGCAGCAGCGCCGCGACCGCGCCGTTCAGGCTGATCAGCGCGACCAGGAGCGCGACCAGCCCCATCATCAGCAGCAGGAGGCGCGTCCGGCTTTCCTCGCCCGCGCCCTTGATCAGCAGTTGCCCGGCCCAGGCCGTCACGCCGGTGACTTCCAGTCCGGAACTGACCACGAAGAGCGAGGCGATGAAGATCACCGCGGGATCGCCGAGGCCGGCGAGCGCCTGGGGCAGGGTGAGCACGCCCGTCGCCCAGAGGCCGAGCGCCGTGCCCATGGCGACGAGCACGACCGGCACCTTGTTCGTGATGAACAGGACGACGGCAATCGCGATGATCAGGCCGGTATAGGCGATCGGGCTCACGCGGCGGTTCCTTGTGGGGCTTGCTCGGTCGCAGGGTCTGCTTGGAGTCTCAGTCTGCCATCGTCGCCATCAGGATGCCGAGGCGGCAGCCCTTCTCGTATTCGGTCAGGTTCACATATTCCTTGATCGTGTGGATCTCGGCCTGGCCGGCGCCGATCGTGATCGTCGGCACGCCATGCTTGTCGAGCCAGTTGGCGTCGAGACCGCCATTGGAGAACAGATAGACCGGCTCAATGCCGAGCATGCCGAGCGCCTTGGTGGCGCGTGCCACCACGGGCGAATCCTTGGCGAGCTCGAAGGGCGGATAGGCCGGCTTGTGGGTGAATGTCATCTTCGCCGTCTCGCCGGCATCGTCCTTGACCTCGCCTTGGGCCTTGGCGAAGGCGGCCTTGAAGGCTTCGGCGATCCTGCTGGCGAAGGCCGCCTCGGGGCTGCGCGCCTCGCCGCGGACATAGGCGTAGTCGGTGACGACATTGGTCGCGTCGCCGGCGGCGACCGTGCCGCCCTTGCCGCCGAAGATGCCGACATTGCTGGTGCCGCGCCCGTCGGGCTTGACGATCTTGCCGAACCAGCCCTCGCGGCGGGCTTCCGCAATCGCGATCGCGCCGACCAGCGTCGCCGAGATGCCCTTCTCGGGCGCGACGCCGGCATGGGAGGCCTTGCCGGTGATCTCGACCTCCCAGTTCTCCTGTCCGACCGCGCCGATCAGCAGCTCAGAGGCGAGCTGGCCATCGACATTGATGCACATCGCGGCGCCGCCGAGATCTTTGGGGTTCAGCTCGCGGGCGCCGTGCAGGCCGCTCTCTTCGCGCACGGTGAAGAGCAGGGTGATCGGCGGATGGGGCAGCTTGTGCTTGATCAGCGTCTCCGCCAGCACGACGAGCAGCGCGACGCCGGTGCGGGCATCGCCACCCAGCGCCGTGGTGCCGTCGGAGACGATGCGGTCACCCTCGCGCTTCGGCTTGGCGCCGGCGCAGAGCGGCACGGTGTCGAGATGGGTCGAGAACAGCAGGCGAGGGCCGGCCTTGGTGCCGGGCAGGTCGACGATGAGGTTGCCGGTCTCGGTCGGCAGCGGAATCCGCGTGTTGGCATCGTCGAACCGGATCGCCGAAGCTGGGACGCCGACAGCCTTGAGCGCCTCGACAACCGCTTTGCCGATGTTTGCCTCCTTGCCGGTCACGCCTTCGACCGAGAGGAAGCGCGTCAGGTGCGCGATGGCGGCTTCGACATCGAGCGGGATGGCGGGGGTGGTCATGATCTGCCTCCGAGGGCTGGATTGGCGAAAGGCTGGTGAGCGGGTTCTAAAGGCCCCAGGGCAGGCCGAGCATCTTCCAGACGGCGAAGAGCGCGGTCCACAGCACGAACATCCAGACGACATAGGGCAGCATCAGCGAGACGACCGTGCCGACGCCGGCATTGCGGTCGTATCTCTGGATGAAGCCGACTACGAGGGCGAAATAGGCGTTGAGCGGCGTGATCGCGTTCATCGGCGAATCGCCGATGCGATAGGCGGCGAGCACCGCTTCCGGCTCGACGCCGAGCTTCATCAGCAGCGGCACGAAGACGGGAGCGAAGATCGCCCATTTCGCGATCGCGCCGGTGAGCAGCAGATCGATGAGCGCGACCACCACGATGAAGCCGAGCAGCAGCGGCAGCGCGCCGATATTGGCGGCCTGTAGGGCGCCCGACAGGCTTAGCGCCATCACCGTGCCCATATTGGTGTAGGTGAAATAGGCGACGAACTGGCTGAGCACGAAGAACAGGAAGATCGTGCCGCCCATGTTCTTGATCGATTTCTCGATCGCGGCGATCACCTCGGGCAGCGTCTTCAGGGTGCCGGCGCCGATGCCGTAGGCCCAGCCGGTGACCAGGAACATCAGCATGATCAGCGCGATCAGGCCGTTCATGAAGGGCGAGTTGCCGATCAGCTCGCCGGTCGTCGGGTTGCGCAGCGGCGCGCCTGACGGCAGCGTCAGCAGGCAGAACACCGCGATCAGCGCCAAGAGGCCGAGCCCGGCGTAGCGAAGCCCGCGCGATTCCGCCTCGGAGAGCACGGCGCCCTGCTCGGTGACGGTGCCTTCGGCCGCCAGCTTCGGATCGTAGGGGCCGAGGCGTGGGGCGATCATCCGGTCGGTGATGAAGGCGATGATGACGGTCAGGAACAGCACCGAGGCGATCGAGAACCAGAGATTGGAGGCAAGGCCGATCGTGCGGTTAGGATCGACGAGGCGCGCGGCATCGTTGGTGAACTCGACCAGGACCGCGTCGAGCGGCTTGATCAGCATGTTGACGGTGAAGGCGCTGGCGACCGCCGCGAAGCCCAGCGCCAGGCCGGCTACCGGGTGGCGGCCGACGGCGAGATAGGCGATGCCTGCCAGCGGAATCAGGACGAGGTAGCCGGCATCGGCCGCGATGCTGGCGATGATGCCGACGAAGGAGAGGATGTAAGTCAGCGCCCAGCTTGGCGAGACGATCACCAGCTTGCGGATCAGCGCGGTGACGAGGCCGGATTCCTCGGCGACGCCGGCGCCGATCATCGCGACGATCATCAGGCCGACGGCCGTGAAGCTCATGAAGTTCGGGATCAGCGACGAATACATGAAGCGGATGCCGTCAATGGTCAGCAGGCTCCGGATCGCGGTGCTCGCCGTCTCGACCTTGTGCGTGTCGGGGTTGATCCGCTCGAAGGTGACGGCGGCGCCGAACAGCCCCAGCACGGCGGACAGCGCGATGACGATGCCGATCAGGATCAGGAAGATGACGACGGGGTGCGGAACCATGTTCCCGACCCGCTCGACCGTGTCGAGGAACCTCTGCATGGTCGTCTTCGGTGCAGCGCTGGCGCTCGTCATGGTATTCCCCCTGGAGCCGGAGCTTTCAGCGATAGGATTGCGGCCGGCGGGTGGTAACCTGCTGTCCGGTGAAGGCGCCGACTGAGCTCCGAATTCCGACCGCGAATATTGAACCCGGCTGCCGGGAACGCATCGGCAGGGAATCCCAGAGTTTGGTTGTCTGTCTCAAAGTTGGCCGATCGAGCCTGTCGGAGGCATGCCGCCTGGCTGCTGCGCAGGTCGAGGTCGCTGGGATGGGAGCTCTTGCAGCCGCAGGTGCGGCATGGCTCGGGCGAGCCAGCGCCTACAAATGAGATGAGCAGCCCAGAGTTGGGATTCTGGACTGATCCGTGTTCCCGCCGGTGTTGCTAGCGTCCGCATGGTTTCGCGGCCGCCAGGCGCTCGCGGGCTCGTGACGTCATGGCCATCGAGGGAGGGAGCGCGATGCATGAGCAAGACTTTCGGCACCCGGTCCTGCGTCGCTGCCTGTCTTCGGGGGCGTCCGCAGTATCCGGAATCGCTTCTCTCCGTGGACTGGCTGCGGCGAACGCAGGGCTGGCGACGGCGTGAGCCTGGACTGGAGCCTTGGTGTCGAAGCCGCCGCCTGGGCGGTGTCGGCCGCGCGCCTCGATGATTTCCGGCCGCTGCTTCCGGCGGAGGAGGAGATCGTCGCCAAGCTCCAGTCCGGCGAATTCGACGGGCTGGGAGACGGCGCCCGGCCGACGCAGCCGGACCCGGCACGCACGGTGCGCGCCGCCTTCCTGCGCTTCCTGATCCTGGGCGGCGAGGCGGGCTGCCGGCCACATGAGAAGGGCGTCCTCATTCGCGGCGCCTGGGTGTCGGGCGTCCTCGACCTCGAGGCCTGCCGCGTCTTCCGCGACATCGGCCTGAACGACTGTCATTTCGAGGCGCCGCCGATCCTGCGCGCCGCCATCATCAACCGCCTCTTCCTCGACGGCTCGCGCCTCCCCGGCCTGCAGGCGGAGCGGCTTGAGGCCCGCGGCGGCGTCTATCTGCGGGCAGCCGAGATCGACGGCGTGGTCAATCTCGACCAGGCCCGCCTGGGGGGCAATCTCGAATGCGCCGGGGCGACGATGCGCGGACGCAACGGCTATGTCCTGCTGGGCCGGAGCCTGGAGGCCCGCAACGTGCTGCTCCATGGCGCGACGCTGCGAGGCGGCATCAACCTGTCGGGCGCGGTGCTGGCCGCTGATCTGGATGCGGCGGGGGCGACCGTCACGGCCTTCGAGCGCGTGGCGCTGGAGGCGAGCGAACTCTCCTGCCAGGGCAGCGTCGTCCTGCGCAGCGCCCGCACGGTCGGCGAGGTGCGCCTGACCGGCTCGGTCGTCGCCGGCGATCTCGATTGTTCCGGCACCATCGTCGAGAATCCTGGCGCAGCCGCGATCGAGGCGAGCCGGGCTGTCGTCAAGGGCGCCTTCTTCCTGCGCCGCGAGGCCCGTTTGGACGGTATGCTCGCGCTCACCGGCGCCTCGATCGGCACGATCCATGACGAGGCGGCCTGCTGGCCAAAGCGCGGCGACCTCCTGCTCAACCGCTGCCGCTATGGCGCCTTCATCGACGGCCCGGTCGATTCCGAGAGCCGCCTGGACTGGCTGGCGCGCCAGGCGCCCGAACGCTGGGGCGAGGATTTCTGGCCGCAGCCCTATGAGCAGCTCGCGGCGGTCTTCCGCGAGATGGGACATGGCGAGGAGGCCAGCTCCGTGCTCGTCATCAAGGAGCGGCTGCAGCGGCGGGCGCGCCGGGCGCGGGCGGAGAACCCGCTCTGGCGGGCGCTCCTCTTCGTGTCCGACGGCATTCTCGGCATCACGCTCGGCTATGGCCGCCGGCCGCTGTTCGCCCTCGTCTGGCTCGTCTTCTTCTGGCTCCTGGGCGTGGCCGTCTTCGCCTACGCCGAACGCCAGGGCGCGGTGATGCCCAACAGCGCCGTCGTGCTGCGCGCGCCGGAATGGACCTTGTGCGGCATCGAGCGGGGCGAGCAGCGGCAGCTTGTCGCCGGCGGCGCGTCACAGGGGCTGGCGGCGCCGGGCCAGACCCAGCTCGCCTGCTTCCGGCAGCGTTGGGAAGCCTCGAGCTACCCCGCCTTCAGCCCCTGGATGTATTCGCTCGACACGCTCCTGCCGGTGCTGGACATGGGCCAGCGCTCATTCTGGCGGCCGAACCCGACGAAGCCCGGCGGGCGGATCGCCATCAGCTATTTCTACCTTCAGTCCATCGTGGGCTGGGCGCTGAGCCTGCTCGCGGTCGCAGGGTTCTCCGGGCTGGTGAAGTCGTCGTGACGCCGGAGCCTGTCGCGGCCCGGCGCTTCAGATCTCCCGGCCGTCCTTGATGCGGTACCAGACCAGGATGAGGCGCGCGAAACGCGCCACGATCGCATGGAAGGGAACCGGCTTAGGTTCCGTCGGCCGGACGGCAAGCTGCTCGTCCGGCACGCCTTCGATGGCGTCGGCCAGGACAGGCCCCATCGCGCAGGCCAGCGCCAAGCCACGCCCATTGCAGCCGATCCAGGCGCACAGGCCGTCCTCGCGGCGGTGGAGATGTGGCAGCCGGTCGGTCGTCATCGCGATGCGGCCGCCCCAGAAATATTGCATCGGAGCTGCCGGCAGCCTCGGGAACAGCTCCCCGAGACGCTTGGCGACCAGGGCTGGCAGGCGCCTGGCCGCGCCGGTCTGGATCGCGAGCGCGCCGCCCGAGACCAGCCGCCCCTCACGGTCCTTGCGGAAATAGCGCAGATCCATCCGCGTATCGGAGGAGGCCTCGTCGCCGGGCAGGATCGCCTCGGCGAGCAGGCCGAGCGGCTGGGTCGCGGCCTGATAGGAGGTCACGGGCACTATGGAGCGACGCAGGGCCGGCCAGAGCGTCCCGGTATGGGCGGCAGTGGCGAGCGCGACCTTGCCGGCGGCGATCCGGCCCGACGGCGTCTCGACGACCCAGCCGGTCCCTTGCCGCTCCAGCCGCAGCGCCGGCGTGGTCTCGAAGATGCGCACGCCGTCCGCCGCGGCCCCGCGCGCGAGGCCGACTGTGAAGGCGTAAGGGTTGATATGGCCGCCGCCGCGATGCTCCCAGCCGCCGGCGTAGGCATCCGTGCCGAGCTTGCGGGCCATCTCGGCGGCGTCGACCGGCGCGGCGGGTGCGCCGGCCTGCGCCCATTGCCGAGCGAGGCTTGCGACACGCTGGGCGCGGCCCGGCGTATGGGCGGGCTGCAGCCAGCCGGCGCGGCGCGCGTCGCAGTCGATGCCGTAGCGTTCGATCAGGGCGTAGAGCTGGTCCGCCGAGCCTCGGACGAGCTCGACGAAGCGTTCGCCGCGCGCACCCGGCCAAGCCTTGAAGATCGCATCCGGGCCGTGGCGCGTCAGCGCCGAGATCACCTGTCCGTTGGCTCGCCCGGAAGCGCCAGAGCCGACGCGGGCGGCTTCGAGCAGCACGACATCGTGCCCGCGCCCCCGCAGCGCGATCGCCGTGGCGAGGCCGGCGATGCCGCCGCCGACCACCACCACATCGGCGGTGATCTCTCCAGCCAGGGCCGGCGCCGCGAAGTGCTCGCGCGACAGGCTCGTCCAGAGCGGCGAGGGGGCATCGACGGGCCGGCCGCTCACGCCGTCACGATCTCCAGCGTCATGCCGCCACCGTCATCTTGTCGATGCCGTAGAGCCGGTCGACGATCAGCAGGGCGACCACCGCCATCAGCAATTGCAGCGAGCTCAGCGCCGCGATCGTCGGGTCGAACTGGTTCTCCAGATAGCTCAGCATCACCACCGGCAACGTCCCCGTGCTGGCGCTGGCGAAGAAATAGCTGATCGGCAGGTTGTCGAAGGAGGTCAGGAAGGAGAACAGCGCGCCCGCCATGATCCCAGGCCGGATCAGCGGCAGCGTGACGTGCCAGAAGACCCGGGCCGGATCGGCACCGAGGATCGCCGCCGCTTCCTCATAGGCGGAGGGCAGGCCGGCATAGACGCCCGCGACGGTCCGGATGACATAGGGCAGGCAGACGACCGTATGGGTGATCAGCAGCGCAGTGAAGGAGATCCCGATCCCGAGCCAGGACAGGAAGAACAGCGAGGCGAAGCCGATGACGATCATCGGCATGGAGAGCGGCGAGAGCAGGAAGGTCATCACCGCGCTGGCCCAGGCCCTCCGCGAGCGCGCCAGGTAGAGGCAGGCCGGCACGCCGATCAGGCAGGAGAGCAGCGTCGCGGCGATCGCGACGCCGATGCTGACCTTCAGCGCGCTGACGAAGGGCTGGTAGGCGAAGATGTTGGCGAACCACTTCAGCGACCAGCCGGGAATCGGGAAGGCGACATAGCCGGCCGAGGTGAAGGAGACGACGACGACCACGATGATCGGCGCCAGCATGAAGACGAAGAACAGCACCGTGAAGGCGACGAGGCCGATATCGATCCAGTCCCGCTTGCGCGCGCTCATCGCTCAGGCTCCGCGACGGCGCACGAGGCGCAATTGCAGGAAGAGGCAGGACAGCGCGACCACGAGCAGAAGCGAGCTCATCGCGCTCGCCATGCCGAAATCGCGGGTGGTGTTGAACTGCTGGTAGATCAGCAGCGGCAAGGTCTGGAGGCCGCCGCCGAGCAGGACCAGTGTGACGAAGCTGCCATTGGCGATCATGAAGACCAGGATCGCGCCGGTGCCGATGCCGTCGAGCGAGAGCGGCAGCGTGATCTCGCGGAAGGCGCGCAGCCGTCCGGCGCCGAGGATCTTGGCCGATTCCTCCAGCCGCCTGTCGACCGATTGCAGCACGGTCGCGATCGAGAGGACCATATAAGGCACGAGCACGTGCACGAGCGCGGCGATGGCGATGCCGGGCGAATTGGTCAGGCGCAAGGGTGCCTCGATCAACCCGAGCTGGTCGAGCAGCAGGTTGTTGACGAGGCCGCGGCGCGCGAACAGCACCTGCCAGCCGAAGGTGCGCATGATGATCGAGGTCAGCAGCGGCGCGATCAGCAGGAAGATGATCAGCCCCGCCCAGCGGCCGGACTTGCGCACCAGCACATAGGCGACGGGGTAGCCGATCACGATGCAGATCGCCGTGACGCCGGCCGAGAGCAGGATCGTCTCCGCCGTGACACGCAGATAGAAGCTGTCGGTCAGCAATGCCGAATAGCGCGTCAGCGTCAGCTGGCCCTCGGCGCCGACGAGGCTGCGCATGCCGTTGTCGAGCAAGGGCAGCACGAAGAAGACGAGCAGGAAGAGCGCGGCCGGAAGCGCCAGGAGCCACGACATTCCTCGCGGCTTCCTGCGTCCATCGATTGCTGGCGCGGGAGCTTGCATCGTCACGACCTTCGTCCGGAAGAGGCCGCTGCCGCCTGCATAGGCGGCAGCGGCCCGCCGATCAGCGTCCGATCTCGCGGTTCCAACGGTTGACCCAGTCGTTGCGCACCTTCGCGATCTCCTCGTAGGGCGGGAACTGGGTCTGCTGCCAGGGCGTGATGCGCGGCTTGAGCTTGTCGCTGTAGACCACGTCGGTATTGGTCACGCCGTAGTTCATGATGTCGGCGAAGAGGGTCTGGTTCTTGGCGTCCAGCACCTCGTTGATGTAGTCCCAGGCCAGCGGGTCGGCATTGACCGGCTTCTGCACGGCAACGCCGTTGAGCGAGCCGCCCTCCGACGGGTTGATGAAGTCGATCCAGGTCGCGCCGGAATCGTAATGGTTCCAGGTCCGTCCGTCGAAATAGATGCCGAGCTCGGCCTCGCCCGACGAGAGGTGGTTGAAGAAGTCGTTCGGCCCCGCCCAGAAGACGAGGTTCTTCTTCATCTTCTCCATTGCCTTGAAGAACGGATCGACGTTCTCGGTGCCGCCGCCGAAGGCCTTGGCCATGGCCCAGATCAGCATGATCGGCGTCACCGCATAGCTGATCGACGGAACCGAGGCGACGAACTCGCCCTTGGCGACGCGATCGACGAATTCGGCGAAGGATTTCGGCGGGTTCTTCACCCGGTTCTTGTTGAAGGTGATCCCGCCGACGCCGTAGTCGAACAGCGTGCCCTTGCCCATGACGGAGTCGGTCAGCTCCTTCGGGGTCTTCGCCAGATTGGGCAGCTTCTCGACCGTGAAGTCGTCGACGAGGCCGGCCTTCGCCGCGGTCAGCGCAAGGTCGGGCGTCATGATCAGCACGTCGACCGGCGGCTTCTTCGGATTGGCCTCGACCTGCGCCAGCCACTGCGGCGGCCCTCCGAGCGAGACATTGGCCTTCGCCTTGGTCTTGGCCTCGAAGGGAGCGACGAAGCATTTGCGCACCGCCTCCTCCCAGACGCCGCCGAAGGCGGTGACGGTGATCGACCGGCCTTGCGCCTGCGCCAGGCGCGGCATGCTGCCGGCACCGAGACCGGCGGCGAGCGCGGCGCTGCTGCCGATAAATCTACGCCTGTCCAGCTTCGTCATCGCAGGGCTCCATGGTTCGAGGGCGTTTGCATCGGGCTGGTGTCAAAGCTCCGCGGCGGCGGCCGCAAGTCGGTCTCGCGCTGTGCGCAGGGCATCGTCGTCGGCGCCCGCGCGCGGGAAGCCGTCCGGCAAGGCGGAGAGGGCCTGCGCAAAGATATCACGGCGGCGACGCTGCCGCGCCGAGCCGGGCAGGGCGACCAGACCAGCATTCAGCCGGTCCATCAGCTCGGGCATGAAGACCGCGTCCCAGCGCTCGCGCTCCGGCCCGTGGCCGCCGCCACGCCGCATGGCGGCGCGGCGCACCCCGGTCTCTGCCTCGTCGACCGCACCGCCATGGATCACCACGCCATAGTTGCGGGCTGCCGCCTCCGTGGTGACGAAGCCGTTGCGCACATCGTGCAGCACGGCCTGCGTGTCGCGCTCGGCCGGATCGCCCCAGCCGCCTGCACCGGGTGTCAGGAAGGTGACGGTGTCGCCGGCATTGATGGTCAGGACGTCGATCTTGCCGAGCCGGCGCTCGTCGGGCCGGCTGCGATTGACGATCAACTCGCCCGGAGCGCCGGCCTGTCCACCGTTCGAACCCCAGGGCCTGAACAGCAGGCGCTCCATGCCGCGGCCGAGCACATTGGTGTCGTCGGTAAGGGCGCGGAAGGTGAGTTCCATGCCGCAGCCGCCGCGCCAGCGCCCGGCGCCGCCGGAATCGGGCCGCAGCGCATAGCTCATGATCTCGACGCCGAGCTCGGCTTCGACGGTCTCGACCGGATTGTTGGCGAGGTTCGAGATGCCGCTGTCGCGGCCGTCGACGCCGTCCCGGCCGGAGCGGGCGCCGGTGCCGCCGATCATCGGCTCGATCACCTGGACGCGTCGGCCGCCGCGACCGTCGGGCTCGGCCATCACCACCGGGATCACGGTGCCGGAGGAGGCCGCCGGCATCACCAGAGGCAACGCCTGGCCGAAGGCGCCGTTCAGCACGTCGTTGACGCGGATCGCAGCCGCATGGCGCACGCCGGTCGCCGCCGGCTCCTGCGGGTTGACGAGGCTGCCTTCGGGCGCGGTGATCCTGACCGGCTCGAGCAGGCCGGCATTGAGCGGCGTCGTCGGGTCGAGCGTGTTGACCAGCGCCAGCACGCGCAGGGTCAGCCAGGCATGCGGGCGCCCGCGCGAGGGGATGTTCATCGCGGTCGCGACCTGCGGGTCGGTGCCGGTGAAGTCGAGATGGACCGTCCCGTCGGTGAAGGTCGCGGCGAGCGCGATACGCACCGGCAGCTGCGTCGCGGCATCGTCGTCGAGATAGTCGCTGAAGCGATAGGTGCCGTCAGGAACGCGCTTCAGCACGGCGCGTGCCTTCTGCGCGGCATAGCTCATCAGATCGGTCGCGGCGACGCAGACCGCGTCCGCCCCGTGCTGGGCGATGGTCTGCTCCAGGCGGCGCCGGCCGGCCGCGAGCGCCGCCAGCATGGCGCGGATGTCGCCCATGTTCGCCTCGGGCGTGCGGCTGTTGGCGTCGAGGAAGAGGCGGACCTCCGGCACCATCTCGCCGCGCCGGATCAGCTTGACCGGCGGGATGCGCAGGCCTTCCTGGAAGATCTCCGTATTGACCGGCGAGATGCTCGACGGCACGCGCCCGCCCACATCCGAGCAGTGCACGAAGCACCAGCCATAGGCGACGATCCGGCCCTCGTGGAAATAGGGCTCGATCATGTGCAAATCGGGCAGGTGGGTGGAGAGGCCTTCCGAGCGATAGGGATCGTTGGTCAGGATGACGTCGCCCGGCTCCAGCGGCCCGACGGCCGCTATCGTCGGCAGACATTCGAGCCCGACGAAGCCGGAGACGCCGATCGAGCGCGGATAGGCGAAGAAGCGCCCGTCCAGCCCGGCCAGCGCACAGGCGAAATCGGCAGTTTCCTTGACATAGAGCGTGCGGCCGGTGCGCTGCAGCGTCAGGCACATCTCCTCACTGACCGCCGCGAGCTTGTTGCCGAGGATGGCGAGCGTGACCGAATCGAGCTTCATGACGGCTGTCTTTCGAGATGCAGATTGCCGACCTCGTCGGCTCGCGCGCCCCAGTCCGGCAACAGGATCGTGGTGGTATCCTCCTGCTCGATGATCGCCGGCCCGCTCACCTTGTCGCCGGCGCCGAAGGCGGCACGGCCGTAGACCGCGGCCTCCAGCCAGGCGCCGCGGCGAAACAGGGGCCGCCGGCCGCTGGCCTGCGGCTGGCCGTCGCCCGCCGGAATCCGGGGCTGGGTCAGCTTCGGGGTCTCGCCGACCATCGCGAGCCTTGCTGTGCCGAGTTCTACCAGGCTGTCGCCGTCGCGAAAGCCGTAGATGCGCTCATGCTCGCGGTGGAAGGCCTCGGCCACGGCATCCTGGGTGCGGCAATCCTCGTCCAGCCGCACGCGCAGCTCATAGGCCTGGCCGGCATAGCGCATGTCGACCCCTCGCTCGATCCGCCGGCCGGTCGCCTGCTCGCCCTCGCGGTCGAGCCAGGCGGTGCCTTCTGCCGTGAGCTCGGCGAAGACGGTTTGCAGCAGGGCGGCGCTTGCCGCATCGAGAGGACGGCGCAGGCTGCGCACGAAGTCGCGGCGCAGATCGGCCGCGACCGCGCCGAGCGCGCAGAAGGTTCCGGCGGCGGGCGGGATGACGACGCTGCCGATCCCGACCTCCTCGGCCAGGAGGTTGGCATGGGTCGGCCCGGCGCCGCCGAAGGGCACGAGCGCGAAGCCCGCCGGATCGAGCCCGCGCGCGGCAAGCGTCTTGTAGAGCTCCGTCGCCATGCCGGCCGTCGTGACGGCGAGCGCCCCTTCGGCCGCACGCGCCGCGCCATCCGACCCGGCGAGGCCGATGCGATCGGCGATCTCAGCCAGGGCCTGCTCGGCCGCGCCCTTGTCGAGCCGCATGCGCCCGCCGAGGAAGCCGTCGGGGTCGATATAGCCGAGCGCCAGATAGCAGTCGGTGACCGCGGGCTCCTGGCCGCCGCGTCCGTAAGACACCGGGCCGGGCATGGCGCCGGCGCTCCGCGGCCCGACCTTGAGGACGCCGTGGCCGTCGACCCAGACGATCGAGCCGCCGCCCGCGCCGATCGCCGAGACATCGACGACCGGCAGGACGAGCGGCAGCCCGCCGATGTCGGTGCGCGTCGCCAGCTCCGCCGAGCCGGCATGGGCGACGGCGATGTCGGAGGAGGTGCCGCCCATGTCGAAGGAGATGATCGAGCTGACGCCGGCCGCGCTCGCCAGCCGCGCCGCCGCCATCACGCCCGAGGCCGGCCCGGACAGGATGGTCTCGACCGGCCGGTCGATGGCGGACGCCAGGCTGAGCGAGCCGCCATTGGAGGCCGTCACCAGGATCGGCGCCTCGATGCCGTCGCGCGCGAGTCCCTGCTTCAGCCCGGCGAAATAACGCTGCATCAGCGGCTGGATATAGGCGTTGAGGCAGGCGACCAGGGTTCGTTCGTATTCGCGGATCTCCGGCCAGATCGCCGCGGCCGAGGTGATGGCGAGACCGCCCGCACCGGCCGAGAGCTTGTCGGCCAGCGCGATCTCGACCTCCGGCCTGGCATAGCCGTTGATCAGCACGAGGGCGGCGGCATCGGCGCCGAGCGCCTTGAGCTCGGCTGCGACGCGCGCGAGCTCCGCCTCGTCCGGCGCATGCGTGACCTCGCCGGCGGCCGAGAGGCGCGCGTCGATCTCGACGACGGCGCAGCGCGGGACCAGCGGTTCCTCCTTGCTCGAGTGGAAATCGAAGGAGGAGGGCATGCGGCTGCGCGCGATCTCCAGGATGTCGCGGAAGCCCTTGCTGACCACGAGCGCGATCGTGGCGCCGCGCCGCTGGATGATCGCGTTGAGGCCGATCGTGGTGCCGTGCATCAGCAGCGAGACGTCGGCCGCGGTCAGGCCGGCCTTGCCGAGCAGCGACTTGAGCCCCTCGATCAGGGCGCGGGACGGCTCGTCCGGCGTCGACGGCTCCTTGTAGTAGACCAGGTTGCCGCCGCGCGGGTCGGCCAGCACGAAATCCGTGAAGGTGCCGCCGACATCGATGCCGATCCGCGCGCCCTGTCCCTGTGAACTCGTCATGCAACCTCACTCCGCATCGATCGGCACCGCATCCTGCGGCACCCAACCGAGCGTCAAACCATCGCCGAGCCGGAAGGAGACGGTGCCGAGCGGCCCGTCCGCCTGCCGGTAGACGATCAGCTCGCGCCCGAGCTGCGCGGCCTCGACCTGATAGGCGGCGTAGTTGCCGCGGAACACGGCGCCGATGACCCGCCCGCTGAAGTTGGCGCCGTCTCCCGATTCCGCTGCGAGCCGCATCCGCTCCGGCCTGACCGAAAGCGTCAGCGCGGCGCCCGGCGTCGCCGGCTCGGCCAGCGGCACCGGCACCTCGCCGCCCGGCCCGGGCAGGAGCAGGTTGCGGCCATCCGGCGCGACCTTGCCTGCGAAGATGTTCGAGGCCCCCAGGAACTCGGCGACGAAGCGGCTCTGCGGCCTGTCGTAGATGTCCGTCGGCGTGCCGATCTGGAGGATGCGGCCGCCCTGCATCACCGCGACCCTGTCCGACATCGACAGGGCCTCTTCCTGGTCGTGCGTGACCAGCAGCGTCGTGATGCCGAGGCGCTGCTGCATGGTCCGGATCTCGAACTGCATGCTCTCGCGCAGCGACTTGTCGAGCGCGCCCAGCGGCTCGTCGAGCAGCAGCACCTTCGGATTGACGACGAGCGAGCGGGCGAGCGCGACGCGCTGCTGCTGGCCGCCAGAGAGCTGCGACGGGTACATGTCGGCGCGATCCGGCAACCGGATCAGGTCCAGCATCTCCGTCACGCGCCGGTCGCGCTCGGCTCGGCCGACATCGGCCATGCGCAGGCCGAAGCTGATGTTCTCGGCGACGGTGCGATGCGGGAACAGGCTGTAGTTCTGGAAGACCATCCCGAGCTTGCGGCGATGCGGCGGCAGGCGCGACACATCCGATCCGCCGATCAGGATGGCGCCGGAATCCGGATATTCGAAGCCGGCGACCATGCGCAGCGTCGTCGTCTTGCCGCAGCCGGAGGGGCCGAGCAGCGCAACGAGCTCGCCCGCCGCAACATCGAGATCGAGATCGCGGACCGCCAGGACGGAATTATAGGATTTGCAGACGCCGGCGAGCGTCAACGTCTCCGCCGAGCCCCGTCCGGCAGTGGTCATCGAAGCGCTCCGGCGCAGGGCGGTGTCGTCGCTGGTGACGGCATGGGAAACCCGTTCCCTTTTAATTTTGTAGCGCTACAATGGCAGAGCGATCAGGCGAGTCAAGCGCTGGCCCATGCTCTTGCGAGGTATGGAGCGGCGGTCCGAATGCAGGTGCAGGCCGTGCCGGCCGGGGAGGCGCGATGACGAAATGCGGGGAGGCGACTGGACCGGTCACCATGCAGTCCGTCGCCAGGGCTGCCGGCGTCTCGCCGATGACGGTCTCCAACACGTTCAAATACCCGGAGCGGGTCCAGGAGGAGACGCGTCGGCGCGTTCGTGAGGTCGCTGCCGAGTTGGGCTATATTCCCAATCACGCCGCCGGAAACCTCGCCTCGGGCCAGAGCCGCGTCATTGGCGCGGTCATCCCCTCGATCAAGAACTCTAGCTTCTACAAATATGTCCGCGGCATGCAGGATGCGGCCGCCGAGGACGGTTATGAACTGGTCCTCAAGCTCGCAGACACGAAGCGGCACGAGACGGCGGCGATCCGAACCTTCATCGGCCTGCGGGTGGCGGGCCTGACGCTCGTCGGCAAGGAGCACGAGGACCAGGCCGTCGACCTGCTGCGGAAGACCGGCATGCCGGTGGTGGAGACCTGGGTGCATCGCGACCCGCTCGACATGGCCGTCGGCTATTCGTCGGCGGCGGCGACGCAGGCCATGGTCGATCATCTCGTCGCCGCCGGCCGCCGGCGCATGGGCTTCGTCGGATACGCCGGCGATGTCGCCGGTCGCTACACCGAGCGCCTACCGGCCTTCGAGGAGCGCATGCGCCAGCACGGGCTCGATCCGGACCTGTGCCATCTGGCCGACGAGGCCGACGGCTTCGGCGCCGGCCCGAAGGCGCTCGATGCCCTCCATCGCATGGACGGGTCGATCGACGCCCTGCTGTGCCCGACGGACATCGTCGCGGCCGGGGTGCTGTTCGAATGCGGGCGGCGCGGCTGGAGCGTGCCGGAGCGCCTCGCCGTCGCCGGTTGGGGCGACTATGAGATCGCCTCCGAGATCTCGCCGCAGATCACGACGGTCCAGCCCAACGCCTATGAGATGGGCCGCACCGCGATCGACATGGTCGTCGCGCGCGCATCCGGCCTGGAATCCGGGACGCGCCTGACGGATACCGGTTTCGAGATCATCGCGCGGGCGAGCACGGCTCCCGGGGCGGAGTAGGCCGAGCCGTCCACATCATGCGAGGCCGGGGCGCGACGGTTTCTAGCGGCGAGCAACCGCATCGAGCCAGATCGACACCGCGACGGCGCCGCCATCCGGCGAGCCGAGGGCGCGCTCGCCGAGATAGCTCGCCCGCCCAAGCCGCGGCTTCATCATGGCGGTTGCCTCCGCGCCGGCCTTCGCAGCTTCCGCCGTCAGGCTCCAGGCTTGGGCCGGAGGGAGGCCGTATTGAGCCGCTTCGGCCAAGGCTCGTGCCGCGGGGAGAAGGGCGTCGAGCATCGTCCGGTCGCCAGCATGAGCGCCTCCGAGTTCGGAGACGGCGTCGGCGCCTGCTGCGAACGCATCGGCCCAATCGGCGAGCCCGGTGCTTGGCCCCTGGGCGAGGCGGCGGGCGGCGCGCAGCAGGCCGACCGCGTAGAACGGTCCCGAGCTGCCGCCGATGGCGCGCCGCAATTGTCCGGCGAGCGAAGCGAGGACGGCGGCGGCGCTGACTGACCTGTCCGCGCTGCATGAGGCCCGGATGGCCGCCGCGGCACGGCTCATGCTGAGCCCGAGATCGCCATCGCCCGCCTTGCTGTCGAGCTCGGTCAGATAGGGCTCGGCCGCTTCCAGTGCCGTCGCGCAGGCGAGGGCGGCGGTTCGCACCGCGGCGCCCAGCCTGTCGGCCGAGATCATGGTCTCGTCCGCGGCTTCGGCGCCGCTGACGCCGGCAAGGCTCGGCGCTTGCGGGACGACGCCGGCGCCGGGCCATGCCGGAGCTGCCGCAGCCCGGTCGAGAAGGGCGAGCCTGTCATCGTCGACTGTCATCAGCGACAGCGAGAAACCCGGCATTTCGAGCGCGCTCAGCAAGGTGCCGGCCCACGCGCGCTCGACGATCAAGCCTTGCTCGCGCAGGCGAGCGAGCGCGCGCCGGGCGATCACGGCGAGCTCCATCTGCGTCGTCCCGCCGAGATTGTTGACGAGCAGCGCGACGCGGGCACCGGCGCCATGGCCGCCTTCGCCGAGGATGATCTCCAGCATCCGGTCGGTGATCGCGTCGGCGGAGGCGATCTGCTGCCTGGAGACACCGGCCTCGCCGTGGATGCCGAGGCCGAACTCGATCTCGTCCTCGCCGAGCGTGAAGCCGGGGACACCGACCGCCGGGATGGTGCAGGCGCCAAGCGCCACGCCCATGGTGCCGGTCGCGGCTGCAGCGGCCCGTGCCGCCGCCGCGACCGCCGCCAGCGGCTGGCCCTGTTCCGCCAGAGCTCCGGCGATCTTGTGGACCAGGACGGTGCCGGCGATGCCGCGCCGCCGCTCCTTCGGCACCGTGTCGCGCAATGCGACGTCGTCCGCGACGACGACGATCTCGGTCGGGATGCCGCCGGCCTGCGCGATCTCTGCCGCCAGGCCGAAATTGAGCCGGTCGCCCGTGTAGTTCTTGACGATGAGGAGGGCGCCAGCCGGTCCTGCGGCGGCGCGGATGGCGGCGAGCACCGCGTCGACAGCGGGCGAGGTGAAGACGTCGCCCGAGACGGCGGCGTGCAGCATGCCTGCCCCAACATAGCCGGCATGGGCCGGCTCATGGCCGGCGCCGCCCCCGGAGATCACCGCGACCTGGCGGCTGGCAGGCGCGGGAAGGTCGCTGCGCAGCACGACGTCGTGGTTCGCCAGCAAGGTGAGCCCGGGATGCAGCG
This sequence comes from Allobosea sp. GW821-FHT03A12, assembly GCF_058986765.1. Lineage (NCBI taxonomy): Bacteria > Pseudomonadati > Pseudomonadota > Alphaproteobacteria > Hyphomicrobiales > Alloboseaceae > Allobosea > Allobosea sp. GW821-FHT03A12. The sequence continues at coordinate 386,174 of NZ_JBYSVZ010000005.1, forward strand.
CAACGAGCCCTTCGAGCATCTCCCTGACGACCTTGCGGGGATCGTTGATCAGCTTCTTCACGATGTCCTCCCGGCGGCCGGCCCGGTCGTCAGCTGCCCTCGCGAGCAGCGATTCCGGAAGTCACGGCGATCCTGCCGCGACCGCTGCGCCGCGGGAAGCCGTCATGTCGAAAGACCCGTCGCGCGGACCGGACATGCGCTTGACCAAGCCTCAGCGGCCGCTGGCCGGTGTCGATGCCTGTGCAGGATCGGCGGCGAGCGGCGCGGTGTGGTGGCCAGGCAGCACCACGGTGTTGCCGGCGGCGTAGAGGAGGCAGGAGCCGGTCGCCCCATCGCGGGCCGGGTCGTCGTTGCAGATCTTCAAGGCCTCGGTCTCGGCCGCGAAGGCGCTGCTCGCCCCGGTCTTGACGAAGATGCGGCCGAGCGGATGGATCGCCATCGCCTTCGGTTCGCGCGCCCGGGCATAGCCCGCGATGTCCGCTTCCTTGCGTCGTTCCGCCGTGATCGCCGGCACCTTCTCGGGGCGATAGGCGCCCTGATAGTGCAACCGCTCCATGTCCCGGCGTGGCCACTCGCCACCGGACTGGGGCATGCGGATGGTCTCGTTCACGGCGAACAGGATGCAGGGCTCATCATTGCGAAGCTGGCAGCGCTCGAGGACCAGCTCCCCGGCGGCCGCGGCCGAGGGGCTGTCGGAGACACGAAAGCTTCGCTGCTGCTTCGGTGACACGGCGATGGCGCGGTGCTGCTTGCTGTCCTGATAGGCCTGAAAGGCGCGCCCTTGCGCTTCGAAGCGTCCGCGGGGGACCGGATGGTCCAGGCCCAGCACGCTGAGCAGCAGCGCCTCCCGCCCTTCCGGCGTCGCCGGATCGGGCGCCGCCGCGCTGTTCGTGTCGGGACGGCGCAGCTCGGGCGAGCGATTGCGCTCCAGCTCCTCCAGCCGGTTGCGCGCCAGCGAGGCGAAGACGCCGCTCGGGAAGCGCGCCAGATAGGCGCGCAGATCGGCCGGGTTGCGGCTGGCGCGCACGCTTTCCCAGAACACCGTCTCGGCGCCGGGAGCCGCTGTGCCCGCGGCAGGAGCGCTGGCCGCCGATGCCGTGGCGGTGGAAGGGGTTGCCGCCGCGGGAGCCGGCGCAGAGGTAGCCGCGGCGCGGAAATAGAAGCTGCCCTCCAGGGCGGAGTTCTCCCAGGGCACCTGGCGCCCTTGCGTCGCCTCCCGGACCTCGCGCCGCACCTCGGCCATGAGCTGGCGGATCTCCAGGCCCGGCGTCTCGATGCGCTTCAGCAGCGCAGTGGTGAACGGGCTGTTCCGGCCGCGGCCGTCATCGGCCACCGTGCCGGGTGCTGTCGCGAAGGCGAGCAGCGTCCCGACCGTCGCGCTCGCCTGGCCGAGCCCGGAGGCCGCCGGCGCGCCGCGGCCCGAGGCCTGCAGGCGCTTGCGGAAGGGATTGTCGCGGCAGGCGTCGAGGACGAGGATCGAGAGCCGCGCGGCGCCGTCGAGCTGTTCGAGCACGCTGTCGAGGTCGAGCGCCTCGAAGCGCAGGTCGCGGTCGCTGCGGATCTCCGCGGGCGCCGGCAGGAGCCAGTTGCGCCCGGAGGCCTCCAGCCCGTGGCCGGCGAAGAAGAAGAACGCCGCGTCGGCGCCGCGGGCGCGCTGGCCGAGCCGCCTGACACCGGCTTCCAGCGCCAGCCGGTCGGGGTCGACCAGCGTTTCCGTCTCGAAGCCAAGGCGCTCGAGCACCGCGCCGAGGTCGCGGGCGTCGTTCGGCGGGTTGGCGAGCGCCGGCACGTTGCGATAGCCGCCGACGCCGACGATCAGGGCGACGCGCCGCTCCTGCTGCGCGAGGGCGGGGGAGGCCGCGAGCAGCAATCCGAGGACGAGCAGGAGCAGCCGGCTCCAGGCCCTCCGGCGGCGCCACAGTCCCGTCCGCACACTGCCGAACCGCATGGCGCGACCCCAGCTCGCAACCTCTCCGTCAGAGTCGCATTTCGGCGGGGGTGCTGCAACATGCGACGTCATGATCCCTGCCGGGCTGTCAGGAGAGGCGCCTGTCCTGCAACTCGGCGATGCGCTCGATCATCTCCTGGTGCTCGGCCAGCAATTGCTGCAGCGGCCCGATCGGCCGGAAGGCGCGCTGGTCCTGCTCCTCCTCGCCGAGCTCGCTCCAGGCGGCGATCGCTTCGTCGGCGGCGGCGAGGTGATCTGCCGACAGGGAAGGCGGTCGCGGGGCACCGGCTTCCTCGACGAGACGGCTGGCGATCTCCTGGCGCAGCTCTTCTGCGCGGTCGAGCATCGGTTCGAGCGGGTCGGTGTAGGGCATCTGTCGAACCTTGCTTGGATGCGGTGATCTCGGCGCATGAACCATGCGCGGCAACACCTTGCTCTCTCGCGCGTTCAGGTCCGGCGGGCAATCGCTGCGGGGAGGGCGCCATGAGCTTCGATGGGCTGAGTTTCGACATCTGGGGCGAGGCCGACCTCTTGCTGCGCCTGCTGGCCGGAATGGCGGCCGGGATCGTCGTCGGCTGGGAGCGCACCGGCAAGCAGCGCGCTGCCGGCATTCGCACCTTCGGGCTCGTTGGACTCGGCACGTCTGCCGCCGCGACCATCTTCGGCGAGCCGCACCAGATCGACGCCGCCAGCCGCGTCGTGCAGGGGCTCCTCACCGGCATCGGCTTTCTCGGCGCCGGCGTCATCGTGCTGCGCAAGGGCCATGCGACGCCGCAGGGCCTGACCACGGCAGCGGCGATCTGGGTCACGGCGGCGCTCGGCTGCGCCGCCGGGCTCGGCGACCATGCGATCGTGCTGTCGGCGACCGTGCTCGCCCTGGGCTTGCTGATCGTCGATCATTCGATCGAGCGCCGGGCCGGCAGGCCGGAGCGAGCGCAGGACAGCAGCGGCTGAGCCGTCTGATCCGGCTGAAAACCGTCCTGCCGAACGCTTCGCTTTGCCCGCTGGCGTAAGGCATTTTCTTAAGTAAAATCAGTTCATTGAGGCAAAATTCTTACCTCGCGCGCAATGCCGCGCGCTGCGAATTCTGTTGATCGTGCGCCTTCAGCCTTGCCGCGGCAGCGCGAATCTCCCGTCATTTCTCATCACAGAATTGCCGTCTTTCTTAAGCAAAGGCGCCCATCCTTCCGACTGCCGTACCCGCGCTCTCCTCCCTGCAAGGCGGACCATGACGATGTGGTTTCGACCATGACGACGCCTGCCTTCATTGCCGCATGGGCACTCGGCGTCGCGTTGCTGGCTGGGACATTGCCGGCCTCTGCCCAGGCGCAGCAACTCGCGGCGAGGACCCGCGGGCCGGCATCGCCGCCGCCGGCATTCCTGGATTTCTGCGCGAAGAACCCGGCGGAATGCCGCCGCTCCGGCGCCCCGACGCGGCAGGTGCTGATGACGCCGGAGCACCAACGCGACCTGCAGGAGGTCAATGCGCGGGTGAACTCCACGATCACGGAGATGTCCGACCGGGAGCATCATGGCCGCGAGGATGTCTGGAGCATCCCGACCGACGGGAAGGGGGATTGCGAGGATTTTGCGCTGCTGAAGCGCAAGCAGCTGATCGAGCGCGGCTGGCCGTCCTCGGCCCTGCTGATCGCGGTCGTCGGCACGCCTGCGGGCGAGGGACATGCGGTGCTGATGGCGACGACCTCCGAGGGGGATCTTGTTCTCGACAACAAGACCTCCCGCGTCCTGCCCTGGACCCAAACCGGGTACCTGTTCTTCACCCGCATGTCGCAAGCCAATCCCCGCGCCTGGGAAGCGATCGACGGCGGCACGGTCGTCGTGACCGCTGCGACCCGCCGTCCGTATCGGCACTGAGCTGCTCGGCCGCCGAGGCTGGCTGTTTCGCGAGGCCGGGCCCGGACAGCTGATCGAGTCGCTCTGCGCCGACTGCGGGCCGAGGTTATGCCCGCTATCCATCTGCGGGCATGCATGATTCGGCCGGGCTGGTGTGCAGCCCGGCCGGATAGCGTTGCTCCCTCAACGGGCTTGGCTGCCGTCGCTGCCAGTGCCGCCACCGCCGCCACCGCCGCCACCGCCGCCTCCGCCGCCGTGGCCACCGCCGTTACCGCCACCGCCGTGGCCACCGCCTCCGCCATTACCGCCCTGGCCGCCGCCGCCTCCGTGGCCTCCACCACCATTGCCGCCGTTGCCACCACCGTTGCCGCCACCGCCGTGGCCGCCGCCTCCGCCATTGCCGCCCTGGCCGCCGCCGCCCCCGTGGCCTCCGCCGCCATTGCCGCTATTGCCACCACCATGACCGCCGCCGCCGCCGTGGCCGCCGCCGCCATGGCCTCCGCCACCACCGCCGTGACCGCCGCCTCCGTGGCCTCCACCGCCGCCATTACCGCCGTGGCCGCCTCCGCCATTGCCGCCGTTGCCACCACCGTGGCCGCCGCCGCCATGGCCTCCGCCGCCACCGCCGTGACCGCCGCCATTACCGCCGTGGCCGCCGCCACCATTGCCGCCGTTGCCACCACCGTGACCGCCGCCGCCACCGTGACCACCGCCTCCGTGGCCTCCACCGCCGCCATTACCGCCGTGGCCGCCGCCTCCGTGGCCGCCTCCGCCGTGACCGCCATCACCGTGGCCGCCTCCGCCATGGCCGCCACCACCGTGGCCGCCTCCGCCGTGGCCGCCACCACCGTGGCCGCCTCCGCCATGGCCGCCGCCACCGTGACCGCCTCCGCCGTGGCCGCCACCACCGTGGCCGCCTCCGCCATGGCCGCCGCCACCGTGACCGCCTCCGCCATGGCCGCCACCACCGTGACCGCCGCCGCTGCCGCCGCCACCGCCGCCGCTACCTCCGCCGCTGCCGCCGCTGCCGCCACCGCCGCTGCCGCCACCGCCGCCACCGCTGCCGCTGCCACCGCCACCGCCGCCACCGCCGCTGCCTTGACCGCCACCGCCCTGGCCACCACCGCCATTATTGCTTGCGGAGCCGCCGCTCGAGCCATCGTTGGAGCCGCCTCCAGCGCCACCGCCAAAGCCGTCACTTCCGTTGCGGCCATTGCCTCCAGCGTTCGAATCGCTGCTCGGCCCACCGGAGGACAGGGCCCCGGTCGTCAGGGGCGGACAGGCCCAGTATTGACTTCCGCCCTGCTGAACCACGGTGCAGCCGGCGCTGGGCGCGCGCGTGCGCCTGCCATTGGAGGCGATGACATTGTAATATTGGACATTGCCAGCCGCGGTGCCCTGCGGTGCTGCGGCCGTGGCGCTGATCGACGCGGTGGCGAGCGGCGGACAGGCCCACAGCTGGTCACGCTCGGACTGCACGACCACGCAGTCCCGGCTCGGTGCCCGCGTCCTGCGCCCGGTCGGCGACACCGCGTTGTAGTAGCGCACGCCGCCTGTATCCGATGCGCTCGAGCCGGACCCGGATGCGCTCGGGCGAAACGGGTTGTCGCGGGCCGCGGCATTGCATTCCCACAGCCAATTGTCTCTGATGAGCCTGCGTTCGCAGCCGTTGCGGGGCTGTGGTGTCGGGCTGCCGTCGACTGTGAAGCCCTCATGATATTCGGGCCATGGACTCGCGCCTTGGGCATAAGCAAAAGTCGATGTGGTCGCGAGAAGTCCCGCAATAAAGATTTTGCTCTGCAGGTATCGCATGACGTGCCTCCCGCCCGGGAGGTCTTGCGGCCGCCCAGCGCAAAACGATGTCTTTCGGGATGACGTGTTCAAGGTATTTGGACACGGCCATGCCGGCACGTTGAGCAATAGCACGCGGTATTGACTTGATTTTATTCTATTCGAGTGAAAGATTTAGGTCGCTCGAACTAATCCTATGGGATTACTGCTCGGCGCAGTGTCGGGAGGGAGGCGAGAGATGATGATGTCTTGGACATGGACGATGCCGGCCCTGGCCGCATTGCTGCTCGCCCATCCCGCGCTCGCCCAGATCGGCACGCCCGGCAATGCGCCGCTGAGCCCGGGCGGGCCAAGCCAGGGCCTGGGGCCGCCCTCGATCTTCGACAACCAGCCCGATATCAGGCTGCATGCGCCCGGAGCGGGCGGCATTCCCGGCGCCGGCCCACCGGTCGACTATGGCGGGACGCCGCGGGGCGCGCCGCGCTCGTCCAACCCGATCTATATGCCGCGCTACGGAGCGGTCGACGATCCCTCGCCCCGGCGAGCCATCGTCGCCTATTGCAAGACCCCGCGCCGGGCCTGCGCCGCCCCGAGCCGGGCCCGGGCCGGTGCGGTCTGCTTCTGTCGCCTGCCGAACGGGGCGCGGCAGCGTGGCCGCGTCGCCCGCTGACCTGCATCAGCGCCGGGCTACCGCCCTGACCACGCCGGTCTTGCCGCCGCCGCAATAGAAGCGGTCGCCGCCGGCCTCCATGCCGGCGACGAAGGTGCCTTCCGGCATGCGCATGGCGTCGAGCACTTCGCCGCTCTTAGGGTCGACCCGGCGGATCTCGCTCTCGTCGTCCTCCCAGGTCGCGTGCCAGAGCTCGCCATCGCTCCAGGTCACGCCGGTGACGAAGCGGTTGGATTGCAGCGTGCGCAGCACCTTGCCGTTCTCCGGGTCGATCTGGTGAATCTGGCGCTCGCGATAGTGCCCGACCCAGAGCGTGCCTTCCGCCCAGGCGAGGCCTGAATCGGCGCCGCCGGCCGGTGCGGGGATGGTCGAGAGCACCTTTCCGCTGTCCGGATCGATCTTCTGGATGCGATCTTCGGCGATCTGGTAGAGGTGCTTGCCGTCGAAGGCGGTGCCGGCATGGGCGGGGATGTCGAGGCTGCGGGTCGTCTCGCCGCTTTCCGGATCGAGCGCGTTGAGCTTGTCGCCCGAGGCGAACCAGACTTGTCTGCCGTCATAGCTGACGCCGTGCACGGCCTCGATGCCGGGGAAGGGGCCGTATTCGCGGACGATCGTGGCTGTCCTGGTCATGATGATCTCCTCTGTTCGGTTGGACCGGGACGAGGTCTAGCCATCCGGCAGCGGAGCCGGGAGTAACAAGGCTGTCGGGAAACCAGGCACCGGCGGCGTCAGCCAGCGCCGCGCCCGCGCCTTGCCGAAGGACTGGATCTTGCCGGTCTGCGCCAGCGTGTCGAGCGCACGCTGCATGTTGCGCTGGCTGGTGCCGAGCGCCAGCGCCAGCGCGGAGCTCGACCAGGCCTCGCCATCAGCGAGCAGCGCGAGCACATCGGCATGGGTCTCCTCCAGCGGCTGCGCCAGCACCGCGACCTCGCGCGCCCGGCGTGGCTTCAGGGCAAAGCCGCGCTGCGTCGCACTGATCTCGGCGATCCCGTGCAGCTCGGCGCGTAATCGCCCGATCTCGACCCGCAAGCGAGCGCGATGCGACTCGTCAGCCTCCTTGGCCCGAAAGGCCCGTCTCAGCAGGTCTTCGCGCGAGACATCCGCCGGCCAGGCTTCGGCGAGGGCGCGGGCGAGGGCGAACAGCACCGGCCGTGTCGCCAGCGGCACAGCCTTATCGGCTTCGCGCACGACATTGCGGCAGGCATCGACGACGAAGCTGCCCGAGGCGAGCAGTGCCGCGACCTCGCCCAGCATCAGCGGGCGCTCCTCGCCTCGGACGATCAATCGCGCCGCCGGCGCCTCCAGCACGCGCGCCGCGGCTTCGACCTCGGCCGCGAGCGCCGGGATGCGGGCACGCGCCGCCGCTTCCGCCGCCAGCACGAAGGCCGCTTGGGCCGGCTCCTCCTGCAGCCGCCTGAGCGCGATGCCGCCGATCGCGAGCGCGCGCGCCGCCTCCAGCGCCGGTGGCAGTGGGCTCTCATCGAAGCCGGCAAGCAGGCGCTCGGCCTCGCCGAGCCGGCCGATCAGCAGCAGCCGGCGCACCTCGATGGTGCGGGCATGGGCGGCGTTGAGGTGGTCGCCATGGGCTTCGAGCACGGCACGCGCCGCGTCGAGCGCCTTCACCGGCCAGGACAGGTCGCGCGAGACCAGGGCGATCTCGGCCTCGGCCAGGATGCAGCGCGCTCGCGCCACCGGTTCCTTTGCGCCGAAACCCTGGCCGGCGCGCTTGAGCAGCACCTTGGCCCTGGCGAGGTCGCCGAGCTGCGCCATGGCGATGCCGCGCAGCGCCAGCGCCGGCGCATCCTCGCGTAGCGCGACGCGGTTGAGCGCCCCGAACGGGTCGCCCGCCGCCAGGGCCCGTCCGGCCGCCGTGATCAGCGAGTCCATGCCGCCCGAAATCCCGCCAAACTTGTCACTCCCGCTCCAAACCGTCCGGGGCCTACCCCTGTTCCCGACGCCGCATCGCGAAACGGCGGGCGGCGAATGTCAACCGACGACAGGAGCAAGCATCATGACGGCTCACACAATCGGAACCCGCGAGGACTGGCTCAAGGCAAGGCTCGACCTGCTTGCCGCCGAGAAGGCGCTGACTCATCAGAGCGACGCCGTGGCGCGTCAGCGCCAGGCGCTGCCCTGGGTCAAGGTCGACAAGGATTATCGTTTCACCACTGAGACGGGGCAGGTCGGGCTCGCCGATCTCTTCGCCGGGCGCTCGCAGCTGCTGATCTACCACTTCATGTTCGGGCCGGATTTTGCCGCCGGCTGCCCGTCCTGCTCGCTGATCGCCGACGGCTTCAACGGCATTCACGTCCATCTCGCCAATCACGATGTGACGCTGACCGCGGTGTCGCTGGCCTCGCTCGACAAGCTCGTCGCCTTCAAGCGACGCATGGGCTGGAGCTTCCCCTGGGCCTCCTCGGCGACGGGCGACTTCAACTTCGACTTCAGCGCCTCCTTCACGGAGGAGCAGGAGCGGCAGGGCGCGGTCGACTACAATTTCCAGCGCGAGCCGCAGATCGACTGGAGCAGCAACGGCATCGTTTCCGCGCTCGCCGTGCAGAGCGGCACGACCCCGGGAGGCTATATGCGCGAGCGGCCGGGGATGAGCGCCTTCATCCGCGAGGATGGCGCGATCTACCACACCTACTCCAGCTATGCCCGCGGCATGGACGCGATCTGGAGCATGTATCCCTGGCTCGACCGTGCGCCCAAGGGCCGCAACGAGCCGAACGGGCCTTGGTGGCGCCTCCGTGATGCCTACCCGGCGCCTTCTGCCGCGACGGCCCAATCATGCTGTGCCTGAGCCCCCGAGCGCATGCTGACCGCGGAGCGCCGGGCATCCCGTCCGGCGTCTCCGTCGTCGCTGCAGGCCACACCTTCCTCGCCGTCTGCATTGTGCTGTTCATCGCCAGCACGACTGCGACCATCGCGATCGGCCGCGCCATGGCCGAGATGGGCGAGGTGCCGATGGCCGGCGGCTGGTCGATGTCGACAGCCTGGACGCCGCTCTGCGGCGGCTCCTGGCCTGCTGCCGCCGGAGCCTTCCTCGGCATGTGGGCGATCATGATGACTGCGATGATGCTGCCCTCGCTTGCACCGGTGCTCTGGCGAATGCGCGAGCATGCCGCGCAAGCCGGCGAGGCCCAGCCGGGCCTGTTCGCTGCGCTCGCCGGTCTCGCTTATCTCCTTGTCTGGACCGGGCTCGGCCTGGCGGTCTTCATCGGCGGCGCGCTCCTGCTGGAGGTCGCGCTGCGCTGGCCGCTTCTGGCTCGTGCCGTGCCAATCGTTGCCGGTCTTGCCGTGATCGCAGCCGGTCTCTTTCAGTCATCGCGCTGGAAGCAAGTGATGCTCAGCCATAGCGCGAATGCTGCTGTGCATCGCGTCGGCGGAGTTGCCGCGATCGGGCAGGGGCTGCGGCTCGGCCTCGCCTGCTGCGCTTCCTGCGCCGGGCTGATCACCTTGCTGCTCGTCGGCGGCGTGATGGACCTGCGCGGCATGGCCGTCGTCACACTGGCGATCACCGCCGAGCGGCTCGCATCGGCCGGCGAGCGCGTCGCCTGCGCGACCGGCGGCGTCATACTCGGTGCGGGTGTCGTCCAACTGGCACAGGCTTTCTGGTGGCTCTGAGCCGCGCCGGTGCGGCCCAGCCATGCCTGCCATGCATTTTTGCATCTGCTCAGAAACGCGCCACGCAGTGCCGCGGGGGCTCGCTCTGGCCTATACAGGTCGCAGGCGATCCACGGATCGGGTCGCACGCAATGATTGTATGGTTCACGAGGAGACGCACATGACGCTCAAAGCCCAGTTCCTGATGGGCGCGGCCTTCGCCGCGGCGGTGTTCGCGGGCGCGCCGGCGCGCGCCGACATCACCATCGGCCTGCTCGCGCCGCTGACCGGCGCCGTCGCCGCCTATGGCGAGCAGGTCAAGAACGGCGCCCAGGCCGCCGTCGACGCCATCAACAAGAAGGGCGGCATCGGCGGCGAGAAGGTCGTCCTGAAGCTCGCCGACGATGCCGGCGATCCCAAGCAGGGCGTCTCGGCCGCCAACCTCCTGGTCGGCGACAAGGTCCGCTTCGTCGTCGGTCCCGTGACCTCGGGTGTCGCCATGGCGGCCTCCGACGTCTTCGCCGAAAGCGGCGTGCTGATGGTGACGCCGACCGCGACCTCGCCGGCCCTGACCAGCCGCGGCCTCGGCAACATCTTCCGCACCTGCGGCCGCGACGACCAGCAGGCCGAGGTCGCCGCCAACTACGTCCTGAAGAACCTGAAGGCCAAGAAAGTCGCCATCGTCCACGACAAGGGCACCTATGGCAAAGGCCTCGCCGATTCCTTCAAGAAGGGCATCAATGCGGGCGGCATCACCGAGGTCGCCTATCTCACCCTGAATCCGGGCGAGAAGGACTTGGCGGCCGTGATCACCCGCCTGAAGTCCGCCAATGCCGAGCTGATCTATTTCGGCGGCTACCATCCCGAGGGCGGCCTGCTCGCCCGCCAGCTGCACGATGCCGGCGTCAAGGCGACGATCATCGGCGGCGAGGGCCTTTCGAATACCGAGCTCTGGGCGATCGGCGGCGACACCGCGGCCGGCACGCTCTTCACCAACGCGACCGACGCGCTGAAGAACCCGGCCTCGGCCGAGGCGGTGGCGGTGCTGAAGGAGAAGGGCATCCCGCCCGAGGCTTTCACGCTCAACGCCTATGCCGCCGTCGAAGTGCTCAAGGCCGGCATCGAGAAGGTCGGCAAGGACGCCAAGGCCGATGCGGTCGCCAAGGCTCTGAAGGCCGGTCTCGAGGTCAAGACCGCGATCGGCACGCTGACCTATGGCAAGACCGGCGATCTGAGCTCGCCGAGCTTCTCCATGTACAAGTGGGACGCCGGCAAGATCGTTGCCGCCGACTGACGAACGCGCTTCGAGACGCGAGGGAAGGGGCCTGCGGCACGCCGCGGGCCCTTTTTCGTCTTCCCGTCATTGCGAGCGCAGCGAAGCAATCCAGGAGGGCGTAGAGCGCTGCCGCCCCTGGATTGCTTCGTCGCTAACGCTTCTCGCAATGACGGTGCGCTCTCCTGAACGCGCCGTTCGGGAACCGTTCAGGCGCTGGGCCGTTCAGTCCGGCGACCCAACGGGATCCGCCCATGCCAGCCGCCGACGCATTCACCGCCAAGCCGTCTTTCGCCAAGCCCTCCCTGATCGCGATTCGGCGCGAGGCGGATGGCTATGGCATCCGTTTCGGCCTGAACGAGGCCGAGGATGCGCAGATGCCGGGGCCGGTCTTCCCGACGCTCGACGAGGCGATGGCCTGGATCGAGCGCATCGACCGCGTCGCCGGCCATTGAAGCCGCCTGATCGGCGCGATCTATTGGATGTTTGTCGATCGATCGTCGGGATGGCTTGTCAAAGCGGGTTGGGATCGGGCATAGAGCCTTCCAACGGAGACGTGGCCGAGAGGCTGAAGGCACTCGTTTGCTAAATGAGCATACCCCACAAGGGTATCGAGGGTTCGAATCCCTCCGTCTCCGCCATTCTTTCTATCTTCCGCCAGTTCGCTTCGCTCACGGCTCCGATAAGGTGGCCTTGCGGCCGGTTCGCGCAGACGCGCTCCTGGCTCCGGGTTTGAACTTCTGTTCTGGGTGAGAACGGCGACCGATATTGTAGTGAGAATCAGCACTCTGCGCGTGCGCCCGATCTAAATTCTCGATACTTCAGCGTTCAAAACGATCGAATTCATGAGCTCGCTGGATGAACTGGCTCTGAGCCCGGGAATTCAAGCACGCTGCCTGGTTCGCGTAGATCTTCTACCTCCGCAAAAAGGTACGGAGTTCTCGTTTTGGCCCATCGCTGATCTCGGGAAAGGCGGCTTTCGGCCGGGCCCCCGAGCCCAAGCCGTGGATCGGTCGGCCAACCGCACATGTCACGAACCGAGCGAGGCGAGATAGCCGTCAATGCTCGGGCGCGTTCCAAACTTCCAGATTCCCTCCAATGCCCGGCTGAACGCCTCTCGGAAGCGCCGGTCGTCGCCCAGGTCGCCATAGATATCCTGCATGGCGAGCCAGACCTCCGGCGCGAGCCTGGCCTGCCGCGCCTGCATCGTCAGCCGCGGCCAGATCGGGTCGTTCGGCGCGATCGGCTGCCCGGTCTCCGTCTCGCCATAGCAGTAGCGGCACCACAGGGCGCAGACGAGCGCGAGCCCGTCGATGGTGCGCCCGGCCTTCAGCGCATCGCGTATCGTCGGCAGGATGAATTTCGGCTGGCGGTTCGAGCCGTCGAGGCACAGACGCCGGATCGTGTCGCCGATCTTCGGATTGGCGAAGCGCCGCTCGATCGTTCGCTTGTACTGGTGCAGATCGGTCTTCGGCACCGGCGGCACCGTCGGGATAACCTCGGCGTCGAGCAGCGCTGACAGAAACCGTGCGATCTGCTCGTCCGCCAGCGCTTCGTGGACGTAGTGGATGTCGAGCAGGCCGGCCGGGTAGGCGATCGCCGCATGGCCGCCATTGAGGATACGGATCTTCATCAGTTCGAACGGAGCGACATCCGCAACGAACAGCACACCAACCTCCTCGAGCCTCGGCCTGCCGGCTGGAAAACGGTCCTCCAGAACCCATTGCCGGAAATCCTCGCAGAAGACCGGGCGGCGATCGTCGATGCCGAACTCGGCCTGCAGGCTATCGCGCTCTCGCTGCGTGGTCGCCGGCGTGATCCGATCGACCATCCCATTCGGAAACGCGACGTTCTCCCTGATCCAGGCCGCGTCGGAGCGATCGACCAGCTCGACGAGCCCTGCGACCGTTGCCTCGGCGACATGGCCGTTGCCTGGGAGGTTGTCGCAGGACATCACCGTGAAGGGCGCGATGCCGGCAGCGCGACGCTGCAACAGCGCGGCGGCGATGAGGCCGAAGGCCGTCTTCGGGCGTTGCAACCGATCGGTCGCGTCGGCGACGATCTCCGGGTGATCGGCTGCGAAAGCCTGGCTCGCCGGATCGACATAATAGCCGCCCTCGGTGACGGTCAGCGAGACGATGCGGGTGCGTGGATCGGCGAGCCACGCCAGAATGGCGTTGGTGTCCCCCGGCGCAACGAAATCGAGCATCGGCGCGATGATGCGCGCCTGCGAGGACGAGGCCTCCTGTGCCACGACAGTGGTCAGGAAATCCTGCGCCGCAAGATCGGCCCGCATCTCGGCGTCGCTCTCGCGCACCCCGGTGCCGATCAGCGCCCAGTCGCGATCGAGGCCCCGCTCGAAGAGCTCGTCGAGATAGACGGCCTGATGCGCGCGGTGGAAATTGCCGACGCCGATATGGACGATGCCGGGCGAGAGCTCGCCTGGCCGATAGCCGGGGACCGCGACAGGGCCGGTGATGCCGGCCAGCGTCGCATGCGAGAGCCTGACCGCCATCGGCGTCACCTGGCCCGGGCGGCGGCCAGCTGGATGACGAGATCCGGCCGGTCGCTAGTGATCTGCGACACGGGCTGGCCGAGCCAGAAGTCGATGTCGCCGACCGTGTTCGGCACCCAGACGCCGAGGCGCTCGCGCCCGACGATGCCGAGCGCCTGGTCGAGCGTGAGGCGCAGCAGCGATTGCTCGACAGCGATGATGCAACCGAGATCGACGAACCGCTTCAGCGTTCGCTCGATGCCGCCATAGGCCTCGCAGGAGCGCCGGTCCACCGAGGCGAGACGGCGCATCTGTGGCGCCTTCGCCTTGATCTCCTCGATCACCTCCGGCACGAAGCAGGTCAGCACCACGCGCGAGGACAGCCCGCGTTCCTCGACCAGCGTGATCACCTTGTCGAGCAGGCCGGGATAGGGGCTGCCGAAGGCGTTCATCTTCATCTCGATCTCGAGCTCGATCCCGGTGGGACCGAAGACATCGAGCACGGCAGGTAAGGTCGGGATCGTCTCGCCGAGCGTGTCGCGCAGCCGGATCTTGCGCAGCGCCTCGCGGTCGAGCCTGTCGATCGGCCCCTTGTGATCGGTGGTGCGGTCGAGCAGCGGGTCGTGGATCACCATGATCTCGCCGTCGCCGGACAGATGCACGTCGAGCTCGACCGCATCGACCTTGAGGTCGCGGGTATTCCTGAAGCCGGAGAGGCTGTTCTCGGCCCAGAGGTTGCGCGCGCCGCGATGCCCGATGATCCGCATGGTCGAAGTCCCGTCGTCAGAGAGATGCGTTGGCTATTTGCCGCTCTCGACCAGTCCCTTCACGAACCAGCGCTGGAGCAGCAGGATCACGATGGTCGGCGGCAGCATGGTGAGGAAGGCCGCGTTCATCAGCACATGCCAGGTCGGCAGCGAGTCGCTCTGCGGCATCAGTTTCTTCAGCCCGATCACGGCGGTTGCCATGTCGGGATCGGTGGTGAGGAGGAGCGGCCAGAGATACTGGTTCCAGCCCATCAGGAAGAGGATGATCGCCAGCGCCACGATGTTGGAGCGCGACAGCGGCAGCAGGATCAAGCGGAAGAACTGCCAGGGGCTGGCGCCGTCGATGCGCGCGGCCTCGCAGAGTTCGTCCGGCAAAGTCAGGAAGAACTGCCGGAACAGGAAGGTCGCGGTCGCCGAGGCGATCAATGGCAGGATCAGGCCGGAATAGGTGTTGACCAGGTTCCAGTCGAGATCGATCAGCGCCTGCCAGCCCAGCCAGCCGCCGAGGATATTGAGCGGCAGCGCGACATTGGCGGCCGATTCATAGGTCGGCACGATCCGCACCTCGATCGGCAGCATCAGCGACATGAAGATCAGCCAGAACGCGGTGAGCCGGAACGGAAAGCGGAAATAGGTGACGGCGAAGGCGGCGATCAGCGAGACCGCGAGCTTGCCGAGCGTGATGCCGCAGGCGACGACGAAGGAATTGAGCAGCAGCTTGCCGAATTTCGCGCTGCTCAGCACGGTCTGCATGTTCGCGAGGAACTGGTCGCCCGGCAGCCAGGAGAGCGGTACCTGCATGATCTCCTGCTGCGATTGCGAGCCGGTGACGAAGACGAAGTAGATCGGCAGGCAGACGATCGCCGCGCCCAGCACCAGGATGGCGTGGCAGACGAAGTCAAGGACGGGTGTGCGCTCGTTCATGGTCCCTAACAGCCTCTAGACGCTGTAGTTCACGCGCCGCTCGATGAAGCGGAACTGCGCGAAGGTGAGCGCGAGCGCCAGCGCCATCAGGACGACCGATTGCGCCGCCGAGGAGCCGAGATCGAGCGTGACGAAGCCGTCCTGGTAGACCTTGTAGACCAGGATCGAGGTGGAACCCGCCGGTCCGCCGCGGGTCGTCGCATCGACGATCGCGAAGGTCTCGAACAGGCCATAGACGAAGTTGATCACCACCAGGAAGAATAGGGTAGGCGAGATCATCGGCAGGCAGATGCGCAGGAAGCGCTGGATCGGCCCGGCGCCATCGAGATAGGCCGATTCCAGGATCGATTGCGGCACGGAGAGCAGGGCCGCGACCAGGAAGATGTAGTTGTAGCAGATGTGCTTCCACGAGGCGGCCATGACGATCAGCGCCAGCGCGTGACCGGAATTGCGGTTCGGATCCCAGTCGAAGCCGAGCCCCTGCAGCATCTGCGCGACCGGGCCGACACGAGGATTGAACAGGAAGGCCAGCATGATGCCGGCGATCGCCGGCGCGATCGCATAGGGCAGCAGCAGGATGGTGCGGTAGGCGCCACGGCCGCGCGCGATATGGTTGGTCGCGAAGGCGAGCACGAGCGCGGCCGACAGGGTCAGCAGGTTCTGTGCGAGCGTGAAGAGCAGCGTCACCTGCGCGGACGACCAGTAGACGCCGCTGCGGAAGAGACGCTCGAAATTCTGGAAGCCGACCCATTGCGTCGTCGCGCCGAACGGGTCGGTGAGCTGGAAGGCCTGGAGCAATGCCCGCACCGAGGGGATGAAGAAGAACAGCAGCAGGATGAAGAGCTGCGGCGCCAGCAGCCAGAACGGCAGCCAGCTGCCGCTGAAATGCGCGCGCTTCAGCCCGCTTTCCGCCTGGCCGCCCCTGATCGGAGCGGCCGCTCGCCGCCGCAGCGGCCAACGCAGACGCCGCGCGTCTGCGTTGGCCGGCAGCGCGAGGCCTTCGCTATTTCTTGCCAGCATTGAGCTGCTCGTAGCGGCGCAGCGCTTCGTTGCCGCGATTGACTGCGTCGTCGAGCGCCTGCTGCACCGGCTTGCGGCCGAGGAAGGCGGCCGAAACCTCCTCCATGATCGCGACATTGATCTGGTTGCTGTTGCCGATCCGGAAGCCGAGCGAGTTGTCGCTGGGCGTGCCGCGCATCAGCTGGACGACGGCGATCGCCCGCGTTGGGCTCTTGTCGTAATAGCCCTGCGCCTTGGCGGCCTCGTAGGCGGCGACCGTCACCGGCACATAGCCCGTCGCCTGGTGCCACCAGACCTGCGTGTCGGTCTGCGCCAGGAAATTATAGAAGGCGGCGACCGCCTTGTACTTCTCCGGCGTGTGGCCCTTCAGCGTCCAGAGCGCGGCGCCGCCGATGACGCTGTTCTTCGGCGTCACACCCTGCTCATAGGGCAATTCGGTCGCGCTCCAGTCGAACTTGGCGGCGGCGACCACGGCGGCGTGAGCGGCGGTCGAAGCGATGATGGTCGAGCACTCGCCCGAGGTGAAGAGCTGGACCGGGATGACGCCTTGCCCAGCGATCTGCATCACGCCCGAACTGACCAGGCGCTTCATGCGCTCGACCTGGCCGACGAGCTTGCCCTTGTTGAAGACGAAGGTGGCGTCGAGCCCGTCCAGACCGTTGCGCCTGGTCGCATACGGGATGTCGTTCACCGCGCTATAGTTCTCGAGGAAGCTCCACTCATAGTCGCCGGGCAGCACCATCGCGCATTTCGAGACGCCCTTGGCCTTGATCGCATCGAGCTGCGGCTCGAGCTCCTGCCAGGTCGCGCCGGGCTTGTCGAAGCCGGCCGCTTTGAAGTGATCGCGGTTGTAAAACAGGATTGGCGTCGAGGAATTGAACGGCATCGCCTGCAGCTTGCCGTCTATCGCGTAGTAGCTGACCACCGGCTTGATGAAGTTCGACCAGTCGACCTTGTAGCCCTGCCCGGCCATCAGCTCGGCCGTCGGGACGATCGCCCCGGAATTGACCATGGTCAGGAAGGAACGCTCGTTCGACTGGACGATCTCCGGCTGGCGCTTGGCCCGGTAGGCGGCGATCGTGCCGTTCAGCACCTCGTCATAGGTGCCCTTGGCGATCGCCTTGACGACATAGTCCTTCTGCGAGTCGTTGAACTTCTTGACGACCTCGTCGACGCGCTCGCCGAGGGCGCCGCTCATCGCATGCCAGAATTCGATCTCGGTCGCTGCCCGGGCCGTCGACAGGCCCGCCAGCAGCAGGGCACCCGCACCTGCCAGCACCGCATGGATAGGTCGCATGAAAGCCTCCCTCGTGGCGTTATGTGAGCATATGCTCTTTGTTGAAGCATATGCTCGCACATCGCCTTCCTATGTCAACCGGCCATGACAGGGCGATGACGGCGCGAGCAGGCGTGCCGACACCAGATCGATCAGGATGGAGGGGGCTCAGTCGGCCAGGAGGGCGCGCGCGGTGTCTTCGTCTGTGATCAGGCCGTTGACGATGCGGCCGGCGAGGGCGGCTCGCAGCGGCGGCACCTTCGCGGTGCCGTGAGCAATGCAGATGCGCAATCGGTCGCTGCCCGGCTCCGGCGGCACGCTGGTGACGCGCTGGTTCAGGCCCTGGTCGAGGATCCTGCCCTCGGCATCGAACGCCCAGCCGGTCACTTCGCCGACGGCCCCGGCGCGAACCAGCTCGAGCAATTCGCTGCGGGTCATGAAGCCGTCGCGATAGAGCACCGCGTCGTCGCCGATCTGGCTGATGCCCATCAGCCAGAGATCGGCCTCGCCGGCGATGGCGCGAATCCGCCGGACCGACTCGATCTCGATCAATTGCGCCCGCTCTTCGGCGCTCGAGACATAGAGCGGCAGCGGCATCGGGAAATGCTGGGCTTTGGTGATCTCCGCCAGCTTGACCAGCGTGTCGAACCGGCTCGCCGAGCCGTCCGGCGAGATCGTGCCGACGAGGGAGACCAGCCGATGCAGCGGGCAGGACATCGGCGAGACGCGCTCGATGCTGGCGCGCATCGAGCGGCCTGTGCCGAGCGCCATCACCAGCGACTTGCGCGAGCGCAGCCAGCGCTCGATCAGCAGGCCGCCGAGCGAGGCGACGCCTGAGGCTGCCGTGTCGGCCGAGCCGTCGGCCGGCGCGATATCGCAATGCTGCAATTCGAAGCGGTCGCGCAGGCGCGCGGCAAGGTCCATGCAGTCCGCGATCGGGTGGTTCATCCTGAAGCTGATCAGCCCCTCGGTTCGGCAGAGCGAGACGAGACGCTGCGCTGCCGGCCGCGAGATGTTCAGGATCTGGGCGATGTCTTCCTGGGTCCTGCCGGCGATGTAGTACAGCCAGCCGGCGCGGGCTGCGTCGTCGAGGCGTGCATTGTCTCCGTCGGCCATGCCGTCAATCCGCGTCCTGCATCGCCAGTTCGCGCCAGGAGCCGAGCAATCGGTCTGCCCCGGCTTCCATCAGGGCGCTGCGCTGGTCGAGCACTGCGAAATGGCTGCCCGCGGCGAGCCCGAACGCGGTCATGCCTGCAGCCTTGGCCGCCTTCACGCCGCTGACGCTATCCTCGATCACCAGGCAGCGCTCTGGCGCGGCGCCGCGCTCGGATGCCGCCAGCAGGAAGAGATCGGGGGCGGGCTTGCCGCGCTTCACGCGCGTGGTGCTGAAGATCCGCCCCTCGAATAGATCCCAGAGGCCGGTCTGGCGCAGGCAGAGCTCGATGCGCTCCTCGTCGCTGGAGGACGCGACGCAATAATCGGCATCGAAGGCTTCGACCGCGGCGCGCACGCCGGCGATCGCCTGCAAATCCGCCCGGAAGGCCGAAAACAGCCGGGCGCGCCAATCCCGCGTGAAGCTCTCGGGGGCGGGACGGCCCGTCATTCGCTCATAGTCCCCGATCACCGCATTCGCCGGCCGGCCGAGATAGCGCCGCATCACATGGGGCAGATCGTAGTCGGGATCGAGCGGCGAGAGAAGCTCGGCCAGGATCCGGCAACTGATGGTCTCGCTGTCGACGAGCACGCCGTCGCAATCGAGGATGACGAGGTCGAACTGGCGGGGTCGGTGGCGCATGGAGTCAACAAAAATCGATTAGATGCTCCTATCAAGAACATCTGCTCGGATTCCTGTCAAATCCTTCGACCGATCAGCGCAGTCCCTGGCTGTCGCGAGCGGCCTGCTGCCAGATCAGGTAATGCCGGTCATAGGCGGACACATGATTTGGTTCGGGCTCGAAGCGCCGCGCCTCGCCTGCCGGCTTCCGGCAGACGTCACGCATGGGTTCGCCCGTGCAGGCGAGCCGCGCCAGCCGCGCTGCGCCGAAGGCCGCACCGTGGTTTCCGTCGGCGTGACGCTCGAGCGGAATGCCGAGCACATTGGCGAGGATCGACAGCCACAGATCGGACCGCGAGCCGCCGCCGATGACCAGCGCCCGTTCGATCGCGGCGCCTGCGCCTTCGAGCGCGAGCTTGCCATCGCGGAAGGCGAAGGCGACGCCCTCCAGCACGGCCTGGGTCATTGCGTCCCGATCGGTCTCGTGCGCCAGGCGAGTGAAGCTGCCCAGCATCTGCGGATCGTTATGAGGGGTACGCTCGCCGGAGAGATAGGGCGTGAACAGCGTCGGGGAGGGGCGGCCGGCGCGACCACCGAGGGGCGCCAGCAGCGCGGCCTCGTCGCAGCCGGTGATTCCGGCCCACCAGCGCAGGCTCGCTGCCGCCGAGAGATGCACGGACATCTGGTGCCAGCGGTCCGGCACGGCATGGCAGAAGGCATGCACGGCGCTCTCGGCCCGCGGTTCGAACCTCTCGGTCGTGCGCCAGAGCACCCCGGAGGTCCCGAGCGAGAGGAAGCAGTCGCCCGGCTCGATCGCGCCCAGGCCAATGGCGCCGGCGGCGTTGTCGCCAGCCCCGCCCGCGAAAAGCGGCGGCGCGTCGAAACCGAGCTCGCGGCTGAGCTCGGCGCGCATCCGCCCGGCGGGCTGCGAACCTTCGACGAGGGCCGGCATCTGGCTGCGATCGAGGCCCGTCGCCGCCAACATCCGGTCGGACCAGTCGCGGGCGCCGACATCGAGCCAGAGCGTTCCGGAGGCGTCCGACATCTCCTCGATCGTCTCGCCGGTCAGGACGAGCCTGAGATAGGCCTTCGGCAACAGGACCTTACGCGTCCTTCGGAAGATCTCCGGCTCGTGACGACGGACCCAGGCGAGCTTCGGCGCGGTGAAGCCCGGCATGGCGATATTGCCGGTGATCGCGCGGGAAGCCGGCTCGGCCGCTTCCAGCTCGGCGCATTGCGCAGCCGAGCGGCCATCGTTCCAGAGAATGCAGGGCCGCAGCGGCTGGTCTGCATCGTCGAGAAGGACGGCGCCATGCATCTGTCCGGACAAGCCGATGCCGCGACAGGCGCGAAAGGCGGGGAGGTCGGCATCGCGCAACCGCCGCAAGGCCGCCAATGTCGCGCTGACCCAGTCCGCCGGGTCCTGCTCCGACCAGAGTTGCCGCGGCCGCTGTAGGGAGAGTTCAGCCGTGGCGCTGGCAAGTATGCGCTGTCGGTCATCGACCAGGACGGCCTTGACCGAGGACGTGCCGAGATCGATGCCGACATAACTCATGGCGGCTGCCGGTGGCGCAAGGTGACAATCAGCGCCGGCGCGCCGCGGGGCCGCCGGGATAGATCAGGCTCTTGACCATACCCGCTTCGTTGGCGGCATGGCGACGGAACGCTTCCGGTCCTTCATCCAGCCCGAAACGATGGCTGACGACCGCTTCGACATCGACCTTGCCGAGCGCCACCAGCTCGATCGCGCGCGGATAGACATGCCCCATGCGGCGCGAGAATTTGATCGTCAGCCCGCGCCGGCGCGTCTCCGCCGCCGGCACGACATAGCTGTCGCCATCGGGGATACCGACCAGCACGACGCGCCCGCCGATCCGCGCGGCGCGCACGGCGTCGCGAAACCCTTCCGGCGCATTGGTCGCCTCGATCACCAGAGGCAGCCCTTCGCCATCGGTCCATTTCGCGACGTCGGCGACGCTCTCGCCGGCCTTGCTGGCGCCCAGCTTCAGCGCGAGGGCACGCCGATGCGGTTGCGGATCGCAGACCAGGATCTCGCCGACACCGACCGTCCGCAGCACCTGCAGGATCAGCAGGCCGATCGGCCCGCAGCCGAGCAGCGCGACGCGCTCGAGCAGGCGTGGCTTCGCCAGATCGACGGCATGGATGGCGACGCCGAGCGGCTCCAGCATGACTGCATCGCTCGGGGTGAAATGCTGCGGAACCGGGACGATTTGCGATGTCGGCACCCAGATCCGTTCGGTCATCGCGCCGTCATTAGGCGGCGCGCCGATGAAGACGACCTCGGGACAGAGATTGGGATGTCCCTCGCGGCAATGCTCGCAATGGCCGCAGGCCTGATTGGGATCGACAGCGACGAGCGAGCCGCGCGCCAGGCCGAGCTCGGGCAGATCCTCGGTCAGCCAGCCGCTGAACTCATGCCCCGGCACGAAGGGCGTTGCGATCACGGCCGAGCCGATGCCGCCATCCTTGTAATAGTGCAGGTCGCTGCCGCAGAGCCCGACGGCGGCGACGTCGATCAGCGTTTCGCCCGGCGCGCCCTCGCGCAGATTGAAGGGCGCGACGCGCGCATCGCCGGCGGCATGCAGGAACACGGCATGGGACATTTCGGGACGGCACTCCGGCGTAATCGACACTCAGATTAACAAATGTATTCTCTTATTTACATTGGTTTCGGTCAAGGTGAAAACAGCAAGCCGACAGCCCTCGGTTGTAGGGAGCGGCCGGCGCGATATAACGCTCGATAGCCCGACAGAAGGACCCGCGATGCCGGAAGACGCCCAGACCCAGGTGAGAGCCGCCTGGCTGTACTACATGGAGGGGCTGACCCAGGCGGAGATCGCCGACCGGCTGAAGATGACGCGGCTGCGGGTCAACCGGCTGCTGGTCGAGGCGCGCGGCAGCGGTCTGGTCAACATCACCATCAACTCGCGGCTCGAAAGCTGCGTCCGGCTCGAGCGTGCGCTGGTCGAGACTTTCGGACTGCAGGACGCCGTGGTGGTGCCGACGCCCGACGACCTTGCTCAGGTGCCGGCCCAGATTGGCCGGGCCGCCGGCGAGTTCGTCTCGCGGATCATCGAGGAGCGCCAGTCCGGCGTCTTCGGCGTCGGCTGGGGCAGCACGCTGCGCGAGACGATCCGGCATATCCGGCCCGGCCAGTTCCGCGAGCTCGACGTCACCTCGATGATGGGCGGGCTGACCTATGGCATCGAGCTCAACACCTTCGAGATCGCCAGCCAGTTTGCCCGGCTCTGGCAGGCGCAGTGCCATTACCTGGCTGCCCCGATCTATGCCGGCACGCCGCAATCGCGCGACACCATCCTGGCGCAGGACGTGTTCGAGGAGGCGTTCGCCCGCATCCGCGCCACCGACGTCTCGATCCTCAGCGCCGGCGACATGAGCGAGCGCTCGTTGCTGGTGCGCTATGGCTTGCCGCGCGATCTCGACATCGCCGAACTGACGGCCCAGGGCGCGGTCGGCGACTTGCTCGGCCAGTTCATCGACAAGGACGGCAAGCCGCTCGACCATCCGATCAACCGCCGCGCCATCGCGCTGCCGCTGGAGGCGCTGACGCGCATCCCGACCGCGATCCTGGCGTCGGGCGGCAGCAACAAGGCCGCGGTCATCGCCGCCGCCCTGAAGGGCAGGCTCGCCTCGGTGCTGATCACCGACGAGCAGGCTGCGGCTGCCGTACTCGCTCTGCACTGACGGCTTCAGGCGGCGCGGATCGCGTCGAGCAGCTCGTCATGGATCAGGCCGTTGCTGACGACCTTCTCCAGGTCCTCGTCGCGCGAATCCACGCCGGCGACGGTCGTGACCTTGCCACCGCCGGCACGAACCAATGGCATCGCCGCCGCATGCGAGACGATGTCGGCCTTGAGCCCGATGAAGGCGTCGAGGCGCCCGGCTGCGACCAGCGACATCTCCAGCCCGCCCGAGACCAGGATACGCACGCCCCGGCACAGGCCGGACAGCCGGCGGATGACGGCGTTGGTCCGCTCCAAATCCTCCGGCGCGTAATGCGAGGTCAGGCAGATCGAGACCACGGCATCGGCCAGGCTCGTCGTCGCCGAGACGGCGACACGGCGGTCGTTGACGGTCGCGACGCCGCCTTCTGCATAATGCGCGACGAGCCCGGCCAGCGGCGCATGAGTCAGGCCTAGCAGTGTGCGACCCTCTTCCTGATAGGCCATGGTGACCGAGAACCAGGGCAGGCCGCCGGCATAGTTCACCGTGCCGTCGAGCGGGTCGATGATCCAGCGCGGCGCTACCTCCGAGCCGGAGAACCCAGCTTCCTCGGAGAGGATCGCCGCCTCGGGCGTCAGCTGCCTGAGGCCGTCGATGACCAGCCGTTCTGAGGCGAGATCGGCAGCCGTCACGACATCGCGAAAGTCCTTGCGAGCGACGGAAAGGTCGCCGCCCTGCATGCGGACCAGCAGCTCGGCCGCCTGCCGTGCGATCGCGGCCGACTGGTCGAGCAATGCGAGAAGGCGCGGCTCAGGCATCGGCGACCTGCGGCTTGCCGGGATAGGCGGGGTCGAGCACGAAGGGCCGGCGCGGGCCGTAATCGCCGATCGGCTGGAGATGGCTGACGATGCCAGTCTCCGGGCGCCAGGCATGCACGGCAAAAGCCGGCGGCTCCATGATGAACCAGTTCTCCGTGCCGGGACGCAGATCGAGCGCGACCTGATGCGCTGTCCCTGGCGCGACATAGCCGATCGTTCCAGCGAAGCGCCGCTGGATCGGCCTGTGGTAATGGCCGCAGAGCACGCGCTCGACCTCGGGATGAGCGGCGATCAGCGCGGAAAAGCTCGCGGAGACACGGCAGGGGATCACATCCATGCCGTCGACCCCGACAGCGAAGGGCGGATGGTGCATGAGGATCAGCGTCGGGCGCCCCTGTCCTTCGCGCAGGCGCTCGGCCAGCCAGGCCTCGCGCTCGGCACAGATTTCGCCGCCATCCTCGCCGGCGATGACCGTGTCGAGCCCGATCAGACGGACTGGGAAATCCTCGACGGTGTAGTGCAGGAAGCCGGCCTTCGGCAGGTAGGCGTAGTCCGCGCCGAGCGCCTCGGCGAAGCTCTCGCGCCGGTCGTGGTTGCCGGGCAGGACATAGACCGGCATCGGCAATCGCCGCAGCGCGGCGCGGACGATCGCGTATTCCTCGGCGAGGCCGCAATCGGCGAGGTCGCCGGTGACCAGCACGCAATCCGGCGCCGGATCGAGCGCCAGCACGGCATCGACGGCGCTCTCGATTGCGGCATTGGTGTCGACGATGCCATAGGCCGGGCGGCCATGCGGCCTGGCGTGGAAATCGCTGAGCTGGGCGATGATCATCGTGCTTCTATCCAATGGCTATAAAACGAAGAGCCGCCCAGCGCGAAAGCACCGGGCGGCGGTATCAATGCGTCAGAGCGATACGCTCACTTCATCAGCGCTTCGGTCTCGGAGACCATGCGCTCGATGCCGGCCTTGGGCTGGATCTCGCCGCGCATCACGCCGGCGATCACCTCGCGCTGCTGGCGCCAGATGCGGACCGAGTTGCCGCCCGGATAGCCCTGCCAGGGCGAGGCGCGGTTCACCTGGCCGTTGATCGTGCGGAAATTGGCGTTGTCCTTGTAGAACGGGCCGAGGAAGGCGTCCTCGCCGGCACGCAGATTGGTCGGCATGTAGCCCGAGGTCTCGACGACGATCTTCTGCGCCTCCGGGCCCGTGACGAACTTCACGAACTCCCAGGCCGCCTTCTGCTTGGCCGGGTCCTTGGCGGTGATGATCGCCGCATTGCCGCCGGTCGGCAGCGTGCCTTTGGCCTTGTCGTCGACCGGGAAGAGGGCGGTCTTCAGCGTGAAGCGCTCGCCGACGAGGTCGGTGACCTGGCGCAGGCGGGCCGGCGTGTCGAAGAAGATGCCGATCTTGCCGGCGATGAACTGCTGGCGCGACTGATCCCAGTCGATCAGCGGCATGCCGTCTTCGGTGACCAGGCTGCGCAGCGTCTCCAGCGCCTTCAGGCCGACATCGCCGCCGAAGGCGACCTTCTTGCCGCTGGCGTCGAGCAGGGTATGGCCGCCCTGCTGGACGATGCCACGCCAGAGCCAGTCATCCGGCCAGTCATGGATGTTGTAGGCGAGGCCGGCGACATCGGCGATGCGGATCTTCTTGGCGAGCGCGATGGTGTCGGCCCAGTTGTCGGGCATCTTCTCGGGATCCCCGCCGGCCTTCTTCACCAGCTCGGCGTTGAAGTACATCAGCGGGGTCGAGGCGTTGAAGGCGAGGCCCGCCTGCTTGCCATTGGCCTGGCCGAGCGAGAGCAGCGCGTCCGAGTAGTTGGCCTTGCGCCAGGCTTCCGGTTCGGCCTTGAGCAGTTCGCCGAGGTCGACGACCTGCTTGCGCTTGTCGAGCGTCTCGACCAGCTCGGTCAGCAGATGGAAGCCGGAATAATAGACATCCGGCAGCTGGTTGGTGACCGACGAGCGCAGCATCGCCTGATGCCCCTCGTCATAGCTCGCCGCCGGGGCCCGGAAATTGATCTTGATGCCCGGGTTCTTCTTCATGAACTCCGCGGCGATCGGCTCGTGGAACTTGGCGAAGGCCGGGAAGGCGTAGAGCACGTCGAGCGTGACCTCCTGGGCGCGCGCCGCCGTGGAAGCGGCCAGCGCGAACGCCGCGGCGGCCAGGGTTCTACCGAAAGCTTTCATCGGTGATCTCCTTGAGAGAACTGGGTTTTTGGGCAGGCTTAGGCGTTTCGGTGGTCGACTTATTTGACGCCGGTCATTGTGATGCCGTCGATGAATCGGCGCCGCGCGATCAGGAAGGTGAGAACGAGCGGTGCGGTCAGGATCGTCGCCGCCGCGGTCAGCGCGCCGTAGTTCGAGCCGGTCTCGGCATCGGCGAAGAACATCATCCCGAGCGGCGGCGGCGCGAGCTTGGCGTCGGAGATGACGATCAGCGGCCAGTACAGATCGTTCCAGTGCGCCACGGTCGAGAACACCGCGAAGGCGGCGATCGCCGGCCAGGCGCTCGGGGTGACGATGCGCCAGACGATCTCGAACTCGCTCATCCCGTCGAGTCGGGCGGCATTGATGATGTCGTCGGGAAAGCTGCGGAAGAACTGGCGGAACAGGAAGATGGCGAAGACCGAGAGGAAGAACGGCACCATCATCGAGAAATAGGTGTTGAGCAGGCCGAGCTGGGCAAGGCCGATATAGAGCGGCATCGCCGGCACCTGCACGGGAATGCAGAGGCCGAGCAGCACCAGCACGAAGAGCAGGTTGCGCCCGGGGAAATCGAGCTTCGCCAGCGCATAGGCGCAGGGGATCGCGACCAGAAGCTGCACCACGAGGATGCCGGCGCAGAGGATGACGCCGTTCAGCGCGAAACGCAGCAGCGGCGCCTTTTCCATGGCGAAGCGGTAGTTCTCGACGCCGTAGAACTGCTTGGGCCAGAGCGCGATCTCGGCGCTGAAGATCTCGGCCGGCGGCTTGATCGAGGTCACCAGCATCCAGATGAACGGCGCCAGCATGAACAGCGCCCCGGCGATCAGCACGCCATGGATCAGCACGAGCGAGAGGAAGCGTCGCGCTGCCGAATGCGCGGGCGAGACCGTGGCGACGAGGGGAGTGCTGGCTGCCATCAGTAGTGCACCTTCTTGTCGAGGGCGAAGGTCTGCACGGCCGAGAAGACCAGGATGAAGGCGAGGAAGATGAAGGTCAGCGCCGCGGCATAGCCGGTGTGGAAATACTGAAAGCCTTCGAGATAGATGTTGTAGAGCAGCACCTCGGTCGAGCCGACCGGCCCGCCGCGCGTCATCACCGCCACCGTGTCGAAGATCTTGAAGGCGGTGATCATCGTCGTGATCACCACGAACATCGTCGTCGGCCCGAGCAGCGGCCAGGTGATGGTCAGGAAGCGGTCGACCCCGCCCGAGCAGCCGTCGATATCGGCGGCCTCGTAGAGATCGCGCGGGATCGCGGTCAGCCCGGCCAGGAACAGGATCATGTTGAAGCCGAGGATCTGCCAGATGCCGATCACGGCGAGCGTCGCCAGCGCCGTCGAGGGCTCGCTAAGAAAGGCGACGGGCGCGAAGCCGAGCCATTTCAGCAGTCCGTTGATCGGCCCGAGCGAGGGATGCAGCAGGAACTGCCAGACCGTCGCCATCGCGATCAGCGTCGAGGTCACCGGCAGGAAGTAGATGACCTCGTAGAGCGAGCGCGAGCGCGTCCGCCGATGGATCAGGATGGCGATCAGCAGCGCACCGAAGACACCGCCAGGCACCATGATCGCGACATAGATCAGGGTGTTCAGCAGCGAGCGGCGGATGATCGGATCGGCCAGCGCCTTCTGGAAATTGGCGAGCCCGACGAAGTCAAGGTCGACGCCGCCGAACTCGTAATTGGTTAGGCTGAGCATGACGAGCACGGCCAGCGGCGCCAGGATCGTCAGCACGAGCAGGACGAGCGCCGGCGCGGCGAAGCCGAGGCCGGTGACGCGCTCGATCCAGAGCCGGCGACGCCGGCTGGGCGCGAGTTGTACGGGCATGTCGAGCGCGAGCGTCATGCTCAGGCCCTCAGCGGCACGACGGAGGCGGTCGCGACGCCCGGCCCACGCGGCTCGATGCGTTCGCCATCGGCGGCGAAGAGATGGCAGGCGGCCTCGTCGAAGCCGAGCGTCACCTCGGCCGTTTCGTTGACGCCCGTCGCGATCGCCGGGCTGGCGCGCATCGTCACACCCGGCATGTCCCGGCCGGCGAGGTCGAAATGCAGGATGTATTCGGAGCCGAGATTCTCCTTGCGCCGCAGACGGGCGGAGAACCAGGCGCGCCCCGCGCCGGCCGGCTCGCCCTGGACCAGCGACAATGCTTCGGAGCGCACGCCGAGCGTCACGGCCTGCCCCTGGGCCTGCTGGACGCCGAGCGACATCGGTCGGCCGAACAGTTCGAGCCGGCCGCCCGCGCCGACACTGGCCGGCAGGAGGTTGATCGCCGGGCTGCCGATGAATTGCGCGACCTTGAGCGAGGCTGGCTTCTCATAAAGCTGGGAGGGCGTGCCGAGCTGCAGGATCGTGCCGGAATCCATCATCGCGACGCGATCCGACATCGTCATCGCCTCGACCTGGTCGTGCGTGACGTAGATGAAGGTCGCACCCAGCCGCTTGTGCAGCTCGGCCAGCTCGGTGCGCATATGCACGCGCAGCTTGGCGTCGAGATTGGAGAGCGGCTCATCCATCAGGAAGACGTCGGGATGGCGGACCATGGCGCGCCCGAGCGCGACGCGCTGGCGTTGGCCACCGGACAGCTGGGCCGGCTTGCGATCGAGCAGATGGTCGAGCTGGAGCTGCGCTGCGGCGGCCGCGACATCAGTCTCGATCCCGCGCATAACCGCGCGACGCTTGGCCGAGAGCTGGCGCAGCAATGGCAGGCGTTGCCAGAGCTTCAGCCGCGACATGGTCAGCGGCAGCGCGATGTTCTGGCGCAC
This sequence comes from Allobosea sp. GW821-FHT03A12, assembly GCF_058986765.1. Lineage (NCBI taxonomy): Bacteria > Pseudomonadati > Pseudomonadota > Alphaproteobacteria > Hyphomicrobiales > Alloboseaceae > Allobosea > Allobosea sp. GW821-FHT03A12. The sequence continues at coordinate 415,059 of NZ_JBYSVZ010000005.1, forward strand.
GCTCATATGCGGGTAGAGCGCATAGGACTGGAACACCATCGCCACGCGCCGCTCATGCGGGCGCAGGTGGTCGACCGGCTGGCCACCGATCGCGACCGCACCACCATCCTGATGCTCCAGCCCGGCGATGATGCGGATCAGGGTCGACTTGCCGCAGCCGGACGGGCCGACCAGGGTCAGGAACTCGCCATTGGCGATGTCAAGGTCGACGCCGCCGAGCACGCGCGTCGTGCCGAAGGACTTGGCGATGGAGGACAGGGTGACCGTTGCCACGTCGCTCGCCTTTCTGTGCGGGGGCCCGTAGGGGCTTCTTGCGTTTGACGTCGTCGAAGGGCGGCGAGCGCCGCCTCAGGCGGCGCGCGGCGGGTAGACCTCGTGGATCACATCGTCGATCCAGAGCGTCTGGAGCGTGCCGATCTCGTGGATCGCGGCGGTGTAGTCCCTGCCGTCGAACTCATAGGTCACGGCGCCGAGCGTCGTCGTGCCGGCCATGCCGGGCTGCAGCTCGGGACCGACCACGAAGCCGGAGGAGGGCCCCCAGATGTAGCGGGTGCCGTCGACCATAAAGTCGTGGGCGCGATGAAGGTGGCCGCTGGCGACGAAGGCGACCTCGTGCTTGCGGACGAGATCGAGCAGCTGCGCCCGCGGCTTCGGCGGCACGCTCCAATAGCCCTTGTCGCCTTCGCCCGGCGCTTCGATGAACAGCGGCCGGTGCAGGAACCAGCCGAGACGGCGCCCCTCTGCGCTGGCGATCTGCTGCTCCAGCCAGGTGAGCTGCCGCGCCTCATCGGCTTCGTCGCTGCCGAACAGCATCGAGTTGAGTCCGATCAGGCGCCAGCCTTCGACGTCATGGCCCCAGAAATCCGCCCCGAGATGGTCGCGCCAGCGCGCCAGCCGCGACGCATCGACCGGCTGATGCGGATGATAGGCCTCGCCGACATCGTGGTTGCCGGGGACGCAGAGGACCGGGACGCCAAGGGCCGTCAGGAGGCCGCTGCAATAGCCGAAGTCCTCGTCGACATCGGCACCGTCGACGGTGACGTCGCCGGTATGGATGACGAGGTCGGGCTTCTGCGTCGTCAGCCAGGCCGTCAGCGGCTGCCAATTGCCGGCGAAATGCTGCTTGGCCGGACTGAGATGAGTGTCCGAGATTTGCACGATCCGACGCATGACCACCCTCCGAACACGCCCCCGATGCCGGGATGCGGGCTGCCTTCCGTCCATGCGGGGCAGCGGTTTTGCCATGGAGCATACAAATGAATGTTTTGTGACACAATTGTATTTTCGAGCGCGCTGTCTCCCTGAAGTCGCGATCGGACTTGCCGGCTAGAGGTCCGTGCTCTGCGGCAGGATGACGAGATCGCGAATGGTCACGTTGCGCGGGCGGGTCAGCATGAAGTGCACGGCCTCAGCCACTTCCTCAGCCTCGATCAGGCCACCGCGGGCGCGCTCGGCGTCGAGCTTTTCCTGGGGCCAGTCGGCGATCAGGGCCGTCACCACAGGACCCGGCAGGATCGCCCCGACACGCAGGCCATGCGGGATCACCTGGCGGCGCACCGTGTGAACGAAGGCCTGCACCGCATGTTTCGAGGCGGTGTAGACCGGCTCCCAGACCACCGGAACGACACCGGCGACCGAGCTGGTCACCAGGATATCGCCGGTCTTGCGCGCGATCATGTGGGGGAGCACGGCGTGGATGCTGCGGAAGACCGCGTTGACGTTGAGGTTCAGCATGCGATCCCAGGCGTCGGGGTCGCCGTCGCTGACCGGTCCGCCGACATAGGCGCCGGCATTGGCGTGGAAGATGTCGAGCGGGCCGGCTCGTTCGAGGATCTGGGGCAGCATCCCGGCCACCGAAGCCGGGTCGGTCAGGTCGATGACGAGCGGGATGGCATGGGGCCCGAGGGGCGTGCAGGCCTGATCGAGAGCCCTGCCATCGCGGTCGACGAGGACGACGCGCGCGCCGGCGGCGAGCAGCCGTTTCGCGCAGGCAAGGCCGATCCCAGAGGCTGCGCCGGTGATCGCGGCGGTCTTTCCGGTGAGGTCCTGGGTCACGTCGGCGTCTCCGATACGGCTTGAATCCGGGCGGGCTGCATGAGGTCACGCGCCTTGCGCGCGGCCGCCTGCAGTGTTTCGAAGGCGGCAAAGCGCCTTGCATGGAGGGCGGCGATCTCGCCCTCGGCCGGCTTGAAGACGGTGGTGCCGGGCGCCATTCCGGTCATGGCGGTGGCAAGGTCCGGGAAGGCGTTCGCCGCCGTTGCCGCGAGCATGGCCGAGCCGAGCAGGACGGGATCGACCTCGTCCGGCGCCAGCAGCGGCAGCCCAGAGCAATCCGCCAGCAGTTGCCGGATCAACGGCTGGCGTCCGGCGCCGCCGCTGAGCACGATCGCTTCCAGCGTGGCGCCTTTCGTCCGACTGGTATCGATGATCTGGCGCAGGCCGTAGCCGATGCCGGTGAGCCCGGCGACATAGAGCGCGACGAGATTGTCGAGATCGCTTTCCATGCCGAGCCCGGCGATGACCGCCCGCGCATGCGGGTCGGCATGAGGCGAGCGATTGCCGAGGAAATCGGGCACGACGATCAGCTCGCCTGCGAGGCGAGCGGCGCCCGATGGTCCGGCGCTGCGCTGCGTTGCCTGTACAGCGAGCCAGTCGGGCAGCGAGAGCCCTTCAGCTTCGGCGCGGCGCTGCGCTTCGGGCGTGGCCGGATGAAGGACGAGCAGTTGCTCGATGGCGGCGCCGGCTCCCGATTGCCCGCCTTCATTGAGCCAGAGGCCGGGAACCATTGCGGCAAAATAAGGCCCCCAGACGCCGGGGATGAAGATCGGCTCATGGCTGCTCGCCATGGTGCAGGCCGAGGTGCCGAAGACATAGGCCAGGCGGGTGAGGGCGCTGCCATGCGGCGAGTGGACGCCGACCGAGCCGATGCCCCCGGCATGGGCGTCGATCAATCCCGCGGCGACGGCGGTGCCGGGCTTCAAGCCGAGCTCGGCGGCGGCTTGCTCGGTCAGCCCGTTGGCGAGCGTGGTGCCGCCCGGAATGATCTTGGTGCCGATGCGGGCAAAGCCATCCTCAGCCAGGTCGGCCAAGCCGATCTGCCGGAAGTAATCCGCGTCCCAGCGCCCTTCATGGGCGAGATAGGTCCATTTGCAGGTCACTGTGCAGGTCGAGCGCGCCAGCGAGCCGCTGGCGCGCCAGGTCAGGAAATCCGGCAGGTCGAAGAACTGCCAGGCCGCATCATAGGTGGCTGGCAGGTTCTCCTTGAGCCAGAGCAGCTTCGGCGTCTCCATCTCCGGCGAGATCGTGCCGCCGACATAGGCCAGGACCGGATGGCGCGTCGCGTTGATGCGCTCGGCCTGGCCGATCGCCCGGTGGTCCATCCAGACGATGATGTCGCGATTGGCGTCGCCATGCGGGCCGACGGGGAGGGGAGTGCCATCCGGCCCGAGCACGACCAGCGAGCAGGTCGCATCGAAACCGATACCGGCGATGTCGTCCGGCGTCAGCTCGGCCCCGGCTATCGCTTCGCGCACGCTGGCGCAGACGGCCCGCCAGATATCCGCGCTCGATTGCTCGGCGATGTCGGGGCCGTCGCGATAGAGCGCGATGTCGCGCTTGGCCGTCGCGACCATGCGTCCGGCCCGGTCGAAGATGCCGGCCCGGGCGCTGCCGGTGCCGACATCGATGCCGATGAAATGCGCGGCCATTTCAGGCGGCTGCGCGGTTCGGCGGTCCGGCACGGGTGCCGTCCGGATTGCGCAGATAGACGCCGTGTTCGAGCTGCTGGCGGCGTAGTTCCTCGATGTCGATCTCGGCCGGCGCGCGGTTGCCACGCACCGAGATCTTGGCGGCCCGCCCTGCGGCCTCGCCCATCGCCATGCAGGTCGCCATGACGCGGATCGCGCCCATCGCCTCATGCGTCGCCGAGATGCTGCGCCCGGCGACCAAGAGGTTGCCGATCTTCTGCGGCACCAGCGAGCGATAGGGGATGTCGTAGCAGTCGCCGCACCAGATCAGCGTGCAGCCATCGTCGGCCGGGCGGTGGATGTCGATCGGATAGCTCGCCACCGCGATCGCATCGTCGAAATGCGTGCAGGCCAGCACGTCCTCCTGCGTCATCACATACTGGCCGAGGATGCGGCGGGTCTCGCGGATGCCGAGGAAGGGCGCAGTCTTGGTGAAGTAGGCCTTCTCGAAGCCCGGCACGTAGTTCACCAGATAGGTGACGATATCGTCGATCTGGGCGCGGCCTTCGATTTCGCCCTTGGTCAGGCTGCGGGCGTCGGTGCCGTCCGTGCCCTTGACCCGGGTCATGTTGATCCAGACCTCGCCCTTCTTCAGGCCGGTGATGATGATCGTGCGCTCGTTCGGGATCTGCAGGCCGCGCTCGGCCTTGGCCTTGGCCATCAGCTCGCGCATGCCGACGACGATGAACTGGTGGTTCTGGCCGAAATACTCGGCCGGGATGAAGTCGGTGAGATAGGTCCGGGCCGCTGGCGGCGCGTTGGCGATCGAGAGCCTGAGCGCATCGGTGTCGACGCCGGCGAGGCAGAACATCAGCGTCGGCGGCTGCATGCCGCCCTCGGCATTGCCCTTCTCGGTCGGCACGCCGGCGCTGTAGGCGACATCGGCATCGCCGCTGCAGTCGATCACGATCCTGGCGAGGATGGCGGTGCGGCCGCTCTTGCTCTCGGTGATGACGCCGCGGATCGTGTCATTCTCGACCAATGCGCCGGCGAAGAAGGTGTAGAACAGGACGTCGACGCCGGCCTCCGTCAGCATTTCGAGGGCCACCGTTTTCACCGCCTCGGGCTCGACCAAAGTGATGCCCATATGGAGCGGGCAGGGTCGATGCTCGCTCGCGCCCTGTCGCTCCCGGCGCAGGCGCTCGATGAATTTCTGCGGCAGCCCGTCGATGATCTGGTTGCCTTTCTGGCCGAGGAAGCCGAGCACCGGTAGGCCGATCGTCATGTTGCCGCCGACAAAGCTGCGGCTCTCGATCAGCCCGACGCGCAGGCCGTCCTCTGCCGCCGCCAGCGCGGCCGTCAGGCCCGAGGGACCGCCGCCGACGACGAGCACGTCATACTCGGCGGAGACAGGAATGGAGCGCGCCGGCTCCTCGATGAAGCGGGGCGTTGCGGTCGACATGACGAAATCCTCTTCGATACAGCGATGGTCTGAACGGCCGCGGAGCGATCGGCCCCGCGGCGCGATGTGATGATCAGGCCGGCATCATCGGCTTGACGCGCTCGATGATGGCGGAGACGGCGTCCTTGACCGGCTTGCGGCCGAGCACAGCGAGCTGGACCTCCTCGAGGAAGGTCGCCTGCGCGCGCGCAGCCTCCGGGAAGGGCGGGAAGGCGCCGCGCGCCGTCGCCAGCACCTTGGCCTCAACCGCGGCGAGCGGGTTCTTCGCCTTCAGGCCCTCATCGGCATAGGAGGAGACGCGCACGGGTCCATTGCCATTGATCGCCATGCCGAGCGTCACGCGCTTGCTGGAGACTTCCTTGATGAAGTTCCAGGCGAGTGCCTTGTCCCTGGCGTTCTTCGGGATCGCCATCGCCCAGGCCTCGACGACGGAGGCCATCGGCACCTTGCCTTTGATCGCGGCGGAGCCGGGGAACTCGACCGCCTTGATCCGGCCGGGGAACTTGCTCTGCTCGGGGTTGTTGAGCTGCGCGCCGCGGGCGAAGGGCAGCACGGTGAAGGCGGCGCGGCCCTGCTGCAGCCAGGTGACCTGGTCGTCGTTCTTGGTGGTGGCGTAGCTGCGCGGCAGGCTGCCGGTCTCGAACATGCCGCGCAGTGCCGCCAGCCCTTGCTCCAGCGCCTCGCGGTTCGGCACCAGCTTGAGATCGGGGCTGATGAAGTCGCCACCATAGGCGCGGGCGAACATCACGGGGAAGACGGCGAGGTCGCTGGCCAGCACCATGCCGGTGACCGGCGTGCCGGCCTTGGAGGTGAAGCTCGTTTTCTTCGCCAGTTCGATCAGCTCTTCCAGCGTCGTCGGCGGGGCGGCGATGCCGGCCTCTTCCAGCAGGGCCTCGTTGTAGAACAGCCCTTGCGTCGCATGGCGGACGGGAATGCCGATCAGCTTGCCGTCGACGGTCATGCCCTGGACGAGGCCCGGCGCGATGTCGGCGAAGTCCTCGATCGCGTCCTTGCTCTGATAGGCATCGAGCGGCTCGAACAGAGCGGCGATCTGCGAGGTCGGCCGATTGTCGATCAGGTAGCCGACGCCGTATTCGGTCTCCTTCAGGCTGGCCTCGCGGAAGAGCCGGTCCTGCAGCGGATTGGAGTCGAAGGTCGTGAAGGCGATCTCGGCGTCATTGGCCTTGCGCCAAGCGGCCATCAGGTCGCCGTCGCCGCTGCCAAGCACGGTCTGGTGAACCTTGTGGCTCAGCACGTTCAGCGCCTTGCTCGCGGCGAGCGTTGGCCTGGCCGCAAGCGTCGCCGCTACGCCCGCGGAGCCGGCGACGAAGGCGCGGCGGGTCAGCTTGGCTTCAGGCTTGTTCGACATGGCTTCCTCCCTCTTTCTTTGTGGTTGGCTACCCCTTCGTCGAACCGGCGGTGAGGCCGGCCACGAGGTAGCGGTTCATGAAGACGACGAAGATGAGGACTGGCACGAGCTGCACCGTCGCGGCGGCGAAGAGGATCCCCCAATCGACGCCATCGATGGAGCCGATCATCTCCGAGATGACGAGCGGAGCGGTCTTGGCCTTGGTCGCGGTGAAGATGAAGGCGAAGAGGAACTCGTTCCAGGAGAAGACGATCACGAAGACGGCGACCGCGAGCACGCCGGGCATCGCCAGAGGCGCGATCACCTTGCGCAGGATGGTCAGGCAGCTGGCTCCGTCGATCGCCGCGGCCTCGTCGAGCTCGCGCGGGATCTGGTCCATGAAGGTGCGCATCAGCACCGTGCCGAGCGAGACGAAGAAGCTCGCATAGAGCAGGATCAGCACGAGATGGGTGTCGCTGAGCCCGAGCCAGTTCACGATCGGGAAGAGCGGCAGCGTCACCACGATCGGCGGAATCAGCCTGACGACGATGAGCCCGAGCAGGCTGGCCCCGAGCCAGCGTCCGGAATTGCGCGAGTAGACATAGCCGGCGCAGGCGCTGGCGACGATGGCGAGCAGCGTCGCGCCGATCGTGATCAGCAGGCTGTTGAGCAGGCCATCGAAGAAGACGCCCCAGGAGCGCCAGAGCTCGACGTAGTGCTTGAAGGTCGGCGCGAACAGCCATTTCGGCGGCACGGCGAAGATGTCCTGGCCGGGCTTCAGCGACGACAGCGCGATGAACAGGATCGGGAAGAGCGACCAGAACAGGATCGCCGCGACGGCGAGCGTCTTGCCCGTCCCGATCAGGAGGCGCTCAGTGCGCATGGGCCACGCCTCCGCGCCTGAGCAGCAGGACATAGGCGCCGGCGAGCAGGAGCGAGGCCAGCACCATGATCCAGGCGGTGGCGGCGGCCGGGCCGAAAGCGTTGAAACTGAAGGCCTCCTGATAGAGGTAGATCGCCACGACCTCGGTCGAGCGCGCCGGGCCGCCCTTGGTCAGCAGCCAGGCCTCCGAAAACAGTCGGAAGGCAAAGATGTAGCGAAACAGCAGCGCGATCAGCATGGCCGGGGCGAGCAGTGGCAGCGTCACGCGCCGGAAAGCCTGCCAGCGCGTCGCGCCGTCGATCCGCGAAGCTTCGTAGAGCTCGGCGGGAATGGCGAGGCGCGCCGCGTAGACGATGACGAAGGTGAAGGGCAGGTGCAGCCAGATCGTCAGCAGGCCGATCAGGATCATCGCGTGCGAGGGCTCGAACGACCAGTCGAGCGTCGGCAGGCCCAGTGCGTGCAAGGCCAGTGTGATCGGTCCGGCGTCGGGATCGAACAGGAAGCGCCACATCACCACGGCGGTGACTTCGCTGACGGCATAGGGCGCGAGCACGGCAACCAGCAGGACGCGCCGGAACGGCAGGCCGCTGGCAAAGAGCAGGGCCATGCCGAGGCCGATTGCGAGCTCCAGATGCACGGCCACGACGACGAGGACGACCGTGTTCCAGAGCGCGCCGTGGAAGGCCGGATCGGTGAGGACGCGCCAGTAGTTCTGCAGGCCGGCGAAGCTCGGCGCCTGGCCGAAGCTCGATGTGTTCAGGCTCAGCCAGACGACATAGAGCGACGGCAGCACGATCACGCTCAGGATGAGCAGGTGCACCGGCGCAAGCAGCGGCAATATCCGAGCCGTTCGTTGAAGCTGCACGCTTTCCTCCAGAACTTCTTCGCTCCAGGCTCTGTCGGCCCGGTGGCTTGGACGCTGGGCGTTCGCAGTCGATGTTCGTCAGTGCACCGCTTTGGGCGGCGCGGCCGGTCTCTCCGTGGTCGGAAGCAGATCGGGATCGCGGGGGTTGCCACGCTCCGCCGCGGCAGTGAGATCGCGCACGGAGTCGCGCACTTGCAGGCTCGTCTGCAGCACGATGTTCTGTGCCGGGGCGCTGTCGCCCGCCATGCGCGCACGCAGGCGCTGCCAGGTCGCCGCGGCGAGCTCGACGATCGGCTGCCGGATCGCGGTCAGCCCCGTTTTGCGGGCGCTCATCCATGGGTAATCGTCGAAGCCGACCACTGAAACGGGCTCGGGAATATCGATCTTCAGGCGGGCCAGCGCAGACAGCGCGCTCAATGTCGTGACGTTGGTCAGTGCGATCACCGCGCTCGGCTGCGGATGCCGCTCGAGCCAGTTGCGAAAGAGCTCGGCACCGTGCTCGGCGACGGATCCGAGCTCGATCACGGTCACCTCGCAACCGGCCGTCTCACGGATCAGGTCGCCAGCCCCGCGGGCGCGCTCGCGGATCGGCGAAATCGCGAGGCTGGAGGCGGCGATGACGACGTCGCGATGCCCCAGCGCCAGGAGATGGCGCGCTGCGATCTCTCCGGCTTCGCGGTTGTCGATGGCGACGGTGTCGACGACCGAGCCTCCCGGGTGGACGCGGTCGGCGAAGACGATCGGCAGCCGCCCGATTTCGACGGCGAGGGCTTGCGGCACCTCGTCGGAGCAGGGCACCACGATGAGGCCGGACGGGCGCCAGGCGAGCAAGGTGCTCAGGCGCGACTGCTCGAGGCCGATATCGTCGCGGGAGCTCGCGACGACGATGTCGTAGCCGTCGGCCTGCGCCAGGACCTCCAGCCGCGAGACGAGCGAGGTGAAAAAGACGTCGTCGAGATCGGGAACCAGGACGCCGACGACGCGGGCCTGACCCGAGCGCAGCTGCGACGCCGCGCGATCGACCTGATACGCCAGCTCCTTGGCAGCCAGCAGCACGCGTTCGCGCAGATCCTCGTTCACCGGCTTGTTGCCGCTGAAGACATTCGAGACCGTCGCGATGGACACCCCCGCGCGGCCTGCGACATCTCGGATCGTTACGCGGCGGCTATTCATCATGTGGCCTGTTAAACGTTTAACAGTAAAACGTTTAACAGGACTCGAACTACCTAGCAAGCGTCGTTCCGAGGGTCTGCTCTCGGCGGATTGTCCGATGTCCACAAGTGGCGCAACGGAGCCCCTGTAGAGCTCGATGCGGCGACCTGGGTGACGAACCAGTCGGTTAGCCGGGCATCCGATCTCTTACGAGTATCTCGACGAAGCGCGCCGCCAGTCGGGACAAAGGCCGGCTCCGGACCGTCATCAGGCAGATGGTGATTGGCAGTTCCGGCGTCACATCCAGCCTGACCAGCCCCTCGAAGCGCTGGGCCTGGGTCAGCAGGCTGTCGATCAGGATGACATCGCCCTGGCGCGCCAGCAGATGGGCGGCGGAAATGCTGTAGGGCACGGTCATGAAGGGGGCATAGTCGAGGCCGGCCTGCTCATGGGCGCGCGCGATCAGCCAGCCCAGCGGCGATTTCTCGCGATCGAAGCAGATCAGCCGATGGTTCCGGAGCTCAGGCAAGCTGACTCGGCCACGACGCGCCAGCGGATCGTCCTCGCGCACCAGGGCGATGATCGAGGCCTGCGCGAAGGGCGTCAGGGCGATGTCGTCGGTGACGCGGGGCGAGAACATCACGCCGAGATCGGCGGCGCCCTTCGACAGCTCCGTCGGCGCGTCGCCCATGATCAGCTCGATGCGGGCCTGCGGATAGTCCGTCACCAGCCGCCGGATCGCCTGCGCTATGAGCCCCTGGCCGATGCTGGGCGTCGATGCGATCCGCAGCGGCAGGGCGCGCCCGGAGCGCACGTCGCCGACGGCTCCGCGCAAGGCGCGCCATTCGTCCTCGACATGGCCCAGCGCCGACATCAGGCCCCGGGCCTCGGAACGCAGGACGAGGCGGCCGTCGCGGCGATCGAAGACCGGGACGCCGAGGGCGGATTCGCTGCGGGCGATGATCTTGCTGACCGCCGACTGCGTCAGATGAAGCTGCCGCGCGGCCTCGACGGTGGTGCCGCAACGGTCGACGGCGCGCAGGACCGTCGCGTGGGATGGCGTCAATGCCTTCATGTGCCCGCTCCCACGAGATGCTCCAGCAGGATCCGCGCAGCATGGTCGAGCGGCGCGCCGTCGCGATGATGAGCGAAGGCCGTGACAAGGGGGCTCTCGTCGAGCGGACGGACCGCCAGTCCTTGCGTCAGGCTGCTGCTGATGACGAAGCCGTCGACGACGGCGATGCCAACGCCCTCGCGCGCCAGATGGCAGGCGCTGTCGGTATGGCGGACGGTGATCGCGATCTGGTCTGACAGGCCGGTGTGGCCCAGTGCGTCCTGAAAGCTGTCGGCCAGGCTGATGCCGTCGGGCCCGTAGCTGATCAGGCGCTGGCCTTCGAGGGCCTTGCGCGACAGCTTGTCATGGGCGGCGAGCGGATGAGCCTCGTCGAGCACGCAGACGAGGGGACTGCTGCGCAGGACGATGTCCAGCAACCCTTCTGTCGCCATCGGACCGTAGGAGATCGCGAGATCGACTTCGTTGGCGCTGAGGTGATCGCGGACATGGTCGAACATCACTTCGACGGCGGCCCGATCGCCGAGGTCGCGGCGCGCGTCGGCGATGGCGGGCGGCAGGATGCTGTGCGCCAGGCCGGGCACGGTCGCGATCCGCAGACGATCGGCCATGCCGACGCGGATCATGTCGGCTTCATGATGCGCCCGGCGCAGCGCACCGAAGGCTGGACGTGCCAGGCGGCTCAACTCAAGTGCCTCGGGGGTCGGAGTCAGCCGCCCCTGGACGATCGCGACAAGGCTGAGGTCGAGCTCCTTTTCCGCCAGGTGCAACGACTTGATCACGGCAGACTGGCTGACGCCCAGCCCCTGCGCCGCTTCACCGGTGCCGCCGAGCCGGACGAAGGCATCGATCACCTGCAGCGCGCCCAGCCTCATTCAGGCTATTCCACTTGGTTGATAATCTTGCCGAATGTTTCATTTGCGAGACTAGGCATGCGCATGGAAGGTTGCAAGCTGCCGCCGCCGAGGCAGAGCGGCCAAGATCAGGGGATCTCCATGACCACTTTCCGTTCCATGGTGTCGGCTGCCGCGCTTGCGCTTTCCCTCCTCGGCCCGGCTCTCACCGTCGCACCCTCCGGCGCCTTTGCGCAGGGCGTTCTCAAGCTGGCGCAGACGCAGGACCTCGTTTCGCTCGACCCGATCGCGACCAGCGACAACCCGTCGATCCACGCGCAGCTGCTGATCTACGACACCCTGCTGCGCCCCAGCACGGATGCCACCAAGCTGGAGCCTGGCCTCGCCGAGAGCTGGACGGTCAGCGATGACGGCCTGACCTATACCTTCAAGCTCAGGGCGGCCAAGTTCTCGGACGGCACGCCGGTCACCGCAGCCGACGTCGCCTTCTCGCTGAAGCGGGCCGGCAGCGATGCGTCGAGCTGGAAGCGCTTCTTCGCCGGAATCAACGCCATCGAGACGCCGGACGAGCGCACTGTGGTGCTCAGGCTGAAGACGGTGTTCACGCCGCTGCTCAACAACCTCGCCTTGTTCTCCTCGGCGATCCTGCCGCAGAAGGCGTTCGAGGCGGCGCCCGACAAGTTCTTCGAGAAGCCGATCGGCTCCGGTCCCTTCGCCGTCGCGGCTTGGAACAAGGGCCAGGCGCTCTCGCTCAAGAAGAACGCCCATTACTGGCAGGCCGGCAAGCCGAGCCTGGACGGGGCTGAGATCATGGTCCTGCCTGAAGGCAACAGTCGCGTGCTGAAGCTGCAGGCCGGCGAAATCGACGCGGCGCTCGAAATCCCGCTGAACCAGATGCAGAGCCTCGGCCGCGCCGGTACGGTCAAGACCGCCGTCGCCAATGTGCTGCGCACCGACTTCGTGCTGCTGAACACCAAGAAGAAGCCTTTCGACGATGTCCGTGTCCGCCAGGCGCTGAACTACGCCATCGACAAGGAGGGGCTGGTCAAGGCGCTGCTCTACGGCGCCGGTAAGGTGGCGAACTCGCCGATGCCTCTGATGGCCTATGCCGATCCCGAGCTGAAGCCCTACGCCCATGACATCGCCAAGGCCAAGGCGCTGCTCAAGGAGGCCGGCTATGCCGAGGGCTTCAAGACCTCGCTCCTCGTGCATTCGGGCCGACCGCTGCACCGCCAGGTCAGCCAGGCGCTGCAGAGCGCGCTCGCGCAGATCGGCGTCACGGCCGAGATCCGCCTTGCCGAAGGCGGCACGCACTGGTCGACCACCAAGGCGGGAGACTACGAGATGGCCGTCTCCTACGCCTCCAGCGACACGATCGACCCCGACCAGATGGCCGGCTTCCTGATCGTCAACCCGGAGCGCGCCAACGCCTACCACACCGAGTGGAAGAACGAGCGCGTCAATGAGCTCTACGAGAAGGAGCGCGCGACCAAGGACGGGCCCGAACGCGGCGCGATGTTCAAGGAGATGGTGAAGCTCTCCCATGAGGGCGCGCCGTCGATCTTCCTGTTCTATCCCGGCACTCCCTACGCGTATCGCAGCACTGTCAGCGGCTTCGAGGTGCTGCCGACCGGCAATTTCCGCCTCGAAGACGTCAAGCTGAAGTGAGGAGGGGGCGGCCGGTGGCTGCCCTGCGCTCCGGCCCATCCCCATGCTGACTTACATTCTCAAGCGGTTCGTCCAGCTCGTCCCGGTGCTGTTCGGCATCACGCTGGCCTGCTTCTTCCTGCTGAGGGCGTTGCCGGGAGATCCGGCGACGCTGCTGCTGGGCGCACGCGGCGGTGCGGACGAGATCGCGGCGATGAAGCAGCGCCTCGGGCTCGACCTGCCGCTGTGGCGGCAATATCTGCTCTTCCTCGGGGACATCCTCTCGGGGAGTCTTGGACGCTCGGTCGTCTACGGCCAGTCGGTCATGGCGCTGGTGCTGGAACGCCTGCCGGCGACGCTGTGGCTCGTCGCCTATTCGACTGTGATCGCGGTGGTGCTGACGATCCCGCTGGCGCTGTGGTCGGCGATCCGGCGCGACCAGGCGCCCGATATCCTGATCAAGCTCCTCTTCACGGTGCTGCTCGCGATTCCCTCTTTCTGGCTCGGGCTCGTCCTCGTCGTCGTCCTCGCCATCTGGGTGCCGCTATTTCCGACCTCAGGCTACGGCACCGGCATCCTCTCACGTCTGCACCATCTGACGCTGCCCGCCTTCGTCATCGCGCTGGCGACGGCTTCGCTGACGATCCGCAGCCTGCGCAGCGGCATCCTCAACGTGCTCGGCTCGGACTATGTCACGACGGCTCGCGCCAAGGGCAACGCGACCAGCCGCACCATGCGCGTCCATGTGCTGCCGAATGCGCTGATCAGCTCGATCTCGGTGCTCGGCGCTCATACGAGCTGGGTCATCGGCGGCACGGTGGTGATCGAGACTGTTTTCGCCCTGCCGGGGCTGGGCTCGCTCTTCGTCGAGTCGATCTTCGCCCGCGACTACCCGATGATCCAGGGGCTGACGATCGTCTTCGCCGTGCTGGTCGTCCTGATCAATCTTGCGACGGACATCGCCTATGCGCTGGCCGATCCGCGCATCCGGCTGGATTGACGCGATGAGCAAGCGCCGCCTCGATCCGACGCTTCTCGTCGGCCTCGCCATGCTCCTACTGCTGTGCCTGTTCGTCGGCCTCGGGCAGGTCTGGACGCCGCACGATCCCTTCCTGGTCGACTACGGCAACACGCTGCAGCCGCCCTCCGCGACGCACTGGTTCGGCACGGACGATCTCGGCCGGGACGTCGCTTCGCGCGTGATGGCCGGCGGGCTGGTCGACCTGCGGGTCGCGCTGGTCTGCGTCGCCGCGCCCGCCATCCTCGGCATCGCGATCGGCGCGCTTTCGGGCTTCGTCGGCGGGCGGGTCGATACCGTGATCATGCGTATCACCGACATCTTCTGGGCCTTCCCGTTCCATGTTCTAGTGATCGCCATCGTCGGCGTGCTCGGGCCCGGCGAGGCCAATCTCTATCTTGCCTTCCTGCTGGTGAACTGGATCTCTTTCGCACGCATCACCCGCGGCGAGGTGCTGGTGCTGCGCGAGCTCGAATATGTCCAGGCGGCGCGCAGCTTCGGCTCGACCGACAGCCGCATCGTCACGGCGCATATCCTGCCCAATGCGGTCACGCCCGCGATCGTCTTCGCCATGGCGGACGTCGTGCTGACGATCCTGGCCGTGACCTCGCTCTCCTTCCTCGGCCTCGGCATCCAGCCGCCGACGCCGGAATGGGGGCTGATGATCGCCGACGGACGTCAGTTCATGTTCGACGCCTGGTGGATCGCGACCGCTCCCGGCCTCGCCATCGTCTACACCGGCGTGACCTTCGCCTTGATCGGCGAGGGCCTCGACACCGCGCTGCGCCCCAAGGGCTGACGCGCCCTCCTTTCCGCCCTGTATCGCGAGACGGCCATGAGCTTCTTCATCGAGACTGCCGAACTCCAGCGGATCGGCGCACTGATCGAGGCCCATGCCGCGCCGATCTATGCGGCGCGTGGCATCCCCTTTGAGCAGTTCGCCTATGTGCTGATCCAGCCCGGCAAGGACGGCGGCAAGCCCCAAGGCGCGGCATTGCGGGCGAATTGGCGCGCCTATCCCTGCTCGCTGGTGAAGGTGTTCCACCTCGTCGCGGCGCAACTGCGGCTCGAGGACGGGCGGCTCTCCGCTCATGGCGAGCTCGACCGCGCCATGCGCGACATGATCCTTTGGTCGTCAAACTCGGCGACCAACTACATCATCGACCTGATCACGGGTACGACCGGCGACACCTTGCTGGACGATCACGACATGAACGCGTGGTGCGAGCGCCGCGAGGAGATCAACCGGATCTTCGCCGGGCTGGGCTGGCCGGAACTCGCCGGCATCAACCTCAACCAGAAGCTGATGGACGACCTGCGCTATGGGCGGGAGAAGGTCGCGCTTGACCGCTCGGCAGCCGGGCACAACTGCCTGACGCCGATCGCCATGGCGCGGCTGATGCACGAGATCTTCAGCGACTCCGCCCTGTTGCCGCCGGCGCGCCGTGCCGTCGTCCGCGACCATCTCGCCCGCGACGCCAACGATCCCGACCGCGGTCGCGGCGCCTATCAACTGCTCGGCTATCTCGGCGACACATTGCCCGAGGGCACGCAGATCTGGTCCAAGGCCGGGCGCACGCGCTGGCTCGGCGACGACCGCGCCTCCTTCCGCCGGCATGACGCGCTACGTGCGATCCTGCCGCAGGGCCAGGAATTCCAGCTCACCGTCTTCACCCAGGGCGAGGCCATCGCGGAGGACGAGCGCTTCCTCCCCGGAGTCGGTGCGCTGGTCGCAACCGAGCTGTCGGCCCTGGCGCCGGTAGGCCGATGATGCCGCCCGCAGCTCTGGAGTGACTGGAGCCTATTCAACAACGGTCTCCGGACGCAAAGTTTGCAATGTCCGGTTTCAGGCTGACGCTTAATGTCCGGAAATGGCGCATCGCGGCGATATGGCGTCGTCGCGTTGTGCGTCATAGAGGCGATCAGCGCCGGCGAGCCGACCCTGGAAACCGGCCGAAGACCGAATAGATGGAGCTGATCCCATGATTGAACGCATTGGCATGACGGAACGCTGGAGCGACGCCGTTATCGTTGGAGATTTGATCTTCCTCGCGGGCCATGTCGCCGAGCAGACGCGCGGCCAATCCGTCAAGGTGCAGACCGAGGAAGTCCTGCTCAGCCTCGATGACACGCTGGCCCAGGCCGGCGTCTCCAAGAACAACCTGGTCAGCGTTACCATTTACCTCGCCGACATGACGGGGTTCGCCGCCATGAACGAAGCCTGGGACGCCTGGGTCGCAAAAGGCCACGCGCCGGCCCGCGCGACCGTCGAGGCGCGCCTTGCCTATCCCGACCTCCTCGTCGAGATGACGGCGATCGCCTCCCGATAGTCCCGCGCCGGTCCCATCGGCTCTATCGCCAAATGCGCAGACGCTCTGTCGGGCTTGATCGCTCGACGGAGCGTCGCAGAATTAACCCGAGATCTCCGGGCTTTGAACGCGAGTTGAAGACGCTGCAGGCGTCGGTCCATGCCGGCCGATACTCGCAGCGTCCAATCGGTCTCTTCAGTCGTGGACTGAACGATGCTTGATGAGCCGGACCGCGAGAATCGTCAGGGCGCAACAGGCCATGAGATAGGCCGCGACAAAGGTCGGCTTGCCGTCCGCTGCGGCCACCAGCGAGGCTGCGATGAGCGGGGTAGGGCCCGCGACGAGGAAGGCACCTTGCGCTCCCGCCATCGCCCCGAAGCCGATGCCGTAGCCCAGTCCGATCCCCACCGTCGACCGGTCGCCTCCAAACTCGTCAACGTCATTCTCGTCTCCGCAGCAGCGAAAGCTCCCATTGCGACCGCCTTGACAGATGGATGGTTTCGCACTTAGCCTTCTTCTAAATCGTGTTAGATAAATATTTTGGGACGGAAAGCCTTGGTCAAGCGCGCGCTTCCGCATGAGCGAGCCAGCCGCCGCGCCACCAGCGCGGAGGTCGCCAAGCTCGCGGGTGTCTCGCGGACCACCGTCTCCCTCGTTCTGAACGATCGGGGCGGGGAGCTCGGCATCTCGGCCGAGACGCGGGCTCGCGTCGCCGATGCCGCGGCCCGATTGAGCTATCAGCCGAGCCATGCCGCGCGCTCGCTGCGGCGCTGGCGCACCAATGTGATCGCGCTGCTGCTCTATACGCTCGACAGCTTCTACAACGCCGAGATCATCGGCGCCGCCCATGCCGCAGCGCTCGAGCGTGGCTACTCGCTGAACATCATGTCGGCCAAGTTCGACGAGGTGCACCGGCGAGCTTATGCGCTGCTTTCCGGTGGCGTCGCCGACGGCGTCATCGTGGCTGCTCCGCCCGCGGATCTCGCTGCCGATCTGAAGAAGCTCGCCGAGAACGGCATGCCGATCGTGGTGATGCAGCATCACAGTCCCGACCCGGCACTCCAGGCGGTGCGCGTCGATCTGGAAACGGGTGGCTATGTCGCGACCCGGCACCTGATCGATCTCGGCCATCGCCGCATCGCCCATATCGGCAGCGCCTCGCAGCGCCTGCTGAAGCGCCGCGAGCGCTCCGATGGCTATGCACGAGCGCTCGATGAAGCCGGTATCGCCGCGGACCCGCAGCTCGTCGCGATGGCGGAGCCGAGCCTCGCCGGTGGCTTTTCGGCGATGGAGGAGTTGCTGGCGCAGGACGAACGTCCGAGCGCCGTCTTCGTCTACAGCGACCAGATGGCGGTCGGCGCGCTGCATGCGCTGCGCAAGCATGGCGTGCGCGTGCCGGAGGACATGGCGGTGGTCGGCTTCGACGGCATCGCGCTCGGCGGCTTCGTCACGCCGGAGCTGACCACGGTCGACTATTCCCGCGCCGATATCGGCCGGCTCGCAGTCGAGGCGGTGATCGGCCGGCTGGAGGGCGAGGCCGAGCCGCCGCGCGAGCAGGTTCTGCCGGTACGCCTGCTGGTGCGCGAATCCTGCGGCGGCGTCCGCACCGTCTCGGACGGGGAGGGAGCCTGACCAAGCCCATCACGTTTCAACGACAAAAAAGACCCAGGGAGATCGAAACAATGGCGACCATCACCAAGCGCAGTTTCCTGAAGACGAGCCTGTGCGCCGGCATCGGCGCTGGAACGGGCATGTATTTTGGTGCGGCGAGTGCCCAGAAGGCGGCATCGCTGACCATGACCTCCTGGGGCTCGCCCGCCGAGATCGCGGCCTTCAACGCGCAGATCGAGCGGTACAAGGCCAGCAACCCTAGCGTCGCCATCAAGCTGGAGGTCGTTCCGAGCGGCCAGTATTATCAGCAGCTCGACACCCGTTTCGCCGGAAAGCAGGCGCCGGACATCTTCCGCGCCCAATATCAGCGGATCGGGCGCTATGGGCAGAGCGGCGCGGCGATCGACCTGTCGCAATATCTCGACGCCGGTTTCGGCCAGGACTTCCTGCCTTCGGTCTGGCGGGCGTCGACGATCAAGGGCAAGCCGCATGCGCTGCCGCATCACACTGACACCTTCGCGCTGTTCTACAACGCCGAAATCTTCGAAAAATGCGGCATCGAGGCGCCCAAGAGCCTCGACAAGAGTTGGAGCTGGCAGGAGTTCATCAGCGCCGCGAAGCTGGCCAAGGAGAAGGCCGGGCTGAGCTACGCCTTCGCGATGAACTGGCAGAATTCGAACGCCTATCGCTGGCTGATGTATCTCTATCAGCATGGCGGCCAGCTGCTCGACAACGAGCTCAAGGGGCCGCAGATCAACACGAAGGAGGCGGCCGAGACCGTCGCCTGGACCCAGAGCTGGTTCAAGGATGCGCTTGTCCCGCCCAACACCTCGCTGAAGAGCTCCGAGCCGGTGCAGAACCTGTTCGCGACCGGCAAGATCGCCATGCTGCTGCATGGCGACTGGCAGATTCCCTTCATCCAGGACCAGGCCAAGTTCAAATGGGGCGTCACCTATCTGCCGCGTGACGTGGCGATGGCGGCCGATCTCGGCGGCAATGCCCTGGCGGTCTCGCGTGACAGCAAGAGCCCGGACGTCGCGGCCGATTTCGTCAAGTTCATGGTCGCGGAGGAGGCGATGCGCGAGTTCGTCACCAAGGCGCAGTTCCTGCCGGTGCGCAAATCGCTGAAGGACAAGGGCCTCGTCTACGACATCCGCAACGAGGAGATGAAGGTCTTCCTCGAACAGTCGGCGACCGTGCCGGAGCATCTCGTCAGCACCATCGTCCTGCCGACCTGGGATCGCTTCAACGCCAAGCTGGCCGACGAGCTCGAACTTGCCTTCACCTCCGGCCAGTCACCGACTGCGACCGTCGCCAACATCGAGAAGCACGTGCGCTCGACGCTGCTGGTCTGATGGCGGTGGTGATGGCCATCGCGGAAAACCTGAGAGGGCCGGCGGTCGGCCGGCCCTCGGCGGCCGATGCGCGGCGCTATTGGCTCCAGGCCAGGCGCAACCAGCTGACGCCCTACCTGTTCATCGCCCCGAACATGGCGCTGTTCTCGGTCTTCGTATTCTTCCCGCTGCTCTATGCGTTCTACATCAGCCTGCGGGAATGGAGCCTGATCGACACGCCGCGCTATATCGGGCTGGAGAACTACGCCCGGCTTGCCAGCGACGCGCTGTTCTGGCAGTCGCTGAGCAATACCGCGATCTACTCGATCGCCACGGTCCCGATGAGCCTCGCCATCGGCCTGGCGCTGGCGATCGCCCTCAACCGCGACCTTCTCGGCCGCACCATCCTGCGCAGCGTCTTCTTCCTGCCGGTGGTGATTTCGAACGTCGCCACGGCGGTGATCGCGGCCTGGCTCTTCAACGACAATTACGGCGTCATCAACACGCTGCTGCAGCAGGTCGGGATCGGGCCCGTCGCCTGGCTGTCCTCGCCGCGCTGGGCGCTGTTCTCGCTGGTCGTCACCTCGCTCTGGGTCCGCGTCGGCTTTTGCATGGTAGTCTATCTCGCCGCGCTGCAGTCGATCTCGCCGACCTATTACGATGCCGCGCAGATGGACGGCGCCAGCCGCTGGCAGCAATTCCGCTTCGTCACCTGGCCGCTGCTGCGGCCGGCCACCTTCCTGCTGCTGATCCTCGGCGTGATCCACTCCTTCCAGGTCTTCGACCTGATCTACGTCATGACCGGTGGCGGCCCCGGTTTCTCGACGACGATGATCGTCCAGTACATCTACCAGGCTGCCTTCGTCGGCTCCGAGATGGGCTATGCCAGCGCCATGGGCATGGTCCTGTTCGTGATGGTCCTGATCTTCACCCTGCTGCAATGGCGGGTGAACCGCCGGGTCGAGGACGTGGCATGAGGGCTCCGTCATGATCGCAGGAACGAGCCGAGGCGCCCTGACAGGGCGCCTCGAAACCACCAGCATCTGGCTGCTCCTCGTCGCGGGGGCCGGGATCATGTTCTTCCCGGTCTACTGGATGTTCGCGACCGCCGTGCGGCCGAAGGACGAGGTCTTCAGCGGCGCTGCCGGCCTGATCCCGTCGAGCTTCGTCTGGCAGAACTTCACCGACGCGATCGGGCGCGTGCCATTCCTGAGCTGGACGGTGAATTCGCTGATCATCACCGTGTTCGCGGTGGTGATCACCGTGGCGATCAACCTGCTCTGCGGCTACGCCTTCGCCAAGTTCCGCTTCGCCGGCCGCGACATCCTCTTCCTCGCGGTCTTGTCGGCGCTGATGATCCCGTTCCAGGTCATCATCGTGCCGCTCTTCCTGGTGGTCTCCGAGCTCGGCCTGCTCAGCGATTATTGGGGCGTCATCCTGCCGCGCGCGGCCGAGGCCTTCGGCATCTTCATGGTCCGCCAGTTCATGGTCTCGATCCCCGACGAATTGCTCGAGGCCGCGCGCATCGACGGCGCCAGCGAGCTCAAGATCTTCTTCAAGATCGTGGTGCCGCTCTCAAAGCCGATCATCGCCGTCCTGGTGATCTTCACCTTCATGTGGCGCTGGAATGATTTTGCCCTGCCGCTGATCGTGATGATGAAGCACGAAATGTACACTGTGCAGCTCGGCCTCAACCTGCTGCGCGGCCAGTTCAACACGGAATGGTCGATGATCATGGCGATTGCGCTGCTCTCGCTGGTGCCGATGCTGATCATCTTCACCTTC
Source organism: Allobosea sp. GW821-FHT03A12 (assembly GCF_058986765.1). NCBI lineage: Bacteria > Pseudomonadati > Pseudomonadota > Alphaproteobacteria > Hyphomicrobiales > Alloboseaceae > Allobosea > Allobosea sp. GW821-FHT03A12. Next base: position 436,085 of record NZ_JBYSVZ010000005.1, read on the forward strand.
TTCCAGCGCTATTTCGTGCAGGGCATCTCCGGCTCCGGCCTCAAGTAACCGCTCGCGCAAGAGCGCGGGCCGACCAGCATCGTTGTTTCGAGAAGGATAATACCGTGGTCAAGATCGCCATGATGGGCGCGGGCAGCGCCGTCTTCGTCAAGAACCTGCTGACCGACATCCTGAACTTCACCGAGCTCGGGCGCGTCGTGATCTCGCTGCACGACATCGATCCCGAGCGGCTCGAGACCGGCGGCATGATGGCGCGCTGGACCGCGCAGCAATTCGGCGCCGATGCGGTCATCGAGGAACATCTCGACCGTCGCCGCGCGCTCGAAGGCTGCGACTTCGTCATCAACATGGTCCAGATCGGCATGCACGAAGCGACCATGATCGACTTCGACATCCCCCGGAAATACGGGCTGAAGCAGACGATCGCCGACACGGTCGGCATCGGCGGCATCTTCCGCGGCCTGCGCACCATCCCCTTCATGCTCGATCTCGTCGCCGACATGCGCGAGCTCTGCCCGAACGCGGTGCTGCTGAACTACACCAATCCGATGAGCATCCTGACCTGGGCGGTCTACAAGGCCTTTCCCGAGCAGCGCGTCGTCGGCCTCTGCCACAACGTCCAGCACACGGCGCGTGATCTTGCGAGCTATCTCGGGGTCGAGCAGTCCAGGCTGAGCTATGACTGCGCCGGCATCAACCACATGACCTGGTTCCTCAAGCTCCAGATCGACGGCAAGGACGCCTATCCGGCGCTGCGCCAGGCGATGGCCGATCCGGAGGTCTATGCCAGGGACAAAGTCCGCTTCGAGCTGATGCGCACACTCGGCTGGTTCGTCAGCGAATCCAGCGAGCACAACGCCGAGTACACCCCGTATTTCCTGCGCCGCGACGACCAGATCGCGCAATACGACGTGCCGGTCGACGAATATGTCCGGCGCAGCATCCGCAATCTCGGCCGCTACACCGAGACGCGCCGCAAGCTCCTGGCGGGCGAGGACTTCCCGCTGGAGCGCAGCGATGAATACGGCTCCCTGATCATCCGCGCCATGGTCACCGGCGAGCCGACGGTGATCTATGGCAATGTCGAGAACACCAGGCTGATCGACAACCTGCCGGAAGGCTGCTGCGTCGAGGTGCCGGTGATCGTCGACCGCAACGGCCTGCGCCCCTGCCATGCCGGGACGCTGCCGCCGGAGCTGGCGGCGCATTGCGCGCCCCATGTCTTCGTCCAGGACCTGACGGTGCGCGCGGCGCTCGACGGAGACCGCGAGCGCGTCCACCGTGCTGCGGCGCTCGACCGCCATGCGGCGAGTGTGCTGTCGCTGCAGGAGACGCGGCGCATGGTCGATGAACTGCTCGTCGCCCATGGCGATGCCCTGCCGAAATGGAAGGACGCGGCCTGAGCGTCGCGGATCCCCCTCTCGAAAGGGGGCGCACCAATGCCGCCGATTGGCCTTGCCATCACCGGCCTGGGCAAGATCGGCACGTTTCGGCCAGCGCGGTGACGGGAACCTGCACGCGCATGATGGTCAGCGAGCGGAGCCGTTGGCGTCATAGGCGACACGAAAGCCGGTATGGCTCGTGCTGGTATCGGGTGTGTTCCCGATGCGGGCCGCGATGCGGTAGCGGAAGCAATAGGAGCGGTGGCAGAGGAATGAGCCACCCTTGAGCAGATGCCGGCCCTCGCGGGCCGCGGCCATGTTCAGGGCCCGGGCGGTCCGCTTCAGCGAGCGGACACGGAAGGCGTCCGCATTCCACTCCCAGACATTGCCGCACATCTGGAACAGGCCATGGCCGTTCGGCGCGAAGGCGCGTGCCGGCGCCGTGCCGCGATACCCGTCCGCGCCGCTATCGCGTGCCGGAAACGAGCCCTGCCAGATGTTGCAGGGCAGAAAATCGACGTCATCGGGCTCGCGGTCGCCCCAGGGGAACATCGCGCCGGTGAGGCCGCCGCGGGCGGCGTGTTCCCATTCGCCTTCCGATGGCAGCCGCCCTCCGGCCCAGGTGGCGAAGGCGAGGGCGTCGCGATGCGAGATGTGGACGACCGGGTGGTCCATCCGCTCGGCGAGATCCGATCCCGGCCCCTCCGGCACATGCCAGCAGGCGCCCTCGACCTTGCGCCACCATTCCGCGCCGCTGACCTGCGCGCTGCCGCCAATGTCCGCTGGCAGGTGCCCCGCGAAGACGAAGGACCAGCCGAAGCGTTCCGCCTCGGAGATATAGCCGGTCGCTGCGACGAAGCGCTGGAAGCGCTCATTGGTCACGGCCGCTTCGTCGAGCCTGAAGGGCGAGAGCGTGACGAAGCGGCGCGGGCCTTCGCCGTCGTTCTCGAAGATCGGCGCATCGGTGCCGATCTCGGCCCGCCCGCCGGGGATGGTGACGATCGTCGAGCTGTCGCTACCGTGGTCCGATGCGACCGGAGCCGGCGTCCCGCCCACGGCCTGGCCGCGCCCGAGGGAGGCGCAACCGCAGCCGGGATTCGGGTCAGTCCTCTTCAACGAAAACCTCGCTGCGTTTGCGTGTGACCGACGGCAGCAGCAGCACACAGAGCAGGCCGGCGGTGGCGGTCAAGAGGGCCGCGCTGAGTGGTTCCGTGACGAGATAGCTCGGATCGCCGCGCGACAACACCATCGCCCGGCGCAGATAGGTCTCCATCATCGGCCCGAGCACGAAGCCGAGCAGCAGCGGCGTCAGCTCGAAGCCAAGCTTGACCAGCAGGTAGCCGATCAGGCCGAAGGCGGCGAGCGTGTAGAGGTCGAACACGTTCGAGGCGACCGAATAGACCCCGATCGCCGAGAAGGCGATGATGCCGGGGAACAGGATGTAGTAGGGGACGCTGAGCAGGCGCACCCAGATGCCGATCAGCGGCAGGTTGAGCAGCACCAGCATCAGATTGCCGATCCACATCGAGGCGATCAGCCCCCAGAACAGCTCGGGCTTGTCGGTGATGACGCTGGGGCCGGGCGCGATGCCCTGGATCGTCATCGCGCCGACCATCAGCGCCATCACGGCATTGGCGGGAAGGCCGAGCGTCAACATCGGGATAAAGGATGTCTGGGCGCCGGCATTGTTGGCGCTTTCGGGTCCGGCGACGCCCTCGATGGCGCCCTTGCCGAAGCGCGACGGGTTCTTCGCGAGCTTCTTCTCGACCGCATAGGAGGCGAAGGAGGCGAGCAGTGCGCCGCCGCCGGGCAGCACGCCGAGAATGGTGCCGATCACGGTGCCGCGCGCGATCGGAGCGGCCGAAGCCTTCAAGTCGGCGGCAGACGGCATCAGCCCCGAGACCGTCTTCACCCCGACCTCGCGCTCCTGCTCGTCCTCGAGGTTCCGGAAGATCTCGGCGATGCCGAAGACGCCGACCGCGATCGCGACGATGCCGAGCCCGTCGGCCAGCTCGCCGACGCCGAAGGTGTAGCGCAGCTGGCCGGAGTTCACATCGGTGCCGACGAGGCCGAGCAGCATGCCGAAAACGATCATCGCGAGCGCCTTGAGCACCGATCCATGCGCCAGTGCGGTCGATGCGACGAGCCCGAGCAGGATCAGCGAGAAGTATTCCGCCGGCCCGAATTTGAGCGCCACCGTCGTCAGGGGCTCGGCGAACCAGGCGATCACCAGCGTGGCGAAGCTGCCGGCGATGAAGGAGCCGATGGCGGCGATGCCCAGCGCCGCGCCGGCCCGGCCCTGGCGCGCCATCTGGTAGCCGTCGATCGCGGTCACCGCCGAGCTCGCTTCGCCCGGCAGGTTGATCAGGATCGCAGTGGTCGAGCCGCCGTATTGCGCACCGTAATAGATCCCCGCCAGCATGATCAGCGAGGTCTCGGGCGACATGGTGAAGGTGATCGGCAGCAGCAGCGCGACCGTGGCGGCGGGGCCGATGCCGGGCAGGACGCCGACGAGCGTGCCGAGCAGGGCGCCGATGAAGCAGAACAGCAGGTTGGTCGGCGTGATCGCCACCTGCAGGCCGAGCAGGAGATGGCCGAGCAGATCCATCACGACGCTCCCAGCAGCGGTATCGGAACGCCGAGCCCGTAGCGGAACAGCAGAACGCAGAACCCCGTCAGCCCGGCGGTGAGGGCGAGCGCCAGTGGCAGCGTCATGCGCTGGCTGGCGAAGGCGGAAAGCAGGATCGCGACGGCGAGCGCCGGCACCAAGCCGTAGCGCGGCACGAGCAGTGCGAAGCCGATCGTGGCGCCGCTGGTGAGCAGGATGCCACGCCAGGGAATCCGCCCCGCCGAGACCGCCGCGCTGGCGCCGATCGCGCGCCCGGCGATGGCCAGCCCCATCACGCCCAGCAAGCCCGACAGCAGCACCGGAAAATAGCCCGGCCCCATGCGGAAGCTCGTCCCCACCGGCAGTTGCGCGAAGCCGATCAGGCCGAAGAAGAGCGCGGCCGCGAGCAGCAGAAAGCCCGCTGCGATGTCCTTGAGATCGGCCTGCATGGTGCTGTCCGCCCCGTCAGTCGGTCTCGATGCCGGCCGCCTTGACGATGCCGGCCCAGAGCGCGACCTGCTGCTCGATCAGGGCACCATATTGCTGTGGCGTGTTCGGCTCGACCGGATCGACATTGCTCTTGGCGAAGCGGTCCGCGACATCCGGCATGGCGACCGCCTTGTTGACCGCGGCATTGATGCGCTGGATCACCGCCTCGGGCGTGCCCTTCGGGACATGGATGCCGAAGAAGCTCTTCAGCGCGAGATCGGGATAGCCGGCCTCGACGACGGTCGGCACGTCGGGCAGGTCGGCATTGCGCTTGGTGTCCATCACGGCCAGCGCCTTGAGCTTGCGGGCCTTGACGAGCGGGGCGGCGAAGACCGAGCCGAGCGCCATGAATTGGACGCGCCCTGCGAGCAGGTCCGAGATCGCCGGCGGCTGGCCGGCATAGGGGATCATCTCCATGTCGAGCCCGGCGCTCTGCTTGAACTTCTCGGTGGCCAGATGGACGACCGAGCCGCGGCCGGAGCCGGCATAGGAGGCCTTGCCCTTCTGCGCCTTGATGTAGGCGATGAACTCTTTGAGGTCCTTGACCGGCAGGTCCGCCGGCACGGTGAACATGAAGGTGGTCGTGCCGAAGCTGGCGACGGGCGCGAAATCCTTGGTCGGGTTGTAGCGCAGGCTCTTCGGGTGCAGCGCCACCTGGGTGGTGAAGGGCACGCTGGAGCCGAGCCAGGTGTTGCCGTCGGGCGCGCTCTTGGCGACGGCCTCGGTGCCGACATTGCCGTCGGCGCCCGGGCGCGCCTCGATGATGATCGGCTGGCCGAGCTCGGCCGAGAGCTTCTCGACTAGGATGCGGGAGGCGACCTCCTGCTGCCCGCCCGGCGGGAACGGGATGATCATGCGGATCTGCCGATCCGGCCAGCTCTGGGCCGACGCCGTGGCTGCGATCAAGGCGAGCGCGAGGCCCGAGCTCGCGGCGAGGATGGTCTTGAGCATGTGTCTCTCCCCTTCCTGTTGTCGATTGCCTGCGCGACGCGCCGATCTTCAGCCGGTGTGGCCGCGCAGGCTCTTGAGGTTGTGGACATGGACATGGTCGCCAGCCGCGACCGGCGCGGTCAGCCGGCCGATCACCTCGCCGTATTTGCGGACGTCGTGGCCGGCCGCGAGATCGCGCAGCGCGAGCTTGTGGCCGCTCGCCAGCGCCGCGGCGGCGACGAGCCGCAGGCCCTCGCGCGCGCCGCGGATCGCCACATCGTCGCCGGCCGCCACGGCGGCGACCAGCACGGCGACATCGTCGGCCGGATGCAGGACGATGGCGGCGGCCTCTGTCATGCCGGAAGCCTGACCTGCACGCCGGCAGGGTCCTCGCGCAGTTTGAGCACCGCGCCGACATCCTTGCTGGCGAGGCCGGCCTCGATCGCCTCCTGCAGCGCCGCCAGCGTCGCGGCGCCGACCGGCGTCTCGATGCCGAGCGAGCGGTTCATCGCCAGCGCCAGGCGGCAGTCCTTGTGCGCGAGCTTGACCATGAAGCCAGGCTCGAAATCGCCCTTCAGCGCGCGGTTGTGCATGGCGACGGCGAGCTGCTGGTTCCAGGCCATCGTCGTCTTCAGCACGCTGAGCATCGTTTCGAGGGTAAGGCCCGCCTTGGCGCCGCAGACCAATGCCTCCGAGCTGGCGGTGATCAGCACGCTGGCGAGCAGGTTGTTGGTCAGCTTCATCGCCTGGCCCATGCCGAGTCCGCCGCAATGGATCAGGTCCTGCCCCATCGCGGAGAGCACTGGCCGGGCGCGCTCCAGCACGTCCACCTCGCCGCCGATCATCAGCGTCGAGGTGCCGGCGATGGCATGCTCGACGGTCTTGCCCACCGGGCTGTCGAGCATGTCGACGCCCTTCGCCTTGAGGGCGGCGCCGATTGTCTGTGTGGTCTGCGGGTCGATCGTGCTCATGTCGATATAGAGGCTGCCGGGCCGCAAGCCCTCGGCGATGCCGCTCGGCCCGAGCACGGCCTTCTCCACATCGGGCGCGTCCGGAAGCATGGTGATCACCACCTCGGATGCTCCGGCCACCGCGGCAGGCGAGGGCGCCGCGGTGGCGCCGGCCTCGACCAGCTTCGCCACGGCGGCCTCGTTGAGGTCGTAGACCGTCAGGGCATGGCCCGCCTTCACGAGGTTTCGGGCCATTGGCGCGCCCATGGTGCCGAGACCGATGAAGCCGACCGCTGTCATGATGATTGTCCTTCGTCCTGGATCGAAACCGGTGCCCCGCCCATTTGCGGGACACCCTGCCGGGCCTGCGCTCAGACCGGCGCCTTCCACTGGTCGGCCTGCCAGGCCGGCAGGCCGCGCAGGTCCTTGGCCTTCTGGTCGGTGAACCCGCTTTCGGCGGGGACCTTGCCGGTCGCCTCATAGGCCTTGCGGAGCAGCGGGCTGGCCTTGGCGAAGGCGGACTTGACCTTGTCCCATTCGAGCGGCTTCGGGATCAGCTTGCCCTCGACCATGAACTGCGAGATCTGCGTGATCGCCGCCGCGTCGCCCTCGGTCGGCCAGGCCCAGCCGCGCTGGAACAGCACTTCGTCCTCCACCGCCTTGGCGCCGAGCTCGGGCGGCAGGCCCCAGTATTTCTGGACCGAGGTCGCGACATCCCCGGGCTTCTCCTTGACCAGCTCGGCGATGGCGCGCTGGCTGGCGACCAGGAAGGCCTCGCCGATCGCGGCATCGGCGCCGACGATGCGGTCGCTGCAGATCCAGAAGGAGCGGTGCAGATAGTAGCCGTCGGGGAAGAATTTCGACTTTTGCGCTCCCGGCAGCAGATGGCCCGCTCCCTTGCCGGCCGGGCCGTCATAGCCGGCCTCGCTGTAGCCGAAGGAGTTCATCACGCCGACGATGCCGATCTCGGCCTGGGCCTTGAGGAAGGCCGGGTAGATCACGACGGAGGCATCCATGCCGTCGGGGATCGAGGCGGCCTGCGCCTGCGTCGGCGTGTTGACCACCTTGATGTCGAAGGAGCGGGGATCGGCATTGCCGAGCTCGCAGAGCAGCATCTGCGACAGGGCGTTGTAGGGGTCGCCGCCGACCAGCGCGCCGACCGTCTTGCCCTTGAGATCGGCGATCGACTTGATCGGCGAATCCTTGCGTACCGCGAGCACGAAGCGCAGATGGCCTTCGCCGACCGAGAGCAGGTTGATCGGCTGTCCCTGCGCCAGGAGCCGCACAATCGGGGTGTTCCCCCACATGCCGATGTCGAGATTGCCGGAGATGAAGGCCTCGACCATCGGCAGCGCGCTCGGGTAGTCGCGCCAGTCGACGGTCAGGTCATAGCCGAGATCGGCGGCGGCCTTCTCCAGCATCTTCTCGCCGATCATGCGCTGGGTCACCGGCGAGTTGCCGGCGGCATAGGGCTGGCGGCCGACCGAGACCTTGGCGCTCTTGCGCCCCTGGGCCCGGACGATGGCCGGCATGGCAACAAGGCTCGCGGCGCCAACGACGAGCTGGCGGCGGGTCGGCGTCAGGCTTCCGGTCTTCATGGCGTTCCTCCCTCTTGTTTTTCAGGTCATCGTGGCGCGGTAGGCTTCCTCGCGGATCGACTGCCAGATCGACTGGCAGAGATCGGCGAAGCCCTTGCTGAGGCGGGTGGCGTCGTCGCGCGGCCGCGGCAGGTCGATCTCGACGATGCGCTTCAGGCGCCCCGGATGGCTCGAGAGCACGACCACCCGGTCGGCCAGGAAGACCGCCTCGTCGATGGAATGGGTGATGTAGACCACGGTGCGGCGCTGGGCGGCGGGCTTGTCCTGCCCCCAGATCCGCAGCAATTCGTCCTGCAGGATGATCCGGGTCTGGGCGTCGAGCGCCGCCAGCGGCTCGTCCATCAGCAGGATCTGCGGCTCGTTGGCCATCAACCGCGCGAGCGCGACGCGCTGGCGCATGCCGCCCGAGAGCTGGTGCGGGTACTTCTCCTCGGACCCCGTCAACCCGACGAGCTCGATCACGCGCCTGACGCGCTCCTCGCGCTCCGCCGCCGATAGGCCCGCACCTGCCGGGCCATGGACGAGACCGAAGCCGATATTGCCGCGCACCGTCTTCCACGGGAACAGGGCGTAGTCTTGGAACATCACGCCGCGCTCGGCGCCGGGCCCGCGGATCGGCCGGCCGTCCAGCGTCATCGTGCCGGTGGTCGGGGTCTCGAGCCCGGCCAGCATGTTGAGCACGGTGGTCTTGCCGCAGCCGGAGGGGCCGACGATGGTCAGGAACTCGCCGGGCCGGATGTCGAGCGACAGGTCCTGGACGGCGACGACCGGTGCGGCCGCTGCCCCGAAGGATTTCCCGATGCCGGAGAGGCGGATCTTTGCGTCTGTCATCCTGGCGTCTGTCATGGGGCGCTCCACGGCACGGCGCGGGCGAGGGCGAAGCGCAGCGCGCGGTCGAGCAACAGCGCGACGATCCCGACCGCGACCATGCAGACGACGATGCCGTTGAGCTCGACGCTGTAGGCGTAGAACACGAACATCATCTGGCCGATGCCGCCCTGGCCGCCGGCCTTGGCGCCGACCGCGAGCTCGGCGGCGATGATCGCCGTCCAGGCGACGCCAAGCCCGATGCGCATGCCGACGAGGATGGCGGGCAGCGCCGCCGGCAGCAGTACCACCCGCATACGTGTCACCGTGCCCACGCCCATCGTGTAGGCCGCCCGCATCAGATTGGGCTCGATGCGCTTCACCCCGGCGATCGTGTTGATCAGGATCGGGAAGAAGGCGGCATAGGCGACGATCGCCACCGCCGCCTGCGTGCCGGTGCCGAGCCAGAGGATGATCAGCGGCAACAGCGCGATGGCGGCGATCGGCCGGAAGCTCTCGACCAGCGGATCGAGATTGCGCTCGACCACGGCGACGCTGCCCATGACGATGCCGAGCGGCACCGCGATCGCGGATGCGGTAGCGAAGCCGAGGAAGACCCGCAGCAGGCTCGTCGCCAGCCCGGTGGGCAGGTCGCCGCTGGCGATCATCGCGATGGCCGCCTGCACCACCGTGCTCGGTCGCGGCGCTCGGGCTGAGCCGCTCGCGAGCAGCTCCCAGGCGAGCAGCAGCAGGATCGGCAAAGCGAGCTTCAGCGCCGCGCGGTTCATCGCCGGCCCTCCGCTCGCGCCCAGGGAGCAAGCGCGTCGCCGAGCCAACGCAAGGCACGGTCGGTCAGGAAGCCGAGCAAACCAATGACGGCGATGAAGGCCATCACGGTCGGGGTCGCCAGCATGCTGCGATAATATTCGATGGCGTAGCCGAGGCCGCTCGGCGCGCCGACCAATTCGGCCGCGACCACGGCGGTCCATGACGCCGCCACCGCCAGCCGCAGCGACACCAGCATGGAGGGGAGGGCGGCCGGCACCACCACCTGCCGCATGATCGTACTGCGCGACAGGCCCATGGTGCGCGCCGCCGCGATCAGGCGCCGGTCGACCGATTGCGCCCCCGCCGCCGTGCCGAGCAGCAGCGGGAAGAAGGCCGTGTAGAACATGATGAAGATCGGCAGGCGCTGCCCGATCCCGAAGATGAACAGCGCCAGCGGAATCCAGGCGATGCCGGCGATCGGCCGCAGCAATTCCACTGGCCATTCCAGGAGGTCGCTGATCGTCTTGCTGCGCCCCATGGCGAGGCCGAGCGGGATGGCGAGCACCGCCGCGGCCGCGACGCTGACCAGAAGGCGCAGCAGGCTGATGCCGGCATTGGCGCTCAGCTCGCCGTCGATCCAGCTCTCGCGCAAGGCCTGCGCGACCGCGAGGGGCGACGGCAGCAGCAGCTTGTTCGGCACGGCCTCGGCGGCGAGGTACCAGGCGAGCAGGAACAGGCCCATGGTGCGGGCATAGATCAGCGCCCCGCCAAACCAGCGGACGAGCTCCCAGGGCATGCCGGCTCGGCTCACAGCGACCCCCGGATGCGCGTCGGCACTTCCAGCCCCTCGCCGACGATCTCGCCAAGGGTGAGGGTGCCGTCGGCGACGTCGAGGATCGCTTCGACGAGGCGCTCGCTGCAGGTATCGACTGTTTCGCCGCCGCCGAGAGCGGGGCTGGCGTCGAAATCGATCTGCGTCGGCAGCCGCATCACCGTCTCTGGATGCGCCGAGACCTTGATCGTCGGCGCGATCGCGCTGGCGAAGCTGTTGCCCGGCCCGGTGGTGAACAGCATGAGCGTGGCGCCCGCCGCGGCGAAGCCCGTCATCGAATCCGGCGAGAAGGACGGTCCGTCCATCAAATAGAGCCCCGGCCCGGGCGGGACTTCGGCGACGCCGAGGACGCCCGCGATCGGGCCTGTGCCCGATTTGACGATGGCGCCCAGTGACTTCTCCTCGATGGTCGACAGGCCGCCCTTGATGTTCTCCTCGCCGGGATTGTTGCCGGTCAGGCTGCGTCCGGAGGCGATTGCGATCTCCTCGCGGCGGGCCACGGCCTCCCGGATCCGGGCAGCGACATCCGCATTGGCGGCGCGGCGCGCGAGCAGATGCTCGGCCCCCAGCCATTCCACCGTCTCGCCGACGATGACGCTGGCGCCGGCGGCGACCAGCCGGTCCACCGCCGCGCCGACGACGGGGTTGCTGGCGAGGCCGGAGGTCGCGTCGGAATGGCCGCATTCGACGGCGACGACGAGGCCGGCCGGCCCGGCCAGAGTCCGGCGTGCCCGCGACGCGGCGCGGCTAAGCTCGGTGGCGCGGCGCAGGCCGAGATCGCTGACGGAAAGCGCATCCTCGCCGCATTCGGCGAAGCTGACGCTGGCGACCGGCTTGCCGGAGGGCGCGATCCGCGCGGCGACATGGTCCGATGTGGCCTGATCGACTCCGACGACGAGGACGGCGCCGACATTGGGATTGCGGCCGAGACCGACGAGTTGATCAAGATGCAGGCCAAGATCGGGCTCGACCTGGCCGCGGCCCGCCGAGGTCGCGACCAGGAGCGAGCCCGGCAGATTGCGCGCGATGCGCTCGCTCGCCCGCAAGGCGAGGCCGTTGATGCCGAGGATCAGCACATGGTTGCGCACGCCGACGCGGCCATCGGCACGCAGATAGCCGTGGAACGGTCTCACCTGGAAAGATCCGGCGACATCACGCAAATCTGCCTCCGACTGGCGTCGGCTTCGGGACGCAATAGCTTTATTTGATCAAATCTGTCTTTGGCAAGCCTGAAATTGACAAGGCTTTCGGGCTATGCGAGCGAGATTTGGTCAAATCCGGGGATCAGGCAGGCCATGGCGAGAGTTCCCGACGTCCAGCAACTCCTGCGCGACGACATCGTCTCCGGCGCGCTTCCCTTCGGTTCCCGCTTGCGCATCGACGAGCTGGCGAGCCGCTACGGCGTCAGTCACATGCCGATCCGTGAGACCTTGCGCCAGCTCAGCGGCGAGGGGCTCGTCATCATCGAGCCGAACCGCGGTGCCCGCGTGCGCCCGATCGATCTCGGCTTCGTCGAGGACCTGTTCGACATCCGCAGCGCCGTCGAGACGATGCTGGCCCGGCGCGCCGCCGAGCGGCGCAATGCCGGCCATATCGCCGCCTTGCGCGCCGCCCAGGAAGAGCTTGAGGCCCATGTCCGCAACGGCGACTTCGAGGCGGTGCGGCCGGTGAACCAGCGCTTCCACGAGGTGATCAACGACGCCGCCGGCAATCCCGGCGCGATGTCGCTGGTCGACAAGCACTGGCTGCTCGCCGCCGCGCTCTGGCAGCGCTACGGCTATGACGATGGCCGCTTCTATGACGAGACCCGCTTCCACGGCGTGATCAACGACCACCAGCATCTGATTCTGGCGATCGAGCGGGGCGATGCGACCTCGGCCCTGCTGCTGATGGGCGCGCATATCGAGAAGGCCAAGCATGACCTGCTGGCGCGGATGGCCGTCCAGCCGGCGGCCGGGCTGGAGCAGCCGGCATGAGGTCCGTCGACCTCATTGTCGCGGCCAATAGCGGCGACGTACTCGGCGAGTCGCCGAGCTGGCTGGCACGCGAGCAGTGCCTGTATTGGATCGACCTGCGAGCCCCGGCGCTGCGGCGGCTCGATCCGGCGAGCGGCGCGGTCGAAAGCTGGGCGATGCCGGATCTGATCGGCGCTGTGGTCGGCCGGCGCTCCGGCGGCCTCGTCGTCGCGGTCCGTCATGCCCTGCTCAGCTTTGATCCGCGCGATGGGGAGTTCGCAGCGATCGCGAACGTCGAAGACGGCCCGCCCGACAACCGCCTCAACGACGCTAAATGCGACCCTGCCGGCCGTATCCTCTGCGGCAGCATGTGGGATTTCGGCCTGCGCACGACCGGGGGCCTCTATTCTGTCGATGCGACGGGTGCCGTGACGCAACTGAGATCGGGCGTGACCGTCGCCAATGCCATCGCCTTCGCTCCGGATGGCCGCGCCCTCTATTTCACCGATACGCGGCAAGGAGCGATCGAGCAGGCCGACTACGATCCCGCCACCGGCGAGATCGGCCCGTGGCGCCTCTTCGCGGCGGCCGATGCCGCGCCGGGCCGCCCCGACGGGGCGACGGTCGACGCCGACGGCTATCTCTGGAATGCCCGCTATCAGGGCGGCTGCCTTGCCCGTTTCGCGCCGGACGGCCGGCTCGACCGATTGATCGAGTTGCCGGTGAGCCAGCCGACCTCCTGCGCCTTCGGCGGGGCCGATCTGCGGACGCTCTATGTGACCACCGCGCGCCAGAAACTGAGCGCCGAGGCCTTGGCGGCCGAGCCGCTGGCCGGCGCGCTGCTGGCGCTCGATGTCGGCGTGGCCGGTCTCGTCGAGCCGTTGTTCGCAGGCTAGCGCGATCTTCGTCGCGCGATGTTACCAGCCGAGATGGCGGCCACCCGTCGCCTGCAGGTCGGCCCCGGTGATGAAGCTCCCGGCCTCGGAGCACAGCAGCAGCGCTGCCCCGGCGAGCTCGCTGACCTCGCCCGCCCGCCGCATCGGCGCCGAGCCCTGCTGGATGCGCTGCCATTGCCAGGCGTCCTCCCGGCGCCAGCGATTGCGCTCGGTGACGATCAGTCCCGGCGACAGGTTGTTCACGGTGACGCCATGGGGCGCGTAATCGGCGGCGAGATTGATGGCGAGGTTGTGCTGGGCGCTCTTCAGCGAGGCATAGATCGCAAGGTCCGGCTCCGGCCGTGTCTGGTTGATCGAGCCGATCGTCAGCACCCGTCCCCATTGCCGCTGCTTCATGTCGGGCAGGGCTTCCTGGAGCAGCTCGATCGTTGCGCGGTAATTGATCCTGAGCTGCCAGTCGATCTCGTCGTCCGGCAAGGCGGTGAATGCGGTGCGCTTCTGCACGGAGGCGCAGACGACCAGCACGTCGATCCCGCCCAGCCCCGCGATCGCCTCGCGCACGCAGCGCCGGGCCTCGCCGGGCACGGAAAAATCGGCCTCGATCGCGAGTGATCGGCCGCCACGCGCCTCGATCTCCGCGACGGTGGTCTCCGACGCCTCCGGCAGGCCAAAGGCGGTGTCGGCTGCGCGCGAGAAATGGATGGCGACATCGGCGCCGGCATCGGCAAAGGCGATCGCGATCTCGCGGCCGAGGCTGACGCTGCCGCCGGTCACCAGGGCGCGGCGCCCTTTCATCGAAAAGCGTTCGGCGACGGCGGCGGCATTCCGGGCCGCGATCTGCTCTGAGGAGGACATGTCAGATCTCTGATTTGATCATGAATTGGATTTAGACGCCATATTGCCTTGCATGATGTCAAGGGATATGACCGGTTCTGTCTGATATTTGATCAAATTATGCGGAGAAGCCGGATGCGCCGACCCAACATCCTGCTGTTTATGCCGGACCAGTTGCGCGGCGATTGGGCCGGGCCGGGCAATGCGGGACGCGTGCGCACGCCGGCACTCGACCGGCTCGCGGCTCGCGGCGTGCGCTTCCTGAAGGCGATCTGTCCGTCGCCGATCTGCGGCCCGTCGCGGGCCTGCCTGGCCTCGGGCTACGAGTACGATCGGGCGGGCGTGCGCAATAACGGCTACAGCGCCTCGCCGGATGCGCCCAACGTCTATCGCCAGCTCCGCGATGCCGGCTATCACGTCATGACCTGCGGCAAGCTCGACCTGCTCAAGGGCGAGCCCGACTGGGGTGAGGACGGCCAGCACGCGCTCCATGGCCTGTCGCGCCTGAAACGCCTCGGCTTCACCGGCGGGCTCGACAGCGCGGGCAAGCACGCCGCGATCTTCGCCCATCGCGACGGCCATCCCGAGCCCTATTTCGCCCATCTGAAGCAGCACGGGCTGGCCGAGACGCACAGCGCGGACTTTGTCGCCCGCAGGTCGCTCGCCCTCGGCGCCGATGCGCTCGATTTCCCCGGCGCCGGGCCGAACTATCGCAATACCGCGCCCACGACCCTGCCGGACGAGGCCTATTGCGACAACTGGATCGGCTCCTGCGCGCTCTCCCTGATCGAGGAGGGCACAAGGAGCGGCAAGCCCTGGTTCCTCCAGGTCAATCTCACCGGTCCGCACGAACCGATGGACGTGACCGCGGCCATGGCGGCAGGCGCCGCCGGCCTTGACCCGCCCGCGCCGGTCGCGCCCGCCGACGACATGACGGCGGCGGAACATGGCGCGATCCGGCGCAATTACGCGGCGATGATCGAGAATATCGATGCGATCTTCGGCCGGCTGCTGGCGCGGCTCGAAGCGCTCGGCCAGACGCAGGACACCGTTATCGTCTTCACCTCCGACCATGGCGAGATGCTGGGCGATTGCGGCTACTGGGAGAAGTTCATCCCGCATCAGGCCTCGCTGCATGTGCCGCTGGTGATCGCCGGCCCGGCCATCGCGCAAGGGGCGACGGTCGAGGATCCCACTACGCTGCTCGATCTGCACGCCACCTTCGTCGAGATCGCTGGGGCGCAGTCCTTGCCGGGGATCGACAGCCGCAGCCTGGTGCATCAACTGGCCGATCCCGCGCGCAATCATCGCGATGTCGTCCATGCCGGCCTCGGCAGCTGGCGGGCCGCCTATGATGGGCGCTTCAAATATGTCGCCGGCTTCGATCCGGGCCTGCCGCGCAAGATCATGGAAGCCGCAGTCTTCGCCGCCGAGCCGGATGAAAGCTGGCGCCTGGTCGAGCCGGAGGCCGATCCCGCGGAGGCGACCGATCTGAGCGCTCGCTATCCCGACATCGCCGCGCGGTTGCAGGCCTCGCTCACGGCGAACGCCTCTGCGTGGCGGCTAGGCGGGGAGGGGCGGGCATGAGCCAGCGTCCGAACATCCTCTGGATCATGGGCGACGAGTTCCGGACCGACGCCCTGTCCTGCTACGGCACGCCGCATCCGGCGATCGCGACGCCCCATATCGACAGGATCGCCTCGGCCGGGGTGCGCTTCGACAACTGCTTCTGCAACTCGCCGATCTGCGTGCCGTCGCGCACCAGCGAGATGACCGCGAACCCGCCCGAGGTCACCGGCGTCTATGGCAATGAGGGCTCCTGGGCGAGCTACCCTTACGAGCGCGACCTGATCACCTTCCCGGAGCATTTCGCCCGGAACGGCTATCGCACCCTGAATTTCGGCAAGACCCATCTGCCGGTGGCGCTGCGCCCCTGGCAAAGCGACGATCATGTCGGCGCCGATCTCGGTGGCTTCTTCGACGGCGTCGAGGATGATGGCGGGCAGATCCTGACGCCGACGCTGAAGGCCGCGATCGGCGGGACCTTTCCCGGCCCCGTCGAATTCCCCGGCAACAAGCTCACGCGGACAGCTGCCGCCTGGCTGCGCAGCGAGGCGGCGGCCGAGCAGCCCTTCCTCGCCCGCGTCAGCTATCTCCAGCCGCACAGCCCGGTCATGCCGCCCGCGCCCTATGACGCGCTCTATCGCGACCTCGACTGGCCGCGCAGCATCGGCGGAGGGCCGCCGGAAAGCGCTTTCGAGCAGAGCTTCGTCGATGTGATGCAGGCGGCGGCGCTCCCGCCCGAAGCGCTCGCCCGGGTGCGCTCGGACTATTACGGTCTGGTCAAATGGCTCGACGACCAGGTCGGGACAATCCTCGATGCGCTGGAGGCAAGCGGCCTCGCCGAACGGACGATCATCGTGCTCGAGGCCGACCATGGCGTCTCGCTGGCCGAGCGCGGCCGCTTGCAGAAGCACACCTTCTTCCCCGAGGTCCATCGCATCCCGCGCCTGATCGCCTGGCGTGGGAACCTGCAGCCGCAGGCGCGGGCGGATTTGTGCGAATCCCTCGACCTCGCCAGGACGCTATGCGGCCTCGCCGGCATCGCGCCGGCGCAGAGCTTCCAGGGGCGGGATCTCTTCCGCGATCCCCCGCCGGACGCGGTCTTCAGCACGGTCGGCTACGGTACGACGGACAGCTACGCTTTGCCCAATCAGGTCGTCGGACGCTGGCCGGACGGCAGTGGCTGGCCGCGCCGCTCCTGCATCAGGACCGCGCGCTATCGTCTCGACATGACGGTCCGGCAGGATGGCATCCCCGTTCCACCGGAGAAGGAAGACCCCTTCCTGGCCGACCTGGCGCTTGACCCTCTGGAGGAGAGGAACCGAGCTGCAGACCCGGCCTTTTCCGCGGTTCTTGCCGAGCTGCGGGCCAGGCTGCGCGCTCACGCGGACGATAGCTATGAGCCGGCCTTCGTACCGATCTTTTCCGCGGCTGGGCGCGGCGTGAACTGAGCGGTTCCGCTGATGACGATGCGGATGTCGGCTCCGGCCGCATCCTGTCCGGAGGCTGATCGATGATCCCATGAGATCCGAAAGGCCAGCACCGATGATCGCCATGGCACCTGACGCGAGCACGCCGCCTCGCCGCCGCATCTCCGGCCTGCGGCAATTCCTCGATCCTGAGCAGCAGCGCGATTGGATCGAGGGCAGGGCCGAGCTGCTCGATGCCGACGAGCGTTCGGAATCGCTCGAGCTGCGCTTCAAATACATTCCACGCTTTCAGAAGCTGCTTCGCCGCCCACAGGCGCAAGACGTTCTGGAGATTCTCGGGCTCTACGGCCGGAACTGCATCCCGATCCCGCGCCGGAGCGAGCGTCACTACTGGTCGGTATCCTGCCTGCCGTCGACCTCCGACAAGCCGCTCATCCGCGTCAATGCGAGCTGGATGGAGCTTTTCACGCTCTATGCAGACGGCGAGGGCATCCGTGCGCGCTTCCTGGTGCATCTGTCGGACTTCACGACGGACCGTTCGCTCGCACAGGAACGTGTGGACGAGGCTTCTATCGAGAGCTGCGTCGCGAGGCCCGAAGACGTCAGCTATTTCGTCCCGCGCGGTGCGGACATGTTCGGCATCAATGTGCGGGGCGCCGCCTCGATCCGCAGTTTCCTTGCGGCCCGCCCGGTTCTTCGCGCCATCCGGACGTTCAACCTGACGCATATGAACCGGGGCCGGAACGCCTACCAGGCGAGCCACTGCTACAATCTCGCGGATTGCATGCTGCAGGGGTGAGCAACCTCCCGCCCGACGCGGCCGGGCCGGGCGGTCGTCAGCCGTCGGTGCAGGCGCCGAGCTTGCCGGTGAGGCCCTGATGGCCGTGCTCGAACGTTGCTCGCGTCGCTTCTCCGTCACGAACGATCCTGACGACATAGATGCTGTCGAAATCGCTGCCCGGCCATTTGCCGATCTGGCGAGGGTCGCCGCCATGATGGTCGAGCAGGCTGCGCGCCAGCTTGACCAGCTGCTTGTGCTCCCATGCGACGAGCAGGGTAGCGCCGCGATAGCTTGGCGACTCCAGCGTCTCTTCGAGCTTGCCGATCTGCTTGTAGCCGAAGCGGGTCTCGACCGGCACGTCCGTCGCCTTGGACAGCGGCGTGATCGTCTCCAGCGGTCGCAGATAGGGATATTTGATGCCCTCGTCCTTCTTCTGCCGATCTGGATCGGGCGCGAAGATCGCATCGAAGCGGCCGAACTGCCTTGCCAGCACCGGCGGCAGCGCCTCGGCACGGTTCAATCCCCGGCAATCGAGCCGGCCCAGCCCGCCCGGCGGCTTTTCGCCATGCCGGATCAGGACGATCGTTTGCGTCACCGGTGCCGCAAGGATGGGACCGCCAGCCGCTCCCCCGAAGACGAGTGCGGCCAGCATGGCTAACGACCTCGCTCGATATGCTCTTCGGCACTGCATCGCGGTCATCATCCTTCTGAGGCCCATCGGCCGCTCGATAATCTACCCAGTCGCCGAGGATCCCGGCAAACTTGCGACGTCGGTGCTGGACCGGCGGCCGCTCGGAAGGGACTCGCAAATGAAAATGGCCCGGGGCAAGCCCGGGCCATCGGAAGGGGCTTCGCGAGCCGGTGCGGTCACTCGGCCGGGGTGAGGAGCGGCTCGTCGAGCAGGTCGGGCAGCTTGCCGCTGAGGGCGGCCTGCAGCTGGTTCTGGTCGAGCTCGCCCTCCCAGCGCGCCACCACGATCGTCGCGACGGCGTTGCCGATGAAGTTGGTCACGGCGCGGCACTCCGACATGAAGCGGTCGATGCCGAGAATCAGCGCCATGCCGGCGACCGGCACGGCCGGGACGACGGAGAGCGTGGCGGCGAGCGTGATGAAGCCCGCGCCGGTGATCCCGGCCGCGCCCTTCGAGCTCAGCATGGCGACGAGCAGCAAGAGGATCTGGTCGCCGAGCGGCAGGTGGATGTCCATCGCCTGGGCAATGAACAGCGCCGCCAGCGTCATGTAGATGTTGGTGCCGTCGAGGTTGAAGGAATAGCCGGTGGGCACCACCAGGCCGACGACCGAGCGCTTGCAGCCGGCGGCCTCCATCTTCTCCATCAGGGTCGGCAGCGCCGCTTCCGAGGAGGAGGTGCCGATCACCAGCAGGATCTCTTCCTTGATGTAGCGGATCAGCGCCAGGATCGAGAAGCCGTTATAGCGGGCGACGGCGCCGAGCACGACGAGCACGAAGATCGCCGCGGTCAGGTAGAAGGTGCCGATCAGCATGGCGAGGTTGGCGACGGAGCCGATGCCGTAGCGGCCGATGGTGAAGGCCATCGCGCCGAAGGCGCCGAGCGGAGCGGCCTTCATCAGGATCGCGACCAGCTTGAAGATCGGGATCGACAGCGTCTGCAGGAAATCGGTCACCGGCTTGGCGCGCTCGCCGACCAGCGAGAGCGACAGGCCGAACAGCACCGAGAAGAACAGAACCTGCAGGATGTCGCCGGAAGCGAAGGCGCCGACGATCGTGTTCGGGATGATGTTCTGCAGGAAGCCGACGATGCTGGAATCATGCGCCTGGGTGGCGTAGCCCTGCACGGACTTGGCGTCGAGGCTGGCCGGGTTGATATGCAGGCCGCTGCCCGGCTGGACCAGGTTGCCGACGATCAGGCCGACGATGAGCGCCAGCGTCGAGAAGGTCAGGAAGTAGATCATCGCCTTGCCGGCGACGCGCCCGACCTTCTGCATGTCGCTCATCCCGGCGATGCCGGTCGAGACGGTCAGGAAGATCACTGGCGCGATGATCATCTTCACCAGCTTGATGAAGGCATCGCCGAGCGGCTTGAGGGCCGCGCCTTGCTCCGGCCAGAAATGCCCGAGCAGGATACCGGCCGCGATGGCCATGAGAACCTGCACATAGAGGTGCTGGTAGAATTTCCGGGGACGAGCCGGCTGCGCCGGCGCCTGGTCAAGCGTGATCGCCATGGTTTCCTCCGTAGGGCCTTGCTCGCGGGTTCTTGCTGTTCTCGACGCCGCTGCAGCCTTGTTGGCAATCGCCGTGCCAGCTTCGGAATTTGAAGTTGATCATGTAATTTCAATAGCTTGCGAGGCAATCGCATAGGCCGGCCCTGAACGTGATGGCGATCGCCCGCACGGGGGCGGGTTGATTTGTGCGAAATTCCGCACATCATGGCGCATGAGCAAAGCCCCGCCTGACGAGCGCAGTCGCTGGATCGCCAGGCGCCGCCTCTGGATCGTCTTCGCGCTGGTCACCGTGGCGATCGCCACCGTCGCCTTCCTGGTTGCGGGCGATGCCGGCCGCAGCCGCGCCATTGCGGCGATGCGCGCCCGCGCCGCCGATGCCGGAACGTTGGCGCTCGCCATCCTGCGCGGCGAGCTGGAGAAGCAGCGCGCGCTGCCGGTGATCCTGGCGCGTGACCCCGACGTACGCTCGGCCCTGAGGGGAGGCGACCGGCACGCGCTCGACCTCAAGCTGGAGGCGATCGCCCGGGAGACCCGCGCGGCGGTAATCTATCTGCTGGGGAAGGACGGTGTCGCGATCGCGGCCAGCAACTGGCGCGAGCCGACGAGCTTCGTCGGCAACGATTACGCGTTCCGGGATTATTTCAGCGGCGCGGTCACCGGCGGCACGGCCGAGCAGTTCGCCCTCGGCACGGTCAGCAAGCGTCCCGGCCTCTACATCACCAGCCGCGTCGACGATGGCGGGGAGCCGCTCGGCGTCGTTGTGGTCAAGATCGAGTTCGATCAGGTCGAGGCCGATTGGCGGGCGCTAGGCGGCCAGACCTATGTCGTCGACCGGCGCGGTGTCGTTCTTGTCTCTACCGTCACGGACTGGCGCTTCCAGACCGAGATCGCGCTCGCCCCGCAGACGGCGGCGGAGATTCGGCAGTCGCTGCAGTTCGGCGCGGCGCCATTGACGCTGTTGCCCTTGCGCCGCGACGGCGAGATCGTCCGCGGCACGGGGGACGCAGCCGGCACGCATGTCGCCTCGCGCATCCCGGTCCCGACGACGGACTGGCAGCTCGAGGTGCTGATGCCGGTCGGCGCGGCGATCCGCGACGAGCAGGTCCGCCTGCAGACACTGATCGCGCTCGTGCTCATGCCTGGCGCCGCGCTCGGCGCGTTCGCGCTGCGCCGCCGCCAGGTCAACCTCGCGCGGCGCAATGCCGAGGCGAGGGTCAAGGCCGAGCTCGAACGGCGGGTCGCCGAGCGCACACTCGCTTTGGCCGGCGCGAACGACCGGCTCGTCGAGGAGATGGCCGAGCGCACGCGGGCGCAGGAGCGCCTGTCCGATGCACGCGAGGAGCTGGCGAAAGCCAACCGCCTCGCGACGCTCGGCCAGGTCACGGCCGGCGTCGCCCATGAGATCAACCAGCCGCTCGCCGCGATGCGCACCTATGCCGAGAATGCCCGCGCCTTCCTCGGCCGCGCCGATGCGGCTGGCGCGGATGGCGCGCTGGTCAAGGTCGTCGGGCTGACCGAGCGGATCGGCGCCATCACCGAAACGCTGCGCGGTTTCGCCCGGCGCGGCGGCGGGCCGCATGGACCGGTCGATCTCCGCGAGGCGATCGATGGCGCGCTGATGATCCTCGACGCCGCGTTGCGCCATGCCGGCGTCGTGCCGACGCTGCCGGCGCCGGCAGAGCCGGTCTTCGTGCTGGCCCGGCTGGTCGAGCTGGAGCAGGTCCTGGTCAACCTGATGCGCAACGCGATCGAGGCCATGGCGGAGGCGCAGGACGGGCGCGCGCCGAAGCTCACGATCGACGTCGCGATCCGGGGCGAGCGGATCGACATCGCCATCATCGACAACGGGCCGGGCCTCGACGACGCCGCGCTGGCCGCGCTCTTCGCGCCGTTCCGCACCACCAAGCCGCGCGGGCTCGGCCTCGGGCTGGTGATCTCGCAGGATATCGTCACCTCTTTCGGCGGCACGCTCTCCGCGACGAGCCGTCCGGGCGAGGGCAGCGCCTTCACGATCAGCCTGAAGAGAGCCGCATGACCGCTCCTGCCAGCGACCCGAGCGCCATCGAGGTCGCCTTCGTCGACGACGATCCGGACCTGCGCGACGCCAACGCCCAGGCGCTGCGGCTCGCCGGCTTCGCCGCGATCCCGCTCGCCTCGGCCCAGGCGGCGCTCGACCGCATCGGCCCGGACTATGCCGGCGTCGTCGTCACCGATGTGCGCATGCCCGGCATGGACGGCATCGAGCTGTTCCGGCGGCTGCGGGCGCTCGACGCCGATATCCCGGTGGTGGTGATCTCCGGCCACGCCGATGTCGCCATGGCGGTCGAGGCGATGAGCGAGGGCGCCTATGACTTCATCGCCAAGCCCTATGCCAGCAATCGCCTGGTCGAGACCCTGAGGCGTGCGGTCGAGAAGCGCGCCCTCGTCCTCGAGAACCGGCGGTTGCGCTCGCTCGCCGAGGCGCCGGGCGAAGAGACCGCGCTGCTCGGCGAGGCGCCGGCGATCATCCGCCTGCGCCAGACCATCCGCGATCTCGCCGATGTCGATGTCGACGTGCTGGTCCTCGGCGAGACCGGCACCGGCAAGGAGGTCGTCGCCAACCTGCTGCACCAGCAGGGGCGGCGGCGCAGCAAGCCCTTCGTAGCCCTGAATTGCGGGGCCTTGCCGGAGAGCGTGATCGAGAGCGAGCTGTTCGGCTACGAGGCCGGTGCCTTCACCGGCGCGCAGAAGAAGCGCGTCGGCCGGATCGAGCATTCCAGCGGCGGCACGCTCTTCCTCGACGAGCTGGAAAGCATGCCGCCGGCGGCGCAGGTCAAGCTTCTGCGGGTGCTGGAGGGGCGCGAGATCTCGCCGCTTGGCTCGAATGAGCGGCGCCGCGTCGATCTGCGTGTCGTCGCCGCGACCAAGCTCGATCTCGGCGATCCCGCCCAGCGCGGCGATTTCCGCGAGGATCTATTCTACCGGCTCAACGTCGTCACCTTGCGGATTCCGCCGCTGCGCGAGCGCCGCCGCGACGTGCCGCTGCTCTTCGCTCAGTTCCTCGCCCGTGCGGCGCGCAAATATGGGCGCGACGTGCCGGCGCTGGATCGCAGCGTCGAGCGCCATCTCGTCGAGAACGCCTGGACGGGCAATGTCCGCGAGCTCGTCCATTTCGCCGAGAGGGTGGCGCTCGGCCTCGTCGCCGACCTGCCGGCTGCGCCGGTCCAGGGTGACGTCGCGGCGGCGAGCCTGCCCGAACGCCTAAACGCGATCGAGGCCAACCTGATCCGGGAGGCGCTGGAGGCCAATCGTGGCGATGTCCGCGCCACCCTCGAGATGCTCGGCATCCCGCGCAAGACCTTCTACGACAAGCTCACCCGCCACGGCATCGACCGCGCCGCCTATGTGGTCACGGAGTAAAGATTGCTGGCAGCATGGCGGGCGCTGATGCCCGCCATGCCGCGTCGCCTCAGTCGGTGAAGACGACGGCCTTCTTGCCGTTGAGCAGCACGCGATCCTCGAGATGGTAGCGCACCGCCCGCGCCAGCACGCGCCGCTCGATGTCGCGGCCCTTGCGGACGAGGTCGTCGGGCGTGTCGCGATGGCTGATGCGCTCGACGTCCTGCTCGATGATCGGCCCTTCGTCCAGATCGGAGGTGACGTAGTGTGCGGTGGCGCCGATCAGCTTCACGCCGCGCTCATGCGCCTGGTGATAGGGCTTGGCGCCCTTGAAGCCGGGCAGGAACGAATGGTGGATGTTGATGCAGCGCCCCGAGAGCTTGGCCGAGAGCCCGTCCGACAGGACTTGCATGTAGCGGGCGAGCACGACGAGATCGCTTTGCGTGTCCTGGATCAGGCGCCAGAGCTCGGCCTCCTGCTCCATCTTGGTCTGCCGATTGACCGGCATGTGGTGGAAGGGCAGGTCGCCGAGATCGGTTGAGGCGATGTGCTCGCGGGCATGGTTCGAGACGATCGCGGTGATCTCCATCGGCAATTCGCCGATGCGCCAGCGATAGATCAAATCGGCCAGGCAATGGTCGAATTTCGAGACCAGCAGCAGCACGCGCTTGTGGGCCGCCGCGTCGCGCAGGGAGACGGTCATCTTGAAGCGCGCCGCCAGCTCGTCGACGAGGCCGCGGATCTCGGCGGCGCTGCGGGCGCCCTCCAGCCGGTCGAACACCACCCGCATGAAGAAGCGGCCGGTTTCGAGGTCGTCGAATTGCTGCGCGTCGCGGATGTTGCAGCCGGCCTCGGCCAGCAGCGTCGAGACGGCGGCGACGATGCCCGGCCGGTCAGGGCAGGACAGAGCAAGGATCATCGGAGAATCGGACATGTGACGGATCGGCCCGCTCGCGCGGGTCCCTGAAAACTTGAGAATCGGGAAAGGTCGAAGGAAGGGACGGCGCGCAGCGCGCTGCCGTCAACCTCGGCCGGTGGAGACCCGGCAGCCGAATTCGGCCGCGGAGGCGGCGAACCAGGACCAGAAGCTTCCTACCATGCTGCGTGCGACCATGATCTCGAACACGGATCCATCCGGCTCGTCAGCGAGCCGCCAAAGATGGACACCGATATAGGCGATGCTTGTCAAGGCGGTATCGCCGACAGCGAAGGCGGCAGGATGCAGATCGAGCATCACGCCCTTGGCCAGAACATCGCGCACATGCGGTCCTGAGAGCCGCATTGCGGCGCGCGCATCGCTCTGGTCGCTGACGGAACCTTGAGCCGACAGCGCATCCAGAAGATCGCCAAAGCGGTCGCGTGTGGCGGCGCGCAGCAGCCACTGATCCGGGCCGGACCAGATCGCATCATGGGACGCATTCGAGATGATCTTCGGCGTCGTCGGCAAGGCGATGCCCAGCCGCCCTTCGACGACCTGCGACAAGGCTGCTGTCCCGCCGGGCGCGGCAATCAGCGTCGCCAGGCCGAAGCCGTCGAGCAGGCTCGCGGTGACGCCGGCCGCTCCGGCCGCGCCGATCTGCCCGGCCTGCGCGATGCCGGCCCAGGCGGCGCGCGGCGCCCATGAACGCGCTGTCTCAGCCATGGAGGCGGGCTCCTTCGAGATCGACGAAGACGGGCGAGCAGATCTCGACGACGACGTCGCCATTGCGCACCGGGTCATAGGCGCGCACGCGCTCGCCGATGCGGTTGGCGCCGCCCTTGATCAGGCCGAGTCCCATCCAGTGGTTGAGATGCGGCGAGTAGGCGACCGAGGTCATGTAGCCCTCGTCATTCTCCATCGCCGCCGGCTTGCCGATGCCGATGAAATGCGCGCCGGCACGCAGGCGCTGGGAGGAATCGACCGGCTTGAAGCCGACGAAGGAGGGCCTGTGCGCTTCGACCAGCGCCTGCCGGCCCGCCATCAGCCGGCCGACGAAATCCTTCTTCGACGACATCATCTTGCTTAAGGCCAGATCGCGCGCCGTGGTCTGGCCGTTGAGTTCGTTGCCGGCGACATGGCCCTTCTCGATGCGCATCACGCCGAGCGCTTCGGTGCCATAGGGCGTGATGCCGAAGGGCGCGCCCGCCTGCATCAGCACGCGCACCATCGCATCGCCGTAGTCCGCGGGAACCGCCAGCTCATAGGCGAGCTCGCCCGAGAAGGAGATGCGGAAGAGCCGGGCCGGGATGCCGCCGCCGACCGTGACGGCGCGCGCCGCGAGATAGGGGAAGGCCTCGTTCGAGAGATCATGCTCGGGGTCGATGACGCCTAGCAGGGTCTCGCGCGCCTTGGGGCCGGCGATGGCGACCTGCGCCCATTGCTCGGAGACCGAGACCATGCGCACGTCCAGCTCCGGCCAGAGCACCTGATGGCAGAATTCGAGATGCTGCATCACCTTGCCGGCATTGGCGGTGGTGGTTGTCATCAGGAAATGCGTCTCGCCGAGGCGCGAGGTGGTGCCGTCATCCATGACGAAGCCGTCCTCGCGCAGCATCAGCCCGTAGCGGGCCTTGCCGATCGGCAGCGCCTTCCAGCCATTGATGTAGACCCGTTCCAGGAACTCGGCGGCGTCGGTGCCCTGGATGTCGATCTTGCCGAGCGTCGAGACGTCGCAGAGGCCGACGCTAGCGCGCACCGCCTTGACCTCGCGGTTGACCGTGGTCAGCCAGTCGGTCTCGCCGGGGCGCGGATAGTATTGCGCCCGCAGCCATTGTCCGGCCTCGATGAAGACGGCGCCTTGCTCCTTCGACCAGTCATGCGTCGGCGCGAGCCGGACCGGCCTGAAATCCTTGCCGCGGTGATGGCCGGCAAGCGCCCCGATCGCGACCGGCGTATAGGGCGGGCGGAAGGTGGTGGTGCCGGTCTGCGGGATCGTCCGGCCGGTCTGCTCGGCCATAATCGCGAGGCCGCCGAGATTCGAGGTCTTGCCCTGGTCGGTCGCCATGCCGAGCGTGGTGTAGCGCTTGAGATGCTCCACCGGCCGGAAGCCCTCGCGGGCGGCGAGCTCGACATCCTTGTCGGTGACGTCGTTCTGGTAGTCGACGAAGGCTTTTCCCTTGCCGCCCGGTACCCGCCAGACCGGCGAAAGGCCGTTGGTCTCCGGATCGGTCGTCGGTGTGGGCTCGGCCGACTTGGCGGCGAAACCAGCTTCGGCGGCGGCTTCGTTCCCCAGCTTCGCGCCGTCTTCAAGCGCCTGCGCAAGCGTGAAACGCCCGGCGGCACTGCCGGCGACCGCAAGTCCGGCCGGCACGGTGCCTGGCACGAAGCATTGCAGACCATCGTCCCAGGCCGGCTTGCCGTTCTGGTGCGAGGTCAGGTGCAGCGTCGGGTTCCAGCCATTGGAGACCGCGAGCAGGTCGCAGGACAGCTCGCTCACCGCGCCCGAGGCGTCGCGGATAGTGACACCGCTGAGCTGCCGCCCGCCGCGCGCGCCCATCACGGCGCCGCCGGCGAAAAGCCGCGCACCGAGCTTGTCGGCAAGCGCCTTGCGCGCCGGATCGGCGGGGCGGGCATCGACGATCGCGGCGATCTTGCCGCCGGCAGCCGCGATATCGCGCGCCGTGGTCCAGCCATCGTCGCCGGCGGTGAACAGCACCGTTTCGCGGCCGGGCAGCACGCCATGGCGATTGACATAGGAGCGCACCGCGCCAGCCAGCATCACGCCCGGCCGGTCATTGCCCGCGAAGACGATCGGCCGCTCCAGCGCGCCGGCGGCGAGGATCGCGCGCTTGGCCTGGATGCGCCAGCCGCGCTGACGCGGCTGATGCGCCGGCGGCTGCGGCAGATGGTCGGCGACCCGTTCGACGGCGCCGTAGATGCCGTGGTCATAGAGGCCGAACACGGTGGTGCGCGACATGATCCGCACCTCCGGCAGGCTTTCGAGCTCGGCCAGCGTCGCGGCGAGCCATTCGGAGGCCGGTTTGCCGCCGATCTCGCGCTTCTCCGCTAGCAGCCGTCCGCCCAGCCGGAAATCCTCGTCGCAGAGGATGACGCGGGCGCCGCTGCGCCCGGCTGCCAAAGCTGCGGCGAGGCCGGCCGGCCCGCCGCCGATCACCAGCAGGTCGCAGAAGGCGAAGGCTTTCTCGTAGTGATCCGGGTCTTCGGTTCCGGCGGCACGGCCGAGGCCAGCCGCGCGGCGGATCAGCGGCTCGTAGAGCTTCTCCCAGAAGGAGGCCGGCCACATGAAGGTCTTGTAGTAGAAGCCGGCGACGAGGGCCGGCGAGACCAGCCCATTGATCGAGAGCAGGTCGAAGGCGAGCGAGGGCCAGCGGTTCTGGCTGGCTGCATCCAGTCCGCCGAACAGTTCGACGACGGTCGCGCGAGTGTTGGGCTCGCGGCGCGCGCCAGAACGCAACTCGACCAGCGCGTTCGGCTCCTCCGGCCCGGCAGAGAGGATGCCGCGTGGGCGATGATACTTGAACGAACGGCCGACCAGGCGCACGCCATTGGCGAGCAGCGCCGAAGCCAGCGTGTCGCCGGCATAGCCGCGATAGGAGGCGCCGTCGAAGCTGAAATCCAGCTGATGGCCGCGATCGATCAGCCCGCCGGAAGCGAGACGGAAAGGCTGGGTGCTCATGCCGCCGCTCCCGCCTTGCGCGCCTTGGCCGACTCGGCCGCAGTGATCACGTGGTTGCGGGTGTCGCGGGTCACCACCAGCCAGGCATGGCAGCCGGCGCCGTGATACCAGAGCTCGCGATGGATGCCGGCCGGGTTGTCGCGCTGGTAGACATAATCAGCCATTGCGGCCTCGCTCGCCGCCATGCCGCCCGGCCGCTGCAAATCGGCGGCGCCGAGATAGCTGAATTCCTGGGCGTCGCGCGCGCCGCAATGGGGACAGGTGATGCGCATGGTCAGGCTTCCAGGATCGTCGGGATGCGATGCGCCGCCACCGTCATGCTCGCCCTTGTGGCGAGCATCCACGTCTTGAACACAGCCTTCGACCAGCGAAGACGTGGATGGTCGGGACAAGCCCGACCATGACGGGAATGGGGAGCGCTGCTTATCATCTCAATGCAGGTTCGGCTGGGCGCCGGCGCCCTTTTCGTCGATCACGCGCCCGGTGGCGAAGCGGTCGAGCCGATAGGCGGTGGCGACCGGGTGCGGCTGGCCCGTCGCGATCAGGTGAGCGAAGCAGAAGCCCGAGGCCGGCGTCGCCTTGAAGCCGCCATAGCACCAGCCGGCATTGAGATAGAGCCCGTCGACCGGTGTCGTATCGATGATCGGCGAGCCGTCCATCGACATGTCCATGACGCCGCCCCAATGGCGCAGCATCCGCACGCGGCCAAGGCCCGGCCAGAGCGCCATGGCGGATTCCATCACGTCCTCGATCACCGGCAGGTTGCCGCGCTGGGCGTAGGAATTGTAGCCGTCGATGTCGCCGCCGAAGACGAGGCCGCCCTTGTCGGACTGGCTGATGTAGAAATGCCCGGCGCCGAAGGTGACGACGCAGTCGATCAGCGGCTTCAGCCCCTCCGAGACGAAGGCCTGCAGGACATGGGTCTCGATCGGCAGGCGCATCCCGGCCATTGCCGCGACGCGCGAGGAATTGCCGGCCACCGCCATGGCGATCTTCTTCGCCCGGATCGGTCCGCGCGAGGTCTCGACGCCGATGGCGCGCCCACCCGACATGGTGATGCCGGTGACCTCGCAGTTCTGGATCATGTCGACGCCGCGGCTGTCGGCGGCGCGCGCAAAACCCCAGGCGACGGCATCGTGCCGGGCCGAGCCGCCGCGCCGCTGCAAGAGCCCACCCTGGATCGGGAAGCGGGCATTGTCGAAATCGAGATAGGGCAGCATCGTCCGAACCTGCCCGGTATCGAGCAGTTCGGCATCGACCCCGGCCAGTCGCATCGCATTGCCGCGCCGCGCGAAGGCGTCGCGCTGCGCGTCGGAATGGTAGAGGTTGAGCACGCCGCGCTGGCTGACCATGGCGTTGTAGTTCAGGTCCTGCTCCAGCCCCTCCCAGAGCTTCATCGAGAGCTCGTAGAACGGTGTATTGCCGGGCAGCAGATAGTTCGAGCGGATGATCGTGGTGTTGCGCCCGACATTGCCGGAGCCGAGATAGCCCTTCTCCAGCACTGCGACATTGGTGATGCCGTGTCGGCTGGCGAGGTAGTGCGCCGTCGCGAGGCCATGGCCGCCGCCGCCGATGATGATGACGTCGTATTCGGACTTCGGCGCAGGATCGCGCCAGGCCGGGGTCCAGCCCTTGTGGCCCTGCAGGGTCTGCGACAGTAGCGAGAAGATGGAATAGCGCATCGATCGGTCCGGGCGGTCTTGTCATCGCGAGATTGACCGACATAGGCTCGCTGACATGCTCGATAGCGACATCAGATTGCCTGAAAGCGACGACAGCGCGCCGACCCATGTCGGCTTCCTGCTGATACCCGACTTCGCGCTGCTGCCTTACGCCTCGGCGATCGAGCCCTTGCGCGCCGCCAACCGGCTCTCGGGCCGGCCGCTCTATCGCTGGAGCCACGTCTCGATCGACGGCGCCGCGGCCCCTGCCTCGAACGGCGTCGCCATCGCGGCCGATGCCAGTGTCGGCGCTGAATTGCGGCTCGACTATCTCTTCGTCTGCGCCGGCGGCAATCCGGCACTCTTTCATCACCAGCCGACCTTCGCCTGGCTGCGCCAGCTGGCGCGGCGCGGGGTCAAGATCGGCGGCGTTTCGGGCGGTCCTTATCTGCTGGCGCGCGCCAACCTGCTCTCCGGCTATCGCTTCACCATCCACTGGGAGCACGCGCCGGCCTTCCTGGAGGAGTATCCCGAGCTCGATCTGCGGCGCTCGCTCTACGAGATCGATCGCGACCGTTTGACCTGCAGCGGCGGCACGGCGCCGCTCGACATGCTGCACGGGGTGATCGCGCGCGAGCACGGCAGCGAGCTGGCGCTCGCGGTCAGCGAATGGTTCCTGCAGACCCATGTCAGGGAAGGGGCGGGGCCGCAGCGCATGCCGCTGCGCGAGCGGCTCGGCATCGCCCATGCGCCCTTGCTGCGCGTGATCGCGCGCATGGAGCAGACGATCGAGACCCCAGAGCCACGGGAGGAGCTGGCCCGGCTCGCCAATGTCTCGCTGCGCCAGCTCGAACGGCTGTTCCGCCAGCATCTCGGCCGCTCGCTCGGCGAACACTATCTCGGCCTGCGGCTCGACCGCGCCCGCGACCTGCTGCGCCAGACCAGCCTCTCGATCCTGGAGACGGCGCTCGCCTGCGGGTTTGCCAGCGCCAGCCATTTCTCGCGCAGCTATCGCGAGCGCTTCGGCCATCCACCACGGGCTGAGCGCGTGCAGGAGGTCCGCCCGGCTCGCCGCTGAGAGTCAAGAAAGCGTCGCACAGGATCAAATCTGTGCGCCGATCCGCCGGAAGCTAGGGCTTCATAATAAGACAAGGGGATCGCGACCGATGAAACGACTGACCGCCCTGGCGTTCGCTCTCGCCGCTACGCTCGCCGCCGTGCCGGCCTTCGCCCAGGATACGCTCGCCAAGATCAAGGAAAAGGGCGTCCTCACCGTCGGTGTCAAGAACGACTACAAGCCCTGGGGCTTCCTCGACCCGTCGGGCAAGATCGTCGGCCTGGAGATCGACCTCGCCCAGGAGGTCGCGAGCAAGATCGGCGTGAAGCTCGAGATGGTGCCGGTGATCGCCGCCAACCGCATCGAGTTCCTGCGCCAGGGCCGCATCGACATGATCCTGGCGACGCTGGGCGACACGCAAGAGCGTCGCAAGCAGATCGGCATGATCGAGCCGAACTACTATGCGGGGGCCACCAATGTGCTGGCGCCCAAGAGTGCTGGCCTGAAGAAATGGGAAGACCTCAAGGGCCGCAAGGTCTGCGCCGTGCAGGGCGCCTACTACAACCGCCGCGTCTCGCAGATGTATTCGCCGGAGATGGTGGTGTTCCCCTCGGTGCCCGACGCCCTCAATGCGCTGCAGGGCAACAACTGCGTCGCCTTCCTGTTCGACGATACGCTGATCGTCTCGACGCTGTCGGGTGGCGATCCGAAATGGGCGAATTACGAGATGCCGCTGACCTCGGAGGACCCGCAGCTCTGGGCGATCGGCGTGCGGCTGGAGGATCTCGACGGCGCCTTCGGCAAGCTGGTCAAGGACATGTCGGTCGACTGGCACAAGAGCGGCAAGCTGCTCGCGCTGGAAACCAAATGGGGCATCAAGCAGAGCCCCTACCTGATCGAGACCAACAAGAAGTTGAAGGGCGGCTCATAGGCGAGGGCGCGTCATTCTCGGGCTAGCCCCGAGAATCTCATGACCAGAGGGTTCTGGTTTTCGAGATGGTCGGATCAAACCCGGCCATGACGCTCCAAGTCATCCCGAGATGTCGGACATGATCGCCGCTTTCTTCGAGCGCCTGAACGAGGTCCACGGCCTCAACTTCTCGATCTTCTACGACGCCTTTGACCGCTCGCGCTTCCTGACCGGGCTATGGACGACGAGCTATATCTGCGTCGTCTCGATCCTGGCCTCACTCGCGATCGGGTTGCTCGGCGTCTGGATCGCTGGCAGCCAGTCGCGGCTCGGCCGGCTCCTGGTGCGGGGGTACGTCCAGTTCTTCCGCAACACCCCGCCGCTGGTGCAGCTCTCCTTCTTTTATTTCGCCGTCGGCGGAATGCTGCCGACCGTCTCGGACGGCTTTGGCGGGCAGTCGCCGCTGGTCAGCGGCACCGGCTGGGCGATCATCGCCTTCTCGCTCTTTGCCGGTGCCTTCAATGTCGAGATCTTCCGCGCCGGCATCGAGGCGGTGCCGGAGACGATGGTCGAGGCAGCGGAATCGCTCGGCTACACCCGCTTCCAGCTCTGGCGCCAGATCGTGCTGCCGCTCGCCTTCCGTATCTGCCTGCCGGCGCTCAACAACAACCTCGTCAACCTCGTGAAGACCACGACGCTCGCTTACGCCATCGGCGTGCCCGAACTGCTCTATGCCGCGTCGCAAATCTGGTCCGAGGTCTTCAACGTCCGCGAGATGATGAACGTGCTGCTCGTCGTCTATGTGCTGCTCGTCGCGGTGCTGGTCTGGGTGATGCATCGCTGGGAGCGAGCCATGCGCATTCCCGGATACATGCCATGAAGGCCGCCGCAACCGATCTTCCGGTGCTGAAGCCGTTCCGTGCAGCGCCGATCGCGCCGAGCGGGCTTGCCGCGCCGATGGTCCTGAGCGCTGGCCTCGTCGCCGGCGTCGCCATCCTCTTCGCCGCCTCGCTGGCCGTGGCGCAGGCGACCGGCCCCGCCGCGCGCGACGGCGCCCTCACCATCCTGCTGCGCTGGGCGCCGCTGATCTTCCAGGGCTTCCTGTTCAACCTGCTGATCAGCGTGCTCTCGATGGCGCTCGGCACCGCGGTCGGCGTGCTGTTCGGCATCGGCCAGGTCTCGCCCTCGGCCATCATGCGCAAGCCGTCCTGGGCGGCGACGCAGTTCTTCCGCAACGCGCCCTGGCTCGTGCTGCTGTTCTACGCAATGTTCCTCTTGCCCTTCGAGATCGGGCTCGGGCCGGTCACCATCGCCTTTCCGGCCTGGGTCAAGGCGATCATCGGGCTGGCGCTGCCTGTCGCGGCCAATGTCTCGGAGATCGTGCGCGGCGGCATCCGCTCGATCCCCTCGGGCCAGTGGGAATCGGCCGAGGCGCTCGCCTTCACCCGCCGCCAGACGATGTGGATGATCATCCTGCCGCAGGCGGTCAAGCGCATGCTGCCACCCTGGATGAACCTCTACGCCATCCTGACGATGGCGACGACGCTGATCTCGGTCGTCGGCATCCAGGACGGGCTCACCATCACCCGCGCCGCCCTCGTCGCCGAAAGCCGGCCCGAACTGATGCTGCCGATGTACCTGCTGCTGCTCCTTATGTTCTTCGCCTACTGCTACCCGATCGCGCGCCTGACCATGGCGCTCGAGCGCCGCTTCAACGTGAAGGGATGACCATGGCTGCCAAGCATGAACTCGGCGAGCCGGTCGTCGTCGTCGAGGGCGTCGAGAAGGCCTTCGGCGCCTTCGTCGTGCTCAAGGATGTCAGCCTCACCATCCGCCGCGGCGAGACCGTCTGCATCATCGGCCCGTCCGGCTCCGGCAAGTCGACGCTGCTGCGCTGCATCAACGCGCTGGTGCCGATCAGCAAGGGCTCGATCACCGTCGCCGGAAGGCAGGTCAACGACCCCGCCCTGGACAAGCTGGCGCTGCGCCGCGACGTCGGCATCGTCTTCCAGCAATACAATCTCTTCCCGCACAAGACCGCGCTTCAGAACGTGATGATGGCGCCGATCCATGTGCTGAAGCAGGACCCTGCCGAGGTCGGGGAGCGGGCCAAGCGCCTCCTCGCCAAGGTCGGCCTCTCGCACAAGCACGACGCCTATCCGGGCGAGCTCTCCGGCGGCCAGCAGCAGCGCGTCGCCATCGCCCGCTCGCTGGCGATGAATCCGAAGGTCATGCTGTTCGACGAGGTCACCGCCGCGCTCGATCCCGAGACCAAGAAGGAGGTGCTCGTCACCATCCGCGACCTCGCCGCCGAGGGCATGACCTGCATCCTCGTCACCCATGAGATGGGTTTTGCGCGCGAGGTCGCCGACCACGTCTATTTCACCGATGGTGGCGTCATCGTCGAGCATGCAGCCCCGGCCGAGTTCTTCGGCGCGCCGCGCGAGACGCGCACCCGCGCCTTCCTCGAACAGGTGCTCTGAGCGAGATGTCGCATCCGGGCGAGACGATGTCGCAAACCGGCCTGCCTCCCGCCTGCCGATGCCGAGACTGAACGCAGCCCCTCGAGAGCGCAGCCCATGAGCATCCCCGCCTCCGACCCCAAATCCGTCACCGGCAAGCCGCTCGCCATCGCCGAGAGCGTCGATGTCCTCGTCGTCGGCGCCGGCCCGGCCGGGCTCGCAGCCGCGATCGGCGCCGCGGCGCGTGGCCTTAGCGTGCTGCTGGTCGACGAGAACCCGGTGCCGTTCAGGACGATGGGCGACGACGTACCGCTGCATTTCGGCCAGGGCATGGCCGCCAGCGCCCGCAACCGCAACGCCATGATGGAGGCCTTCGTCGCCTCCGAACCGCGGATCGCCGAGGCGTTCGAGGCGGGTGTCGATCTGCGCCTCGGCACGGCCTGCTGGGGGCTCTACGCCAACGGCCCGGCGCTCGGCTGGATGCCGGGCCTCGTTGCCGGGCTCGCCGACGAGGACAGCAGCATCCTTGTCCAGGCGCAGCACGTCATTTTGGCCTGCGGCCGCCGCGACATGGGCCTCGGCTTCCCCGGCTGGGAGAAGCCCGGCGTGATGGGCGCCACCGCCGCGCTCAACCTCGCGACCCGCTACGACGCGTTCGGCCCGCGCAAGGTCGTCATCCTCGGCTCCAATACGGAGGCGCTGACCACCGCGCTCGCCCTGCGCGAGGCGGGCGTCATGCTCGCCGCCATCGTCGAGCAGGCGGCCGAGCCGATCGGCGACGCGGATCTGCTGGCGAGCCTCAGCGCCGGCGGCACCGAAATCCTGACCGGCCATGTCGTGCGCGAGGCGACCGGCCGCGACGGCGTTGAAGCGGCTGTTGTCGCAAGGCTGGACGAGGAGGGGCGTCCGGCCGGCGACGAGCGCGCCATCGCCTGCGACGGCATCGTGCTGGCGGTCGGCGCGACGCCGGTCATCGACCTGATCGACGCGGCCAGCTGCAAGGTTGCGTTCCAGGCCGAGCGCGGCGGCTACGCGCCCGTGCTCGATGCAAGCCAGCGCACCAGCCTCGCCAATGTCTACGCCGTCGGCGACTGCGCCGGCGTCTGGGCGGCCAAGACGCGCGACCGCACCATCGCCGAGGCGGAGGCCGCCCGCGCCGTTGCGGCGCTCGGGGACGAAGCAGCCGTTGCGGAAGCCGCAGCGCCACCCGCGCCGGAGTACGACATCTCCACCTATCGCCTCGCCTGGGTCCGGGCGAGCGTGATCGAGGCGCGCGCCGAGTTCCATGTCTGTCAATGCGAGGAGGTCACGGCACGCGAGATCCTCGAGGTCCGCCCGCCACGCTATCTCGATTGGCAGAACGAGCGCCGCAACGACCGCTCGCTCGCGGCACTGCTTGGCGAGGGGCCGCCCAATCCCGACCAGGTCAAGCGCCTGACCCGTGCCGGCATGGGTCCCTGCCAGGGCCGCCGTTGCCGCGAGCAGGTCACAGCCTTGCTGGCGCTAGGCGCGGCTCAGCCGCTCTCGGCGATTCCGCTCGCCGGCTATCGCGCACCGGTCAGGCCGATGTCGCTGGCGATGACCTCCCTTGTCCCTGAAGCGCCCGAGCAGGCCGAGCATTGGGACACCTGGTTCGGCATGCACGCGCAGTGGCGCCCCTTCTGGGAGGTGCCGGCGCGCTACACCGTCGCGGGCAATGACGCGTCTGGCCCTGTCGCGAGCGAGTGAGAGCCATCATGAGCGAGATCAAGGGAGCTTCGGTCGTCATCGTCGGCGGCGGCGTCACCGGCCTCTCCGCTGGCTGGTGGCTGGCGCGGGACGGCGTCGACGTGCTGGTGCTGGAGAAGGGGCTGATCGGCTGGGAGGCCTCAGGCCGCAATGGCGGCGGCTGCTCGCACCATCATTCGCCGCTCTTTGCCGAGGAGCAGCGGCTCTGGCCGATCATGGACGAACTGCTCGGCTACCCCACCGAATTCCGGCCCGAACGCATCCGCCTCGCCGCCAGCGAGCAGCAGATGGCGCTCTATGGCCGCGCCTTGCGCAACGCCGAGCGGCAGGGCTTCCAGTCGCAGGTGCTCGACCTCAAGCAGGCCAAGGAACTGGTGCCGCTGGCGGGCGATACCATTGTCGGCGGCTATCACTACAAGTTCGGGGGCCATGCCAATCCGCACCGCACGCTGCAAGGCTATGCCTGGGCGATGCAGGACCATGGCGGGCGCATCCTTCAGCACACCAGCGTCAACGGCTTCCGCAGCGAGGGCGGCCGCGTCGTTGCAGTCGAGACCGATCGCGGCGAGATCGGCTGCGACAGCCTCGTGCTCGCCGCCGGTCCGCAGACCGGACGTCTCTCCGCCATGCTCGGGCAGGAGGTGCCGGTCCAGTCGGCCCGCTGCGAGATGATCGTGACCGAGCCGCTGCCGCTGATGCCGCTCGGCGGCGTCGATGGCTGCGGCCTCTATGGCCGCCAGACTCTGCGGGGCAACCTTGCCTATGGCGGCGGCCCGCATGAATGGCTGGCGATGGCGGAGGAAGGCACGCCGGCAAAGCCAACGACGCCGTTGATGCTGCATATGGGCCGGCGCCTCGCGCAATTGCTGCCCAAGGCGGCGCATGCCCGCATCATCCGCTCCTGGGCCGGCGTCATCGAGAACACGCCTGACGGCCGTCCGGTGATCGATCGGCTCGCCACCCAGGCCAACGTCGTGGTGGCGACTTTGTCGAGCGTCGGCTTCGGCCTCTCGCCGGCGAGCGGGCGGGCGATCCGCGATCTCGTCGTCGACGGCGCCTGCGGCTTCGCCGACATCTCCAGCTTCAGCCTGGCGCGCTTCGCCGAGTTGGAGCCGAACTGGCGCGAATTGCAGGGCTGGCAGGCGACTGCGGCGACCGAGGCGCTGGCGGCGTAGAAGGGGCGGGGAGCCGTCAGGCTCGGGATTATCCGAGAGCTGCGGAACCTCGACAGGCCCTCTCTCGCGGCACGGGGGAGAGATGGAGAGGGGGCCGGCGCGACATCGAACCAGCGTCAGTGCCAATGCCCCCTCCCAACCCTCCCCCGTTCCGGGAGAGGGCTCCCGCGCATGCCTCGTGAAGGCCGATCGTCCTCACCCGGCAAAGCATATTCAATCTGCAAATAATGGGCATTTCGGAACCGGTCTCACCGTGAGCCGCCGTTCGGACTATTCGGCATGATCGGAGCCAGTGGTCAGGCCGAACCTGAAGACCGCGGCATACAGGGGAGGTCATCATGTCGACAGCCGTCACTCACGGAGCGGATATCTCCGAGAGCACGTCACCACAACAATTGGACGCGGCCTTCAGCAAGGTCACCTGGCGTCTCATTCCGTTCCTGATGATCCTCTGGATCCTCGCCTGGATCGACCGGGTCAACATCGGTTTCGCCAAGCTGCAGATGCTGAACGACCTCAAGTTCAGCGAAGCGATCTACGGCCTGGGCGCCGGCATCTTCTTCATCGGCTACTTCCTGTTCGAAGTCCCGAGCAACCTGCTCCTCGAACGGATCGGCGCGCGCAAGACCGTCGCCCGCATCACCATGCTCTGGGGCATCACCTGCATCGCGATGATGTTCGTGACGACGCCGATGCAGTTCTATGTCCTGCGCTTCCTGCTGGGCGTGTTCGAGGCCGGCTTCTATCCCGGCATCATCCTCTATCTGACCTATTGGTATCCGACGCAGCGGCGCGCCAAGGCCTTCGGCCTGTTCATGTCCGCCTCGGCCCTGGCCGGCGTGCTCGGCGGGCCGCTGGCCGGCACGATCATGACCGAGCTCAATCACGTCAATGGCTGGGCCGGCTGGCAGTGGGTCTTCCTGATCGAGGGCATTCCCTCGGTGATCGCCGGCATCGTGACCCTGTTCTACATGACCGACAAGCCCGAGAAGGCGAACTGGCTCACCGACAAGGAGAAGAGCCTGATCCTCGCCGACCTGGAGCGCGACCGCGCCGCCCTCGGCCCGCGCGAGCACAAGATCATGAAGTCGCTGCGCGACCCGCGGGTCTGGCAGTTCATCGCGATCTACTTCTGCATCATCCTTGCGAACTCGACCCTGACCTTCTGGGGCCCGACCGCGGTGCGTGAGCTCGGCTTCACCAGTCCGGCCGCCGTCGGCTGGATCATGGCGGCCTGCTATCTCTGCGGCGCCGCCGGCATGATCATGATCGGCCGCAGCTCGGACCGTCACCGGGAAGCCCGCCTGCACACCGGCATCGCCGCCCTGGTTGGCGCGGTGTCGATGGCGGCGCTCGGCTTCCTGATCCCGCACGGC
Organism: Allobosea sp. GW821-FHT03A12; assembly: GCF_058986765.1. Lineage (NCBI taxonomy): Bacteria > Pseudomonadati > Pseudomonadota > Alphaproteobacteria > Hyphomicrobiales > Alloboseaceae > Allobosea > Allobosea sp. GW821-FHT03A12. Next base: position 474,473 of record NZ_JBYSVZ010000005.1, read on the forward strand.
TCCTATCTCGCTCTGGTCGCATTGGCCTTCGCCATCATCGGCACGATGAGCGCCATCCCGGTGTTCTGGCAGATGCCCAACCTGTTCCTCTCGGGTTCTGCTGCGGCGGCCGGCGTCGCCCTGATCAACTCGGTGGCGAACCTCGCCGGCTTCGGCGCCCCCTTCGCCATGGGCGTGATCAAGGATGCGACGGGGCTGATGTCGCCCGGCCTCTGGATGGTCGCCCTGTTCGAAGCGGCCACCGTGCTCCTGATCATCAAGTTCATCCCCGCTTCCATGAAGGCCGGGAAATAGGGAGGCTGGGGAGGCCGCGGCCGCAGAAGCCGCGAGCGTCGCAAGACGCTACCTTGGCGGAAGCTGTTTTGCGTCGCAGACGGCGGAAAGCAGCTCCCGTCTGACTAGGCCGCTCGCCCGGTGCCAATCACCGGCGGGCGGTCGTTTTCGTTTGCGGGGGCGATCCAGCGCGTGGACCCTAAAAGGGTCTTGAAGGTCCATCTGAAAACCCACAGCCCTCATCCTGAGGAGCCGCGTCAGCGGCGTCTCGAAGGATGGTTCGGATGTCTCCGGAGCCTCCTGGAGCATCCTTCGAGACGCAGCCTTCAGCTGCTCCTCAGGACGAGGGCTGAGAAAACTCCAGAAACGACGCCTACGTGCCCGCAGCCGGCTCGCTCGGGAGGCGGTTGCGGGTCAGGACCTGGCGCAGCCAGTGATGGATCGGCGAGTGCTGGGTACGGTCGTGCCAGAGCTGGTAGAAGCGCATGCGCGGGAATTCGAGCGGCGGCTCGACGATCGCCAGCGGCAGGATCGTGGTGAAATAGCGCGCGAAATGCCGGCTGGTGGTGAAGACCAGGTCGGTCCCGACCAGCATGTAAGGCGCCATCGCGAAATAGGAGATCACCAGGCGGCGTTCGCGGCTGATCCGCATCTTGGTCAGGTGCGTCTCGACCACGCCGCGATGGGCGATCGAATAGGGCGTCGGCGCGATGTGGTTGGCCGCCAGGAACTCCGCGCGCGACGGGACCTCCTGGGCGAAGGCATGCTCGCGGTCGACCAGCGAGACGACATCGTCCTCGAACAGCGTCGATGTCCGCAGATAGGGCGGCGGCGAGGGCCAGTTCCCGATGACGATGTCGACGGTTCCGGCGGCGAGCGCGCCTTCGAAATCGAAATCGGCGCCGAGCGAGCGCAGCGTGAGCCGGGCATGGGGCGCACGCTGGCGGAATTCACGCACGGCGCCGGCGAGGTAGGCTGGCGCGACATAGTCGGGCAGGGCGATGGTGAAGCTCTGATGGCTCGAGGCCGGATCGACCCGGTTCGGATCGACCAGCAGGTTGTCGAGCTCCTCCAGCGCCTTGATCGCGGTCTGCTGCAGCGCGATCGCCCGCTCGGTCGGCACCATGCCGTCGCGGCCGCGCACCAGGAGCTGGTCGCCGAAGATCTCGCGCAGGCGCTTCAGGGCAAGGCTCGTGGCCGGTTGCGACAGGTTCAGCCGCGTGGCCGTCCGGGTGACGCTGCGTTCCGCCATCAGGATGCAGAAGACCCGCAGGAGCTGTGCGTCGAGGGGGTTCTCCTGAGGCTGCATGGTCGATGGTCCCTGCGACGGAACGGCCTCTAATAGGCCGATCCTCTCAGGCTCTATTCGGGTTTGCAAATAATGGGAATTGGCGGCGCCCGATCTCAATGAGGAGCGGCTTGCGGTACACCGGGGATGTCGATGCGAGCCGCTCGCGCCGGCCATGTATCCGAAGGACAGGACACCGAGATGACGCCCTCTTCCAAAGCAACGCAGCCGCCCTTCACGCTGGCGGCGATCAACGCCATGGATCGGCCTGCTTTCGTATCCGCCTTCGGCGCGATCTTCGAGCACTCGTCCTGGGTCGCCGAGGCGGCCTTCGCGGCGCGCCCCTTCGCCAGCGTCGACGCGATGCACGCGGCGATGATAGCCGCCGTCCGCGGCAGCGACGAGGCGAAGCTGATCGCGCTGCTCTGCGCCCATCCGGAGCTTGCCGGGCGCGAGGCGAAGCGGGGCGAGCTGACCCAGTCCTCGGACGTCGAGCAGGCCAGCGCCGGCCTCACCAGCCTGACTCAGGCGGAGGTCCGGCTGATCGACACGCTCAACCGCGCCTATCGCGAGCGCCACGGCTTCCCGTTCATCGCCTGCGTCAGGCACTACACCAAGGCCGGCATCTATGCCGAGCTCGCCCGCCGCGCGGCGCGCGACACCGCCCCGGAACGCGAGGAAGCGCTCGCCCAGATCAGCTTCATCACCCGCAGCCGCCTGGCGCAGGTGACCGATGAATCGCAGGCCTCGCGCGCGGCCTGAGACCAGCAAGCGCATGACATCGAGGGAGCACTCATGGATCGCCTGATCACCGACCGGCGACGGATCCTGGCGGCTGGGGCGGCGGTGGTCGCCGCTCCGGCTCTCGCCCGGGCCCAGAGCCCGCAACCTGGCCAGCAGCCCGGCGCGCTGACGGTCGCGCCGGTCTCGCAGACAGGCTTGAGCCCGCGCCTGACCATGCACGCGATCGATACCTTCCATGGCCTGCCGGGCGCAGGCATGACTTGCGACCTTTCCGTGCTCGACGGCGATCGCTACCGCCCGCTCAAGACGGTGGTGACGGCGCAGAATGGACGCACCGACGAGCCGCTGCTCGTCGACGAGGCGCTGAAGGCCGGGCGCTACGAGCTCCTGCTGCATGTCGAGGATTATTTCCGGGCACGGGGCGCGCAATTGCCGACGCCGAACTTCCTCAAGACCGTCCCGATCCGCTTCGTCATCGCCGATCTCGGGCAGCGCTACCACCTGCCCGTGCTGTTCTCGCCCTGGGGCTATTCCTACTACCGCGGCAGCTGAGGAGTACGGTCATGGCAGGCATCACCACGCATATCCTCGATTCCAACCGCGGCCGGCCGGTGGCGGGCGTCCGGATCGACCTCTCGATCAGGCAGGGCGAGGGCTGGATCCTGGTCAAATCGGCGACGACCAACCAGGACGGGCGCACCGACGCGCCGCTCGTCCGCCGGGAGGACGCCAAGCTCGGCGAATACGAGCTCGTCTTCCGTGTCGACGAGTATCTTCGCAGCCAGGCTGGCGCGGGCGATCCGGCGCCGTTCATCGATCGCCCGGCGGTCCGCTTCTCCGTCTTCGACGTGAAGCAGCACTATCACGTGCCGCTGCTGTGCACGCCGGGAAGCTGCTCGACCTATCGCGGCAGCTGAGACCGCCCCGCTCGCCGAAGCGGCAGGGCACAGGCATCCCACGTCCAAGAGCGATGTGAAGCGGGGCGCGTCGCCCCGGCATCGCGAGTTCAGCGTCATCTTGCAGGAGGAACCATCGTGCCGCGCATCAACCGCAGGGTCTTTTCCGCCGGCCTCGCCGCCAGCGCGGCCGCCATCCCGCTGACCGTTTCCGCCCAGGCGCAGCGCTACAAGCTGCTGCTCAACACTTCGCTGTCGGGCCCGGTCTCGTTCTTCCTCCTGGCCGAGGATCGCGGCTATCTGCGCGAGGAGGGGCTCGACATAGCCTTCTCGCCCGGCGAGGGGGCGGCGGCGATCATCCCGCAGGTCAAGGCCGGCAGTTTCGATGTCGGCTACGGCGATATCTCGGCGCTGATCGAGCGCATCGCCCGCAGCGCTCCGAATGAGGGGCCGGTGGCGATCTGGACCACTTTCAACAGCGTGCCCTTCACCATCGCCGTTCCCGCCGACAGCTCGATCCGCTCGCCCAAGGATTTCGAGGGCAAGACGATCTCCGGCCATCCGGTCGATGCCGCGCTGATCACCTTCGACATGTTCGCGCGCGCCAACGGCGTCGACGCCAGCAAGGTGAAGGTCGTCGAGTCGCCGGCGGCGATGGGCAACCAGGTCGCCGACATGCTGAAGGGCAAGGGCGCGCAGGGCGTGTTCGGCTTCGTCAACACGATCATCGCCTCGGTGGCGCCGCTCGGCATCGACGGGCGCAAGGAGCTGCGCTTCCTGAACTACGCCGACCACCTGCCGGACATGTACGGCAACACCCTGTTCGTGACGCGCGAACTCTACGGCGCCAATCCGCGGGCGCTCTCTGGCATGGTGCGCGCCTTCAACCGGGCCTTGAGCGACACGACGAAGGACCCGAACCTCGCGATCGAGGCGCTGGCCAAGCGCGAGCCGTCGATCCGGCGCGACGTCAACCTGACACGCCTCGTCGGCACGCTGAAGAGCGAGATGGCGCATCCGGAAGGCAGGCGGATCGGCGTCGGCGACATGGATGATGCCCGCCTCGGCCGGCTGATCGCCCTGATCGTCGAGACCAAGAAGCTGCCGCGCACACCGTCCCTGCGCGAGGTCTTCGACCGCTCCTTCCTGCCGCCGGACCAGGAGCGGATCCGCTCGCTCGCAGGGTAGGGCGCCGGGGCAACTGGTGCTGCCGTTCCGGGCGAAGCCTCCACCGTCATTCCGGGGCAGGCCGACAGGCCTGAGCCCGGAATCCAGAACAGATGCCATCTTCGAAAAAGGAGTGGTCGCTCCAAGGCTTTCGATCAAGCGCATCGATTCTGGGTTCCGGGCTCACCGCTGCGCGGTGCCCCGGAATGACGGCGCGGGTCCTGATCATATGGCAGCCTGCTTGCAAAAATGCGCCTTCTGCCAAAGCTTTAAGTCACGTCCTTGAATCACCGTCGCATGAACTTGAATCACCTGATGAGCACTTCCTACCGGCGCGATCTCGTCGGCTACGGCCGGAGCGCCCCGCATCCGCACTGGCCGGGGCAGGCCCGGATCGCGCCGCAGTTCGTGGTCAATTACGAGGAGGGCGGCGAGAACTGCATCCTGCATGGCGATGCCGCCTCGGAGGCCTTCCTCTCCGAGATCGTCGGCGCCGCGCCCTGGCCCGGCCAGCGCCACATGAACATGGAGTCGATCTACGAATACGGCTCGCGCGCCTTTGCCTGCGTGGCGAAGGCGATGAACTGGTCGATGATCGGATCGGCATCGTCTTGCGTCACGGCATGGACGTCCGCGACCGGGCAGGGGCCGGTGATGCGCAGATAGCGCAGGCCGGGCAGGCCTTGCCTGCCGACCGATTCCGGCACGAAGCCGATCCCAAGGCCGGCCGAGACCAGGCTGGCGATCGACATCGACTCGACCACCTGCTGCACGATCTTCGGCAGGAAGCCGAGCTGCGCGCAGAAGGATTGCAGATGCGCGGCGAAGGCGGAATCGCGCAGCCGATAGAAGACGAAGTCCTCGTCCTTCAGCTCCAGGATCGTGGTCGCCTTCTTGCCCGCCAGCTTATGGCCGGCCGGAACAGCCAGGCCGATCCGCTCGCTCCAGACCCGGCGGACGACGAGGTCGCGATCGTCGGGAGCAAGGCGCAGGAAGCAGATGTCGACCCGCCGCGCCTTGAGCGCCGCGACCTGCTCCTGCGGCGGCATCTCGTCGATGGTGATCTCGACATCCGGATGCATGCGCTGGAACTCGGCGATCGCCAGGGACAGGCCGCTCAGCAGCACCGAATTCGTCGTCGCCAGGTGGATGATGCCGGCGCGGCCCTGTCCGATCGCACTGACCTGCGCTGCCGCCTGCCGCGTCTGCGCCAGGATGGCGAGCGCGTGGCGGCGAAAGGCGTGGCCGGCGGCGGTGAGCTCGACCTGCCGGCTGCTGCGGCGGAACAATTCGGTCTTCAGCTCGTGCTCGAGGTCGCGGATCTGCTGGCTCAGCGGCGGCTGGGAGATGTTCAGCTTCTGGGCGGCCGCGGTGAAGCTGAGCTCCTCGGCCAGGGCCACGAAGTAGCGCAGGTGACGCAGTTCCATCTTTGGCTCCCGCGGTGGCGGTCAGGTTCCGATCTATATGTCATGCATATAGATCGGAACGAACAATATATTGGACCAATTGGTTCCCGGCTGCCATTCCTCTCCCGACAACAGGCGCCGAGACGCCGAACGGAGGACAGGCCATGCCGAAGATGACCGCTGCCGAAGCCGCCGTGCTGATCCTGGAGCTGGAGGGCGTGAAGCAGGCCTTCGGCGTCCCCGGCGCCGCGATCAACCCGTTCTATGCCGCGCTGAGGCCGCGCAACCGCATCGGCCATATCCTGGCGCGCCATGTCGAGGCCGCCTCGCACATGGCCGAGGGCTATACCCGCGCCGAGGCCGGCAATATCGGCGTCTGCATCGGCACGTCGGGGCCGGCCGGCACCGACATGATCACCGGGCTCTATTCGGCCTGGGCGGATTCGATCCCGATCCTGTGCATCACCGGCCAGGCGCCGCGCGCCCGGTTGCACAAGGAGGATTTCCAGGCCGTCGACATCGAGTCGATCGCCAAGCCCGTGACCAAATGGGCGGTGATGGCGCGCGAGCCGGGCCAGGTCCCGGGCATCTTCCAGCAGGCTTTCCACCTGATGCGCAGCGGCCGGCCCGGCCCGGTGCTGATCGACCTGCCCTTCGACGTCCAGACCGCCGAGATCGAGTTCGATCCCGACACCTATCAGCCGCTGCCGGTCTACAAGCCGGCGGCGAGCCGCGCCCAGATCGAGAAGGCGCTGACCATGCTGAACGCGGCCGAGCGGCCGCTGATCGTCGCCGGCGGCGGCATCATCAATGCCGATGCCTCCGATCTCCTGGTCGAATTCGCCGAGGTCACCGGCGTGCCGGTCGTCCCGACCCTGATGGGCTGGGGCACGATCCCGGACGATCATCCGCTGATGGTCGGCATGGCCGGCCTGCAGACCAGCCATCGCTACGGCAACGCGACCATGCTCGCCTCGGACCATGTCCTGGGCATCGGCAACCGCTGGGCCAACCGCCACACCGGCAATGTCGACGTCTACACCAAGGGCCGCAGCTTCACCCATGTCGACATCGAGCCGACGCAGATCGGCCGCGTCTTCACGCCCGATTTCGGCATCGCCTCGGATGCGGGCAAGGCGCTGGAGCTGTTCGTGGAGGTCGCCACGGAATGGCGCGCCGCCGGCAAGCTCAAGGACCGGACGGCCTGGGTCGAGGAGTGCCGCGAGCGCAAGCGCACCATGCTGCGCCGGACGCATTTCGAGGAAAGCCCGATCAAGCCGCAGCGCGTCTATGAGGAGATGAACAAGGCCTTCGGCCGCGACACCACCTATGTCAGCACGATCGGCCTGTCGCAGATCGCTGCCGCCCAGTTCCTGCACGTCTACAAGCCGCGCGGCTGGATCAATTGCGGGCAGGCGGGGCCGCTCGGCTGGACGATCCCCGCGGCGCTCGGCGTCTGCGCCGCGACGCCCGGCACGCCGGTGGTCGCGATCTCCGGCGACTATGATTTCCAGTTCCTGATCGAGGAACTGGCGGTCGGCGCCCAGTTCCGCACGCCCTACATCCATGTCCTCGTCAACAACTCCTATCTCGGGCTGATCCGCCAGTCGCAGCGCGGCTTCAACATGGACTACTGCGTGCAGCTGTCCTTCGAGAACCTCAATGCGCCCGAGCTCGGCGTCTACGGCGTCGACCATGTCAAGGTCGTCGAAGGGCTCGGCTGCAAGGCGATCCGGGTCACCGAGGTGCAGGACATCCTGCCGGCCTTCGAGCGGGCCAAGGCGATGCTCGATGAGTTCCGCGTGCCTGTCGTCGTCGAGATCATCCTCGAGCGCGTCACCAACGTCTCGATGGGGACGGACATCGACAAGGTGACGGAGTTCGAGGACCTCGCGCTCGCCGCCGAGGACGCGCCGACCGCCATCGCGTTGCTCGACTGATACCGACCGGGAGGTTTCAAGCCATGCCGAAGTTCTGTGCCAACCTGACGATGCTCTTCAACGAGCATCCCTTCCTCGACCGCTTCGACGCCGCCGCCAAGGCCGGCTTCAAGGGCGTCGAGTTCCTCTTCCCCTACGCCTTCGCCAAGGGCGACATCGCCGAGCGGCTCCAGAAGAACGACCTGACCCAGGTGCTGTTCAACCTGCCGGCCGGCGACTGGGACAAGGGTGAGCGCGGCATCGCCTGCCACCCCGATCGCGTCGGCGAGTTCCAGGACGGCGTCGGCAAGGCGATCGACTACGCCAAGGCGCTCGGCGGCACCATGGTCAACTGTCTGGCGGGCCTGGCGCCGGCCGGGGTCGAGCGCGACAAGGCGGCGCAGACGCTGGTCGACAACCTCGCCTTCGCGGCGGCGGCGCTGAAGCGGGAGGGCATCCTGCTGATCATGGAGCCGATCAACAGTTACGACATCCCCGGCTATTTCGTGAACCGCTCGGCCGAGGGCATCGCCATCATCGACGCGACCGGCTCCGACAATCTCAAGCTGCAATACGACATCTATCACATGCAGCGCATGGAAGGTGAGCTGGCGGCGACGATCGAGAAGCTGCTGCCGCGCATCGCCCATATGCAGCTCGCCGACAATCCCGGCCGCAACGAGCCCGGCACCGGCGAGATCAATTACGGCTTCCTGTTCGGGCTCATCGACCGGCTCGGCTACGCCGGCTGGATCGGCTGCGAATACAAGCCGAAGGCCGGCACGGTCGACGGGCTCGGCTGGCTTCAGAACGCAACGCGCTGACGCTAAGAGCCCGTTTGACAACGTCTCAGCCCTCATCCTGAGGAGCCATTCCGTTGGGAATGGCGTCTCGAAGGATGCTCCAGGAGGCTCCCGAACCATCTGGAGCATCCTTCGAGACGCGATCTTGCGATCGCTCCTCAGGATGAGGGCTGAGTTTCCAAACAGACTTTAAGGACCGGAGGACACGTCATGAAGATCGGATTCATCGGGCTCGGCATCATGGGCGCGCCGATGGCGGGCCAGCTGATCAAGGGTGGGCATGAGGTCCATCTCTACAGCCGCACGCAGGTTCCGCAGGAGCTGACCGCTGCCGGCGGGCGCTCCTGCGCCTCCGCCACCGAGGTTGCGCAGAACGCTGACATCATCATCACCATGGTGCCGGACACCCCGCATGTCGAGGATGTGCTGTTCGGCGAGACCGGTGTCGCCAAGGGCCTGTCGCGCGGCAAGATCGTCGTCGACATGAGCTCGATCTCGCCGGTGGCGACCAAGGAGTTCGCCAAGCGGATCAATACGCTCGGTTGCGACTATCTCGACGCGCCGGTCTCGGGCGGCGAGGTCGGCGCCAAGGCCGGCACGCTTTCGATCATGGTCGGTGGGCCGCAGGGCGCCTTCGACACGGTCAAGCCGCTCTTCGGCCTGATGGGCAAGAACATCACCCTCGTCGGCGGCAATGGCGACGGCCAGACCACCAAGGTCGCCAACCAGATCATCGTCGCGCTCAACATCGAGGCGGTGGGCGAGGCGCTGCTGTTCGCTGCGAAAGCGGGCGCCGATCCGGCCAAGGTCCGCCAGGCGCTGATGGGCGGCTTTGCCTCCTCGCGCATCCTGGAGGTGCATGGCGAGCGCATGATCAAGCGCACCTTCGCGCCGGGCTTCCGCATCGAACTGCACCAGAAGGACCTGAATCTGGCCTTGTCGACGGCGCGTGCGCTCGGCGTCTCCCTGCCGAACACGGCGACGGCGCAGGAACTGTTCAACGCCTGTGCGGCCCATGGCGGCGGCGCCTGGGACCACTCCGGCATGGTGCGCGCGCTTGAGACGCTGGCGAATTTCGAGATCGGCCAGGACGCGAAGGCCTGATCCGGGCAGGCGAGGGGCCGGTCGAGGGGGACGTGCATCATGACGCTCTTACAGAACACATCCCATGACGATCGCTCCAACGCGGCGCCGGATGGCGTCGAGGTCATGCGCCGCCTCGACGATCTCGCGCGCTTCTCCGCCGACCAGGGCGCGCTGACGCGGCTCTTCCTGACGCCGGAGCATCGCCAGGCCATCGGCCAGGTCGAGGCCTGGATGCAGGAAGCCGGCCTTGCGACCCATGTCGACGACATCGGCAACCTCGTCGGCCGCAGCGAGGGCGGCGGCGAAGGCCTGCCGACCCTGCTGCTCGGCTCGCATATCGACACCGTCCGCAACGCCGGAAAATACGACGGCAATCTCGGTGTCGTCGCCGCGATCCAGGCCGTCAGGCGACTGCGGGCGGACAGGGTCGAACTGCCCTTCGCCATCGAGGTGCTCGCCTTCGGCGACGAGGAGGGCGTGCGCTTCCCGGTGACGCTGAACGGCTCGCGCGCCGTCGCCGGCCGCTTCGACCCCGCCGCGCTCGATGTCTGCGATACCGACGGCGTCTCGCTGCGCCGGGCGCTGACCGAGTTCGGCCTCGACCCGGCGGCCATCCCCGGCATCCGGCGCGATCCGGCCGGTATCCTCGGCTATGTCGAGGTGCATATCGAGCAGGGGCCGGTGCTGGAGGAGCGCGACCTGCCGGTCGGCGTCGTCACCGCGATCAGCGGCGCCAGTCGCTTCACCATCACCATCGACGGCGTCGCCGGCCATGCCGGCACGGTGCCGATGAACCTGCGCCGTGACGCCTGCGCCGCCGCCGCGGAGATGCTCCTGGCGGTCGAGCGGGTCGCGTCGATGCGGCGCGACGTGGTCGCCACGGTCGGGCGCATCGCCATCGCCCCGAGCGCGGTCAACGTCATCGCGTCAAAGGCCGAGTTCTCGCTAGACCTGCGCAGCCCCTCGGATGAGGCGCGCCACGCTGCTGTCCGCGACCTCAAGCGCGCCTTCGAGGCGATCGCAGCCTATCGCAATGTGAGCTCGACGATCGTCGCCTTCTACGAGGAGGACGCGGCGGTCTGCTCGCCGGCGATCGTCGCGGCGCTGGAGAAATCGGTCGCGTCGCAAGGCGTCGCGCCGCTGCGGCTGCCGAGCGGAGCGGGGCATGACGGCCTCGCCATGGCCAATCTCTGTCCGTTCGGCATGCTGTTCATGCGCTGCGCCGGCGGCATCAGCCACAACCCGGCGGAGGCGGTCGAGGCCGCCGACGTGCAAATGGCGGTCGACGTGCTCGTCGACTTCCTGCGCACCGCTTCCCCCGAAACCTTCAGGACCTGAGCAGGAGACCGACCATGAGCGTCGCGATCGACGGAACGACACTGACCGCGGAGCAGGTGGTGCGCGTCGCGCGCGCCGACGGCGAGGCCGGCTTCGCCGCCGCGACGCTCGCGCCGGAGGCGCGCGAGCGCATCGCCGAGGCGCGCGACTATATCGACACGAACTTCATGAGCGACGATGCGCCGTTCATGTATTCGTTCAACACCGGCGTCGGCCTGTTCAAGGACCAGCGCGTGCTGATGTCGGAGATGACCGACTATCAGCGCAACACCGTCTATGCCCATGCGACCGGCATCGGCGAGCCGCTGTCCGAGGACGCGACCCGCGCCACCATGCTGCTGCGCGCCAACGCCTTCGCCTCGAACTATTCCGGCCCGCGCGTCGAGGTGGTCGAGCGCCTGCTCGAATGCCTGAATGCCGGTCTGCACCCGGTGATCCCGTCCAAGGGCTCGGTCGGCGCCTCCGGCGACCTTGCGCCGCTCGCCCATATGTCGGGCGCGATCTGCGGCTTCCCGGAAGCGGAGATGATCTACAAGGGCGTGCGCATGCCGGCCCGCGAGGCGCTGCAGCGTGCTGGGCTCTCGACCGAGTTCCCGCTCGCAGCCAAGGATGCCTCGGCGCTGATCAACGGCTCCACCGTCTCGCTCGCCGTCGGCGTGCTGGCGATGGAGGATGCGCGCCGGCTGCAGAAGCATGCCGACATCGCGCTTTCGCTGACGCTGGAGTGCATCCGCGGCGAGCTCGCCGCCTTCGATCCGCGCGTCCACAAGGCGCGCCCGCATCCCGGCCAGGCGGCAACGGCGCGCAACATCCTGCGCATCGCCGGCGATTCCAAGCGCTGCGGCGAGGCGGCCCGGCAGCTCGTCTTCCCGGACGAGGCTCGTGCCCCCGGCAGCAAGGCGCCGCCGCGCGTGCAGGACGTCTACTCGATCCGCTGCGGCCCGCAGGTCCACGGCCCGGTGCGCGAGGCGATGGAGTTCGTCACGAGGGTGATGACCACCGAGATCAACTCGGCCACCGACAACCCGCTGATCTGCAAGGACGGCGACGGCTATGTCTGCATCTCGGCCGGCCATTTCCACGGCGCCTATGTCGCGCAGGCCATGGACCTGCTCGCCATCGCCGCCACCGATCTCGGCTCGATCTCCGAGCGCCGGCTGGCGCGCCTGATCGATCCGACTATGAGCTACGGCCTGCCGCGCAACCTGCTCGCCGGCAAGCGCGGCCTCAACACCGGCTTTGCCACCGTGCAGTGCTCGATGTCGGCGCTGGTGATGGAGAACCGCCACCTCTCGACACCGGGCTCGGTCGACTCGATTCCCGGCAAGTCGAATGCCGAGGACCATGTCTCGAACTCGACCTGGTGCGCCCGCAAGGCCCGCACCGTGGTCGAGAATGTCGAGCAGATCCTTGCCTGCGAGATCCTGATGGCCTGCCAGGCGCTCAGCCTCGTCGACGATCTCGCCAAGGATTACCCGATCGCCAAGGGCAGCCGCGCCGCGCTCGATGCGGTGCGAGCGGTCATCCCGCCCGCGCTCCAGGGCGACCGCTGGTACGCCACCGAGATCAACCAGGCGCTGGCGCTGCTGCGCTCCGGCTCGATCGTCGAAGCGGTCGAGAGCGCCGTCGGCCCGCTGGAGTAAGGCTCGGACGCGCCCGGCTCCGGCCGGGCGCAATCGCGGCGGGAGCCGTCACATCTCCTGAAGGGCGTCGTGGAGCGCCTCGATCGTCGACAGGCGTCGGCGCCGACTTGCGCCGGCGAGGTCCAGCACCCTTGTCGCCAGGAGATGGGTTAGCACCATTACGGCTGCATGGTTGTAGAGCGGGCCGGAGGCGGCGGTCTGGCAGCGGAAATGCCAGGTGACCGGCTGGGCCTTGCGGCTGTCGTCGTCGGTGATCAGGAGGATCTTGGCCGAAGTCTTCGAGATCTGCTCGACGATGCGCGGGAAGGTTCGGATTTGCCGGCGAATGCCGAAGATGATGACGCAGTCATCCTTGCGGATGCTGGCGATATGCTCGGCCAGGGTCTGGCCGGACTGGGGGATGTACGACGAGTTCTCCAGGATCTGCAGCGTTTGCCAGTGCAGATAGGTGGCGAAGGACTGGCTGGTCCGGAATCCCATGATCCAGACCCGGTGCGCTGACAGCATCGCCTGGGCGACCGCATCGATTTCCGGAAGCGAGATCGTCTCGAAGGAGCGGTCGATATTGGCGTGCGCCTGGTGCAGATGCGCCTGCAGGATCTGGTCGGGCTCGTCGACCGGCGACACGACCCTGAACAGCGCCGCGCCCGACCTCTGCTCGGAGCGGACATGGCGGCGTGCCTCGTCATAGTTCGTGTATCCGAGCCTCTGGACGAAGCGCGACACGGTGGCGTTCGAGACGTTCGCGAGCCGCGCCAGCTCCGAGGCGGTGTAGCTCGCCAGTTCCCCCGGAAAGCTCAGCACGAAATTGGCCAGCCGCCGCTCGGTCGGGTGCATCTGGTGCAACTCGCGGCGAATGCGCTGGAGGAAGGATTTGTCTTCGGCAGGCTTCACGTCTCGCCTCATGAAAGACGATTTTCACAGAAATTAGATTCGTTCTCTCATTTACGAAATCTCTCATTTTTGGCGCAGTTGCAACCGTCGGTATTGGTTTTTGCTGCCAGAAAAGTGAGATTTTCTGCGCGATCGCGCGTTCAGATGCAGCGTGGCACGGTCGAAAGAAATTTTTGTAGACGAGTTATATGAAAAGTGTTTTTCATAGCGTGTCGCAAGCAAAGGTGCGGCCGCGTCGAGAACGATAAGGCGAAACGCCGCCGTTTCAGTGGCGGCACGACGTGGGGAGCTGCACCGGAGCCGATCTCGGGCCTTGCGGGCCAGTCTTGGCGACGGTCCTGCAAAGGCACATCGCTATGGGAGGATAGCAGTGAGCACACCATTTTCGACGGCATCGACGATGTCGACCGCGGACGAGCGAACGGAGACCTTCCGGAAGATCCTGTTCCGCATCCTGCCGTTCGCCACCATCGTCTACATTCTGGCCTGGATCGACCGCGTCAACGTCGGTTTCGCCAAGCTCACCATGCTGAGCGACCTCGGCTGGAGCGAGGCCGTCTACGGTGCCGGCGCCGGCATCTTCTTCCTGGGCTATTTCCTGTTCGAGGTCCCCAGCAACCTCGTCCTCGAAAGGATCGGCGCTCCCAAGACGATCATGCGGATCGCGGTGGGGTGGGGCGTTGCCTCCGTTCTCATGGCCTTCTGCACCGAGCCCTGGCACTTCTATGTACTGCGCTTCTTCCAGGGCGCCTTCGAAGCCGGGCTTCATCCCGGGCTCATCCTCTATCTGACCTATTGGCTGCCGGCGGCCCGGCGTACCCGGGCGATCGCGATCATCATGTCCGCTTCTCCCATCGCCCTGTTGGTCGGCAGCCCCCTGGCGGCCTACATCATGACCGCTACGGGTGGGGTGATGGGCGCCAAGGACTGGCAGTGGCTGTTCATCATCGAGGGCGTCCCCTCGATCATCCTCGGCCTGATGGCGGTCTATGTCATGACCGACAAGCCGGGCAACGCCAGCTGGCTCAGCGCCAGGGAGAAGGCTCACGTCACCTTCGAGCTGGAGCAGGAGGCCAGGGACAACAGCCACAGGGAGCACAACTTCTTCGCGCTGCTGCGCTCCGGCGCGATCTGGATCCTGATCCCGACGCTGTTCTGCATCATCGCCGGAAACGCGACCCTGTTCTTCTATGGCCCGAGCCTGATCACGGCGGCCGGCTTCACGGATATCAGGGTGGTCGGCTGGATCATGTCGGGCATCTTCCTGTTCGGCTGGCTCGGCATGATGGTCAACAGCTGGCTGTCGGGACGCCGCCAGGAATCGCGCTGGCATACGGCCTGCGCCGCGACCCTCGGCGCCTCGGGCCTGGTGCTCGCGGCGCTTGCCCAGGGGGCCGGAAGCCCGATCGGCGTGATCATCGCCCTGGCGCTCTCGGCGGCCGGAACCATGGGCTCGATCCCGGTGTTCTGGAACCTGCCGCCGCGGTTCATGTCGGGAACCGCGCTGGCCGCGGGCCTGGCGCTGATCAACTCGATCGCCAACCTCGCCGGCTATTTCGCTCCGCAGCTGCTGGGCGCGATCAAGACGGCGACGGGCGGCTATTCGACCGGCCTGTACATCATCGCCGGCGTCGAGATGATCGCCGTCGTGCTGATCCTCTTCTGCATCCGCAAGGAATCGGCCTCGGCCGCCGACGCCCTGCCGTCGCAGACCGGGTCGGCGGTGACGCCGTGACACCGGGCGCGATCGCGAAGGCGAGGCATCGCTGAGTGCCACGCCGAACGGAGCCGGAAAGCCGATTGCCGCTCTCCGGCTCCGATGCCCGAACCATCTTTAATCGAGGAGACGAGATCTTGAGTTCCGTTCAAATGCCGTCCGGCGGCGAAACGCAGAAGCTTCCCGGCGAGACCTATTTCGATCGCTCGATGGATCTGCCGGATGTGCTGATCCGCGGGACCTCCGACATCCATATCCACAGTGGCCCCTGGCTCAAATCCTGTCCCGGGCGGCTCGACCCGTTCCAGATCGCCGAGCAGGCCAAGGCGGCCGGCATGAAGGCCCTGATGTTCTATGACCACACCCTCGGCGTCAGCACCGGCACCGCCGAATTGGTGAGCCGGCAGGTTCCGGGGATCGAGATCTTCGGCGGGATCATCCTGACGTCGAATCTGGGGGGGCTCAATCCGCGCGCCGTCAAGACCGCGCTCTACTACGGAGCCGGCGCCAAATTCGTGCATTTCGGCGCGCACTGCACCCATTTCATGGCGAGCCATGAGGGCTCGTTTGTCGACGGCAAGCCGGTCCTGTTCAAGGATCGCTATCCCAAATTTGCCAAGGACGAACTCTCGCGCGCGGTCCGCATTCCCTTGGATGGCCCGGTCCCAGACGAGCTGGCGGAAATCCTCCAGCTGATCGCCGATCATCCGCACGTCCACCTGAACACCGGCCATGTCTCGGCCGAGGAAACGATCCGGCTCGTCGACCTCGCCGTGCAGTTCGGCATCAGGAAGATCGTCGTCGCCCATCCCGCCCGCGTCAGGCTGACGACGGAGCAGCAGAAGCAGCTAGCAGGGAAGGGCGCCTTGCTGGAGGGCTGCGTCTCCGACTGGATGTTCCATCGCGGGCTGCCGCGGAGCAACTACTATGTCGAGCGCGAATGGCGCGATGAGATCGCCGGCATCGCCAGCTCGCCGGACGCATTCAGCGGCATCGTGCCCTGGGCGAGGCAGATGCGGGAGATCGGACTCGAGCATTTCGTGGTCGGCACCGATTACGGCATCCGCTCGGGGCCGACGCCGGTCGAGGGCATGCGGATCCTGATCTCCTCGCTTCTCGATCTCGAGTTCACCTCGGAAGAAATCCACCGTCTCGTCAAAGGCAATGTCGAGAAGCTGCTCGACCTCTGACGGCATTGCCCCGCGCTGTCTGCGCATCATCCAGGATAGTGGCCGGGCGGTCGCGGCATCGCCGATCGACCGCCCATGCCGCGAGCGAGGACCATCCCATGAGGCCGCTTCTACTGATCAACCCGAACACCAACAGCAAGACGACGCAGGAGATGGTCGAGATCGCGCAACGCTCGGCCGGCCCCGGCCAGCGCGTCGAAGGGGCGACGGCAGCGAGCGGCGCGCCGCTGATCTCGGACAGCGAGAAGCTCTCGGCCAGCGCCGCGGAGGTGATCAGCCTGGCCGGACAGGCGGATCCCGAGACCTATTCGGGCATCATCATCTCGGCTTTCGGCGACCCCGGGCTCGGGCATCTGCAGAAAAGCCTGTCGATCCCGGTCACCGGCATCGCTGAGGCCGGGATCATCGAGGCTGCCCGGGGCGGGCGGCGCTTCTCCATCGTGACCACGACGCCGGATCTGGTCGCGGCGATCGGCCAGCTCGTCGAGAATTATGGCTACGCCGATCAGTTCGCCGGCGTCCGGCTGACCGAAGGCGATGTCGACAGCGTCATGAGCCAGCCGGCGCTGCTGGAGGCGAGCCTTGCGCAGGCATGCGAGATCGCAATCCTGGAGGACGCAGCCGAGGCGATCATCATCGGCGGCGGGCCGCTCGCCGTGCACGCCGCCGCCCTGAGATCGCGCTTTTCCGTGCCGATCATCGAGCCGGTCCCCGCGGCCGTGCGTCTCGCCGTCGAACGCGCGCGGGCCCTGCCTGTTTCAGGGCATCGCGTCGCCGGCAGCGAGCACCCGGCCGATCGGAACGCCGCCGCCTTCGCCGGCGGGGCAAGGGCCAGGTGACGTCGAGCCCAGCCGTCCTCGTCAGGCGTCGAGGCCGGCGAGCATCCGCGTCAACGCCGCCGCCGACATCGGCTTGGCGAGCGGGAAGGATTGCCCGGCCCAGAGCAGGGTGAAATCGTCGCGGCCGGCGGCTTCCGCGGCGCTGCGCAGCGGTCCCAGCGCCGTGCCGGCGGTCGGGAAGGCCGGGGCGAGCTCCGAGATCGGGCCGAGCTCCGCCATGGCGCGGTTGACGATGCCGCGCGCCGGCCGCCCGGTGAACAAGTTGGTGAGCGCGGTCGGCCGCTCGCTCATGCCGAGCGCCTTGCGGTAGATCGCCGAGATCTTGGCCTCGGCCTCGGGCGTGAACAGATAGGCGGTGCCGACCTGGACGGCAGCGGCTCCCAGCGCGAAGGCGGCTTTCACGCCGCGCCGGTCGGTGACGCCGCCGGCGGCGATCACCGGGACGGAGACCGCATCGACAACCTGCGGCACCAGCGAAAAGGTGCCGACCTGCTCGGAGATCCGGTCGTTCAGGAAGATGCCGCGATGGCCGCCGGCCTCGGCGCCCATGGCGATGACCGCGTCGACACCGCGCTCGGCCAGCCAGCGCGCTTCGGGCACGGTCGTGGCGGAGGCGATGATCTTGGCGCCGGTCCGCTTGACGCGGTCGAACAGCTCCGGCGCCGGCAGGCCGAAATGGAAGCTGACGATCTCGGGGCGATACTCCTCGACCACGCCTGCCAGGCCTGCGTCAAAGGGCGTGCGCCCGCTCGGCGTCTTCGGCATGTCCGGGTCGAGACCGGCCTCGGCATAGTAGCCGTCGAGGCGCTTCAGCCAGGCCGCCTGCCGGGCAGGATCGGCGGCCGGGGGCGTGTGGCAGAAGAAGTTGACATTGATCGGCCGGCGCGTCCCGGCCCGCACCGTGTCGAACGCGGCGCGCAGGCCCGCCGCATCGTATTGCGCGCCGGCCAGTGAGCCCAGGCCGCCGGCTTCGCTGACGGCGATCACCATCTCGGGCGTGCTCGCGAGGGCCATCGGACCCTGGATGATCGGCAGTTCGATGCCGAACAGGTCGAGCAGTCGCGCTTGTACGGGGCTGGTCATGATCGTTCCTCGCGAGGGATGAGCGGGCAGCGGCCAATCTCCGCCGCGGCCCGCTGATTTCAAAGGCGAAGGTCAGCCCATCCGCAGTGCAGGATTGGGCTGGAGCTGGTTCAGCCAGCGGCGCGTTGCTTGCGGTACTCCGCGGCCGGCAGGCCGCCCCAGCCCCAATTGTCGAGCTCGACCTCCTCGATCACGACGAAGGTCGCATCGAGCGGCTTGCCCAGGACATCGAGCAGCAACTGGCTGGTGCCGGCGATGAGCCTGGCTTTCTCCTCGGCGGTGGCGGCGCTGCGGCCCGGGCCGGAGCCCTCGCGGGTGATCTGGATGGTGACGATCGGCATGGCAGCCTCCTATCGCTTGGCGTGATGTGTCAGTGGCCGGCGCTCTGGCCGCCGTCGACATGCAGGATCTCGCCGGTGACGAAGGGAGCGCTCTCCAGGAACAGCACGGCGTCGACGATGTCCTTGATCTCGCCCATGCGCTTGACCGGATGCAGGCCCGCCAGGAACTCGTGAGTCTGCGGCGCATGCATCGGGGTCCTGATGATGCCGGGCGAGACCGCATTCACCCGGATGCCTCGGGTGGCGTATTCGATCGCCAGCGCCTTTGTCGCCGAGTTGATGCCGCCCTTGGTCAGGTTGGCGAGGGCGGCGGGCACGCTCGTGACCGCATGGTCGGTCAAGCTGGTGGTGATGCTGACGATGTGGCCGGAGCCCTGCTTCAGCATGGCGGCTGCGGCCTGCTGGGTGATGTGGAAGAAGCCGGCGAGGTTCGTCGCGATCTTGGCCTGGAAATCCTCGGCCGTGTAGTCGGTGAAGGGCTTGGCGATGAAGATGCCGGCATTGTTGACCAGCGTGTCGACGCGCCCGAAGCGGGCCTGCGCCTCGCGGACGACCCGCTCGGCGGTCGCCGGGTCGGCGATGTCGCCGGGCACGGCGAGAATGTCGGAGTCGTTGCCCTGCTTGATCGAGCGCGATGTCGCGACGACCCGATAATTGCGGTCGCGGAACCCCTTCACCAGCGCAGCGCCGATGCCCTGCGAGGCGCCGGTGACGATGGCGACCTTCCGTTCATTGCTCATGATGTTCCTCACTGTCTCGTCAGCGAGCGGGAGCGCCGCTGAGGGCCTGTCCGGCCTGGTGAGGGGAATTTGGAGTGTCCCGCGTTTCGGTTGAATGCTCGCTGACAGGCAGGCATTCTTCCTTCAAGTGGAATAATGAGGCCGTCAGGATCGCAGCGCGGCCGACTCGGCTGAAAGCCGCGCGAACTCGGCGCGCAGCCGCGGCACGGCGAAATCGAGGAAGGCCCGGACCTTCGGGACGCTGGAGCGGCCCTGCGGCATCACCAGGTTGACCGGCCGCGCCGGCGGCTCGGCATCCCGCAGCAGGAGCTGCAGCGCGCCATCCTGGACCTGCTCGGCGACATGGTAGGTGAGGAGGCGGGTGACGCCGAGCCCGCCGAGCACGGCTCCCCGCACGGCGCGAACGCTGTTGACGACGAGCCGCGGCTTGAACTGGACGGAGCGGGGAACCGATCCGCCCTTGGCAGGGGGGAAGGTCCAGGAATCGCGCCCGAAATCAGTGCAAGCGATGATGCTGTGCTTGGCGAGATCGCCGGGCTCGTCGATGCGCGGATGCTGGCTGAGATAGCGCGGCGAGGCGACGGTCACCAGCCGAACCTCGCCGCCGATGCGGATCGCGGTCATCGCGGAATCCGGCAGGTCGAGGATGCGCAAGGCGATGTCGATCCCTTCCTCGACCAGGTTGGCGCCGCGCACCAGCAGGACGAGATTGACCGATACGGCGGGGTGAGCCTCGACGAAGGCGTCGATGATCGGCCGCAGGATCTCCTCGCCGCTGATCGGTGGCGCGGTGATCGTCAAGGTGCCGCGCGGTGTCGCTTGCTCACCGGCGCCGACCGCCTCCAGCTCCTGCAGGTCCGCGAGCACACGCCGGCAGAGATCGGCATAGCGCTCGCCGATCTCGCTCAGCCGGATCGAGCGGGTCGTGCGGTAGAGCAGCGGCGCGCCGGCCTGCTGCTCCAGGAAGGCGACGGCCCGGCTGACGGCGGCCGGGGAGCGGCCGAGCAGGCGTCCCGCTCCGGCGAGGCTGCCCTCGTCCAGCGCGGCGATGAATACCTTCATCGCGTCGATGCGATCCATGATGCTCCCGAGCCTCGGGCCTTAAGCTCGGTCAATCCCGCGGGCTGTCAAGCGCAGGCGCGCCAGCCGGGGCCTCTCCGCGTCAGGCGGGCTTGTGCGGCAGGGCGAGGCCGTAGCTGTCGTTGCTAGGCTGCTCTTCCGCCTTGCGCAGCCTGGTCTCGCGGAGCTCGTCGGCGGCCTCCAGGATCGGATAGGCGATCGAGGTGATGTGGCCGTGGATGCGCTTCAGGTCGCGCAGCACGTCGAGATGGATCGAAGAGGTCTCGAGCGACTCCGTCACCCCGCTGCGCAGGCGCTCATAGTGCTTCTCGGTCGCGATGCGCTCGGCGAGACGCATCGCGCTCTTCTCGTCGAAGAGCTGGCGGGCGAGGCCGATGTCGCGCGTGGCCAGCACGTTGAGCGCCAGCTGCAGGCTGTGGCTGACCCGCGCGTGGAAATCGCGGATCTCGGCGAGGCCGTCCTCGGAAAAGCGGTAGCGCTTGCGGATCTTCTTCTCGGCGAGCTCGCGCAGGTTCTTGTCGATGATGTCGCCGATATGCTCGAGATTGGTGGTCGCCGTGATGATCTCGAACAGGCGCCGGCTGTCCTCCTCGCCGAGTGGGCGGCGCGAGAGCTTGACGAGATAGAGCTTGATCGCCTCGTGGATCGTGTCGACGCCGTCGTCCGCGGCCGCGATCTCGCGCGAGAGGGCGAGCTTGTCCTGCTCCAGCAGGACCTGCAGGTCCTTCAGCATGGCACCGACCCGGTCGCCGAGATGCAGCGTCTCGCGCATTGCGCTGGCAAGGGCTTCGGGCGGGCTGTCGAGCAGGCCGGGGTCGAGATAGAGCGGCCGGATGCGCTGCTCGGCTTCGGGCTTGGCCGGGGTCAGGCGCGTGACCAGCGCCGCGATCGGTTTGACGAAGGGCAGGAAGGCGATGGCGCCGATGATGTTTAGCGCCAGATGGATCTCGACCGCCAGGCGCGACGGATCATGCGACAGCGCCGAGAACCAGACCGAGAGCGGCTTGGCGAAGGGGATGACGACCAGTGCGATCAGGATGCGCGTCAGCAGGTTGGCGAGCGCGACGCGGCGCTGCACGACGGGCGCGCCGAGCTGGTCGAGCACCGGCACCAGCGCATTGCCGAGATTGGCGCCGACGATCAGGATCAGCGCGGTCGGCGCCGGGAAGAGGCCGCCGGCCCAGAACGAGGCGATCAGCAGGACGATGGCGAGGCTGGAATGGGTCAGCCAGGTCGCCGCGACGGTGATCGCGACGGCGAGCAGCGGCTCGCTCGCCAGCGCCTCGAACACCGAGCGGAACACCGGCGACTGTGCCAGCGGCGCCGAGGCGGTTTTGAGCTCGGCGAGCGAGAGCAGGATCAGGCCGATGCCGACGATCAGGCGCCCGATATTGCGGGCGCGGTTCATCGCCTCGTTGGCGAGATAGAGCGCGACGCCGACGGCAAGGCACGCCCCCCAGAGCCAGCCGAGCTCGAACGAGACCAGGAAGGCCGCGATCGCCGTGCCGACATTGGCGCCGAGCAGCACGGCGAAGGCCATGGGCAGGCCGATCAGCGCCTGCCCGGCGAAGGAGGAGAGCAGCAGCGTCGTCGCCGTCGAGCTCTGCAGGATCAGCGTCACCACCGCCCCGCTCGCCATTGCCGAGGCGCGGTTGCCGGCGAAGCGGGCGAGGCCCTGCCGCAGCGAGGGACCGAAAGCCCGCGTCGCGCCGGTCCGCACGAGCCTGACCGCCCAGATCAGCAGCGCCACCGAACCGGCGAGGTGGATCAGGATGGCGGTGGTGCTCTCGGCGGCGTTCATCGTGGGGAGGGCGCTCCTTCAGGCGGGAATCGAAGAGGTCAAGCGGCGGATTATGCCGCGAAATTCGTTAGCCGTCTTATAAAATCGGCGGCGAAAAAGGTCTACTTTTGCGTGTGTTCTGATCGGGATGGGAGGAATGGTCTACGGACGACCGCCAATCTTCCAGCCGGCGGCAAGCCGCAAGACCGGGATGGCCGCCGGCAAACGCCAGCGAAGCGTGCTGCGTAGCTGCTCAGTGTGGAGGAATTGCGATCGGAGCGAGCGCCGCCTGCCCACCCTCGACCGAGTCGTCCTGGGCGTAGCGGAGCGAAGACCCGGGACCCATTCCTGAACCTCGTTCGGAAAGGCTCAGGAATGGATCCCGGATCAGAGCCGCTTCGCAGCTTGTCCGGGATGACGCGGACTGTTCGTTTCCGCGCTGAAACCTAGCGCCCGCCCTCAGAGGCGCTCGATTGCCAGCGCGATGCCCTGGCCGCCGCCGATGCACATGGTGATCAGGCCGTAGCGCCCGCCGGTGCGGCGCAGATGCGACAGCGCCTTGACGATCAGGATCGCGCCGGTCGCGCCGACCGGGTGGCCGAGCGCGATCGCGCCGCCATCGGGATTGGTGCGGGCCGGATCGAGGCCGAGCTCGCGCGAGACGGCGAGCGCCTGCGCAGCGAAGGCCTCATTCGATTCGACGACGTCGAAATCGCCGATCGACAGCCCGGTCCGCTTCAGCAGCGCCCGCACGGCCGGGATCGGGCCGATGCCCATCAGGCCCGGCTCGACGCCGGCATGGGCGTAGCCGACGATGCGGGCGAGCGGGGTCATGCCGCCGGCCTTGGCGCGCCGCTCCGAGGCGAGGGCGATCGCCGCCGCCCCGTCATTGATGCCCGAGGCGTTGCCTGGAGTGACGCTGCCGCCCTTCTTGAACACCGTCGGCAGCTTGGCGAGGCTCTCCGTCGTCGTCTCCGGCTTGGGATATTCGTCGGTGGCGAAGGAGATCTGCGCGCGCCCCTTGGTCACCTCGATCGGCAGGATCTGGTCGGCGAAGCGGCCCTCGGCGATGGCGACGCCGGCCCGGCGCTGGCTCTCGGCGGCGAAGGCGTCCTGCTCGTCGCGTGAGATGCCGTATTTCTCGGCGACGTTCTCGGCGGTGATGCCCATGATGCCGTTGCCGAACGGGTCGGTCAGCACGCCGGTGAGGCCGTCGAGCATGGTCGTGTCGCCGAGGCGCTGGCCGAAGCGGGCGACGGTGAGGTGGTGCGGGGCGCGGCTCATCACCTCGGCGCCGCCGGCGAGCGCGGTCTCGGCGTCGCCGAGCATGATCGATTGGGCTGCCGAGACGACCGCCTGCGCGCCTGAGCCGCAGAGCCGGTTCAGCGTCAGCGCCGGCGTCTCGACCGGGATGCCGGCCTCGACCGCCGCGACGCGGGCGAGATAGGCGTCCCGCGGCCCGGTCGGGATGACGTTGCCGAAGACGACATGGCCGACCTCGCCGGGTTCGAGCTTCGCCCGCCGCAGGGCCTCACCGGCGACGAGCCCACCCAGCGCCGCAGGAGCATGGCCGGACAGCGAGCCGCCGAAGCTGCCGATCGCGCTGCGGGCCGCGCCGACGATGACGACTGTTTCGGTCATGACTGTTCTCCCAGGACGGGTTTCGGATGGGACTTGCCGGCGAGGGCGGCGCGCTCGGCCGCCATCGCCGTGATCAGGCGAGGATAGGCTTGCTGCATCGCATCGCGAAAGGCCTCGAACGGCATCTCGTCATGATCCCCGCGGTCGAGCACATAGTCCATGTGCTGGCGGCCTGCCGCGTCGAAGGGCTGGAAGATCGAGTCCGTGCTGCCGTCGAAATCGAGCGGTTCGACTTCGAAGCGGGCGCAGAAGGCAAGGTCGAAGGCCGGCGTCGCCTTGACCCAGCGCCCTTCGAGATGGAGCAGCGTATAGGCGTGCCAGCGGAAGACGTCGGTGCCCATCAGCTCGAGGATGCGCGGCGAAGCGAGGTGGTTACGCACATCGGCGAAGCCGACGCGGGACGGGATGCCGGCGGCGCGGCAAACCGCGGCGAGCGTCACCGCCTTGGGCACGCAAAACGAGCCCTTCGCCTCCAGGCAGCGCGAGGCGACGAAGATGTCGCGCTCGATGCCGAAATAGCGCAGGTCGTAGGGGATCGCGTCGCGGACGGCGTAGTAGAGCCGCACGGCGCGGTAGCGGTCCGGGCCGGTGCCGGCATGCCGCTCGACGAACGCGCGGATCGCCGGCGCATTGGCATCGATGAAGGGCGTCGCCTTCAGCGCCCCGGCGAGCCTGTCGTCGCTCATCACACTCTCCTGTTCGCGCCATGCTGCAGCCGCCAGGCGATCTGCGGCAGGCGGTCGGCGCCGAAGAAGCTCTCGCCGTCCAGCGTGACGAAGGGCACGCCGGTGATGTCAGCCGCACAGGCCTCGTCTATGGCTTCGACCAGGCGCTGGCGGCCCTCGGCCCCGTCGATCATGGCGCGGATCGCTTCCGGCGTCTCGCCTGCGAGGCAAGGCAGGGCGGCGAGCACGGCCGGGTCGGCGATATTCTCAGCCCTGGCGAAGAAGGCCTCGAAGATCTCGCCCGCCAGGCGCAAACCGTCCTGTGGCCGCATCGCGGTCCAGCCGTGATAGAGCCGGCCGGCGAGATGGGCGGAAATCTGCAGCGGCTCGGGGACACGGAAGGGCAGACCGAAGAATTCGGCCGAGCGGGTCACGTCCTCGAGGAAATAGCGCCGCCGTGCCGGCTTCTCCAGCGGGTTGACGACGCCCTGCTGCTTGAACACCGCCCAGAGCAGGATCGGCCTGAGATCCAGCGCCCGGCCATGCTCTTCCGCCAGTCGCACCAGCGGACGAAGCGCGAAATAGGAATAGGGCGAGGCGAAATCGAGATAGAGGCGCAGCGCTCCCGGCATCGATCAGAACCTGAAGACGCCGTAGCCGGGCGGGCCGAGCGGGGCGTTCAGCGAGGCCGAGATCGCCACGCCGAGCGCATTGCGGGTGTCGAGCGGGTCGATGATGCCGTCGTCCCAGAGCTCCGAGGTCGAGTGGTAGGCCGAGAGCTGCTCCTGATAGGCCTTGCGCGTCTCCTCCCAGAGCTGGTCGATCGCGCGCTGGTCGACCGTGCCGCCATTGCGCTTCATCTGGTTGGCCTTGACCTCGGCCAGCGTGTTCGCCGCCTGGTCGCCGCCCATCACGCCGATCTGGTGGTTCGGCCAGGAGAACAGGAACCGCCCGTCGAAGGCGCGCCCGCACATGCCGTAATTGCCGGCGCCGAAGGAGCCGTTGCACATCACCGTGAACTTCGGCACCCGCGAACAGCTCTGCGCCATGATCATCTTGGCGCCGTCCTTGGTGATGCCGCGGCGCTCGTATTCGCGCCCGACCATGTAGCCGGTGATGTTCTGCAGGAAGACCAGCGGCGTGTTGTTCTGGTTGCAGAGCTCGATGAAATGCGCGCCCTTGATCGACGAATCGTTGAAGAGCACGCCGTTATTGGCGAGGATTCCGACCTTGAAGCCCCAGATATTGGCAAAGCCGCAGACCAGGGTGGTGCCGTAGTTCGGTTTGTATTCATGGAAGCGGCTGCCGTCGACGACACGCGCGATGATATCGCGCATGTCGAAGGCCTTCTTGATATCGTCGGGCACGATCCCGTAGATCTCGGCGGGATCGTAGAACGGCTCTTCCGGCGCCTCGCGCTGCGCTTCCCAGCGCGGCTGCCGGTCCCATTGCGAGACGATGTCGCGGCCGATCTCGATGGCGTGCTCCTCGCTGTCGGCCGGGTAGTCGCAGGTGCCCGAGACGCTGGTGTGCATCTCGGCGCCGCCGAGTTCCTCGACCGTGACGTCCTCGCCGGTCGCCGCCTTCACCAGGGGCGGACCGCCGAGGAAGACCGCGCCGGTGCCGCGCACGATGACGCTGTAGTCGGAAAGCCCTGGGATATAGGCGCCGCCCGCGGTGCAATGGCCGAAGACCAAGGCGAGCTGCTTCACGCCCATCTTCGACAGCATCGACTGGTTGCGGAAGATCCGCCCGCCCATATAGCGATCCGGAAACAGTTCCGACTGGAGCTGCAGGAAGCCGCCGGCGGAATCGCAGAGATGCACGACCGGGAGGCGGTTCTCCATGGCGATGTCGAGGGCGCGGACGATCTTCTTGACCGTGAGGGGATACCAGGCGCCGCCCTTCACCGTCGGGTCGTCGGCCCGGATCACCACCTCGCGGCCTGAGACCATGCCGATGCCGACGATCGAGCTGGCCGAGGGCGATTCCCCGCCATAGGCCATATTCGCCGCGAGCGAGGACAGCTCCAGGAAGGGTGTGCCAGGGTCGAGCAGCATCTCGATGCGTTTGCGCTGCGGCATCTTCTGCTGGCGGGCGAGCCGGTCGAGGTCGCGCTGCGGGCGGGCGTGGCGCGCCGCCTCCTGCTTCGCCTTGAACTCGGCTACGAGGCGGCGGTTATGCGCCTCGTTGCGGCGGAAATCGGCGGAGGCGGTGTTGATCGAGGATTGCAATCTGGACATCGGGTCAGCCTTCCGCCGGAGCCGCGAGACGGGCGAGGACGGCGTCCTTGTCGAAGCCTTCGCCCTCGCGCGCCGCGATCTCGGCGATCTCGCCGTCGCGCGGCGCATCGAGCTTCATCTGCAGCTTCATGCTTTCGATGGTGACGACCGTTTCGCCACGCTGGACCTTGTCGCCGACGCGCTTGTGCACCACGACGACCGTGCCCGGCATCGGCGCGCGCACGACATTGGCGCCGCCACCAGCGGCCGAGGCTTCCGCGGCATCGCGCCGGCGCAGGGCGAAGCTGCGTCCGTCCAGCCGAATGATCGCGCCATCGGCGCTGCCGGCGCGGGCGAAGGCGACCGGCTCGCCATCGACAGTGAGCTGGCGACTGCCATCACCGGCTTCGTCTAGTGCTTCGACGACATGCCGGCGGCCATCGACCGAGAGGATGAGATGCGGCCGGCGCGCCAGGATGGTGACGTGGTGGACGGTGCCGTCGAGATCGAGCTTGAGGACCATGCTCAGTTCCTCCAGTGCCCGATCGAGGCCTGCGGCTCGGGCACGCCGAGGATGAGATCGCGGAAATCGCGCAGGCCGAGCGCCGCGGCGATCAGAACCTTGTCGCGTGTCGCATCATCCGGTTCGCCGGCGGTGAGCGCCGCCTTGTGCTGGGCGACGAAGCCGGTGTGCAGCTCGCCGGCGGCGAAGGCGGGGTGGCCGAGGACGCGGGCGAGGTAGTCGATATTGGTCTTGACCCCGAGCAAAGCGAGATCGTGCAGCGCCGCGATGGCGCGCTGCGTCGCGCCGGTCCGGTCCGGCCCATGCGCGACGAGCTTGGCCAGCATCGGATCGAAATCGGCGGTGACGCGCTGGCCGCGATCGAGCGCGTTTTCGAAGCGTAAGAATGCAGCCTGCGGCGCATCGAGATGCAGGATCGTCCCGGTCTCCGGCAGGAAGTCGCGCTCGGGATCCTCGGCGCAGATCCGGCATTCGATGGCGTGGCCATTGGCCGTGACTTCATCTTGCGCGAAGGGCAGGTCGCGTCCGGCGGCGATCTCGATCTGCATGCGTACGAGGTCGAGCCCGGTGATCATCTCGGTGACGGGATGCTCGACCTGCAGGCGGGTGTTCATCTCCAGGAAGAAGAAGCGGCCATCGGCGCCGAGGATGTATTCGACCGTGCCGGCATTGCGATAGTTCGAGGCCGCGGCGAGCCTGACGGCCGAGGCGCAGATCTCGTCGCGTAAGGCCACCGGCAGGTTCGCCGCCGGCGCCTCCTCGATGATTTTCTGGAAACGGCGCTGCACCGAGCATTCGCGTTCGAACAGATGGATCGCGCCACCCTTGCCGTCGCCGAAGACCTGCACCTCGATATGGCGGGGCCGCTCGACGAAAAGCTCGGCATAGACGCGTCCGTCGCCGAAATAGCGCTGCGCCTCGCTCGCGGCGAGGCGTGCCGCGCCCTCCAGCTCATCGGCCGAACGTACGATGCTCATGCCCTTGCCGCCGCCGCCTGCCGCTGCCTTGATCAGCAGCGGGAAGCCGATGGCCGTCGCCTGGCGAGTGAATTCGGCGAGGTCCTGCGTCGGCATCACCGAGGGCGCGACCGGCACGCCATGGTCGGCGGCGAACTGGCGTGCCGAGATCTTGTCGCCCATCAGCGCGATGGTATCGGCATCCGGGCCGATGAAGCTGAGCCCAGCCTCGGCCACCGCGCGGGCAAAGCGCGCATTCTCTGAGAGGAAGCCATAGCCCGGATGGATCGCGTCGGCCCCGACGGCGCGGGCGGCGTCGACGATCTGGGCGATGTCGAGATGGGCCGCGACCGGCGTCTCGCCGAAGATCTCGATCGCCTGGTCCGCCTCGCGCACATGCCGGGCGCGGGCCTCGACCGGGTGGTGGATCGCGACCGAGGCGATGCCCATCTCGCGCAAGGTCCGGATCACCCGGCAGGCGATCTCGCCGCGATTGGCGATCAGGACCTTGCGGAACGGCGGGTTGTCGTCCGGAGCCGTCATCATGCGTCGTCCGTGGTCTTGGAGCCGTGGAGGGGGCCGCCCGGTGCGAGCCAGGCGGCAGGGACGGGCACCGGCAGGCTCATCAGCACCTGCGCCATCGCCTTGCCCTGCGGGTCATGCCGCAGCGAGGCGATGCCGCCGCCGCCGAGCGCCCGATGCATGACGAGGTTGAATCCGACGAGGCCTGGCCAGTCGAAGCGCTCGACCTTGCCCGCGACATGGTGGACGAAGTGCTGGCTGACAGCCTCCGGCGTCAGCGCGCGCCGGAGCCAGGGCAGGAAGGCGGCATCGCGCGCGATCACGCCGATATTGGCGATGTCGCCCTTGTCGCCGCTGCGGCCGAAGGCGAGGGCGATGAGCGGGACGGTGACTGTCTCGCCGGTCGCCTCCACGACCTCTGCGTCTGCGCTGGCAGGCCAGGGCGCGTTCGCGATCGCCGCAGGAATATGCGCCGGCACCGGCAGGCTCGTCTCGCCGAGGCTCACAGTCGGGTTCAGCTCGGCCTTGTCGATCAGGAAGGAGAACAGCCGGATCACCGGCTGCGGCTCGGGCCGGCCACCGGCGAAGCCGGTCAGGCTCTGCGCCATCGCGGTCGCGGCCGGGTAGATCTCGCGGGCGAAGATCTGCAGCGCTTCCTTGGAAGGATGGCGCACGCCGATCTTCAGCACGACCTCACGCGTCGCCCGCGCTTGGCTCTGGGCGCCATAGCTCGCCTCGGCGCCGAGCGTCTCGACCGAAGTCTCGGCGAAGTCCGGGAAGCCGGCCTCGCGGATCAGCCGGCCGCAGCGGGCAAGGATCGCTCTCGCGACCGCTTCGGCCCGCTCGGCCGCCTCGTCGCCGACGATCATCATCGTCGCCGTGCAGCGATAGCCGTCGGCATAGGTGGCGCTGACCTTGTAGCTGCTGGACGGTCCCCGTCCGCGCGCACCGGAAACCCGGACGCGATCGCAGCCGGTCGCTTCGAGCCGCACCTGGGACCAGTCGCAGCAGACATCGGGCAGCATATAGGCGGCGGGATCGCCGACCTCGTAGACGACCTGCTCGGCGATGCTCGAAGGAATGACGCGCCCCCCGGTGCCTTCCGGCTTGCCGATTTCGAAGCTGCCATCGGCACGGCAATCGGCGACCGGGAAGCCCATATCGGCCCAGTCGCCGGCGACCTCGCGCCAGTCGGTGACGATGCCGCCGGTCGCCTGCGCGCCGCATTCGAGGATGTGGCCGGCAAGGCTGCCGGCCGAAAGCCGGTCATAGTCCTCCGGCGTCCAGCCGAATTCATGGATCAGCGGGCCGAGCACCACGGCCGAGTCGACGCAGCGCCCGGTCACCACGACATCGGCGCCGGCTGCGAGCGCGGCCGCGATCGGGAAGGCGCCGAGATAGGCGTTGATGCTGGCGATCTTCTCGGGGAAGGGCGCCCCGGAGAACATCTCGGTGACGCCGGCGGCGCGCAGCCGCTCGGCCTCGCCCGAGAGGTCGTCGCCGGTGACGACCGCGACCTTGAGGTCGACGCCGGCCTCCTTGAACGCGGCGAGCAAGGCGTCGCGGCAGGCTTCCGGATTGACGCCGCCGGCATTGGTGACGACGCGGATGCGCTTTTCCGCGATCTCGCGGGCGAGCGGCTTCATCACCAGCGAGACGAAGTCGGTGGCATAGCCGAGCGCCGGGTTCTTCGCCTTCATCCGGGCGAGGATCGACATGGTGATCTCGGCCAGATAGTCGAGCACGAGATAGTCGATGCCGCCCTGCCGGACGAGCTGGCGCGGCCCCTCCGGGCTGTCGCCCCAGAAGCCGGCGCCGCAGCCGATGCGGATGCTATCGCGCATGGCGCTCACCGCCCGGTCCAGGCCGGCGGACGCTTTTCCGCGAAGGCGGCGAAGCCCTCGCGTGCATCCTCGGTGCGGGCCATGTTGGCCAGCATGAACTGGGCGTATTCGAGCGCCGCGTCGGTCGACATCTCCCTGATCTTGGCGAGGCTCTGCTTGCCCAGGCGGATGCCGGTCGGCGACTTGTCGACGAGCCGGCCGACGAGCCAATCCGTCTTGGCATCGAGCTCGCCCGCCGGGACCGCGTAGTTGACGATAGCGCCGGCTTCGGGATCGCCCGCCCGAATGGTCTCGCCGGTCAGGCAGAGCTCCATCAGGCGGCGATAGGGCAGAACCCGCATCAGATAGGGCAGGATCATCATCGGGAAGAGCCCGACCTTGACTTCGGTCACCCCGAGCAGGGCGTCGTCGCGCGCCACCACGAGATCGCAGGCGCAGATCAGCCCGAAGCCGCCGGCGAGCGCGTGGCCGTTGACCCGCGCCACCAATGGCAGCCGGCAGGCATCCATCCGGCGCAGCAGCCGGGCGACGTAGTGGCGAGGATCGGCCGCCTCGATGGTGAAGGGCGTTCCGTCGGCGTTCGGCTTGAGGTCGCCGCCGGCGCAGAAGGCCTTGTCGCCGGCCCCGGTCAGGATGACAGCGCGCACCTCGGGGTCGGCCTCGGCCGCATCGAGCGCGGCGACGATGCCCTCGGCGACCGCCTCGTTCAGGGCGTTGCGGCGGCTCTCGCGATTGATCGTGACGACCAGCGCCGCGCCTTCGCGTCGGGTGATGACCTCTTCGCTCACGGTTCCATCCCTGCGTGGCTCGCTGAGGGAGCCTTCGCTGAATAAATGATTTCAATTCATTTGAGCTGTCAATAGCCGTTCTCGAAGCGGAGTATGTGAAACAGTGCTCAAATGGATTATCCGATTGTGCCGGGTCAGCCGTGCGTTGACAGCGTCGTGCGTCGCTGATGAAATAGGCTCAATAAGATCGAGGCACCGAATGGTGCGATGCCCGCACCGCTGCGTGACGAGGCGAGGGAGGAGATCGACGTGAACGCCGTGAACGGTAGCAACCGCGCCAATGCCTTCGGTCTCGACGAGGAGCAGAATGCGATCCTCGACGGCGCCGACCGCTATGCCCGCGCCGAGCTCTATTCGCTGTCGCAGCGCATGGACGACGAGGAGTGGTGGCCGGACGAGGCCTTCCGCCAGATCGGCGCCAATGGCTTCCTCGGCGCGACGATCCCCGAGCAATATGGCGGGGCGGGGCTCGACCTGCTTCAGGCCGGGCTGGTCCTGCAGGGTTTCAGCCGCTGGAACCACGCCATGGCGCTCTCGGTCGTCGCCCATGACAATCTCTGCGCCAACAACATCTATCGCAACGGCAACGAAGAGCAGCGCCGCCGCTATCTGCCCGATCTCTGCTCGGGCAAGACGATCGGCGCGCTCGGCCTGACCGAGCCGGGGGCGGGCTCGGATGCGCTCGGCTCGATGCGCACCACCGCCCGCCGCAAGGGCGACCACTACATCCTCAACGGCAGCAAGATCTTCATCACCAACGGCCCGGTCGCCGACGTGCTGCTGGTCTATGCCAAGACCGACAAGGAGCGCGGCGCCCACGGCATCTCCGCCTTCATCGTCGAGAAGGATTTCCCCGGCTTCAAGGTGGCGCAGAAGCTGGTGAAGATGGGCTATCGCGGCAGCCAGACGGCGGAACTGCTGTTCGAGGATTGCCGCGTTCCGGTCGCCAATCTCGTCGGTGCCGAGAACCAGGGCGTCGCCATCGTGATGAGTGGGCTCGACCTGGAGCGGGCGATGATCTCGCCGCTCTGCCTCGGCGTCGCCGAGCGGGCGCTCGAGCTCTCGATCGACTACGCCAAGACGCGCAAGCAGTTCGGCAAGCCGATCGGCGCCTTCCAGATGGTCCAGTCGATGCTGGCCGAGATGTATGTGCTGGTCGAGACCATGCGCAGCTTCAGCTACCGCACCCTGGCCGAGGCGGCGCCGCTCGAAGTCGGCGGCGGCGGGCGTGGTGATATCCATCGCCTGACCGCGGCCTCGGTGATGTATGCGGCGCAGGCCTGCCACGATGTCCTCGACAAGGCCGTGCAGGTCCATGGCGGCGCCGGCTATATCTGGGAATCGGAGATCAACCGGCTCTTCCGCAGCACCAAGCTGCTCGAGATCGGTGCCGGCACCACCGAGGTGCGCAAGATGATCATCGCCGGCGAATTGCTGAAGGGGATGGATCGCCATGGCTGAGCCAGTCATCGATCCCAGCGAGCTTGGGCTGGATGACGCCGATCTCGCCGTGTTGCCGACGGTCTATGGACCTGACGCGTTCGCCGGCAAGACCGTCCTGATCTCCGGCGGCGCCGGTGGCATCGGCCGCGCCACCGCCTGGCTGCTCGGCCGGATTGGTGCGCAGGTCATCATCGCCGGGCGCGACGAGGGCAGGCTGGAGGCGGCGGCTGAGGCGATGCGCGCCGCTGGCCTGAAGGCTGCGGGCAGGACAGTAAATGTCCGCGATCCCGCGACCATTGCAGCGCTGCACGACTGGATCGCCGGCGAATTCGGCGGCATCGACATCCTCGTCAACAGCGCCGGCGGCCAGTTCCCGCAGGCGGCCATCGACTTTTCGACGAAGGGCTGGAACGCTGTCGTCGACACCAATCTCAACGGCACCTGGTACATGATGCAGGAGGCCGCCCGGCGCTGGCGCGATGCCAAGCGGCCGGGCAGCATCGTCTCGATCGTGGTGGTGACGCGCCAGGGCCTGCACGGCGTCGCCCATACCATCGCGGCGCGCGCCGGCGTGGTCGGCCTGACCCAGGCTCTGGCGGTGGAGTGGGCGCCGCTCGGCATCCGGGTGAACTGCATCGCGCCGGGTGCGATCGAGACGCCGGGCTGGCGCGTCTATGCTCCCGAGCAGATCAAGGCCTATCCGCGCTCCAATCCGATGATGCGTACCGCGACGACTTGGGAGGTGGCGGAGGCCTGCGCCTATCTGTGCGGCCCGGCGGCCGCCTATGTCACCGGCGAGGTGCTCAATGTCGCTGGCGGCGCGCAGCTCTGGGGCGAGACCTGGACGATCCCGCGCCCGGCCTTCTTCGATGGCCCGGGCAGCACGGGCGGCTAGGTGATGATCTCAGCGCGGCCGAGCGGAAGCGGGCTTCGCCGGGATGATTCCGGCAGCAGCCTCGAGCCGGGCCGTCGCCGTCTCCAGCCGGGCGACCACGCTCTCCATCGGGGAAACCGGCTCATCGCCAAGTCCCAGGCCATGATGGACCAGGTTGGTGATCGCATCAGCCATCTCGGCCGGGTCGAAATCGCCTTCGCCACGCAGGAAGGCCCAGGTGCGATGCTCGATGCAGCCGAAGACGAGGTCGCGCACCAGGCTCGGCGAAGTCTCGGGCCGCAGGTCGCCAGCGGCAATGCCGGCTCTGACCACGTCGACCAGGCGATTTGTGTAGGCGCGGTTCAGCTCGAACAGATGCGAGCCGCGATAGTCGGGCGCCGGGCGGATTTCCTGGAACATCAGCCGCGACAGCGCCGGATCGCGATGGATCGAGGTCAGGTGCGTGTAGACGATGAAGCGGATCTGGTTCCAGCTGCCGCGCACCGCGGCGAACTGCTCGGCGTCGTCGCGCAGCATCTCCTCGAACCAGTGCTCGACGACCTTGACCAGCAATTCGCGCTTGTTGGCGAAGAAGCGATAGATGCTGCCTTCGACCACGCCGGCGCGCAGCGCGATGTCGGTGATCAGCGCGTCGTTGTAGCCCTTCTCGACAAAGACCTCCTTGGCGGCGGCCATGATGTCGGAAATGCGCCGCTCGGGCGGGAGCCGGTTGACCTGGCGCTTCAGGGCAGTGCGGGGCGGCATCGATGATCCTTGCTGAGACGAAGCGGCTGCGCGCTGGCGGGGCTCGTAGAACCGGTCGAGGGTGTTGCGCAAGGCCAAGCCGGCGCTACGCTAATAAATATCATTCATCACTATCGCGCCGCAAGCGGGAACGCGAGGTACGCCGGAAGGCCGGTCGGGGCATTGTCGGCGGAGATCCGGTTCGGGAGACGGTGCCGCGTTCTGTCGGCTGCGGCGTTCGCCGAGGACTTGATAAGTCGCATTCATTGATTCTGTGCCGCGCCGTCTTGCGTTGCGGCCGGATATCGCATCGCTAGGGGAGGGATCCTTGCCGCTGCCTGCCGCTTTTGCCGGACGCCTGCGCGTTCCCGTCATCGCTGCGCCGATGTTCCTGATCTCGGGGCCGGATCTCGTCGTCTCCTGCTGCCGGAATGGCGTCGTCGGCAGCTTCCCGGCGCTCAACCAACGGACCACGGCTGGTTTCGCCGACTGGCTCGACGAGGTCGCCGGGCGGCTGGATGGTGCGGACGGGGCTGCGCCCTTCGGCGTCAACCTGGTGGTCCATCGCAGCAACCCGCGGCTGGAGGCCGATCTTGCCGTCGTCATCGAGCGCAAGGTGCCGCTGGTCATCACCTCGCTCGGTCTCAATCGCGACCTGATCAAGGCCGTGCACAGCTATGGCGGATTGGTCTTCCATGACGTGATCAATCTCGCCTTCGCCGCCAAGGCGGCCGACGCCGGGGTCGACGGGTTGATCGCGGTCTCGGCCGGGGCTGGCGGCCATGCTGGGCCGCTCAATCCCTTCGCTGCATTGGCCGATATCCGCCGCATCTTCGGCGGCACGCTCGTGCTCGGCGGAGCGCTGAGCAATGGCGCGCAGATCGCGGCTGCCCGGATGGCGGGCGCGGACATGGCCTATCTCGGTACGCGTTTCATGGCGACGCAGGAGAGTCTGGCGCCGCAGGCGCTGCGCGGCATGCTGCTCGACGCATCGGCCGCCGACATCGTCTACACTCCCGCGATCAGCGGCGTGCATGGCAATTTCCTGCGCCCGAGCATCCTGGCGGCGGGGCGCGATCCCGACGATCTCAGCAAGCCGGCGAGCTATGATTTCGGCGCGACGGAAGCCAAGGCCTGGCGCGATATCTGGGCAGCCGGGCAGGGCGTCGGCGCGATCGATGACCTGCCTGTCGCGGCCGATCTCTGCCGGCGATTGGCCGACGAATACGAGGCGGCGCTGGCTGATGCCGCGCGCCTGTCGTGCCGGGCTGATACCGGGTTGGTGGGCTGAGTTGAATTCATTGAGTTGTTCGACGGGGATGGGTGTCAATGGTGGCGCACTGGCCGGCGCGAACGGGGTACTCCCGGGGTGCTCGTGCGAAAATTCGCAGCTGCCGACAGGGTGGAATCCGAATGTCCGGAGAGTTGACAGCAAGAGATGAATTCTATTCATTAGCTGTATCGAGCTGACGCCTATTGAGCCAACAAGCCAGCGCAGCCGGGGAGGATGCCGTGGGAGTCAACGCCGTACGCGCGGCGGCGCCGCATGCGCGCCGGGCGCCCGCAGATATCACGGTTGGGGTCGTCGATTGCGGCCTTCCGGCCGGCCGTTGCGGGTGTCTCGAATGAATGAGGTTCAATACCGCCCCGCCGCGAGCGTTGCAGGCGCGCCCGTCGCGCTGTCCTGCACAGGGATCGAGCGCGTCTTCGGTGGCCTGCGGGCGCTGAAGGGCGTCTCGCTCGACGTCCGCCAGGGCGAGATCCTCGGCCTCGTCGGCCCGAACGGCTCCGGCAAGACCACCATGGTCAACGTGATCACCGGCTTCTACCCGCCCAACGCCGGCAAGGTCAGCCTGTTCGGCGAGGACATCACCGCGCTGAAGCCGCATCGCGTTGCCGCCCGCGGCGTCGCCCGCACCTTCCAGAACCTGGCCCTGTTCAAGGGCATGAGCGTCCTCGACAACATCCTCATCGGCCGCCACACCCACATGAAGCCGAGCGCGCTCGGGTCGCTGTTCTACTGGTGGTGGGCGGAGCGCGAGGAGCTGGCGCACCGGCGTGTCGTCGAAGAGATGATCGAGTTCATGCAGCTCCAGGACATCCGCGACGAGCCGGTCGAGGTCATCCCGCTCGGCCTACAAAAGCGCGTCGAGCTGGCGCGCGCTCTCGTCGCCGAGCCGCGCCTGCTGATCCTGGACGAGCCGATGGCCGGCATGAACCAGGAGGAGAAGGAATACATCGCCCGCTTCATCCTCGATGCGCGCGAGGCGCACGGCGTCACCACCCTGATCATCGAGCACCACATGGATGTGGTCACCTCGATCTGCGACCGCGTCGTCGTCCTGAGCTATGGCGAGGTGATTTCGGAAGGCGAGCCGCAGGCGGCGATCTCGCATCCAAGCGTGGTCAGCGCCTATCTCGGCGAGCGCGCGGCCAAGCGCCATCAGGCCGGGAGCGCGGCATGACGGTGGCTCCGGGCAAGATCGGGGAGGGCGCCCATTGGCCGATCGCGGCCAATGGCGAGCCGGCGACGCTGATCGCAGCACTCGCCCGCAATGCCGCCGAGTTCGGCGATCGCGTCGCCTTCCGCGAGCGGCGCTACGGCATCTGGCAGGAACAGAACTGGCGCGAGGTCTTCGCGGAGATCGCCGCCATGGCGGCCGGGCTCGAGGAGGCCGGGCTGGTCGCGGGCGCCGCGATGACCGTGATCGGCGACAACCGCCCGCGGCTCTATTACGCCATGCTCGCCGCCAACATGCTGCGTGCCTTTCCCTCGCCGGTCTTTCCGGACGTGCCCCTGGAGGAACTGATCGTCGCGACCCGGCACGGCGCGCCGCCCGTCGGCATCGCCGAGGACCAGGAGCAGGTCGACAAGCTGCTGCAGCTCCGGGCCGCGACCGGGCGCGTCGCCACCATCCTCTATGACGACGAGCGCGGCCTCGACGGCTACGATCTGCCCGGGCTGATGTCGCTCGATGCGCTGGTGGCGAAGGGGCGCGAGCGGCTGGCGCGCGAGCCTAGTCTCATCAGGCGCTTCGTCGACGAACCGCAGGCCGACGACATCTCGGTGCTGCTGCATTCCTCCGGCACGACCGGCCTGCCCAAGGGCATCCCGCTGCGCCATCGCAACGTCACCGGCGGCCTGCTCAATGCCAGGGCGAGCGGCTATTTCCACAAGCACGAGGAACTCTACGCCTATCTGCCCACCGCCTGGGTCGGCGACTTCGTCTTCACGCTCGGCGCCGGCATGATGATGGCGGCGACGATCAACATCCCCGAGCGCCAGGAAACGGTGATGCGCGACCTGCGCGAGGTCTCGCCGACCTTCTATCTCGCCGCGCCGCGCGCCTGGGACCAGATGCTGACCCGCGTCCAGGTTGGCATGAAGAACTCGACGCCGTTCAAGCGCTGGCTGTTCGAGACCACGATGGAGCGCGCCGTCGGCTTCGAGCGCAAGCGCCTGTCCGGCGGCTCGCTGACGCTGACGGAGAAGCTGCTCGACGCGGTCGGCAACATCCTCGTCTATGCGCCGTTGCGTGACCATCTCGGGCTCGGCCGGGCCGAGCGCGCCTTCACCGGCGGCGAGGCGCTCGGCGAGGACACCTTCCTGTTCTTCCGGGCGCTCGGCATCAAGCTCAAGCAGTTCTACGGCCAGACCGAGACCTGCGCGCTGACGGCGGCGCAGACCGAAGGGCAGGTCAAGCTCCACACGGTCGGCCGCCCGATGGATGGTAGCGAGATCAGGATCGACGACAGCGGCGAGATCCTGGTGCGCTCCTCGTCGGTGGTCGACGGCTACTATGACGACCCCGACAGCAGCGCCAAGGCGCTGGTCGACGGCTGGCTGCACACCGGCGATGCCGGGCGCATCGACGAGGATGGCCAGCTCGTCGTGCTCGGCCGCGTCAGCGAGGTCGTGCGCACCGCCTCGGGCGAGCGCTACATCCCGAACTTCATCGAGAACCGGCTGAAGTTCAGCCCCTATATCCGCAATGTCGCGGTGATCGGCGCCGGGCGCGACCAGCTCACGGCGATCGTCTGCATCGATTTCGACGCGGTCGGCCACTGGGCCGAGGAGCGCGGCATCTCCTACACCTCCTATGCCGAGCTTTCGCAGCGGCCCGAGGTGCAGGCGCTGATCGGCAAGGTGGTCGGGCACGTCAACGGCACGCAGCCGGAAGGCCTGCGCGTGCGGCGCTTCTCCAATCTGCACAAGGATTTCGACGCCGACGACGGCGAGATCACCCGCACCCGCAAGCTGCGCCGCAACACCATCGAGACGACCTACGCCTCGCTGATCGAGGCGCTTTACAGCGGGGCGACCGAGACCGTGTTCGACGCCACCATCGCCTATGAGAACGGGGAGCGCGGCGTGATCCGACGGACGCTCAAGATCAGTGAGGTCGTCGCCTGATGGACTCTCTGCGCAACGCTGATCGCCCGAACTCCTCCCTTCCCCCTTGTGGGGAAGGGTCGGGGATGGGGGTGGTGCCGCTTGGTACCCGGCAGCAGGAAATGGAGGCTGGCAGCAGCGACGGTGCTGTGAAGCCCCGCCGATCGCTCCGGCTTTTCAACCCCCACCCCTGCCCCTCCCCACAAGGGGGAGGGGTTCTCGCGGCCGCTCGTCCTTCGCGGAGGAATCCCTGATGGACTGGATCCTGCTCGCGGAACTCTCGGCCAACGGCGTCTTTGTCGGCCTGATGTACGCGCTGGTCTCGCTCGGCATCGTGCTGATCTACAAGACCTCCGGCACCGCCAATCTCGCTCAGGGCGCGATCGCCATGACCGGCGGCTACGTCACCTGGGCGCTCGCCACCCTCGTCGGCCTGCCGATCTGGCTGGCTATTCCCGCTGCGCTCGTCGGCATGTTCGGCTTTGGCCTCCTGCTGGAGCGCGTCGCGCTGCGCCGGATGATCGGCCAGCCGGTGATCATGACGATCATGCTGACGCTCGGCGTCGAGATCATGCTGCGCGGGCTCCTGCCCGGCGTCTTCGGCGCGGCGGTGAAGCGTCTCGACATCGGCATGCCGCAGCAGCCGCTTTTCGTCGGCGAGCTCCTGCTCAATCGCTCGACGATGATCGGCGGCTCGATCTCGCTGCTGCTGATCCTGCTCTCTCTGTTCTTCTTCAATTCGCGCTTCGGCGTGGTGATGCGCGCCGTCGCCGACGACCAGACCGCCTCCTGGTCGGTCGGCATCAGGGTCGAGCGCGCGATCGCCGTCGCCTGGGGCCTCGCCGCCGTCTCCGCCACCGCCGCCGGCGTGCTCTGGGGCAGCACACAGGGCATCGACTGGTCGCTCTCGCTGCTGCTGATCAAGGCGCTCGCCATCGCCATCCTCGGCGGCCTCGACTCGATCCCGGGCGTGCTCGTCGCCGGCGTCATCGTCGGCGTCGCCGAGAGCCTCGCCACAGGCGTGCTCGACCCGCTGGTCGGCGGCGGCTCGCGCGACGTGGTCGCCGCCGTGATCATCCTGGTGACGCTCCTGCTCAAGCCGCACGGCCTGTTCGGCCGCCACCACATCGAGAGGGTCTGACGCCGTGTTCTATCGTCGCGCCGGCATCCGCCACACGCGCTATCAGGACGAGCGCCAGCTCTTTCCGCTTGGCTTCGACCGCGGCCTGATTGTCGCGGTCATCGCCATCCTGCTGGCGGCGCCCTTCCTGTTCGACCGGCTCTACGTCTCCGGCTACCTGCTGCCCTGGCTGATCTGGACCTCGGCGGCGCTCGGCCTCAACCTGCTGATGGGCTGGTCCGGCCAGATCCACCTCGGCTATGGCGCGGTGATGGGCATCGGCGCCTATGGCTCGGTGCATCTGGTCCGCCTTGGCGTGCCGCTCGAGCTCGCGATGATCTCCGGCGGCCTGCTCAGCGCCACCATCGGCACCATGTTCGGCGGCGCGGCCCTGCGCATGAAGGGCATCTATCTGGCGATGGCGACGCTCGCCATGCAGTACGTCGTCGACTTCGTCATCTCGCATTCCTCGGTGATCAGCGGCGGCTCGCTCGCGACCTTGCAGGTGCCGCCGGTGCGGTTCCTCGGCATCCCCCTGCAGGGCGATCTGCCGACCTACTACCTCGCTTTCGGCGTCTGCTTCGTCATCACCCTGTTCATGCTGAATGTCCGGCGCACCAGCTTCGGCCGGGCCCTGGCGGCGCTGCGCGAGAAGGACTATGCCGCCCAGATCCTCGGCATCTCGACCTTCCGCTACAAGCTGCTCGCCTTCTGGGTCTCGTCCTTCATCGGCGGCGTCGTCGGCTCGGTGCTGGCGGTGACCTATCTCAGGGCGATCTCGCCCGACCAGTTCCATATCGAGCTCTCGATCCAGATCCTGGCGATGATCATCGTCGGCGGCCTCGGCAGCGTGCTCGGCCCGTTCTTCGGCACGGCGCTGATCCTGTTCGCGCCGATCCTGCTCAACAACCTGCTCGGCTTCACCGCCGGAACGCTCGGCTGGTCGTTGCCGATCGACCTGCGCGCCCATCTGCCGCTGATGGCCTATGGCGCACTGGTGATCGGCTTCCTGCTCTACGAGCCGCTCGGCCTCGCCAAGATCTACGCCAATTTCCGCAATTACTTGCTCGTCTGGCCGTTCCGCCATGCCCAGCGGTGACGGTGTCTCGAACAACAAGAGGGCTGGAGGAAACAGGATGTCGCTCGATCGCCGTTCGTTCATCGCCGGCTCGGCCGCGCTGGCCGCGCCGCTCGCCTTGCCGATGCAGGTCTTCGCCCAGGAGAAGATTGTCCGCTTCTCGCTGCCGCAGGACTTCACCCGCATCTACACCTTCGTCACCTCGGAATATAACCAGGGCCAGCGCGACTACTTCACGCTGGTCAACGATCGCGGCGGCGTCGGCGGCTACAAGATCGTCGCTGATATCACCGACCATGCCAATGACCTGCCGCGCGCGATCGAGGCCTATGAGCGCGGCAAGCGCGAGGGCGCCGTCCTGATCGACCCGCTCTCGACCCCGGTGGCGCGGGCTCTGGTGCCGCGCGCGCTCGAAGACAAGATCAACATGATCACCGCCTATTCCGGGCGCAGCGACGCGGCCGACGGCAGCGCCTTCCCCTATGTGCTGCCGCTCTCGATCAATTACTGGACGCAAGCCGGCCTGATCATCGAGCAGTTCAAGAAGACCGAGAAGGGCAGCCTCAAGGGCAAGAAGATCGTCTTCGTCCACATCGACACGCCCTTCGGCAAGGAGCCGCTGCCGATCCTCAACGTGCTCGCCAAGAAGGAAGGCTACGAGCTCACCGCCTTCCCCTATACGCCGCCGGGCAACGACCAGTCGGCGATCTGGCCGCAGGTGCGTCGGGCGCGGCCTGATTTCGTGATCTTCTGGGGCGCCGGCGTCGGCCAGACGGTGGCGCTGACCGAGGCGATCCGCAACGGCCTGCCGATGGATCGGGTCTCCGGCAGCGTCTGGCTCTCGGAATCCGACATGGACGTGGTCGGGCGCGAGGCGGCCAAGGGTGTGATGAAAGTCGAGCCCTGCGTCGGCGGCCGCGAGCCCAAGGTGATCAAGGACATCCTCGCCGACGTCGTAGGCAAGGGCAAGGGCGCCGGCCCGGAGAACAAGGTCGGCACGGCCTATTACAACTACGGTGTCCAGATGGCGACGCTGATGGTCGAGGGCGTGCGCAAGGCGGCCGAGAAGGCGCCGAACGGCCCGGTCACCGGTCCCTGGCTCAACGAGGGCCTGCGTTCGATCACCAACTTCACCGCCGACGGCCTGCTGCCGCCGACCACGATCACCAAGGACGACCACCAGGGCGGCGGCATGGGCCGGATCGCGCGCTGGGATGGCGCCAAGTTCGTGCCGATCACCGACTGGTTCTCCGCCAACCAGGACGTGGTCTGGGAGGAGATCCGCAAGAACTCGGAAGAGTTCAAGAAGTCCGGGAAATGACTCTGCGCGGGCGGCGCGGGTCTTCCGCGTCGCCCCTTTTCGGATCGGGCCGATGACGTTGCTGGCGCTGAACAATATCGAGATCGTCTACGATCAGGTCTTCCTCGCCGTGCGCGGCGTCTCTATCGAGGTGCCCGAGAAGGGCCTCGTCGCTGTGCTCGGTGCCAACGGCGCCGGCAAGAGCACGGTGCTGAAGTCGATCTCGGGCCTGCTCAAGCCCGAGCGCGGCGCGGTCACGCGCGGCGAGATCAGCTTCGATGGCCGCTCGATCCTCACGGTCGATCCGCCGGAGCGCGTGCGCCTCGGCATCGTTCATGTGCTGGAGGGGCGGCGCGTCTTCGGCCATCTGACGCCGAAGGAAAACCTGATCGCGGCCGCGACCATGCATCGCGAGCGCGGCCATGTCACGGCGCTGATCGACCGGATGTTCGAGACCTTCCCGCGCCTCGCCCAGCGGGCCAAGGCCGAGGCCGGCTATCTCTCGGGCGGCGAGCAGCAGATGCTGGCGATCGCCCGAGCCTTGATGACCGAGCCGCGGCTCCTGATGCTCGACGAGCCGAGCCTGGGCCTCGCGCCCTTCCTCGTCGACGAGATCTTCGACATCGTCCGGCGGGTCAACGAGCGCGACGGCGTCGCCGTGCTGCTGGTCGAGCAGAACGCGACGGCGGCGCTGGAGATCGCCCAATACGGCTACCTGATCGAGAATGGCCGCATCCTGATGAGCGGCGAGGCTGCCGTGCTGAGCGCCAATCCCGACGTCGCCGACGCCTATCTCGGCGGCCACGAGAAGGTCGACTACCACGCGGTCAAGCACTACCGGCGCCGCAAGCGCTGGCTGGCTTGAGAGATCATCATGGCCACGCACTACGACCGCCTGGAAACTCGTGCGCCCGCGCGCCGCGAGGCCGATCTGTTCCGGCGCCTGCCGCAGGCGGTTGCGGCAGCGCAGCGGCTGCCGGCCTGGCGGAAGCATCTGCGCGGCGTCGATCCCGAGGCGTTGGCCGACCGGATGGCCCTCGCCAAACTGCCGGTGCTCCGCAAATCCGACCTGCCGGCGACCCAGCGCGGAAAGCCGCCCTTCGGCGGATTGTTGCCCGGCCGCCCCAGCGATTATCGCAGGCTGATGATGTCGCCGGGGCCGATCTTCGAGCCGGAAGGCCATGACGACGATCCCTGGCGGGTTGCGCGGGCACTCGCCGCGACAGGCGCCGGCTGGCGCGACATTGTGCTCAACACCTTCTCCTATCACCTGACGCCCGGCGCCTGGTGCTTCGATGCGGGGGCGCGCGTGCTCGGCTGCGCGGTGATCCCTGCCGGCCCCGGCAATAGCGACGCCCAGCTCGACTTGATCGAGGCCTACCGGCCGACGCTCTATGCCGGCGTGCCGGATTTCCTGAAGATCCTGCTCGATCTCGGCGCGGCGCGCGGGCGCGACCTGTCCTCGCTGAAGCGGGCGGTGGTCTCCGGCGCGGCCTTTCCACCCTCGCTGCAGGGCGAATTCCGCGCGCGCGGCATCGAGGCCTATCAGTGCTACGCCACCGCCGAATGTGGCGTCATCGCCTACGAGACCCCGGCCCGCGAAGGCCTCGTCCTCAACGAGGACATCATCGTCGAGATCCTGCGGCCGGGCACCGGCCAGCCGGTGGCGGAAGGCGAGGTCGGCGAGATCGCGGTCACCATCCTCGACCCGAAGAAGCCGTTGATCCGCTTCGCCGTCGGCGATCTCACCGCGGCGCTGCCCGGGCTCTCTCCCTGCGGGCGCACCAACCAGCGCATCCGCGGCTGGCTCGGTCGGGCCGACCAGTCCGCCAAGGTCAAGGGCATGTTCGTTCGGCCCGAGCAGGTCGCAGCCGTCGCCGCGCGCCATCCGGAGCTCGGCCGCTGCCGGCTGGTGGTGATGCGAGCCGGCGAGGCCGATGCGATGTGTTTCAAGGCCGAGGCTGCGGCGCCGAGCCCGGGGCTGGCCGTAGCGGTGAAAGCTTCGGTGC
The DNA here is from genome assembly GCF_058986765.1 of Allobosea sp. GW821-FHT03A12. NCBI lineage: Bacteria > Pseudomonadati > Pseudomonadota > Alphaproteobacteria > Hyphomicrobiales > Alloboseaceae > Allobosea > Allobosea sp. GW821-FHT03A12. The sequence continues at coordinate 518,822 of NZ_JBYSVZ010000005.1, forward strand.
GTGACGTCCTCAAGCTGAGCGGCACGGTCGAGCTGGTAGGGCCGGGCACGTTGCCGAACGATGGCAAGGTCATCGACGATACGAGGGCGCCAGGTTGAGACTTGCGGCGCAGGCGAGATGAGGACAGCACGATGAGCGATGCGGCAGGCGAGGTGGTGATCACGGAGCGGCACGGGCCGATCCTTATCGTGACCATGAACCGCCCCAAGGTGCTCAACGTCCTCGACGAGGCGATGGCCGATGCCTTGGTCGCGGCCTTCTCGGGGCTGGCGGCAGATGCATCGATCCGCGCCGTCATCCTCGCCGGGGCAGGGCGCTCCTTCATGGCGGGCGGCGATCTCGCCCGCTTTCAGGCCGATCTGCCCGGCGCGCCGCAGACCGCGGCGACGCTGATCGACCGCTTCCATACGCTGATGCGGCTGCTCAAGGCGATGCCGCAGCCGGTGATCGCGGCAGTGCAGGGGCCGGTCGCTGGCGGTGGCGTCGGCCTCGCATTCGCCTGCGACCTCGTCGTCGCTGCGCAGGATGCAAGCTTCCTCTCCGCTTACACCAAGCTCGGCACCAGCCCTGATGGCGGTACCACCTGGACGCTGACGCAGTTGCTGGGCCCGCGACGGGCGCTGGAATTCGTGCTGCTCAACGAGGCGGTGAAGGCCGAAACCGCGCTCCAGCTGGGTCTCGTCAATCGGGTCGTCCCGATTGGCGAGCTGATGGAGACCGCCCGCGCCATGGCGGAAAAACTCGCCCGCGGCAGCGTGGGCGCGCAAGGGGCAAGCAAAGCGCTGGTCCAGGCCGCGACTCATGGCTCCTTCGATGCGCAGCTCGACCTGGAGAAGCGGAACTTCGTCGCCAATGCCGGCACGGCGGATTTTCGTGAGGGCATCGCCGCCTTCTTCGAACGCCGGCCGCCGAAATTCTAGCCGCGAGGCGCGCGCCAGGCGGCAACCAGCCCGGCGATGAGCACGACCAGCAGGAGGCCGTGGAAGGCCTTGTCCGCCAGCGTCTGCGGCCCGACGCCGACGGCGATGGTGAAGACACCGACCAGCGTGCCGAGCAGCGCGAAGCCCTGCACGGCAAGGGCGGTCGCCCGCGTTGCCGTCGGTCTGAGCAGGCAGATGACCAGGCCGAGAACGAGCACGGCTCCGATCACGCCTTCCGCCGTCCTGGCCTGACCGTGCTCATAGCCGCCGATCAGGACGCCGGCATGGACCAGCGCGGCTCCGGCAAACAGCAAGATCTCGATGGCTAGTATCGTGATCAGCGTCGCGGAAGGTTTCATCAGACCTCTCCGCCAGCCTCGGCGCGCAGACCGATCCGGTCGAGGACGCCGAGCAATGTGGTCTTCCGATCGTCGGCCGGCTCCAGCGTCCGCCACGCCACGAAGCCGTCCGGGCGGACCAGAACGGCGCCTCGGCTGCCTATGCCGTAGCTGGCGAGCGTGTCCTCTGCGCCGGGGCTCCAGTTGGCGAGCGGCAGGCTGTATTCCGCCCGGATCGCCTCGGCAGCCGCGTGCCAGGCTGGATCGCGGCTGAGCAGAACGAAATCGCGGTCGAACAGGTCGAGCAGCGAAAGCGCCTTGCCCTCATGCTCGATCTGATGATGCGGCGCGCGCGTCCCCGGCTGCCCCGATAGTGTTGCGAAAGCTTCGAAGGGCGCTTCGGGCGGCGCGCCTTCGTGAAGGATGGCTCCGGCATCGTAGCGTTGGCCGAAGATCACGTCGTAATCGGCCAGGATCGGCGGCGGTTTCGGCAGGCGCCCAGCCGGGTCGCGGAACCAGGCCTGGAGCCGGGCGAGCGCCTGCGCCAGCGTCGCTGCGATCACCGGGCGGCGCTCCCGATCATAGCTGTCGAGCAATTCCGCCCGTGCCTCGCCCCGCATGACCAGGGCCAGCTTCCAGGCGAGGTTGTGCGCATCGTGAATGCCGGAATTGCCGCCGAAGGCGCCGGTCGGCGGCATGAGATGCGCCGCATCGCCGATGAGGAAGCAACGGCCTTCGCGAAAGCGCTCGGCGATCTGGGCGGCCAGCGCCCAGGGGCGCGCATCGACCAGTTCCGCCTTGACCTCCGGGCGCCCGGCGCCCTGAACGACCAGTTCGTGGCAGCGGCGCGCGTCGAAATCCTCCGGCTTGTCGCCATTCTCCGGAAAATACTGCAACGCCAGCAGCCAGCGCCCTTCGCGGCGTGGGGTGAGCGTGGCGTTGAGGTCGGTGACAAAGCAGGAGGTGAAGCGCTTGCCACTGAGGGTCGGCGGCAGGTCGGTGTCGAAGATCAGGTTCATCCAGTGTTGCAGCATGCCAGGACCGCTCACGCCGATGCCGAGGCGCTGGCGCAGCGAGCCGCCGGCGCCGTCCGCGACGATCAGATAGTCGGCGGCGACGGTCTCCTCGGCTCCGCTGGCCCGGTCGCGAATCCGGGCGCGGACCTGCCGTTCGTCCTGTTCGAGGCTCTCGAACTCGGTGTTGAAGCGCATGGTCGCGCCGAGCCGCTCGGCATGGCGCCGCAGGATCGGCTCCAGCACGTTCTGGTCGCAGGTCGCAGGCTGAGTCGGGCTGTAAGGCGTGGCGTCGGGCCAGCCGATCTCGCTCCATTGCACCTCGGGATCGGCCAGGTTCTTCGCCCGGGCGATGCCGCCGCTTTGCTGGTCGCCGGTGCGCCGGGCGCGGATTTCCGCTTCCAGCCCGAGGCCGCGGAAGATCTCCATGCTGCGTGGCGAGATCCCGGTGAACTTGTACTGGATCGAGGTTTCGGCATGGCGCTCGACAACCATGCAGTCGATGCGATGGTGGGCGAGCAGCGCGGCGGCCGCGAGACCATTCAGGCCGCCACCGACAATGAGGACTCCAGTGCTGGTGCTCATGATGATTTCCTCTGGAATGACAAAGCCTTCACGACCTGCCGCGGGACGGAGGCTCCTTGCGGCGTCACGAGGCCGCGGCATGGAAGTTATTTTGATAAGTCAAAATATTTGATATATAAAAGTATGTCAAGACACCAAGGTCCTGAGCCGATGACGCCAGATGCGATGATGCCATTTTCCGAAGACCCGGCCGCCGGGGCTGCCGAGGCCTGGCAGCTGATGTTCGGCTTCCTGATGCGCTCAGCGCCCGAGCGATTGCTGGCTCAGCAGGAGCGGGGGCTGACGCCGAACGATGCCCGTGCGCTGTTCACGCTCGGAGAGGGCGACAAGCCGATGGGGGCGCTGGCGAAGGAATGGACCTGCGACCCCTCGACCGCAACCTGGCTGGTCGACCGGCTGGAGCGCGCGAGCCTGGCCGAGCGCGTCGCTTCGGCTGCCGACCGGCGCGTGAAGCTCGTGCGGGCGACGGAAAAGGGCAGGGCGGTCATCCAGGAGCTGATGGCGGCTTATTACCGGCCGCCCGCCGAGCTCGCCCGGCTGGCGCAAGGGGATCTGGCCGAGCTCATCCGCATTCTGAGGTTGCTGCAGCCGGGCGAGGCATGACCGTCGCCGGATGCCCATGCGAGGCATTCTTGGGTGCGCTGCACTCGCGCTACTGACGCCCATCGGCGCGATCCCGGCATAGTGCGACTGAAACGTCGCCCGGGAGATGCCGACGCATGACCACGCCCATCCGGATCGGCGCCCTGGTGCCGCTGTCACCGCCCGGCTGGGTCGAAGCCGGCCGGCATCTGCTCGCCGGGCTCGAACTCGCCACCGCCGAGGTCAATGACGCGGGCGGGATTGCTGGGCGGCCGCTCGAGCTGCTCGTGCGCGACACTGCCGCCGATCCGCAGAAGGCGATGGCGGCAGTCGATGAGCTGGCCGAGATGGGCATCGTCGCCCTTGCCGGGGAATATCACAGCGTCGTCGCTCGCGCCGCTGCGGCGAGGGCCGATGCGCTCGGCTTGCCATTCCTCTGCTCCTCGGCGGTTCTCGATGGGCTCACCGAGCAGCCGACGGATTGGGTCGCGCGCATCGCCCCGGCGCAATCGCGCGGCTGGCGGCTCTATGCCGACTTCCTGCTCGATGCAGGCCATCGGCGGATCGTCGTGGCAACCGTGCCGAGCGTCTACTGGGCCTCCGGAACGCGTATCCTGCAGGACTACATCGCGCCACGCGGGGGAAGCGTCACGGAGTTCGAGATGAACTCGCTCACGCTTGCTGCGCTCTGTGACGAGCTTGCCGGGGAGGGCGCCACGGCCCTGCTGCTCCTGGTCGGCCATCCCGAGCCGGCGGTGTCGATCGTCAAGGCCGTCCGCACCGATCCGCGCCTTGGTGGCGTCCTGATCGGCGCGCCGGCCGGGCCGCCGGAGCTGCCCGAATGGCTGGCCTTGCTGGGCGAGGAGGGCACTGCGATCCCGTTCCTGCGCTATCTGCCGGAGCAACTCCCTCCGCTCGGCACGCGCGTTGAGGCAGCCTTGCGCGAGCGACTGGAGCAGGCCCCATCCTTCGTCGCCTTCGAGGGCTACGACACGATTACCGTCCTTGCCGCGATGCTGCGGTCCCATGGTGCAGAGCCGGGACGGCTGGCGCAGGCCTGGTCTGAGGTGTCGGTCGAGGGCACGCGCGGGCCCATCCGCTTCTCGCGCGTGCCGGGCATCAGCGTCTGGCAATGGGCCTGGCCGCCGATCCAGGTGGTCGACCGGGACCCGGTGGCGCCCGATCGCTTCAGAGTCCTGCACGCCGGCTGAGAATCTGCCCAGCCGGCCGGCTTTCGTCCTCAGCCGGTCTTGGCCTGGTTGAAGTCCGAAATGCCGCCATGCGCCGCCGACCATTTGGCCGGCTCGTTGAGGAAGCGCTCGACCTCGTCCAGCACCTTCGGCTCGAAATGGCCGCTCGCCTTGGCGACCTTGAGCACGTCCCACCAGGTGGTGAGATAGTGCAGGCCGACGCCGATCTCCTGCATCATCGCGCGACCCTGCGGGAAGATGTCGTAGTAGAACAGCACGAAGCAGTGATCGACCTTGGCGCCGGCGTCGCGCAGCGCCTTGCAGAAATTGACCTTGCTGCCGCCATCTGTGGCGAGGTCCTCGACCAGCAAAGTGCGCGCGCCCTCGACGACCTCGCCCTCGATCTGAGCATTGCGGCCGAAGCCCTTGGGCTTCTTGCGGACATATTGCATCGGCAGCGACAGCCGGTCGGAGATCCAGGCAGCGAAGGGGATGCCGGCCGTCTCGCCGCCAGCGACGATGTCGATCGATTCATAGCCGATGTCGCGCACGATGGTGGTCGCGGCGAAGTCGATCAGCGAGGAGCGCAAACGCGGGAAGGAGATGATCTTGCGGCAGTCGATATAGACCGGGCTCGCCCAGCCCGAGGTGAAGATGAAGGGCTTGTCGCTGTAGAAGTGGACCGCCTTGATCTCGAGCAGCATCTTGGCCGCTTCGAGCGCGATGGTCTCCCGGTCGACCGGCATGTAAAGATTGGACATGGTCTCGTTCTCCAGGGCCAGCGCGCGCCAGCCTTCGCCGTTTGCAGGCGTTGGCGCGGCTCGGATCGAATTCGCAAACGGCCCCTTCTCGACAGGTTGCCGGTGAAGGTCAATCCCCGCCATGCGCTGTCCCCGGCATGATTGCATGGAGATGCTCGCATGGCCTGGGCAAGGCGGTTATGGAAAGGCCAGCCCCTCGGTGGATTCGCTCGGCGGGCAGGTGAGCACAGGGGCAGGTCATGAGCGTCACGGAACTCTTCGGCAGCACGGAAGCCAAGGCGGCCGGCACCTTCGAGACGCTGACGATCCGCCGGCCCGACGATTGGCACGTGCATCTGCGCGACGGCACCATGCTGAAGGCGGTGCTGCCCTTCACCGCGGCGCAGTTCAGACGCGGCATCATCATGCCGAACCTGGTCCCGCCGGTGACATCGGTCGATGCGGCATCAGCCTATCGCGAGCGCATCCTGGCGGCCCGACCGGCGGGCAGTGACTTCACCCCGCTGATGACCTGCTATCTCACTGATACGACGTCGCCCGACGAGATCGAACGTGGTTTCCGCGAGGGCGTCTGGGCCGCGGCCAAGCTCTACCCCTCGGGTGCGACGACCAATTCCCATCACGGCGTTACCAGCATCCCCAAGCTCGCCCCGGTGCTGGAGCGGATGGAGAGGATCGGCATGCCAGTCCTCGTCCATGGCGAGGCGACCGACCCCGCCGTCGACATCTTCGACCGCGAAGCGGTGTTCATGGAGACCGAGATGCTGCCGCTGCTGAAGCGGCATCAGGGGCTGAAGGTCGTCGTCGAGCACGTCACCACCGCCGAGACCGTCGAGCTGGTGCGCGCCCATGCCGGCCGGGCGGCCGGCACGGTGACGCCGCATCACCTGATCATCAACCGCACCTCGATTTTCCAGGGCGGGCTCCGGCCGCATCTCTATTGCCTGCCGGTCGCCAAGCGCGAGCGCCATCGCCTCGCTCTGCGCAAGGCGGTCACCTCCGGCGACGGCAATTTCTTCATCGGCACCGACACCGCCCCGCATCTGCGCAGCGCCAAGCAGGCCGAATGCTGCTCGGCCGGTGTCTTCGGCGGCGCCACCGCGCTGCAGACCTATGTCCAGGTCTTCGATGAGGAGGGGGCTCTTTCGCATTTCGAGGCCTTCGCCTCGGAGAACGGTGCGCGCTTCTACGGCCTGCCGCTGAACGAAGGCACGATCACGCTGGAGAAGCGGCCCTGCCGGGTCTCGCCGACCGTGGCGGTCGGCGAGGAAGACGTCGTCATCTTCCGCGGTGGCGAGGAGCTCCCCTGGTCGCTGGGCGAGGTGAGGGGCTGAACCTCGACGTCATGCTCGCCCTTGTGGCGAGCATCCACGTCTTGAACACCGAACGCGAATAATGGGCGAAGACGTGGATGGTCGGGACAAGCCCGACCATGACGGGAAGCGCGTCAGTGCCCTGACACTCAGCCCGCCGCAGCGGTCTCGATCAGCTTCGCAATGCTGAGCAACTGCCGGTCCCGTCCCGCGACCGCGCTCAGCATCAGCCCGCCGGAGAGCTTGTCGCCGAGCGGCATCGGCAGCGAGATCGAGCACAGGTCGAACAGGTTGCCGAAGGCCGGGTTGCGCAGGATCAGCCGGTTCGCGTTGAAAAAGGCCTCGTCACCGGCCTCCATCGCGGCGATCGTCGGCGCCTCGATCGGCACGGTCGGCGCCAGGAAGCCGTCGAGCCCGTCGAGCTGGGCGGCGAGCCGGGCGATCAGCGTCCGGCGCTTCTCCATGGCGATGATGTAGTCGGCCGCTTTGCAAGGCACGCCGATGGCGATGCGGGCCGCGACGCGCCGGTCATAGGCATCGGCCTTGCTGGCCAGCAGGTCGCGATGCACTGCAGCCGCCTCGACCGTGACGAGCGGCACGGGGGCGACCGCCAGCATCTCCTTGTAGAACCCGTCGAGATCGATCGGCTCGACGGCGATGCCGAGCCGCGTCACGCGCTCGATCGCCGCCTCATAGGCCTTGGCGACGGACGGATCAGCCTCGGCGAGGAAGCCGCCGCGCGCTACGCCGAGGCGGATGCGGGCCGGCGAGAGTCCGTCCGCGAGGTCGAACGGCCGATCCGCCAGCACCGAGAGCAGGCGCGCGCAGCCGGCGACGTCCTTGGCCAGCGGGCCGATCGAATCGAGGCTCGGCGCCAGCGGGAAGCAGCCCTCATCGGGAACCGTCTTATGCGTCGGCTTCATCCCGGTGATGCCGTTGAAGGCGGCGGGGATGCGGCAGGAACCACCGGTATCGGTGCCGACCGTCAGCTCCGACGAGCCTTCCGCCACCGAGACCGCCGCGCCGGAGGAGGAGCCGCCGGGGATGCGCGCCTTGTCGACGGCGCTGCCCGGCGTGCCGAAGGTGGTGTTGAGGCCGATGCCGGAAAAGGCGAACTCGGTCATGTTGGTCTTGCCGATGATCACCGCGCCGGCTCGGCGCAGCCGCGCCACCGAGGGCGCATCCTGCGTCGCGGCAGGCGCGCCCTTCAGCGCGCTGGAGCCGGCCCAGGTCGTGATGCCCTTCACGTCGAGCAGGTCCTTGACCGAGACGATTGTGCCGTCGATCGCGCTCAGCTGCAGCCCGGCCTCGCGGCGGCGATCGGCGGCGTCGGCTTCGGCGCGGGCGGTGTCAGTGAGAAGCTTGGTGAAGACCGGGGCGCCGTCGCCGATGCGGGTAAGGGTGGCTTCGAGCTTGTCGCGGACGCTGCGGGACATCGGGCGGACCTGGCTTGAGAGGAGACGGCGCGCGGCGCATGCCGGCTCCTCTGGTTAGCGCATTCCGCCCTTGATGAAACCCCGCCTCCGGCTCATGCCGCCGTATCGTGCATCGCGGGCGTAGCGAGCCGGCGCTGGATACGTTCGTCCCGGGCGAACAATTCTGCCAGCCAGTCGACGAAGACGCGGACCTTGTTCGAGAGGTGCCGGTTCGGCGGATAGATGATGTGCAGCGGCCGCGGCGCCAGACTCCACTCGGGCAGGATCGGGACCAGCCGGCCGGCGGCGAGATGCTCATGCCCCATGAACAGCGGCAGCTGCATCAGGCCTAGCCCGGCGAGCCCGGCGGCGAGATAGCCGCTGCCTTCGTTGACCGAGACGATATAGGGGCAGTTGATCTCCACCGCCTCCTTTGGACCGACGAAGTCGAAAGGCAGGAGGCGGTTCATGCCGGCGGAGCGGTAGCCGATTGCTATATGGCCGGTCTCCAGCTCGTTCGGATGCCGTGGCGTGCCGTATTGTGCGAGATAGCCCGGCGTCGCGCAGGCGATCAGATGCATCTCGCCGATGCGTCGTGCGATCAGGCTCTGGTCCTGGATCGCGCCGGCCCGCAGGGCAAGGTCGAGATTCTCCCCGATCAAATCGGCCGGGCGGTCCGACAGGCCCATGTCGATCTGGATCTCCGGATAGCGTGCATGGAAGCGCGGCAGGGCCGGCAGGATGATCTCGGTCGCGAAGGGCAGGCTGACATCCATGCGCAAGCGCCCGCTCGGCCGGGCCTGCGACGAGGCCATGCTCTGGTCGAGTTCGTCGATCTCGCCGAGCAGCCTGAGCGCCCGTTCGTAATAGGCTGCGCCGTCCATCGTCACCGTGACCCGCCGCGTCGTGCGGTTGAGCAATTGCGCGTGGAGATGGGCTTCGAGCTGCTGGATCAGCTTGGTCACGGTCGGCTTCGGCAGGTCGAGCAGTTGCGCCGCGCGGGTGAAGGTGCCGACTTCGACGACGCGCACGAAGGCGCGCATGGCGGTGAACTGGTCCATCGATCAGGCCTGGGCTGTCTCACTGATTGTTTCTATATGGAAACAATGTATGAGCATATGGCTAGTTTATTAGCGTAGCAGCATCATCTAATTCTGACCGCATCGCAACACCCGCAAGGCGCTCCGCCGATGCTCGCTCCGCTCCTCCCCGAAAGCCGCTATCGCCGCTCCGTCTTCTGGCGCGAGCAGAGCGTCGCGGCCGGGCGCGAGAAGCTCGCTGGGCGGCTCTATGCACCGGCTTCCGTGCCCGATGATGCCGGCCTCGTCTTCCACCTGCATGGCGGCCACTTCAACAGCGGCTCGCTCGCGGCGGGCGAGGCGGTCGCGACCACTCTAGCCGAGGCCGGTGCGATCGTGATCTCGCTGCCTTATCCGCTGGCGCCGGAGCATCGTTTTCCGCAGGCGCTGGAGACCGCCTATGCCGCATTGGAGCGGATCGGCCGCGACAAGGCGCGTTGGGTCGCCAAGCAGGCGCCCTTCTATGTGGCGGGCGAGGAAGCCGGCGGCAACCTCGCCGCAGCGCTCGCCATGATGGCGCGCGACCGCCGCGGCCCGGCGCTCGCCGGCCAGATCCTGTTTTCGCCGATGCTCGACGCTTGCCTCGGCACTTATTCCTTTCGCGAGGCCGAGGCCGGCGCCTGCGGCTGCCCCTGGGCCGATGGCTGGCAGGATTATCTCGGCTCACCCGATAAGGCGGCGCACCCTTACGCCGCGCCGGTCAACGCCAGCAGGCTTTCTGGGCTCGCGCCGGCGCTGATCGTCACCGCCGAGGATGACCTGCTGCGCGACGAGAGCGTCATGTACGGCAATCGCCTGAAGGCGGCCGGCGTCGACACCACCGTTCGCATCATCTCCGGGCCGAGCCGCTGGCCGGTCGCCTTCGCCGAAGGGCCCTGCGACGGCTCCTGCCTCTGTTCGGCCTGTCACCATGTCAGTGAGTTCCTCACCGTGACCGCGCCCCGCTAGCGCGCTCGCCACCAAGAATTTCCATCTCCGGAAAGGACTAGACCCATGATTCTGGGAACGATCCGTCATGCCCTGTTGGGCGTTGCTGTTACCGCCGGCGTCTCGCTCGCCGCGCTTGCCGTAGCCGTCCACGGCTCGAACACGGCGCAGGGCGACACTGCCCCCGCCGCTGCGGCACCGACTCCTGTTTCCGTCGCTCTGGTCGAGCAGCGCGAGCTGGTCAGCTGGGCCGAATTCTCCGGCCGGCTCGAGGCGATCGAGCGCGTCGAGATCCGCTCGCGCGTCTCCGGCGTGGTCGAGCAGGTGCACTTTTCGCAAGGCGCGCTGGTCAGGCAGGGCGATCTGCTCGTCAGCATCGACCAGGCGCCCTATCAGGCCGAGTTCGAGCGCGCCCAGGCGCAGTTGCTCGCCGCCGAGGCCCGCGTCGCGCTCGCCGCCAATGAGCACGAGCGCGGCCAGAAGCTGATGTCGACGCAGAACGTCTCGCAGCGCGATCTCGATGCGCGGCTGAATGCGCTGCGTGAGGCACAGGCCAACGAGCGCGCCGCCCGCGCCGCCCTGCAGTCGGCTAGGCTCAACCTCGACTACACCCAGATCCGCGCCCCGATCGGTGGCCGCATCGGCCGGCTGGAAGTCACCGTCGGCAATCTCGTCGCCGCCGGCGCCAATGCGCCGCTGCTGACGACGCTGGTCTCGGTCGATCCGGTCTATGCCGGCTTCAACGCTGACGAGGGCTCGCTGCTCAAGGCGCTGGCGACCCTGCCGACGGAGCCCGGCAAGCCGCGCGACCTCAAGCGCATCCCGGTGCAGATGACCACCGCGACCAACGAGGCCGCGCCGATCTCCGGCCATCTCAATTTCGTCGACAACGGCATCGACGCCGCGACCGGCACGGTCCGCGTCCGGGCGATCTTCGACAACAAGGACGGCGCGCTGATGCCGGGCCAGTTCGTGCGCCTGCGCATGGGCCAGGCCAAGTCCGAGCCGGCGCTGGTGATCAACGAGCGCGCCGTCGGCACCGACCAGAACAAGAAGTTCGTCTTCGTCGTCGGCAAGGATCACAAGGCGGTCTGGCGCGAGGTTACGCTCGGCACCGCCGCTGAAGGCCTGCGCATCGTCACCAGCGGGCTGGAGGCCGGCGAGCAGATCGTCGTCAACGGCCTGCAGCGCATCCGCCCGGGCGCGTCCGTCGCCCCCGAGCAGGTGCCGATGGCCGAGCGCTCCGAACTGAAGAAGCCCAAGACCGAGCTCGCACAGCGCTAAAGCGCGCGAGCCCTCCATTTCCCGCCCCGCCGGCCGCTTCGGGACCGGCGGGGCCGCCGCCTTGAAGGGGCACCCCATGAACCTCTCGAAGTTCTTCATCGACCGGCCGATCTTCGCCGGCGTCCTCTCCGTCCTGATCTTCCTCGCCGGCCTCCTGGCGCTGCGCGCGCTGCCGATCTCGGAATATCCCGAGGTCGTGCCGCCGACCGTGGTGGTGCGCGCGCAATACCCCGGCGCCAATCCCCGCGTCATTGCCGAGACCGTGGCGACGCCGATCGAGGAGCAGATCAACGGCGTCGAGGGCATGCTCTACATGTCGAGCCAGGCGACGACCGACGGCGTGATGACGCTGAACGTCACCTTCAAGCTCGGCACCGACCCGGACAAGGCCCAGCAACTGGTCCAGAACCGGGTCAGCCAGGCGGAGCCCCGCCTGCCGGAGGAGGTGCGCCGCCTCGGCGTCACCACCATCAAGAGCTCGCCGGACCTGACGATGGTGGTGCACATCACCTCGCCGAACGGCCGCTATGACATGACCTATCTGCGCAACTACGCCGTCCTCAACGTCAAGGATCGGCTGGCGCGCATCGACGGCGTCGGCCAGGTCCAGCTCTTCGGCTCGGGCGACTATTCGATGCGCGTCTGGCTCGACCCGCAGAAGGTCGCCGAGCACGGCCTCTCGCCCTCCGACATCGTCCGCGAGATCCGCGCCCAGAACGTCCAGGCCGCGGCCGGCGTAATCGGCGCCTCGCCGAGCGGGCCGGGGCTCGACCTGCAGCTCTCGGTGAACGCGCAGGGCCGCCTCGCCAGCGAGGAGGAGTTCGGCGAGATCATCGTCAAGACGGCCCCGAGCGGCGCGGTCGTGCGCCTGAAGGACGTTTCCCGCATCGAGCTCGGCGCCGCCGAATACGCGCTGCGTTCGCTGCTCAACGGCAAGTCGGCCGTCGCGGTGCCGATCTTCCAGGCGCCGAACTCGAACGCCATCGCCATCGCCGACCGTGTCCAGGAGACGATGCGCGAGATCAAGCAGAACATGCCCGAGGGCGTCGACTACTCAATCGTCTATGACACCACCCAGTTCGTCCGCGCCTCGATCAAGGCGGTGATCTCGACGCTGCTCGAGGCGATCGCGCTGGTCGTGCTCGTCGTCATCGTCTTCTTGCAGACCTGGCGCGCCTCGATCATCCCGCTGGTGGCCGTGCCGATCTCGGTCGTCGGCACCTTCGCGGTGATGTATCTCTTCGGCTTCTCGATCAACGCGCTCTCGCTGTTCGGCCTGGTGCTGGCGATCGGCATCGTCGTCGACGACGCCATCGTCGTGGTCGAGAATGTCGAGCGCAATATCGAGAACGGCCTCAGCCCGCGCGAAGCGACCTACAAGGCGATGCGCGAGGTCTCCGGCCCGATCATCGCGATCGCGCTTGTCCTCGTCGCGGTCTTCGTGCCGCTCGCCTTCATCAGCGGCCTGACCGGCCAGTTCTACCGCCAGTTCGCGCTCACCATCGCGATCTCGACGGTGATCTCGGCGATCAACTCGCTGACGCTGTCGCCGGCGCTCGCCGCGCTGCTGCTGCGCGGCCATGATGCGCCCAAGGATGCGCTCACCCGTGGCATGGACTTCCTGTTCGGCTGGTTCTTCCGCGGCTTCAACCGCTTCTTCAACCGCTCCTCGCAGGCCTATGGGGCTGGCGTCACCCGCATCCTCGGCCGCAAGACGGTGATGCTCGTCGTCTATGCCGGCCTCGTCGGCCTGACCGTCATGCTGTTCCAGAAGGTGCCGTCGGGCTTCGTACCCGGCCAGGACAAGCAATACCTCGTCGGCTTTGCCCAGCTTCCCGACGCGGCGACGCTCGACCGCACCGAGGACGTCATCCGCAAGATGGACGAGATCGCCCTGAAGCATCCCGGCGTCGAGAATGCGATCTCGTTCCCGGGCCTGTCGATCAACGGCTTCACCAACTCGTCCAATGCCGGCATCGTCTTCGTCGGCCTGAAGCCCTTCGACCAGCGCAAGGACCCCTCGCTCTCGGGCAACGCCATCGCCATGCAGCTCAACAAGGAGTTTGCCGGGATCAAGGAGGCGTTCATCGCGATGTTCCCGCCGCCGCCCGTCCAGGGCCTCGGCACCATCGGCGGCTTCAAGCTGCAGATCGAGGATCGCGCCGGCCTCGGCTACAAGGCGCTCGACGAGGCGACCAAGGCCTTCATGGCCAAGGCCGCGACGGCGCCCGAGCTCGCCGGCATGTTCTCGAGCTTCCAGGTCAACGTTCCCCAGCTCTATGCCGACATCGACCGCACCAAGGCGCGCCAGCTCGGCGTTCCCGTCACCGACGTCTTCGAGACGCTGCAGATCTATCTGGGATCGTCCTATGTGAACGACTTCAACAAGTTCGGCCGCACCTACACCGTGCGCGTCCAGGCCGATGCCCCCTATCGCGCCTATCAGGAGGACATCGGCAAGCTCAAGGTCCGCTCCAACTCGGGCGAGATGGTGCCGCTCTCGGCCGTGCTCAATGTGCGTACCGATTCCGGCCCCGAACGTGCCATGCGCTATAACGGCTTCCTCAGCGCCGACATCAATGCCGGCCCGGCCCCGGGCTTCTCCTCGGGCCAGGCGCAGGACGCCGTCACCCGCATCGCCGCCGAGACCTTGCCCAAGGGCTTCGCCTTCGAATGGACCGAGCTGACCTATCAGGAGATCCTGGCTGGCAATTCCGCCATGCTGGTCTTCCCGGTCGCGATCCTGCTCGTCTTCCTGGTGCTGGCAGCGCAGTATGAGAGCCTGACCCTGCCGGTTGCGATCCTGCTGATCATCCCGATGGGCCTGATGGCGGCGATGGCCGGTGTCTGGTGGAGCGGCGGCGACAACAACGTCTTCACCCAGATCGGCCTCGTCGTCCTGGTCGGGCTATCGGCCAAGAACGCCATCCTGATCGTCGAATTCGCGCGCGAGCTCGAATTCGAGGGCCGGACGCCGGTCGAGGCCGCGATCGAGGCCAGCCGCCTGCGCCTGCGGCCGATCCTGATGACCTCGCTCGCCTTCGTCATGGGCGTGGTGCCCCTCGTGCTCTCGACCGGGGCGGGCGCCGAGATGCGCCAGGCCATGGGCATCGCGGTCTTCGCCGGCATGATCGGCGTCACCGCCTTCGGCATCTTCCTGACGCCGGTCTTCTACGTGCTGATGCGCAAGCTGTCGGGCAACAAGCCGCTGCGCCAGCATGGGGTGGAGGAGAAGGAGCACCTCGCCGAGGCGGCGTAACGGATGGCGTTTGCCGCGCCGTGCTGAAGTTAGCTTCGGTCCACGGCGCGGTCACATTTTTGAGTGCCAACCACGCCAATACGCGCGCATGCTGTCGCGCGCAGCCTTCAGCCAGCTTCGTCCGCGACGATACGCTAGTTCGACGATCATGAAGAGCGTGCCCGAAACGGAGCCGCCGCGGCGGGCGTCGATGACGACGTCGACCAGTTCGAGCCGCTCCGGCCAGATCGCGGCGTGAAACGAGGTCTCCGAGCCATTGCAGCTGTCGAAGCTCGCCAGCACGGGATCGGCCAGGAATGTCGCCGTCACCCGTTCCGAGAGTTGGCGCCCGGGCCCGAAGCTGGCGAACGCCTCGTCATAGGCCATCTTCCAGCCGAAGGCGCGTGAACCGGAGCGAAGCCAGATCGAGAAGGCAATCCAGCGCTCGCCCTGCCGCAAGCCCTCGATGCTCGCGCATCCGGCTCGCACCAGACCTTCGATCATCTCCGTCGCGAACGGCTCCAGCGCCGGATCGAGCCGTATCGCCCAGCCGCTGTGCTCCATCCGGCCCTTCCAGCCGCTCGCCTCGATCTCGAGGAAGGCCCGGAACGCCTCCGCGATCTCCGAGCCGCGCGCCAGGGCGACAGGCTCGATGCCGGCCTCCGCCAGGCGTCTGCTTCTCCTGCGGAAACTCTGCCTCTGCTTCGCGGAGGTTTCCTGAGGCCCTGAGATTTCTCCGTCGGCTTGACGCGTCAGAATGGCTCGCCGCCGCCGTCCCACCACCATGGCGCGGGAGCGCCGCCGGGCGAGAACGTCGCGCAGGCAGGGTAGCAATCGCTCGTCCGCATTCAGATCGGACGCGACGATGGTCCCGGGAAGGTTCGGCTGGTCGGCGATGGCGTCCAGCAGCTTGTCGAGAACATCCGGGGCTAGGCTCGCATCGACGACGGGCGTCCCCGCGAAGACGAGCCGGTTCAGCGCCGTATCGAGAACCTTGAAGAAGCCGCGCCGCTCTGCGAATTCGCCCAGAAGCCAGGCGCCGACGAGCACGCGCCGGAGCCCGGATAGTCGCCAGACCAGCGCAACGATGACAGGCCGCCCACCATGCCGCTCGGCTGCGAGCGCGACGGCGGGGTGCATGTAGACGTTTGGGATCAGGGCGCGACGGACGAGATCGTCCCAGTCATCCCGATACCGCGCGAAATCCGAAGCGGTGACGATCTCCGATTCAAGCCGCTCGGCCTGGTCCAGCCTTGGGACAGGATGGCCTCGGACTGCCCCGTAGGAACGCGGCAGGCGGGAGGTCTGGTCGCCGCGCCATACCGTGCCCGACTGCCTGTCCAATCTGTCGAGAGGGTTGGCCTCGTCCACCCGCGCCCCCTTGGACCGAATGCGATGCCTCATGATCTACGAAGGCCTCGCGCCTTCCAGAGATCAATCGGCTTAACACTATTGGTTCGTGGGCAGATCGGTTGCGGCGGGGTGACAAGCAGGCAAATATGGGGAGATACGATAAACGAAAAGAATTTTGAGATGTGCTCCATTCTCATTTGGCGCCCGCAGCGGGAGGTCGAGCAATGAGCGGCCGCGCAGTCCTTTTGGCGGATAGGTTTCGGATGGAGTATAGGATACTGAAAGCAGTATCCTCATATTTCGACGATATTCATATCATCGGAACTGGTGATGGGGCTTGGCTCAAGCATTCCAGACACTGCTATGCCTTTCATGATTTGGGAAAACCGTTCGCACTTGCCGGTCCTGGCGAGGCGTCCGCGATCGATCGATACGCGAAAGATCATCAAATCTCCTGCATCCTCCCGACTTGCGGCCATACCACGCGTTTTCTTGCGACCTATCCGGACAGGTTCGAGACACCGTGCTTTCCTGTTCCTGCCGGGGAGGCATTCGATCTGCTGAACAACAAGCTGACCTTTCATCGGCTCTGCCGCGACCTCGAACTGCCCGTGCCGGGCACGAAACTCTTCGAGACCTGGTCCGAGCTGCGCGCCGCCGCCGCGACGGGAGCACTGAGCTACCCCTTCATCGTCAAGCCGGCGAACCTCGATGGCGGATGGGGGGTACGCAGGATCAACGGGCCGGAGGATCTGCGCGGGCGGATCGCCTACAGCCCGATCCTTGTACAGGACTTCATCCCCGGCCGGGATCTCTGCGTCTTCTATCTGTGCGAGCGCGGAAAGATCACGGGCCAGGTAGCCTACACCTTTGCGCGCCATGGTATTCGTTTCGTTCGACGTCCCAATGTCGATGCTTTCAGCAGGGTCGTCGCGGCGCATCTTCGGCTCGATGGGGTGATCGGGTTCGACCTGCGCGAACGAACGGATGGCCAGGTCTTTTTCATCGAGAGCAATCCGCGCTTCTGGTTCCGGATGGACGTCATGGCGCTCGCGGGCCTGGATTTCGTCCGCGCGGCCTTGACGAAGGAGCCCCTGGGCAACGGGCCGGCGGACGGGCTGGAGTTGAGGAATCGCGGCCGCCTGTTCAAGGCGGCCGTGCTGCCCTGGCGGCTCAACTGGCTGGAGCGGCGCGTCATTCGTGAACTCGCCCGCGATCCGTTGCTGCCGCTCCTCGAAATGCTGGGCAGAACGAAACCCGCCGGTCCGCCTCTGCCGCGGGATCAAACCATTGTGACGATCCCGGCGAATGTCACGCCGTACTGACCGGACGTCGCTGCCAGCGTGTTGCCGTCGGTTTCCTGATCTCGGCGGGGGCGCTGGCGTGCAGGGGCTGGGCCCGCCGATGGAGCGAGGCGCTCGGCCAGAGGAGTCGCTGAAGGACGGCGTCACGTTTTCGAAGAGCCCGCCGGCACCGAGGCCCTGCATAACCCGATCCGCGACTGCGACGCGTCGCGCCTTCGTGCATGGCGGGGCTCTCCTCGTCCGCGCTACAACGGCACATCGCCTCGGCCCTATGACACCGGGCGGTCACGCGGGGGGAAGGGACCTGCCGGTCCTGTGCGGGATGATGCGGATGCTCGGGCGCGACTTCGATAGGGACGACGCCGAGGGGCTGCGAGGCTGTGCAGTCTCGCCGGCGACGGCGATGCTGCCTGAGCGCGGCGAGAGGGCAGGTCCTTGACCGGCATCGCATCGAGACAGGCAAGGGCCATCGCGGCAGGCGTCCTGATCGCCGGCGCGCTTGCCTGCGCCGCGCCCTCGGCCGCTTCGGCGCGCGAGATGCGCCTTCGCTACGATGTCACGGTGCTGGGCGGGGTCACGCTCGGCGAGATCGAGGTGACCTCGATGCTCGACCGCGCCAGCTACCGCATCGAGATCCGCACGCGGCCCTACCGGGCGGCCCAGCTTGTCGGGGCGGCCGAGCAGTCCGGCAAGGTGGAAGGCCGCTGGGGCCGCGGCGGCCCCGAGCCGCGGCTCTATCAAGCGAACGGCTCCTGGCGGGGCCGGGCCTATGTCAGCGAATTGCACTATTCGCGCGGCGTGCCGACGATCCGGCGGCAGGAGCCGTCGAACGAGGATCGCGAGGCCGTCCCGCCCGAGCTGATCCGCGGCACGGTCGACTCGCTCTCCGGCGTCGCCGGGATGCTGAAGAAGGTGGCCGAGACGGAAGGCTGCGACGGCTCGACGGCGATCTATGACGGTCGCCGCCGCTCGCTTGCGGTCATGACCTCATCGGCCAAGGTGCAGGTGAGCGACCAGGGCCCGTTGAACGGCCGCGGACTGACTTGCGGCTTCACCGTCCGGACCATCGCCGGCTTCCGGCATGACGATGACCGCGAGGCGGCGATGCGACCGTTGAAAGGCTCGGTCCTGATCGCACTGCGCGAGGGCGGCGAGTTTCCCGTGCCGGTGCGCTTCGAGGTCGAGACGCGCTGGTTCGGCACGGTCGCGGTCCAGCTCGCCGGACCGCCTGTCACGGCTGATTGAAGGCCTGCGCTCGGTCGATCGGAGTGGCTGCCGCTACCCCTTCACATGCGGCCGTACCACCCCCTGTTCCGCGAAGGTGCTGCGGTTGCTCTCCTTGCGCTTCTTGATCTCGGCGCGGGCGATGGTGCGCAGATGGACCTCGTCCGGCCCGTCGATGAAGCGCAGGGCCCGGCCCCAGGAGTAGATGAAGGCCAGCGGCGTGTCGTTGGAAAGCCCGCCGGCGCCAAACACCTGCATCGCCCGGTCGGCGATCTTGGTTTGCAGCCGCGTCGCCGCAACCTTGATCGCCGAGACCTCGGTGCGCGCGGCCTTGTTGCCATGCTTGTCCATCATCCAAGCGGCGCGCAGGCAGAGCAGGCGGGCCTGGTCGATCTCCATCCGCCCTTCCGCGATCCAGTCCTGGACATTGGCGTAGTCGGCGAGGTTGCGGCCGAACGCCTTTCGCTCCAGCGCGCGCTCGACCATCAGTTCGAGCGCGACCTCGCATTGGCCGATCGTGCGCATGCAATGGTGGATGCGCCCTGGCCCAAGCCGCGCCTGCGCCAGCGCGAACCCTGCGCCTTCCTCGCCGAGCAGGTTCGCCGCCGGCACCCTGACCTCGCTGAAGTCGGTCTCGGTGTGGCCCTCGATCGAATAGTGGTTCAGCAGCGGCAGATTGCGCATCACCGTCAGGCCGGGCGAATCCATCGGCACGATGATCATGCTGTGGCGCTTGTGCGGGTCGGCATCGGGCCGCTGGTCGGACAGGCCCATGACGATGCAGAATTTCACCTTGGGATGCAGCGCCCCGGTCGTCCACCATTTGCGGCCGTTGACGACGTAATGGTCGCCGTCGCGGATGATGGTGGTCTGCAGGTTGGTCGGGTCGGAGGAGGCGACGCCGGGCTCGGTGATGCCGACGCAGGAGCGGATCTCGCCATTGAGCAGCGGGTTCAGCCAGCGTTCGCGCTGCCCGGGCGTCGCGAACATGTGCAGGATTTCCATATTGCCGGTGTCGGGGGCGTTGCAGTTGAACACCTCCGAGGACCAGTAGATCCGGCCCATGATCTCGGCGAGCGGGGCATATTCGAGGTTGGTCAGCCGCGTGCCGGGCTCGTCGGCCTTGAGCGCCGGCAGGAAGAGGTTCCACAGCCCTTCCGCCTTGGCCTTGGCCTTGAGGTCGTCGATCAGCGCGCTCGGATAGCGCCCGGCCTCGACCTCGTGCTTCCAGGCGGCGTCGGCCGGCTGGACATGGGCGTCCATGAAGGCTTGTAAGCTGGCGCGCAGTTCCTCGACCCTGGCCGAATAGGCGAAATCCATGGCATCCCTCGTCAGTTCGTCTGGTCGATCAGCGTCTGCGCGCGCTCGGCAAAGCTCTCCGCCATCGCGCCGACCGCGACGGCGTTCTCGGCGGCGGCGTTCCCGGTCTTCGCCCGCGCCGCGATGCCGTCGAGGATGACGGCGAAGCGGAACAGCGAGAAGGCGAGATGGAAGCGCCCCGGCCCCTGCGCTCGCCCGGCGGCGGCGCAATAGCGGGCGATGTATTCGTCCTGTGTCGGTATGCCGAGCGCCTCGCAATCGAGCCCGACGATGCCGGCATACATCGATGGCGTCGAATGCCAGGGCAGGCAGGAGAAGGCGACGTCGGAGAGCGGATGGCCGAGCGTCGAGAGCTCCCAGTCGAGCACCGCGACGATCCTTGGCTCGTTCGGCGCCAACATCAGGTTGCCCAGGCGGAAGTCGCCATGGACGATGGTCGTGTCCGGCGTCTCGTCGAGGTTTGTGCCGAGCCAGTCGATCAACCGATCGATCGCGGGGATCTCGCGCGTTCGGGTCTCGCGCCATTGCCGGCCCCAGCGCGCCAGCTGGCGGGCATAGTAGTTGCCGGGCTTGCCGAAATCGCTGAGGCCCGCGCCCTGCCAGTCGAAGCCGTGCAGCGCCGCCAGCGCCTCGGCCATGGCGAAATACATCGCGCGCCGCTCGTCCGGCGCGACGCCGGGCAGGGCGGTGTCGTGGAAGACGCGGCCCTCCAGCCGCTCCATCAGGTAGAACGGCGTGCCGACAACGTCGTCCGCCTCGTGCAGCAGCAGCACCGGCGGCACGGGCACGGACGAGCCGGCGAGCGCCTTCAGGATGCGGTATTCGCGCTCGACGGCATGGGCCGAAGGCAGGAGCGGCCCCGGCGGCTTCTTGCGCAGGACGAGCCGGGTGCCGGCATCGGGATAGGAGACGAAGAAGGTCGGGTTCGACTGGCCGCCGCTGATCCGCTCGATGTCCATCTGCCCCGCAGCCCGGCTAGGCAGGGCCGAACGCAGGAAGGCATCCAGCCGGGCGGGGTCGAATTCGGGTGGGACGGAGGGAGCAGCCGGCATGGCCGGCATATTCGAAGGCGAGGGCGGAGAGGTCAACGCGCCATTGCTCACGCCTCGCTACCACCCTTCACCCGGACCACCGAGACCGAGCAGTGCGCCTCGGCGACGACCTTGGTCGAGACGCTGCCGAGATGGCGGCGCACTGCCGAGGAGGAGCGGGCACCGAGCACGATGTGGTCGATGTCGTTGTGCTCGGCATAGCGCAGGATCGCATCGGCGGCGCTGACCGCCTCGATGACATGGTAGCTGACCCGGTCCTCCGGCAAGTGCAGCGGGCGCGCCCAGTCCTTCAGTGCCACCAGCCGGCCGATATAGAGCGAGCGTCCCTCGGCATCGACGGTCTTGGTCTCGCCGATGATCTCGGTCTTGAGCACGGTCAGGCAGGCGAGGGTGGAATCCGGCCGAACCGCGAGCAGCCGGCTGGTCTCAGCCAGGATCGCCGCCGCCAGCGCGTCCGGGCCGTCAGTGAGATCGACGGTGGTGAGCACGATCGAGGGGCCGGCCTTGCGCCGCGCCACCGTCGACGCGCCGGTGACCTCGGCTTCGTCGCGCTTCTGGAACAGGTCGACCAGCCGCTTGCCGAGGCTGCGCTCCTCCGCGGTACGGCGCTTGCGCGAGACCGTGACCTGCTCGGGGTGGCGCAGGTCGAAGGCGAGCTTGGTGGCGTCGGCATAGCGCCGGCCGCGATCGACCTCGAGGCAGCGGGAGACGATCTCCTCGAGCCAGGCCGGTACCTGCTCATTGATGGCGCGCAAGGGCTTGGGTGCGTGATAGAGCCGCCGCTTCATGCCGGGCACGGTCCTGGGCCGGCCGAACGGCTCTTCGCCGGAGGCCATCTGGTAGAGCAGGCAGCCGAGCGCGAAGAGGTCGCTCGCTGGATCGGAGCGCTCGCCCAGCACCTGCTCGGGAGCCATATAGGCGGCCGTTCCCATCGGCTCGGAGCTTTCCTCGCCGAGCAAATCCGGTAGCTCGGCATGACGGGCGAGGCCGAAATCGAGCAGCACCGCGCCCTTCTCGGTCAGGATCACGTTCTCCGGCTTGAGGTCGAGATGGACCACGTTCTGCCGATGCAGATCGGCCATCGCCGTCGCGATCGCGATGCCGATGCGCTGGACCTCGGCGAAGGGCAGGGGCGCCTGCTTGATCCGCTCGGCCAGGCTTGTCCCGGGGACGAAGTCCATGGCGATGAAGGGGATGCGGCAGAGATCGCCCGAGGCGACGAAGCGCGGCACATGCGGGCCCGACAGGCGCTTGTGGATCAGCACCTCGGTCTCGTAGCCGACGATGGCCGAGACGTCGGCGCCAGGGTCGAGCACCGGGATCTTCACGACGAGTGGGCCGGGATGATCGGGATGGCTGGCGCGCCAGAGCATCGCCATGCCGCCGGCCTTCAGCCGCTCGCCGAGCGTGAAGCCGTCGATGACTGATCCGGTCTTCGGCCGTTCCATCCCGTCCCCCTATCTGCCGATCTGCAGGCGCAGGCCGAGCCAGTCGGGCAGGCCGGCCGCCCTGATCTTCCGCGCGGTGTCCTGGCTGTCATAGGGTACGCGCACCATCGTGACCTCGCGCGCCTGCGTATCGAGCAGGGCGAAGCACGCCGCCGGATCGCCATCGCGCGGCTGGCCGACGGCGCCGACCACGACGACATGGCGGTGCACGGCCGAGAGCGGCGCCGGCACGTTGCGCAAGGGGATGAAGGCCACCGGCTCGCGTCCCGCCCTGGCATAGAAGATCGTCGGCAGATGGGTATGGCCGCAGACCACCGTCGCGGCATCCGTTGCTGCCAGGCAGGCCTCGGCGCTGTGGAGATCGCGAACATAGTGCCAGGTGGCGGGGTCGCGGGCGCTGGCATGGACGAAGAGCACGCCGTCGAGCTCAGCGGTCAGCGGTAGGTCGGCGAGGAAGGCGCTCTGCTCGGCGTTGAGCTGCGCGCTGGTCCATAGCGCTGCTTCGTGCGCGTTCGGCGTCATGCCGGAGGGGCCGTGCACGGCGGCTTCGTCATGGTTGCCGCGGATGCAGATCGCACCGGCCGCGACGAGCTCTCGCACCGCATCGACGCAGAAGCCGGGCTCGGGGCCGTAACCGACGATGTCGCCGAGCAGCACCAGCCGGTCGGGCGTGAGTCGGCGCGCCGCTTCCAGCACCGGCTCGAACGCCTCGCGGTTGGCATGGATGTCGGAGAGGATGGCGATCCGCATTCAGTTCCGGGCCCGAATCCGGGAAGGCCCTCATCGTGGCAGCGCCGCAGCCGCTTTGGCCAGCGCGCCTTTCGGCTCAAGTGTCGGTGTTCGGGTTGATCGTGCGGAAAACGGCTGCGATACTGCCCGAGCCATGATGATGTTCGCTGTCTTCCTCGCCTGACCTTCCTGCAGTCCCGGCTGCGCTTCTCGCTCCGGCCCTGCAAAACGGGTGCCCCGCATCCGAAGGTCCCTTGCCAGCCTGCCCGCGCGGCGGGCGCTTCGGCTGGCCGATAGCGAAAGACATCTCTCAATGACTCACCCTGAATTCGGTGCGCGCGTCCTCGACGACGCGCAGATCACCCATTTCGTCGAACGCGGCTTCGTCCGGCTCGATCATGCCTTTTCGCCTGTTCTCGCGGAGGAAGCCCGCGCCATTCTCTGGCGCGACCTCGGCTGCGATCCGAACGATCCGGCGAGCTGGACCAAGCCGGTGATCCGGCTCGGCATGTACGCCGACACGCCCTTCGTCGCGGCGGCGAACACGCCACGCCTGCATGGCGCCTTCGACCAGCTCGTCGGTCCCGGGCGCTGGCTGCCCTGCCGCGCCATGGGTACCTTCCCGGTGCGCTTTCCGTCACCGGAGGATCCGGGCGATGCCGGCTGGCATGTCGATGTCAGCTTCGGCTTCGACGAGCCGGATTTCATGAACTGGCGGGTCAACCTCGCCTCGAAGGGCAGGGCGCTGCTGATGCTCTTCCTGTTCTCGGATGTCGGCGAGGACGATGCGCCGACCCGCATCCGAGTGGGCTCGCACCAGGACATTGCCCGCCAGCTCGCGCCGGCTGGCGAGGCCGGGCTGTCGCTGCGTGAGCTGGTTGCCGATGACTTCGCCGGCAGTGCCGAACGCGAGGAGGTACTGGCGACGGGAGAGGCCGGCACGGTCTATCTCTGCCATCCCTTCCTGGTGCATGCCGCGCAGCCGCATCGCGGCAAGACGCCGCGCTTCATGGCGCAGCCGCCGCTGCTGCCGCGCGAGCTGCTGACCCTCGACCGCGGGGATGGCCTCTATTCGCCAGTCGAAGCCGCGATTGTTCGCGCGCTTTGATCGTCTAACCACTTCACCCGGGTTCACATCCGGGCGGAGTGGTGCCAAGTTGCCGCCAGCGACACTGCCGTCACCATTCCGTCACGCACCGCCCAGTGGAGAGAAGCCTTGGACGCCGTGCCGAATCAGGAACCTGCCGCATCCGCGCAGGACCAGTCCCCGGCACCGGCCACGGGCGGCCCTCCGCGCGAGATCGAACTGAAGCTGGCCGCCTCGCCCGAGGCACTGGAGGCGCTGCGCGGCGCCGATTTGATCACGCGCCACGCCCGCAATCAGGGCGTCACCCGCCGTCTCGATGCGATCTACTACGACACGCCCGACCGTCTGCTCGACCGCCACGGCCTGTCGCTACGCGTGCGCCGTAGCGGCAAGCGCCATGTCCAGACGCTGAAGCGCTCCGGCTCGGGCGATCCACTGGCGCGCGACGAATGGGAGGTCGCGCTGCCGGACGGCGCGCTCGACCTGTCGCTTCTGCCGCTTGCCGAGATCGGCGAGCCCTTGGCGAGCCTCTCGGCCGGGCAACTCGCGCCGGTCTTCGCCACACGGATCAGGCGGCGCCTGCGCCGGCTCGATTATGCCGGCGCGCTGATCGAGATCGCCTTCGACGACGGCACGATCGAGGCCGGCGAGACCAGCCTGCCGGTCAGCGAGGTCGAGCTGGAGCTCAAGGAAGGCGAGGCGGCGGCGCTCTACGAGCTGGGGCTGGCCATGCTGGATGTCGCGCCGCTGCAGGTCGCGACGCAGAGCAAGTCGGCCCGCGGCTATGGGTTGGCTTTTGCGCGCTTGCCACGGGCGGTGAAGGCAAAGCCGGTCGAAATCGCCGGTCACGACAACGCTGACGCGGCGATCGCGGCGATTCTCGGCAATACCTACAAGCAATTGCTCGCCAATCTCGCGCCCGTCACTGCCCAATCCGGCCCGGAGGGCGTGCATCAGATGCGGGTGTCGCTGCGCCGCCTGCGCTCGGCGTTGTCGGTGCTGAAGCGCGAGATCGCCTCGCCCGCCTTCGCCTCGATCGGCCAGGAAGCGAAACGCCTCGGCCATGTGCTCGGCCCCGCGCGCAACTGGGACGTCTTCATCACCCAGACCGTTGCAGCCATCGAGGCGGACGGGCTAGGCGATGCCGGGCTGCCGGCGCTGCGTAAGGCGGCCGAGCCGTTCCAGGCCAGGAGTTATGAGGCAGTGCAGGAGCGGCTGGCGGATCCGCAGACCAGCCGCTTCCTGTTGTCGTTCGGTGCCCTGATCGAACGGCGCGGCTGGCGCAGCGGCCTGCCCAGCGAGGCCATGACGGTGCTGGCCGAACCGGCCGAGGATTTTGCCGGGCGGGTACTGGCGCGGACGCATCGCCAGGCGCTGAAGCGCGGCCGCGGCTTCGGCCGCCTCCACCCCGAGCAGCGCCACCAGCTGCGGCTCGCCTTGAAGAAGCTGCGCTACACCGCCGAGTTCTTCCTGCCGCTGCATGACGGTGCGGCGGCGCGCAGATATCTCGGCCGGCTGTCGCGCTTGCAGGAAGCGCTCGGCCTCGCCAACGACGCGGCGACGACGCAGCACTTGCTCGCCGAGCTGCGTGGCGGCAAGGCGCCGGGGCCGGAGCTGCATTTCGCTGCCGGCGCCATCCATGGCTGGCAATCCCGCCATACCATCGAGGCCGGCCGCAAGCTCAAGAAGCGCTGGCGGAGGTTCGAGGCGGCGAGCCCGTTCTGGACATGATCCGCTCCGGGCTCGCTGCGCGTTCCTGATCTTACTGCACGCGAGCCAATTTCGGCCCGATCAGCTTGTCTTCCTGGTGACGATCGTTAGTTCGCCCTCGTTGCTGACCTGGGCCAGCACGACGTCGCGCGTCGAGAAGCCCTTCGCCTCGACGGCGGATTTGACGGCGGGGGCCTTCTCGATCGCCTGGCGCAGCTTTTCGAGCTCGTCGGCGGTGCGGGTCGCCACCAGCTGGTTCACCTGCGCCTTGCTGGCATCGGGCAGCTCGTCGATCTCGACGACCTTGACCGAGGTGATCGTCGGGGCGCCTGCGGGAGCTTCCTGCGACGAGGCGGGCGGCTTGGCCGCGGGGCGCTCCGTCGACGGCGCCTGGGCATAGGCGGCGCCGGCCAGGATAACGGCGGTGCTCGCGGCGGCGATCGTGATCATACGCATGGCGTGTCCTTCCATCGGTTGCGGAAGGACAATTCGACACCACGAATGGGATCTGAGGCTGAACGCGATCAGGTCATTTCGTGACCATAAGGCGGCGCTGACGAGGCGATGAGCCCGCGCGCCGCCATGAAAGTCAGGCCGCGTCGAGGCCGTAGAGCGAGTGCAGCGTGCGGACCGCGAGCTCGGTATAGGCGGCGTCGATCAGCACCGAGAACTTGATCTCGGAGGTGGTGATGGCGCGGATGTTGATGCCCTTCTCGGCCAGCGCCCGGAAGGCGCGCGCCGCGACGCCGGCATGGCTCCTCATGCCGACGCCGATCGCCGAAATCTTGACCACGTCCGTCGCGCCCTGCAGCGTCTGGTAGGCGATGGCCTCGTGCTTCGATTCGAGCAGGCCCTTGGCGCGCTCGTAATCGGCGGTCGGCACGGTGAAGGTGATGTCGGTGGTCGCCTGGTCGTCGGAGACGACCTGGATGATCATGTCGACATTGATGTTGGCGTCGGCCAGCGGCCCGAAGATCGCTGCGGCGACGCCGGGCTTGTCGGCCACGCGCCGGAGCGTGATCTGGGCTTCGTCGCGCGAAAACGCGATGCCGGTGACAATCTGCTGTTCCACGATGTCGTCCTCGTCGCAGATGAGGGTGCCTGGATTGGGATTTTCGGGGTCGTCGAAGGAGGAGCGCACATAGGTCGGCACGCGTTGGACCATGGCGATCTCGACCGAGCGCACCTGCAGCACCTTCGAGCCGAGAGAGGCCATCTCCAGCATCTCTTCGAACGAGACTTTGTCCATGCGCCTCGCCTTCGGGACGATGCGCGGATCGGTGGTGTAGACGCCATCGACATCGGTGTAGATGTCGCAGCGATCGGCCTTGAGGCCGGCTGCCAGCGCGACCGCGCTGGTATCCGAGCCGCCGCGGCCGAGCGTGACGATGCGGTGGCTGCGCGGGTTGATGCCCTGGAAGCCGGAGCAGACTGCGATTTCGCGGTTGCGGTCGAAGCCGGCGAGGATGCCGGCGCCGTCGACGCCCTCGATCCTGGCCGAGCCATGCGCGTCCGAGCCGTAGAGCGGGATCTGCCAGCCTTGCCAGGAGCGCGCCGGCAGGCCCATTTCCTGCAGCGCGATCGCCATCAGCCCGGAGGTGACCTGCTCGCCCGAGGCGACGACGGTGTCGTATTCGGCCTGGTCGTAGACGGACGAGGCCTCCTTGCACCAGGCGACCAGCTCGTTGGTCTTGCCCGACATCGCCGAGACCACGACCGCGACCTGGTTGCCGGCATCGAATTCGCGTTTGACGTGGCGGGCCGCGTTCTTGATGCGCTCGACAGTGGCGACCGATGTGCCGCCGAACTTCATCACCAGACGGGCCATAGCGTCTAAAGGCTCTCTAATCTGCGCCCGGCCGGGCCGGGACGAAACGTCCCCTCGCGCCTAGCGAAGGGCGCGTGTAGATGACGGGAGGTGCGGGCGCTGTCAATGCAGCCATGGTCTGCGCGAGCATAAACAGGGTATCAGAAGCGATGACGGCAGCGGCACGCGAAGGCTCCACCATCGATCCGGCCGAGGTCGCGCGCTTCGACGCGCTGGCCAAGAGCTGGTGGGACCCGAAGGGGCCGATGGCGGTGCTGCACAAGTTCAATCCGGTGCGCCTCGCCTTCATCCGCGACCTCGCCTGCGAGCGCTTCGGTCGCGATCCGAAATCGCTGCAGGCGCTGAAGGATTTGAGCGTCGTCGATATCGGCTGCGGCGGCGGCGTGCTGTCCGAGCCGCTGGCGCGGTTGGGAGCTGAGGTAACCGGACTAGACCCGGCAACGACCAATATTGCCGTGGCGCGCGCCCATGCGGGGAAGGCGGGCATCGGCGTCGATTATCGCGAGGAGACGATCGAGGCGGTCGTGGCGTCCGGCGCGCGCTTCGACATCGTGCTCGCCATGGAGGTGGTCGAGCATGTCGCCGATGTCGATGCCTTCGTCGCCTCCTGCTGCGCAGCGGTGAAGCCGGGCGGGCTGCTCGTCATGGCGACGCTGAACCGCACGCTGAAATCCTATGCGCTGGCTATCGTCGGCGCCGAATACATCCTGCGCTGGCTGCCGCGCGGCACGCATGACTGGGAGAAGTTCGTCACGCCGGACGAGCTGGAAGCGGCAATCGAGACCGGCGGGCTCTCGGTCTTCGCCCGCGAGGGCGTCGCCTACAACCCGCTCGCCGATCGCTGGTCGCGCTCGCGCGATCTCGACGTCAACTATCAGCTGGCGGCTGGGCGCCCCGCTTGATCGCCCTCAGGCTGCGAGCTTGGCGTCGAGCGCCGCGATATCCTGGACGAACCAGAGCGCCTGGCCCTGGTTGCTCTCGTAGACGAAGTCGCGCAGCGCCTTGCTCTGTGCGCACTGGGCGCTGATGTCGCCGATGATGGCCAGGCGCACCCGGTAGTTGACGAATTTCTGCGCGACCTCGCCGGCAAGTCGCGTCGCGAGCTGGAAGAAGGCGGGATCGAGCCGCGCGACCGGGATCGCCACCATCGTCGCCTCCGCCGCCCAGGCGGCGCCGAGGAAGTCGTTGATGTCGCGCTCGGCCGCCAGCGTCGGGCCTTCTTCGGCGCAGACCAGCACGGTCGTGCCGTGAAGCTCTCGAATCATATCCATGGCGGCGGTATCGTCGCTCCTTCGGCATGAGACAAGCGGCGAGGGAACTTTCCGCCTTTTCCTCTTGTTTTTTGCGCTGCGGCATAATTCGATAGGAGTATGGCGCAGCGCAGCAATGGTCTGCATGATGCCGGTAACGCCACCGGATCAGCGGCGTGGCGACAAGGGAGAAAGAGCCGATGGCACAGCTGCAATCCGTCGCGAAGCCCGCGTTGAAGGATCTCTACGAGCTCGGCGAATTGCCGCCGCTCGGCCATGTCCCGGCCAATATGTATGCCTGGACGATCCGCCGCGAGCGCCATGGCCCGCCGCAGGACAGCTTCAAGGTCGAGGTGGTGCCGACCTGGTCGATCGGCGAGGAGGAGGTGCTGCTCCTCGTGATGGCCGGCGGCGTCAACTACAACGGCATCTGGGCCGGCCTTGGCCAGCCGATCTCGCCCTTCGACGTGCACAAGGGCCAGCTTCACATCGCCGGCTCCGATGCCTCGGGCATCGTCTGGGCCGTCGGCTCCAAGGTGAAGCGCTGGAAGGTCGGCGACGAGGTCATCGTCCACTGCAACCAGGACGACGGCGACGACGAGGAGTGCAATGGCGGCGACCCGATGTTCTCGTCGTCCCAGCGCATCTGGGGCTATGAGACGCCGGACGGTTCCTTCGCCCAGTTCTGCCGGGTGCAGTCGCGCCAGCTGATGCTGAAGCCGAAGCACCTCTCCTGGGAGGAATCGGCCTGCTACACGCTGACGCTGGCGACCGCCTATCGCATGCTCTTCGGCCACGCCCCGCACACGATCAAGCCGGGCGACAACGTGCTGATCTGGGGTGCCTCGGGCGGCCTCGGCGTCTTCGGCGTGCAGCTCTGCGCGGCCTCGGGCGCCAATGCGATCGGCGTCATCTCGGACGAGAGCAAGCGCGACTACGTGCTCGGCCTCGGCGCCAAGGGCGTGATCAACCGCAAGGATTTCAAGTGCTGGGGCCAGATGCCCACGGTGAATTCGCCTGAATATGCCGAGTGGACCAAGGAAGCCCGCAAGTTCGGCAAGGCGATCTGGGACATCACCGGCAAGAAGGATGTCGACATCGTCTTCGAGCATCCCGGCGAGGCGACCTTCCCGGTTTCCTGCCTCGTCGCCAAGCGTGGCGGCATGGTGGTGTTCTGCGCCGGCACCTCCGGCTTCAACATCACCTTCGATGCCCGCTATGTCTGGATGCGGCAGAAGCGCGTGCAGGGCTCGCATTTCGCCCATCTGAAGCAGGCGAGCGCCGCCAACCAGTTCGTCATCGACCGGCGCGTCGATCCCTGCATGTCCGAGGTCTTCCCCTGGGACAAGATCCCGCTCGCCCATCACAAGATGTGGAAGAACGAGCATGCGCCGGGCAACATGGCCGTGCTGGTCTACGCCCCGCGCACCGGCCTGCGCACCTATGAGGACGTGGTCGAGGCGCTGGAGGGCTGAAGGCCTGAAGCGGACAGGCGTTTGCGCCTGTCCGCCGCGATCCCGAACAGCGGTCTCAGCCAGCCGACGCGCCGGGCGATCTCATAGCTCGCGGCGCAGCTCAGCGCCGTGATGGCGATGACCAGCGACGCCTCCTGCGCGGCCGGCAGCGCGAGCGGCTTCAGCCAGTGCGCCGCGAGAATGATCGCGGTCTGGTGGACGATGTACCAGCAGAACACGGCGTCGACGAGATAGCGCCGGACTGGCCCATCACGCCGGGAGAGGTGCCGGCGGGCGAAGCCGAGGATGGCAACGATCCAGCACCACTGGTCGAGCCCGTAGACGAATGGCCCGACGAGGCGGCGCAGTTCGAGGGGCGGCTGCGCGCGTAGCCAGAGCATTGTGATGAACGCCGCGACGGCGAGGACGAGTGCCAGCCAGCGCAGTTGCTCGGTCCGCTCGGCCACCACCTGCGAGCGCGCGACGAAAAAGCCGAACAGGAAGCAAAAGCCGTAGAGGACATGCTGGTACCAGTCGCCGACAACGATGTGGCTCGGCGGGAAGCTCGGAAAGACCAGCAGGCGATTGAACGCGAGCAACAGTGCCGGTCCGAACAGCAGAAGCAGGCCGGGTAAAGCGCGCTCCAGCAGCCGCTCGCCGCGTGTAGCCAGACTTGGCGCCAGCGCGATCAGCCCGGCGAGCGCCATGGTGTAAAGCCAGAGATAGGCGACGAACCAGAGATGGTTCCAGGTCGGCAGGATGATGCAGCTTTGCCTGCCGTTCTCGATTCGGCAGAAGCTCTGGTCGAAGGCGAGATAGTGCCCGAGCCAGAAGTCGAGATAGCTGCTGGAGAAGCCGAGCTTCTCGACCAGTTCCGCGAAGGATTGCGGCGGCACCACCACCAGCATGCCGAAGGCGAGGGGGATCAGTAGCCGCGCCGAGCGCCGTCTCCCGAAGGCTCCGACCTCGTATTTGCTCAGCATGAAGCGCGTCGCCGCGCCCGAGACCAGGAAGAGCAACGCCATCCGCCAGGGATTGAGCAGCAGCATCAGCGGCTCAAGCTCGCGCAGCCGGTGGGCGCTCTTCACATGGAAGCCCCATGACACATAGAGCATGCCGACATGGTAGAGGATCAGCAGGCCGAAGGCGCCGATCCTGATCCAGTCGAGATCGAGCCGGCGCTCGGCGCTCTGTGGTGACGAATGATCGGTTTGCGCAGGCATGGCGGCTGTCCCTTGCTCGCCCCGAGCAGGCCGGCATGGCTGCGCAAAGGTCGAGACGGTGCGGGACGAGCAGCCGATGCTGCGTGACGAAAGCCAGCGGGCCGGGATGAGTGGTGGCGAAGCCGTGACGAATGGTGGCGAGCGCGCGCCGCGCGACGGCGCCGTCCGTTTGCCGGGCTGGCTGCCCTATCTGGCGATCGCGCTCGGCACGGCCGCAACCTGCCTCGTCAACGCCTTCTCGACCTCGCACGATCTTGCTCGCCTCGGCCGCGCCGTGCCGCTCTGGCAGCCCTTGCTCTGGGAAGCGTCGAGCGGTGTCGTGATTCTCGCGCTGACGCCGCTGGTCCGGCGACTTGTGCTTGTGTCGCTGGCGCGGGCCGCTCGGCCCCTACAGCTCGCGGCGCTGCATGCCGGCGCGATCCTCGCCTTCTCGGCGCTGCATGTCGGCGGCATGGTTCTGTTGCGCAAGCTCGGCTACTGGGCCGCCGGCGCTGGCGGCTACAGCTTTGGCGTCTCCAGCGGCAACCTGTTCTACGAACTGCGCAAGGATATCCTCGTCTATCTACTGCTCGCTGCCGTTTTCTGGGTGTTCGAGCTCTGGCGGCGTCATCCACAGCCGCAAACCACCGCTGTCACGGCCGCTCCGTCTTCGGGCTTCTGGCTGCGTGACGGGACCATCAATCAGCGGCTGGAGCGGGCTGATGTCGTCGCGGTGGTCTCGGCGGGGAATTATGTCGAGTACTGTCTGGCGAGCGGCAAGCGCCACTTGATCCGCGCGACGCTGCAAGCCGAGGAGGAACGCCTGCGCCCGCTCGGCTTTTCCCGCATCCACCGCACCCGGTTGGTCAATGCCGCCCGCATCCGGCGCATCGCCGGCAAGCCGTCGGGTGATTTCGACGTCGAGATGGATACGGGCGAGAGCTTCGCCGGCAGCCGTCGTTACCGTGACGGTCTTGCTGATCTCACACCTTGACGGCGAAAGCTCACAGCGAGCTCAGCACGTCCCCGGCTGACTTGTCCGGCGCCCGGTGCAACGCGATCGCGGCGTTGAGCTCGGCGCCGTAGAGAAATACTGCCGCCAGCCAATAGAGGAAAACCAGCGCGATCATCGCTGTGGCGAGGCCGGCATAGGTGGTGACATAGGCTCCGGCGAAGGAATCGAGATACCAGCCGAAGCCGATGCCGCCGAGCAGCCAGACCACCAGCGTCATCAGTATGCCCGGCCACAGCGCGCCGATATGCGGGGCGCGGGCCGGCAGCAGCCGGTGGGCGACGCTGAGCGCCAGGATGATCAGCACGGTCGCGCCTGCGATCCGCAGGAAAGCGAGCAGGAAGCCGAGCGGGGCCAGCGCCGGCGCGAAGCCGACGACGCCGCGCCAGATCAGCGGGCCGAGCACGACCAGCAGCGAGAAGGCCAGCATGAAGATCGCGCCGCCGATCACATAGACGATCGATTCCAGCCGCGTCTGCCACCAGCTGCGCCATTCATAGGCCTCGTAGGCGCGGTTGAGCCCGATCCGGACCGCTTCGACTCCCGAGGAGGAGAAGTAGAGCGCCAGGATCGCGCCGAGTGTCAGCGCGTCGGTCCGCACCGCCGACAGCACCGAGTGCACCTCGCGGGCGATCGGCTCTGCGATCTCGCGCGGCCAGGCCTGAAGCAGCAATTGCGCCGCCTCGTCCGCTGCCGCCTGCGAGCCGAACAGGCCGCCGAGCGCCGTGACGAGGATCAGGAACGGGAACAGCGACATCAGCACCGAGAGCGCGATGTGGCTGGCGATCGCCCAGCCGTCATGGGCAATGAAGCGCTCGAAGGCGAGGGCGGGAACTGAGCGCAGCGACATGCAGGTCTCGGGCGGGGCAGGGCGGTGATTGTCGCTGGTTCGGGGCTTCTGGCAAGACGGGAGCGCGCGACAGACATGGCCTCACAGCGTCCGCATGCGGCGACAACTGCCGCTATCCGGCCTATCAGGCCCGTAGAAGGCCGCCGCCATGTTCGATTCTCCGCTCTTCCTGCGTCTGTCGCCGGCGCTGTTCGTCTTCCTCTGGTCGAGCGGCTGGATCGTCGCCGGCTATTCGGCCCGCTATTCCGACGCACTGACCTTCCTCTCGGTCCGCTTCGGCTGCGCCGGCCTCGCGCTCGCCGTGCTCGCCTTCGTTCTCCGTGCGCCCTGGCCGAAGACGCGACGCGCCCTTTTCGACTGCGTCGTCGCCGGCATCCTGCTGCACGCCATCTATCTCGGCGGCGTTTGGTGGGCGGTGCGCCATGGCTTGCCGGCCGGCGTCTCCGGCCTGATCGCAGGGTTGCAGCCGGTCCTGACCGCATTGTTCGCGCCGCTCATCATGCGCGAGAGCATCTCGCCGATCCGCTGGCTCGGCATCGTCTTCGGCTTCGTCGGCATCGCGCTGGTGCTGGAGCCGAAGCTGGTCGGCGTCGCGCCCGAGGCGCTGCATGCGGTGGCGCTGCCGATCATCGTCAACGTCGTCGGCATGCTGTCGGTCACGCTCGGCTCGTTCTGGCAGAAAGCCCGTATCGTCGAGGGCGATCTGCGCACGGTGACGGCGGTGCAGTACATCGCCGCCTTCCTGTTCACGCTGCCCTTCGCCTTCCTGCTCGAGCCGATGCGGATCGAGTGGAACCTGACCATGGGCCTGGTTCTGGCCTGGTCGGTGCTGGCGCTCTCGCTCGGCGGAATCGGGCTCTATCTCGTGATGATCCGCCGCGGCCAGGTCTCTCGCATCGCGACCTTCCTTTATCTCGTGCCGCCTGCAGTCGCGATCGAGGCCTGGATCCTCTTCGGCGAGACGCTGACCGCAGTCCAGCTCGTCGGCATGGCGGTCGCCGTGCTCGGCGTCGTGCTCGCCAGCCGGAAATAGTCCTTGGCCCGATGCTGGGTTCCCGCAAGCCGGTCGATGCTGTAGCCAGAGAGCATGAGGCGGCAGGAACCTGCCTGCTGGCGACAGGGACGAGACGACCATGGCTGTGACGACCGAGACTCTTGCTGGCGCCTTCATCGCCGCCCGCCGCGGCCACAAGCTGGTCGATATCGCGACCCTGCCGGTTCCCGCCGACGTCGATGCCGGCTTCGCGGCGCAGGCCGAGGTCAACAAGGGCATGGGCTATCCGCTCGCCGGCTGGAAGGTCTCGCTCGGCGAGGGCGGCCGGCCGATGGCTGGGCTGATGCAGGGGCCCTATCTCAAGTCCGGCGACACCTATCGCGGCGTGCACGGCGCCGAATTGCGCGTCGAGATCGAGCTCGCCATCCGCCTTGGTCGCGACATGCCGCTGCGCCCCGGCCAGCCCTATACCCGCGAGGAGCTGATCGACCATTGCGACGCCGCCCTGGTCGGCATCGAGATCGTCGAGAGCCGCATCGCCGACTGGACCAATGTGCCGTTCCCGCTCTGGCTGGCCGATGCGATGGGCCATGGCGGCTATCTGCTCGGCCCCGAGGTTCCTTTCAGCATCTTCGACGACGTGCCGGCCCTGAATTGCACGGTCGAGCTCGACGGCGACGTGCTCTATGACCGCCAGGCCCTGCATGCCAATGGCGATCCGCTGGTCACGGCGCTCGCCTGGGCCAACCGCCCGGTCGAGGGGCCGCTCGGCCCGCTCAAGGCCGGCCAGATCATCACCACCGGCAGCCTCTGCGGCGGCGTGCTGGCGCCGACGGTCGGCCCCGTGATCGCCCGGCTCGACCCGGTCACCGCGATCTCGTTCGCGCTGGCGGAACAGGGCGATTGAGCGAGGGACGCAATCAGTTTGCTGCCGTTCAACAAAGCGCGGATGGCGAACGATTCGTTCAGATTTTCGGTTGACGGTAGCCTGATCCCGAGCGTCGAATTGTGATCAATCGGAGGCGCGATCACAAAATCAACGCATTCGCTGCGTTCTAGTTGGGTTGCGTTGGAGGTTTGATGCGGTCATGGCGAAGGGGCAGGATCGGCATTGCCGGCGGAGGCTTGGTTGCTTTCGCGGCGATGCTTGCCGGTGAGATTTCGCCGGCCCGCGCCTTCGACCTGTCGTCGTTCGACGTCTTCAACCTCTTCGGCAGCAAGGACAAGCCGCCGCCGGTCAGCGAGACGACGCTGCCCTATGAATTGAAGTTCGAGCTCGGCGACGTGCCCGATGCCAGCGCGCTGAAGCGCAGCATGCAGGACGCCTCGCTGCTCTATCGCCTGCGCGAGGATGCGCCGCCCGACGGCGAGACCTTGGCCCGCCGCGCCGCCGCCGACATCAATCCGCTGATCGATGCGCTCTGGGCCCAGGGCTATTTCAACGCGCAGGTCGCGATCGCGGTCGATGGCGTCGCGGTGACGCAGGCCGGCGAGCCGCCGCCGGGGCTCGCGCCCGCGGCCGAGCGCTACCGCAACCGCGCACCTGCGCCGATCGTCGTCACCGTCGATCCAGGGCCGCAATTCTCGCTGCGCAATATCGACATCGTGGCGAGCGGGCGCCGCGATCCGTCGACGGTGATCTCCGACCCCGGCAAGGTCTCGGGCCTCGTGCCCGGCGCGCCAGCGCTCTCCTCCTCGGTCCGGGCGGCGCAGGTCGCGCTGGTCGATTACTGGCGCAACAAGTCCCGCCCGCTCGCGCGCGTCGTCGAGGTCCGCCCGGTCGTCGACCACGCCGCCAAGACCATGGACGTCTCGCTCCTCGTCGATCCCGGCCCGGTGGCCGGCTTCGGCGACGTCTCGATCACCGAGACCGGCGACATCCCGCCTGAGGTGATCCGCTCCTTCATCTACCTGGAACCGGGCGAGCCCTATTCGCCCAAGGCGCTGGCCGACACGCGCAAGTCGATTGCGACGATTCCCGCCGTCGGCTCGATCCGGATCCGCGAAGCCAAGGGGCTGGATCAGACCGGCAACCTGCCGATCTTCGTCGAGGTCAACGAGCGCCCCAAGCACCTGCTCGGCTTCTCCGCTCGCTATTCGACGATCGACGGCCCGGCGGTGAAGACCTATTGGGAGCACCGCAACCTGTTCGGCGGCGCCGAGCGTCTGCGGCTCGAAGCCTCCGTCTTCTTCGCGCCGCGCATCGACGGCACCAAGGTCCAGCGCTTCGGCGATTTCGAGCCGACCGATCTCGGCGCCCGCTTCTCGGCGAGCTTCCTGAAACCGGCGCTCGGCGGCAGCCGCAA
The DNA here is from genome assembly GCF_058986765.1 of Allobosea sp. GW821-FHT03A12. Lineage (NCBI taxonomy): Bacteria > Pseudomonadati > Pseudomonadota > Alphaproteobacteria > Hyphomicrobiales > Alloboseaceae > Allobosea > Allobosea sp. GW821-FHT03A12. The sequence goes on from NZ_JBYSVZ010000005.1 coordinate 555,590, forward strand.
CGACTTGCTGATCGATGCGACCGGGGTGCGCGAGCGTGTCGGCACCAACCGCTATGGCGGCTACACCGCGCGCTACGCCAATATCACCACCGCGATCCGCCATCGCTTCAGCGACGTCTTCTCGATCCAGGCGGGCATCGAGGCCGAGCGCGGCCAGACCAGCGACGTGCTCGGCCAGGTCGACTACACGCTGGTCGGCGTGCCGCTGTCGCTGCGCTACGATTCGACCGACAATCAGCTCGATCCGACCCGCGGCATCAGGGCCGTCGCCTCGGTCACGCCCTATGCCGCCTTCGGCGACAACGCCGCGCCCTTCGTCCAGAGCAAGGCCTCGATCTCCGGCTATTACGCGCTCGACGAGGATGCCCGCTACGTCCTCGCCGGCCGGGTCGGGCTGGGCTCGATCGTCGGCGCCGACCTCGACGAGGTCCCGGCGACGCGGCGCTTCTATGCCGGCGGCGGCGGCTCGGTCCGCGGCTATGCCTATCGCACCCTCTCGCCGCTCGGCCCGCTCAATCACCTGACCGGCGGGCGCAGCCTGTTCGAGGCCTCGGTCGAGGCGCGCATCAAGATCACCAACACGATCGGCATCGTGCCCTTCTTCGACGCCGGCATGGCCTTCGCGTCGGAATTCCCGAACTTCAAGGAGAAGGTCCAGTACGCGGCCGGTCTCGGGCTGCGCTACTACACGCCGATCGGGCCGATCCGGCTCGACGTCGCCGCTCCGCTCAACCCGCGCAAGGGCGACAAGCCCGTCGCGCTCTATATCAGCATCGGGCAGGCCTTCTGATGGGCGCGCTCCGCATCTCGCGCCTGCTCGCCGGCCTCGCGGCATTCGTCATCGCCGCGGCCGTGGTCGTCTTCACCGGCCTTGGCGGCTTTGCCCAGAACGCCGGCGAGCGCGGCGTGCTGGCCGATCTGATATCCAAGGCGCTCTCCACCGACGGCAGCCAGGTCTCGATCGGCGCCGTCGACGGCGCGCTCTCCTCGGACGCCTCCATCCGCGACATCGTCATCTCCGATCGCGACGGCCCCTGGCTCCGGCTCGATCGCGCCCGGCTGGTCTGGACCCGCTCGGCGCTGCTGCTGCGCCGTCTCGAGGTCAACCGGCTGGAGATCGGCAAGCTCGAGATCCTGCGCAAGCCGGTGCGGGAGCCGGGCGCACCGCCGCCGGCCGACAATTCGCCGATCCTGCCCGAATTGCCGCTCAAGGTGATCGTCGAGGCGTTCCAGCTCGGCGAGCTGGCGCTCGGCCCGACCGTGATCGGCGCGCCGGCCCGGCTGTCGGCGACCGGCGCGGCCCGCCTCGGGCCGCCCAATGAAGGCCTCGATTTCCGGCTTGCCGGGCGTCGGCTCGACATGGGCGGCACGCTCGACGTCACCCTGCGCTTCGTGCCGCAATCGACGCAGCTCCAGCTCGCGGTCAAGCTCGACGAGCCGGCTGGCGGCCTGATCTCGACCATCGCCGACCTGCCTGACCGGCCGCCGGTCAAGCTCGACCTCACCGGCGACGGTCCGCTCGACCGCTTCCGCGCGACGCTCGCCTTCACCGCCGGCCCGACCATCGGCGCCAATGGCACCGCCGATCTCACTCGCCAGGGCGCGGGGCGGCGGCTCCTGCTCGCACTCGATTCGCGCATTGCCGGCCTGATGCCGCCGCCGGTCGCGCCGGTCTTCGAGGGCTCGACCCGGCTCGACGGCACTGTCGGGTTGGCCGATGACGGCGCCGTCTCGGTCGACCAGATGGCTCTGGTCTCGGCGCTGGCGCGGCTCGACGTGAACGGCCTCTACGGCGCCGACAAGAACCTCGACTTCAAGATCACCGCCGCCGCGCGCCCCAATGCGGAAGGGCGCACGGTCGCCTCGGGCGCAGAGATCGCCAAGCTCGCCTTCGACGCGACGATCAACGGGCCGGCGGCCGGCCCGCGCGTCAAGGCCAGCCTGCAGGCGGAAGGCGCGAGCGTTCCGGCAGGCAAGCTCGGCAAGCTCGACTTCAGCTTCACGGCAACGCCGACCGGCGCCCTCAATGACCCGGCGACGCGCACCGTGCTCGTCTCCGATGGCGAGGCGTCCGGCGTCGCGCTCGCCGATCCCGGCCTGGCGCGCTTCATCGGCGACCGCCTGCGCTTCACCTTGCGCGGCACGGCCTCGGAAGGCGGTGGCGGTGAGTTCGAGACGCTGAAGCTTTCTTTCGGGGGGGCCGAGCTCGCCTATGCCGGCCGCCTCGATCCGGCTCGCATCCTCGGCAAGGTGCAGGCGCGGCTGCCGGATCTCTCCCGCCTCAGCACGCTCGCCGGTCGTTCGCTCAAGGGCGCGGCCAATGTCGGCGCCGATGTCGATGCCGAGCCGAAGAAGAAGCTCTATGCCGTCAAGCTCGATGGCGGCGCCGAGTCGCTGACGCTCGGCCAGGAGGCGCTCGATCGCCTGCTCGCCGGCAAGCTCACCCTCGGCGGCGAGATCCGGGTGCCCGCCAGCAGCGGCCTGGTGGTCAATGGCCTGCGCGTCGCCGGGGCCCATGTCGCGGCGACCGCCGACGGCGCGCTCGGCGCGCAGGGCTCCAGCTTGCGTGCCAACATCGCGATTCCCGATCTGCGCCGGGCCGATCCGAAACTCTCGGGGCAGGGTGCGTTCGACGCGACGCTGACCGGGCCGCTCGACAAGCTCGACGCGACGCTGAAGGCCGGGATCAGCAACGCCACTGCGCTCGGCCGGCCGGTGCCACGCTTGGCGCTCGATGCAACCTTGCGCGATCTGCAGGGTGCGCTCTCCGGCGACGCCAAGCTTTCCGGCGAGGTCGACGGCCGCCCGGCCACCGGTGCCTTGCGCTTCGCCAAGCGCGATCCCGGCGGCTGGGCGCTGCCGCAGCTCGACATCGCCATCGGCTCGGTGACGCTGAACGGTGCGCTCGATCTCGACGCTTCCAATCTCGCCGAAGGCAATCTCAAGCTCGCCGCCCGCAATCTCGATGATCTCTCGGCCTTGGCGCTCGCCAAGCTCGGCGGCCGGATCGAGGCCGATGTGAAGCTGGCACGCCCGACCGGTGGCCAGAATCTCGATCTGAAGGCCAGCGCGCAGAAGCTTGTCGCGCCTAGCGTTTCGCTCGATCGGCTCGATGCCGACATCGCCATCGTCGACGCGCTGCGCAAGCCTCTGATCAACGGGACGGTCCAGATCGATCGCGCCGTCATCGCCGGCGAACCGGTGAGCGCGATCCGCCTGGTTTCCAGGGGTGGGGCCGACGCCAGCGACATCAGCCTCGATGCCAATGCGCGCGGCTTCTCCCTCGCCTCGAAGGGCCGGCTTTCCGTCTCTGATCCCCTACGCTTCGACCTCGCCAGCTTCACCGCGACCCGCGACGGCCGCAAGATCGCGCTCGCCAAGCCGGCGAGCTTCACCGCGATCGATGGCGGTGTTTCCATCCGCGATCTCGCCATCGCGCTCGATGGCGGCAGGATCACGCTCGACGGCCAGGCCGGCAAGGCGCTCGACCTGCGCTTTGCCGCGCAGAATGTGCCGTTGTCGGCCGCGCGCCTGGCGTCGCCGACGCTCGACCTCTCCGGCACGCTCGATGCGGAAGCCACGATCAAGGGCACGCCCGAGGCGCCGACCGGCCCTTGGCGCCTCCGCATCGCCCGCCTCGTCGCGCCGCAGACGCGCTCCGCCGGGCTACCGCCGATCGAGATTTCGGGGCAGGGCGCGCTCAATGGCCGGCAGACCAGCCTCGACGCCAGCCTGAATGCCGGCCGCTTCGTCAGCCTGACGGCCAAGGGCACCGCGCCGCTCGGCGGCGAGGGCGCGCTTGATCTTTCCATCCAGGGCCGCGCCGATGCGGCGCTCGCCAACACCCCGCTCGCCGCCGACGGCCGGCGCCTGACCGGCCAGCTCGCGCTCGACCTGCGCGCCGGCGGCACGCTCGCCGCCCCGCGGCTTTCTGGCGGTGCGACGCTCTCCGGCGGCAGCTTCAGCGACGCGCTCCAGGGCGTGAAGCTGACGGGGATGGAGGCGCGCATTGCGGCCAATGGGCCCGAGCTCGTCATCGAACGCTTCGCGGCGCAGACGCCGGGCGGCGGCACGCTCTCGGCCCGCGGCAACGTCAAGCTCGATCCGGAGGCCGGTTTCCCGGGTACGATTCGCATCGAAGGCCGGCGCGCCCAGCTCGTCGACAGCGGACTGGTCCGGGCGGTCACCGATCTCAATCTCGACCTCGCCGGCCCGCTGGCACAGCGGCCGCGCATCGGCGGGCGCATCGATGTCGTCACCATCGAGGTCGCCGTGCCCGATCGCCTGCCATCCAGCTCGCGGCCGGTCGACGGCATCCGACACGTCAACGCCAAGGGCCAGGCCGCCGCCCGCCTCGCGGCCGAGCGCCGGGCGCGCGCCGTCGCGAATCGCAAGGGCGCCCGCGCGCCGGCCTTCGACGCGGTGCTCGACATCACCGTCTCGGCGCCGGGGCGCGTCTTCATCCGTGGGCGCGGCATCGATGCCGAGCTCGGCGGCGACCTGCGCGTCGGCGGCACCTCCGGCGCGCCGCAGCTGACCGGTGGCTTCGATCTCAGGCGCGGGCGACTCAATCTCGCCAGTCAGCGCCTCGATTTCAGCAAGGGCCGCGTCACCTTCTCCGGCGACGTCATGCCGACGCTCGACTTCGTTGCCGAGACCCGGGCTGCCGACGTGACCGCGCGGATCATCGTCTCCGGCGAAGCCTCTGCGCCCGAGTTCACTTTCACCTCCTCGCCGGAGCTGCCGCCGGACGAGGTGCTGTCGCGCCTGCTCTTCGCCCGTGCCTCCGGCTCGCTCTCGCCGTTCCAGGCCTTGCAGCTCGCCCAGACCGCGGCCCAGTTCTCCGGCGCCGGCGGCGACGACGTCTTCGAGCGCATCCGCCGCTCGCTCGGCGTCGACAACCTCGATGTCCAGATGGGGCCGGGCGGGCCGACTGTCGGCGTCTCCCGCTCGATCTCCGACAACATCACCCTCGGCGTGAAGGCTGGCGCCAAGCCCGAGGACAGCGGCGTCTCGGTCGGCATCGACGTGACCCGCCGCCTGAAGCTCCAGGCCGAGACCAATGCCGACGGCAGCGCCGCGGTCGGCGTCGGCGCCGAGTGGGAATACTGACGTCCCGCATTCGCTCCGGCGCGCCGGAGCCTCCTTCGTCATTCTCGACAAGCGGCGCAGCCGCGATGGATTCCGGCGCTTCGGCCGGAATGACGGTGAGATTTGTTCTGGTATGCGGCGCCGTCAGGCGACTCAGGGGCAGGCCCGGACGCGCGAGATTCGCCGGCGAGGCGGCCCGTAAAGCTCGCAAACGGCCCTGTTCGGTTAACGCTCTCTTAAGTTCGCCGGTCAAAGCGTGGCTCGACTGCAACACCGGGGGGTAAAGCGGGTCCTTGGCGGGGACTGTGGCGTGATCGTGGTTGATCGGCGGCCGGGCATTCGTAATGGTGACTGTGCGGCGGGACGTTCCCGGTCGCTGTTTTTCGTCTTCGCCTCCGAACGGTTCGGGGACGCGGGCGAAAGACCGGGAATAAGCGAGTTCGCCGGATAGGTCTCCTGGGGCTGCCGGTTAAGGAACGCGCCGAAGCCCGAGGGTCTCGAAACTCTTTTGGAGGTAATCAAATGAAGCTCGTCAAGAGCCTCCTCCTCGGTTCCGCCGCCGGCATCGCCGCGGTTGCCGGGGCTCAGGCCGCCGACCTTCCTTCGCGGAAGGCCGCTCCGGTCGAGTACGTTCGCGTTTGCTCCGCTTATGGCGCGGGCTTCTTCTACATCCCGGGCACCGACACCTGCCTGCGCGTCGGTGGTCGTGTCCGTGCTGAGTACACGGTCGGCACCCGCTACGGCAGCAGCCAGGACGCCTACGGCACCCGCGCTCGTGGCCGTCTGAACATCGACGCCCGCACCGCGACCGCCTACGGCACGCTGCGTACGTTCTTCCGCTACGAGCTGACCAACAGCTCGGGCTTCTATGCCGGCACCATCGGCGGCAACCAGGGCATCATCGCCCCGGGTCAGGCTCGTAACGGCGCCGGCGGCGCTGGCACGGCTTCGCTCGTCGACCTGGCCTTCGTCCAGTTCGGTCCGATCACCGCCGGTCGCGCTCAGTCGTTCTTCGACTTCTATGCGAACGACCTGACCTTCTCGACCTTCCGTACGGCTGACTCGCGCCTCAACCTGTTGGCCTACACCGCCACCTTCGGTTCGGGCTTCTCGGCCACGGTTTCGTTGGAAGATCGCAACACCGGTACCGGCCAGCGTGAAAACGGCGCCTTCGGCCGCTTCACCGGCGCTGGTCTGGCTCTCGCCGGTCAGGACTTCCCGGATGTCGTCGCCTCGCTGCGCGTCGATCAGGGCTGGGGCTCCGCTCAGCTGTCGGGTGCTCTTACCCAGCGTAAGGTCCTCTCGACCGTCGACGGTCTCGGCAACATCGTCCAGAACAGCGCGGACGAGTACGGCTGGGCCATCCAGGGTGGTGTGAAGATCAACCTGCCGATGCTTGCGGCTGGCGATCACATCTTCCTGCAGGCCGCCTATGCTGACGGCGCTCTTGGCTACCTCGGCTGGGGTGGTCAGTACGGTTCGGGCCGCCTGAGCTCCTCGGTCGCTGGCAACCAGCTCGTGATCGGCGACATCGGCGTGACCGCGCTGGGCAACACCAAGAACTCGACCGGCTGGTCGGTCGTGGCCGCCCTGCGTCACTTCTGGACCCCGACCCTGCGTTCGGAGCTCGTCGCTTCGTACTCGGAGCTGAAGCTGGGCTACACCCAGGCTGCTGGCTTCTACGCTGCCGGCGCCCCGATCCGCTCGCTTGATCCGAAGGAGCTCATCGTTGCTGGTAACCTGATCTGGTCGCCGGTTTCGGGTCTCGATATCGGTGTCGAGGTGCTCTACACCCGCACCGAGCTCGCCTCGCGCGTTCTGCCGGTCGACAACAACGGCGCTCGCGTCGCTGGCTTCGGCATCAAGAACGACGACGCTTGGGCTGGTCGCCTCCGCATCCAGCGCGACTTCTGATCGATCTTCCGATCGTTCAAGGGAAGCCCCGGGGAAACCCGGGGCTTCTTTCGTTTTGGGGCTGAGCCTCACAGCGCGGAAACCCGATCTGATCACCACAAGGGCAGACGGTCCCTTGCTTGACTCAAGGATGCGATGGGGCGTGATTGGAATGGGTTTGCAGGCATCGGGATTCGGTGCGGGCGGCCCTTGGACAAGGCGGGGATTTCGGCATGGCGCGGCAGGCCAGTTGGCTCTGGGGGCTTGTTCCGCTGTCCCTGGTCTGGGTAGCCGCCAATGCGCTGAATACCGAGCCTGTTCGCCGCGACATCGAGGCGAGGGCACTCGCCGCGAGCGCGGTGGCGGGATCCGCATCGGGAGCGCGCGGCGTCTCGGTGCGTGTCAGTGGGCGCGACGTCTATCTCGACGGCGAGGCCGTCACGGCCGATGGCGCCAGCAAGGCGCTGGCTCAGCTGCAATCGGAATTCGGCGTCCGGCGCGTGCTCGGCGGGCTGACACAGGTCATCGCCCAGAAACCCTATAGCTGGTCGGCGATGCGGCAGGGCAATCTCGTGACGCTGTCCGGCTTCGTGCCGGACGAGGCGACCGCCATGGCGACGCTGTCGGCGGCGCGGGCACTGGCACCGGATCTGAAGATCGACGACCAGCAGAAGGTCGCTTTCGGCGCTCCGGTCGGTTTCGCCGAGCTCGCGGGCGCACTGATGGGCGATCTCGGCCGCCTCTCCGCCGGCAAAGTCGCCCTCGACGATGCCCGTTATTGCGTCGAAGGCACCGCCGCGACGCCAGAGAGCTTCCAGGCCTTGCGCGAGGCCGCTGCGGCTGCCGCTCCGAAGGGCTTCACGCGCGTCGACTGCATGCTCGCTCCGGCGACGGTGAGCCCTTATCGCTGGAGCGCTGAGAAGAGCGCATCCGGCGCGATCTCGGTCAGCGGCTATTACCCGTCCGATGCGATGCGTCGCGAAATCACTGCGCTGCTCGGCCGGGCTTTCCCTTCGGGCGCTGCGGTGAGCGATCGCATGCTGCTGGCGGCCGGCGAGCCGCCCGCCTTCGCGACCAGGGTGACGCGCGCCATCGCCGATCTCGCGCGCCTGCGCAGCGGCAAGGCCGAGATCGAGGGCGACGCCTATCGCATTTCCGGGCAGGGTCCTGCAGATCACGAGGCTTGCGAGGCGCTGAAGCTGAACATCGCGCAGGGTGACGGCCCCGATTCGGTCGCGCTCGCCAGCATCGCATGCCCACCGCCTCCGCCACCGGCGCCCAGGAGCGAGCCGGTGCCCGCTCCAACGACCGATGCGCCGCCGACACCGAACGCTCCGACACCGAGCACGCCTGCACCGGCCAGCCAGCCTTCGGCTCCGATCGCTCCGGTCCCCGCCGCGCCGAGCCCGGCTGCAACCACCGAGCCGCAGCCTGCGCCGCCTGTCGTACCGCGGCCGCTGCAATGGCGCGCTGAGAAGTCCGAAACCGGTATCGTCCTCTCAGGCGCCGCGCCTGATGCCGCGGCCAAGGCGGCCGTGCTAGCGGCGGCGCGTGCGGCGCTGTCCGGCGGCGAGGTCGTCGACCGGACGGTGATCGAGGCGAGCTCGCGCGGCGGTCCCGACTATGGCGAGGCGACGCGCTTTGCCCTCGGTCTTCTCGGCAAGATGGCACAAGGCAGCGTCTCGCTGGCCGGATCGGCGCTTAGCCTCACCGGCGCGGCGGCGGACAAGGCCGGCTGGCAGGTTTTGGAGGATGCGCTGAAGGCTAAGGCGCTGCCGGCGGGGCTCTCGCTCTCGGGCCGGCCGGCGCTCACCTTGCGCAGCTATGGCTTCAGTGCCTCGATCGACAAGTCCGGCGGCTATCTCAACGGCTACCTGCCCGATGCCGCGGCCAAGGACGCGATCGCGGCCTTGATCGAGGCGTCGCCCTTGCGCGGGCGTGTCAGCGACGAGACCGAAATCCTGCCGGCGGCGCCGACCGGCTTCGGGGTCGCGGCGCGCGGCGTGGTCCAGGATCTGCTGCGGCTCGACCTGGGCTCCGCCAGCGTGGTCGATCGCGAGGTCAATGTCCGCGGGCTGACCTGCCGCGGGCTGATCCGCGACGAGGTCGCGACCAATCTGGCCAGCGGCCTGCCGGACGGCTTTTCCGGCAGGGCCGAGGTCGGCATGCGCCAGACCGGCTGCGTCATCGATCCGCCGAGCACCTGCCAGAACGAGCTCGATGCGCTGACCCAGCGCTATTACGTGATGTTCGGCCAGGGCACCGCGGTCGTCACCCTCGATCCGGTGACCGAACGGGCCATGACCGAAGCGGCCGCCATCCTCAAGCAGTGCCCGGTCTCGCGCGTCACCATCGAGGGCCATGCCAATCTCGATGGCGAGCGCAGCGGCTTCAACAATCTCGACCTGTCGAACCGGCGGGCATTGCGGGTTCGCGAGGAGCTGATCCGCCGCGGCATCGGCCCCACCCAGCTCGAGGTCAAGGGCTACGGCACCGACCGTCCGCTGGTCGCCCATGGCGATCCGGAGGCGCGGGTGAAAAACCGCCGCGTCCAGTTCACCGTGGCGAAGTAGGAGACCGGCGATGCTCTATCTCGCGACACAGTTCGCCTGGTTTCTCCTCGCCGCCTTCGCCATGGGCCTGGTCTTTGGCTGGCTGACCGGCCGGGGCGGCCCGCGCGGCTTCGCCAGCGGCCCGGTCGTTGGCCTCGCCATGCTCTGGGCCGCTCTGGCTGCGCTGGTCTGGCTCCGGCTGGTCAACGATCAGGCGGCGTTCTGGATCGAGACGGCGCTGCTCTATCTGCTCGCCTATGCCGCCGGCTGCCTGATCGGCAGCCTGTTCGCCGGCGAAGGCGAGGCGCTCCCGGCGCTCGCTGCGCCGGCACCGCGCCTCGCCTTGCCGCAGCCGGCCCCGGCGCTCCCGGCACCTATGGCGCAGGCGAAGACCAGCGAAGCAGAGGCCGGCGAACCGGCCCCGATGCCAAAGGTCGACGGCGAGGACGCGATCGCCGGCAGACGCCCCGCCGGCTTCACCGCCGCTCGCGGCGGGCAGGCGGACGATCTCAAGCTGATCAAGGGGATCGGCCCGCAGAACGAGACACGCCTGCATGCGCTCGGCATCTGGCATTTCAGCCAGATCGCTACCTGGACGCCCGAAAACGTCGAATGGGTCGGCACCTATCTCGCCTTTCCCGGTCGGATCGAGCGCGAGGACTGGGTGGCTCAGGCAGCCGCGCTGGCGCGAACCGCAACCACGGTCGAGCCTGTGACGGCGGCTCCGCTCTCCGGCGCAGCGCTCGAAGGCAAGCGGCCGGGCAACCTCCTGCCGGGCGCGCGCGGCGGCAAGCCGGACGATCTTGGGCTGATCGACGGAATCGGCCCGGCGATCGCCGAGACGCTGAACACGCTCGGCATCTGGCATTTCGACCAGATCGTCGCGCTCGGACCGGGCGAGTTGCGCTTCCTCGCCCATCACACCGGCTTCCCGGGCCGTGACGTCGCGGAGCAATGGCAGGCCGAGGCCAAGATCCTCGCCGGTGGCGGCGAGACCGAGCATTCGCGGGCCGTCAAGGCGAAGAAGCGCAAGAGGAAGCGCTGAGTTTCGCGTCATGGTCGGGCTTGTCCCGACCATCCACGTCTTCACCCTGCCGATCGAATGCGGTGTTCATGACGTGGATGCTCGCCACAAGGGCGAGCATGACGGAGAACGGGCCGAAGCCGTCAAGCCGCCTGCTTCTCTGCCTTCGCGATCAGCCGGCCGATGCGGCGGACCATGTCCTTGCTGCCGAGCAGGGGGGCATGGCCCTGGCCTGGCGCGGTGAAGATCTCGCAGCGAGGATGGCGCTGCCCCATCTCCTCCAGCGTCTTCTCGGCCAGGAGATCGGAGTTCTCGCCGCGGATCGCCAGTACCGGGACATGGTTCAGCGCCGCGAAATAGGGCCAGAGCTCTGGCAATGGCGCTTCAAGGTCGAGCTCCTCCAGCGTCTTCAGCAGGCGGGGATCATAGTCCGGCACCAGCGCGCCATTGCGCTCGGTCCAGGTTCGGCGCGCCATGATCTCCCATTCGGCCTCGCTGAAGAGCGGGAACTGCTGGTCGGAGAGCCGTTTCAGGATCTCGGCGCCTTCGGCGAAGCTGCGCGGCGTCGGCAGCTTGCCGACATAGCCGCGGATGCGCAGCAGGCCGCGCGCATCGATCACCGGTCCGACATCGTTGAGCACTGCGCCGCGGATCGCCGCCGGTTGCGCCGCCGCCAGCGCCATAGTCAGGAGCCCGCCGCGCGAGGTGCCGACGAAGACGGCTTCCTCGACACCGGTGGCGGCGAGCACCTGCATGAGGTCGTCGAGCTCGACGCGGATGTCGTAGTCGTGCCAGTCCTTGGCGTAGTCGGAGCGGCCGCGGCCGCGATAGTCGAGCGCGAGCACTCGCCGGGGACCTTCCTCCGCGAGGGCAAGGGCGAGCTCGTGGAAATCGGCCGAGGTGCGGGCGAGGCCCGGCAGGCAGATGATCGGCAGGTTCGGCGCCGCCTGTGGCCCGTATTCGCGGACATGCAGCTTCAGCCCGTCACGGGCGCTGATGAAGTGGGGGCGGAAGCCGGTATCGGAGTTCATGCGGGGGGAGACTCGAGGGGCAGGGCGTCGTTTCGCACCTAACCATGGCGATGATTGAGGCGGAAGGCAGGTTCTCCTCAGCCCTCATCCTGAGGAGCAGCCGCAGGCTGCGTCTCGAAGGATGTTCCAGCTATCTCGGGAGCCTCCTGAGCATCCTTCGAGACGCCGCTTTGCGGCTCCTCAGGATGAGGGCTGAGGGAGTTCAAAGAGCCCTACGACGCACCCCAGCCCTTCAGCTTGGCGATGCAATGGTTGAAAACCGCGAGTTCTTCCTGTGTCAGGGCGGAAACGAAATCGCGCTCCATGACCTCGCCGAGGCGGTCGGCCTCCTGCCGGACGCTCTCGCCCTTCGCCGTCAGGCGCAGCGCCACGCGGCGCGCATCGGCGCTTTCGAGGTCGCGCCGGATATAGCCCTCGGCAATGAGCTTGCGCAGATGCTTCGACACCAGCGTCTGCTCGATGAAGCTGGCCTCCGACAGCGCCTTGGACGACAGGCCAGGCTGGTCGCCGATCGTCCTGATCACGCGCAGCTCGCGAATGTTCAGGCCGAGCTTCTCCTTGTAGACCCGCGAGGCTTTCGCCATCGCGGTCTGGTTGACCTGGTCGATCCGAAAGGTCAGGAACGGTTCGGGCAGGTCGATGCTCCTTCTGGCAGGCTGATGACCGTCCTACCCGATTTCGCCGGCCCGGCTCAACGCCGGGCCTCGCCACGATCGGCCTGCCAGAGCGCGAGCAGGGCCAGGACCGTGCAGGCGATCAGATAGTAGGACGGCACCATGTCCGAGCCGGTCTTGGCCACCAGCCAGGTCAGGGTGAAAGGCGCAAGCCCGCCGAACAGCAGCACCACCATGTTGTAGGCGATCGACATGCCGGTCGAACGCACGGTAGTCGGGAACATCCCGGCCAGCAGCCCCGGCGTCGGCGCCCAGATCGCCGCGATCGGCAGGGCGCAGATCGCTTGCACGATCAGCAGCCGCTCGAAGCTCGGCACCGTCACGACATAGGACAACAGCGGATAGGACAGCAGCGCGAAACCGAGCATGCCGCAGAGCCAGACACGGCGCGGGTGCCAGCGATCGGCGAGCTGGCCCATGATCGGCACGAAGATGAAGAGCAGGATGCCGCCGATCAGCGAGCTCAGCATCGCGCTGGTGAAGGGCAGCTTCAGTTGCCGCACGACATAGCCGGGCAGGAAGATGAACCAGACATAGTTCGAGGCGGTACCGGGGATCATGATGGCGCAGCTGCGCAGCAGGGCGCTGCGATGCTCGGCCAGCACGGTCAGGAACGGCGTCTGCCTGACTTTCGGGCCGCTATCCTTCTCGTATTCCGGCGATTCATCGACGAAGCGGCGGATATAGAAGCCGAGCGGCGTGATCAGCGAGCCCAGCAGGAAGGGCACGCGCCAGCCCCAGCTCTGCAGCGCTTCGGGCGTCATCAGCGTCGAGAGAGCATAGCCGGAGAAGGCCGCGAGCGCGAGCGCCAGCGCCTGCGAGCACATCTGGAAGCTGCCATAGAGCATCTTCTTCCGCGGCGGCGCGTATTCGACCAGCATGGCGGTGGCGCTGGCGAATTCGGCGCCGACCGAGATGCCTTGCAGGATGCGCGCGACGATGACCAGGATCGGCGCCAGCATGCCGATCGTGGCATAGCTCGGCGTCAGTCCGATCAGCACGGTCGAGAATCCCATGATCAGGATCATCACCGTCAGGATCGGCTTGCGGCCGAAGCGGTCGGCATAGGTCGAGAGCAGGACCCCGCCGACCGGCCGGACCAGGAAGGAGATCGCGAAGGTCGCCGCCGTCAGCAGTGCCGAGACCAGCGGGTCGGAGCTCGGGAAGAAGACCTGCGCGATGATCGTCGAGAAGAAGCCGTAGACCAGGAAGTCGTACCATTCGAGCCCGTTGCCGATCACCGAGGAGATCACGGCACGGCGAACCATCGAGGCCGAGCGCGGCTGGGCGGATTCGATCGTGGCGGCGGTCATGCGCTCGCCCCTTCCATGGCCTGGCGCGTGGCGATGCGGGCAAGGATGCTGGCGCCGACCGGCAGCAGGCGGTCGTCGAAATCGAAGGTCGGGTGGTGGCACATCGCGCCGGGCTGGCCGAGGAAGATGTAGGCGCCCGGCCATTGGTCGAGCATCAGCGCGAAATCGTCGGAGAAGGGCAGGGGCTTCAGGTCAGTCTGGACATTGCCAGCGCCGAGCACCTCGCCGGCTGCGGCCGCTGCGGCCGCAGCCGCGCGCGGATCGTTGACGCAGGGCAGGCAGCTCGCCTTCTGGCTGCAGACGATCTTGCAGCCCGACATCACCGCGAAGCCCTGGCAGATCGCGTCCAATTTCTGGAGGATCACTGCCTCGACCGCCGGATCATAGGTCCGGATCGTGCCGCTGAGCTCGGCCGAGGCGGGAATGATGTTCGGTGCGGTACCGGCCGTGAGGCGCCCGAGGCTGATCACCGCCGGCGCCAGCGGGTCGACATGCCGGCCGACGATCGAGGAGATCTCGGTCGCGAGCCGGGCCGCGACCTGCAGCGGGTCGATCGTGGTGTGCGGGGCTGCGCCATGGCCGCCGACGCCGTCGATCCTGATCTCGAAGGCGGCGATGCCGGCGAGCGTCGGGCCGGGCCGCACCGCGGCGGTGCCTTCGGCATAGAGCGGGATGGTGTGGAGCGCATAGACCTCCGAGCAGGGGAAGCGCTCGAACAGACCGTCCTCGATCATGCGCTTGGCGCCGAGCCCGACCTCCTCGGCCGGCTGGAAGATCAGGTGGACCTTGCCGCGCTTGGGCGGATTGGCCGCGAGGTGCCGGGCAGCGCCGAGCAGCATGACCGTGTGGCCGTCATGGCCGCAGCCATGGAAGCGGCCGGGCGCGGTCGAGCGGTAGTCGGCCCCGGTCTCCTCCTCCATCGGCAGGGCGTCCATGTCGGCACGCAGGCCGATGGTCGGGCCGGGCGCGGCGCCCTCGATCACGCCGACGAGGCCGGTGCCGCCGAGGCCGCGATGGACGGTGACGCCGAACGAGGCCAGCGTCTCAGCCACGAAGGCCGAGGTCCTGACTTCCTCGAAAGCGGTTTCGGGATGGGCATGAAGGTCGCGGCGCCAAGCCTGCAAAGTCGGCGCATGCGCGGCAATGTCCGGCAGCATCTGAACTCCTCCCTTGTGCGTTTGGAAGGGCAGATACTTGAAAGTTTCAAATATTGCAAATGGCAGGGATGATTGTTGCGGGGAGGGCACTTGCGACGCAGCGAAGCGCAAGGTGCGGTTCAGGACACGGAGTGCGATGGGACGAGGAGCGCCATTCCCTCTCCCCCTGCGGGAGAGGGCTAGGGTGAGGGGTCGCACGACCTTTCCGTCATGCTCGCCCTTGTGGCGAGCATCCACGTCTTGAACACCGCATTCGTCAAAGGAAGACGTGGATGGTCGGGACAAGCCCGACCATGACGGAAAGGCCAGCGCGACCCCTCATCCGTCAGCACGTCGCGCTGCCACCGTCGCCCGCAAGGGGGGAAGGGAATGCTCAGTCCCGCTTGCCGCCCCGCTTCAGGTCGTAGTCGATCATATAGGCGGTGCGCTGGTTGAGGCGCTGGCGGTAGACCTGCAGGTTCTCCATCACCCGCTGCACGTAATTGCGCGTCTCGGTGAAGGAGATGCGCTCGACCCAGTCGACCGCGTCGACCTCGGGCGTGCGCGGATCGCCATAGGCCGCGATCCATTTCTTCACATTGCCGGAGCCGGCATTATAGGCGGCGAAGGTCAGGATGTAGGAGCCGCGCCAGTCGCCGAGCAGGTCGTTGAGATGGGCCGCGCCCATCTTGGCCGAATAGAGCGGGTCCTTGGTGAGCTTGTCGAGCTCGAACGGCAATTGCGCCCGCTTTGCCGTCTCGCGCGCGGTCGCCGGCATCATCTGCATCAGGCCGAGCGCGCCGGCATGCGAGACCGCGGCCGGATCGAAGGCGCTCTCCTGCCGGGCGATGGCGTGGACGATGGCGCGCTCCATCGGATCGCCGACCGACGGGAATTCCGGCACGCCGAAGGTCGGGAAGGCGGCTTCGTCGAGCGGGAAGCCGCGCTGCAGCGCGAGCTTGCCGATGGTCAGCAGGGTCTTGGCGTCGCCGCGCTGGCGGGCGATGTCGGCGATCGCTTCGAGCGCGGCGGCGTCGTGCAGGCGCTGCGACAGGTCGATCAGCAATTGCCCAGCAAGATCGGGCGCCTCGATCGCATAGAGCAGCTTGGCCGCCTTGAAGCCGGGCAGATGCGCCAGCGGCGCCGCGATGGTGCGCCGCACCGGCAGGTCGGTGAGGCCGAGCCGGGCACGGGCGAGCTGGCCGTAATAGGTGATCGAGTGTTCGGCGGCGCGGGCGTAGAAGGTCTTCGCCTCGTCGGTTTTGCCGAGCGCGTCGGCGGCGCGGCCTTGCCAATAGGTGGCGCGCGCCACCGAGATCGGCGTCTCGGCGATCTTGGCGGCCTCGGCGAAATGCTTGGCCGCCCGCTCGGCATCCTTCTCGAAGCGCAGCGCGATCCAGCCGGCATGCCATTCGGCATCGATGCGCTCGGCCGTATCCTCGGCGCCATGGCCGGCGGCGACCGCATAGGCGCCCTTGGCGTCGCCCTCGTCGAGCAGCTTGCGGGCGATCAGCCGGCGCTCCTCCCACCAGCCATCACCATCGCCGAGCACAGCCGGGTCGCGCGGCACGTCGGCGATCGCCTTGGCGGCGTCGGCCGGCTTGCCGGAGCGGCGGGCCTGCTGCGCCTGCAGGAAGGCGAAGGAAATGTCCTTCTTGAGGGGCGCCGGTACGGCGTCGATCTGCTTCTGCGCGATCGGTCCCTTGGCCTTGGCGCTGGCGAGGCGGACCTTCGCGAGGGCGACATAGTCCTGCGAGACGCGGGCGGCGTTGCGCAGCGCCTCCTCGCTCTTTCCGGCGAAGAGATAGCGCTCGGTGCGCAGGCGATGATCGGCGGTGCTGAGCTTGTCGCCGAAATTATCGAGCACGATCTTTTCGAGCCCGGCGCCGAGATGGTCCTTGAGCCAGGTCCGGCGCGCGAGCGCCAGCGCCTCGTCCGTCTTGCCCTCGGCGGCGAGGGCCCGCGCCAGCGCGACGCGTCCGGCCGGACTGATCGGCTCGCGGCCATGGAAGAAGGCGCGGACAATCTCGGGTGAGCGCCGGTCGTTGACCAGCGCGGCTTCGGCCCGCCGGCGGAACGGCGTCGTGCCGGGGTAATTCGGGAAGGCGTCGAGGAATTCGGCGATGCGCTCGAAGCTGACGACGTTCGACAGGCTGCGCAGCGCCACCCATTCGAGCATGCCGCGCACCGCCTTGTCGTCGATGCCGCGGGCGATGGCGTCGCCTTCCTCGAGCTTGCCGGCGCGATAGGCCGCGACCGCCTTCTTCAGCGGTTCGAGATCGATGCGCTCCTCCGGCCGGAGGAGCGCGGCCGGCGGCACGGGCGATGCGGGCGGCTCGCTCTGCGGCGCGAGCGAGGCCGTCACGCCGACATCGACGCTCGCTGGTCCGGTATCGTCGCTCGTGTTGACGCGCGCCAGACGCTCGATCTGCAGCGGATGCGAGCCGTCAGGGCCCGCAGAGCAGGGTCCAACCGCAACAAGGATAAGCGTCAGGCCAGCTCCGAAGAACCGTCGGCCCGGCGATAGCGCCATCAAGGGGTCCCCCCAAGCAAGCCGGATCGTAGCAGTAGGCCATGCTCCCGCAGGGAGCTTTACGAAGTCCTAACTATGCGGCCACGATTTTTGATGGGTTGCCGGCTTTGCGGACTGCAGCTGAAAGGCTATGTCTGTCGCCCGTTTCACGCTGAACTTTGTCGTTTTCAGGACCGTCCATGACCAAGCATGCGCCACTCACCGGTTCGATGCCCGCGCTGGTGACGCCGTTCAAGGGCGGAAAGATCGACGAGGCGACGTTGCGCGCCCTGGTCGACTGGCAGATCGAGAGCGGCTCGACGGCGCTGGTTCCCGTCGGCACCACCGGCGAAAGCCCGACGCTCAGCCATGACGAGCACGGTCACGTCACCGAGATCGTCATTGACCAGGCCAAGGGCCGGGTGCCGGTCATCGCGGGCGCCGGCTCGAACAACACCACCGAGGCGATCTCGCTGGCGAAGCATGCCGAGAAGGCCGGAGCGCACGCGGTGCTCGTGGTCACGCCCTATTACAACAAGCCGACCCAGGAAGGCATGTACCAGCACTTCAAGGCGGTGAACGATGCGATCGGCATCCCGATCATCATCTACAACATCCCGCCGCGCTCGGTGGTCGACATGTCGGTCGAGACCATGGCGCGGCTCTATGAGCTCAAGAACATCGCCGGCGTGAAGGACGCGACCGCCAATCTCGCCCGCGTCTCGCAGCAGCGCCATGTGCTGGGGCCGGACTTCATCCAGCTTTCGGGCGAGGACATGACCGCACTGGCCTATATGGCCGCCGGCGGCCATGGCTGCATCTCGGTCGTCGCCAATGTCGCGCCGAAGCTCTGCGCCGATCTGATGGCCTGCGCGCTGAAGGGCGACTATGCCGGTGCCCTGAAGCTCCAGGACCGGCTGGTGCCGCTGCACGACGCCATCTTCAAGGAGCCCGGCCTTGCCGGCGCCAAGCACGGGCTGAAGCGCCTCGGCCGGATCGAGGAAGAGGTCCGCCTGCCGCTGCTGCCGGTGACGCCAGCGACCGGCGAAGTCATTCGCAGCGCCATGGTTCACGCCGGCCTGCTGAATGCTTAAGTGAGGTAGCCGGCGATGCCGACTACCGGAGAGTTTCGATGAGCAAGCCAGATCCAGAGCGCTACAAGCTTGCGGCCGACAACCGCAAGGCGCGCTACAGCTATGCCATCACCGAGACGCTTGAGGCCGGCATCGCCCTGCAGGGCACCGAGATCAAGTCGCTGCGTGGCGGCAAGGCGACGATCGGCGAGAGCTATGCCGGGCCGATGGGCAACGAGCTCTTCCTGTTCAACGCCCATATCCCGGAATATCTCGAAGCCAACCGCTTCAACCATGATGTCCGCCGGCCGCGGAAGCTGCTGCTGCATCGCCGCCAGATCAACAAGCTGATGGGTGCGATCCAGCGCGAGGGCTTCACCGTCATCCCGCTCAAGGTCTATTTCAACGACAAGGGTCGGGCGAAGGTCGAGCTCGGCCTCGGCAAGGGCAAGAAGCTGCACGACAAGCGCGAGACCGAGAAGACCCGCGACTGGAATCGCGACAAGGCGCGAATCCTGAAGACGGGCGGGTGAGGGTGCTGGAGCATTTTCGAGCGAAGTGGATCCGGTTCGCGTGAAGAAAATGCGATAAAGCAGGAATCTAGGGCAATTCCACGATTCAGAGAATCGTGAGATTCCTCTAGCCCGCCGCCGCTGTCAGCTGACTTCGCCGGACTCCACGAAGCCTCCATCCGGAGCGGAGTGAGGCAGGGACCAGCCGAAATAGACCTCCACCTCGACGATCTTGCCGTCGCGGATCGTCAGGATCTCGGTATTGCGGAAGCCCTTGCCGTCGCTGGCCTCGCCGTCATAGGTCACGAAGACCGTCTCGCCGATCGCGATGAGATGCTTGAACGTACAGGCGCGAATGCGTTCGCTGTTCGGCCAGCACCGCTCGAAATAGGTCTCGCGATCGAGCCGGTTGTCGAGCGGGCTGGTGAAATGGAAATCCTCGGCGATGAGAGCTTCGAGCGCGGCCCGGTCCTTGTCGACATAGGCCTGATAAGAGGCGCGCGCGATCTCGCTGACATCGTCCGGCATGGCCGCTCCTGGCTTTTCCCGCTGCAACCACAACGGGAAAAGCCGAGGAAGGTTCCGCCGGTCAGCCGTTCGCCTTCTTGAAGTTCTCGTTCGCCTTGTCCCAGTTCACCGTCTTCCACCAGGCAGCGAGGTATTCCGGCCGGCGGTTCTGGTATTTCAGGTAGTAGGCGTGCTCCCAGACATCGACGCCGAGCACGGGCTTGGCGCCGAGTTCCAGCGGCGTGTCCTGGTTCGCGGTCGAGATGACGGCGAGCTTCTTGTCCTTGCCGACGACGAGCCAGGCCCAGCCCGAACCAAAGCGCGTGGCGCCGGCCTGATTGACCCGTTTCGTCAGCTCGTCGAGCGAGCCGAAGGCGCCGTCGATCGCGCTCTTCAGCTCCGCGCCGGGCTGCTGCGCCCCGCCCGGCGTCATCAGCTCCCAGAAGAAGCTGTGGTTCCAGTGGCCGCCGACATTGTTGCGCACGGCGGTACGGACGGCTTCGGGCGCGGCGCTGAGATCGGCGAGTACCGTCGCGATCGGCGTGGTGCGCAGGGCTTCCCATTGGCCGGCGGCGGCATTGGCGCCGTTCACATAGGCCTGGTGATGCAGCGAATGGTGGATGCGCATGGTCTGCGCGTCGATGGTCGGCTCCAACGCCTCATAGGCGTAGGACAGCTTCGGCAGGGTGAAGACCGGCGGCGGGGCGGCCGGAGCCGGTGCAGTCTGCGCCAGTACCAGCGCCGGGCGGGCGATGATGAGGGCGGATGCGGAACCGGCCACAAGGCCGGTGAGAAAGCTGCGGCGTTCCAAGGCATGCCCTCCGGATGTCGTTGCGGAAGCAGAGGTTGCGCGAGTGGCGGTCGGGGTCAAGTACCCGCCGGGCTGCGCGACCGGCTCACACATCGACAACGCGGCAGGGCAGGGTCGGTTCAGCTCTCCGGCGTCTCGTCGCCCTGGCGGATGCCGTAGCGACGCTCCAGCCCGGGATTGCCTTGCCCCGGGGCGCGGGCGGCCCGCTCGGCCGGGTCGCGCCCGACCTTCTGCATCAGGGTGGCGAGCTCGACGAACTCGTCGCATTGCCGGCGCAGATCATCGGCGACCATGGGCGGGTTGGTGTTGATGGTCGAGACCACCGAGACCTTGACGCCCTTGCGCTGCACCGCCTCGACCAGCGGGCGGAAGTCGCCATCGCCCGAGAACAGGTAGATGTGGTCGAGATGGGGGGCGAGCTCGAGCATCTCGATGGCGAGCTCGATGTCCATGTTGCCCTTGACGCGCCGGCGGCCGGTCGCGTCGGTGAATTCCTTCGCCGCCTTGGTGATGACCCGGTAGCCGTTGTAGTCGAGCCAGTCGACGAGCGGCCTGATCGAGGTATATTCTTCGCTCTCTACCAGTGTCGTGAAGTAGAAGGCTCTGATCAGATTGCCGCGGCCCTGGAATTCCTTGAGCAGACGTCGGTAATCCATGTCGAAGCCGAGCTGCTTCGACGTCGCGTAGAGGTTGGCTCCGTCGATGAAGAGCGCGATGCGCGGTTCACCTGCCATGTAATGGCTCCTAGCTTAAATACGGTCGATCAATAAGAATCGGCACGGATCAAGGTTGAATAATGTCAGGCTGATGCTCCAAATCGAGCGGTCCTTCGGTGTTTATGTGGTGAATGCGACGTGCCGCGCAAGATTGTGATCGAATTTTGCCATTTGCGCGTGCGGACACGCAGGTATTCAGCTTTTTGGAAAGTCCAGCCCCATCTCGCGATAGCGCTCCGGATCGTCGCTCCAGTTTTCGCGAACTTTGACGAAGAGGAAGAGGTGGACCTTCGCCTCGGCCGCTTCGGCGATCTCGACGCGAGCCTTTTGGCCGATCGCCTTGATCGTCTGGCCACCTTCGCCGAGGACGATCTTCCGCTGGCCCTCGCGCTCGACATAGATCGTCTGCTCGATCCGGACCGAGCCGTCCGGGCGCTGCTGCCAACTCTCCGTCTCGACGGTCGAGCGATAGGGCAGCTCGTCATGCAGCCGCTCGAAGATCTTCTCGCGGGTGATCTCGGCGGCGAGGAAGCGCAGCGGCGCATCCGAGATCTGATCCTCCGGATAGAGCCAGGGGCCGGGCTTCAGCCGGGTCTCGAGCCAGCTGAGGATATCCTTGACGCCATAGCCGGTCAGCGCCGCGACCATGAAGGTCGTCTCGAATTTGGACTGCTCGTTCACCGCTGCGGTGATGGCGAGCAGCTTCTCCTTCGGGATCGTGTCGATCTTGTTGAGGATCAGGAACTTCGGCTGCTTCAGCTGGGCGAGCCTTTCCAGCAGCGCGGTGTTCTCCTCATGGTCGAAGCGGCCGACATCGATCAGCACGCCGATCAGGTCGGCATCGGTCGCGCCGCCCCAGGCGCTGGTCACCATGGCGCGGTCGAGCCGGCGCTTGGGCGCGAAGATGCCGGGCGTGTCGACGAAGATGATCTGCGTCGGCCCCGACAGGGCGATGCCGCGCACCTGGGTGCGCGTCGTCTGCACCTTGCGCGAGACGATCGAGATCTTGGCGCCGACGAGCTGGTTGAGCAACGTCGACTTGCCGGCGTTGGGCGCGCCGATCAGCGCGACGAAGCCGCAGCGGGTTTGCTGGTCGCCTTCAGCCATGGTCGGCCTCCGCCCCTTCGTTCCACAATCCTTGCCGTCGCAGGAAGGCTTCGGCCGCCGCCTGCTCGGCCAGCCGCTTCGAGCGCCCTTCGGCTTCGGCTTCCGCCAAGGAGCCGATCCGAACCGCGATGCGGAAGATCGGCGCATGGTCGGGACCGGAGCGGCCGCGCTCGGCATAGGTCGGGGTCGGATGGCCCTGGCCCTGCGCCCATTCCTGCAGCGCGGTCTTGGCGTCGCGCAGCGGCGTCGCCGGCGTCAGCAGCCGCTCGCCGAAGCCGGCCTCGACCAGCTTGCGCGCCGCGCCATAGCCGCCGTCGATGAAGACCGCGCCGATGATCGCCTCGCAGGCATCGGCCAGGATCGCCCTGTTCTTGCGGGCTCCCGAGAGGATCTCGCCCTCGCCGAGCCGTAAGTGCGGGCCGACATCCCAGGCGGCCGCGACCGCGGCGCAGGTCTCCTTGCGCACGAGATCGGCGAGGCGGCGCGACATGTCGCCTTCCTCGGCCTGCGGATAGGTGGTGAACAACATGTCGGCGACGGAGAGGCCGAGCACGCGGTCGCCGAGGAATTCAAGCCGCTGGTAGCTCGCGAGCCGGCGCGGATCGGCGCTCATATGGGTGAGTGCCGTCTCCAGCAGGGCCCGGTCGCGGAAGCGGTGGCCGAGCTTGTCCTCGAGCCGCGAGAGCTCGGGCAGCTTGCGGCCGCTATCGGTCGTCTTGCTCACTTGATCGTCGAGAACATGCGGTTCCAGCGCACTGTCCAGGGCCATTCCCAGATGCGCCAGGCCGACGCGCCCTCGTCGATCGAGAAGAAGATGATCTCGGCGCGGCCGACGAAGTTCTCGAACGGCACATAGCCGACGCTGCGGTCGCGCGAATCGAGCGAGTTGTCGCGATTGTCGCCCATCATGAAGAAATGGCCGGCCGGCACCGTGTAGACCGGCGTATTGTCGAAGGTGCCGGTGTCGCCCTCGCGCTCGATGATCTGGTGGCTGACCCCGTTCGGCAGGGTCTCGCGATACTGGATCGCGGGGGTGGCGCGGCCCCAGGCATCGGTGGTGACGAAATCGGCGATCCGCTCGCGCTTCACCGGCGTGTTGTTGATGTGCAGGACGCCGTCGATCATCTGGATGCGGTCGCCCGGCAGGCCGATGACGCGCTTGATGTAATCGGTCGAGCCGTCGCTCGGCAGCTTGAACACGGCGATGTCGCCGCGCTTGGGCTCGGCGGCCCAGATCCGGCCCTGGAACAGCGGCGGGCTGAACGGCATCGAATGCTTCGAATAGCCGTAGGTGTATTTCGAGACGAACAGATAGTCGCCGATCAGCAGCGTCGGGATCAGCGAGCCCGAGGGAATGTTGAAGGGCTGGAACAGCAGGGTGCGGATCACCAGGGCGATGAGCAGGGCCTGGACGACGACCTTGACCGTCTCGAGGATGCCGCCTTCGTCCTTGGTCTTGCTCTTGATCTCGGCGTCGTTCGCCACGCGCGGGCTCCTGCTGGCTGCGTTTCAAGTGCGCGGTCTAGCCGACTATCGTGCGTCGGACAACGAAGGCGCGATCTGGCAAGGCAATATGGGTGGGATGGACGGCCCTTGCATGGGCCGAAGGCACGCCGTGCCGATACTCCTATCGGCCGGCGCCGAAAAGCCCCGCATGGTGCCCGCAGCGCAGGGCGCCCCTGCGGGCGCTGCCGAAGGCAGGCCCGGTCGCAGACGGAGGCAGCGCAGAACCGCGGCCTGCGGCGACCTGTGACGATAGGGAGGCCGCCCTGCATCGGCGCGACTTGCCCTTACGTCTGCGCCAGATTGACGCTGGGTTGCGCCGCGATCACAGTCCTGTGATCGCAACCAAAGGGCGAATCGACATGAGCACGAGAAACTATGTCGCAGAGGTGATCGGGACCTTCTGGCTGACCTTCGCCGGCTGCGGCAGCGCCGTGATCGCGGCGGGCTTTCCGCAGGTCGGCATCGGGTTGCTTGGCGTCTCTCTCGCGTTCGGTTTGACCGTCGTCACCATGGCCTATTCGATCGGCCATATCTCCGGCTGCCACCTCAATCCGGCCGTCACGATCGGCCTCGCCGCCGGCGGGCGCTTCCCGGCCGGCCAGGTGGTGCCCTACATCGTCGCCCAGGTCGTCGGCGCCATCCTCGCCGCCACCGTGCTCTATTTCATCGCGGTCGGCGCGCCCGGCTTCGACCTCGCCAAGGGCTTCGCCTCCAATGGCTATGGCGAGCATTCGCCCGGCAAATACGGACTGGCCTCGGCCTTCCTGACCGAGGTGGTGATGACCATGATGTTCCTGTTCATCATCATGGGCGCGACCCATGGCAAGGCGCCGGCCGGCTTCGCCCCACTCGCCATCGGCCTCGGCCTTGCCTTGATCCACCTCGTCAGCATCCCGGTCACCAACACCTCGGTGAACCCGGCCCGCTCGACCGGCCCGGCGCTGTTCGTCGGCGGCTGGGCCCTGCAGCAGCTCTGGCTGTTCTGGGTGGCGCCGATCATCGGCGGCGTGCTCGGCGGCGTCATCTATCGCTGGCTGAGCGGCGAGTCGCAGGACCAGGTCACCGGCTGACGCAAGACCGCGCGATATCCGCGCTCCGAGGTCAGGCCTTGATGGGCCTGGCCTCGATCACCACGAAGGCTTGGGCCAGAGGCGGATCGTCGGTCAGTGAGACATGCACGACCGCCTCATGGCCCGGCGGGAGCATCTCGGCAAGTCGCGTCGCAGCGCCGCCCGTGAGCCGCATGGTTGGCCGCCCGCTCGGCAGGTTCACCACCTCCATGTCGCGCCAGAACACGCCGGAGCGGATGCCGGTGCCGAGCGCCTTCGAGCAGGCCTCCTTGGCGGCGAAGCGGCGAGCATAGGATGCAGCGCGCGTGGCGCGCCGATCGGATTTTGCCTGCTCGCCCTCGGTGAAGATGCGCTGCGTGAAGCGCTCGCCGAAGCGGGCGAGCGAATTCTCGATGCGGCGGATGTCGCAGAGATCGGAGCCGATGCCGAGGATCATGCTGCGGCTTTAGAGCATACCGGCTCGGCTGAAAACATCCCGTCATTGCGAGGAGCGCAGCGACGAAGCAATCCAGGGGCGGCAGAGCTATACGCCTGCTGGATTGCTTCGCTGACGCTCGCAATGACGATCAGCTGGCGGCGCGGCCTTCGTCCATCGCCCGCCGCATCACGGCGATCGCCGTCTCCAGCCCGACGAAGATCGCTTCGCCGATCAGAAAATGGCCGATGTTGAACTCGACGAAGTCAGGGACGCCGGCGAGCTTGCGGGCGGTGTCGTAGTCGAGCCCGTGGCCGGCATGGACCTCGAGGCCGAGCGAGGCGGCGAAGGCCGCGCCATGGGCGAGCCGCTGGAACTCGGCTTCCGCTTTCTCGGCATGGCCGTCGGCGACAGCATGGCACCAGGTGCCGGTATGCAACTCGACCACTGGCGCGCCGAGCTTGGCCGCCATTGCGATCGGCGCCTCGTCAGCCTCGATGAACAGCGAGACGCGGCAGCCAGCCGCCTTCAGGCGGGCGATCGGGGCAGCCAGCGCCTGCGCCTGGCCGACCACGTCGAGCCCGCCCTCGGTGGTGCGCTCTTCGCGCTTCTCGGGCACGAGGCATGCGGCATGCGGCTTGAACCGCTCGGCGAGGCCGATCATCTCCGCCGTGGCGGCCAGCTCGAAATTGAGCGGCTTGGACAATTCGGTTGCCAGCCTTGCCATGTCGGCGTCGCGGATATGGCGCCGGTCTTCGCGCAAATGGGCGGTGATGCCGTCGGCGCCGGCGGCCACCGCGAGAAGGGCGGCGCGCACCGGATCGGGCAGGGCGCCGCCGCGTGCGTTCCGCACGGTCGCGACATGGTCGATGTTCACGCCCAGGCGCAAGCGGTTCTCAGTCATCGTCGCCCCTCCGTTACCTGCCGTCTACGCCGCAGCCGGCGACGGTTCAAGGCAAGCAATGTGATCGACACTGTTAGCGTTCTTGATCAATCGATGCGCGTAATGCGTGTAGTCGTAAAAAATGCACGAAATATGCGGTATGGCCGTTGTTAAGTCCTGGAAACTAGCCTCCGAAATCTCCCCGAGGCGTTTTCCGACCTGTCATGCAGCTTCCCGCGAACCATCGGCAGTTCGAGAGCGAGATCACCGCCGATCGGCGTGATCCGAACCGGCCGGCCGACCGTGCGCTCGGCCGCGTGATCGCCTGTTCCGGCTCGCGCGCCACCATCGCGGCGAGCGCATCCGGGGGAACGCTTGACGGCTGCGCCATCGGCCGCCTGCTCTCGATCAATCTCGGCAGGAGCCGGATCGTCGGGCTGGTCTACGAGATGCGTGCGCTGGACCGGGCCTGGAACGAGGCCGGGCCCAATTCCATCGCTGTCGAGGTCGAGCTGCTCGGCGAGGTCGTCGACGGCGAGAGCGGAACCGCTCGCTTCGACAGCGGCATCACCAGCTATCCGCCGATCGGCGCGCTGGCGCATCGCATCCGCTCGCGCGACCTGGAGCACATCCACGATCTCGGGCAGCGCAAGGGCGTTGCCTTGGGCAGCCTGACCCAGGATGCCAGCGTGTCGGCGAGCGTCGACATCGAGCGTCTGTTGTCACGGCATTTCGCCGTGCTAGGCACCACCGGCGTCGGCAAGTCGAGCGCCGTCGCGCTGATCCTGCGCAAAGCGATCGCGGCCAAGCCAAATCTGCGCGTGCTGATCCTTGATCCGCATAACGAATACGCCCACGCCTTCCCCGAGAACTCCGCCCGGATCGATGCGAGCATGCTGGACCTGCCGTTCTGGCTGTTCCGCTTCGAGGAGTTCGCCGACATCGTCTTCCGCGGCCGCCCGCCGTTGGAGGACGAGGCCGAGATTCTGCGCGAGGTCATCGCCGTCGCCCGCGGCCGCTACCGCGTCGTCTCCGCCCACGACATGGCGCGCGATCTGGGCAGCAGCGTGCTGAAGCGGCCGCTGGAACCCGGCGCGCGCAAGCCGGGCGAAAGCAGCGGAACGGCGGAACTGGCCGCGCCCTATCGCCTCGCCGACCTGTTCGCAGCGATCGACGAACTGATCGGCCTGCACGAGCTGCGCTATCCGCGCACGACGCTGCGCGCGCTCAGGGTGCGGCTGGAGACGCTGCATGGCGACCCGCGGTACGGTTTCCTCTTCGCCCATGCCAACAGTATGGAGACGATCGCCCCGGTGATCAGCCAGGTCTTCCGCGTGCCGCATCGGGGCCGGCCCATCACTGTCTTCCAGCTCGCCGGGCTGCCCTCGGAGGTCGTCAACGCGGTCGCGTCCAGCCTCGCGCGGCTCGCCTTCGACCTCGCCATGGCGAGCCGCGGCAGCTACGAGATCCTGCTGCTCTGCGAGGAGGCGCATCGCTATGTGCCGCAGGACCAGGCGCTCGGCTTCGCCCCGACGCGCCAGGCCATCGCCCGCATCGCCAAGGAGGGGCGCAAATACGGCGCCTATCTCGGCATCGTCACCCAGCGTCCGGGCGAGCTCGACCCGACCATCCTGTCGCAATGCTCGACCGTTTTCGCCATGCGCCTCGGCAACGACCGCGACCAGGAGATCATCCGGGCCGCGATCGCCGATGCCTCGGCCAGCACCATCGCCTTCCTATCCTCTATCGGCAATCGCGAGGCGATCGCCTTCGGCGAGGCGGTGGCGACGACGATGCGCATGCGGTTCTCCGAGCAGCGGCCGGAGGAACTGCCGGCGATGGCGGGCAGGACGCCGGCGCAGGCCGAGCAACGCGAGCCGCTAGTCGAAGAACTCGTCGTCCGCATGCGTGGGCTCTGACGGTCTCGTTAGCCGGACGCGATCAGCGAGCCGTTCGTGAACTCGACATATTGCGGCAAGGTGTCGGTGATCTCGAACCACGGTGCCTTGGAGCCGACGAAGATATGCGCTGTCGGCCTGATTCCGGGCGTATCGGTCAATGTGCCCAGGGTGACATGGACAAAGGCCCCTTGGCGGACCACAGAGTACAGCAACGAGCCACAACAGCCGCAATGGACGTCGTGGGTTTCGTCGCTGCCATAGCGCAGCACGGCGTCGGCCCCTTGCGTGATGTCGAGTTCCCGCCTCGCAATGCCGGCGAATGGCTTGAAGGCTGATCCGGTGCTCCGGCGACACTGCGAACAATGGCAGTTCATGGCGTAGTCGAACGCGTCGGTGACGCTGTAGGACACCGCGCCGCAAAAGCACCGGCCGGACAGGCTTCGGAGGCGAGAGCGCGAGGAGCTGGTCAAATCGAGGCCTCTGGCTAAGACATTTGGCTGGCCGCATTCAAGCAAGGACCGAGCGCACGCTTGGCAGGAGCGAATTCCTTGCATCTCAAGCGCTCAGCCTGTATGAGCCCCGTTCAACCTTTCCATCGCATCGCGCAAGATCAGAAGGAGCCGCGAATGGCTCGCGTCACCGTTGAGGATTGCATCGACAAGGTCGAGAACCGCTTCGAGCTGGTTCTCCTTGCGAGCCATCGCGCCCGCATGATCGCCTCGGGCTCCTCGATCCTCGTCCAGCGCGACAACGACAAGAACCCGGTCGTCGCCCTGCGCGAGATCGCCGACGAGAAGCTCACTCCCGAGGATCTCAAGGAAGACCTGATCCACTCGCTGCAGAAGCATGTCGAGGTCGACGAGCCCGAGCCCGACACCGTGCCGCTGCTGACCAGCAGCCAGCCGAGCGCCGCCACTCCGGATTCCGAGATCCAGTTCGACCGGATGAGCGAAGAGGATCTGCTGCGCGGCCTCGACGGCCTCGTTCCGCCGACCGAGAGCGCCGACGACGAGGACTGAGCGCTTCCGCTTGTCGGAAAGCGTTGACGATATCTGCTAAAGCCCGGCCCTGCCGGGCTTTTTTCATGCCCGCCCCGTGCGGATTCGCCTTGCCGGGAACTGGCGCCATCGTCGATATTAGAGACTGGGCCCATCAGCTTGCGTTGCAAGTTGATAGGCGCAGTCTCTCTTTTGAGTGGGAGACGGATTCACCGATCAGATTGTTCCAACCTGATCGGATCCGGCTCCGACGAATCCAACTGAACTGAGCGGCGGAGTACGGCCCGCATGGGCATGATGCGGCAATATGAGCTTGTCGACCGGGTCAAGCGCTACAACCCGAATACCGACGAGGAGCTGCTCAACCGCGCCTATGTCTACGCCATGCGCGCGCATGGCACGCAGAAGCGCGCCTCGGGCGATCCGTTCTTCGCCCATCCGCTCGAAGTCGCGGCGATCCTGACCGAGCTCAAGCTCGACGACGCCACCATCGTCGCGGCCGTCCTGCACGATACCGTCGAGGACACCGAGGCGACGCTGGAGGAGATCGAGACCCTGTTCGGTCCCGATATCCGCCGCCTCGTCGACGGCCTCACCAAGATCAAGAAGCTCGACCTCGTCTCGAAGAAGGCGGCGCAGGGCGAGAACTTCCGCAAGCTTCTGCTCGCCATCGTCGACGACATCCGCGTGCTGCTGGTCAAGCTCGCGGACCGGCTGCACAACATGCGCACGCTGCACTACGTGCCGCCCGAGAAGCGCCTGCGCATCGCCGAGGAGACGATCGAGATCTATGCGCCGCTCGCCGGCCGCATGGGTATGCAGGAATTGCGCGAGGAGCTGGAGGAGCTCGCTTTCCGCCACATCAAGCCGGAGGCGCACGAGACCATCACCAAGCGGCTGGAGGAGGTGACCCAGCGCGAGGGCAAGGTCATCGGCGAGATCGAGAGCGACCTCAAGGCCAAGCTCGCCGAGCGTGGCATCGAGGCGCAGGTCTATGGCCGGCGCAAGCGGCCCTATTCGATCTGGAAGAAGATGGAGCGCAAATCCGTCTCCTTCGAGCAGCTCTCGGATATTTTCGGCTTCCGCGTCATCGTCGACAAGCCGGAGGATTGCTACCGCGTGCTCGGTATCGTCCACATGACCTGGCCGATGGTGCCGGGCCGCTACAAGGACTACATCTCGACGCCGAAGCAGAACGACTACCGCTCGCTGCACACCACAGTGGTCGGACCCGGCCGCCAGCGCGTCGAGCTGCAGATCCGCACCGACGGCATGGATCGCGTCGCCGAATTCGGCATCGCCGCCCATGCCCGCTACAAGGACGGCCGCACGGCCGGCGTCGTCGCAGCAGCCGATGAGAGCCGCGCCTATCAATGGCTGCGCCGCACCGTCGACCTGCTGGCCGAGGGCGACAATCCCGAGGAGTTCCTTGAGCACACCAAGCTCGAGCTCTTCCACGACCAGGTCTTCTGCTTCACGCCCAAGGGCCGCCTCATCGCCCTGCCGCGCGGCGCGACGCCGATCGATTTCGCCTATGCCGTCCACACCGATGTCGGCAACACTGCTGTCGGCGCCAAGATCAATGGACGGATCGCGCCGCTCCTGACCGAGCTCCAGAATGGCGACGAGGTCGAGATCACCCGCGCTGAAGGGCAGGCTCCTCCAGCCGCCTGGGAATCGCTGGTGGTGACCGGCAAGGCCCGTGCTGCCATCCGCCGCGCCACCCGCGTCGCCGTGCGCCGGCAATATGCCGGGCTCGGCCGCCAGATCCTCGAACGCGCCTTCATGCGGGCCGAACGCCCGTTCTCCGACGACAAGCTCAAGGCTGCGCTGAAGCGCCTCGCCCGCACGGCGGTCGACGACGTGCTGGCGGCGGTCGGACGGGGCGAGATGTTCTCCGGCGACGTGGTGCGGGCGGTCTACCCCGATCTCGAACCGGAGAAGCGCGGTGCCACCGGCGACGCCAAGGCCAAGCCCTCCGGCAAGGGCTGGTTTGAACTGCGCCAGGGCGAGAATCTCAAGTTCAAGCTGCCGAACGAGACGCCGGGTAGCGATGCGATCCCGATCCGTGGCCTCGGCGGCGACCTGCCGGTCCGTTTCGCGCCGGGCGGCGGCGCCGTGCCGGGCGACCGCATCGTCGGCATCCTGACGCCGGGCGAGGCGGTGACGATCTACCCGATCCAGTCGCCCTCGCTCGCCGCCTTCGACAATGAGCCGGAGCGCTGGCTCGACGTGCGCTGGGACCTCGACGACAAGCGCCCGCAGCGCTTCCCGGCGCGCATCCAGCTCAACTCGATCAACGAGCCCGGCTCGCTTGCCCAGATCACCACCACGATCGCCGAGCATGACGGCAATATCGATGCGGTCTCGATGGTGCGCCCGACGCCGGATTTCACCGACGTCACCATCGACCTGACGGTCTGGGACCTGAAGCATCTCAGCGCGATCATCAGCGAACTGCGCGAGAAGCGGGTGATCAGCCGGGTCGAGAGGGTGGTGGCGTAAGCATTCCCGTCATGGTCGGGCTTGTCCCGACCATCCACGTCTTCCTTCGAACAATGCGGTGTTCAAGACGTGGATGCTCGCCGCAAGGGCGAGCATGACGGTTCGGGATGCGGCCTGCTCACCCCGCCCGGAACGCTGCCGCGAGCTCCCTGACGAACGCGTTGGCGCGCGGCGTCGCGACATTGCTGCGCAGCACGACGTCGAAGGTGTCGAGCGCGGGCAAGCCCCAGTCGGGGCCGAGATCGACCGCTCCGCGCGGCGCGATCCGGGCCGCCAGCGGCGAGACACCGAGGCCGCCTTCGACGGCGGCCAGAACCGCCGCCATGCCGCCGCCGATAAAGGCCTCGCGCCAGGGCAGGCCGGCGCTGTCGAGCGCGTCCATGGCGTGGCGGCGCAGACCGCATTCGGGCATCAGGCTGACCAGCGGCACCGGCCCGTCGGGCTTCGTCAGCGACGGCGTCCCGAACCAGCTGAAGGCATCCCGCCGCAGCACCTCGCCGGTGCGCCCCGGCCCGAGCCGGCGCACCACCGCGACATCGAGTTCGCCGCGCTCGAAAGCCGTGTCCAGCGCGGCCGAGGGCTCGATGCGCAGGCCGATCATCAGCGAAGGGTCATGGCGAGCCAGCCGCGCCAGCAGGGCAGGGGCGTCGGCCCCGACTGCCTGCTCGCTGATGCCGATGCTGATGCGCTCCTGGACCTGCTGGAACGAGGTCCGCGCCCGCTCATGCGCTGCCATCAAGTCGCGCGCCGCCGGCAGGAAGCGCTCGCCCTCGGCGGTCAATCGCACCAGACGCGGATGCCGCTGCAGCAGCAGCTGGCCGAGCGCCTCCTCCAGCTTCTTGATGCGCGTCGAAACCAGCGACTGCGCCGTGCCGAGCGCCTCGGCGGCCCGGGTGAAGCTGCTGAACTCCGCTGCGCGCAGGAAGGCGGCGACGCCGTCGAGGTCGAGTGTGTTGCTCATGATAAATCTCGTTTTGAGATTATTGATATCATCAAAAATACGGTTTTCAGATCGTCGTTTCAAGCCTAGTTTCAAGGCGTCGGCGGCAGAGACCGCCCCCGTCCTATGGAGCCTGTCATGCCTCTGATCCGGATTTCGATGCGCCGCGGCCGGCCGGCCTCACACCCCGCCGCCATTGTAGACGGTGTCTATCGCGCCCTGCGCGCCACCTTCGAGGTGCCGGAGAACGACCTCTTCGCCGTGGTGCACCAGCACGAGGCCGAGGAGTTCATCTTCGACAACAATTATTTTGGCTTCAACCGCAGCGACGCTCTGGTGATTATCCAGCTTACCGTCGCCAACACCCGCGGCGTCACCCAGAAGAAGGCGCTCTACGCCGCCATCGCCGAGAACCTGCAGAAGGAGCCGGGCCTGAAGCCCGACGACATCTTCATCAACCTCGTCGAGGTCAAGCGCGAGGATTGGTCCTTCGGCGGCGGCATCGCGCAGTACGTGGCGTGAGCTGACCCCGTCGGGCAAGGCGCGGGGAACCCTCTCCTGGAAGGAGAGGGCAGGGTGAGGTGTAGGCGGTCAGACCAGTTCCGTGAGTGCTCACCGCGCGGTCGGGTTCAGGCTCACGATATCTCTCCCGAGCACCTCACCCCTACCCCTCTCCTTCCAGGAGAGGGGATCCCGCGCTTCTGCTGACACTGTTGCGCGCAACAGCACTGGAAACATCACCCGCATTCGCCCTAACTCTCCCCGCATGGAATGGAGCGACGAGGGCACGATCATCGGCGTCAGGCGGCATGGCGAGAGCGCCGTGATCCTGGAGGTGATGACGCGTGACCATGGCCGCCATCTCGGCCTCGTGCGCGGCGGCCGCTCCAGCAAGCAGCAACCCGTGCTGCAGCCCGGCAATCTCGTCTCGCTGACCTGGCGGGCCCGGCTCGACGAGCATCTCGGCGAATACAAGGTCGAGCTCCTGACCTCGCACGCCGCTCGGCTGATGGCGCAGCCGGTCGCGCTCTACGGGCTCGCCAATGTCGCCGGCCTGCTGCGCCTGCTGCCCGAGCGCGATCCGCATCCCGGCCTCTATGAGGGCCTGTCAGTGCTGCTCGCCCATCTCGACGAGATCGCGATCGCGCCTGCGCTGATGGTGCGCTTCGAGCTCGCCATGCTCTCCGAGCTCGGCTACGGGCTCGCGCTCGAACGCTGCGCCGTCACCGGCCTGCGCGAGGACCTCACGCATGTCTCGCCGAAATCAGGCAAGGCCGTGAGCCGCAAGGCAGCCGAACCCTATCTCGACCGGCTCCTCGGCCTGCCGGCCTTCCTGAGCGAGGGCCAGGGCGCGCGCCGGCCGGCACCGGCCGAGATCGCCGCGGGCTTTGCGTTGACCGGCTTCTTCCTGCGCCGCGACCTCTACGAGCCGCGCGGCCTGCAGGAGCCGCCCGAGCGGGCGCGGCTGCTGGAGCTGGCGGCGAGAATCCACTGATTTCCGCTGGTTTTCGGGCTGCGGCGCTTTGCGTCGCTTGCATCGCGGCTGCATCGTTGCATCAAGTGATTCGGGCCCTTATTCCCTCGTCCTTGCGAGGTATGGACCGGTGTCGGCCCTTCAGCTGGGCCGCTTGTCGAACTAGGTTGGTAGAAGCATGGGCAAACCCGTCGAGCCGCCTCCGGAGGAGGAAGCCGAACGCGTCGATCTGAAGAGCGCGCTCGAAGAGCGCTATCTCGCCTATGCGCTCTCGACGATCATGCATCGCGCCTTGCCGGATGCGCGCGACGGGCTGAAGCCCGTCCACCGCCGCATCCTGCACGCCATGCGCCTGCTCCGGCTCGACCCCGGTCAGGTCCACAAGAAGTGCGCCCGCATCGTCGGTGACGTCATCGGTAAGTTCCACCCGCATGGCGACCAGTCGGTCTATGACGCGCTGGTGCGTCTCGCCCAGGACTTCGCCCAGCGCTATCCGCTCGTCGACGGCCAGGGCAATTTCGGCAACATCGACGGCGATAACGCCGCCGCCTACCGCTACACCGAAGCGCGCATGACCGAGGTCGCGCGCCTCCTGCTCGACGGGATCGAGGAGGACGCGGTCGATTTTCGTGAGACCTATAATGGCGAGGACGAGGAGCCGATGGTGCTCCCGGCCGCCTTCCCGAACCTGCTCGCCAACGGCTCGCAGGGCATCGCGGTCGGCATGGCGACCTCGATCCCGCCGCACAACGCCGCCGAGCTCTGCGACGCCGCGCTCTATCTGATCCAGCATCCGGACACGACGTCCGAGCAGCTGATGACCTTCGTGCCGGGGCCCGATTTCCCGACCGGCGGTATCATCGTCGAGTCGCGCTCTTCGATGGTCGAGACCTATCGCACCGGCCGCGGCGCCTTCCGGACGCGGGCGCGCTGGCATGTCGAGGATCAGGGCAGGGGTACCTGGTTCGTCGTCGTCACCGAGATTCCCTACGGGGTCCAGAAGGGCCGGCTGATCGAGAAGATCGCCGAACTGCTCAACGAGCGGAAGCTTCCGCTGGTCGCGGACTTGCGCGACGAATCCGCGGAAGACATCCGCGTCGTCATCGAGCCGCGCGCCCGCAATGTCGACGCCAACCTGATGATGGAATCGCTGTTCAAGCTCTCCGAGCTGGAAGCGCGCATTCCGATGAACATGAACGTGCTGACCGGCGGCGTGGTCCCGCGTGTGCTCAGCCTGGCTGAAGCGCTGCGGGCCTGGCTCGACCATCGCCGGGAGGTCCTGCAGCGGCGCTCGCGCTTCCGTCTCGGCCAGATCGAGAAGCGCCTCGAAATCCTCGCCGGCTTGCTGATCGTCTATCTCGATCTCGACCGGGTGATCAAAATCATCCGCGAGGAGGACGAGCCCAAGATCGAGCTGATGAAGGCCTTCGAGCTCAACGAGGTCCAGGCCAACGCCATCCTCGACACCCGCCTGCGCGCCCTGCGCAAGCTCGAGGAAATGCAGCTCAAGACCGAGTTCGAGGAGTTGACGCAGGAGAAGGGCCAGATCGAGGGCCTGCTCGCCTCCGAGGCTCAGCAGTGGAAGACCATCTCCTGGGACATCCGCGAGGTGAAGAAGCTGTTCGGTCCAGAGACGGCAATCGGCAAGCGCCGCACGACCTTCGCCGACATGCCCGACACCGCCGATATCGATCTGACCCAGGCCATGGTCGAACGCGAGCCGGTGACGGTGGTGATTTCGAAGAAGGGCTGGATCCGGGCGCTCAAGGGCCATGTCCAGGACCTCTCGACCTTATCCTTCAAGGGCGATGATGGCCTGCACACGGCCTTCTTCAGCGAGACCACCGCCAAGATCCTGGTGATGGCGACCAATGGCAAGGTCTTCACGCTGGAGGCTTCGAAGCTGCCCGGCGGGCGTGGCTTCGGCGATCCGATCCGCTTGATGATCGAGCTGGAAGAGAGCGCCGACATCGTCGCGGCCTTCCCCTACAGGGCCGGCTTGAAGCTGCTGGTTGCGACGACCGAGGGGCGTGGTTTCGTCGTGCCGACCGATGACGTCGTCGCCAACACCCGCAAGGGCAAGCAGGTGCTGAACGTCGACGCGCCGGTCGCGGCGATGCTGGCGGTGCCGGCCGAGGGCGATCATGTCGCGATCATCGGCCAGAACCGCAAGCTGCTCTGCTTCCCGATCTCCGAGGTCGCGGAGATGAGCCGCGGCAAGGGCGTCAAGCTGCAGCGCTACAAGGATGGCGGCCTGTCCGACGCCAAGACCTTCAAGCTGGAGGACGGGCTGACTTGGCTCGACACGTCCGGCCGGACCTGGACGGTAGCGCAGGCCGAACTGCTCGAATGGCTCGGCCACCGCGCCGAGGCCGGCCGCCTGCCGCCCAAGGGCTTCCCGAAGAATAACAAGTTCGGGGGATGATGCGGGAAGGCGCCATCCTGAAGCGAAAGGGCGCGAGGAACCCTCTCCTGGAAGGAGAGGGTAGGGTGAGGTGTATGAGATCAGACCAGCCCTGCGAGCGCTGACTGCGCGGTTGGGTTGAGGCTCACGTTTTCAGTCCGAACACCTCACCCCTGCCCCTCTCTTTCCAGGAGAGGGGTTCTGCGGCGCGGTTCTCTTGGAAATTCTGTGACGTCAAAGACTTACGCCGGCAGCTTGAATCAAGCCCGCAGCAGCTTGAATCGCTTCCTCAGCGGATGGCGGACCCGACCACTCCGACTTCGAGCCCGAGCGTGATGTTGTTGGTCACGGCCCATTCGATGCCGGCGCGTGCTTCCGGCCTGACGGCGATGTCGGAGCGCGAGAACGGCGCCGAGAACTGCGTCGCGCCATAGCGGAAGGTGTCGTTGGCCGCGGCCAGGCCGACCGTGGTGTAGAGCAGCACGTCGGGCGTCGCGAATACGCCGGCCTTGAGCTGGAAGATGCCGGCGATGTCGCGGGTGTAGGTCGCCCGGTTGAAGCCGGGATTGGCGTAGCCGCCAAAGGCAGGCGCGAATTCGAGCGCGCCGGAGATGCCGTAGACGAAGTCGCCGTCGCGCCACATCTTGCCGGCTTCCAGCCCGATCACCGGACCGGCAGACGTCCCGAAATGCTTCGAGCTGGTGACCTGGAAGCCGCTCGAGATGCGGGCATAGGAGCCTTCCCATTTGACGCCGCCGGGCGACAGGGTCGGCTGCGACCAGGCGAAGGAGGGCAGGATGCCGAATCCCGAGAGCGGCAAGAAGGCCTGGGCCTGCGCCGGGGCGCCGGTCGCCAGCAGCGCGGCCAAGGCCGCGCCGGCTGAAAGAAACGTGGTGCGGGCGGTCGCGATGGCCGGGATCATGCTCATGGCATAGCAGGTGAGGGCGCGATTGTCGCGCTTTTGTGGCGCGACATCCGGTCGTCAGCCCAGCTTTGTCTTGAGACGCAGGAACCGCATCGTCCGCTCGGCGGTGGCCGTGTCGAGCTCTCCATAGGCCTTGAGATCGTCCTCGATGTCCTTGGCCTTGAAATAGAGCCGGCGCCCGCGCAGCTGCAGGATGGCGTTGAAGCTGTCCTTGCCGAGACCGAGCATGCGCGCCACCACGGCGATGCCGCTGACGTCGCGCTGCATCAGCACGCGCAGGGCCTGCTCGTTGGTGATTTCGGCGCTGGTGGCGATCACCTGGGCGAGATGGAAGGCGCGATCCTCCTCCGACAGCATGTCGACGACTTCGCCGAGGCTGCGAGTGCCGGCCTGGAGATCGGCGATCAGCAGCCGGACCTCGCGGCGCTGCTGCCGTGCCTGCCGCGCCATCGCCGCGGCCTGATGCGAGCCGGTCTCGGCGTTGGGGTCGGACATCTGCTCGACGATGCGCAGCACGCGTTCGGCCCGCTGCGGCGACAGGTCGGAGCGGCGCGCCAGCGCCTCGCCCACCCCGGTGTCGTCGCCGCCGCGCTGCAGCAGCCGGTCGAAGCCGCGATCCGAGAACTGCGCGCCCTCATTGCCCGAGACGGTGCGCAGCACGGCGCTGTCGCCGCGCTCGACCAGGATGTCGGTAAGGCCTTCCGACAGGCGCGCGCGCTCGGCGATGGCGACGAGATGCGCCTGCGTCTGGCTGATGGCGATGGCCGCGAGGTCGGTGTCGGTCAGCACCGGGGAGAGCTTGAGCACGAGCCGTGCCACGCCGGCATCGGCGTCGTTCGCCAGCGTGACCGCGACCGGTCGGGGCAAGGTGCCCGTCGCAGCGACCGAGTCGGCATAGTCGCGGCGGCCTTCCGCATCGAGATGCGGCAGCGAGCGCAGGGCGATGTCGCCATAATGATCCTTCGATTCCTCGCTCGGATCGGCATCGAGCAGGAAGAGGTCGGTCACCGCGTTGAGGAGCTTGCGGCGGGAGTCGGATGACATCTCCGCCGGCATGCGGGTCAGGGTCTGCAGCATGGATTCTTCCACAAGGCTCCGGCGGCATTCTGACGCCAGTCCTCGCAATCTGCCGCAGCGCCGTTTGATTTAGTCTTAAGCCGGCCGACGATTCTTCAGTATATCCAGTATTTCTTCCCGCAACCAATGATTGTATCATCATATAGGTTCAATTATTCAGTCGCATCTGCGCATCGTGCAGTGGAACTTCATCCCCTGCGCCACGTTGCCGAACCGCCAGCTGCGATGCGACGCGCGGCGCCAGCAACAGCGCGGAGCCCAAGGTGAGCACGATCCGGCCTGACCATCGCGATGAGCTTCGCCAGCAAGCAGGGCCGCTGCTGGCCGAACCGTCGCGCCGCGTCATCCTTGCGGCTCTGGCGTCGGCTGCGGCACTTTCTTCACCTGCCGGCGCCCAGGACGCAGGCCGGCCTCCGGCCACGCCGAACAACGCGTCAACCGAGCCCAGGCGCGGCAGTTTCAGCTATGAAGCTGTGGTCAAGCAGGCCCAGGAGCTTGCGGCGCGGCCGTTTGATGCGACCGCTCCCGACCTTCCGGAGGCGCTGAAGGCGCTGACCTATGACAGCTATCGCGAGATCAGGTTCCGGCGCGACAAGGCGCTCTGGCGCGAGGGCGGTTCTGACTATCGTCTCCACCTGTTCCATCTCGGCTTTCTGCATGACCGGCCGGTGCAGATCCATGACGTGGTCGACGGCAATGCGATCCCGATCCCCTACAGCATGGCACTGTTCGAGTTCGGCAAGGCGCAGGTGCCGCAGAAGCTGCCGGTTTCGCTCGGCTTCGCCGGTTTCGCGGTCACCACGACCCTGAACGACCTCAAGCGCCAGGACGAGCTGATCTCTTTCCTCGGCGCGAGCTATTTCCGCTTCCTCGGGCGTGGCCATCGCTATGGCCTGTCGGCGCGTTCGCTCGCCCTCGATGTCGGTGGCGAGCAGCCCGAGGAGTTTCCGTTCTTTCGCGCGCTCTGGCTCGATCGGCCGAATGCGGAGAGCGTCGATCTTGTCATCTATGGCCTGGTCGACTCGCCTTCCGTCAGCGGCGCATTCCGCTTCATCGTTTCGCCCGGCCAGCAGACCAGCGTCGCCGTGACCGCGACGATCATCCCGCGCAAGCCGATCGCGCGGCTCGGCATCGCGCCCCTGACCTCGATGTTCCTGGCCGGCGAGGGCGATCGCGAGCAGCGCACCGATTTCCGGCCGGAAATCCATGATTCCGACGGGCTCATGCTGAACACGGGGAGCGGCGACTGGATCTGGCGGCCGATCCGCAACCCGAAGGCGCTGAGCATCTCTTCCTTCCAGGATCGTAATCCGCGTGGCTTCGGCCTGATCCAGCGCGATCGCGAATTCGGCCACTACCAGGACCTCGAAGCGCATTATCACGCCCGGCCCGGTTACTGGATCGAGCCTGCTGGCGAATGGGGCGAGGGACGCGTCGACCTGATCGAGATTCCGACCCAGAACGAGGCCTTCGACAACATCGTCTGCTGCTGGACGCCGAAGGAGCCGCTGCCGCCGGGGCAGCCGAGCGAGTTCCGCTATCGCATCCGCACGATCTCGACCACCGAGACCCTGCACGCGCTGGGGCAGGTGCAGAGCAGCTTCGCCGCCGGCGAGGTGGTCGACGAGGCTGCCGGCCAGGTCCGGAGACGCTTCATCGTCGACTTCAACGCCGGCGATCTCGAATATTACCTCTCCGACCCGAAGCGCGTCACCGTCGCCACCTCGGTGTCGCGCGGCTCCGTCGCCGGCACGATCGTCGATGCCAACGTCGCGGCGAAAGGTTTCCGGGCCATCGTCGATGTCGCGCTGCGTCCGGGCGAGAGTACCGATCTCAGCCTGTTCCTGCGAACGGCGAAGCACACGCTCACGGAAACCTGGACGACGTCCTGGGCCACGGCAGCCCCTGCGCCGGCGCCTCCTCAGCCGGCGTCCGTACCGCCGGCCGGGGCCCCGGACCCGGCCGCATCGCGTAATTGAGTCCGGTCAAGCCTTGGCAATCTCGGGAATGAGGTGCTGGCGCTATGGAGTCGCAAAGAAATTGCTCGGCAGATTGCCGGGCCGCGTCGTCGACTCGGTCCGCACCGGCTCTCTCGCACCGGCCCCGTAGCCCCTGTCGAAGGCAGTGCCGTCCTGCTCGTTGCAGGTCGGCCGCTGCGGGTTCTTGGCGATGGCTGCCGATTTCGGAAAGGCGGTGTTGTCGACCGCATCGGTGGTCGGCTGGCCGATATCGATGCGCGAGGTCACCATGCTGACGGTCGGCTTGGCGGTCGGCGTGGTCCAGCCCAGCGTGCCATGCCAGATGATGTGCCAGCCGATCCGCGCCAGATGATGCACCGTCGAGCCGCGTTCCCTCGCGACGAAATAGGCGATGAAGCCTTCGTCGCGCCGGGCCGTGTGGAGGAAGTTCGGCGCAGGCACCTTGCTGTTGGTCTGGCGCAGGGGAAACGGGTTGTTGGGATGATCGCCGAGCTTGTAGGTCACCAGGAAGCCCTTGGTGCCGGTGATCTGGTCGGTGATGACCTGATTGCTCGGGTCGAAGATCATCTCGTCGACGGTCGGCAGGTCGCCGTCGCCGTCCAGCGACGGATTGGTGCCGAAGGCGGATTTGAGGTTGACGACGATGCTGCCCTCATTGGCCATCCGCCCGGCATAAAGCGCCTCATAGACCACGAGGTCGGAGACGAGGATCATCCCGAACTCCCAATTGGTCGTCAGGTCGACCTTGTCCTGCCGGTTGGCCGGATCGCCCGACATCAGCACGGTGCCGGTGCAGGTGATCATCGGGCCGGTATGGCCGGGGTGCCCCGCCGGATCGTCGGCGGCGGCGCGGCGAGCATTGGTCGTGCAATGAAGCAAAGCGTGCTCGGTGCCGACATGGATGTCGGTCCGCGAGCCACCCTTATTGGCGGTGATTGTGGCGGTGCCGGGTGCGATCGCGACAACCATGGCTTCTCCTGCGGTTATCCGGCTGTCTGATGTCTTCGGGCGGGGCGCGTCGATCTAGCGAACCGCTGCACTGTGCGTGCGCGCCTTGGCAGCTTCGGCGCGGCGATTGAGGGCGCTCACCGCGATGATGGCGCGCTCCAGCGCCGCCATGGTCAGCGGCCCGACGATGGCGTCGGCGACGAGACCGTTGGCCGTCTGGAAGCTGCGCACCCGGTTCGCCGTTTCCGGGCCGAAGATGCCGTCGGGCAAAGTCCGGCCCTGGCCGGTCGAGTTCGGCATCGCCATGCCGAGATCGATCAGAGCGAGCTGGATGATGGCGACAGCATCGCCGCGCTCGCCCTGCTTCAGCGGCGGCGCGTTCTCGGCGGCCTTTCTGAGCCGGTCATTCTTCGAAAAGCGCGGCGAGCTGAGCGGCATGGTCTTCGATCCTGCCCGTCCCCTGTGACCCAAGGTTAGTTCGGGCTCGGAGGAGGGGTCAAGGACCGCGCAAGGCTCTCTCGGTTTACGCCGCGGGCAGGCAGGCCGGGCCGAGCGGCTCGAAGCTCTTATAGGTCAAGATGAACTCCTGGTGGCCGAGCTCTTCCGACTTGGTTCGTCCGCCCTGCGCCAGCGAGACGACGAGGTCGCGGATCTCGGTGCCGACCTCGTCGAGGCTGGCTCGGCCTTCGAGGATGCGGCCGGCATCGACGTCCATGTCGTCGCTCATCCGGCGATAGGTCTCCGGATTGGCGCAGATCTTCACCACCGGCGAAATCGCCGAGCCGACCACCGAGCCGCGGCCGGTGACGAACAGCACGCAATGCGCGCCGCAGGCGATCAGCTCGGCGATCTCGGCATTGTCGTTGATGTTGGGGAAGCCGAAGCGGACCTCGCCATCCGGCACCACGTCGAGCAGATAGAGCCCGCCGCGCGGCGGCACGTCGCCGGGCTTGAGCAGGCCGGAGATCGGGGAGGCGCCCGACTTGGCATAGGCGCCCATCGACTTCTCCTCGATGGTCGAGAGCCCGCCCTCGGCATTGCCGGCGGCGAAGGAGCCGTAGCCGAGGGTCGCATAGTAGCGTGCCGCCTTGGCGACCGATTTCTCCAGCTCGACGCCGAGCTCGGGCGTGATCGCGCGGGCCGCCATGATGTGCTCGCAGCCGATCAGCTCGCCGGTCTCCTCGAAGATGCAGGAGGCGCCCTCGGCGATCAGTTGGTCGAAGGCGCGTCCCGCTGCCGGGTTGCCGGTGATGCCGGAGGTGCCATCCGAGCCGCCGCAGACGGTGCCGACCACCAGTTCGCTGACCTGCATCGGCACGGTCTCGGCGGCATCGAGTGCGATGCGCTGCTCCTCGACCCAGGCGCGGCCTTCCTTGATCGAGGCGCGGGTGCCGCCGGTGCCCTGGATCACAATGGTCTTCACCGGACGGCCGGTGGCCCGCACCACCCGCTCCAGCGCGTATTTGTTGAAGCTCTCGCAGCCGAGCGAGACCAGGAGCACCGCCCCGACATTGGGATGGGTGCAGAGCTGCTCCATCATCCGCTCGGCATATGGGTTCGGGTAGCAGCCGGGGAAGCCGATGGCGTGGACCTCGTGCTCGCGCCAGGGCAGGGCGATCTCGCGCGCGACATGGTGGGCGCACTCGACCAGATAGGCGACGGCGACGACGTTGCGGATGCCCTTGCGGCCGTCGCTACGGAGGTAGCCTTGCAGATGTGTCATTGGGCTCGACCTTCTCCCTTCCCCCTTGTGGGGAAGGGTTGGGGATGGGGGTGGTGCCGCTTGGTGAGCGTTGCGTTCAAAAGGGCATTGGCATCGGCGACTGTGCCAGCACGTTCGATCGATCGCTCTGGCTTTGCGACCCCCACCCCTTCTCCTCCCCACAAGGGGGAGGGGTTTCGGGCAGCGGCTCCTGCACTCACCGACAATTGCGCTTCAGTCCTTCGCATCCGCCCGCTCGTCTTCGAGATGATAGGTCGGCGTGTAGTCGCTCTTCATGTTCTGGACATGGACGTGGTGGCCGGCGGCGATGGCGACCGTCGCCACGCCGATCGGCGCGCCGTATTTCAGGATCTTCTCGCCGGGCGCGATCGCGCGCCGGGCGACCTTGTGGGCAAGCGCGATGTCGCGGTCGATCACCGCCGGGCCCGTGCCGGTCTCGATGGGCTCGCCCGCCGGCAGGCGGGTGCGCGCGACGAAGACATTGTCGCGCGGGTCGAGCAGGATCAGGCGGGGATCGTGCTGGGACATCAGAACTTGCCGAATTGCAGATAGGCCTGCTGGGGGTCGGTGCCGGCGAGGATCGCGGTGCGGACCTTGTTCTCGGCCGAGATCGCGGTCTCGGACTTCTCCAGCACTTCCTCGATGATCTCCAGGGGAATGCGGACGACGCCGTCGCGGTCGGCGAGAATGTAGTCGCCGGGCCGGATCCAGACTTCGCCGATCTTGATCGGCTCGTCGACCGCCTTGGGCAGCCAGACGCCGACGATGTCGCGCGGCGTATAGGCCTTGAAATAGGCCTGGAAGCCCATCTCGACCATGAATTCGGTGTCGCGTGACAGCCCGTCGATGACGCAGCCGCGCACGCCCTTGTTCTTCAGCGTCTCGGCCGAGAGCTCGCCCATCAGCGCGACCTCCTCGGTGTTGGGCTGGCAGACCC
This sequence comes from Allobosea sp. GW821-FHT03A12, assembly GCF_058986765.1. Lineage (NCBI taxonomy): Bacteria > Pseudomonadati > Pseudomonadota > Alphaproteobacteria > Hyphomicrobiales > Alloboseaceae > Allobosea > Allobosea sp. GW821-FHT03A12. Next base: position 599,227 of record NZ_JBYSVZ010000005.1, read on the forward strand.
AGACATGGCCGGGCTTGGCGGCGGAGAGCAGGCCGGTCCAGCCGAGCAGGGTCTCATGCGCGTCGAAGTCGCCGGTCTTGCCCTCGACGGTGAAGGCGGGGCCGGCCAGCTTCACGCCGGGCAGCAGCGGGCGCAGCGCTGGCGGTAAGGTGAAGTCCTTCAGCCCCATGGCGCGCATCGTGTCGTGGATGATGCCGGTGTAGCAGCGTTCGAGGCGCTCGGTCAGCGTATCCGTCATGGTTCCTCCGGTGTGGCCGCTCCGGCGGCCTTGAGGGCACCTTGCGCAGAGGGTGCCCTTACGAGCAAGTGCGGATTTTGCAGCGCTGGCGTGCGTATTAAACGATTTAAATTGCGATTCTCGTCATGCTCGGGCTTGACCCGAGCATCTCGGAAACCAGCTATCTGGTCCTGAGATTCCCGGGTCTGCGCTTCGCTTCGCCCGAGAATGACGCGCCGAAAGCCTCAGCCGACCCGCTCCCAGCCCTGCGGCATCAGCCGCTCCTGCGGCAGGAAGCGCGCCTTGTAGGCCATCTTCGGCGAGCCCTCGACCCAATAGCCGAGATAGACATAAGGCAGGCCGAGCTTGCGGGCGCGCTCGACATGCTCGAGCACCATGAAGGTGCCGAGCGAGCGCGCTTCGAGCGCGGGATCGTAGACCGAATAGACCATGGAGAGCCCGTCGCTCAGCCGGTCGGTCAGGGCGAAGGCATAGAGGTCGCCCTGACCACGGCCGGTGAAGCCGCTGTCGGGCCCGCGCCTGCGATATTCGATCAGGCTGGTCTCGACATGGGTGTCCTCGACCATCATGGCGAAGTCGAGCGCCGACATCGTCGCCATGCCGCCTTCGGGGTGGCGATCATCGAGATAGCCGCGGAACAGCGAATAATGCTCGGAGCGCGGCTGCGGCGGCAGCGCCTCGCCGATCAGGTCGCTGTTGCGGGCGAGGATCTTGCGGAAGGTGCGCGAGGGCCGGAAATCGGCGACGACGATCCTGACCGAGATGCAGGCCCGGCAGGTCTCGCAGGCTGGGCGGTAGGCGATGCTCTGCGAGCGCCGGAAGCCGCCTTGCGAGAGCACGTCGTTGAGGTCGCGCGCCCGTGCGCCAACGAGGTGCGTGAACACCTTGCGCTCCTCGCGGCCCGGCAGATAGGGGCAGGGCGTCGGCGAGGTCAGATAGAATTGCGGGGCATCCCGCAAAGGACGTGTCACGTGAGGCAGGCTCCGGAACCGCCGAATTCAACCTGAGTTTAGCAGTCGGCGCGGCGGCAACAAGCGGCAAGCCTGCGGTGGCGCCACCGCATGGGATAACCCTGGCGTCGGTGCTAGTCTGCTGGCGCGGAAAGGCCGGGAAGCCCCCGGAGCAGGGGGATGCGATGCAGACCGAAGCGGTCGCGTTGACCCAGGAGAAGGAAACCCTGCTGATCACGCTCTGGGCCAAGGCCGGCGAGAGCCTGCTGCCCGATTCCCTGCTCAAGGACCGTTTCGCCGCCGAAGCCGCGGCCCGTCTCGACTATGATTTCGCCCGCCTCAAGATCGACCGCGATTTGATGGTCGGCCTTGCCATGCGCGCCCACGCGCTCGACGGCTGGACGCGCGCTTTCCTCGCCGAACACGGCGACGCCATCGTGCTGCATCTCGGCTGCGGGCTCGACAGCCGCGTCTTCCGGATCGATCCGCCTGCTGGCATCAACTGGTACGATGTCGACTATCCGGAGGTGATCGCGCTCAGGCGGAGGCTCTATCCAGCGCGTGCCGGCTATCAGCTGATCGGCTCGTCGGTCACGGAACGGGGCTGGCTCGAGGCACTCCCGCAGGACCGCCCGGCGATGATCATCGCCGAGGGGCTGCTGCCTTATCTCCCCGAAGAGGAGGTGCCGCTGCTGCTGGAGCGGCTCGTTCGACATTGCCGCAGCGGCGAGATCGTCTTCGACGCCTATAGCCCGCTCGGCCTCAAGCTGATTGCGCTGCAGCCTTCGATCAAGGCGACCGGGGCGGTGCTGCGCTGGTCGCTTGGCGATCCCGCCGAACTGGAGCGGCAGGTGCCAGGCCTCGAACTCGTCACCGAGCTGACGGCCTATGACCCTGATGGTTACGACCCGGCCCAGATCGCCCGGATGTCCTGGCCGGCGCGCTTTGCGATGCAGTTCTTCTCGCTGATCCCGCCGCTGGCGCGCATCGGCCTGCTGCTGCGCTATCGGTTCTGAGGCGGTGCTTCTTTGAGAGGGAACCTCACCGTCATTCCGGGGCAGGCCGATAGGCCTGAGCCCGGAACCCAGAGCCGATGCGATCTCCAGAAAAGTGCGTCGATCTCAGTGCCAGCATCCCGACCGGTATCGGCTCTGGGTTCCGGGCTCTTCGCTGCGCGAAGCCCCGGAAAGACGCTCCGCACCGACGGAGCCGACCTCAGGCGCGCACCACAACGAGCCCGGTGAGGATGTCGTGACCGAGGCGCCGGTCCTCGCGCACCAGCCCGCAGGCGACGTCGAGGAACCAGAGGCCGACTGTGCCGGCCGCGACATAGAAGAACAGCGCATGTACGGCCGCTGCGAGTGCATCCGGCCGGCCGCCCGAGGCGGTCTCGACTCGCAGGCCGGCCATGCGCATGCCGAGCGTCGCCTGTTTGCGCCCGCCGATGGTGATGGCGGCATAGCCGAGTGCGACGGCGATCGTCGCGCCGCCCATCAGCAGCCAGGTCAGCCCGAAGGTGACGATGCCCAGGATGGCGAGCAGGAACCAGACCATGCTGCCGAGGATGAACAGGACGACGACGTCGCCGATCCAGGCGAACAGGCGCGAGCCGAGCACGCCGCGCGTATCCTGCAGCGGCCGGTCCTCCAGCGCGATGATCGGCGGCTGGCGATAGGACGGGTTCGACATCGACGTTGAATTCCTCATTGCTCAGTGGCCGAGATGGCCCACCGAGCAATAATGTTTGATCAGCCAGCCGGTTCCGCAAGGCCGCGAGGGTAAATCCGGCGCGGCGCGAAGCCTTCCTGGCGCAGGGCCGCCTCGATTGCTGCGGTATGGGCCTCGTCGCGGGTCTCGATGGTGACGTCGAGCATCACGCCCTTGGCCGGGACGTCAAGGAAGAGCCGGCCATGGCTGACTTCGAGGATATTGGCGCCGAGCGTGCCGAACAGGCTCGCGACCTTGCCGAGCAGGCCGGGCCGGTCGCTGGCTGTGAGGCGGAAGGCGGCGATGCGCTGCTCGCGTTCGAGCTCGCGCACCATGATCGCGGCGAGCAGGCGCGCATCGATATTGCCGCCGGAGAGCACGAGCCCGACCCTGCGGCCGCGGTAGCGCTCAGGCTCCTTCAGCATCGCCGCTAGGCCAGCGGCGCCGGCACCTTCGGCCAGCGTGTGCTGTAATGTCGCGCAGGCATTGACGGCGCGCTCGATCAGGTCCTCGCTTACCAGCACGATGTCGGAGACCAGCGCCTTCACCACCGGCAGAGTCTGCGCGCCGACGGTCTTGACCGCGATGCCCTCGGCGAGCGTCGCCCCGCCGATCGGCATGGTCGCGTCGTGCACGGCATTGTGGAAGGAGGGGTAGAGCGCTGCCTCGACGCCGATCATCTCGATCGACGGTTTCAGCGCCTTGGCGGCGATGGCGTTGCCGGCCATCAGCCCGCCGCCGCCGAGCGGGATCAGCAGCGTGTCGAGTTGCGGCTCCTGTTCCAGCATCTCCAGCGCGACCGTGCCCTGGCCGGCCATCACCGCCGCATCGTCATAGGGGTGGACGAAGACCAGGCTCTTCTTCGTGGCGATCTCGCGTGCCTTCTGCGTGGATTCGTAGAGCGTCTCACCGAACAGCACGACCTCGGCGCCATGGGCGCGGGTGTTCTCGACCTTCACCAGCGGGGTCGTCTCCGGCATGACGATCGTCGCCGGGATGCCGAAGCGCTTGGCGTGGTAGGCGACAGCCTGGGCGTGGTTGCCGGCCGACATGGCGATGACGCCGCGGCGCCTCTCGTCCTCGCTCAGGCTCAGCAGCTTGTTGACCGCGCCGCGCTCCTTGAAGGAGGCCGTCGCCTGCATGTTCTCGTGCTTGACGAAGACCTCTGCGCCGGTCAGTGCCGACAGGCGCGGCGCCGGCATCAGCGGCGTCTTCAGCACATGGCCTGCGATGGTCTGCGCAGCCGCCTCGATATCGGCGAAGCTGATCGCGAAGCCGCTGCCCATCCGGTCCCCCAAATCATTCAGACCTGGCGCGGCGTCAGCGCGCCGTCGCCGAAGAAGCCGCCGGGGCGCAGGATCAGCGTCACGGCGAGCAAGCTATAGACCGCGATGTCGCGCTGTTCGAGCGGCATCGTCGCCGACCACAGCACTTCGAAGGCGGCGATGGCGAGCCCGCCCAGGCAGGCGCCGGGCACCGAGCCGATGCCGCCGAGCACGGCCGCGACCAGCGCCTTCAGGCCGAGCGTGAAGCCGCCGGAAAAGCCCATGCCGCCATAGATCACCGTGACGATGACGCCGGCCGCGCCGCAGATCGCGCAGGCGATGATCAGCGCCCGGTCGTGCACCGCGCCGGGATCGATTCCGAACAGCGAGGCGGTCTTGGCGTCGTCGGCGACGGCACGCCAGGCCCGGCCATAGGACGAGCGGGCGAGATAGAGGATGAGGCAGGTCGCGGCCGAGAAGCCGAGCCCCGCCATGGCGAGCGAGACCGGCGTCGCCGTGACGATGAACTGCTCGGCCCGCACCAGAGGCAGCGGCTCGTTGAACACCGGCGGCAGCCAGCGCAATTCGGCGCCCTGCGCGAGGCGCAAGTATTCGGACAGCGCGATGGCGAGCCCGATCGTCGCGATCAGCACCTGCTGGCCATTGCTCTTGTCGAGATGGCGCAGCACGAAACGGCCCATTGCGAAGCCGTGCAGCGCGCTGACCGCGATCGCGACGGCAAAGGCGATGAACAGGCCGGAGACCGGCGTCGAGACCGAGAGCGACAAGGTCAGCGCCACGCCGACCACGGCCGCGAGCGCCCCCAGCGCCGAGAATTCGCCGAAGGTCAGCAGGATGCGGCCGTTGAGCCCGTAGATCAGCGCATAGGCGCTGGCCAGCAGCGCGTAGATCGCGGCCGAGGGCAGGGCGGCCAGGCCCTGCTGCAGGCCATAGGCGAGGCCGGGCGGCACGGTGATGAGGTCGGCGCCGGGCGACATGCCGGGATCGACCGGCGGCTCGGCCTTGTATTCGAGATAGAAGCGCCGCAGCAGCAGGAAGCTGGCGTCTGTCATCGGCACGCCGTCGGAGGCCAGGCCCGCCAGCGTGCCGCGTTGCAGCGTGGTGCCTTCACCGGCGAAGATGCAGTCGATCGTGCGCCGCCGCGGCTGCTCGTCCGGCGCCTGCGCCCGGTAGACGATGCGCAGGATATCGGCGCGCGGCCCGCCGCCGGTGCCCTCGATGGTGATGACGGTATCGGTCGGGTTCAGCGCCGGGATCGCCAGCCGGCAGGCGCGAATCTGGTCGGTGTCGAAGCGCCCGCAGGAGGCGAGCGCGAGGCAGAGCAGAATCGACGTGAGCAGGGCGCGCATCGCGGCGCACGCTAGCGCGAGAACCGGGGCGTTGGAACTCGCTGCGATGCTGCCTGCATGCGCAATCGTGGGGCTTGATAAATCGGGAAGGCCGGGCACATCGGATCGGGCGGGCAACGCGACAGGACAATGGTCATGCAGCAGGACGAGATCTGGGGCACTGAGGCGGCCAGGACGTATGACACGCCGGGAACCGGGATGTTCGCGCCGGAGGTGCTGGAGCCGGCGGTCGAACGACTGGCACAACTGGCGGAGGGTGGCAGGGCCCTCGAATTCGCGATCGGGACCGGCCGCATCGCGGTGCCGCTCAGCCAGCGGAACGTGCCGGTGGCGGGCATCGAGTATTCACCCGCGATGATCGCCGAGCTGCGGACCAAGATCGACGAAGCGACGATCCCCGTCGTCCTCGGCGACATGGCCACCGCGACCGTTCCCGGCCGCTATGCGCTCGTCTACCTCGTCTACAACACGATCTCGAACCTGCTCACGCAGGCTGAGCAGGTCGCCTGCTTCCGCAATGCGGCGCGCCATCTCTCGCCCGGCGGGCGTTTCGTGATCGAGCTCTGGGTGCCGGAGTTGCGCAAGCTGCCGCCCGGGCAGCAGGCGGTCGTATGGCAGTCGGAGGCAGGCTATATCGGCCTCGACACCTATGACGTGCTGAACCAGCAGGTGGTCTCGCACCATTTCCGCTTCGGCGAGGGCACTCAGGCGGAGTTGTTCCGCTCGCCCCACCGCTATATCTGGCCGGCGGAACTCGACCTGATGGCTGAGCTGGCCGGCTTCGAGCTCGAAAGCCGGCATGCGGATTGGAACGGGGCGCCCTTCACGGCGGAGACGCGCTCGCACGTCTCCGTTTATCGCCTGCCCAGCTAGCTCAGCCGCGTTCCTTCAGCATCCTGGCGACCTTCGGCGCGAAATAGGTCAGCACGCCGTCGGCGCCGGCGCGCTTGAAGGAGAGCAGGCTCTCCAGCATCGCCTTGTCGCCGTCGAGCCAGCCATTATTGGCCGCCGCCATGATCATCGCGTACTCGCCGGAGACCTGATAGGCGAAGGTCGGCACCGAGAAGGTCTCCTTCACTCGCGCGATGATGTCGAGATAGGGCAGGCCGGGCTTGACCATCACCATGTCGGCGCCCTCCTCGAGATCGAGCGCGACCTCGGCGATCGCCTCGTCGCTGTTGGCCGGGTCCATCTGGTAGGTGCGCTTGTCACCGATCAGCGTCGCATTGGTGCCGATCGCGTCGCGGAACGGGCCGTAATAGGCCGACGCATACTTGGCCGAATAGGCCATGATCTGCACGTCCTCATGGCCGCTGGCGTCGAGTGCGGCGCGGATCGCGCCGACGCGCCCGTCCATCATGTCGGAGGGTGCGATCACATCGGCACCGGCGTCAGCGAGCGCCAGGGCCTGCTGGACGAGGATGCCGACGCTGGCATCGTTCAGGATCCGCTCGCCATCCATCACGCCGTCATGGCCGTGCGAGGTATAGGGGTCGAGCGCCGCGTCGCAGATGATGCCGATTTCCGGCACCTCCGCCTTGATCGCGCGGACCGCCCGGCACATCAGGTTGCGGCTGTTGAGCGCTTCCGAACCGGTCTCGTCGCGCAGGGCGCGGTCGACATAGGGGAAGGGCGCGATCGCGGGAACGCCGAGCTTCGCCGCAGCCTCCGCCTGGCGCACGGCCTCGTCGATGTTGAGCCGGTCGACGCCCGGCATCCAGGCGACTGGCGAGATCGGCTCGGCGGAATCGATCAGGAAGATCGGCCAGATCAGGTCGTCGGTGGTCAGGCGGTTCTCGCGCACCAGCCGGCGCGACCACTCGGCCTTGCGATTGCGGCGCATGCGGCGGGTGAGGCCGAGCGAATCCGCCGTGGTGGTTGCGGCCCGCGGCATTGAGAGGGGCTGTACCCGGGAAGTCATCGACGCCTCCGCCATGAATGCGCTAGTGGCTAGCCGGCGATCCCTTAGCACATGAGCTCGCTCCCAAAACAGGCGCGATGGTCGCAGCCGCGAGAGCCGGCCAGAACAGCGCAAGCCTGCCTGGGGCGGGCGATCCTGCGGTCATGGAAGGGGATACAATGCGGTCAAAGCTCTTGGCTTTCACCATGCTGGTGGGAGTGCTGACTGCCACGACGGCGCCGGCTGAGGTGACGCGCCGCGATGCTATCGAAGCGCAGACCGCGACGGCGCTCGCCTCCGCCGACTATGCCGAGCGGCATTGCCCGTCCCTGCGCGTCGGCCAGGACAAGCTCGACAGGAATCTGCGCGAGATCAAAGGCACGCTCGCCGGCCTGCGCGCCACCGAGAGCTATGCCGAGCAGGTTGCGGCGCTGGCCTCGATCGAGCAGAGCCATGGCCGGGCGATGGTCTGCGTCGCTCTGCCCAAGGCTCATGGCGGCTATGGCCGCGGCATCGTCACCGTGCGCTAAAGTCCGGACGGGACCGGGCCGGCGCTCGCGTTGACAAGCCGGGGCCCGCCTTCCAGAACCGCCTGACGGACCGGGGTCGAGGCGGACATGGCGCAGGATCAGGACATCATCTGTGAAATCCGCGGCAGTGCCGGCTTCGTCCTGCTCAACCGCCCGAAGGCGCTGAACGCGCTCAATCTCCCCATGGTGCGCGAGCTGGCCAAGGCGCTCGACGCCTGGGAGCACGATCCCGCCGTGACGCGCATCGTCGTCACCGGAGCCGGCGAGAAGGCCTTCTGCGCCGGCGGCGACATCCGCAGCCTGCACGATCTCGGCAAGGCCGGGCAGTACGACGAGATGCTGACCTTCTGGCGCGAGGAATACATCCTCAACGCCCGCATCCAGAGCTATCCCAAGCCTTATGTCGCGTTGGTCGACGGCATCGTGATGGGCGGCGGCGTCGGCCTCTCGCTGCATGGCAACCACCGCGTCGCCGGCGAGCGCTGGCTCTTTGCCATGCCCGAGGTCGGCATCGGCTTCTTCCCCGATGTCGGCGCGACCTATGCCTTGCCGCGCCTGCCTGGCCATGCCGGCATCTATCTCGCCCTGACCGGCGATCGTGTCGGCCAGGCCGATGCGCTGGCGCTCGGGCTGGCGACGCATGCGGTTCCCTCCGCGCGCATGGCGGAGCTTGCCGAGGCGCTGACCGGCTCAGAGCCCGTCGACGCCACGATCGCGCGTTTCGCCGCTGATCCCGGGCCGGGCAAGCTCGCGCCGGAGCGCGCGACCATCGCGCATTGCTTCGGCGCGGCGACGCTGACGGAGGTGCTCGGCCGGCTCGACGCCAAGGCGGCTGCGGGCGATACCTTCGCCGCCAAGACGCTCGCTACGATCCGGGCGAAGTCGCCGACCAGCGTCGCCATCGCCTTCGAGCAGATGCGCCGCGGCGCCTCGCTCGGTTTCGCGGAGGCGATGCAGCTCGAGTTCCGCATCGTCTCGCGCATTCCGCACGGCCATGACTTCTACGAGGGTGTGCGCGCCGTGGTGATCGACAAGGACCAGGCGCCGTCCTGGCGGCCGCAGACGCTGGAGGAGCTCGATCCGGCGGCGGTGGCGGCCTATTTCGCCCCGCTCGGCGCGACCGAGCTGGCGCTGGGCAGCTGAGATGACGGTGCGCGACGGCGAAGTTCTGCGCGGCCCGGGCCAGCCGGGCGAGATGAAGCGCCGGGTTCGCTGGCGCCTGCTGCTGGTCTGGCTGCTGCGCCTGCTCTCGGTGGTCTGGATTGGCAAGGGCCTGATGCACTGGATGACCATCCTCGGCCTCGGCCTGGTCTTCGAGCCCGGCCCCGCCTTCGAGACGCGCCCCCTGACCTTCCAGGCGATCACGGTCTATTTCGCAGTCTTCGATCTCGTCGCCGGCGTCGGCCTCTGGCTGACCGCGACCTGGGGCGGCGTGCTCTGGCTGCTCGCCGCCGTCAGCCAGTTGCTGCTGGGCTTCTTCTTCCCGCGCTGGCTGACGGTTTCGCCCGCCTTGATCGGCACTTATGTCGCGCTGATGCTGGCCTATTTCCTCGCCACCTGGGCGGCGGAAAACCAGGACGGCTGAGGCCTCCGGTCTGTCTCGAATGCAGCGGGCGATGGTAAGAATCGCTTTAGCTTAAGAGACTTGCGGTTCATTTTGGATTCACCCAAATGGGTAAATCCCTGATTCATCCTGATATTTAAACTCGTTTTCATCCGGCCCGCCTATGGTGTCTCTCAGAAGCGGACCGGGAGACAATCCTGGCCGGTAATCAACAGGCGGGATATTACCATGAAGAGCAATGTAAAGACTGTGGAGCCGGCTGCGTCCGAAGGTGTTGAGCTCAAGGTGAAGCCGCTTTATCTTGAGTCTCTCACCTTGGTCGAGCGGCTGCATCGCCGGCTGCTCGACGTGATCAAGGACGAGTTCGAGCGCCGCAACCGCGACGACGTCAACAGCGTGCAGGCGCTGCTCCTCTACAATATCGGCGACGCCGAGCTCTCGGCCAGCGAGCTGCGCACCCGCGGCTACTATCTCGGCTCGAACGTCTCCTACAACGTCAAGAAGCTGGTCGAGCTCGGCTTCCTGCACCATGCCCGTTCGCGGATCGACCGCCGCTCGGTGCGCATCAGCCTGACCGACAAGGGCCGCGAGGTGCACAACATCGTCAAGGGCGTCTACGACAAGCATGTCCGTACGGTCGAGCAGATCGGCGGCATCGCGGCCGATGATTTCGAGCGCATGAACAACGCCCTGCTGCGCCTCGAGCGCTTCTGGACCGACCAGATCCGCTACAAGCTCTGAAGCCCTGGGCCACAGGCCCGGTCTTGGAAGTATCCCCGCAGCGCGCTTCGGCTTCCCGGCCGGGGCGCGTGCGCCTGTTTCTTTCGAGCAACAGTGATTTCGCTTCGGCCGCAGCGATCAAACCCGCGTGAGCGCGACGCATCGCCGCCCCAAAAATGCCGCGCTCATCATACCGTGTTAACTGTGGTAAGGGATCGTCCCCAGCGACCGGCCGTGGCAGATGCCCGGCCGAAGGGGCGGGTCGCGTCCCGCTCCGGTGATACTGGGAAGTCCAAGGGGTACGATCGATGCCGAATATCCGCCTGACCCGCCGCGAGACGGTTCTGGCCATGCTCTCGACTGCTGCCGCCGGCGTCAGCCTGCCGGCTTTCGCCCAGCAGGCCGAGTGGCGCCAGAGCTATGATGCCGGTTCGCGCAACGCCGTCCAGCGCTCCTCGACGCCGATGCTCTCGCCGGCCGCTCTGGCCGCGACCGAGCAGGCAGTCGAAGCTTATCGGGCGCTCGCCGCGCGCGGCGGCTGGCCGACCCTGCAGGTCAGCGAGCGGCTTTCGGTCGGCTCGCGCGGCCCGAGCGTGGTGGCGCTGCGGCAGCGGCTGATCATCACCGGCGATCTCGACGCCTCCGCCGGCGACAGCAACGTCTATGATTCCTATGTCGAGGGCGGCGTGCGCCGCTTCCAGTCGCGCATGGGCCTGTCGACCACCGGCAGCATCAACCGCGCGACGCTGGCTGCGCTCAACGTGCCGGTCGACCGGCGTATCCGCCAGCTCGAGACCAATATCGTGCGCCTGCGCACCTGGTCGGGCAATCTCGGCAACCGCTATGTCGTGGCGAACATCCCGGCCGCCGCGGTCGAGACGGTCGAGAACGGCCATGTCGCGACCCGTCATGCCGCCGGCGTCGGCAAGATCGACCGCCAGTCGCCGCTGCTGCAGACCAAGATCCCCGAGGTCAATTTCAACCCGACCTGGACGGTTCCCGCTTCGATCATCCGCAAGGACCTGATCCCGAAGATGCAGAAGGAGCCGAGCTACCTGACCGAGAACAAGATCCGCATCATCGGTCCCAATGGCGAGATCCCGCCCGACCGCGTCAACTGGCGCTCGGACGAGGCGACCCGCTACACCTTCCGCCAGGATCCGGGCGGCGAGTTCAACTCCCTCGGCTTCGTGCGCATCAACATCCCGAGCCCGCACGGCGTCTACATGCACGACACGCCGTCGAAGGGCATCTTCGGCGACGATTACCGCTTCGTCTCCTCGGGCTGCATCCGCGTCCAGAACGTGCGCGACTACATCGCCTTCCTGCTCAAGGAAACGCCCGGCTGGGATCGCGCCAAGATCGACGAGACCATCGCCTCGGGCGAGCGCGTCAACGCCCGCATCGCTAATCCGGTGCCGTGCTACTGGGTCTACGTCACCGCCTGGGCGACGCCCGATGGCGGCGTGCAGTTCCGCGACGACATCTACAACAAGGATGGCCTCGGCCCGGCGGCGGTCGCCGCCTTGCAGGGCGACCAGGACATCTGAGGCCGGCTTACGCCAAGGTCTGCGTCATTGTGAGCTCCCGGCGAAGGCCGGGAGCTTTTTTGTTGGCCTGGCAGATCATTGCAGCCCGTCTCTGGCCCGTCGCCTGACCTTCGTGACGGTATCGAGGATCGCCACCGCCCGCCGCAGCGCGGCATAGGTCGGGTCGGGCCTTGCCCCAGGCTTGAGCAGGTCGGTGGCGGCGAGGTGAATGCGTTCGAAATAGGGGGCGAGCTCCCCTGAGGACGCGCCGGCCCGCTTCGCGATCTGCGCGAGCGCCTTCGCTGTCTGTGGGGAGGGCCATTTCTGAAAGTCGGATGCGAGCTGCTTGATCGAGGCGACGGAATGATCGGCAGTCGGCATCTGAAGGCTCCGGCCGCGCCCCGGACCGGGAGGCGCTCCTTTTCAATGCGCCAGCCCCCAAGGCGTTCCCGCTGCCGCCATGATCGTCGCGGGACGGCCGGTTGCGTCTGCGTCAGGCCGCCTTCGCCACCTCGGCGAGATTGGCGACGACGCAACTGGCGAACGCTCGCGTGCCGAGCGTGCCGCCGAGATCGCGCGTGCGCAGCTCCGGCGCCTTGATCGTCAGGTCGATCGCCCGCTCGATCGCTTGTGCAGCCTGCAGCAGGGTGGGGGCCTGCCGCCGCTCGCCGAGCCAGGCGAGCAGCATCGCTGCCGAGCCGATCAACGAAGCGGGATTGGCGAGGTCGCGTCCGGCGATATCAGGCGCCGAGCCGTGCTGCGCCTGCGCCACCGCATGATCCTCGCCGGCATTGAGCGAGGCGGCGAGGCCGAGGCTGCCGGAGATCTCCGAGGCCTGGTCGGAGAGGATGTCGCCGAACATATTGGTGGTGACGATCACGTCGAAGACGCTGGCGTCGCGCACCAGCAGCGCGGCCATGGCGTCGATGATCTTCTCCTCGTATTCGACATCGGGATAGCGCTCGGCCACCGAGCGCACGCATTCCAGGAAGAGCCCGTCGGAGATGCGCAGCACATTGGCCTTGTGCACGGCCGTGACCTTGCGCCGGCGCTGGCGGGCGAGCGCAAAGGCGCTCTCGGCGATGCGCAGGGAGGCCTGCCGCGTCACCTTGCGGAACGACATGGCAAGGTCTGGCGTCGGCATGATCTCGCCGGGGCCGAGATGCATCGAGCGGTCTGAATAGAAGCCTTCGGTGTTCTCGCGCACCATGACGAGGTCGAGCGGCTTGCCGCAGCGCGGCGCAAAGCCTTCGCGCGAGCGGGCCGGGCGGATATTGGCGTAGAGGTCGAGCCGCTTGCGCAACTGGCCGGATGGGTTGAGCCCTCCCTTCTCGGCCGGCGGATACTCGTTGTGCGAGACCGGGCCGAGGATGACGCCGTCCGCCCGCTTTGCCGCCTCAAGCACGGTCTCGGGGAAGGTCGTGCCCTGGTTCTTCAGCGCAGCGAAACCGATCTCCGCCCGCTCATAGACGAGCCCGAAGCCGAAGAGCTTGCTCGCCGCGTCGAGCACCTTGCAGGTCGCCGCCGCGATCTCGGGGCCGATGCCATCCCCTTCGAGGACGAGCAGGCGCAGGGCAGGGGATGTCGCGTCGGTCATGGTCGGCATCGGTCCGTGAATGATGGAAGGTGATGGAGCGGGAGGGCGCCTTACTCGATCTTGATGTCGGTCTCGGCGACGACCTTCGACCATTTCGCGCGCTCGGCCTTGACGAAGGCGGCGAACTCGGCGGGCGTATTGCCGATCGGCTGGGCGCCTTCGAGCTCGAGATTCCGGCGCACCTCCGGCAGGTTGATGATGGTCGCGACCTCGCTGCGCAGCTTGTCGATGATCGCCTGCGCCGTGCCCTTGCGCACGAAGACGCCGTACCAGCCGCTCGCCTCGTAGCCGGGCACGCCGGCTTCCGCGAGCGTCGGCACTTGCGGCAAGGCCGGCGCCCGCTCGGCAGTGGTGACGGCGAGCGCCTTGAGGCCGCCGCCGTTCACATGGCCGATCGCCGAAGGCAGCGTCGCGAACATCATCGGGATATGCCCGCCGATGAGGTCGTTCAGCGCCGGCCCGGCGCCGCGATAGGGGGCATGCTTCAGCTTGACGCCTGCCATCAGCTCGAACAGCGCGGTGGCGATGTGGTTGGCCGAGCCATGCCCGGCGGTGCCGTAGGTCAGCCCGTCCGGCTGGGCCTTTGCGAGCGCGACCAGCTCGGCGACCGAGTTGGCCTTGACCGATGGATGCACAAGCAGGAGCAGCGGCGCCTTGGCGATCAGCGTCACCGGCTCCAGCACCTCGGCCGGATCGTGCTTCAAATTCTTGAACAGGCTCGGATTGACCGCCATCGGGCCGATATTGCTGATCAGCACGGTGTAGCCGTCGGCGGGAGCCTGCGCCGCCGCGGTGGTGCCGAGATTGCCGCCTGCGCCGGCGCGGTTCTCGACCACGACGCCGACCCCGAGCCGATCTTGCAGCTTCTGCGCCACCGCCCGTGCGATCACGTCGGTGCCGCCGCCGGCGGCATAGGGCACGAGCATGGTGATCGGCTTGTTCGGCCAGTCCTGCGCCTTCGCGGCAAGGGTCGGCAGCGCAGCGAGCGCGGCTGCGAGCAGGAGCGTTGGAAACCGGCGCGACATGAAGCCTCCCGTGCTGTTCTCATTTTCGGTATACCGAAGTATGCTGAAAGCGAGCGATGCGGGCAAGCGTTGATTTCGCAGCGGGGGCGGGCGATCACCGCAGCCGGCGTCGTGGAGCAGGAGAGGGCGCAGTTTGACGGTGTTCGCCGATGTCCAGCCGGTGCGCTCGCTTGCGGGCCAGGCCTATGCCCGTCTGCGCGAGGCGATCGATGCCGGCGAGCTCAGGCCCGGCACGCGCCTGCGCGAGGAGGATCTCGCCGCTCGCCTGGAGATGAGCCGCACGCCCTTGCGCGAGGCGGTGCGCCGGCTCGAGGCCGAGGGCTTCTTCACACGCGATTCGCGCACGCTCGTGGTGGCGACGCTTGATCATCAGGCCGTGTCCGAGCTCTATGCGATGCGCGAGGTCCTGGAGGGCACTGTCGCCGCCTTCGCCGCGCGTCACGCCTCCGAGGGCGATGTCGCGCTGCTGCGTGATCTGCACGGGATCGAGGCTGGGCTGCTCACCCGCCCGCAGGAGCTGGCGCGTCACAATGAGCGTTTCCATTCGGCGCTCTATGGCGCGGCGCATAACCGCTATCTGCTGAAGGCCCTGAACGCGCTGCGCGACGCCCGCGCGCTGCTCGGTTCCTCGACATTGCTGGATGCCGACCGGGCGGCGCAGGCCCATGCCGAGCACGATGCCATCGTCAGCGCGATCGAAGCCCACGATCCCGCCAAGGCGGAGGCTGCGGCGCGCGATCACATCAGGGCCGCCGGCCGCGAGCGGCTGCGGCGGCTGGTGCAGGCGGGCTGACCCGCCTGCGGCCGACTTGGCTCAGGCCAGATTGTCGGCGATCAGGAAGCCGAGCAGCGAGATGCACGCCATCACGATCGAGATTTCCAGAAGACTGAAGCCCATTGCCGCCTCCACCGCTGAGGAGGTAACGCGCTTCGCCTGCCATGGTTCCGCCGCAGCTGAGACGATTCTGTGATCGTGCTGCTCAGTGCGCCCGCTCCCGGGAGATCGCGGCCGGCGCAGGCTCCTTCGCCGTCGCCGGATGGCGCCCGGCGAGATGGAGCACGACATAGCCGATCACGGCCGAGAGGGCCGAGCCGGCGAGCACGCCGATCTTGGTCGCTGCGGCCAACGCCGGAGCCTTCTCGAAGGCGAGCGCTCCGATGAACAGGCTCATGGTGAAGCCGATGCCGCAGAGCAGCGAGATGCCGTAGAGCTGCGCCCAATTCGCCTTGGCCGGCATGGTTCCCAGGCCTAGCCGGACCGCGAGCCAGGCGAAGCCGAACACGCCGATCTGCTTGCCGAGGAAGAGCCCGAGCATGATGCCGAGCGGCACCGGCGTCAGCAGGAGCGAGGGCGACATCCCAGCGATCGAGACGCCGGCATTGGCGAAGCCGAAGACCGGCACGATAAAATAGGAGGACCAGGGATGGAGGCGGTGCTCCAACGTATGCAGCGGCGAATGCTCAGGCTCGTCGCTTTCAGTGCCATGGCCGCCGAGCGGAATGGTCAGGGCCAGCGCGACGCCGGCCAGCGTCGCATGGATGCCGGACTTCAGCACGAAGAACCAGAGCGCCGCGCCGATGACGAGATAGAGCGGCAGCAGGCGGACGCCGCGCAGGTTGAGTGCGATCAGGATCGCGAGGCAGGCGCCGGCCCCGGCCAGCATCGGCAGCGAGAGATTGCCCGAATAGAACACGGCGATGATCAGGATCGCGCCGAGATCGTCGAGAATGGCGAGCGCGGTCAGGAAGATCTTGAGCGAGACCGGCACGCGCGAGCCGAGGATAGCGAGCACACCGAGCGCGAAGGCGATGTCGGTGGCGGCGGGGATCGCCCAGCCGCGCAGCGCCTGCGCATCGCTCCAGGCGAGCGCGGCATAGATCAAGGCGGGCGCGATCATGCCGCCGAGCGCGGCCAGCGCCGGCAAGGCGCGCCGGCTCCAGGTCGCGAGCTGGCCTTCGATGAACTCGCGCTTGATCTCCAGTCCGACGACCAGGAAGAACACCGCCATCAGCGCGTCGTTGATCCAGTGCAGGATGGAGAGGCCGGCGATCTTGGCGTCCAGCAGCTCGAAATAGACGGGGCCGAGCGCCGAATTGGCGATAATCAGCGCCAACGCCGCGGAGAAGACCAGCAGCACGCCGGCCGCGGCTCCGCTTTCGAGAAAAGCGTGCAGAGGCGAGCGGCGCTTGGGCGGCCAATCCGGGTGGTGAGCCTCGCTCTCGTCCGTCCGCTGCGCCACATCGGCCTCCTTCCGCCGGCTTCCATTCCGCCGGTTTGCTGCGACACCTCGATGTCGTTTCGATTGCAGCCGAGGATCGCGCCAAGCGGCGAGTCGGCCTTCCCAGGTTGTGAATAAAGCAGAATGCGCGTGAAGCGGCACTCCATATCGCCGCACTATCGCCGGCGCCGCCGGCTCGCGCCACCTGCCAGCGCGGCCGTGGCGGTCATGATAGCCAGCAGCGCGGCCGTACCGCCGAACAGGCTGGCATAGCCGTATCCGGCGATCACAGGTGTGCTCAGCAACGGCGAGCAGAACTGGCCGATGAAGATCGAGGCGGTGAGGATGCCGCCGGCCAGTCCGCGCTTCTGCGCCGGTGCGAGGTTGAGGGCGAGCGCGACGAAGCTCGGCGAGACCAGGGCATAGCCTGCGCCGATCGCTGCTACGGCGGCGAAGATCGCCGGGGTGGTCGCCGCGAGCAGCAGAATGAGGAAGCCGAGCGCCATCGCGCCATAGCCCAGCGCGAAGATGCCGGGATAGCCGACGGCGCGCTGGATGCGAGGGTAGAGCAGGGCGAAGCCGCCGCCCGACAGCATCAGCACGCCGAGTGCCGAGCCGGTCATGATCGCGCTGTCATAGCCTCGCGCGTCGAGGAAGAAAGAGAGCTGCGTCGGCATGACGAAGAAGATCATGTTGGTCACACCCTGGAGCAGGACCAGCAAGGCGAGGGGCAATCGCCAGGGGCGAAAATCGTCACTCGCGCTCGACAGCTTCGAGCCACTTCCCGGCGACAGGCGCGGCGGATCGACGATGACCAGCCACATCAATGGCAGGAAGGCGGCGGCGAGCCCATAGATCGCGAAGGGCAGCCGCGGCGAGAGCGTCGCGGCCCATCCGGCGGTCAGGATGAAGACGAGGCCGCCGAGATTGCGCGCCGAGATCTGCAGGCCCGTCAGTGCATTGCGGTCGTCGCCGCTGAAATAGTCGCCGACCAGCGCCGTCTGCGCCGTCATGATCAGGGCGACGGCGATACCCAAGACCAGCCGGCTCGCGAAGATCGTCGGCAGGTCGGGCAGCATGAGCCCGGCGCAGCCCGACAGGATGAACAGGATAACCCCGAAGAGCAGCAACTTGCGCCGCCCGATCCGGTCGGCCGCGATCCCGGCGAGTGGTGCAAGGATCGCGACGCTGAGCGAGGGCGCCGGCACCAGCAGTCGCGTCAGCAGCGCCGCATTCGGATCGCCGGCGAACAGCCGCTCCAGTCCGGGCAGGGCCGGGGCGATCGTCGCGTTCGCCATAGTGGTGAGCGATGCCGCCATCAGCAGGGCGATGGCGCGCCGGTCCTGCCAGACCGGAATTTGCCTTGAAACGAGAACAGCTTCCATGATGATCCTCTTGCCGAAATCTTGGGTTCGGCAGAGCGTACGAATTCAAGTCGACTTGAGGTCAAGCATGGTTGCTCTCGATATCGGCGAGGTCGCCGAGCGCTCCGGCGTCGCGCCCTCGACCCTGCGCTATTACGAGGAGATCGGCCTGATCGCCTCGCTCTGGCGGCGGGGCCTCAGGCGGCAATTCGATGCCGACGTGCTGCTGAAGCTGTCGCTGATCGCGATGGGCAAGGCCGCCGGCTTCTCGCTGGAGGAGATCGCCGGCATGTTCGGGCGCGACGGCCGCCCCGACATCCCGCGCGACCAGCTGCGCCTCAAGGCTGACGAGCTGCAGCGCCAGATGATCGAATTGCGCACGCTGCGCGACATCCTGCGTCATGTCGCCGATTGCCCGGCGCCTTCGCATCTGGAGTGCCCGACTTTCCGCAAGCTGATGCAGGCCGCTTCGCGCCGGAAGCTCGTCTACCGCCCCTCCGTCCGACGCTCTGGCGCGCGGCGCGCAGCTCCTTAGCCGCGTCCATCTATCGCTTGGACAGCCTCACTCTGCGTGATAGGGACCGCGCGGGGATCGGCCGCGATCGGCCGCCGCATTTTCAGGAGCCGGACATGACCGACGCCGCGCGCGACAAGCACCTCTCCAACTCCTTCTTCGGCGCCGGCCTTGCCGATGTCGATCCCGAGATCGCCCGCGCCATCGAGCTCGAGCTCGGTCGTCAGCGCGACGAGATCGAGCTGATCGCTTCGGAGAACATCGTCTCGCAGGCCGTGCTCGAGGCGCAGGGCTCGGTGATGACCAACAAATACGCCGAGGGCTATCCGGGCCGGCGCTATTATGGTGGCTGCCAGTTCGTCGACATCGCCGAGAAGCTCGCGATCGAGCGCGCCTGCCGGCTGTTCGACTGCCAGTTCGCCAATGTCCAGCCGAACTCGGGCTCGCAGGCCAATCAGGCTGTGTTCATGGCGCTGATGCAGCCCGGCGACACCTTCATGGGCCTCGACCTCGCCGCCGGCGGCCATCTCACCCACGGCGCCCCGGTCAACCAGTCCGGCAAGTGGTTCAAGGTCGTGCCCTACGGTGTCTGCGTCGTCGACCAGATCATCGACTATGACGCGATGGAGCGCCTCGCGATCGAGAACAAGCCGAAGATCATCGTCGCCGGCGGCTCGGCCTATGCTCGCCATTGGGATTTCGCCCGCTTCCGCGAGATCGCCGACAAGGTTGGCGCCTATTTCATGGTCGACATCGCCCATTTCGCCGGGCTCGTCGCCGGCGGCGCCCATCCCTCGCCGTTCCCGCACGCCCATGTCGTCACCACCACCACGCACAAGACCCTGCGCGGCCCGCGCGGCGGCATGGTGCTGACCAATGACGAGGCGATCGCCAAGAAGATCAACTCGGCCGTGTTCCCGGGCCTGCAGGGCGGGCCGCTGATGCACGTCATCGCTGCCAAGGCCGTCTCCTTCGAGGAGGCACTGCGGCCGGAGTTCAAGACCTACGCCCATGCCGTCGTCGCCAACGCCAAGGCGCTGGCCGAGACGTTGAAGAGCAAGGGCTTCGACCTCGTCACCGGTGGCACCGACAACCATCTGATGCTGGTCGACCTGCGCTCGAAGAAGGTGACCGGCAAGGCGGCCGAGGCCGCGCTCGGGCGCGCCCACATCACCTGCAACAAGAACGGCATCCCCTTCGATCCGGAGAAGCCGATGGTCACCTCCGGCATCCGCCTGGGTACGCCGGCTGCGACCTCGCGTGGCTTCGGCGTCGCCGAGTTCAAGAAGGTCGGCGAGCTGATCGCCGAGGTTCTCGATGGCCTCGCCGCCAATGGCGAGGAGGGCAACGCCGCCGTCGAGCAGGCGGTCAAGGCCAAGGCCCACGAGCTGACCGCGCGCTTCCCGATCTACTGAGCGGGAGCGGGCGGGACCTCTTTTACGGGAAGGTCCCGGTCAGCTTGATCATGAACAGG
The DNA here is from genome assembly GCF_058986765.1 of Allobosea sp. GW821-FHT03A12. Lineage (NCBI taxonomy): Bacteria > Pseudomonadati > Pseudomonadota > Alphaproteobacteria > Hyphomicrobiales > Alloboseaceae > Allobosea > Allobosea sp. GW821-FHT03A12. The sequence continues at coordinate 619,193 of NZ_JBYSVZ010000005.1, forward strand.
TTCTCCGGACCGCCGGGCGCATCGCCCCGGTTGGTCCGGCTGAGCTCGGCGTTGAGGTCGAGCCCCTTGGTGATTTTGTAGCCGGCCGAGGCGCTGCCGCCGAACTGGCCGTCCTTGACCTGCGCCGCGACCGAGACGTTGAAGCGGTCATCGGTCGCGCTTAGCTTGAGATTGAGGTCGACGGTCGGCTTGGTGACGTCCTTCTTGACGATGCCGCTGAGCTCGAACGAGCCGTACTGGACCATGACCTCGCCCTCGACCTTCTCGATCGCGGCCGACTTGGTCACCACCTGAAGCGAAAGATCGAGCTTCAGCCGGTCCCATTTCAGCTTGCCGGTCAGCTTGGCGCCGACCAGCTCAGCTGTCGGGTCGAAGACGATGCCGCCGACGCCGAGCTTCAGCGCACCGAGCTTGACGACCTCGAATTTGAGCTTCTCCAGCTGCTGCAGGCCGAGCGTCACCGCGCCATTGTTCGGCTTGGTGACGAAGAGGGCCGCACCTGCTCCGAGCGCCAGCGCCGCGCCGACGACATAGACGATGCCCTTGTGCTGATCGACCCAGACGCCAAGGGCCGACGAGCTGGCAGCCTCCTTGAAGGCATCGAGCTGCTTTTCGAGCGATTTATACGCCGACGACTTCTTGATCTGCTTGAAATACTCGTCCGCCGCCTTCGACAGGACGTCGTCGCCGATGGAGCGGAGTTTCTGGATGTCCTCGAACGAAAGCTGCGTCGTCTGGCTCTTCAGCTTGGCGTTCGCGAAGCTCAGCAGCCCCTTCTGTGCCGTCGACAGGACGACCGGGCTCTTGAGGATCTCGGCGAGGCGTTCGGGAGACCTGTGGATCTCGCTGTCGAGAAGGTCGAACGCCAGGACGACCAGGCCGCCGAAGGCGTCGCCGACACTATCATTGGACATCTGCGTAACTCCGATTGGCGAGCTTCGTGGATCGGCAGGCAGGCGCAGGCGGGTCGCAGGACGATACCTTGCCATGGGAAGGCCACTCGTTGGGCGTCATTTCTTGCGAGCGCTGCGATCCGGCTGCCGGAGCGTCATGCGATCTCGTGCTTGCTCCCTTGCCGTCGGCTGGTCGTTTTTCGCTGGCCTGCGACGGCATGGCTGGGGCAATGAAGGGCCGCGGGCGCTATCGTCCCTCAAGCTAACCTGAAGGCCCCATTCATGCGCTGTCCCTATTGCGGCTCGCTCGATACCCAGGTGAAAGATTCGCGGCCGACCGACGACCACGCCTCGATCCGGCGCCGGCGCGTCTGCCCCGATTGCGGCGGCCGCTTCACCACCTTCGAGCGCGTGCAGCTGCGCGAGCTCACCGTGGTCAAGCGCTCGGGCCGGCGTACCGCCTTCGACCGCGACAAGCTGCAGACCTCGATCGAGGTGGCGCTGCGCAAGCGTCCGGTCGCGCCCGAGCGGATCGAGCGCATGGTCAACGGCATCGTCCGCCAGCTCGAAAGCTCGGGAGAGGGCGAGATCCAGAGCTCGACCATCGGCGAATTGGTGATGGAGGGGCTGAAATCGCTCGACGACGTCGCCTATGTCCGCTTCGCCTCGGTCTACCGGAACTTCCGCGAGGCCCGCGATTTCGAGGAGCTGCTCGGCCAGCTCGGCGGCGACGAGATCGAGATCGGCACCAAACCGGCTCCTGCCCGCGACGATGCCTGATCAGAACGCGATCGACCGCGCCTTCATGGCGTGGGCCTTGGAACTTGGCGCGCGCGGGCTCGGCCGTACCTGGCCGAATCCGAGCGTTGGTGCCGTCGTCGTGCGCGATGGTACGGACGGTTCGGTGATCGTCGGCGAAGGCCACACGCAGCCGGGCGGCCGTCCGCATGGCGAGGCGATGGCCTTCGAGCAGGCTGGCGCCGCTGCGAGCGGCGGCACGCTCTACGTCACGCTGGAGCCCTGCTCGCACCGCACCGTCCGCGGCGGCACGCCTTGCGTCGAGCGCACCTTGCTCGCCGGCGTCCGGCGCGTCGTCTCGGCGATGTCCGATCCCAACCCGCAGATTGCCGGCCTCGGCCATGCCTTGCTGCGCATGGCCGGCCTGGAGGTCGTCACCGGCGTGCTGGAGGACCAGGCCCAGCGCAGCCATCGCGGCCATGTCCTGCGGGTGACGCAAGGGCGGCCGATGGTGACCTTCAAGGTCGCGCGTACGGCCGATGGCTTCGCCGGCGGGGCAGGGGGCGCGCGCCTTGCCATCTCATGCCCGGAATCGGGCGAATGGGTGCATCGCCTGCGCGCCAGCCATGACGCGATCATGCTCGGCATCGGCAGCGTCCTCGCCGACGACCCGCTGCTGACCGTGCGCCTGCCCGGACTTGAAATCCGCTCGCCGATCCGCGTCGTGCTCGATTCCTCGCTGCGCTTGCCGCTCGACGCCAAGCTGGTGCGGGGGGCGGCGACCGTGCCACTCTGGGTGATCGCGGCCGAGGATGCCCCGGTTGCGGCCGAGGAGAGGCTCGTTGCCGCCGGCGTCGAGGTCATGCGCGTCTCGCGCGGCGCTGATGGCCATCTCGACTTACGCGAGGCGCTGCGCCTGCTGGCGACCCGCGGCATCACCCGCGTCTTCTCCGAGGGCGGTCCGACGATCGGTGAGCAACTGGCGCTGCAGGGCCTCGCCGACGAGGTCATCGTCTCGACCTCGCCGAAGCCGCTCGGGGCCGAGGGCATCGTCGCCGTCCGGCCGGGGCTTGCGGCACTGCTCGCCGATCCCGAAATCTACGCCGTCACCGAGGTCGGGCAGATCGGCTGCGACCGTTTCGAAGTTTTCACGAGGATCGCCTGATGTTCACCGGCATCGTCACCGCCATCGGCACCGTTACCCGCGCGCAGACCAAGGGCCCGAGCCTGAAGCAGTTCGATATCTCGTGCCCCTGGGAAGCCTCCGGCATCGAGCTCGGCGCCTCGATCGCTTGCGCCGGCGTCTGCCTGACCGTGACGGCGCTCAAGCCGCGCGAGGATGGCGAGGCGGGCTGCATCTTCCAGGTCGAGACCGCGGCCGAGACCCTTGCGAAGACCAGGGTCGCCGAATGGGCGCCCGGCACGAAGATCAACCTCGAACGCTCCTTGAAGATGGGCGACGAGCTCGGCGGCCATCTCGTCACCGGCCATGTCGACGGCGTCGGCACCATCCTGAAGATCGACGAGATCGCGCCCGATCCGAGCGAGCCCTGGGGCGCGACGGCGCGCTTCCATATCCGCGCGCCGCAAGGGCTTGCGCGCTTCATCGCTGCCAAGGGCTCGATCTGCCTCGACGGGACATCGCTGACGGTCAACACCGTCGAGGACGACGTCTTCACCGTGCTGCTGATCCCGCATTCCTTCAGCGTCACAACCTGGGGTGAGCGCCGCAAGGGGGACGGCGTCCATGTCGAGGTCGATCTGATGGCGCGGTATGCCGCGCGGCTTGCGGAGGCGCGTCCGGGGGGCTAAAGCCGGCCCAACGCTCAGCCCTCATCCTGAGGAGCCGTTTCTGCCGAAACCGCTCCTCAGGATGAGGGCTTTGGTGCTTGGATATTCACGGGCACCATCTCTTGCAAAAGGAAGACGCCATGGCCGGATCCCGGCAATCTTCGGCTGCCTCAGCCGCTCCGCTCGACGATGTCCGCGTGCTCGTTGTTGAGGCCCGCTTCTACGACGGCCTGGCCGACGAACTGCTCGCCGGCGCGACCGCCGTGCTGGAGAAGGCTGGCTGCCGCGTCGACGTCGTCACCGTGCCCGGCGCGCTCGAAATCCCCTCCGCCATCGTCATCGGCCTGCGCGCCGCCGACGAGGCGGTCGATCCTTATGAGGCCGTCGTCGCGCTCGGCACTGTCATCCGCGGCGAGACCGGCCATTATGACATCGTCGCCGGCGAGAGCTCGCGCGCGCTGATGGACCTGTCGGTCGCCTTCGCCCTGCCGCTCGGCAATGGCATCCTCACGGTCGAGAACGAGGCACAGGCCTGGGCCCGCGCCAACCGCAGCGAGATGGACAAGGGCGGCGGCGCGGCGGAAGCTGCGCTCGCGGTGCTGCGTTACAAGCGCTCGCTGGCGGAGGAGTCGAAATGAGCCGATCCGAGATGCGCCGCGGCGCGCGGCTCTCGGCCGTCCAGGCGCTCTACGAGATGGAGGTCGGCGGGCGCGGCGTGGTCGAGGCCATGGCCGAGTTCGAGGCCTTCTGGATCGGCAAGGAAGTCGAAGACATCGAGCTCCCCAAGGCCGAGATCGCCTTCTTCCGCGATCTGCTCGGCGGCGTCGTTCGCGAGCAGCGTCTGGTCGACCGCTCGGTCGACGATCTGCTCGCCTCCGGCTGGCCGCTGAAGCGCGTCGAGGCGGTGGTGCGCGCCATCCTGCGTGCCGGCGCCTATGAGCTCGCCTTCCGCAAGGACGTGCCGGCCCGCGCCGTGATTTCGGAATATGTCGCGGTCGCCCGCTCCTTCTACGAGGGCGAGGAGGTCGGCATGGTCAACGCGGTGCTCGACAGGATGGCCCGCGACGTCCGCGCCGAGGAATTCGACGCTCCGGCAGCGTGAGCGGCGCCGTGGCCGGAACCCAGTCCCCCGGCGAATTCGAGCTGATCGCCCGCTATTTCGCGCCGATAGCCGGCCGCGCCGGGCTCGGTCTGATCGACGATGCCGCTTTGCTGCGCCCGGCGCGCGGCTATGAAGTCGTGATCACCGCCGATGCACTCGTCGCCGGCGTGCACTTCTTCGCCGACGACCCGCCGGCCTCGATCGGGCGCAAGGCGCTGGGTGTCAACCTGTCGGATCTCGCCGCCAAGGGCGCCAGGCCCGATGGCTTCGTGCTCACGCTCGCTTTGCCCAAGGGCTGGACGGAAGGATGGCTCGCGGGTTTCACCGAGGGCCTCGGCGCCATGGCGGGCGAGGGCGGCTGTCCGCTGATCGGTGGCGATACGGTCTCGACCACCGGCCCGCTGACCCTCTCGATCACCGCCTTCGGTAGCGTGCCTGCCGGCCGCATGGTGCTGCGTTCCGGTGCCAAGCCGGGCGACATCGTCGCCGTCAGCGGCACGATCGGTGACGGTGCGCTCGGCCTGAAGGCGCATGGGCCGGACCGGCCCGCCTGGGTCGGCCAACTCCCGGAAGCCGACCGCGCCTTCCTCGCCGACCGCTATCTGCATCCGCAGCCACGGACCGCGCTCGCAGAAGCGCTGCAGGCCCATGCCTCGGCCGCGATGGACATCTCCGACGGCCTGGTGGGTGACCTCGCCAAGCTGCTGGCGGCCTCGAAGGTGGGGGCTGAGATCGACCTCGGCGCCGTGCCGCTCTCGCCCGCGGCCCGCACTGCGGTCATGGCCGATCCCGCATTGGCGGAACTGGCCTGGACGGGCGGCGACGACTACGAAATTCTCTGTACGATCCCAGAAGGAGAATTTCCTTCTATGGTTGCTGCCGCCGAGGCCGCGGGACTCAGCCTCGCGCGCATCGGGCGCATCACCGCCGAGGCGGAGAGCGTGCGCTATACCGAAGCGGGCCGGCCGCGAACGTTCGCACGCGGCTCCTTCGCTCATTTCTGACGGCGGCCAGGCGGCCGCGGGGGCGGCGGCTGCGATGAACCAGCATGGTCCGGTTATGGATGGCGACACACTCGCCAGGCGCAATGCGCTGGTGCTCGCCGGCGCCCAGGCCCTCGGCGGCGCGAGCCCCGCGATCGTCATTTCGCTCGGCGGCATCGTCGGCTCGCAACTGGTCGCGAACCAGGCCTTTGCCACCGTCCCGGTCAGCCTGATGCAGCTCGGGCTCGCCACCGGCGTCATCCCCGCGGCGTTCCTGATGCGCCGGATCGGCCGCCGCAACGGCTACGTCATCGGAGCGCTGATCGGCGCTACAGGCGCCAGCATCGCTGCGGCCGGTGCGGCCGAGCGCCTGTTCTGGCTGTTCTGCCTGGGCACCTTCCTGTGCGGGCTCTACAGCTCCTATGTCCAGAGCTACCGCTTCGCCGCCGCCGACACGGCGAGCGAGGCGTTCAGGCCGCGCGCCATCTCCTGGGTGATGATCGGCGGGCTGCTGGCAGGGGTGATCGGCCCGCAATCGGTCTACTGGACGCGTGACCTGACGCCGGCCGCGCCCTTCGCCGCGAGCTTCCTGGCCCAGGGCGCACTCGCGCTGCTGGCTATCGGCGTCGTGCTGGCGCTCCGGGCCCCGCCGGTGAAGGAGGCGAAGTCCGGCGGCGGCCGGCCGCTCCCCGAGATCATGCGCCAGCCCAAATTCATCGCCTCGGTGATCGCGGCGCTCGTCGCCTATGGTTTGATGAGCTTTGTCATGACCGCTGCCCCGATCGCGATGGTCGCCTGCGGCCACAGCGTCGGTGAGGCGGCGCTCGGCATCCAATGGCATGTGCTCGCCATGTACGGGCCGAGCTTCCTGACCGGCCGCCTGATCGCGCGGTTCGGCAAGGAGAAGGTCACGGCCGCCGGCCTCTTGCTGACCGCGATCGCAGCGATCGTCGGGCTCTCCGGCCTCAGCGTCGCGCATTTCTGGGTCGCGCTCGTCCTGCTTGGGATCGGCTGGAATTTCGGCTTCATCGGCGCGACCGCGCTGGTGACCGACTGCTACCGCCCCGAGGAGCGGGTCAAGGTCCAGGCCGCCAACGACTTCCTCGTCTTCGGCTCGGTTGCGATCGCTTCCTTCTCCTCGGGCGGCCTGCTCAGCGCCGGCGGCTGGACCAGTGTCAACTGGCTGGTCTTCCCACCGGTCGCGATCGCTTTGGCGCTGGTTGGCTGGCAGGCGATGGGCAAGCGGGCGGCGGTGGGCGCTGGCTGACCCTCAGCCAGGCCAGCCCCCCTTCGGCCAGTCACGGGCGCTGTGGATCACGCGCAGTACGACGAGCCTGTTGCCATCGAGCGCATAGGCTATGATCCAGGGCAGCCCGGACACTGTCTTCTCATAGGTCCCGGTGACACGCCCCGGTCGCCCGATCGGGCGCTCCGCCAATAGGCGCGCAGCGCGATCGATCGCCCCGGCGACTCTCTGGGCAGCGGCCTGATCGTCAATCGCGATCCGGGTGATGGCGGCTTCGAAATCGTCGAGCGCCGCAGTCGACCAGAGAAGCGAGCGCATCAAGGCTCGCCAGCACCGGCCTTGTCGATGCTGCGGGCGATCCTCGCCATTGCCTCGTCATGCTCGATGAGGCGCCCGGCCTTCAGGTCGTCAAGGCCCTGCTCGATCCCTTCGACGATGTCCGCTTCGCGGGCGACATAGGCGGCGATCGCTTCCCCGGCGAGGAAGGAGGGGGTGCGGCGTGTCGCTTGCGCCAGCCGGCCGAGCTTGTCCTTGACCTCTTCCGGCAGGCGGATCGTCATGGTCGTCGTCGCCACGGCAGCCTCTACGAATGTATACGACGTACACAATGTAAGCTGGTGTACCCCGTAAGTGAAGGGGACTGACATCCCCCCAAAATTGTCAGCCGACCCGTTTGCGATTCTGGCGGAAACTGGGCAACAATCCCACCCGACACTGGTGATCGGCGCTGTGGCCTGATTCTTCGTGAGGCCGACAGAGCCGTTTCCTGCGTTCAAAGAACCGGAAAACCGGCTCCGTCGGGGTGTCCTGCCCCGGATGACGAAATCTCAGGGATAGGAAATTCGATGTCGGCCTTGCTCATCATCATTGTCTTGAGTGCGTTATCGATCGTCTACGGCTTATGGGCCTATGGCGACGTGATGAAACGCGATGCCGGCAGCCAACGCATGCAGGAGATTTCCGGCGCGGTGGCGGAAGGCGCGCAGGCTTATCTCAAGCGCCAGTACATGACGATCGGCGTGGTCGGCGTCGTGCTCTTCCTCGGCCTGACCTGGTTGCTCGGCGCCTATGTCGGCATCGGCTTCCTGATCGGCGCCGTGCTCTCTGGCGTCGCCGGCTTCATCGGCATGAACGTCTCGGTCCGCGCCAATGTCCGCACTGCCCAGGCGGCGATGCAGTCGCTCGGCGAGGGACTCGACGTCGCCTTCAAGGCCGGCGCAGTCACCGGCATGCTGGTCGCCGGCCTCGCTCTGCTCGGCGTCGCCTGCTATTACGGCTTCCTCACCGGCATGAAGGGCTTTGCCGCCTCGGACCGCGTCGTCATCGACTCGCTCGTCGCCCTTGGCTTCGGCGCCTCGCTGATCTCGATCTTCGCCCGTCTCGGCGGCGGCATCTTCACCAAGGGCGCCGATGTCGGCGCCGACCTCGTCGGCAAGGTCGAGGCCGGTATCCCCGAGGACGATCCGCGCAATCCGGCGACGATTGCCGACAATGTCGGCGACAATGTCGGTGACTGCGCCGGCATGGCGGCCGACCTGTTCGAGACCTATGCGGTGACGCTGGTCGCGACCATGGTGCTCTCGGCGATCTTCTTCGCTGGCCAGCCCGTGCTCGGCGCGATGATGCTCTATCCGATGGCGATCGGCGCGGCCTGCGTCGTCACCTCGATCATCGGCACCTTCTTCGTCAAGCTCGGCGCCAACCAGTCGATCATGGGCGCGCTCTACAAGGGCTTCATTGCCGCCGGTGTGCTCTCGGTCGGCGCGATCGCCGCCGTGAACTACCTGATGTTCGGCGGCTTCGCGGCGTCGTTCACCACCGTGCAGGGCGTGACCTTCACCTCGGGCGGCCTGTTCGGCTGTGCGCTGGTCGGTCTTGCCGTGACGCTGCTGATCGTCGTCATCACCGAGTACTACACCGGCACCGGCAAGCGCCCGGTCGTCTCGATCGCCCAAGCCTCGGTCACCGGCCACGGCACCAACGTCATCCAGGGCCTCGCGGTCTCGCTGGAAGCGACGGCGATGCCGACCATCGTGATCATCGCCGGCATCATCGTCTCCTATGGCCTCGCCGGCCTGTTCGGCATCGCCATCGCCACCACCGCCATGCTGGCGCTGGCCGGCGTCGTCGTCGCGCTCGATGCCTTCGGCCCGGTCACCGACAATGCCGGCGGCATCGCCGAGATGGCCGGCCTGCCCAAGGAGGTCCGCCACTCTACCGACGCGCTCGACGCGGTCGGCAACACCACCAAGGCGATCACCAAGGGCTACGCGATCGGCTCGGCCGGCCTCGGCGCGCTGGTGCTCTTCGCCGCCTACACCTCGGACCTCAACTTCTTCGTGGCCGAGGCCAACAAGGCAGGCTCGACCACCTTCCAGTACTTCAAGGGTGTCACTGTCGACTTCACTCTGTCGAACCCCTACGTCGTCGTCGGCCTCCTGCTCGGCGGCCTGATCCCCTTCCTGTTCGGCGGCATGAGCATGACCGCCGTCGGCAAGGCGGCGGGCTCGGTGGTCGAGGAGGTCCGCCGGCAGTTCAAGGAAAAGCCCGGCATCATGGAAGGCAAGGACCGGCCCGATTACGGCCGGGCCGTCGACATGCTGACCAAGGCGGCGATCAAGGAGATGATCGTGCCGTCGCTGCTGCCGGTGCTGGCGCCGATCGTGACCTTCTTCGTCATCAACGCCATCGCCGGCAAGAACCAGGCCTTCGCCGCGGTCGGCGCCATGCTGATGGGCGTGATCGTCACCGGCATCTTCGTCGCCATTTCGATGACCTCGGGCGGCGGCGCCTGGGACAATGCCAAGAAGAGCTTCGAGGACGGCTTCGTCGACAAGGACGGCGTGCGCCACCTCAAGGGCTCGGAGGCGCACAAGGCCTCGGTCACCGGTGACACCGTCGGCGACCCCTACAAGGACACGGCGGGCCCCGCCGTGAACCCCGCGATCAAGATCACCAATATCATTGCGCTGCTGCTGCTCGCCATCCTGGCGCATAGCTGAACGGCAGAAGCGCCTGATCAAGACCTGGCCCCGCGGAGCGATCCGCGGGGTTTTTCGTTGGGGTGCAGGAGGTTGCGGCCAGCGGTGGAATCAGATTGCCAGGCGGTTGAATCGATCTGCGAGCCTACGGCCGGGGCCGTAGCGTTCGCGCGCGACGGGGCAGCCTTCGCCTGTCATGGTCCCGGCCATCCGAGGAGACACCGATGACCGCCCCAGCCGCTTCCACGGCCGCCCGATCCGGCCACCTGACCGATCTTGCCTGCCTGCTCGTGCTGGCGACGCTCTGGGGCGGCTCCTACAGCTTCATCAAGCTCGGCGTCGAGACGATCCCGCCGATTACCCTGATTGCGGCGCGCACGCTGATCGCCGGCGCGATCCTCATCGCCGTTATCCGCTGGCGCGGCCTCAGCCTGCCGCGCGATCCCGTCATCTGGCGGCGTTTCCTGATCCAGGCCTGCCTCAACAGCGCCGTGCCGTTTACGCTGATCGCCTGGGCCGAAACCAGCGTCGATGCCGGCCTCGCCGTGATCCTCAATGCCGGCTCGCCGATCTTCGCCTTCCTGATCAGCCTGCTGCTCTTTCGCACCGAGGCGGCGGCCGGGCGCAAGCTCATCGGCGTCTTTGCCGGGCTGCTCGGTGTCTGCCTGATCGTCGGCATGGAGGCGCTGTCGGGCTTCGGCCGCGAGCTTTGGGCGCAGCTCGCTCTGGTTGCGGCGGCGGCCTGCTATGGCGGCGCGGCGTTGTTCGGCCGCAATTTCAAGGGGCTCGATCCGATCATGCCGGCTTGCGGCTCGCTGATCTGCGGCGCCGTGATCCTGATCCCTTTCAGCCTGATCATCGACCGGCCCTGGACGCTCGCGCCTTCGGCATCGTCGATCCAGGCGCTGCTGGCGCTGTCGGTGTTCTCGACGGCGCTCGCCTTCATCCTCTATTTCCGGCTGATCGACCGGATCGGCACGGTCGGGACGACCTCGGTCGCCTATCTGCGGGTGCCGACCGGCGTCGCCATCGGCGTTCTCTTCCTCGGGGAGCGCCTGAGCCCGACCGCCTGGGTCGGGCTCGCTCTGGTCATCCTCGGCGTGTTCGCGATGACGCTGCCGGGGCGAAAGCCGAAGGGCGGCTAGGCGTCGGCTCGGCCAGCTAGGCCACAGCCAGGATGACATGGGCCTGGATATTGGCGGCGACCTCGCCGCTGCCATGTCGTTCCGCCAGCGCCGAGGCGGCGTAGTCGGTCGCAGCCGCCAGTTGTCCCGGCTCCCTGGCCTCGATCTCGCTGCGCAGAACCGTCCCCTGGCAATAGGCGACGGCCGGAATGCGGGGCGAGGAGGCACGGCTCATCTCGGCTCTGGTCTCGATCACCACCTCGGCAAAGCCCGCGCTCTCCAGGTCGCTGCGGATCAGCGCCTTGTCGTGGTAGCCATGCGGGGTGCGCGCCAGGAAGCGCGGCGGATCGTTGGGGAACAGCCTCGCGAGCGCATTGGTGACATCGTCGGCGAAGACATTCTCCTCGATGCGGTCCCAGACGTTGAACAGGAAATGCCCGCCGGGCTTCAGCACCCGCCCGGCTTCGCGATAAGCCGCCGGACGGTCGGGGAAGAACATCGCGCCGAACTGACAGCAGACGAGGTCGAAGGTCGCATCGTCGAACGGCAAGGCCATCGCATCGGCCTGGCACCAGCTGATGCGGTCATCCGGCGGCTGCTGCGAAGCCGCATAGTCGAGCATCGGCTGGTTGAGGTCTGTGACGACATAGCGCGCGCCGGATGGCAGTTTCGGCGCCAGCGCGCGGGTGACGGCTCCCGTGCCTGCGGCGATCTCCAGAACGGCCATTGGCGATAGTGAAGAGGCGCGGCGGGCGAGATCCGCAGCGTATGGCGCGAAGATCAGCGGCACCATGTAGCGGTCGTAGTTTTCCGGAATCGAGCCGGAGAACAGCTTGTCGGAGTCCAGCATCGCGACCCCCACCCTTGGCAATGATGGGTATCATAGCGAGGGCTGAAGGCAGACGATAGCGGCCGCGGCACTCTCAGGCCGCGAGCCGGAACCGCGAATCATCCGTCGGAGCGCTGAACGCGGCTGGTCTGCGCCAAAGAAAAAGCCCTGCGGCATCACCGCAGGGCTCTCGTGTCGTGCGTAGAGAGGCGCCTGCTCAGGTGCCGAACGGCGTGAACTTGGTGACGCCCTTGAACAGATTGCGCAGGAAGCTCTGCTCCTCGCCGCCGGTCGAGGTGGTGCGGCTGATGAAGTCGAAGATCACGCCGTCCTGCAGGCCGTAATTGGCGATGCGCTCGACCTTGAAGCCCTTGTTGAAATAGATCACCAGCACCCGCTGGTCGATGACGGTGAAATCCTGGAACTGGAAGCGGCGCCGCACCGTCTGGCTGATGTAGTAGAAGGTGCGGTTGCCGACGGTCGAGGTCGTCGAGGGCGTGCCGAGCGTGGTCAGCACTGTCTGCACGTCCATGCCGACCTTCACCTTGGCGATCAGCTCGTCGTCCATGACGAAGCCGCGGGTGAACTCCTCGTTGAGGCCAGCCGAGGTCGGAGTGCGGAAGCCGAGATTGGTGGCGGTGCCGCAGCCGGCCAGCGGCAGCGCGGCGGCCAGCGAGCCGATCAGAACGGTACGGCGGGTCGGAGCAGTCATGCGTGGCGGATCCGAAGGGGAGGCGCGCGGAGCTGCCGCGCTTGTCAGGGTGGGTGCGCTTGGCGTAACGCCCGAGCATGGCTTTGGCAAGGCAAGTCACTTTTTAGCTAAGGTCTTCGGGAAAGGTGGGGTAGGGGCTGTGATCTTCGGCCTGTTCGGCAGGAAGCGGGCGCGCATGGCGCCGGTCAACGCGCTGCTCGAGCGCATCGTCGGCGCGTCGCGCGAGCCTGCCCTGTATCTGCAGGGCCGCGTCCCCGATGATTTCGAGGGCCGCTTCGAGGCGCTGACGCTGCATCTCTTCCTGGTGCTGCGGCGCCTGCGCGATTTGCCGGCACCGGCGGCGGATGTAGCGCAGGACCTGATCGACGCCAGCTTCGCCTATCTCGAGCTCGGTTTCCGCCAGGGCGGCATCAGCGATGTCGCAGTGCCGAAGCGGATGAAGAAGATCGGCCGCAGCTTCTATGGGCGGCTCAGTGGCTATGAGGAGGCGCTTGCCGCCAATGAGCCCGGCGCCTTCGAAGCCGCGCTTGCCCGCAACATCGTTCCTGAGGTCGATGCCTCTGGGCTTGCCCGCCATCTCAAGGCTGGCGCCGCCGTCTTGGCCACGCGCTCGCTCGACGATATCCTTGCCGCCGATCCCTTGTTCCCGCCCTTCTCAGGCAGCCTCCAAGCATGACCGTTTCCCCTGAGGGCACATTGCCGCTTCACCGTCCGATTCGCGTCGAGAGCATCACCTTGCGCCCGGTTCCGGTCGAGGTCGCGCCGGAGCAGGGCGCTCTTCCCGCCATCGCGGCCTATCTCGGCGTCGTCTCGGTCGAGGCGCTGAAGGCAACATTCTCGCTCTCGCGCAATGGCGAGCGGGTCAAGCTCGAAGGTATGATCAAGGCGGGTCTGCACCAGACTTGCGTTGTCACGCTCGATGCCTTCCCGGTCGAGCTCAACGTGCCGGTCAAGCTCGATTTCGCGCCGGAGGCCGAGATCGCCGCCATGGCAAAGCCGTCCGAGGACGACGAGATCGACATCGAGGTGCTGCTCAACGAGGAGGAGCCGCCCGAGCCGATCGTCGACGGCATGATCGATCTGGGGACGGTGACGCTCGAATTCCTGGCGCTGGCGCTCGATCCCTATCCGCGCAAGCCCGGCGTGGCGTTCAGCGAGCCGGCGCCCGAGACGCCGGCCGAATCGCCTTTCGCCGCGCTGTTGCAGCTGAAGCGCGAGCAATGACCGGCAGAAACCTCCGCGCTTTCCCTTGCGGCGGGCGGCCAACCCGCTATTGTCCGCCGCCGCCCGGCCGCCCCCGGCAGGGGGCGCAGCCCCTGGAATCGATCACCACCGCATGACACGCCCGGTTACAATCGCGCTCGACGCCATGGGCGGGGATCACGGTCCGTCCGTGGTCATCCCGGGCGCCGCGCTTACGCTCGAACGTCGCCCGGACGCGAAGTTCGTGATCTTCGGCAACGAGAGCGAGGTCATGCCGCTGCTCGATGCGCATCCGCAGCTCAAGGCCGTCACCACCTTTCACCACACCGAGGTCTCGGTGAAGATGGATGACAAGCCGAGCCAGGCCCTGCGTTATGGCCGCTACAAGTCATCGATGTGGCGGGCCATCGACGCCACCAAGACCGGCGAGGCCGACGTCACCATCTCGGCCGGCAACACCGGCGCGCTGATGGCGATGTCGAAATTCTGCCTGAAGTCGATGCCGCAGGTCGATCGCCCGGCGATCGCCTGCCTGTGGCCGACGGTCCGCGGCGAGAGCGTCGTGCTCGATGTCGGCGCCACCATCGGTGCCGATGCCCAGCACCTGGTCGACCTCGCCGTGATGGGCGCGGCCATGGCCCGCGTCGTTCTCGACCTCGACCGGCCGAGCGTCGGCCTGCTCAATGTCGGCGTCGAGGAGATCAAGGGCGTCGAGGCGGTCAAGGAAGCCGGCCGCATCCTGCGCGAGAGCGCGCTGCCGCATCTCGATTACCGCGGCTTCGTCGAAGGCGACGATCTCGGCAAGGGCACGGTCGACGTCGTCGTCACCGAGGGCTTCACCGGCAATATCGCGCTCAAGACGGCCGAGGGCACCGCCAAGCAGATCGGCGAATACCTGCGCGCTGCGATGGGGCGTTCGCTGATGTCGAAAATCGGCTATCTTTTCGCCCGCGGCGCATTTGCGGCGCTGAAGGACAAGATGGATCCGCGCAAGGTCAATGGCGGCGTCTTTCTTGGCCTGGAAGGCATCGTGATCAAGAGCCATGGCGGCACGGATGCCGTCGGGTTCGCCAGCGCGACCGAACTCGGCTACGAGATGGCGCGCGAGAATCTGATGGCGAAGGTGCGTGAGATGGTCGCCGCGACTGCGCGGCCCAGCGCGGCACCGGCAAGCCCACAAGTCGCCGCCGGCGAGTAGGGAAGAGAAACGTCCTTGTCCAGAATGCGATCCGTCCTGCGCGGCTGCGGCTCCTATCTGCCAGCGCGCATCATGACCAACGCCGAATTGGCCGAGAAGGTCGACACCAGCGACGAGTGGATCGTCCAGCGCACCGGCATCCATGCCCGCCACATCGCGGCCGATGACGAGACCACCGGCACGCTCGGCCTGAAGGCGGCGCAGGCCGCGCTCGCCGACGCCGGCATCCCGGCGAGCGAGGTCGACCTCATCATCGTCGCCACCGCGACGCCGGACAACACCTTTCCGGCCACCGCGACCCAGATCCAGGCCGCGCTCGGCATCACGCAAGGCGCCGCCTTCGACCTGCAGGCCGTCTGCTCCGGCTTCGTCTTCGCAATCGCCACCGCCGACAAGTTCCTGGTGAGCGGTGCCGCCAAGACCGCCATCGTCATCGGCGCCGAGACCTTCTCGCGCATCCTCGACTGGGAGGACCGCGCCACCTGCGTGCTGTTCGGCGACGGCGCCGGCGCCGTCGTGCTCCGGGCGGAGGAGGGCTCCGGCACGCTCGCCGATCGCGGCGTGCTGACGACCCATGTCCGCTCCGACGGCCGCTACGCCAACAAGCTCTATGTCGATGGCGGGCCGGGCTCGACCAAGACCGTGGGCTTCCTGCGCATGGAGGGCCGCGAGGTCTTCAAGCATGCCGTGGTCAACCTCGCCGATACAGTGCGCCACACCTTCGAGGAGACCGGGCTCAGCGGCGCCGATATCGACTGGTTCGTGCCGCACCAGGCCAATCGCCGCATCATCGACGCCACTGCCCACAAGCTCGGCATCAGCGAGGACCGGGTCGTCATCACCGTCGGGCAGCACGGCAACACCTCGGCGGCCTCGATTCCACTCGCTTTGGCTGAGGCCCATATGGACGGGCGCATCAAGCCGGGCCAGCTCGTCCTGATCGAGGCTATGGGTGGCGGCTTCACCTGGGGCTCGGCACTGATCCGCTGGTAGCGGCGCCGGGTCGGCCGGCCAAGCTAAGCGCTTTGGATTTATGACATTTTCTTAGCGGTCGTCAGCGCGGATTTTCCGCGTTTTTCAACCTGTGCGAGCGCGTCGAGGATTGACCGCAACCGCCTGCCCGCCTAGCGTCCGCCTCCGGTGGGGCTAGGGTTAACGGGGACGCCGCTGCTGGAAGAAACGCCTTGGAGGAATTGATGGCGGGGCAAACGATAACGCGCGCTGATCTGTGTGAAGCAGTCTATCAGAAGATCGGCTTGTCGCGGACGGAGTCGTCAAAGCTGGTCGAGGCGGTGCTGGACGAGATCTGCGACGCGGTCGCGCGTGGGGAAAACGTCAAATTGTCTTCCTTCGGCTCCTTCGTCGTGCGCGACAAGGGCGAGCGAATCGGGCGTAATCCGAAAACCGGCGTCGAGGTCCCGATCGAGCCGCGTCGCGTGATGGTGTTCAAGCCGTCCAATGTGATGAAGGCGCGGATCAACGGACTGAACGGTGTAGGTGAGGAAGAGTGACTCTGGAGTTCCACGACGGCGGATTCGAGGCCGAATTGGATAACAAGAGCCCAGACGCATTCAGAACCATCAGCGAGGTCGCAGACGACCTCGACATTCCCCAGCATGTCCTGCGTTTCTGGGAAACGCGCTTCTCCCAGATCAAGCCGCTGAAGCGGGGCGGCGGCCGGCGCTACTACCGGCCCGACGATGTCGCCCTGCTCAAGGGCATCCGTCGCCTGCTCTATGGCGAAGGCTACACGATCAAGGGCCTGCAGCGCATCCTGAAGGAGCAGGGGCCGCGCTATGTCCAGGCGATCGGCCGCGGCGCCGAGATCGTCGGCGGCAACGCGACCGCCCAGCCGCCTGCGGCGGCGCATATGGCTCCGCCGCGCGCCGAGCCGACGCCGGCGTCGCAGCCGGTGCAGCATCACCACCATGCGTCTGCGATGGAGCCGGGTTTTGCGGCGAAGGCGCTGCTGTCCTCTTTGCCGCGTGCGGCCCAGCCGCTGGTCGGCGCCGACGATCTTGCCTTCCTCAAGGCGACGCTGTCCGAGTTGATCGAGTGCCGCCGTCTGCTGCATGGCGCGCTGGCCGGCGCGGCCGCCGGCGAGGACGGTTGAGCGCCCCTGCGCTTGAACCTTCGCTTCCGGCTCGCTAGATCAGCCGGCGAGGACGACCTCCGCCGGCTCTTGGCCGGCGTTTCCCAATAGGCGTGGACGACCCCGCCCTTCCCATAAGGAGGGCCGCCATGGCCTGGACCTATCTCTTCTTTGCCGGCCTGTTCGAAATCGGCTGGGCCATCGGCCTGAAATACACGCACGGCTTCACCCGTCTCATGCCGACCGTGCTGACGGTCGGCAGCATGGCGGTGAGCCTCGGGCTGCTCGGTCTTGCGCTGAAGAGCCTGCCGCTCGGCACGGCCTATGCGATCTGGACCGGCATCGGCACGATCGGCACGGCCATTCTCGGCATCGTCCTGTTCGGCGAGCCTGCGACGGCGCTGCGCCTTGCCTGCGTCGGCCTGATCGTCGCCGGCATCGTCGGATTGAAGCTCGTCTCCTGAGCCGGCCGGACAAGCCGGACCGGCGGCGTCCTAGAGCCGGATGATTTCAGATGGAATCGCAAAGCGATGCCATCTGAAAGCTGAATCCGTCTCTCATCAAAGAGTTGGAGCAGGATCTATGCGAAAACCGGTTCCCACTTTTCGCATCCTGCTCTAGCGCCGCCGGAACGCTTCCGGCCAGAGGCCGTTGCGCTCGAGCAGGACGACCGCGACGATGACCGCCAGCGTGACGACGATCGTCACCAGCTTGGCGTCCCAGGGCACGCCGCGGCCGATCAGCCAGATCAGCGCCAGGCCCGCGATGAGGGGGATGAGGAGCTCCATGGCGTCATCCTAAAGCGGGATTGGCGCCCACTTCAACGGCCGGCTCTGCTGCTGCCCCGATAGGGCCGCCTTCCATCAGCGGCCGCAGCCTGGCGAGTTCCTGCGCCATGAAATCGAGGAAAAGCCGCACCCGTGGCGAGTGGCGCAGATCCGGATGGGTCAGCAGCCAGAGATCTGCGGCATAGCCCGCCTGCGGCGGCCCGAGCCGGCGCAGGGCTGGCCGCTTGTCGGCGATGAAGCAGGGCAGGAAACCGATGCCGATACCGGCCTCCACCGCCTCGGTCAGCCCGAGCACGGTATTGATCTTGTAGATCACCCGCTCGGCCGGGACGGTCTTCTGCACATGCTGGACCACCTTGAAGGCGCCGAACTGGTCGCCGAGCGAGATCCAGTTGCGCTCGCGCAAACTCTCCTCGGCCTGGGGGGCCGTATCGGGGAAGTCGGTGCTGCGGCCGTAGAGCGCCCAGCCGATCTTGGCGGCGCGCCGGCCGATCAGGTTTTCGGGCGGGTTGTCGGTGGCGCGGATCGCGACATCGGCGTCGCGCTTGCTGAGATTGAGCGCTTGGTTGCCGAGCAGCACGTCGAGCTTGATGTCCGGGCATTGCCGCATGAAGGCGGCGAAGAGCGGCGTCAGCAACTCGACCAGCAGCGTGTCGTTGGTGGTGACCCGTAGTTCACCAGCCGGCAGGATCTCGCGGCCGGCCAGGCGCCGGGTGAAGCCGGCGATGTCGGTCTCCAGCCGCTCGGCCAGGACCGCCATCTCCTCGCCCGCCGGTGTCGGCACATAGCCGGAGCGATGCCGCTCGAACAGGCGCGTGCCGAGATTCTCCTCGATCTGGCCGAGGCGGCGGAAGACGGTGGAATGGTTGAGGCCGATCAGCTCGGCGGCGGCGGGCAGGCTGCGCGCTTCGGCGATGGCCTTGATCAGCCGGAAATCGTCCCAGGCGACGGAAGAGGCAGGGGTCGGCAAGCGGGCGGCTCCGGCGAAGTCAGCTCCCTGATACATGGTACGGGCGACAGGTTGCAGCAACCTGTCGCCCGTTCTGTTTGGCAGTGAGATGATGCTCAGGCCAAGGCGGGCTTGGCATTGACCGGCACGCCGGCCGGGCGCAGCGCCAGCGCGCCGTCGCCGATCAAGGCATGGGCGAAAGCGGCCAGAGCGAGGAAGGCGGGATATTCCCAGCCGCCGTTCGGCGCGTTGAAGACCCAGCCATTGGGGGCGTGGACGAAGAGCGCGCCGAGCAGGACCGGCAGCAGCAGGACCGAGACATAGCGGCCATAGAAGCCGGTGAGGATGGCAAGCCCGCCGATAAGCTCCGCCAGGATGATCGGCCAGGCGAGGAAGCTCGGCAGGCCGACCTGTCCGAGGAAGCCGGCGAAGCCCGGAACAGTGAAGACGGCGAGCTTCAGATAGGCGTGGGCGATGAACATGACGCCGAGCGCAACGCGCAGGGCCAGGGCGCCATAGGGGGCGAAACGATTGTCGATCATGGTCTTTCTCCGAAGGACCGGGTTGGTCTGCGGCAAAGAATGACGATTTCGGTTTGGCAATTCAAATTGGCAATTTCAGAGATCGACATTGCTGTTGTGCAATGTCTCTGGCCTGGCATTTTGCCGGCCCGCAATCATCTACAGGGCCAACGAGGGCAGCCTCCTGCAGCCCGGAGGACGATCATCATGCAGATCAACGGCATCCACCACGTCACCGCCATCGCCGGGCCGGCGCGCCGCAATCTCGACTTCTACAGCCGCGTCCTCGGCCTGCGCCTGGTCAAGAAGACCGTGAATTTCGACGATCCGACCACCTGGCACCTCTATTTCGGCGATGCCGACGGCAATCCGGGCACGATCCTGACCTTCTTCCCCTGGGAGCATGTCGCGCCCGGCCGGCTGGGCGTCGGCGAGACGCAGGAGACCGCTTTCCGCATTCCGGCGGCGGCGGTCGGCTACTGGACGCATCGCCTCATCGCCAATGGCGTCGCCCATGATGTCCCGCAGAAGCGGCTCGGCGAGACCGTGCTGAGCTTCCGCGATCCGGACGGCATGCGGCTCGCGCTGGTCGCCGTGCCGGGCGCCGAGAGCGAGCCGGCCTTCGACAATGGCGAGGTGCCGCCTGAATCCGCCATCCGCGGCTTCCACGGCGTCACCCTGCTGCTCGACAAGACGGAGACGACCGCCGCGATCCTGCGCGACGTGTTCGGCTTCGTCGAGGCCGGCCGCGAGGGCAACACCATCCGCATGCGGGCCGAAGGCACCGCCCATGGCGGCGTCGTCGACCTGCGCGCCGCCGGCGGCTTCCTGCCGGCCCGGATGGGCGCGGGCTCGGTGCATCACATCGCCTTCCGCGCCGGCGACGACGCGGAGCAGGCCCGCATGGTGAAGACGCTGGTCGAGACCTTCGGCCTGCGCCCGACCGAGCAGAGGAATCGGGACTATTTCCGCTCCGTCTACTTCCGCGAGCCCGGCGGCGTGCTGTTCGAGATCGCCACCGACGCGCCCGGCTTCGCCATCGACGAGCCGGCCGAGGGCCTCGGCAGCGCGCTCAAGCTGCCGGCGCAGTACGAGCCGCGCCGCGCCGAGATCGAAGCCGTGCTGCCGGCACTGGCCTGAATGTCAAAAAGCGCTCCGCCTTCGGGCGGGGCGCCCTTGACCGAACATCCTGAAAGGAGGCCGTGCCATGAGCGCGTCCGAAACCTTCATCCATCGCTTCGAGCCGGCGACCCTGCCGGGCCGCGCGCCGCTCCTGCTGCTGCACGGCACCGGTGGCGACGAGAGCGATCTCCTGCCGTTCGGGCTCGCCGTTGCGCCGGGCGCAGGCCTGCTCTCGCCGCGCGGCCGCACGCTCGAGGCCGGCATGCCCCGCTTCTTCCGCCGCCTGGCCGAGGGCGTCTTCGACGAGGACGACCTCACCCGGCGCACGCATGAACTCGCCGATTTCGTCGAGCAGGCGCGGGCGGAATACGGGCTGTCGGCTCCGATCGCGCTCGGCTTCTCCAATGGCGCCAACATCGCCGCCGCGATGTTGCTGCTGCGGCCGGAGGTGCTGTCGGGAGCGGTGCTGCTGCGGGCGATGTCGCCCTTCGAAAAGCCGCCGGCGGCGGCTCTGGACGGCAAGCCCGTGCTGATCGTTTCCGGCAGCTTCGATCCGATCATCCCGGAGAAGAATGCGGTGCGCCTGGCGGCGACGCTCGCCGGGGCAGGGGCTGCGGTCGCGCATCGCAGCCTGCCGACCGGTCATGGCCTGTCGCAGGCCGATCTGAGGCTGGTGCGGGACTGGCTGGCCGAGCGCCCCGCGCTCGCGGCTTGAGGCGGGCTCAGGCTCCGGGCCTGATGTGCTTGGTGAGATAGCACGTCAGGCCGAGCCCGCCGAGCATCACCGAGATCATATAGGGGCCGAACAGGCAGGCGACGAACACGGCCGCGATGAAGCCGAGCATCAGGCTGTTGCGCCAGTCCAGGGTCATGACGGGGCCTCCACGAATCGGTGCCAGTATCATGAAGATAACCCTCACCCTGTGAACCGCATTTGAACAGAATACCTTAACGAGTTCTTACCGTTGCGGGCGCTTCCTCAGACGGGTGCCGGAGAGGCTTCGGTGAGGCCGGTGCTGGCGCTTCAGGCACGGAAACAGTGAGGCGGCGGCACTGTTTCCGTGCCTGGGCCGTTCTCCCGCGTTGACCTCCACTTGACCGTTTTCCGCTTCGCCGGGAGAATCGGGAACATGGTTGGTCGGCTGAACCATGGATTGGCCGTGGCGCGGGGCTCCGCTCCGGCGCGCCGTAGGTCCATGGTCAGGCGGAGGCGGCCATGACCAATATCCTCCTCATCGCCGGGATCATCGCGACCTTGGCCGCCTCGATCTGGCTCGCGCTGGAAGGCAGCGCGGCGTTGGCCCTGCCGCTGGTGATCGTCTTCGCCGGGCTGGTGCGCACCCTGGTCCGCCGCACGGGACGCAGGGGCATCACGCCGGCCGAGATGGCGCCGCCCGCGCACGACGATCGGCAGCTGTGAATCCAGCGTGCCGAACCGGCAATTGCCGCGTTGCATCGCGGCCGCGTGCGCTCTATAAGCCGACGCGTCGGAGCGTAGCGCAGCCCGGTTAGCGCACTTGTCTGGGGGACAAGGGGTCGGAGGTTCGAATCCTCTCGCTCCGACCATTCTTCTTTCATCTCAGTTTCGTGAGAGGCGGCCCGGTCGCCTCGCCTCGTTGCGTCCTGGCGCAAGCTGGTTCCGGCCCACCAAAATCGGCAGACATGTTCGCGAGCCAGCTGTGTGGCCGTGTGCCCGTTCGTCCAATGAGAATCATCGTCGCCTTATTGCTTCTCGCTGCCGCACTCTGCGCTTGCGCTTGGGAGCGGGCAGGGTCGGAGACGTGCCGTACCCACGAGGTCGGCAATGGCGATTTGACCGAGTGCGATTGAAGGCCGACGGCTCGCCTCGGTGCTGTCCCGTTTCGGAGCGCTGGGCACTTCCGTTTGTTAACCGTCTCTTAAGGCTTCGATTGCGCGGCCCTTGCTGCGAGCGCAGGGTCGGCGCCTCACAGCAGGAAACGGGACATATCGTCATGTCGATGGCGTTGAGCGATCGTCGCTCGCTGCGGCCGCAGGACGTCGCCGCGGCGGGCAAGGGCTCGATGGAGAGCTTCTTCGCCGGGCTCCAGCCCGATTGGCACTCCGATTGGGCCTGGGATCATTACGAGGCGACGATCCTGGCGCTGATGCACCAGTTCGGGCTGAAGCGGCTCTGCGAGATCGGCGGCGGGCGCGATCCGCTCTTCGGCGCCGAGGATGCGCGCCGCCACGGCCTCGACCTCATCGTCAACGACATCGACGCGGGCGAACTCGCGCTGACGCCGAAAGGGCTGCGCACCGCCCGCTTCGACATCGCCGGCGATCTTTCGGAGCCGGATGTCGCCTGCGGCGGCTACGACATGATGATCTCGCGCATGGTGTTCGAGCATGTCCATGACGTCGAGCGCGCCTGGAGCAACATCCATGCCTTGCTGGCTCCCGGCGGTATCGGGCTCGCCTTCGTGCCGACCTTGTGGGCGCCGGTCTTCGCGCTCAACCACGTCCTGCCGAAGAAGGTCTCGCACGCCATCGTGCAGGCGCTGTTTCCCGCACGCCGCGCCGACGGCGACGACCCGGTCTTCCCGGCATTCTATGACTGGTGCCGCGGCAGTCGCACCAGGCTGGAGCCGATGCTGCAGCGGGCCGGCTTCCGCGATGTCCACGTCCAGCCGTTCTGGGGCAGCGGATATTTCGCGCGCATGCCGGGCTTGCGCGGCCTCGATGCGGCCTTCAACCGGCTCGCGGCCAGGGCCGATTGGCGCTTCGTGACGACCTATGCCTACGTCGTGGTGCGCAAGGAACGCTGACTCTCCGAGGCCGGCGTCCGCAGGGCCGCCAGGCCCCAGATCAGGCCGAGCATCAGGTAGAAGTGGCGCCAGTGGTCGGTGTCGATCTGCAGCCCCTGCAGGATCGTGACGAACAGCGCCGACCAGATCACGATCGCATGGCCCTGCCAGGGCGTGCGGCGGAAGACGGCGCGCCAGCCGGCGATGCAGGTCGCGACCGTCAGCGCCAGATAGGTGATGCCGCCGAGCCAGCCATAGGAGGCGAAGGCGTTGATGTAGACGTTGTGCGGGTCTTCCGGGAAGGTGAAGCGGAAGCGCAGCGGCCCGAAGCCGTTCGGCAGGTCGAGCAGCAGCGGCAGCGAACGCAGCTGGCTGCCGAAGCGGCCGGTGACGCCCTGGTCGTAGTCCTGGTCCAGGCTGGCGCGAATCTCGAACACGCTGCGGATGTTCTCGAAGGAGAGCGCGATCAGCAGGGCCACGACCACCAGCACCAGCATAACCAGCGTCAGGAAGACGATGCGGGCACGCTGCGAGGTGCTGCTCGAGGTCAGGAAGGTCAGGCTCGTCATCATCAGAGTCGCCGCGACGAGATTGCCCCAGGCGCCGCGCGAGAAGGTGAGGAACAGCGCCAGAAGCGGCACGCTCATCAGCAGGAAGCCCTTCGCCAGCCCGATGCGGCCGGTGAGGACGGCGTGCAGCAGATAGGTCAGCGGCAGCACCAGGAAGGGGCCGAGCACGTTCGGGTCCTTGAAGGTGCCCGATGCCCGGGAGGCGTAGGTGAACACGTCGGCGAGCCCGCCGACGTCGAAATAGCCGAGAATAGCCGCAAGGCCCGCGCACCAGGCGGCGAACAGATAGCCCTTGCGCAGCGTCTCCAGCCGGCCGAGCGGATCCTCCGCCATGATCGCGGCGAAGAAGATCGCGGTCAGCATCAGATAGACCGAGACGGCGGTGAAGCGGACGGAGGCCGGCTCGTCCATCCAGGGGATCAGCGCGATCACGCCGCCGATATTGTAGACGAGCAGCAGCACCGCCATCGGCAGCAGCTTCTGCGAGAAGCGGATGCCGGTGATCGCGAAGACGAGCAGCGTGATCGGGAAGACGAATTCGTAAGGCGAGGGCTCGATCAGGGCGAGGAAGCTCACCGCCATCAGCAGCCACAGCGTGCCGCGCTTGATCGCGGCATAGGAGACGGTCAGCCCCCTGCGCCGGGCCTTGCCGCCCGGTTGCTGCGCCAGCGCGCTCAATAGGCGTTCTCGTTCTTGGTCATCAGCGAGAACGGCGTCTTGATCAGGATGTAGAGGTCGAGCAGCACCGACCAGTTCTCGATGTAGTAGAGGTCGTGCTCGACGCGGCGCTGGATCTTGTCCTCGGTGTCGGTCTCGCCGCGCCAGCCATGGACCTGCGCCCAGCCGGTGATGCCGGGCTTGACCTTGTGGCGGGCGAAATAGCCGTCGACGACCTGCTCATAGGCGCGGTTCTGCATGGTGGCGTGGACGGCGTGCGGGCGCGGGCCGACCAGCGAGAGATTGCCCTTGAACACGACGTTGAGCAGCTGCGGCAACTCGTCGATCGAGGTCTTGCGGATGAAGCGGCCGACGCGCGTGACGCGCGGATCGCCCTTGGTCACCTGCTTGGCGGCGGCGAAGTCGCTCATCTCATGATAGAGCGAGCGGAATTTCAGCACCTCGATCATCTCGTTGTTGAAGCCGTAGCGCTTCTGCCGGAACAGGATCGGCCCTTTCGAGTCGAGCTTGACCGCGATCGCGGTCGCCAGCATCAGCGGCGACAGGGCGATCAGCGCCAGCGTGCCGACGATCTTGTCGAACACCCATTTGACGACGATGTCCCAGTCGGCGATCGGTCGGTCGAACACGTCGAGCACAGGGACCGCGCCGATATAGGAATAGGAGCGCGGCCGGAAGCGCAGCTTCGACATATGGGCCGAGAGCCGGATGTCGATCGGCAGCACCCAGAGCTTGCGCAGCATGCCGAGCAGCCGCGCTTCGGCCGAGATCGGCAAGGTGAAGATCACGAGGTCGAGCTTGGTGCGGCGCGCGAACTCGACGAGGTCGTCGATCGTGCCGAGCTTGGGGTAGCCGGCGACGAGGTCGGGCGAGCGATCGTCATTGCGATCGTCGAAGACGCCGCAGACGCGCAGTCCCGTGTCGCGCTGCGCCTCCAGCGCCTTGATCAGCTCCTCGCCGGCGGGGCCCCCGCCGACGATGGCGGTGCGGCGCTCGAGCCGGCCCATCCGGGTGAGCCTGAGGACGATCAGTGAGGCTGTCAGCCGCTCGGCCAGCAGAAGCGCGAGGCCGACCGCATAGAAGGCGGCGAGCCAGACGCGCGAGACCTGGTCGCCGATCTTGAGGAAGAAGAAGCCGGCCAGCGCCAGGAGGAACAGGATCGTCCAGCCGGCGGTGACCCGCACCGCCATGCTGATGAAGTTGCGCAGCGCGCTGACATGATAGAGGTGCAGCGCCTGGAACACGGCGAGCGCGCCGACCGCCACCAGCGGCACGGTGATCTGGTAGGGCAGGGCGTAGTCGACCTTGCCGGCGACGTAGAAGGCGAAGATCAGCCCGCCGACGGCGAGGATCACCAGCACGTCGGCAAGGCGCACCAGCCCCTCGATCAGCACCGGCGACAGCGTTTGCTTGACCGGCATGGCGGCGATGCGCTCGGCCAGCGGGTGGAACGTCCGCGTGCCGTCGGAAGAGGCACCGCCCGTCGGGGAGGGGCCGGTTGAATCCGCCTTGATCAGGTCGCGAACGTCGAAAGCGCCCATCTCGTCCAGTCCTCGCGCGCGGCGCCTGCCACGCAGGCCGCGCTGAAAGCCCCCGTGACCTAGCGCAAATTGCTCTCGGAAGACTTAATCGGACTCTGCGGAAGCGATCCGGATTTGAAGCGATTTGGGCTCATCGAAGACGGCCCGAAACCGCATCCTCGAGCCATCTTTTTTCAGACGTACGGAAAGGTCGATTTTCGCTCGGGCCTTCAAGGTATTAGCTGATGGTTTCGATGGTCGGAAAAAGGGTGTCTGGAGTGCTGAAAAAGGTGTTTGAGTTGACAAAAAGCATAGATTCAGGCATTTAAGCTCCCGATGAGTGTCTGAGAAGCACATATTTCATTGACCTTGCCCACGGGTATTTCCGATGATTTGGGCTTGGGCGTGTGCTGGCCTTTGGCGAAAGCCTGAGCGCTCCCTTCATCTCGAACATCGTCTTTTGAACGCCAACGATGCGCACCCCGCAGACGCCGCACCCGCGCCGCCTGCGCCCTGGGCCAGCGCCCCTGTGTGACTTATGTCTTTTCATTGGTTGATCCTGCTCGCGGCCATTGCCGTGGAGCTGCTTGCGACGTCGGCTCTCAAGGCCTTCGTCGCGGGCCCGGTCCTCGTCGCGGTTCTGCCGCTCGTGCTGATCGGATTGTCCTTCGCCCTGCTCAGCGTTGCCTTGCGGGTCATTCCCATGGCCGTCGCCTACGCGGTCTGGGAAGGCCTCGGCATCGTCGGCATCGCCCTGATCGGCCATGCCTTCTTCGCCGAGCATCTGACGGTCCCGCGCATCCTGGCGCTGGCCCTGATCATCGGCGGCATCGTGCTGCTGGAACGCGGTGTCGGTCACGACGCCGACGATATGGCCCTCGAGGAGGATGAGCGGAGGCTGGTGTGACCTTCGCTGCCTCTGCGCAGACCTTTGCGCTCGCCTGGCTGGCGCTGGCCGTCGCCCTCGAGGTGATCGGCACCAGCCTGCTCAAGATCTCCGACGGGCTCAAGCGCCGGCTCGTCGGCGCCCTCGGCGTGCTCTGCGTCGTCGGCGCCTTCGCCGCCCTGGCGCAGGCGATCCGCGGCATGGACCTCTCGGTCGCCTATGCCGTCTGGGGCGGCGTCGGCCTCGTGCTGACCGCCGTGGTCGGCGCGCTCGCCTTCGGACAGCGCATCCGCCCGGCCGGCTGGCTCGGCATCGCGCTGGTCGTCGCCGGCGTGGTCGCGCTCAAGCTGTTCTGACCCGAACGCGTCGTCTCAGTTCAGGAACGGGTTCTTCCACCCGCCCTGCTGGGCCGGCGCCTTGGCCGGAAAGACCTCGGCGAGATAGTCCAGCACCTTGCCGCGCTCTTCCGAAGGGAGGGCCGGCATGTTGTGCTTGCTGACCATCCAGTCGAGCGTCTCGCTCCATTTCTCGCGGCTCAATCCCTGGGCTGCGACCAGCTTGAAGTTGTGGCAGGCGACGCAGGCATAGAAGGCCTCGTCGCGGTTCGGCCCGGCCGGGAACATCTCCGGCGTCTCCTCGGACGGGGCAGGGGCCTGCGCCAGCGCCGCCGGCATGGCGAGCAGCAGGCCCGCGCCGAGCATGAGCCCGGCGCGGCGGATGCGTGCGATCATGGCGTTCACCCGACCAGCACCGCGACCCGGTGCATCGGATTGGCGCCATAGCCCTGCGGGTTCCAGCCGCCGGCGACATGCGGCTGCGCCCGGCCCTTGCTGTCGGTGGCGCGGACCCAGAGCTCGTAATAGCCGTCGGAGGGCAGTTCGACCTCGGCCGTCCAGCGCCGCCAGTCATAGCGGTTCTTCGGCTCGGCCGCCTTGGCCGGTTGCCAGGTCGCGCCGAAATCGATCGAGACATCGACGCGCGAGACGCCCTCATGCCCGTCCCAGGCGGCGCCGCGCAGAGCAAGCTTGCGCGTGCCGGCAGCCAGGCGCGTGCCGTTGGCCGGGTTGGTGATGATGCCGCGCACCGGCATGTCGGTCATGGTGCGCATGTTGGCGTCGTCGGTCTTGCCGCCGGGGATCATCGGCTTGATCGCGACGGAGTAGGAGGTGCCGCCCATGCCCTGGCCGTCATGCACCTTGTCGCGGATCGCGATCCGCTTCAGCCATTTATGCGAGACCGAGGCCGGGAAGCCGGGGATGATCACTCTGAGCGGCCCGCCATGGATCGCCGGCAGCGGCTGGCCGTTCATCGCCCAGACCAGGAGCGCATGCGGCTCCAGCGCCGCCGCGATCGGCACGCCGCGCGAGATCGCATCCTTCGTCGCATCGCCTGAGAGGTGCTGGTCGGCGCCGAAATTGCCGGTGTGGACGGCGGTCGATTTCAGGCCGGCGCTCTGCAGCACGTCGGCGAGCGGCACGCCGGTCCATTCGGCACAGCCGGCGCCGCCATTGGTCCACTGGTTGCCGCGGGCCTGCGGCTGGAAGAAGGAGCGGCCATTGCCGCCGCATTCCAGCACCGTGCGGAAGGTCTTGTGCGTGAACTTCTGCTTGAGTTCGCCGAGCTTGATCTTCAGCGGCGTGTTGACTTCGCCGTCGATGGTCAGTTCCCAGGCGTCGCCCTCGGTGAAGGGCTCCGGCGTCTGGCCGTTGTTGCGGACGAAGAACTTCTCGAACGGCGTGGTGTCGTCGTCGAGCATGTGCTCCGGCGTCTCGGCGACGAGCGGCCGGTCGCCGAGCAGGATCAGGCCCTTGGCCTTGCCGGGGAAGTCGAGCAGTTGCGGGCCCTTCGGCGCAGCGGCTGCCGGAGCCGCGGACGGAGCGGGGGAGGCTGGCGGCGTACTTTGCGCAAGCGCGGCGGGGATCATCCCGGCCGGCATCTGGTCGGAGAACGGGATCGCGCCACCGACGGCGGCGCCCATCGCCGCGAGCCCGGCGCCGCCGAGGAAGCCACGGCGGGAGGAGCCGGTGCGGCGGCCGAATGCCAGCGCATCGCCGCGCTCGGGATCGTCGCCATAGAGTTCGTCCAGGGACCGTTCCTGCTTGCCCATCATGTCCTCCCTCGCGGCGGCGCCATTGCGCCGGCGTTCAGGAACAAGACGCGCGAGCCGGCCGGATCATTCCATCCGGTCGCAAAAAAGATGTCAGGCGAGGCAGGGCTGGGCGCTGGGCCAGCCGTTCAGCAGGGCGGTGCGTATCGGCGCGACCCTGTCCGCCGGCTCGCTCGTCAGGGCCCTGAGGAAACCGGCGATCATCTCGAAGCGCGCTGGCGGCATCCCGGTCGCGATCAGGAGGTAGCCGTGCCCGCCGGCGCTCCAGCCTGCCAGCGTCCCGGTCGACTGGTCAGAAGGCGCCGGTTCCGTGTGCGGGCTGACATGCAGGCTGAGCCGGCAACCACGCAGGCCGACGAAGCCGATCCGGACCTGCCCGGTCGCCGAGGTGGCCTGCCAGACCGGCTGCAATCCGAGCCGGGCAAGCTCGCTGGAGACGGGGCCCGCTGCGGCCGGCGCGATCGTCACCACAGGCTGAGGGGATGTCGTCGCAAACTGCTCATGCGCCGCCAGGGACGCAGCGAGGAAGCTTTCGGAGGCATCCTGCCGCAGCAGCATCGGTGCCAGCGCGACGGCTGCAGTGACGAGGAGCACGGCGGCGATCGCCGCGACCCGTCGCCAGCCTGGGCGCGACGGTGCCGGGAACGAGGGCAGGGGCGGCGTATCGCCCGCTGGCAGCGCCTGCAGCTCCTGCTTCAGCCTGACGATGCCGCGCAACCTCTCCGCCGCCTCCGGCGAAGCCGCCAGCCGCTCGGCCATGGCGCGCTGCTCGGCCGGCGCCAGCTCGCCATCGGCCAAGGCGTTGAGCCTCTCCCAGTCCGACCCAGAGGATTGATCAGCCCGCGGCATGGCGGGCCGGGAGCACGCGGATATTGGCTCCCCCTATGATCGAGAGCAGCATGGCCCGGGCGCGCGACAGGCGGCTCATGACGGTGCCGGCCGGCACGCCGATCAGCGCCGCCGCCTCCGCATAGCTGAAGCCGTCGAGATCGACCAAGACCACCACCTCCTTCATCGCGACCGGCAGCTGCTCCAGCGCCTGTCGCACCGTGATCGCGCTGAGCGCGCGCTCGTCGAAACGCCAATCGGCCGGCTCGGGCGCCGGCGTGCCCTGCTCGCGCTGCTGCCGCCGGTTCTGGTCGATCAGCAGGTTGCGCAGGATGCTGTAGAGCCAGCGGCGATAGGCGGGATCGTCCGCCGGCTCGCTTCTGGCCGTGAGAACCCGCAGGGCGGCTTCCTGAGCAGCATCGGCCGCTCGCTCCCGATCGCGCGTCAGCGCGCAGGCATAGCGGAAAAGCCGCGCCCATTCGCGTTCGAGCCGCGCGCGGCGCGCGCTCGCCTTGCGTTCGTCGCGCCACATGCTCGCGCCATCCGAACCGGTTCATGCCGCGAGCGGACGAGGCCAACGCCGGGCCGCCGCGACACAGGCGAGCATAGGCGAGGATTCGCGAAAGCGGAACCGTGGCTGGTCGAGGTCGTCCGGCCGGTCAGCCGGCGCGCTTGGCGAGCGCGACTCGGTAGGAGTCGAGGACGCCGTCGATCATCGCGTTCAGGCAGAAATTGGCCCTGACATGCGAAGCAAGATCGGCCGCCTCAGCCAGCCGCTCGGTTGCCGGCGTGGCCAGGGCCTTGCGGATGGCGCCCGCCAGGATGGTCGGCTCATTGGCGGCGATGAGCCGGCCGGCATGCCGGGGGCCGTAGATCTCCTTGATGCCGCCGACATCGGTCGCGATCAGCGGCTGGGCCGCCGCCGCCGCTTCCAGGATCACATAGGGCAGCGATTCAGCCCGCGACGGGATCACCATGACATGCGCCTTGGCGAGCGCGGCGCGGATCGGTCCCGGCGGCTCGAACACGCATTGGCTTGCGACGCCCTGGTCGACCGTCATCTGCCGCAGCAAGGCCTCGTCCGGGCCGGAGCCGACGATCAGCACGCGCGGCGTCAGCCCGTCGCGACCTCTCATCAGCGCGAGCGCCTCGATCAGCGTGTCGACGCCCTTGGCCGAGCGCAATTCGCCGAGGTAGACGAGGTCGAATTCGGCATGGGCATGGTCGATCGGCTCGAACTCGGCCTCCGAGATGCCGTTCAGGACGATGCGGTGATCAGTGCGCGGCTTGTGCCCGATATGGGCCTCGAAGCGCCCGGCGATGAAGGCGCTCTCGAACAGGAACATGTCCGTCGCCGGTTCGAGCAGGCGCTCGATCGTCATGTAGAGGCGGTGCTCGGCACTGCCGGGCTTGTAGTTGAAGCTGCCGCCATGCGGGGTGTAGGCGGTGACGTAGCGCCGGCCGGGCGAGACCAGGGCCGGCAGGCGGGCATAGACGCCGCCCTTGGAGCCGTGCGCATGCACGATCTGCGGCGCGATGCGCTTGCGGGTCGAGACCGCCGAAGCTTGCGCGCGCATGTCGGTGAGGCTCGGATAGCGCGACATCGGCACGCGGGTGACGCCGAGCGAAAGCTGCGGCCCGAGCTCGGCGAAGACCTGGTCGGCGCGTGGCCCGCCCGTGGTCGAGTCGCAGAAGATGCCGACGTCATGGCCGCGTTCGATCTGGCCGCGGGCGAGGTCGAGCACATGCCGGAACAGCCCGCCGAGCGGCGCGCGGAAGACGTGCAGGATCTTGAGGGGCGCGGAGCCGGCCTCGGCGGGCATGGTGGCGATATCCCGGGAGGTGCCGCTCAGAACCAGCGTTCCTTGATCACGATCGTGTCGCCGGGCCGGACCGGATAGGTGATCGGCACCGTGCCGGTGACGAGCTGGCCGTCCATCAGGCGGGTGACCTCGGCATAATTGCGCTGGCCGCGCGGCGTGAAGCCGCCGGCGATCGCCACCGCCGTCTGCACCGTCATGCCATTGACGAAGGGGAACTGGCCGGAATTGGTGACCTCGCCGAGCACGAAGAACGGCCGGTAGGCATCGACCTCGACCGAGACCTTGGGCTCGCGCAGATAGCCGGCGCGCAGGCGCGCCTCGATCGCGCGCTCCAGCTGCTGCGTCGAGCGCCCCTGTGCCTCGACAGCGCCGATCAGCGGCATCGAGATGCGGCCGGAGCCGTCGACGGCATAGATGTTCGAGAGATTGTCCTGGCCGAAGACGATGACGCGCAGCTTGTCGCCGCTGGCGAGCTGGTAGGGGGCGGTCCGCTCCACAGCGAATTCGGGCGCTTCGATGCGCGGCGCGCAGCCGGCCACTGCGAGCGCAGCGGCAAGCGCCAGACAGACGGGATGTCTACTCATCATCACCGGCGAACCCTTCAGAATCTGCCCGTAGGGTTAGGCCGACATGGTTAATAAAAGCTGAGCGCGCGGTTGCGGGATACATCCGGGCGTTGTGGCGCCTTAACCCGGCACTAACCTTAATGCGCTCAGATGAGGCTGCGTGCTCTCCAAGGGGCACGAGAGTTCTGCGTGAATGGAAGCCTCATGACCGCTCGCTACGACTCCGTTGCGGCCGCCGGCGAGAGCCGCTCCGACCTGCTCGACCTGCCGGCCCTCTGGGCCGCGATCAAGGCGAGGAAGCTCTGGATCATCGGGCCGACGCTGGCCGCTCTCGGGCTGTCCTTCGTCGCGGTCAACGTCATTCCGCCGCGCTATACCGGCCAGGCGCAGTTGCTGCTGCAGAGCCGCGACAGCTATTTCACGCGGCCGGGCCAGTCGGAGGTTGCTGGCCAGCAATTCGATCCGGAAGCGGTGCAGAGCCAGGTCCAGGTCGTCCTGTCGCGCGACCTGGCGCGCGAGGCGATCAAGCGCATCGGGCTGGTCGGCAATCCCGAATTCGATTCCGGCGCCGGCGCGCTCGGCGCACTGAGGAAGATCGGCGTCCTGGTCGGGATCGGCGCCCATCCGGCCGACCGCTCGCCGGAGGAACGGGTGCTGGAGGCCTATTACGACCGGCTCCTGGTCTTCCCGGTCGGTCGCTCGCGCATCGTCGCGGTCGAGTTCACCTCGCGCGATCCGGCGCTCGCTGCCCGGGCCGCCAACGAGATCGCCGCCGTCTATCTCGAAATGGAGGAGGCGGCCAAGCAGGACACCGCCCGCAGCGCTTCGTCCTGGCTCTCGACCATGATCGATCCGCTGCGCAAGAAGCTGGCGGAGTCGGAGGCCAAGGTCGAGAATTTCCGCTCCCGCCACGGCCTGCTCGTCGGCGCCAACAACACCACAATCACCGCCCAGCAGCTCGCCGACCTGTCGACGCAGCTCTCCACTGCGCGCAACCAGCAGGCCGAATCGCAGGCCAAGGCCTCGATCATCCGCGACGCCATCAAGAGCGGCCGCACCTTCGATATCCCGGACGTCGCCAACAACGAGCTCGTCCGCCGGCTGATCGAGCAGCGGGTCAACCTCCGCGCCCAGATCGCGCTGGAATCGCGCAACCTCCTGTCGGAGCATCCGCGCATCAAGGAGCTGAACGCCCAGCTCGCCGACCTCGAAGGCCAGATCCGCGCCGCCGCCGAGCGCGCCGTGCGCACGCTGGAGAACGAAGCCAAGATCGCCGGCCAGCGCGTCGAGAGCGTCACTGCCGCGCTCGACGGCCAGAAGAAGACGGCCTCCGGCGCTAATGACGACGAGGTCCAGCTGCGTGCGCTCGAGCGCGAGGCGCGCACCCAGCGCGAGCAGCTCGAACAGTACATGCTGCGTTATCGCGAGGCGCTCGCCCGCGACGCGCAGAACGCGACCCCGGCCGATGCCCGCATCATCTCGCGCGCCATCGAGCCGACCACGCCGTCCTTCCCGAAGAAGCTGCCGACCATGGTCGTCGCGACGCTGGCGACCTTCCTGGTCGCGCTGGCCGCGGTGGTCTCGCGCGAGCTCCTGAACGGCGGCGCGTCGACCTCCGAGCAAGACGCGCCCCGCCGCAAGGGGCCGAATCGCGGTGAGCCGGGCTTTGGTACACCGAAGGACGAGGAGGAGGACCGGGAGGAGGGCGAAACCAAGGCGCCGCCGCCGCGCCGCGAGCGCATCGCCGGCCTCCTGACCCATGGCGGGCGCGTCGGCCAGCTCCACCTCGACCTCGCCGACCCCGAGGCGGGCGCGGCCGATCTGTCGGCCTGCGTCAACAAGCCGAGCGAAGGTCATGCGCCGCTCGTCGTAGTGTTGGACGGGGCCGAGCCCGGCGAAGCCGCGCCGCGGGCGCTGGCGCAGCTCCTCTCCGAGCGCAGCCGCTGCATCCTGATCGACCTCGCCAGCGACGACCGCGGCCAGGCCGGCTTCTCCGAACTGCTCGCCGGCGAGGCGATGTTCTCCGACATCATCACGCGCGAGCCGGATTCGCGGCTTCACGAGATCGCGCCGGGCCGGGCCGGGCGCGCGGCGGTGCTCGCGGCATCCGACATCGTCGACGTGGCGCTCGACGCGCTCTGCGAGACCTATGACTGGGTGCTGGTTGCTGCCGCTTCGACCGACGATACCGAGGCGCTCGCGCCGCTGCTCGGCCGAGCGCAAGGCGCGCTGGTCATGGCCGGCCATGTCGGCAACGGCCATGCGGTCGAGGCTGCCTATCGCCTCACCGACCTGACCGGAGCCCCGATCGCGCTCGTCATGGTCGAGGCGTCGGAGACGGTCGAGATCGCCATGCCGGACAAGGAGCCGGTGCCGGCCTGAGCGTCCGCCATGCCGTGAGCGGCCCCGATGCCGGGGCACGGCGGCAGCGCCGGCCCGTTCCTGTCGACAACATGGCCAATCTTGTCAGCTGCCCCGTGGCCCCGGCGAGACCGGCACTGTCCTCGATGATCGACACGCGCAAGCGGGTCGGTTTCTTCCATCATGTCGACGCCCCAAGGCAACCCAGTCAGCTTCGCGTCAGCTTGGCGGGCTAGCCTGTTTCTCAAGCGCCCATAAGCGCGCAGGGAAACAGAACAGGGGAGGGGCGCATGCTGGCCGCGTTCGACGCCAAGATTGCGGCTCCGCGCCTCGTGGTCGAGGGCGTGGCGCGGCAATACGAGCTGCCCCACATGGTGGAGAATGCGAGACGGCACGTCTCGTTCGACATCTATCCGCCAGCCCTGCCGATCCTGGAAAGCCTTGGCTGTGCCTGCTTGCTCGACTGGTCGCGCATTGCGCTGACCGGAAAGCGCGGCTTCGCCTGCAGCACCTAGGAGCCCCTGCCGGCGACAGGGCTCGTCGCTCGGCAATTCATCGCTGGCCTACCACTCATCGACATGGAGGAAACGTGATGTCCCATTTGAAATCCGCTTGTGCCCTCTCTGCATTCTGCCTCTTGGTGGCGCCCGCCCTGGCGTTTGACGGCTGGCGTCTTCAGGAGACGATGAAGATCCCCGGCAAGGGCTCGGCTTGGGACTATCTCGCGCTCGACGGCGCCCATAGCCACCTCTTCATCGGCCACCGCAAGGAAGGACTGCAGGTCTTCGATCTCGCGACCAAGACCATCACCAAGACAATCGCAGGCACCGAAAACGCCTCGTCGAACGGTGCGACCCTCGTCCCGGAATTCGATCTTGGGATTTCCAACAACGAGAATGGAACGATCACGCCGTTCAAGCTGTCGACGCTCGAGGCGGGCGAACCGATCAAGCTCGGCGAGGAGCTCGACACCAGCCACTATGACCCCGCCAGCAAGCGCATCATCGTGAACATGGCCGCGGGTGCGGACGGAACAGAGCTCGTCGTGCTCGAAGCGCCCTCGCTGAAGAAAGTCGGCGTCATCAAGGTTCCCACCAAGAAACCCGAGCATGCCGAAGCGGACGGCGCCGGGAATTTCTATCTCGCCGCGCGCGATACCGAGATGGTCTATCGCCTTGACACCAAAGCGCTTGCCGTCACCGCATCTTGGCCGACGCCGGGCTGCGGCCAGACCAACAGCGTCGCGCTTGATACCGTTGGCAAGCGGCTGATGCTTGGATGTCGCGGCAATGCCTCTACGAAGCCTTCCTTCGCCGTGATGAATGTCGAAACCGGAGCGATCGTCTTTTCCGCCGAGGTTGGCGGCGGCAATGACGGCGTCGCCTATGATGCCGAACTGAAGCGCATTTTCCTCACCAACGGCGTCAATGCGGTGATGAACATCTTTGAGCAGAAGGACGCCGACCACTACGCGCAGGTCGAAGCGCTGGGCACGCAAGCGGGCGTGCGCTCGCTCGCGCTCGACCCGAAGACGAAGACGATCTATTCGGTAACCGCCGAAGGCAGCGCCGACTATAGCAAGAAGATTACGACCAGCGTATCGCCCTACTACGCCAACACTTTCTTTCCCGATACGTTCGCTGTGCTCGCCTATGGCAAGAAATAGCAGGTCCTTCACACCTGAGCTCATCCGACGCCAGATCGATCAATGCCCTCGTTCTGGCCAGTAGGAGAATGCGGTCGGCGTAGAACGAAATCGCTCCCGCATCGGACTACCGATGCGGGAAGAAAGCTGAGGAGGCTGCGGTTTGTCCAATTCCGGCATGGCATAGGGCAGCGGCAAGATCGACCGGGACTTTCTCCAGCCCGCTAATCCTCGGCTTCGCTTTGCGGGCGCCGCCGCTTCAGCAGGCCGAGGACACGCTGAGCCGCCTTCAACGCCAGCGGCGAGGCCTTGATCCGCCGCTTCAGTGCGCGCTTGGCCTGACTGTAATGGGCATAGGCTCGCCCCTTGGCCGTCAGCGGGAAGAAGGTATCGACGAGCTCGTCGCTGTCGTCGCAGATCGTCGTCTTGTAGCGGGCTTCGCCGACGCCGAGATCGAACATGGTGAGGCCGGCCTGGCATTTGTGCTTGATCAGCTCGACCAGCAGGATCTCGCCCGGGCTTGTCCGCGCCGTTTCGGAGAGAAGGTCGAAGGAGGTCGCCATGCCGGAGAAGCGCTTGCCCTGCACGGCGCCGACATAGGTCGCGACCGAACGGCCTGAGAGGTCGAGCGAATAGAGCTCGATCGCCGGCGGCCGGCCGGGCCGTTCGATCGCGCCTTCGCGCAGGAAGCTGCGGATTGCCGGGGCAGCGAACGGGTCCGGCACGCCCATCTGGGCGAAGCGGGCGGCCTTCTGCGCCAGGAACGCGTCGAGCACGCGCTCGATCTCGGCCTCGCTGCGGGCCCGGACCAATTCGGACGGGCCGAATTCGGCGAAGCGGTTGCGCTTCGTCGTCATCTTCTTGCGAGCATGCTTGCTCATCGAGCGCCGAAGCGTGCCCTCGCCATCGCCCGGCGTGAGGGCGAGCTTGTAGGCTTGGCTTGGGCTCTGCCCGGCGGCGAGCATGGCCGGCGGATTGGCAATGCCCTGCCAGGCGGTCGGCTGGTTGATCAGGAACAGTGCGTCGATGCTGCCGATCGCGGCGCCGATCTCCTGCAGCAGCTGCTGGGTAGCCGTCGCATCCAGCGCTTCGGCAAAGCCGGGCCGGTAGAGCGCCATGTGATAATTGGCGTGCTTGCCGCCGATGAACTCGGCGAAGCGTGTGCCGAGGCGCCGGGTGACGACCAGCGGGAACAGCGCGAGCAGGCCGCCCTGGCTGTCCTCGACCCGGACGAAGCGGAACTCCATGCCCTCGGCCCGGCCGATCGTGGTGGCGAAGGGCTGGACCCAGTCATAAGCCTGATAGGGCGTCACCAGCGCATCGGCTTCGAGCCCGCGCCAATCGGTTTCGAGCGCGGCGAGTTCGCTGCCGGCCTGGACTCTGGACCACGGACGCGCGTCCGGCTCCCGCCGCAGGGCAGGGGCGGCGGACGGGCTGGACGCGCGGTCGGCGACGACGGACATGCCGTCTTCCTTAACCCCGCATTGTGAACGGACCTGCCACTGTCGCACACGTTGCAAGACAGCTTCGCCGAACAGCGTTAGCGAAGGGTTGAATCGATCTCTCGGAGACGCCGGGCATGAGCCTGCGCCACAAGGCTTTTTCGGCCGTCTTCACGGCCATCGCGGCAACCGGCGCCGACCGCTGGGGCAGGGGGTTCGCCCAGGGCAAGGGCGCGATCCTGACGCTGCACCATGTCCGCCCCACGACATCGGGCGGCTTCCGTCCGAACGGGCTGCTGGAGATCACGCCCGGCTTCCTCGACCGGGTGCTGGCCCTGATCCGGGCCGAGGGCTACGACATTGTCTCGCTCGACGAGGCGCTGGTTCGGCTGGTCGATCCGAAACCCGGCCGCTTCTTCGTCGCGCTCACCTTCGACGACGGCTATCGCGACAATCTCGACCATGCCTGGCCGGTACTGGCGAAGCACGAGGCGCCCTGGACGCTCTATGTCGTGCGCGGCTTCGCCGAGCGCACGGCGCGGCTCTGGTGGCTGGAGCTGGAGGAGGCGATCCGGGCGCTGCCCCGCCTCTCGCTCGATCTGCCGGGTGGTCGCTTCGACGTCCCGGCGGGGACCGATGCCGAGAAGCAGAAGGCCTTCGACCAGCTCTACTGGCGTCTGCGCAAAGGCCCGGAAGCGATTCTGCTCTCGGCGATTTCCGAACTGGCGACGCAGGCTGGCATCGATCCTGTCGCACTGGTCGAGCGCGAATGCCTGCCGGTGGAGACGCTGCGTTCGCTCGCCGGCGCGCCCGGCGTTACCCTCGGCGCGCATACGCTGAGCCATCCGATGTTGGCCAAGCATCCCGAAGCGGAGGCGCGCCGCGAGATCGTCGAGAGCAAGGCCTGGCTGGAGAAGGCGCTCGGCATGCACGTCCGCCACTTCGCCTACCCGGTCGGCGATCCCACCTCCGCCGGGCCGCGTGAATTCGCCCTGGCGAAGGAGGCGGGCTTCGCCAGCGCCGTGACGACAAGGCCGGGCCATCTCTTCGCCGAGCACGCCGACCACCTGCATGCGTTGCCGCGCGTTTCGCTCAACGGATTGCACCAGAGCGAGGCCGCGTTGAAGGCGCTTCTGTCGGGGCTGCCGTTCCTGCTGTGGAAACGGGGACAGCGTCTCAACTTAGATTGAGTGAGAGGAGAGTAGATGGATGTTGTGGGGCTCTTGATACTTGGAGTAGCGCTGCCGATGGTGGTCTTTGCCGCCTGCGTGCTATTTTTCTTCACTAGGCATTTTCTTTCGCGCCGCGACAGCCAATGAACGTCGAGCTTAAGTTTACGACCCGTCCTTCCGCTCCATCCATTTGATCAGCGGTAGCACCCAGATCAGCGCGGGAATGATATAGACGGCCGCCTGCACTGGCTTCGAGGCTTCGCTGATCCGGCCGTTCGCCAGCACTGTGGTGACAAGTGCTCAGGCGCACGACACGATCATCAAGACCGTGCCGAGGCGCTTGCGATAGGCGCGCTGGCCTTGTCGATCCGATCAGCGGATCGGCGGGGCGTAGTGCAGGCCGCCTTGCTTCCAGGAGGCATTCAAGCCGCGCTCGATCTTCAAGGGGCTGTCCTTGCCGATATTGCGGTCGAAGACCTCGTTGTAGGCGCCGACCTTGCGGATGATGTTCAGGGCCCAGTCCTTGGACAACCCGAGCGACTCGCCGATGGCGCCTTCGCGGCCGAGCAGGCGCAGGACATTGGGATCCTTCGTCGTGGCCGCGGCCTGGTCGACCGTGCTCGATGTCAGCCCGAACTCCTCGGCCGCATGCAGCGCATAGGCCGACCATTTGACGACATTGTACCAGGGATCGTCGCCCTGCCGGACGGCGGCGCCGAGCGGCTCCTTCGAGAGCGTGTCGGGAAGAACGGTGTGCTTCTGCGGCTCGGTCAGCTTGGAACGGAAGGCGTAAAGGACCGAGCGGTCCGAGCTGAAGGCATCGCAGCGGCCCGCTTGATAACCCTGCAGCGCCTCTTCCTGCGAGGCGAAGGCGACGATCTCGTTCTTCAGATTGTTCGAGCGGAAGAAGTCGGTGAGGTTGAGCTCGGTCGTCGAGCCCTGATTGGTGCAGAGCGTCGCGCCGTTCAGCTCCTTGCCGGACTTGACCTCGCCCGAGCGGACCATGATCCCCTGGCCGTCATAATAGGTCACGGCGGCGAACAGGATGCCGTTCGTGGTCTCGCGCCCCATCGTCCAGGTCGTCGTATTGAAGAGGATGTCGACCT
The DNA here is from genome assembly GCF_058986765.1 of Allobosea sp. GW821-FHT03A12. Classification (NCBI taxonomy): domain Bacteria; kingdom Pseudomonadati; phylum Pseudomonadota; class Alphaproteobacteria; order Hyphomicrobiales; family Alloboseaceae; genus Allobosea; species Allobosea sp. GW821-FHT03A12. Next base: position 658,933 of record NZ_JBYSVZ010000005.1, read on the forward strand.
CGCCGGACTGGAGCGCGGTGAAGCGGGCAGCGGCGGGAAGCGGCACGATCATCACCTTCTCGGGATCGCCGAACACAGCCGTCGCCACCGCGCGGCAGAAATCGACGTCGAGGCCGCGATGGCGGCCGGTCGCGTCGGCCATCGAGAAGCCCGGCGTGCCCATGGTGGAGCTGCATTTCAGGACGCCGCGCTGCCTCACGGTGTCGAGCGTGCCGGCCTGCGCCAGGCCTCCGCTGAGAACGAGCGCGAGCGAGCCCAGCCGCAACAACATCTTCATGACCCATTCCCTCAACTCATCCGCGACATGCGTCGCGCCGGTCGACCTGTTCGATCGCGGCGAAACGCTATTGCGGTTGTTGAGAGAGAGGCGCTCTCATTTGGCGGTCCAGCCGCAAGTTTCTTAAGTTCGGCGAGCCCAAAATGCAGGAAACGACAAAGCGGCGTCGCGAACGCCGGTGTGAGGGAGGGGCGGTCAGGCCTCGTCCTTGCGCTCCATCCACTTGATCAGCGGCAGCAGCGGCAGCACCCAGATCAGTCCGAGCACGATATAGGCGATGGTCTGAACCGGCTTCGAGGCTTCGGTGATCCGTCCCTGCGCCAGTGCCATCGCGACGAGCGCGTAGACGCAGACGAAGACGATCATCACGACCGTGCCGATGAGCTTGCGATGGGTCTGCCTCATGGCGATCATGGTCCGGGCTGCGGCATTGCGGGCGTTGTTCAGGTCTCAAGGGCGGACTATCTGTCACCCGCCGCCGCGCTTGTGAAGCGTATTCAAGCCTTCTCCCTGCGACCCGAGGTCCCGCTGCCGTGACGATCGCGCTCGATCAGACTGCCGTTCCGGCCGCCACCGGCCATGCCGGCATCCGCCGCTGGCTCTGGGCCGTCGCCTTCCTGGTCTTCGCCATGGTCGTGGTCGGCGGCGCGACGCGACTGACCGGCTCGGGCCTCTCGATCACCGAATGGCGGCCGGTCACCGGCGCGATTCCGCCGCTGAACGATGCCGCCTGGGCGCTCGAATTCGAGAAGTATCGCCTCAGCCCGCAGTTCCAGCTGCTGAATTCGGGCATGGAACTCGCCGACTTCAAGTTCATCTACTGGTGGGAATGGGGCCATCGCCAGCTCGGCCGCCTTATCGGACTGATCTATCTTGCCGGCTTCTTCGTCGTCCTGCTGCGGCGGCTGATGCCGTGGCGCGAAACCGCGATCCTGTTCGGCATGGGCCTGCTGCTCGGCCTGCAAGGCACGATCGGCTGGATCATGGTCGCCTCGGGCTTACAGCCGGGTATGATCGCGGTCGCCCCGGTCAAGCTGACGCTGCATCTGACCTTCGCCGGCTTCTTCTTCGCCAGCGTCATCGCCTTCGCCACCTGGCTGACGCCGTTGCGCCGCATCGAGCCGGCCTGGGGCAGGGCGGCAGCGTGGCTCCTGCTCCTGCTGCTCTTCGTGCAGATCGCGCTCGGCGGCCTCGTCGCTGGCTCCAAGGCCGGCTTCACCTTCAACACCTGGCCGCTGATGGACGGGGCGCTGGTTCCGTCGTCGTCGACGCTGTTCGCCGGGACACCATTCTGGGAGAACTTCGTCGACAATGTCGCGCTGGTGCAGTTCAACCACCGCATCGGCGCCTACATCCTGTTCGCCTTCGCGTTCTGGCAGATGCTGAGCTTGCGCCGTGCCGCGCCGGATTCGGGCGCCGCCAAGCGCGCTACTGCCATTGCCGGGCTCGTGCTCGCGCAGTCTGTCCTTGGCATCGTGACGCTGCTGCTGGTCGTGCCGCTCTGGGCCGGGCTGGCCCATCAGGCGCTCGGCTTCACCGTGCTGGCGATGGGCGTGGTGCATCTGACGCGGACGCAGCAGGCCGCGCGGGGGTAGCGCAAAGGGCGCTCCGCACTTTGTCATTCCGGGGCACGCCGCAGGCGTGAACCCGGAACCCACGACCGGGTGAGCCCCATCAGAGGGTTATGGAAACCGTTGCGACCCAGTCGTGGGTTCCGGGTCCGCTGCTGCGCAGCGTCCCGGAATGACAAGGCTGAGCATCTTTCAAAGCAAAAGGCGCCGTTTCCGGCGCCTTTATCATTCCGAGAATGCTGGCCTCGATCAGGCCAGCGCCTGATCGAGATCGGCGATCAGGTCCTCGACATCCTCGATGCCGATCGACAGGCGCACCACCTCGGGGCCGGCGCCCGACGCGGTCTTCTGCGCGTCCGAGAGCTGGCGGTGCGTGGTCGAGGCCGGGTGGATCACCAGCGAACGCGTGTCGCCGATATTGGCGAGGTGCGAGAACAGCGAGAGCTTCGAGACCAGCTGGATGCCGGCGTCATAGCCGCCCTTGAGGCCGAAAGTGAAGACTGCGCCGGCGCCCTTGGGGCAATAGCGCTGGGCGAGGGCGTGGTACTTGTTGTCCGGCAGGCCGGCATAGTTCACCCACTCGACCGCCGGGTGCTTGGCAAGATGCGTCGCGACCTTCAGCGTGTTCTCGCAATGGCGCTGCATGCGCAGCGGCAGCGTCTCGATGCCGGTCAGGATCATGAAGGCGTTGAAGGGCGAGAGCGCCGGGCCCATGTCGCGCAGGCCGAGCACGCGGGTCGCGATCGCGAAGGCGAAATTGCCGAAAGTCTCGCCCAGTACCATGCCGTTATATTCCGGCCGCGGCTTGGACAGCATCGGATAGCGCTCGTCGCCGGTCCAGTTGAACGAACCGCCGTCGACGATCAGGCCGCCGATCGAGTTGCCATGACCGCCCAAAAACTTGGTGGCGGAGTGCACGACGATGTCGGCGCCGTGCTCGAAGGGGCGGATCAGATAGGGGCTCGCCATCGTGTTGTCGACGATCAGCGGGATGTTGTGCTTCTTCGCGATCTTCGAGATGCCCTCGATGTCGACGATGACGCCGCCCGGGTTGGCGATGGATTCGATGAAGATCGCCTTGGTCTTCGGCGTCACCGCCGCGGCGAAAGCGTCGAGATCGTCAGAATCGGCCCAGATCACGTTCCAGCCGAAGTTCTTGTAGGAGTGGTTGAACTGGTTGATCGAGCCGCCATAGAGCTTCTTGGCGGCGACGAACTCGTCGCCCGGCTGCAGCAGCGCATGGAAGCACAGGAACTCGGCGGCATGGCCCGAGGCCACGGCGAGCGCAGCCGTGCCGCCCTCGAGCGCGGCGACGCGCTCTTCCAGCACCGCGTTCGTCGGGTTGCCGATGCGGGTATAGATGTTGCCGAAGGCCTGCAGCCCGAACAGCGAGGCGGCATGGTCGACATCGTCGAAGACGAAGGAGGTCGTCTGGTAGATCGGCGTGGCGCGCGCGCCGGTGGCTGCGTCGGGAGCAGCGCCGGCATGGACGGCGAGCGTATGGAAACCCGGTGCGCGGTCGGTCATGGCGTGCTCCCTCGGAAACTCTGATTTCGGACGACTTGTTCGATTTAACGAACGCTTTGCGAGGCGTCAATTCAGCGTGGCGGCCTTAGCTCCGGCCCGACATGCTCCGGCCGGACGCCCATGCCGACCATGCGGGCGGGCAGGCGGCGCAGCAGCGGGAAGCGTTGCAGCAGCCGGAGTGGCCAGGGCGGCGCGACCGGCTTGTCCGTGGCGAGCAGTGGCGTGATCACCCGGTTCTGGATCGCGATCTGGGCGGTCTGCGTAAGCTTGGTCGGCCATTCCCGCCGCTTCTGCACGGCGGCGAGATCGGCATCCGTCAACGTTTTCTCGCGCAGCGGCCGCGCCAGCAGGTTGGCGGTAGCGACCGCGTCCTGGATCGCCAGGTTGATGCCGACGCCGCCGATCGGCGACATCGCATGCGCGGCATCGCCGATGCAGATCAGTCCCGGCCGCCACCAGCGCTCCAGCCGGTCGACGGCGACCGAGAGCAGCTTGATGTCGTCCCACGACGCGAGTTCGTGGGTCCGATCGGCCAATTCCGGCGCCAGCGCCAGGAGCCCGGCCTTGAAGTCATCGAGCCCGGCTGCCTGCAATCTTTCGAGCGAGCCCTTCGGGATGATGAAGGCGCATTGCCAGTAGTCGCCGCGGTTGAGGCGGATGAAGAAGCGCCCGGCCGCGACCTGCCCGAAGGCCTGTGCCGGCTCGTCCGGTTGGCGGCTGAAGCGAAACCAGAGCACGTCCATCGGCGCGCCGAGTTCGGTGACGGTGAAGCCCGCCGCGGCGCGGACATCGGACCGCCGGCCGTCCGCCGCCACGACGAGGTCAGCGCGGATCTCAAGCAGGCCATCGAGGTTCTCGGCCGTAAGCCCGACGACACGCCCATTCTCCTCGACGAGCCCGGTGGCCTGCGTTCGCATCAGCAGTCGAAAATTCGGATAGGCCCGGCCGTGATCGGCGAGGAAGTCGAGGAAGTCCCATTGCGGCATGAAGGCGATGAACGGCGCCTTGACCGGCAGATGGCTGAAATCGGCGATGGTGATGTCCTCAGCTCCGAAGCGGGCAACGAGGTCGTCCTCCCGGACATGCGGCAGCGTCAGGAACGCGTCGAGCAGGCCGAGCTCGTGCATCACCTCCATGGTCGAGGGGTGGATGGTGTCGCCGCGGAAATCGCGCAGGAAATCAGCGTGCTTCTCCAGCACGATGACCTCGACGCCGGCGCGCGCCAAAAGGAAGCCGAGCATCATCCCGGCCGGGCCGCCGCCGGCGATGCAGCAGGTCGTGCTTTCCCGGCGCATGCCTGCCTCCCCCTATTCGGCCAGCCTGATCCCGGTCTTCGCCACCAGCTCGGTCAGGATCGCGCGGTCGCGGGCCATGAAGGCGCCGGTCTCCTGCGGGCTCCAGGCGACGGGCTCAATCACCAGCTCGCGATAGCGCGCGACCAGCTCGGCATCGGCCATCGCCACGTTGATCGCCGTGTTGAGGACGTGCAGCGTGCCCGGCTCGATGCCGGCCGGCGCGACGATCGAGGCCCAGCCGGGATAGACGAGGTCGACGCCCTGTTCCCTGAGCGTTGGCAGCTCGGGCAGTTGCGGCTGGCGTGCGTCGGTGGTCACCGCGAGCGCCTTCAGCTTGCCGCCCTGGATGTTGCCAAGGCTGGCGGCGAGGCTGTCGATCATGACATGGACCTGGCCCGACATCAGGTCGGCCGCAGCGAGGCCGGCGCCGCGATAGGGCACATGCGCCAGCTTGAGGCCGGCTGCCTGCATGATCATCTCGAAGACGAGGTGGTTGGTGCCGCCGATCCCGGCCGAGGCGAAATTGAGCTGGCCGGGCCGCTGCCTGGCATAGGCGAGGAATTCGCCGAGCGAATTGACCGGCAGGGTCGGCGAGGCGTTCAGCACCAGCGGAAACAGGCCGAGCATGCCGACCGGCGCGAAATCATAGGCGACGTCGTAGGGCAGCTTCTGGCCCAGCGCCGGGGCGGCGGCGAAGCTCGCCGCGGTCGCGACCAGCAGGGTGTGGCCGTCGGCCGGCGCCTTGACTACCGCCTGGCCGGCGACGATGCCATTGGCGCCCGGCCGGTTGTCGATGATCAGCGACTGGCCGAACTGCCGCGCCAGCGTCTCGCCGAGCCGGCGCGCCGCGATATCGGTGCCGCCTGCCGGCGCGAAAGGCACGACAAGCTGGATCGGCCGCTCGGGAAAGGCGGCGCGGGCGCTGCCGCTGCCGAGCGCGCTGGCGAGCCCAGCGAGCAGGACGGTGCGGCGATCGAGAGGGGGCATCGGCCTTCTCCGGCGTGAGCGGGAGCGGCGAGATTAGCGATCGCCCGCCGGCGGGGAAGGGGTTACGTGCCCGGCCTATTGATCGTCAGCTTCTGGAAGCCCTTGCCGGCCAGCACCGGCTTCTTCGCCGAGAGGATGCGCGAATTGATGCCCTGCCAGCCGATCTCGCCGGAGAGCCGGCCATATTCGATCTTCGGGCAGCGGTTCATGATCACGGTGAGGCCCTTGGCCTCGGCCTTGGCCGCCGCCTCGTCATTGCGCACCGAAAGCTGCATCCAGATCACCTTGGGCAGCGGGTTCAGGGCGAGCGCCTCGTCGGTGATCGGGCCGGCGGCTTCCGAGTTGCGGAAGATCTCGACCATGTCGATCGGCTGCGGAATGTCCTTCAGCGAGCCGTAGACGGTCTTGCCCAGCAGGGTCTGGCCGGCGAGCCCGGGATTGACCGGGATCACGTCATAGCCGCGATCGAGCAGGTATTTGGTGACGATCCAGCTCGGGCGCGCCTCGTTGGCGGAGGCGCCGACCAGCGCGACGGTCTTGACCTCGCGCAGGATGCGGCGAATGAGCGCATCATCGTAAGCGTCGTGATTCACGGACTCGAAATCCCAGCGAATTGAAAGAATTACCAGCTTTCCCTGAATCAATCGCGAAGCTGTGCGGAGGTCCGGAACTTAGCGTCGGCAAGCTGGTTCCCCATCTTGAAGAGTGCGGGGCAAATCCCGCTCTTCAGCACCAAGGAGGGCCTGCCATGTGCGACTACAGTCTGCACCATGTTATGTCGACTCCTGCCAAGGTCGGCGATGTCCTCAAGACCACCAGCTTCCTCGGCTCGAGTACCAGGGGGTTTTGCGCCGCTGGTGAACCGAATGTCGCGGTTTGCGTCCTGCCCGGCACGGAGCTGGCGTTCTCGGCCGAGATCGAATGCGACAGGGCGATCGGCTTCCTGCCGCATCGCCGGCTCGGGGCGACGCTGGCGCGCTTCCGCCAGGTCGATCTCGACAAGCCCTACGCCCATCACGACGCGATCGAACTCCCGAATGGGCGGATCGAATTGCTGACGAACCTCTCGCAGGGCCAGACCGCGACCGTGCTGCAACTGCCGGCGGACGAGCAGGTGCAGCGGGCCACACCTGCTGAAGCCGAGCCGGCACCGGCAAGACATGAGCCGATCCCTCTCTTCGGCATCTGATCCGGCGGCAAGAAGCGCATAGGTCTCAATGCGGCGGGCTCGTCCTGGGGCGAGCCCGCCCGCTCAGCCGTGACGCCAGTCCGGCTGGCGCTTCTCCATGAAGGCGCCGATGCCTTCTTCCGCGTCGCGCGCCAGCATGTTCTCGACCATCACCGCGGAGGCGTGGTCATAGGCCGCCTTCAGCCCCATCTCGCGCTGCTCGTAGAAGGCGCGCTTGCCGACCTTCACCGTTGCCGCCGATTTCGAGGCGATGATCGCGGCGAGCCGCTTGGCCTCGTCAACCGCTTCGCCCGCCGGAACGACGCGGTTGATAAGGCCCATGCGCGCGGCTTCCGGTGCCGGCACCATCTCGCCGAGCAGCAGCATCTCCATCGCATGCTTGGCGGAGAGATTGCGCGAGAGCGCCACCATCGGCGTCGAGCAGAACAGGCCGATATGGACGCCGGGCGTGCAGAAGCGCGCGGCTTGCCCGGCGACGGCGAGGTCGCAGCTCGCGACGAGCTGGCAGCCGGCGGCGGTCGCCGTGCCTTCGACTGCGGCGATCACCGGCTGGGGCAGGGCGGTGACCTGCTGCATCGTTGCCGAACAGCGCCCGAGGATATCGGCGAAATAGGCGCGGCCGCGATCGGGATCGGCGCGGTGCGCGCTCATCTCCTTGAGATCGTGCCCGGCGCAGAAGACCGGGCCGGCGGCAGCCAGCACCACGGCGCGGACGCTTGCGTCCGTCGCGATCGCGGCGAACGTCTCCGACAGGGCGGCGAGCATCGCCTCGCTCAGGGGATTGCGCGCTTCGGGCCGGTTCAAGGTCAGCGTCGCGATGCCGTCGGCATCCTCGCGCAGCAGGATCTGCGCTCTGGCATGGGCGTTCATGGCAACAGGCCTTTCGCTGTTTGTCCTATTGTCGGAAGGCTGGGCGCGTGCTGCAAGGGGACTGACGTCCGATCAGACCTTGGCTTTCCGCACGATGACGACCCGTATGAGCGCCGCCGAGATCGAGGCCTATCTCGATCAGGTCTTCCCGCAGCTCCACTATGGCGGCCGCACCTATTTCGTCGAGGAGGTCGGGCCGCTCAGCGCGCGCATGCGCTGCGACTATCACGAGAAGCATCTGCGGCCGGGTGGCACCATCTCCGGCCCGACCATGATGGCGCTCGCCGATCTTGCGCTCTACGTCGCGATCCTCGCCCAGATCGGCCCGGTCGCGCTCGCGGTGACCACGAGCCTCAACTACAATTTCCTGCGCAAGCCGGGACAGGCGGCGCTGATCGGCGAAGCCAAGCTGCTCAAGCTCGGCAAGCGCCTCGCTGTCGGCGAGGTCTGCCTTTATTCGCAGGGCGATGCCGAGATGGTCTGCCATGCGACGGGGACGTATTCGATCCCGGCTGAGAGATAATTGCGGTATCTGGATACCGTTTCTTGCATTGCGCTGAAAACAATGCGTTTTTCGCCAAAGGGACGCATTCTCTTCGCTTGACATTCATAGGGTAGCCGCCTATCCAGCGCCCACACCGCCGCCGGCCTGCCGGCGGCTTGTCCTTTTTTCAAGCAGCCGAAGGGTGCCGCGATGAAGACCATCTCGCTCAAGCCCGCCGATGTCGAGAAGAAGTGGGTTGTGATCGACGCCTCCGGGCTCGTCGTCGGCCGTCTCGCCTCCCTGGTGGCGATGCGTCTGCGCGGCAAGCACAAGGCCGCCTACACCCCGCATGTCGACTGTGGCGACAACATCATCGTCATCAACGCCGAGAAGGTGGTGCTGACCGGTCGCAAGCGCGACCAGAAGGTCTACTACCACCACACCGGCTTCCCGGGTGGCATCAAGGAGCGTTCCGCCAAGTTCCTGCTGGATGGCCGCTTCCCCGAGCGCGTCGTCGAGAAGGCTGTCGAGCGCATGCTGCCGCGCGGCCCGCTCTTCCGCCAGATCCTCGGCAATCTGCGCGTCTACAAGGGCGCCGAGCATCCGCACGCCGCCCAGTCGCCCGAGGCGCTCGACGTCGCGGCGCTCAACCGCAAGAACGCGAGGGTCTGACGATGGCCGAGGTTCTCCAGTCTCTCGAGCAGCTCGGTCAGGTCGCCAAGGGCGTCCAGCCCGAGGCTCCCGTCCACGTCAAGAAGGTCGACGCGCAGGGCCGCGCCTATGCCACCGGCAAGCGCAAGAACGCCATCGCCCGCGTCTGGATCAAGCCGGGCTCCGGCAAGATCACGGTCAACACCCGTGACCAGGAAGTCTACTTCGCCCGCCCGGTGCTGCGCCTGATCCTGCAGCAGCCGCTGATGCTGGTCGATCGCATGACCCAGTACGACGTCGTCGTCACGGTCAAGGGCGGCGGCCTCTCCGGCCAGGCCGGCGCGGTCCGTCACGGCATCTCGAAGGCGCTGACCCACTATGAGCCGGAGCTGCGCAGCCCGCTCAAGAAGGAAGGCTTCCTGACCCGCGACTCGCGTGTCGTCGAGCGCAAGAAGTTCGGCAAGGCCAAGGCCCGCCGCAGCTTCCAGTTCTCGAAGCGCTGATTTCAGTATCGGCTTTGGCCGGTATCGATCGGAAGGGCGGCTCTTGCGAGCCGCCCTTTTTCGTTCAGGCGTTGGTTTTCAGCGAGGCGAGGAGTTCGGCGCGTGGCGGTGCCGCTCTCACATCCCGCAGGATGTCCTGACCAGGAGTGTGAACGGATCGATCTGGAAGTCCTCTTCGAGCGTTTCCCCGAAGAGCCTCAGCCACTTCTCCTGCAGTTCAAAAGCCTTGGCCTCGCGCGCTGCGTCGCATTCGAATTTCGTCTGGTGCGTTTCCTGGAAATGATGGACCAGTTCGTGAACTAGGACAGATAGATCCGCCGCCGTCGCGCCGCTCCAGCTGTCTCTCAGATAGATGATGTTCTCGCGGGCATCGTAGATCGAGATGATCGTTGGCTGAGCCTGTTGCTTTACGAGCTCGGACGCATATTGCCTGAACCGCAGTACGGCGACTTGCTCAGCTGGTTTGAAGACGAGCCTCGGCAATGAGGCGGGGACCGGCTGCCCCAGCTTCGCGCCGACCCAGATCGCAAGGGCCTCCAGCAGCCGTCCGCCCGGATCGGATTGCCTCTCGCCGATGACGATTTCGAAGCCCGAGCCGAGGCGCAGGCGTTCAATTGTCTCGTCGCGTGCCTGAGTTCCAGGGGGCGAGGATGAGACCAGCAGGGCAGCAACCGCGATCAGACAGCGTCCGACAGCTTTCATGGCATTCGTCCGCAGCAAATGCCGTTGATTGCGATACTGGAACACACTCCGATCAGCTTGCTCCGCAAGCTGATCGGAGTGTGTTCCATCTTAAAGTCAGAGACGGATTCACCAATGAGATTGAGTCAATCTGATCGAATCCGGCTCCAGCCGCTGGCACCACCGCGCGTGGTTCACGGAGGGATCGCCTGTTCCGCAAGGTAACACGGCTTGGAGGCGATCCCTACCGACCGGGCCGCTTCTGCTGCATCCGCTGCAACCAGCAGAGGCACGCACTGCGGACTGACGCTAACCAACGTCAACGCGCGTCATGGAAGATGATGCCGACGGTGTGGCGCATGCCGGAACGGACGCGGCTGACGCCATGGCGCAGGTTGACGCGATAGTTGCCCTTCGAGCCCTGCACCGGCCGGTTATGGACGGCGAAGGCGACCGCATCGCCCTGGCGCAGCGGCACGACCTCGACACGGCTCTGCATGCGCGGCCGCTGCTCGGTCAGCGCGAATTCCCCGCCGGTGAAGTCGCGGCCGGGCTCGGAGAGCAGGATCGCCACCTGGATCGGAAAGGCGAGGTCGCCATAGAGGTCCTGGTGCAGGCAGTTGAAGTCGCCCGGGACGTATTGCAGCAGCAGCGGCGTCGGGCGGGCTTGGCCGGCCTGATGGCATTCCCGGAGAAACGATGCGTGTTCGTCGGGATAGCGCTCATCGATCCCCATGCGATCGTTCCAGGCGTTCGCGACACCGGCGAGATGTGGATAGAGCGCCGTCCGCAGGCCGCCGATCAGGTCCGGGAGCGGATACTTGAAGTAGCGGTACTCGCCCTTGCCGAAGCCATGCCGCGCCATGACGATATGGCTGCGGAAATGGCTTTCGTCGGGATAGAGCGCCGCGACCCCGCGGCACTCGTCCGGCGTGAGCAGCCCGGGCAGCACGGCGCAGCCGAAGCCGTCGAGTTCGCCGGCGAGCGCTGTCCAGTCATAGGCGGCGACCCGCGTCTCTGCGGAGGTGCCCGCGGAGGCGCGGGAGAGCGTGGCGATCTTCGCGTTCATGCTGCGGCTTCCTTCTGAATGAGCGCGCGCTTGCGTTCGATGCCCCAGCGATAGCCGGCGAAGCCGCCGTCGCTGCGGACGACGCGATGGCAGGGAATGGCCAGCGCGATCGGGTTGGCGCCGCAGGCGCTGCCGACGGCGCGCGGATTGGCGTACGGGCTGATCCAGCTGGCGAGCTCGCGATAGCTCACGGTCCGGCCGGCCGGGATCGCCCGCAGCTTCTCCCAGACACGGCGCTGGAACGGCGTGCCGCGTATGTCGAGCGAGAGGTCGAGCCCCTCGGTCGGGTTGTCGATGAAACGGCGGACCTTGGCCAGATCGGCCCGGATCGCCGCATCGCTGGGGACGAGCGTGGCCTGCGGGAAGCGGCTGGCGAGATCGCTCGTCAGTTCTTCGGCGCTGTCGCCGAGCAGGATCGCGCAGACGCCCCTGGCGCTGCGAGCGAGCAAGACCTTGCCGAGCGCGGTGTCGGCCGTGGCGTAGAGCAGGATGTCGAGCGGCTCCGCTTTGGAGGCGTTCCGCGACATGTCGTTGGCGATCACGAGGTTCATCGTCGTGGCTCCCTGTTCGGACCTCATGATCGAACGCTAAATCCGGAGGGAGAATCTCGAACTCCGATCCTTGCTGCCAAATCGAAAGGTTGCTCGAGCGGCGCGGCGCAGTTTCCGCTGGAAGGCGGCGCTGCGGGCGGCGAAGCATGCGAGCAGGTCACTTTGCAGGGCTGCCGCAACGAGGCGCGTCCCAGTGCGCGCGACGCGGCTGACGGCGCATTACAACTTTCAACCTGTCCGAAACATTCGGAAACACCGCCGCCGGCATTCCGCCCGACCGCGTGCCGAAACGTCCCATGGCAACGAACGGGGCGGACATGCTCTCAATCCTCCTTCATCCACTGTCTCGCGCCTCGCGGTTGCTGCATCCGCGTGCGGGCGTGCTGCCCCCGATTGCGCTTCTCGTGGTCCTGCTGTCCCTCGCCGTCGCGATCGGCTGGGTCGCGCATGGCTGGGGTGCGAGCAACGGTCCTGCCGGCGCCTTCGGCGGCTTTCGCCAGCTCCGCATGAAGACGATCCAGGCCCAGCTCGACCAGGTCAGGGGTCCTTACCTCGCGATCCTGGGTGATTCCCACGCCGAGCATCTGTTCCTGCCTACGCTCTGCGGATTGCCGCTCGTCAACGCCGGCATCTCGGGCGCGACATTGGCCGATGTTCTCGATCTCGCCAGGACGATCACGCCGCCGCGGCAGGCACAGGCCGTTCTGCTGGCGGTCGGCACCAACGATATCTGGGTGAAACGCAAGCCGGAAACCGAGGAGGCCGAAGGCGGCTTTCGGGCCGGTCTTGCCGCGTTGGCGCAGCGTCTCACCGTCTGGGGCCGCCGCCGGGCCCTGATCGCGATTCCCCCCGTCGGGGACAAGGAGGAGGCCCTTTATCCGCGGGCGACAGCCGCCCGCTATTCCAGCCTGCTGGCCCAGTCATGCGAGCCGGAGCGCTGCGTCTATTCCGACCTGTTCGGCGAGGCGCTGGATAGGACGGGGCGGCCATCATCCTTCAGCGATGGCGTCCACCTGCGCGATTACGCCGGTTTCGTGCAGAGCCGGGAAGCGGAGCTTTGCGACAGGCTTGGCCTTGCGTCATCGAAGAGCGCGAGGTGAGAGGGCCCACGGTCCGGATCAGGCGCTAGCTTCCAGCCAGGCGACGAGCTCGGCCCGCTGTGGATGCGGCTTGCCGGCGGCTGGGAACAGCATGCTCAGACGGTCGTCGCTCGGGAGTTCTTCCGCGAAGGGCGCAACCAGCCGCCCATCGGCGAGATAGGGCGCTACCAGGCTCCGGCGGCCGATCAGGATGCCGGCGCCGCCGAGCGCGGCATCGAGCGCCAGCGCATAGAGCGAATAGGACGGCCCTCGACCGGGATCGGCGCCGCTGACGCCGGCATGGCGCAGCCAGCGCACCCAGTCGCTGCGCCAGACCGCGTCGTGCAGCAGGATCCGGCCGGCGAGATCGGCCGGGCTCCGCAGCGTGGCGGCGAGCGAGGGGGCGCAGACCGGGAACAGGCTGTCCTCGCCGAGCGCGAGCGCGTTGGCCGGCGGCCTGGCGAGGTAGAACAGCGCCAGATCAAAACTCTCGTGCCGGCCTGCCGGTGGCTCCTCCATCGCGCTGATCGAGACGGCGAGGCCGGGAAAGGCCTGCTGCAGTGCCGGCAGGCGCGGCGATAGCCAGAGCTGGGCGATGCAGGGCAGGGCAGCGATGGCGAGCGCCCGGCCGGCATGACTCGCCTTGAGCTCCTGCACGGTCAAGGCGAGCGCATCGAAGGCGGCGCTGAGCCGGGGACGCGCGCCCTGGGCGGCGTCGGTCAGCGCGACGCCCTGCGGCAACCGCCGGAACAGCGTCAGGCCGAGGAAGGCTTCGAGATGCCGAACCTGCTGGGCGATGGCGCCTTGCGTCACCCCGATCTCCTCGGCCGCCCGCGAGAAGCTGCCGAGCCGCGCCGCGGCCTCGAAGGCACGTAGCGCGTTGAGCGGCGGCAAGGGCGGGCGGGGTGGTCTGACGGGCATGGCGGCACGAGGTTCCAGGCCTAGATTTTCTATGCCTCCCGGCGACGATAACTGGTTTGCATAAGCGCCGGCAAATCGCTGCAATGGCCCGACGAAACAAGGCTCGGCGAGGGATGGCGATGACGGTGAAACTGGCGCGGCGCGGTTGGGTGCCGGCGGCGAGCGAGGACTACGTGCTGAGGATCGCCGGTGAGGTCGCCGGCCAGGACCGCACGGCGCGCGAGGCGAGGCTCGCCAGCCTCGTCGCCGAGAACCGCACCATCCACGAGCGCGACTGCGTCAACCTCAATCCCGCGACCAATGTCATGAACCCGCGCGCCGAGGCCGTGTTGGGGCAGGGGCTGGGGACGCGGCCCTCGCTCGGCTATCCCGGCGACAAATACGAGATGGGCCTCGAGGCGATCGAGCAGATCGAGGTGATGGCGGCCGAGCTCGCAGCGCAGGTCTTCGGCGCGAACTATGCCGAGATCCGTGTGCCCTCCGGCGCGATCGCCAATCTCTATGTCTTCATGGCGGCAGCCAGGCCCGGCGACGTCGTGATCGCTCCGCCGCCGGCGATCGGCGGCCATGTCACCCATCACGGTGCCGGTGCCGCCGGGCTCTATGGCGTCGTCACCCATCCGGCGCCGATCGATGCCGACGGCTACACCGTCGATGTCGAGAAGCTGCGCGAGGATGCGCGGCGGCTGAAGCCCAAGGTGATCAGCATCGGCGGCAGCCTCAATCTGTTCCCGCATCCGATCCGCGAGATCCGCGCCATTGCCGACGAGGTCGGCGCGATCGTGCTGTTCGACGCCGCCCACCTCTCCGGCATGATCGCGGGGCATGGCTGGCAGCAGCCGCTGGAAGAGGGCGCTCATGTCATAACGATGAGCACCTATAAGAGCCTGGGCGGCCCGCCCTCCGGCCTGATCGTCACCAATGACGCCGCGCTCGCCGAGAAGCTCGACGCCATCGCCTATCCCGGTCTGACCGCGAATTTCGACGCGGCCAAGTCCGCGGCGCTGGCGATCACCATGATGGACTGGCAGGAATTCGGCCGCGATTACGCGACGATGATGGCCGCGACTGCAAAGGCGCTGGCTGATGCGCTGGCCGAGCGGCAGGTCCCGGTCTTCGCCCGCCATCGCGGCATGACGACCTCGCATCAGTTCGCGATCGAGGCGGCGCCCTATGGTGGCGGGCAGGCGGCAGCGAAGCGGCTGCGCGTCGTCAATATCCTGAGCTGCGGCATCGGCCTGCCGATCGCGGAGGTCGACGGCGACGTCAACGGCCTCAGGCTCGGCACGCCCGAGATCGTCCGCTTCGGTATGAAGCCCGAGCACATGCCCGAGCTCGCCGGCTATATCGCCGATGGGCTGTCGGGCGCGCGTCCGGACGAGGCGATCGCTCGCGACGTCACGGCTTTCCGCCGGCGGTTTGGAAGGCTGCACTATGTGAGGTGAGGCCGGAGCGCGTCATTCTCGGGCGGAGCGCAGCGCAGACCCGAGAATCTCATGACGAGAAGGTGCCGACGGGGGCTTCGTCCGGCATGAGATGCTCGGGTCAAGCCCGAGCATGACGCTGGTCATACCGCTCCAGCATCTCCGCCTTCAGCGCGTCTTCCCCGATCACCTGCGCGGCGCCAATCCAGGCTTCCTCGATCTCGCTTGCGGCGCTGCGGACGAGCTTCACCGGCTCGCCCGGGCTGGCGAAGGCCGAGGCCTTGACGATCCGGCCCTGGTCCTCGCCCTCCAGTGCGATCTCACCAGCGTCGAAGAACGGGTTGAACAGCGCCGGATTGGCCATCAGCACCTTGCCATCGACCGGGACGAGGTCGCCGGCGCCCCAGATCGTCCAGAGCCGCTTGCGCCAGCGCTCGGTCGTCGGCGTCGGCGCACCGTGCTCGGCGAAAGTGCGGAAGATCTGGATCACGCCGTCGAGCCAGGGATGGGCGAGGCCGTCGATGGCGTTGGTCAGCACCGAGACGGTGAGGCCCTGTTCCGGCACGGTTGCGGTGCGGGTGATGAAGCCCTGGAAGCCGCCGGAATGGCCGACCCAGTCCCAGCCATCGCCACCGCCCGAGATGGTGCCGAGCCCGTAGTGGCGGCCGAGGCTGCTCTCGCTATCTGGCCAGAGCCGGCGCGTCATCTCGCGGCGGCTCAGCGCCGACAGGACGCTGCGCTCGGCCTTGGGCGAGAGCTGGGCGATATAGCGGGCGATGTCGGCCGCCGTCGCGACGAAGCCGGCGGCCGAGACCATGGCGTTGCCGGGGTTGTCGGCCGGGATCACCACGCGCCGGCCGAGCGGCAGCGTGCCGCTATGGCCCTTCGCCATCGGCCCGGTCCAGAGGGTGATGTCGGGCCTGGTCTCCTTCAGCCCGGCCGGCGCGACGATCTCGCGGGCGATCCAGTCGGCATAGGGCTCGCCTGTCACCGCCTCGATGACGAGGCCGAGCAGGCCGAAGCCATGATTGGAGTATTTCAGGCGCTGCGAGGCCGGGAAGACCGGCGGTCTGGCGAGGTCGGCAAGCAACTCGTCTTTCCGAGCATAGGGCTTGCGATCGAAGAACTGGCCGCAATCGACGCCGTCGCGCAGGAGCCCGGCGCTGTTGGAGAGAAGCTGCGTCAGCGTCACCGCCGCGACCTCGGGATGCAGGCCGTCGACATAGGCGCCGGCCTTGTCGTCGAGCCGGAGGCGGCCTTGTTCGGCGAGGCGTAAGGTGCCGGCGGCGGTGAAGCTCTTGGAATGCGAGGCGATCCGGAAGCCGTGGCGCGGCGTCAGCGCTTCGCCGGTCGATAAGTCGGCGCTGCCGAAGGCGGCTTCCAATACGATCTCGCCACCGTCGGCGATCGCGACGGCGCAGCCGGGCTGGTCGTGGAACCGGCGCTGGAATTCGAGCCAGCTTGCGACATAATCGAGCGCTGCGGGCAGCCAGGGCTTCATCGGACAATCCATCGTCGATCAAGGCGGGAGCCGGAGCTTGGCACGGGCAATGATCCTGCGTCAGCGCAGGAAAGCGGCGCGGCCATGCGTTGTGGCCGGATCGCCTTCGTTCTTGCTCTCGCGGCTCACGCGTGGCATCCGTCCGCGCAACGCATAAGGATCGTCACCGTGGACAAGACCGAACTCGCCAAGCTCGAAGCCTATCTCCGCCGCACCTTCGCCAACCACAACATCAGCGTGCGCGCGCGTTTGAAGAAGACCGATTCGGCCGAGGTCTATCTCGCCGACGAGTTCATCGGCATCATCCATGTCGACGACGAGGACGGCGACCGCTCGTTCAACTTCACCATGGCGATCCTCGACGTCGATCTCGAGGACTGAGGCAGGGCCCCCGCTCTCAGCGCATCAGCCCGTCGATCGTGCGGCGCACGCCGCCGAGCATGATCTGCCAGTCGGCGACGATCGCGCGCGGGAAGCGGATGTTCACGTCGACGCCGCGATGACGGAAGGTCACGCGGCAGGGCTCGTCGAGGCCGCTCTGGGCGGCCTCGACCGGGCAGCGTGCCGCAAAGCCGCGCCCGTCCGGCACCGAGACATAGAGCTCGTCGCCCTCATAGGGCGAGCCCTTGCGGAAGCCGCGCACCACCAGCCCGCCGGGATTGGACCAGACCGTCGGCGTCAGGAAACGGGCATAGGTCGAGAGCTGCGTCGCCGGCTCGTTGACCTTGTCCGGCGGGCTCAGGGTCACCAGCAGGCGGTGCCGGGTATCGGGCGTCACCGGGCCGAGGCTCGGCCAGTCCAGGCGCAGGCGCGCCATGCCGACGAGGCGCCCATCCTCGCCATCGGCACCCGTCAGGTTCTCCGGAATCGCCAGCACGACCTCGCCGACCCGCGACGCCTGCAGATCGGTGCCGGCGTCGGGGTGGGGGCGGGTGGCGAGCAGGGCAAGCCCGGTGCCGGCCAGTCCGAGTACGACGATCGCTGCCGCGAGCCGCAGCAGGGCCCGGTCGCCGCGTGGCAGCGCCGGCGCAGGGCGGCGCCTGAGATGGTTGCGGATCAGCGCTGCGACATCGGTGGCGCTGGCGAGCGGCTGGGTCTGGTCGGGCGCGTAGAGGCTCATCGGATTCGTCTCCGGGGCCGACGCGCGGCCCTGTCAGGAAACTGAAACAGAGCCGCCTTAACGCCCCGTAAACCATGATGGGGCCGGCGTGGTTAACCAAAGGTTAAAGCTTCGCTTCCGCGTTGAACGACCTTGCGCCATGGTTGGGCCGCATCCGCTGGAAGCCGCGCCCGTGACGCTCGAACCCTCCGCCGTCGAGGCCTTGAAATCGCTGGTCCTCGGCTTCGCCTTCGCCGGCCTGCTGGCCAGCGCCTTCGAATTGTTCACCCAGAAGCGCGCCGGTTTCGAGCTGTTGCAGAGCGGTGGCGTCGGCGCCGTGGCGAGCGTGCCGGTGGTGGTGTTCAGCGCGCCTTTCCTGATTCTGCGCAACACCGTGCGCGGCCGGCGGTTCGAAGGGCGGCCCTTCTTCTTCGTGATGGCGGCGAGCATGATCGCCTCGCTCTGGAGCCTGATCAGCGGCCGGGTCGTGCTCGACCTGCTGATGATGCTCGGAGCCGCTTGACGGCGAGGGCGCCAGCCCTGCAATCCTCCAGAGCAGTTCCAGCAAAAGTGCGTAGCGGTTTTGCGCCCGGAATTGCGTGAAGCCAAAGAGCTGGAACTTTGAAGGCGATCTGTATTCGCCGGCAAGGCTCTAGGTGAAGTAGGAGGATCTGCCATGCCGCTCTATTCGCTCGACGGGACCGCACCCGAGACGCCGCCGGAAGGGCAGTGGTGGCTCGCGCCCGACGCCCATGTCATCGGCCGGGTCCGGCTGGCGAAGGATGTCGGGATCTGGTTCGGCTCGGTGCTGCGCGGCGACAATGAGTGGATCGAGATCGGCGAGGCCACGAACATCCAGGAAGGCTGCGTGCTCCACACGGACATGGGCGCGCCGCTCAAGGTCGGTGCCGGCTGCACCATCGGCCACCGCGCCATCCTGCATGGCTGCACCATCGGCGAGAACAGCCTGATCGGTATGGGCGCGACCGTGCTCAACCATGTGAAGATCGGCCGCAACTGCCTGGTCGGCGCCAATGCGCTGGTGACCGAGGGCAAGGAATTCCCTGACAATTCGCTGATCGTCGGCTCGCCTGCCCGCGCGCTCCGCACCCTGGACGAGGCGGCGGCCGCAGGCCTGCGCGCTGCCGCCGTGGGCTATTCCGAGCGCTGGAAGCAGTTCGCCAAGGGCATGAAGCGGATCGACTGACCGCTTATCTGCTCCACAGCTCGGCTCTTCTGAAAACGAAGCGGGCCGGCTCCCGGGGAAGGAGCCGGCCCTGGACGTGCCCGGTCGGGGACGGGTGGGTGGGGACGTGACCGGACTCGTCGTCTGGTGGCGAAGCCCGTCTAGACTTCGCCGGTCTGGTATTCGCGCCGGGTTTCGTCCCCGCCCGGCGCGTTGTCTTGTTCAGCGCAGCGATGCGACCGTCGAGGTCGAAAGGCCGCCGAGTGAGGCCCAGCCGGTGCGGGCCTGGGATTCACGCTTGACGTAGGTGTAGCCGGTCTGGCTCCACGGCAGGATCGCGTTGCGCTTGTTGTCGAGGATGAAGTCGCCGCGGTCGGTGCGGATCATCAGCACGGCGTGGCCGGCATTCTCCTCGTCGATCACGACGGTGACGCGCATGGCCCGGCGCGGCAGGCCGGCCTCGGCGAGGCGCTGGCGCTTCAGCAGGACATAATCCTCGCAATCGCCCTTGCCGTCGGTCGGAATGTCCCAGCGGTCGACCACGCCCCAATGGTCTTGGTCGGTGATGGCCTCGATGTCGCGGTTGGCCTTGACGTTGGCGGCGACCATCAGCTTCCAGGTCTTGGCTGTCAGCTCGATCTGCTCGGCCTCGCGGGTGTCGACGGCGCATTCGCTCGGCATGCGCTTGCAGAAGTCGACCCAGGCGTAAGGCGCCCGGGCGTCGCCGCCGGCGACGATCGGCGCGCTGGCGACCGGCAGGCCGCTGGTCTGCTGTGCCTCGGCACCGGTCACGCCGGCGAGGGTGATGATGGTAGCAGCGGCCAGGCCGCGAAATCCCCGAAAACCCGAAAACATGTCGTCCCCTTTCCTGTCCCGGGAACGACCATGCTCTTGGGCTGTAGAGATCGCTTGAAATGAAAGCGGACAATTTTACTGAAATCGAGCCTATTGAAGATCAAAGTACTTACAGAAAATCAGGTATAAAACGGTGGGTAAGAATTTTCAGCGCTCGCGTCAGAAAATCTTAACTATGGGTCTCCTTAACCATCCAGTCTCTTAACCATGAGGTGGAGGCCGTCAATCCCATGTTAAGGGTTGCCGCGCCGAGCGGGCAAGGCAGGGGCATTCCTTTTCCCGGTTGGATTCCTCTGCGAAACCGGACGAAGCGCAGGAAACCCCTCCCCCTTGTGGGGAGGGGCAGGGGTGGGGGCGCAAAGTCGGAGCGAATTCGTCGGGAAACGGGCCGATCCGCTTCTGCGATTAGCCTTGCACCCAGTCGTTCGTTCCCCATCCCCATACCCTTCCCCACAAGGGGGAAGGGAGGAGACAGAGCGACCCGCATTTCGCAGAGGAATCCGGCTGGGAGACGGGTCGGAGTGGGAGGCCGACATTGGTCGTTAGGGAGAGGTTGCTGCCACTGCGCCTCATACGGAGGGGCCGACCTTCATCCGCGCCGTTCTCCCGCGGGCGAGGGGAAGGTTCAGCGAATACCTCTTCTGCCGAAGACTTCTGGAGCCGGTATGCATGGCGAGTGCTGCCTGGCCCTTATCGGGGCCGGCGCAGTACCGCTCGATTGCTTGAAGGCTCAGCCGAAAGGAAGAAGCGCTTGCGCGCCCTCAGAGCTCGAGATTCTCGTCGAGCGCGTCGGCCGAGAGCGGCATGCGGAACTGGGCGGCGTAGCCGCCGTCGAAGCGGCGCACGATCATCGCCGCGGTCCCGCCGAGCCGGATCGCCGTGCCCATCTCGAACTGGTGGTCGCTGGCGAAGGCAGCGCCCGACAGCGAGATGTCGATCAGCCGCACGGCATGTTCGCTGCCGTCTTCCAGGGTGATGATGCAGCGCGGGTTGCGCGGTACGATGCGCTCATGGCGCCGATCCTCGGGCAGGCCGAGCTCGTCGCGATTGGCGAGCCAGGTCAGCTGCGCGGTGAACTTCTCGCGCTTGCGGCTGGTCGCGGTGATGGTCATCGCGAAGCCGGCGGGCGTGGTGCGCACCGCCGTGCCTTCGATTCGGCCGAGATGCTCCAGGTAGACGATGACGCGATCGCCGATCATCGGCTTGGCCGGCGCGACCATGTGCAGGCCGCCCGGCGAAATGTCGGTGGTCTGGCAGGGATATTCCATGCGATTGGGCAGCATGTAGCGTCCGAGCAGGACGACTTTCATGCGCTGATGCCGCCGGCGCTCGACCGGGACCGAGCCCGTCTTCGGATTTTGGGGCGCCGTGAGCATTGCAAACTCTGTTTCTACCAGAGTGATGCTACCGGCTCGCGGGTTAAGAGGTAGTTAGGGCAACCTCACACACGTCCACCGGGCAGAAGCATCAGCTTCGGCCGCTTGTCCTGAGCTGCAGCTTCGGTCGGGCGCTGCGTGCGCGCATCCGGCCAGATCATCCTGAGCGAGATCATCCGCATCGAATCGAGCGTGTCGAGTCCGAGCCATTCCGGCGACAAGGCCGGGGACAGGGCGCCGAGGATGCGGGCATGGGTGCGTCCGCGATAGCGCAGCGGCAGCAGCAGCAGTTCGAGATGGACGCTCGCGCCGTTCTGCGTCTGGGCCGAGAGCCCGGCGACGGCGCCTGCTGTCTCGTCCATCACGGTCTGCACGAGGCGGCGCATGTCGCCCTGCGCCTCGACATCGGGCCAGAGCGCGGTGAAGGCGCGTCCGCGCAGTTCGCGGCCGAACAGGGCGCAGAGCCGCGTCCCGGCCAGGCGGAAGACCGGGCCGATCGGCTCGTTCTCCAGCACGAAGGTGTCGGCCAGCGCATGGCGCAGCGCGCCCGGCTCGATTTCGCCCCGTTCGGGGGCGCTCCGTTCGCCGCGCAACGTGTCCCAGTAGTCGAAAACCAGGCGGGTGCTCGGATTCTTCATGTCGTGTCCAGTCCGGTCTGCGCCGTCCCTGTTCGTGCGAATGCGTGTCAAATCGGAGCGCTTTCGTTCGAGGTGGGGACTGTCGGGCCCTTGCGAATCGGCAGGACGCAGCCCGCATGCCGTCTTGCCACGCGACCCGGACAGGGGGAGGCGGCAGGGGCTGTTAAGGTTAATCAGGCGTTAAGCTTGTGGAAGATCCCTAAAATGCCGCATAAATCGGTCGTCGAATTCGAGCCGGCGCGCAGCGTCCGGGCTTAACGGAAATGGCAGGGGCGCGGGGGCGTGACCGGCCGGGGAGGAGAGGGGAGAGCGACCGCTCTCCCCTTTTCTGTTGCCTGCCGCAGGCCCATGCGCCAGTGAGGCACGATGTCGGCGAACCCAGACGATCCCCATGGCCCGCCAGCGCGCGAGCCTGTCTTCAACCTGCCCGGCGCCGTCGTCTGGCTGATCGCAGCCTTGGCGCTGATCCAGGGCGCGCGCGAGCTGCTCAGCGAGCGCGACGATTTCCTGCTCGTCTCCTGGCTTTCCTTCGTGCCGGCGCGCCTGACGCTCTGGTTCGCCCCGGAGCGCCTGGAGGAGATCGCCCGTTCGCTCGGCACCTCCGGCACGCCCGATTTCGTCCAGCGCCTGCAACTGGTCCGCCTGCTGCTGGCCGATGGCGGTGGCCAGCCCTGGACGCTGCTCAGCTACGGGCTCCTGCACGGCTCCTGGCTGCATCTGGTCTCGAATGTCGTCTGGCTCGCGGCTTTCGGCAGTCCGGTCGCGCGCCGGCTCGGGGGCGGGCGCTTCCTGCTGCTGATGGCGGTGTCCACCATCGGCGGCGCCTTGCTGCACTGGTGGTCGCGCGAGCTCGACGTGCTGCCGCTGGTCGGTGCCTCCGCCGGTGTCTCAGGGGCAACGGCGGCGGCGATCCGCTTCGTCTTCTCGCCGGGGGTGCATTTCGGTGGGCTCGGCCATGACGAGGTGGTGCGTGCGATTCCGGCCGAGCCCCTCGGCGGTCTCTGGCGCAATTCGCGGGCCATGCTGTTCGTGGTGATCTGGTTCGTCACCAACATCATCTTCGGTGCCGGCCTGGTGCCGATCCTCGGCGAGGAGACCAGCATCGCCTGGGAAGCGCATATCGGCGGCTTCCTCGCCGGGCTCCTGCTGTTCCCGCTGCTCGATCGCGGGCCGGTCCGGCGCTAGACATCACGGGAAGGCGCAACCGTAGCGCGCAGGCTTCGTCCAGCAATCGCCTTGCCGTCGCCTCAGAGTTCGCTCACATTGAAATCAGTCCAGCGTGATGCCGCGCCTCGGAGGGCAACGCTCCGTCCGATCCGGCATTGCGATCGTCGAACCCATCAACGAGCGCCGGTCAACGGTGCCGCTACCGTCGGAGGAGAAGTCGATGAACGTCGTTCATATTCTCGGCAACAAGGGCGCGGAGGTGGTCTCGGTGCAGCCGCACCGGACGCTCGGCGAGGCGGCGCGGACCCTGGCCGAGAAGCGGATCGGTGCGGTGGTCGTGACCGGCGCCGATGGCGGCCTGCTCGGCATCCTGTCGGAGCGCGACATCATCAAGGCCCTGGGCACGGACGGCGCTGCCGCACTGGAAACGCCGGTATCGCGCGCCATGACCGCCAAGGTCGTGACCTGCCGGCCTGACACCAGCGTAGACGATCTGATGGAGATCATGACCTCGGGCCGCTTCCGGCATGTGCCGGTGGTCGATGGCGGCCGGATCGCCGGCATCGTCTCGATCGGCGACGTGGTCAAGCATCGCGTCGCGGAGATCGAGGCCGAAAGCCGGGCGATGCGCGACTATATCGCGATGGCCTAGGGTCCGAGCCGCGACCTGCCGCCTAGTTCAGCGGCAGGTGATTGGCCGCGACGATCGCGGCGATCTCGTCGAGCGCGCGTTCAGCCGCCTGCCGGCCGAGCGCGATCGCCTCGTCGGCGCGGTGGAAGTCGAACAGGCCGACGCGGCCGAGCCTGGGGCCGATCATCACATCGGGCGGATCGCCGGCGAGGCGCGAGCGCGAGATCCGGTCCTGGGTGATGTTGAAGGCGTCGATCATCACGCCGGCGAGCCCAGGCTGCTGCTCGTGATTGGCCTTGCCGACGATGCCGCGCATGCGCTCGCGCACGCTGCCGAACCAGCCTGTCGCCGGGCGCTGCTCGGGCGCCGGCTCAGGGTCGGGATCGGCGCCGTAGGACTGGATCACCGTACCGCGACCGGTCATGTCGCTGTTCAGGTTGACGCAGAGCACGACGTCGGCGCCGAGCGCACGCGCCACCGTGACCGGCACCGGATTGACCAGCGCGCCGTCCATCAGCCAGCGCCCGCCGAGCTTCACCGGATCGAACACGCCGGGCAGCGCATAAGAAGCGCGCAGCGCATCGACCAGCGAGCCTCGGGTCAGCCAGATCTCATGGCCGGTGCCAAGCTCGGTCGCGACGGCGGCATAGGTCTGCTTGAGGTCGCTGATCTGCAGGCCGGCGAGGTCGCGTTCGAGCAGGCGCTTCAGTCGGCCACCGGAGATCAGTCCGGCGCCGCCGAGATGGAAGTCCATCAGCCCGACGACGCGGCGCTTGGTCAGGCCGAGCGCGAACTCGCGCAATTGCCCGAGCTTGTCGGCGGCGTAGCAGCCGCCGACCACCGCGCCGATCGAGGTGCCGGCGATCACTTCGGGTGCGTAGCCGGCCTCGGTGAGGACATCGAGGACACCGATATGGGCCCAGCCGCGCGCGGCACCGCCGCCGAGGGCGAGGCCGATCCGCGGCCGGCTGAGGCGCGGGACGGGTTCGGAAACGAGATCGTTCATCGCAGCTCCGCCGCCGCCCAATCCAAAGGCCCGTCTGGCGATGTTCTCCAGTCTCATCGGCGCGATCCCTCCGCGGGAGAGTCAGGATCGCGCGAGCCGATGAGCGAAAGATGAACGGCGCCGGGACCCTAGGCGGCTATCAGTCGCTTTTGAAGGAAACATGAAAGCTTGGTGAAAGGATTGCCAACGAAGCAGGCAGTCCGGGTTCAGATGGTCAGGGGGCCGTCCGCAGCGGTGCCGACCGGCTTAACCCGATAGAAGCAGCTGTGGCGGCCGGTGTGGCAGCAGCCGCCGTCGCCGCCGACATTGACCTTGATCCAGATCGCGTCCTGGTCGCAGTCGACGCGCATCTCGACGATGCTCTGGAGCTGGCCGGAGGTCTCGCCCTTGCGCCAGAGGCTCTGGCGCGAGCGCGACCAGTACCAGGCTTGCCCCGTCTCGATGCTCAGGCGCAGCGATTCGGCGTTCATATGCGCGACCATCAGCACCTCGCCGGTCACAGCGTCGGTGGTGACGCAGGTGACGAGCCCGTCGCGATCGAATTTGGGGGCGAGGACCGTGCCCTCTTCGATTTCGGCCTTGGCTGAAAGGGTGGGGAAGGCAGTCATGAGAGGATCCTGGGGGATAGTTCGCGCTATATAGCGGCGGCGAGGCCAGCCGTCATTGCGAGCGCAGCGAAGCAATCCAGGGGCCGTCGATCGAACCGTTCTGGATTGCTTCGTCGCTTGCGCTCCTCGCAATGACGGTTGGTGCTACAGCCCCGGCGACTTCACCATGGTGAAGAAGCGCACCTGTTCGGCGGGGTCGCGGAAGCGGCCGGTATACTGCGTCGTCATCGTCGACGAGCCCTGCTTCTGCACGCCGCGCATCGACATGCACATGTGCTCGGCCTCGACGAGGACGGCGACGCCGCCGGGCTTCAGCGTCCGCTCGATCGCCTGGGCGATCTGGGCCGTCATCGTCTCCTGCGTCTGCAGGCGGCGGGCATAGACCTCGACGACACGAGCCAGCTTCGACAGGCCGACCACGCCGCCGTTCGGATAGTAGCCGATATGGACCTTACCGACGAAAGGCACCATGTGGTGCTCGCAATGCGAATAGAACGGGATGTCACGGACAAGGACCATGTCCTTGTAGCCGTCGACCTCCTCGAAGACCCGTTCGAGCATGTCGCCCGCGTCCTCGCGATAGCCCTTGTAGAACTCGCGATAGGCCTTGGCGACGCGCTGCGGCGTATCGAGCAGCCCCTCCCGCGACGGATCGTCGCCGGCCCAGCGGATCAGCGTGCGCACGGCCTCCTCGGCCTCGACCTGCGTCGGTTGCTTGACGATGAACTTGTCTGCGGAGGGGCTGCGCGCCCGCTCTACGGACAAGGACTTAACCACATTATCCATGTGGAGCCTCCCGTTTCGGTTGCGCCGGTCTTGCGACCGGCAGGTCAGACAAGTTCGCCCGCTCGTCCAGCGACATGACACGCTCTCCCTAAGAGCGCATCGGCACTCTATATTGGTTGCGAACGCCGGCAACTCCAGACCCGGCCGGGGCAACCCATGCTGAACGACGTCTACAACAAGCGAATCCTGGAATTGGCAGGAAACATCCCGCTGCTCGAGCGCCTGCCGGCGCCCGACGCGACGGCGAGCGCCCATTCGCGCCTGTGCGGCTCGACGGTCACCATCGACCTGACCATGGACGAGGATGTCGTCACCGGCTTCGGCCACGATGTCCGCGCCTGCGCCCTCGGCCAGGCTTCGTCCTCGATCATGGCGCGCCATGTCGTCGGCTCGACCGCCGCCGAACTGCGCGAGGTTCGCGAGCAGGCGCGCGCCATCCTGAAGGAGGGGGCGCAGCCGCCTGACGGCAAATGGGCCGATCTCTCCGTGCTCGTGCCGGTGCGCGATTTCAAGGCGCGCCACGCCTCGACCATGCTGACCTTCGACGCGGTGGTCGACGCGATCGGCCAGATCGAGGCGAAGCGGCGCGAGACGGTCGCGGGCTGAGCGCTATTTCAGCCCGAAGGCCAGCCGGATCTCCGGCTTGGTCTCGTCATAGCGGACCCTGAAGGTCTTATCGGCCAGCAGCGCCTTGGCGACGACGCGACCGATCTTGTCGCCGGCTTCCAGGTCGCTCGGATAGTGGAAGCCGCAGACGAGGCGGCTCTCGCCATAGCTCTTGACCCGCTCCTCGAACTTGTCGGCGAGCTCGGGCACGGCGTCTGAGAGCAGCGTGGCGTAGAGCGCCGCGGTCGCGGCATGGGCCGACGGGAAGGAGGTTCCTTCGGGCCGCCCGCCGGGGCAGGGCTTGACCCTGACCTTGTTCCACATCTGGAAGGGACGGATGCGGCTGGTCAGGCGGTTGACGCTCTTCAGGAGGATGGCGAGCTCTATCTGCGCCTCGCGCATCAGGAGCCGCGTCTCGCGATGGGTGCCGTCGATATAGTTGTGGTCCATGCCCTTCAGGAAGGCATTGAGCGTCTGGTACTGGTCGGCAATCGCCTGCTTCTCGCGCTCCGGCGTGCGGGCCGAGGAGATGGCGAGCACCTTCTCGAACTCGGCGCGATGCTCCGGCGAATTCTGCGCAGGCGGCAGGCCCATCACCTTGGCGACGTCTATTTTGGCGGCGTCGAGCCAGATCAGATAAGGTCGCTGCTGTGCCGCCGCCGGTGTGGCGAGGGCGAGCGCGAGCAGCGGCCCGCAGAGGGCGGTAGCGGAGGCTAGGAAACGTGCGCGCATCATGACCGGGATCTGGGAAGGCGGGATCGAAAAGGGGCGATGGAAGAGTGGCTGGAGGGAGTCGGCAGGGTTTGCCTGAGTCATACTTGCCTAAACATGCTGAAAAAAGCCTTTCTTGGCGACGCAGCGTCGCGCTTGCGCCGCGCCGGGGCGCCCACCTGCTGATCCGCGGCTACCAGCTCAGCCTGTCCCTGTTGATCGGCCGGCAGTGTCGGCACTGGCCATCCTGCTCGGAATACACCGACGAGGCGATCCAGCGGCACGGGCTCTGGGCCGGTGGCTGGGTCGGCTTCGCCCGCATCTGCCGCTGCACGCCGCTCGGCACCTCCGGCATCGACATCGTCTGCGAGGAGCTGCCGCCGGAGGGGGCTTGGTACAAGCCCTGGGCCTATGGCCGCTGGCGGGGCGTCAACGATCCGGCATCTTGACCGGCGCGCTCGCCGGCTGCTCGGCGATCGTCCTCTGCTCGGGCGCGGAGAGAGGTTCGTTGAGCCAGTTCCGGGCCTTGAGCAGCGACTGGCAGTTGCGCCGGTGGTAGGTCTGCCGGTCTAGGTACTCCTGGACCGGCTTCGACAGCCACCAGCTCATCGAGACCTCCTTCAGCACCGTTGCCCGGTTCGGCACGGCCGGAGGAGGCGCTCCCTCGGCCGGGGCTTTTGCTCCGGTGGCGAGCTCGATCGTCGGATTGGTCCGCTCGAAGCATTTCGGTCGTTCGATCTCGGGCGGCACGTATTCGAAGCCCGTCAGCCTGTCGACAACGGCGAACTTGTCCTGCGTCGGGGCCGAGGGTTCGCCGAAGACGAGGAAGTCGGCGACATTGTCCTTGCCGACCACGCCCGCAAGCGTGGCAAGGGCATAGGAGCCGCGCGCCCCGCGGGTCGACAGCACTGTGCTCACCGGTGCCATCAGCAGTGGCATCAGCGAATCGTCGCGTGGAGGAGGACGTTGGTCGCGCTCCGGATCGGCGGTCAGGTCGACCGGATCATTGGCGATGTGGATCACGACGGGCGCGAGCCCGAAACGCTTCAGGGCATCGGCGATCTCCGCGGTGGTCGTTGCCCCGTCATTCTCGAAATAGCCGCCGTCGACAGCCCGGAGCGTGACATCGCAGCCATCGGCGAAGCGCCCGGCCGGTGAGATGATCGGAAAGCGCGCGCTGTTCAGGGCGGCGCTGGCGAGGGTGAGGTCGAGGCCGTTGCCGCGTGCGATGGCGCAACTCGGCCTTGGCGAGGTCAATTCGCCAAGGAAGCGTGACGCTTCGAAGGCGTCGACGAACAGCGTCGGCCGATCGAGCTTGATCTGGGTGGCCGGCTCCAGCTGATTGGCGAGCTGGCTGGCGAGAACCCGCTTGCCGGTTTCCTCCGAGGTCGCATTGAGCACGAGGAGCGGCAGCCAGTTGCCATCCTTGCGCGCGCCCTGCCCGAAGCGGCTGAACGACTGGGCGAGATCGCCCCGGGCCGGCAGCGTCTGCGCGCCTTGCGCCGCTGCGACGACATTGTCCTGATAGTGGTTGATCCAGCTGTTCTCGAGAATGGCGGCGCGGTCGAGGAAATGGCCGTTCGGCCAGAAGCGGCCGAGCAACGGCTCGAGAAACAGGAATGGTTCGCTCGTCACCAGCGCGAGCACGGTCGGCGAGAGGAAATCCTCGCCTGCGAGCACCTGGAGGCAATCACGCCATTTGCTCTCGTTCGGGGACTTGAAGAAATGCGCCGGGCTCTTGTCGATGCAGGGCGGCGACAAGGCCCGAGACTTCGGATCCCGGCGCGCATCGCTCATGGCGGCGACAGCCTGGATCGCGCCGAGCGAGCCGCCTGACACGCCCGAGATCGCGAAGACCCGCTGCGCCAGCAACGGCGCGGTGGCGTCCGGCTTTTCGCAGGCGCGGCCGGGCTGGCGGCAGGGGTTGTCGAGCAACTCGCCGAGGATCGTCGCAGCGAAGAAGGCAGCGCGTGAGGCGCCGCCCGCGATCGTCACCAGCACCGGGCGCGGGCAGGTGCCACCGCTTACGCAATTCGCCTGTTTCCAGGCTGCGACGGCCTCGCCGAGCTCCATGGCCGGCTGCGGTTCCTGCTTGGCGCGCGAGACGAGATTCGAATGGCCGCAGGAATTGGCGGCCAGGAGCCAGGCGACCAGAAGCAGCACGGTGAAGGGGAAGCGGGTCCTCTGGCTCGCCATCCCGATCTGCGTGAAGACCGGAATCCAGGCGCCGAGCAGGATCGGAACGAGATAGACGCCGGAGACGACCGCCAGCAGGCGATCGCCGAAGGCTGCGACCGCCCCGAGCATCAACAGGCCGAGCGCAAGCCAGACGGACGCGTGCAGGCTCACCGCCTCGCGCCATTTGCTCCCGCGTTCGCTGTCCGCCGCCTTCTTCTCACGGAAATGCGCCTCGGTTTTCGCGATGTCCCTGATGTTGCGGCCCCACAGAAAGAGATGAGCCGCGATGCCGCAGGCGAGGGCGACATAGAAACCCGCCGAGCCGCTGCGGAGAATGCCAGCGGACAAGGCCAGGGAACCGACGCCGTCGCGAGGCAGATCGGCCAGCGCAGCCTCATAGCCGCGCCAGACCGCGAAGAAGGTCAGCAGCGCGAGCGCATAGGGCACGATGACGACGAAGGCGCGGAAGCGGCGATCGTAGATCGCCATGTCGCGCGGCGTGAGTTCCCGGGACGGGCCGATCAGCCAGGCGCTTTCGCCGAGCAGATGCTCGGCCGAAGCCTGGACGGCGCTGCTCCAGGCGATGATGTGGATGAGGAAGTAGACCAGCCAGCGGAAGAGCATCTCCCAGAAGCGGGGATAGTCGGTTCCCGGCCCGAAGGCGGGTCCCTGGAAGACCAGGAAGAGGTCGCGTGCTTGCGGAACCTTGGTCAGCAGCAGGTAGCCGAGCAGGACGGAGATCGCGGCGACGCGGCAGGCATAGATCACCCGCAGCAGGTCGCCGATCCAGTTGAATGGCCACGAATCCACGTCTCGCAGGACGGGCGCCGCGGCGTCCGGTGACATCGCTGGCTGCATGGCTGTCGAACCGATTGCCGAGATCGGAGGTCGATTGCGTAACCTATCGTCAGTCTAGCCATGGTTGCAAGCGGCGAGGCCGCGATCTGCAATCCCGCGATTGCCTGCGTCCTCCCGCTCGTATACGCCTCCCCGGCGCGTCCGATCCGGCTGCCGGCCGCGCCCCTCAAAGGCAGCCGGCCTTGACTTACGGGGCTCGTATCCCCGAGTGAGCAGGAGCGCGATCGATGACGATCTCCCTGACATTTCCCGATGGCGCGCAGCGCGAATTCCCGGCCGGCATCACCGGCAAGGATATTGCCGGCGGCATTTCTCCCTCTCTTCTGAAGCGCACGGTCGCGATGGCGCTCGACGGCGTGGTCGTCGACCTCGGCGATCCGATCGAGCGTGACGCGAAGATCGAGTTCCTCAACCGCGAGGACCCGCGCGCGCTGGAGCTGATCCGGCACGACACCGCGCACGTCCTCGCCGAAGCCGTGCAGGAGCTCTTCCCCGGCACGCAGGTGACGATCGGCCCGGTCATCGAGAACGGCTTCTTCTACGATTTCGCCCGCAACGAGCCCTTCACCCCGGAGGACTTCCCGGCGATCGAGAAGAAGATGCGCGAGATCATCGCGCGCGACAAACCTTTCACCAAGGAGGTCTGGAGCCGCGACAAGGCCAAGGATTTCTTCGCGAAAAAGGGCGAGGCCTACAAGGTCGAGCTGGTCGATGCGATTCCCGCCGACCAGACGCTGAAGATGTACGCGCAGGGCGATTGGATCGACCTCTGCCGCGGCCCGCACATGACCTCGGTCGGCAAGGTCGGCAACGCCTTCAAGCTGATGAAGACGGCCGGCGCCTACTGGCGCGGAGACAGCAACAACGCGATGCTGACCCGCATCTACGGCACGGCCTTCGCCCGGCAGGAGGAGCTCGACGCCTATCTCAAGCAGCTCGAGGAAGCCGAGAAGCGCGACCATCGCCGCCTTGGCCGCGAGATGGACCTGTTCCACTTCCAGGAGGAGGGGCCGGGCGTCGTCTTCTGGCACTCCAAGGGCTGGCGGCTGTTCCAGGAGGTGCTGACCTATATGCGCCGGCGGCTTGCCGCCGACTATGAGGAGGTCAACGCTCCGCAGGTGCTCGACAAGTCGCTCTGGGAGACCTCGGGCCACTGGGGCTGGTACCAGGACAACATGTTCGCGGTGAAGTCGGCCTCGGCTTTCGAGAATCCGAACGACCAGGAGCGCGACCACAAGGTCTTCGCGCTCAAGCCGATGAACTGCCCGGGCCATGTCCAGATCTTCAAGCACGGCCTGAAGAGCTATCGCGACCTGCCGATCCGGCTCGCCGAGTTCGGCAACGTCCACCGCTACGAGCCCTCGGGCGCGTTGCACGGACTGATGCGCGTGCGCGGCTTCACCCAGGACGACGCGCACATCTTCTGCACGGAAGAGCAGCTCGCAGCCGAGTGCATGAAGATCAACGACCTGATCCTCTCGGTCTACGAGGATTTCGGCTTCACCGAGGAGCTGGTGATCAAGCTCTCGACGCGGCCCGAGAAGCGCGTCGGCTCCGATGCGGTCTGGGACCATGCCGAAGAGGTGATGAACCGGGTGCTGGAGACGATCGCCAGGCAGTCCGGCAACCGGATCAAGACCGAGATCAATCCGGGCGAGGGCGCCTTCTACGGGCCTAAGTTCGAATACGTCCTGCGCGACGCCATCGGCCGCGACTGGCAGTGCGGCACGACGCAGGTCGACTTCAATCTGCCGGAGCGCTTCGGCGCCTTCTATATCGGCTCCGACGGCGAGAAGAAGCAGCCGGTCATGGTCCATCGCGCCATCTGCGGCTCGCTGGAGCGCTTCGTCGGCATCCTGATCGAGCACCATGCCGGGCATTTCCCGCTCTGGCTGGCGCCCGAGCAGATCATCGTCGCGCCGATCACCTCGGAGGCCGATGCCTATGGCGAGGAAGTCACCATGGCGCTGCTCTCGGCCGGCCTGCGCGCCCGCGCCGACCTGCGCAACGAGAAGATCAGCTACAAGGTGCGCGAGCACTCGCTGGCCAAGGTCCCGGTCATCCTCGCCGTCGGCAAGCGCGAGGCCGAGGAGAAGACGGTGACCATCCGCCGCCTCGGCAGCCAGGCCCAGACGGTGATGAGCCTCGATGCAGTGGTTGCAGCGCTGGTCGAGGAGGCAACGCCGCCCGATCTTGCGCGGAAGAAGAAGGTCAAGGCGGCCTGAAGCGGCCGCCCTCGCCAAAACCCGTCAGCCCATGCCAAATAGGCCGCGATGCTGACGGGTTCCTATCGCAAACGGCTTGAAGCCGATCTCGGTCGCTGGGTGGGGGAGGGGCTGGTCAGTCCCGAGAGCGCCGCGATCATCCGCCGTTCGCTGGCCCAGGAGGGCGGCGGCTTCAAGCTGCCGGCCCTGATCGGCCTGTTCGGCGGACTGCTGATCGCCTCCAGCGTCTCCGCCTTCGTCGCGGCGAACTGGGAGGAAATCCCCAGGGTCGCCAAGCTCGTGATGATCCTGCTCGGCCTCGCCGGCGCGCTCGGCATCTCGGCACGTTTGGAGAGCCGTGGCTCGACCGGTGGCGCCGATGCCGCCGCGACCTGCGGCACGCTGATCTTCGCCGCCGGCGTCGCCCTCGTCGGCCAGATGTATCATCTGCCGACCGACTGGCCGGGCGGTGCGCTCCTCGTTGCGCTCGGTGCGCTGATCGTCGCCTTCCTGCTGCGCTCGAACGGCGCACTGATCATCGCCATCGTCGCGATCGGCAGCTGGGCCGGCGGTCGCTGGGACGAGGGCGAGAGCAGGGCGCATCTGCTGTTCTGGCTGCCCTTCCTGCCGGCGCTCTGGCTGGCTGCGACCCGGCACAACCGCCTCGTCCACCATGTCGCGGCTTTGGCGCTGCTCGGCTGGTTCGCGACGCTCCCCGGTCAGCCGGCCTTCCTGCGCTTCGACTATGGCCTGCTCGCCTACGGCCTCGCCGTCTCCGCGCTGTTCGTTGCGCTCGGCGCGCTGGTGCTCGACCGCGGCGGGCCGGGCCTGCTCACCGCCTTCCTGCCCTGGGGCCTGATCGGGCTGATCCTGTCGCTCAATGTCGAACTGATCCGCATCCTTGAACCCGGCGAGGCGCGCGCCGGCACGGCGCACTCGCTGAATTATTTCGCCTATGCGCTGGCGCTGCCGGTGGTGGTCGGCCTCGGCTTGCTGGCGCGCGAGCGCCGCTTTGCCTGGCCGCTGGCGGCAGCGCTCGTCATGTCGCTCTTGGTGCCGGTGCTGTTCTGGAGCGGCGGCGCGGTCAGCATGGCCGGCAAGATCGTCGTGGCGGCGCTGATCCTCTCGATCGCGATCGGCATCGTCGTCGCCGGTGCGGGCGGCGGCGTCCGCCGGCTGAGCATCGCCGGCTCGCTGCTGTTCGCGATCGCGATCGTGACCCTGCTCTGGCAGACCATCGGCACCTTGCTCGACCAGTCGCTGTTCTTCCTCGTCGGTGGCGCGGCCCTCATCGCCATCGCCAGTGGGATGCGCCGGCTCCTCGCCAAATTCAGCAAGCCGACGGAGGCCGCGCCGTGATCCGCTTGCCCTCCGCCGACGCCTTACTCGGGCGCGTCTCGCCGCTCTGGCGCGGGCTTGCCGCCATCATCCTGCTTTGCGGGCTGATCCTGGCCCTCGTCGAGTCGCGTGCGAGCATCCTGCGCTCCGGCACGGAAATCCGGCTGGCGACCGCACCGCTCGATCCACGCGATCTCTTCCGCGGCGACTATGTCATCCTGAGCTACAAGATCAGCACGCTCGAACCGGCCAAGCTCGACGGCGACAAGGCCTTCGAGCGCAACCAGACGGTCTTCGTCCGCGTCGCGCCCGGTGCCGACGGGCTGGCCGAGGCGAAGGGCGTCTATCTGTCCCGCCCGCCTGCGCCTGCGGGTGGGGTCGTCCTCGAAGGCAAGGTGGTTTCGACGGCCGCCTGCGCGGTCAATCCGAACGGCGACCAGGATTGCAATGCCGGCCGCAGCGCCATCCGCGTCGAATACGGGCTCGAAAGCTATTTCGTGCCCGAAGGCACCGGCCGCGCCATCGAGACGACCGAGCGCAAGCGGCTGGAGATCGTCGCAGCCGTGTCGAGCTCCGGACAGGCGGCGATCAAGCGCCTGCTGATCGACGGCAAGCTCGTCCATCAGGAGCCGCCTTATTGAGAAGCGCCCGCGCTAGGCTGCTCGTTCTGACTCCTCCCTTCCCCCTTGTGGGGAAGGGTATGGGGATGGGGGTGGTGCCGCTTGGCGATCGTTGGCAGGAGTCTGGCAGCAGCGGCAGTGCCGCCTTGTTCGACAGATCGCTTCGGCTTTGCGACCCGCACCCGTGCCCCTCCCCATAGGGGGAGGGGTTTCCCGCGCCCGCCTGTCCCGCCCGCATCCGCGCCACGCCGACGCAGCGCTTCCGTGCCGACGCGGCATGCTCTAGAGCATCAGCCGATTCCACAACGGATCGGCTTGAGCGATGTACGACATCAGATGGATTCGCGAGAACGCTGAGGCGTTCGATCGGGGCTTGCAGCGGCGCGGGCTTGAGAAACTGTCGTCGTCGCTGCTGGCGCTCGACGATCAGCGCCGGGCCGCGATCGGCAAGTCGCAGGCCGCGCAGGAGCGCCGCAACGCCCTCTCCAAGGAGATCGGCAAGGCAATGGGCCAGAAGGACCTTGCCTTGGCCGAGCAGCTCAAGGCCGAGGTCGCCTCGCTGAAGGAGCAGGTGCCGGCGCTCGAGGCCGAAGAGAAGGCCGCGGTCGAGGCGCTGAACGCCCAGCTCGCCGCGATCCCGAACACGCCCTTCGACGACGTGCCGGACGGTGCCGACGAGCACGGCAATGTCCTGCTGCACGCCCATGGCGCTAAGCCGGAGGAGCGCGGGCTGCTCACGGGCGTCAACGATCCCAAGGAGCATTTCGAGCTCGGCGAGGCGCTCGGCCAGATGGACTTCGAGACGGCCGCGAAGCTTTCCGGCTCGCGCTTCGTCGTGCTGGAGCGCCAGATCGCCAGGCTGTCGCGCGCCATCGGGCAGTTCATGCTCGACACGCACACCGAGGAGCACGGCTATACCGAGGTCAATCCGCCCCTGCTGGTGCGGGACGCGGCGGTCTACGGGGTCGGTCAGCTACCGAAGTTCGAGGAAGACTTGTTCCGGACCAACACGGGCCACTGGTTGATCTCAACCTCCGAAGTGACGTTGACGAATTTCGTCGCGGAGATGATCGTCTCCGAAGAGGAGTTGCCGCGTCGCTATACCGCGCTGACCCCCTGTTTCCGCTCCGAGGCCGGCTCGGCCGGGCGCGACACGCGCGGCATGCTGCGCCAGCACCAGTTCGAGAAGGTCGAGCTCGTCTCGATCACCGCGCCGGAAAAGTCGCGCGAGGAGCATGAGCGCATGCTGTCTTGCGCCGAAAACGTGCTGAAGAAGCTCGATCTGCATTATCGCGTCATGACGCTGTGCACCGGCGATATGGGCTTCGCCTCGCAGAAGACCTACGACATCGAGGTCTGGCTACCCGGCCAGAAGACCTATCGCGAGATCTCGTCCTGCTCGGTCTGCGGCGATTTCCAGGCCCGGCGCATGAACGCCCGCTACAAGACCAAGGACGGCAAGGGCCCGTTCTTCGTCCACACCCTCAACGGCTCGGGCACGGCGGTCGGCCGCGCCTTGATCGCGGTGATGGAGAATTACCAGAACGCCGACGGCTCGATCTCCGTGCCGGATGTGCTGGTTCCCTATATGCGCGGGGTCACCCGCATCGAGAAGGCGGCCTGATCCCATGCGCATCCTGGTGACCAATGACGACGGCATCCATGCCGAGGGCCTTGCCGTCCTCGAGAAGATCGCCAAGCAGCTCTCCGACGATGTCTGGGTCGTCGCGCCCGAGACCGACCAGTCGGGCGTGGCGCATTCGCTTTCGCTGTCGAACCCGCTGCGCCTGCGCCAGATCGAGGAGAAGCGCTTCGCCGTGCAGGGCACGCCGACCGATTGCGTGATCATGGCGGTGCGCTCGGTCATGGCCGAGATGAAGCCCGATCTCGTGCTCTCCGGCGTCAATCGCGGCCAGAACGTCGCCGAGGACGTGACCTATTCCGGCACCATCGCCGCGGCGATGGAAGGCACGCTGCTCGGCATTCCCTCGATCGCGGTGAGCCAGGCCTATATGGCGGGCGACCGCACTAAAATTATCTGGGAATGCGCCCTGCAGCATGCGCCCGGCATCATCCGCCGCCTGCTTGAGGAGGGGATTCCCGACGGCATCCTGTTCAATCTCAATTTCCCGAATGTCGCTCCCAGCGAGGTCGCGGGTGTCGCCGTCACGGCGCAGGGCCGGCGCGACCAGGAGCTGATGCGGCTGGAACCGCGGCGCGACGGGCGCGGCAATCCCTATTACTGGATTGCCTTCCAGCGTTCGAAGCACGAGCCGGCCAACGGCACCGACCTGCGCGCGCTCGCCGAGCATAAGATCTCGGTGACGCCGCTCGAACTCGACCTGACGCATGAGCCGACGATGACGCGCTTCGCGCGCGTATTCGCCTGAAAGCGGCGGGGATGATCGAGGAAGGCGCCAGCAGCGAGAGCGAGCGCACGGTCGCCTTCCTGTTGTCGCTGCGCGCGCGCGGCGTGCGAGACCTCGCCTTGCTCCGGGCGATGGAACGCGTGCCGCGCGAGCATTTCGCGCCGTCGCGCTTCGCCGATCTCGCCCGCCAGGACGTCTCGGTGCCGCTCCCCTGCGGCCAGACCATGACTGCGCCGCACACGGTCGCAGCGCTGGTCGGCGCGCTCGAGATGAAGCCGGGTTGCCGGGTGCTCGAGGTCGGCTCCGGCTCCGGCTATGTTGCGGCGCTGCTCGCGGCGATGGGCGGCAAGGTCGTTTCGCTGGAGCGCTACCGCACGCTCGCGCTCGCTGCGCATGAGCGCCTCACCGGCGGCGGCTTCGCGCAACTGGTCGAATTGCGCCATGCCGACGGTTTCCAGCCCGACCGTACGCTCGGCCGCTTCGAGCGCATCCTGGTCAACGGCGTGATGCAGACGGTGCCGGAAGCGCTGCTGGCCCGGCTGGAGACCGGCGGGCGGCTGGTCGGAGCGCTGCGCGTCGAGGGGGCAGGGCGGCTCGTCATCGTCACACGCAGCGAGGACGGCTTCGACCACGCGCTCGGCGGGGTCGTTCGCATCCCGCCGCTGGCGCCCGGGCTGTCGCAGGCGCTGTAGGCGATTCCCCTCCACCGTCATGCTCGGGCTTGACCCGAGCATCTCAGGCCGGAGAAGGCGCCAGCCAGCGCCCTATCGTCAGGAGATTCTCGGATCTCCGCTGCGCTCCGTCCGAGAATGACGACTCTGGCCCCTCAGAAATTCACCTGACCTGTCAGCAGCGAAACGCCTTCTTAACCTAACCGGCTCTTTAATGCGGACCGTAGAGTTGCGTCGTTCGCGAGTGCAGAGTCCATGCGTAAGCAAGTCGAGCTGGCCGTCCCGAAATCCGTGGTTCGCGTCGTGTCGGTCTGCGCCCTTGCAGCCGGCCTGGGCGCCTGCTCCTCGGAGGCCATGCGCTTCACCGAGGCGCCCTTTGGTAACCCCTTCAAGACCGCTCAGGCCCCGGCTTCCCAGCGCGATCCAGCCACGACCGGCTCGATCGGCCGCAGCGGGCCGAGCCAGTCCTATGAGACGGCGTCCGCCGCGGGCAATCCGGGCGTGCGTAGCCAGCCTCTGGCGCCGCCGGCCGCGTCCGTCGCGCCGCGCTCGGCTCCGCAGGCCGCTCCCGCTCCAAGCGCGCCGGGCTCGGCCGCCGGCTGGAGCGCCCAGGGCGGCACCCCGATCGTCGTCGCCCATGGCGAGACGCTCGATGTGATCTCGGGCCGCTATGGCGTGCCGCGCTCCGCGCTGATGCAGGCCAATGGTATCCACGGCGAGGTCACGCCAGGCTCGCGCATCGTCGTTCCCGTCTATAACGGTGGCGGCGCCCAGACCGCCGCGCGCCAGCCAGCGCCGAGCGACAACCGTTTCGAGCAGCCGCGTTCGGCGCCGCCGCCGGTCTCGCGCCCGGTCGCTGCTGCGCCGAACACGCTTGCCCCGAAGGTCGCGGCCGTCGATGCCCGGGCGCAGGCCGCCCAGACCAAGGCGCAGGCTGCGGCGGACGCCAAGGAGAAGGCTGCCGCCGACGCCAAGCGCATGGGCGAGGCTCGCGCCCGCTTCGCTGCCGAGGCCAAGGCCAAGGCCGCCGCCAAGTCTGCGGGCGAGGCCAAGACCGCTGCGCTGCCTGCTCCGGCACCCGCTGCCCAGCCGGCCAAGCCGAAGGCGGCCGCGCCGGTCGTCGTCGCCAACGCTCCGGCCGACAAGGTTACCGCGCAGCCGAAGGCGGTTGCTCCCGCTCCGGAGCCGAAGGCCGCCGAGCCGCAGACCACGGCGAGCCTGCCCAAGGCCGAGGAGCCGGCCTCGTCCGGTGCCGAGTTCCGCTGGCCGGCCCGTGGCCGCGTCATCAACGGCTATGCCGGCAAGGGCGGCAATGAGGGCATCAACATCGCGGTGCCGGAAGGTACCCCGGTCAAGGCGGCCGAGGGCGGCGTCGTCGCCTATGCCGGTAGCGAGCTCAAGGGCTACGGCAATCTCGTGCTGATCCGCCACCCGAACGGCTATGTCTCGGCCTACGCTCACAACGGTGAGCTCAGCGTCAAGCGCGGCGAGCAGGTCAAGCGCGGCCAGGTCGTCGCCAAGTCGGGCCAGTCCGGCAACGTCAACTCGCCGCAGCTGCACTTCGAGCTGCGCAAGGGTTCGACCCCGGTCGACCCGATGCCCTATCTCAGCAGCAACTGATCCGGTTTAGTCTTCGGCCGGTATTCGCGAGACCCCGCCGGTCGAACCAGGCGGGGCGGTCCCAGGAAAGGCCGCCCCGTTTTTCTTTTTTACATGCGTCATGCTCGGGCTTGACCCGAGCATCTCAGGCAGGGCGGGGCGCTGGTTGGCGCCCTTCTCGTCATGAGATTCTCGGATCTACGCTTCGCTCCGTCCGAGAATGACGCCCTTTTCACCCCTCCAGCCGCTTCTCCAGCCGCCCGGCCAGATCCTGGATGTATTGCCAGGCCGTGCGGCCCGAACGCGAGCCGCGCGTCGTCGCCCATTCCAGCGCTTCCCGCCGCAAGGCTTCAGGCTCGATCTTGAGCCCGAAATGGCCGACATAGCCGTCGATCATCGCCAGATACTCGTCCTGGCTGCATTTGTGGAAGCCGAGCCAGAGGCCGAACCGGTCCGACAGCGAGACCTTCTCTTCCACGGCCTCGCCGGGGTTGATCGAGGTCGAGCGCTCGTTCTCGACCATCTCGCGCGCCAGCAGATGCCGACGATTCGAGGTCGCGTAGAACACGACGTTCTCCGGCCGGCCCTCGACGCCGCCGTCGAGCGCCGCCTTCAGCGATTTGTACGAGGTGTCCTGACCGTCGAAGGAGAGATCGTCGCAGAAGACGATGGCGGGGTGCGGATCGGCCTTGAGCAGCCCCATCAGCACCGGCAGGCTCTCGATGTCCTCGCGATGGATCTCGATCAGCTTGAGGGGGAGAGCGCCTTTCGGCAGGCGTTTGTTGGTGTCGGCATGCACCGCTTTGACCAGCGACGATTTGCCCATGCCGCGCGCGCCCCAGAGCAGGACGTTGTTGGCCGGCAGGCCGCGGGCGAAGCGCTCGGTGTTCTCGGCCAGCGTGTCGCGGACCCGGTCGACGCCGCGCAGCAGCGACAGAGCGACGCGGTTGACCTTGGCGACCGGCGCAAGCTCATGGCCGGCGGCGTGCCAGACGAAGGCGTCGGCGGCGGACAAGTCGGGCTTGCGCTTGGCGGGCGGCGCGAGGCGCTCCAGCGCGTCGGCGATGCGCAGCAAGGTGGCGAGCGTCGGGTCGGGGGCGGTGTCGGTCATCGCAGCTGGTCCGCTAATATGGCGTACCGAACGGTACGGTACGCTCATAACGCCTCTCTGCTCGTGAAGGCAAGGCCATTGCGCGCAGGGCAGGGAGCGCTTAGCTGGGAGAACGGTCGGAAGACCGGTCGCTTTCGATTGATTTCACGACATCGCTGGCTATAGTCCGCGCGATTTTGCAACCCCCGCGCCGGCCGGCCGTCAATCGGCGGCGACGTGAAGGAGCCTTCCCGTGATCACCCCCGCTTTTGCCCAGGGCTTTGGAGGCGGCGGCACCAACGACGTCCTGATGTCGCTGGTTCCGTTCGTCCTGATCTTCGTCATCATGTGGTTCCTGATCATCAGGCCGCAGCAGAAGCGGGTGAAATCGCATCAGGAGATGATCAAGAATGTGCGCCGCGGCGACACGATCGTCACCTCGGGCGGCATCATCGCCAAGGTCTCGAAGGTGATCGACGACGCCGAGCTCGAGGCCGAGATCGCCGATGGTGTGCGCGTGCGCATCCTCAAGGGCATGGTGTCGGACGTGCGCGCCAAGGGCGAGCCGGTCAAGAGCTGAAGGCCGTGAGGCGCGGGGCCTGAAGGCGCCCGCGCCCGCCAACAAGGCTGTTCAAACAGATGCTTCGTCTCCAGGCCCGCAAGGTCATTCTCGTTCTGCTCGTGCTGGTCTTCGGCTGCGGGCTCGCCGTGCCGAACCTGTTCTCGCCCGAGACCCGCAAGGCGATCGAGCAAGGCGCTCCGGCCTGGATTCCGCGCTTCCTGCTGCCGATCCATGCGATGACGCTCGGCCTCGACCTGCAGGGCGGCTCGCACGTCCTGCTCGAGATCGACCGCGCCGACCTGATCCGCAGCCAGGTCACGCAATTGCGCGACGACGTCCGCCGCATCCTGCGCGAGGAGCGCGTCGGCCTTCAGGGCGGCATCGGCCTGACCCCGCGCGGCGTGCAGCTGCGCGTTCCCGAGGCGGCCGACCGCGCCAAGCTGATGCCGAAGCTGCGCGAGCTCGCCCAGCCGATCGGCACCTTCGGCGCCTTCGGGCCCTCCGGCAACCAGTCGATCGAGGTCACCGAGAACCCCGACGGGCTGATCCAGCTCAACGTCACCGAGGCCGGTGCCAACGAGCGCATCCGCCGTGCCGTCGAGCAGGCGATGGAAGTGTTGCGCCGCCGCGTCGACGCGCTCGGCACCACCGAGCCGAACATCCAGCGCCAGGGCCTCGACCGCATCCTGGTCCAGGTGCCGGGCCTGCAGGACCCGCAGCGCCTGAAGCAGATCCTCGGCGAGACCGCCAAACTGCAGTTCCGCATGGTCGCGGATGCCAATGCCGGCGATGTCGACATGCTGCCGTCGCAGGATCAGGGCGGCCAGCCGATCCCGATCAGCCGCCAGGTCATCGTCGAGGGCGAGGACCTGATCGACGCCCAGCCGGCCTTCGACCAGCGCTCGAGCCAGCCGATCGTCAATTTCCGCTTCAACATCCGCGGCGCCCAGCGCTTCGGCCAGGCGACCACCGAGAATCTCGGCCGCCAGCTCGCCATCGTGCTCGACAACAAGGTGATCTCGGCCCCGGTCATCCAGTCGCCGATCACTGGCGGCTCGGGCCAGATCTCCGGCAATTTCACGGTCGAAGCGGTCAACAACCTCGCCATCCTGCTGCGCGCCGGCGCGCTGCCGGCGAAGATGACGATCGTCGAGGAACGCACCGTCGGCCCCGGCCTCGGCCAGGATTCGATCCAGGCCGGCAAGATGGCGACGATCATCGCGACCGTGCTGGTCATCCTCTACATGATCGGCAATTACGGGCTGTTCGGCATCATCGCCAGCATCGCGCTGCTCGTGCACGTCTGCCTGATCCTCGGGTTGATGTCGCTGCTCGGGGCAACCATGACGCTGCCGGGCATCGCCGGCATCGTCCTGACGATCGGCACGGCGGTCGATTCGAACGTGCTGATCTACGAACGCATGCGCGAGGAATCGCATCTCGGCAGATCGCTGGTCTCTGCGCTGGAGGCTGGCTTCCAGCGCGCCTTCGCCACGATCATCGATTCCAACGTCACCATGCTGATCGCCGCGGTTGCGCTGTTCGCCCTCGGCTCCGGCCCGGTGCGCGGCTTCGCCGTCGTCTTCATCCTGGGCATCCTGACCACGGTCATCACCGCGGTGACGCTGACGCGCATGCTGATCGCGCTCTGGTATCGCTGGGCGCGGCCGAAGGCCCTTCCGTTCTGACGCCGCAGGCCAGGAGATAACAGACCATGCGCCTGCTTCGCATCGTTCCCGACAACACCCGCTTCCGCATCGTTCACTGGCGCCGTCTCGCCTATCCGTTCTCGGCCGCCTATTCGGTGCTGGTGCTGGTACTGTTCCTGACGGTCGGCCTCAATTTCGGCATCGATTTCCGCGGCGGCACGCTGATGGAGATGCAGGCCAAGAGCGGCAAGCCCGACATCGCCCAGGTCCGCCAGACCGCCAACAGCTTCGGCTTCGGCGAGGTCGAGGTCCAGGAATTCGGCAATGCCGGCGACCTCTCCATGCGTTTCGCGCTGCAGCCGGGCGGCGAGGTCGCGCAGCAGGCGGTGGTGACCAAGGCCCGTGCCGCCTTCGCCGACGCCTACGAGTTCCGCCGCGTCGAGACGGTCGGTCCGCGCGTCTCGGGCGAGCTGGTCCAGGCCGGCACGCTCGGCGTCGTGCTCGCGATCATCGGCGTGCTGGTCTATCTCTGGTTCCGCTTCGAGATGCAGCTCGCCATCGGCGCGATCGTCGGCACCATGCACGACATCGTGCTGACCATGGGCTTCTTCCTGATCACGCAGCTCGAATTCAACTTGACCTCGATCGCGGCGATCCTGACCATTGTCGGCTATTCGCTGAACGAGACCGTCGTGGTGTTCGACCGCACGCGCGAATTGCTGCGCCGCTACAAGACCATGCCGATCCCGGAGCTGCTCGACCTATCCGTCAACTCGACCCTGTCGCGCACCGCGATCACCTCGACCACCACCATCCTGGCGCTGATCGCGCTGGTGTTCTTCGGCGGCACGGCGATCGAAGGCTTCGCGCTGGTCATGCTGTTCGGCGTCATGGTCTGCACCTATTCGGCGATGTTCGTCTCGACGCCGGTGCTGCTCTATCTCGACGTCCGCGCCGGCCGCCTCGACCAGAGCGAGGAACTGGCCGAAGCCAAGGCGCGGGTCTGAGGGGTTGGTAGAACGTCGCTTCGACGGCTTCGTACCCGGCCGCTACCAGCTCGACGGCTTCGGCGCCGGCGGCTTTCGCTTCGCCGAGATGAGCCATCGTGGCTCGATCCTGGCGACGCCGGCCGGCATCCGGATCTGGCCGGTCACATCCTTTGCGCAGGTGACGCTTGAGAGCTTGCAGCCGGTTCTCGACGAGGCCGGGACGATCGACTTCTTGATCCTCGGCATCGGCCACGACATCGCTTTCCTGCCGGCCTCGCTGCGCGATCCGTTCAAGGCGGTCGGCATCACCGTCGAGGCGATGGCGACGCCGGCCGCGGCACGCACCTGCAATGTCCTCGTCGGCGAGGAGCGGCGCGTTGCCGCAGCGCTGATCGCGGTCGACTGATTAGCGATCAAATCCAACCAGCCATGTCGCTCCCGCGTAGCCAAGGCCGCCGGCTGAGCCTAGACTGCCGCCGCTTCGACCCGCGTGGCGGCGGGAGCGGGGAGGGCGCATGACCACGAAAACCGAGGACCGCGCCGGCACTGCGCCGGGCCCGCTCTCCCAGGCCTATGGCCATTGCCTGGCGCTGGTGCGCGAGCATGACCCGGACCGCTACATCGCCTCGCTCTATGCGCCCGAGGCGCTCAGGCCCGGCCTGTTTGCGCTCTATGCCTTCAGCCACGAGATCGCCCGCGTGCGCGAGCAGGTCAGCGAGCCGTTGCCCGGCGAAGTCCGCCTGCAATGGTGGCGCGACGTGCTCGAGGCCGGTCCCGACGCGCCCGCGCCGGGCCACCCGGTCGCGCAGGCGCTGCTCGACACCGTCAGGCGCTTCCGCCTGCCGATCGCCCCGCTCTCAGGCCTGATCGAGGCGCGCGTCTTCGATCTCTACGACGACCCGATGCCCTCGCTCGCCGATCTCGAAGGCTATGCCGGCGAGACCGCGAGCGCGCTGATCCGGCTCGCCTGCCTCGTGCTGGGGCAAGGGCGCGATCCCGGCGGCGCGACGGCCGCCGGCCATGCCGGCGTCGCCTATGCGCTCTGCGGGCTGATGCGCGCCTTCCCCTGGCATGCGGCGCGCGGCCAGGTCTATCTGCCGGCCGACCTGCTCAGCCGCAACGGCGTCACCCGCGAGGACATCGTCCGAGGCCGCGGCGGGCCGGGGCTGACCTATTCGCTCAAGGAGATGCGGGCGCTGGCGCGCATCCATCTGCGCAAGCTCAACGACCTCGGAGCGACGGTGCCGGCCTCGATTCGGCCGGCCTTCCTGCCGGCTGCGCTGGTCGAGCCCTATCTCAGGCAGATGGAGCGGCGCAGCTACGATCCCTATCGCACGATCATCGGCCTTTCGCCGCTGCGGCGGCAATGGACGTTGTGGCGCGCGGCGCGGGCGTAGCAGAGAAGCGCGTCATGCTCGGGCTCGACCCGAGCATCTCAGGCAGATGAGGCACCTTCTGGCGCCTTCTCGTCATGAGATTCTCGGGTCTGCG
Organism: Allobosea sp. GW821-FHT03A12; assembly: GCF_058986765.1. Classification (NCBI taxonomy): domain Bacteria; kingdom Pseudomonadati; phylum Pseudomonadota; class Alphaproteobacteria; order Hyphomicrobiales; family Alloboseaceae; genus Allobosea; species Allobosea sp. GW821-FHT03A12. The sequence goes on from NZ_JBYSVZ010000005.1 coordinate 703,800, forward strand.
CTTCGCTCCGCCCGAGAATGACGGTGATTACTCTGCCGCCTGCGTTTTCACCTCGCCAACCCAGCCATCGAGCTCGACTTTCGCCCGCGCCGTCAGCGCCTGCTTGCGGGCGACGCTCTTGGCCGGGCCCTTCAGGCGCTTGCCGTCGGGCCCCGTCGTCGCCACCCCCTCGATATGCGGAAACAGGCCGAAATTGATGTTCATCGGCTGGAAAGAGCGCGGACCCTCGTCGATGGTGACAATGTGGCCGCCGGTGATGTGGTTGACCAGCGCCCCGAGCGCCGTCGTCGCCGGCGGCAGTTCGAGCGGCCGGCCGAGCCGTTCGGCGGCGGCGAGCCGGCCGGTCAGCAGGCCGATGGCGGCGCTCTCGACATAACCCTCGCAACCGGTGATCTGCCCGGCGAAGCGCAGGCGCGGATCGGCCTTCAAGCGCAATTGCGGGTCGAGCAGCTCCGGCGAGTTGAGATAGGTGTTGCGGTGGATGCCGCCGAGGCGGGCGAATTCGGCGTTCTCCAGCCCGGGTATCATCCGGAAGATCGCAGCCTGCTCGCCATATTTCAGCTTGGTCTGGAAGCCAGTCATGTTGAACAGCGTGCCCAGCGCATTGTCCTGGCGCAGCTGGACGACGGCATAGGCCTTCACCGTCGGGTTGTGCTTGTTGGTCAGTCCGACCGGCTTCATCGGCCCCCAGCGCAAGGTCTCGCGGCCGCGCTCTGCCATCACCTCGATCGGCAGGCAGCCGTCGAAATAGGGCGTGCCCTCCCATTCCTTGAACTCGGTCTTCTCCGCCGCGAGCAGCGCGTCGATGAAGGCCTCGTACTGGTCGCGGTCGAGCGGGCAGTTGATGTAGTCGGCGCCGGTGCCGCCGGGACCCGCCTTGTCGTAGCGCGACTGGAACCAGGCGACGTCCATGTCGACCGAATCGAAATGGACGATCGGGGCGATCGCGTCGAAGAAGGCGAGCTCGCCCGCACCGGTCAGCGAGCGGATGCCTTCGGCCAGCGCCGGCGAGGTCAGCGGGCCGGTCGCGACGATGACCTTGTCCCAGTCCGCCGGCGGCAGGCCGGCGATCTCGCCGCGTTCGATCGTGATGTTTGGGTGCGCTTCGAGCGCGGCGGTGACGGCCTGCGAGAAGCCGTCGCGGTCGACTGCGAGCGCGCCGCCCGCCGGAACCTGATGGGCATCGCCCTTGGCCATGATCAGCGAGTCGAGCCGGCGCATCTCCCAATGCAACTGGCCGACGGCGTTCGAGGACGAATCGTCCGAGCGGAAGGAATTCGAGCAGACCAGCTCGGCGAGGCCTTCGGTCTTGTGGGCGTCGGTGCCGCGCTGCGGGCGCATTTCGTGCAGGACGACGCGAACGCCGGCCTCGGCGATCTGCCAGGCGGCTTCGGAGCCGGCGAGGCCGCCGCCGACGACATGGATGGGGGCGATTGCGTTGGATGTTGTCATGGCCGCGATGTGTCCGCGGCGGCGCCCAACGTCAAGGGCGCCAGAGCAAAAGCAGGCCCGGAAACGCAAAATGCCCGCTCGAAAGCGGGCATTCGCTCTTCGACCAGACCCTGAGGGGAGGAACGCAGGGTCTAGGAGAAACTACTTGAACGGAAATCAGGCAGTCGCGTGGGTACGGGCGACGTACTGGATGTCCGAGCGCGACAGGCCGAGGTCGTCGAGCTCACGGTCGGTGAGGCGGGACAGCTCGCGGACGGTCTCGCGATAGCGAAGATAGGCGCGGATCTTGGCAGCGATCATGGACAGGAACATGGTGATAACCTTTTGGTTTTTCGGGGTTTGGCCCCGACAGCGATGAATTCGTTGTGCACTGCATATAGAGAGATCAGCGTGCCTCTCACAGGGGCGCGGCGTCAGTTCTGTTATGCTCAGAGAGCATGACGAATTAAGAGATCGTTTGGAAACAGCGCCAGACCCGCGCAGAGCGCTTAACGATTTTGTCAGAACAGTGAAAATTTGGCCTAATTTTTAGGCGATGCGTGGCGCGGGATCTCTCTGTGCCAAAATATGGCGCGAAGTCGCGCAAATCAGGTCCGGTTCGCTATGCGATTTGCACTGCAACATTGGTTGCCGAGGCGAAAGGCGGTGTAACACCCTGTTCACCATGCCGGGATTCGCTGAGAATTGCGCCGGTTAGGCTGACGGCGTCATGCGCTCGCATGAGTCTGGCCGCATGATTCGACGATTCGGACAGGCGCGGGGCGGGGCATGCAGGGCGTGGGCTATTGCGAGCGGCTGAGCGCAGCCTTTTGGGCCGAGCCGCTCAATGCGGTCAGCAATGCCGCTTTCCTGCTCGCTGCGCTGGCGGCATTCCTCCTGCTGCGCCGGCAGGGGCGCCGTGACTGGCCGGCCGAAGCGTTGACGGCGTTGATCGCGATCATCGGGATCGGCTCCTTCCTGTTCCACACCATGCCGCGGCGTTGGACCTTGCTGGCCGACGTCGTGCCGATCCAGCTCTTCGCGCTCTGCTATTTCGGCCTGGCGCTGAGCCGGTTCCTGCGTCTGTCGCCCCTGGCCGCGGGGATAGGGGCGATTCTCTTCCTCGCCGCCTGCTTCGGCCTGGCCTCTGGCCTCTCGCCCCAGCTGCCTGCAGGCATGCGTGGCTCGGCCGGCTATGCCGGCTTCCTGATCGGCCTCTTCGGCGTCGCGCTGGCGGCAGGGTGGCGCGGGGATGGCGCCACAGCGGCTCGAATGGCCGTTGCCGGTTTCGTCTTCGCCGCGTCGCTGACTTTCCGCTCGCTCGATTCCGTGCTGTGCGGCGCCGTCCCGTTCGGCCTGCACTGGGGCTGGCACCTGCTCAACGGGCTGCTGCTCTATCTGCTGCTGCGGGCAGCGATCCTCGCGCCGCGCTCCTGAGCCCCATCGCCATGCCAGTCTCGCGCAGAAAAGGCGCTTGACCATGCATAATTGGTTATATAACAAGATAGCTACATAAAGAGGTCGACATGAATAGGTTGGACGCAGCCTTTTCCGCTCTCGCCGATCCGACGCGCCGGGCGATCCTGGCGCGGTTGGCGCTCGGCGAAACCACGGTGATGGAACTCGCCGAGCCCTTCGCGATGTCGCAGCCCGCGGTGTCGCGGCACCTGAAGGTGCTGGAGGAGGCGGGGCTGATCGCCCGGCGGATCGAAGGAACGAAACGGCCCTGCCGACTCGCGCCGGGAGCGCTCGAGGAGATCGACAGATGGCTCGCCATGGTCCGGCGGGCCCTGGAAGCGAACTACGGCCGGCTGGACCACCTTCTGGCCGAGATGGAACCAGACAAGGAGGAAGATCGGACATGACAAAGCTGACTCTGACCACCGAGGGCGATACCCATGTCGTCGTCACCCGCCGCTTCAAAGCCTCGCCCGAGGCGGTCTACCGCGCCCATACCGATCCGGCGCTGATCCAGAAATGGCTGCTCGGCCCCGATGGCTGGACCATGCCGGTCTGCATCAACGAGGCGAGGCCGGGCGGCAGGATCCGCTATGAATGGAGCGACGGAAAAGGCAACGGCTTCTACCTTACCGGCGAATACATCGCGCTCGAGCCATTCAGCCGCATCCAGCATGTCGAGCGCATGCATCTGCCGGAGCCGTGCCCGGACAACCATGTCGAGACCCGCTTCGAGGCCGACGGCGCCGGCACGCTGATGACGATGCGCATGACCGTGCCCGACCGCGCCACCCGCGAGGCCATGCTCGCCACCGGCATGGAGCACGGCATGGAGGCGAGCTATGCCCGCCTCGACGCGATGGCGCCCTGAGCCGTTCCATCCCACGCAGCGGCGACGGCTTGACCCGCCGTCGGCGCGCCCGGAAGCTTCTCCTCACTATAAGGAGAGGGGAAGCGCGCATGCCGGACCTGGCCCAGAAACTCGATCTCGCCGAGCTGAAGGGCCGGCTCTATTCGGCCGTGCTTTCCGATGTGCTTGACGAGCTCGGCCATCCCAACCAGGCGGTGAAGCCCTTCGTGCGCCCGCTCGACGAGGCCAGCGTGCTCTGCGGCTTCGCCCGCACCGGGCTCTACATGAAGCGTTACCATCTCCCGGCCGGGCACAACCCCTATGCGCTGGAGATGGACCTGATCGACAGCCTGAAAGCCGGTGAGATCCCGGTGCTCGCCTGCGATGGGCCGACCGACCGGATCGCGCCCTGGGGCGAACTCCTCACCACCGCCTCGAAGGTGAGAGGCGCCGCCGGCTGCCTCACCGACGGGCTGGTGCGCGATGTCCGCCGCATCCGCGAGCTCGGCTTCCCGGTTTTCCACGGCGGCATCGGCCCACTCGACACCAAGGGCCGGGCCGAGATGATGGCCGCCGACGAGCCGGTCGAGCTCGGCGGCTCCCGCGTCGCGCCGGGCGATTTCATCTTCGGCGACGTCGACGGCGTCGTCATCGTGCCCCGCGCCATCGCGCCCGAGGCGATCCGGCTGGCGCTGGCCAAGATCGAGGCCGAGGATTCGACCCGCGAGGAGCTGCTCGCCGGGACAAGCCTGCGCTCGGTGTTCGAGCGCCACGGGGTGCTGTAGCCCACCACCTCCGTCATTCCGGGGCAGGCCGAAGGCCTGAGCCCGGAATCCAGAGCCGGTGCGCTCGATCGTTCTACAATCGGATGCAGCGCCTTATCCGGCGACGGCATCGGTTCTGGGTTCCGGGCCCTTCGCTGCGCGAAGTCCCGGAAAGACGCGTAACCTTCAGCTACACCGTTCCAGCAGCCGCGAGGCCGCGGTCACGCCTTCGAGCGAGAAGGTGTAGCTGGTCTCGTTGCCGCGGGCCGAGCGCGCCGCCAGCACCATCTCGTCGCCGGCCTTCATCGCTGCGAGCAGTTCGCCCTCGCGCTCCAGTCGCTGCAGCCAGGCATTGTTGCCCGAGGTCAGCATGCGGAAGCTCTCGTCGCCGATCGTCACGGTGACGGTCGAATCCTTGGCGAAATCATAGCCGGTCTGGAAGCTCGACTCGGTGCGGGCCTGCGCGTTCGGCGCGGTCTGCACGAAGAAGAACACGTCGCCATGACGCAAGGTCGCAGGTGTTTCGGCATTCGGCGAGGAGACGATATAGCAACGCTTGCCTTTATCCCCGTCATAGGCGGCCGCGTTCCACTGCTTGAACTGGCCGAGTGGCTGGGCCGGTGCGGCGAAAGCCGAGACCGTGGCCGAAAGAAGGCTGAGCGCCGCGAGAGGGGCCAGTCTGATCATCGGGTCATCTCCTGTTTGCATCGCAGGGATGTCCAAGAGCGGTTTAACAAGGCGTAAACAAGACCCTCACAATGCCGTGCGACGGAAGGGCGCGGGGAGGGGATGAAGGGGCCCTTCTCCGAGCGCGAGCATGCTCCAGGTCGTCGTCCTGTCGCAGCGTCTTCACGCGAAACGCTGCCCGCTTCGCTCGACAGGGCTCTAGCCGATCAAACCGACCATGCTGACGACGATGGGGCCCATCAGCGGCAGCAGCACATTGGAGATCGCGTAGGTGACGGTATAGCCGATGACCGGTGTGGAATTGCCCGCGAGCGAGACGAGCGCGCTGATCGCGGGCGTGCTGCAATGCTGCCCCGCAATGGCACCGAGCAGAATCGGCGCCTCGATCCTGAGCAGATAGCGGCCGATATAGAGCGAGGCGAGCGCGGGCAGGGCCGAGACCAGGATCGACAGCACCGGCAGGATGAGCCCGTATTGCTTGAGCAGGGCGAAGGCCTCCGGCCCGACCGAGAGCCCGACCGCGGCGATGAAGGTCGCGAGCCCGAAATCCTTCATGAAATCGGCGGCCGCATGCGGGATCGCGCCATGCTGCGGCCGGTGCATGTGCAGCCAGCCGAAGACCAGGCCGGATACCAGCGCGCCGCCGCCGGTGCCCAGCGTCAGGTTGAGCGCCCCGATTTGCAGGCTGAGCTCGCCGAGCAGCAGGCCGACGACGATGCCGAGCCCCAGCATGACGAAATCCGTCGCGGCGCTCGCCGGCAGCAGATGGCCGAGCTCCGGGGCGGCGCGGATAATCGCCTCCTCCGAGCCGTAGAGGGTCAGGATGTCGCCCTGCTCGAGTACCGAGCCGGGCAAGGCAGGGATGTTCTGGCCGAGCCGGCGAATGCGCGAGATGAAGACGCCGCGCCGCTGCTCGGCGCTGGCGAGCCGGCGCAGATCGCGGATCCGGCGTCCGCTGACCTCGCGGCGCACGAGTACGACCTCGCGCTCGACCAGCGGGACATTGTCGCCGGCCGGCATCGGCACCTCCGCGCCGAGGCGCTCGCTGACGGCGATGACGGAGCGCCGCCGGCCGAGCACCAGGACGATGTCGTCCGGCTCCAGCGCGGTCTCGGTCGTAGCCTTGGTGAAGCCTGAGCTGCGCCCGACCTGATCGATGGTCACGACGCCGTTGACGCTGTTCTCGAAGGCGCCGACGGTGCTGCCGGCGATCGGCCCGACACGGAAGCTGCGCGAGACGATCTCGGGTACGCCGTTCTCCTTGCCTGCCTCGTCTTCGGCCCCAAGGTCGCGGGCAAGCGCCGCCGAGGCCTCGCGGATATCGACCCCGAGCAGCAGCGGTCCGATCTGCGTGACGACGACGACGATGGCGACGAGGCCGAACAGATAGGTGACGCTGTATGCGGTGGCCATGTTGGCCTGAAGCCGGTCGATCTCGCCGGCCGGTAGAGCGAGCCGCGCAATCGCTTCCGAAGCCGTGCCTAGAACGGCCGATTCCGTCGCCGAACCGGCGAACAACCCCGAGGCCGTGCCGTAGTCGAGCCGGAACAGCGCGACGGCCGCTGCCAGCAACAGCAGCACGGTGACGACCTCGACGAAGGACAGGATGCCGTAGCGCCAGCCGCCGCGAATATTGTTGAAGAATTGCGGGCCGGCCGTAAAACCGAGCGCGAAGATGAAGAGCGCGAAGGCGACGTTCTTCAGGTCCGGGCTGATCTTAACGCCGAGTTGTCCGATCGCCAGCGCGACGAACAGCGTGCCGCAGACTCCACCGATCTGGATGGAGCCGATCCGGACCTTGCCGATCAGGTAGCCGAGGGCCAGCGAAATGAAGAGCGCAACAACCGGTTGTTCAACGAATGACACGATGAAACCCAGTCTTGGAGCAATCTGCGACCAAGACTATCGATTGCCCTCTCGAAGCGCGCAAGGCCAAGCGATTTCGTTGCGTCAGCCGCGGGGCGATGTGATCAGCGAAAGGGGGTCGGGGGCAATGGCGGCTCTTCACTGAGCAGCGTAATCCTCACCCGTCGGTTTGGCGCGATGTAGGGATTGTCGGGGAAGACCGGCTCGGTATCGGCGCGCCCCACCACGGAAGCGAAGCGGTCGTTGGGGAAGCCGGCGCCCGACAGGATCTCGCGGACGGCGAGCGCGCGCCCGGTGGTCAGGCTCCAGGGCTCGGCGCCCTCCGCCGCGCCCGGGCGCGCGGCGGAGGTGTGGCCGGTGATCGCCAGGCGGTTGGGCAGGCGGCGCAGAGTCGGCGCGAGCGTCTCCAGCACGCGACGGGTGCTCGGATAGGGTTGGACTGAGCCCTCGGGGAACATGGAGCGGCCGGACTCGTCCATGAGGGCGACATCCAGCCCCTCCTTGGTCGGCTCGATCACGATGTTGCGCGACAGATCGGCGATTTCGGGCATGCTCTGGAGCGTCTGCCGGAGGCTGGCGATCGCGCTGTGGCTGGCCTGCTGGCCGGCGGCCGAGCGGTTGGCCTCGCGGTCGCCGCTGCCGCCGGAACTGGTCCGGCGTGCCTTGTCCTCCGGCTTGGAGGTCCCCGTCGCCGCCTCGCGTGGCGGCGACGGCTTGCTGCCTGACTTGTCGAGCGCGGTACCCCATAGCATGCCGCCGGCGCCGCTGGTGCTGGGGCTCAAGGAACCCGGCGCGAAATACTCCGCCAGGCCTTCCTTCTGCTCCTGCGTCGTCATGCTGATCAGCCACATCAGCAGAAAGAACGCCATCATGGCGGTCACGAAGTCCGCATAGGCGATCTTCCAGGCGCCGCCATGGTGCGCATGCGCGGCCTTCTTGACCTTCTTGACGATAATCTGCTGGGCGGGCTTGCTCATCGGGTCCCTGCTGGATCTAGGCGGCCAGTTTGGCGGTTGCCGCTTCCACTTCGCTGAAGCTCGGGCGGACGTCGCTCATCAGGGCCTTGCGGGCAAATTCGACCGCCATCACCGGCGGCTGGCCGCTGATATGGGCAAGGAGACCCGCCTTGAGCGACAGGAAGTATTTGGCTTCCGCATCGAAGGTGCTCTTGAGCGACGCCGCCATCGGCGCGAAGAAGCCGTAGGCGACGAAGACGCCGAAGAAGGTGCCGACGAGCGCGCCGCCGATCAGGTGTCCCAGCACCTCCGGCGGCTCCTTGATCGCCCCCATCGTCTTGATCACGCCGAGCACGGCGGCGACGATGCCGAGCGCCGGCGTTCCGTCGGCGATCGACTGCATGGCCGAAACGAGACGCTCCTGCTCCTGGTGGTGCGTCTCCAGTTCCTCGTCCATCAGCGCGTCGATCTCGTGGACGTTGTTGGCGCCCAGCGTCAGCATGCGCATGTAGTCGCAGACGAACTCGACCGCGTGATGGTTCGCCGCAAATGTCGGGAAGGCATTGAACAGCGACGAGCTGTGGGGGTTTTCGATGTGCTCCTCGACCGCGAGCATGCCCTTCTGCTTCACGAGCTTGTACAGGGAATACTGCATCCCCAGCAGCTCGACATAGCATTCCTGGCTGTACTTGGACCCCTTGAAGATCGTGCCGAGCATGGACGGCACGGCCTTGAGGACCGGCGGAGGATTGCCGATGACGAAGGCGCCGATCGCTGCGCCGAGGATGATGACGAACTCGAACGGCTGCCAGAGCACCTCGAGATGGCCACCCATCGCCGCGTAGCTGCCGAAGACGCAGACGAAGACAATGATTGCGCCGACGATCAGCCGCATGGTGTGTCACCCTCGCACCGCAGCAGCTTTAGCCCGTGCGAAGCCACCACTCCTCCGAGGAAATGACTGATCAAGGTTAAGGGCGAGTTAGGGACCTGGCAGGCGAGGGGCGGCAAATTGGCCCAGGGGCGGACGTCGGCGTGCAATGACGAGCCCGCGGCTCCGGTGCGGCCTCTCCACAGGCGTCATGCTCGGGCTTGACCCGAGCATCTCAGGCCGGAGGAGATTCCAACCAGCGCCTTCTCGTCCTGAGATTCTCGGGTCTGCGCGGAGTTTATCCTTGGGCCGACCGAAGGTCGGACCCGAGGGCTGTGCCCGAGAATGACGCATGATCCTGCCCGCCCGCAGGCCTGCCTGCGGGCGCTTCGCGATACGGGGCTGGCGGAGCGCCGCGAGGCGCGTCGAGTAGCATCCGCTTCCGTTGAGCCAGGAAGCGGCGCGGATGGTCCCCATCCGCACGCCCCGTGGCGCTCCGCCTTCGGCTCTTTAAGCCTTCGGGCCGCGCTTCTGCGGTTGGCCTGCCCGTCCTCCCGCTCCTGCCCGGCGCCAGTGCCCCTCAACGGGTGGTCGCGCCGGTGTTCGAGCGGGGCGGCGCCTGGCGGGCCGTCCATCTAGCGAGCTCCTCGCACAGGGATCGTAGTGTCCCCAGGGCGGTGCCCCGAAGCCTCCCGGGAGCGGGGCGTAACCCCCGCCCGCAGGCGCCGACCCTCACCCAGCCTCTGGCATACCTCCGGACGGCCGCCCCGTATGGGTGATGGGCGAGGGGATCATACGGGAGGTTTTGGGCGCGGGGATAAGTTTGCCGCTCCCGTCATGGTCGCCCTTGTGGCGACCATCCACGTCTTGGCGCCGGAACGACTGGAAGAGCGGCGTTTCGTAGGCTGGCGGCTGCCATTTGCGTCGCAAGACGTGGATGGTCGGGACAAGCCCGACCATGACGATGGAGCCCTTGTCGATGCCTTGGCGCCACCGCATCCTGACGCCATGAAGCAGAAGGGCGGCTGGGTCTACATCATGACGAACCGGCCGAACGGCACGCTCTACATCGGCGTGACGAGCGACCTTGGTCGGCGCGTTCACGAGCATCGCGAGGGCCTGATTGCCGGCTTTACGAAGCAGTACGGGCTGAAACGTCTCGTCTGGTACGAATGGCATGAAGAGATCGAAGCCGCGATCCAGCGCGAGACCTCCATGAAGCGTTGGTATCGCGCCTACAAGACCCGCACGATCATGGCTCGCAATCCCGACTGGAACGATCTTTACGACGAGCTGGTCTGACCAATCCGGCAGCTCCTGACCTTTATCGCCGCTCCTCCGTCATGGTCGCCCTTGTGGCGATCATCCACGTCTTTGCGCCAGAACGGCCGGGCGAGCGGCGTTTCGTAGAGTGGCGCCTGCCATTTGCGTCGCAAGGCGTGGATGCTCGGGACAAGCCCGAGCATGACGGAAAGGCGAGGGAACCGCGACCCAACCTTCTCCCGGATGGGAGAAGGTGGCGCGGAGTGCCGGATGAGGGCCTGCCCTCTCCGCTGAGGGCGCTGCGGCTCCCTTGAACCCCAACAACTAGCGATCGCCGCTCTCATTCGGGCCAGGGGAGCGAGCAAAAAATTGGCTCGGGGGCACGAGATGTTGCTATAGTCGTATGAAAGGCAATTTGCTGATTGCGCTATTGATCAACTACATAAAAATTCTTTTCTCCTCGAGGACAGTTCTCTCGGAGAAGCAAGGCGCATCTCATAAGCGAAGCGTCTCCAGTCCCAAAGCTTTCCTCTGAGTGGCCGCACCGATCGCACGTTAGCTCCACGCCTTCTACGGTTCCATAGTCACCATCAAGCTCAACATGGGCTGTCTGCGTCGAAATTCTTGCCATGGCTTACCTCGGTTTTAGGTCTTGCCGATGATAATTTACGACCATCCTAGTCCTTGGATAGAAGGCGAACTCTTAAAGCCTTACGTTGCTGAGCTGGCGTTTTGTTCGCAGTTTTTTGACGATAGAAGCTACGAAAGTCTAGCAACCTGCGGTCAATTTCAAAGTCGATTCGTTCAAATATTTCTGGGCAGTTCGAAGATTGAAAAGAGCCTCGCCATCCGTGAACAGTCAGGTCAATAGCTACCAGTGTCTGAGCATAGCATCTATCTTGGCGCGAAAGTGGGAGATCCGTAACAGCCCTACTGATCGAACGTTGACCGTTCGCGATCAGCAATTGGATTTGAGCCATAAGCCGCATAGAGGCTGCCTCTGCAGGCGGATAAACGCCCGGTACCAGTGCGTACCCTAGAAAAACATGCGGATCGCCGATATTCCCGATAAAAGCTTTTGATGGAGATTTGATCGGATCGTATATGTCCATGTTTAATTCGGATAGAAGCCTTTTTGCAGAATCCATAGCCTTTCTAACTGCCGATAGGGATTTTCCTGTTATAATAAAGTCGTCAATATATCTTATGCACGTGATGCCCTGACTATTCATTTCCCTGTCGAAATTTTCAAGGACAATATTTCCCGCTAGCGCTGAAAGAGGACACCCTTGCGCTACGCCGTCACTTCCTGTTGGAAACAGTTTTCGGTCGTCATTGCTTAGTTTATCGTTATTAGAAAGTTCAACTGTGAGTGCGTTCTCAATAAGTTGAATGAATTCAGATTCGATAGGTTCTTTTCTAAGGAAATCAATCACATTCAATCGGGGTATTTTTGTAAAAAATCCAGAAATATCTGACCCCGCCACAAATCGATCACCGGCTTTAACACGTTCATCGAACAGCGTTATCGCATGATCTACACCGCGGCCGCGGATGCCGCCGATCGACGTCGGGGTCTGCAGAACGCGTTGAACCCCCGAAATTTCCAGTGAATCCTGCAGAACATCTAAGATAGCGCGCTGAACAATCCGATCTTCCAAGGGAGCGACGACAATGGGACGTTTGCCGGGTTTGCCACCACCTTTGGGAGGTGTGGCGCCATATGCTTTGTCGAATCGATAGTTGTCTCTCAAGCGATCTTGAATTTTTCGGAGATTAGTTGGCAAATCTTCCCCGAATTTACGCGCTTTTAGCTTGGTGTTTTCCTGCTGTGAGGTCTCAGCATTTCTGCGGATTGCGTGCCAGGCTGCCACCAGAACACGCATTGAACGGATACGTTTACATAGAGACTTTGACTTGAACCTAGCTGTGGGGCCTGCCGACAAAGTTATCCCCCCGGCCAGTTGCGTCCTTCAAGCGAAGCCCCGACAACGAAAGCCGCCGTGGCATCGACCTGCACCGCGAAGCTACTCGCCACGCGATGGTCCCCGCCTCTCGGACCTGCACCCGATACGGGCCAAGCGAGAATAAGGGCCAGTGACAAAACGGCAGCCGCCCTAAGGCTCAAGGCCAAAGTAACCGACACCGATCCAGCTCCGCGTCCACTCAAGATGACCTCCCCCTTCAGCTTAGCAGCTTTTTGGGCGCGTCAAGTCCTTGCGCGGCTCCCCGCCCAGGCCGACACATAAATTCGGAGACTGATCGGCAGGCCGCCAGCGACGGAACACCAGTCTCGCACATGTCAGCCGGGGTGTGCGGGCGTCCTTCAAGCGAAGCCCCGACAACGAAAGCCGCCGTGGCATCGACCTGCACCGCGAAGCTACTCGCCACGCGATGGTCCCCGCCTCTCGGACCTGCACCCGATACGGGCCAAGCGAGAATAAGGGCCAAGTCAGCTTCTGACACTTACTCGATTAGAGATGAGAAGAAAAGGTGAACATTGGGGTTTCCCCAGCGCGTTTGAAGCAGCCCGCTACTCCGCCGCCTGCCTTGCCCCCTTGCCCTTCAACGGCCGCCGCTGCAGCACTTCCTTGAGGAAGCGCGCGGTGTGGCCCTTGCCGATCCGCACGACATCCTCCGGCGTGCCTTGCGCCACGACCTCGCCGCCGCCGTCGCCGCCTTCGGGGCCCATGTCGATGATCCAGTCGGCGGTCTTGATCACTTCGAGATTGTGCTCGATCACCACCACGGAATTGCCCTGCTCGACCAGTTCGTGCAGCACCTCCATCAGCTTGGCGACGTCGTGGAAGTGCAGGCCGGTGGTCGGCTCGTCCAGGATGTAGAGGGTGCGGCCGGTGGCACGCTTGCTGAGCTCCTTGGAGAGCTTGACGCGCTGCGCCTCGCCGCCCGAGAGCGTCGTCGCCTGCTGGCCGACCTTGACATAGTCGAGCCCGACGCGGGCGAGCGTCACCATCTTGTCGCGGATCGAGGGCACGGCCTTGAACAGGTCCTTGGCCTCCTCGACCGTCATGTCGAGCACGTCGGCGATCGAGCGCTCGCGGTATTTCACTTCGAGCGTCTCGCGGTCATAGCGCTTGCCCTTGCAGACGTCGCAGGTGACGTAGACATCGGGCAGGAAGTGCATCTCGATCTTGATGACGCCGTCGCCCTGGCAGGCCTCGCAGCGGCCGCCCTTGACGTTGAACGAGAAGCGGCCGGCCTGGTAGCCGCGCGCCTTGGCCTCGGGCAGGCCGGCGAACCATTCGCGGATCGGCGTGAAGGCGCCGGTATAGGTCGCCGGGTTCGAGCGCGGGGTGCGGCCGATCGGCGACTGGTCGATGTCGATGACCTTGTCGAGATGCTCCATGCCCTCGATGCGGTCATGGCTGGCCGGGTGCTCGATCGAGCCGTTGAGCTTGCGCGCGATCGCCTTGTAGAGCGTGTCGATGATCAGCGTCGACTTGCCGCCGCCCGAGACGCCGGTGATGCAGGTGAACAGGCCGAGCGGGATGTCGACCGTGACGTCCTTGAGGTTGTTGCCGCGGGCGCCGACGATCTTCAGGCTCCGGCCCTTCTGCGGCTTGCGGCGCTTCAGCGGCACCGGCACGCTCATCTCGCCGGTGAGGTATTTGCCGGTGAGCGAGTTCGGGTCGGCCAAAATGTCCTGCGGCGTGCCCTTCGAGACGATCTCGCCGCCATGGATGCCGGCGCCGGGGCCGACATCGACGACATAGTCGGCGGTGAGGATCGCATCCTCGTCATGCTCGACCACGATCACGGTGTTGCCGAGGTCGCGCAGGCGGCGCAGCGTGCCGAGCAGGCGCTCATTGTCGCGCTGGTGCAGGCCGATCGAGGGCTCGTCCAGTACATAGAGCACGCCGGTGAGGCCGGAGCCGATCTGCGAGGCGAGGCGAATGCGCTGGCTCTCGCCGCCCGAGAGCGTGCGCGAGCCGCGCGCCAGCGTCAGGTATTCGAGGCCGACATCGAGCAGGAAGGTCAGCCGGTCGCGGATTTCCTTGAGGATGCGCGGGGCGATCTCGTTCTGCTTGTGCGACAGCCGAGAGGGCAGGGCGCTGACCCAGGCGAGCGCGTCCTTGACCGAGAGCTGCGAGATCTCGCCGATATGGCGCATGTCGATCTTGACCGCCAGCGCCTCGGGCTTGAGCCGGAAGCCGTTGCAGGCGGCGCAGGGCGTCTCCGACATGAAGCGGCCGATCTCCTCGCGGGCCCAGTCGCTCTCGGTCTCCTTCCAGCGCCGTTCCATATTGGTGATCACGCCCTCGAAGGGCTTCTTCACCTCATAGGCGCGCAGGCCGTCATTGTAGGCCATGCGCACCGCCTCGGTGCCGGTGCCGAACAGGATGGCGTCGCGGGCGCTTTGCGGCAGTTCGCTCCAGGGCTTGGCCGTCGAGAAGCCGAAATGCCTGGCGAGCGCATCGAGCGTCTGGCCGTAATAGGGCGAGGTCGACTTGGCCCAGGGCGCGATCGCGCCCTTCTTCAGGCTGAGCGAATGGTCCGGGACGATCATCTCCGGATCGATCCGCATCTCGTGGCCGAGCCCGTCGCAGGCCGGGCAGGCGCCGAACGGATTGTTGAACGAGAACAGGCGCGGCTCGATCTCGGGGATGGTGAAGCCGGAGACCGGGCAGGCGAACTTGGAGGAGAAGGTGACGCGCTTAGCCTCGCCGTTCTCCTCCTTCTCGTCGGCATATTCGAAGACGGCGATGCCCTCGGCGAGGTCGAGCGCCTGTTCCAGCGAGTCGGCGAGGCGGGCGCCGAGATCGGGCCGGATGACGATGCGGTCGACCACCACGTCGATGTCGTGCTTGAACTTCTTGTCGAGCGCCGGAGCGTCCGGGATCTCGTAGAACTCGCCATTGACCTTGACGCGCTGGAAGCCGCGCTTCAGCCAGTCGGCCATCTCCTTGCGGAACTCGCCCTTGCGGCCGCGCACCACCGGCGCCAGCAGGTAGCCGCGCGTCTTCTCCGGCAATTCGACCAGGCGATCGACCATCTGCTGCACGGTCTGGCTCTCGATCGGCAGGCCGGTCGCGGGCGAATAGGGGATGCCGGCGCGGGCCCAGAGCAGGCGCATATAGTCGTGGATCTCGGTGACGGTGCCGACCGTCGAGCGCGGGTTCTTCGAGGTTGTCTTCTGCTCGATCGAGATCGCCGGCGAGAGCCCGTCGATCTGGTCAACGTCGGGCTTCTGCATCATCTCGAGGAACTGGCGGGCATAGGCCGAGAGCGACTCGACATAGCGGCGCTGGCCCTCCGCATAGATCGTGTCGAAGGCGAGCGAGGATTTGCCCGAGCCGGAGAGGCCGGTGAACACCACGAGCTTGTCGCGCGGAATCGCCAGGTCGATGTTCTTGAGATTGTGCTCGCGCGCGCCGCGCACCGAGATGACACGGGCGTTCGGATCGGCCGCACGGTTGCGGTCGAACATGTCTTCCAGCGTCGCGGCCTGTTCGGCGAGCGTGGTCTTGCGAGCCATGGTGGTGTCCGAATTGAGCTTAAGCCGTACAGATAGGGCAATCGCCGGGCCATGCCAGTGCGGCCGGGCGAGAGGCGGGCATGAGTAGCACGCAGCCGCCGATGTTGCCGCATTGTTCTTGTGGGGTGTGCTGACAGCGATTGTCAGGAGCGTGGCAGGCCGCGGAAGCGCCGCCGCAGCAGGATTGCCGAGACCAGCATGGCCAGCGCCAGCGCCCCCGACAGGATCAGCGCCGCCGAGGCGCCATAGCGCTCGATCAGCAGCGCATAGGCGAGCGGCGAGGCGGCCGAGAGGAAGAAGCCCGGCGCCAGCAGGCGGCCGACATAGGCGCCATAGCTCTTCGGATCGAACAGCATCAGCGGCAGCGTGCCGCGCGTGATCGTCAGCACGCCGTTGCCGGCGCCGTAGCAGAAGGCGAAGACGAGCGCCGCGATGGCGCTGGCGCCGCCGGCGAGCCCGACGACGAAGCAGAGCGGCAGCACCAGGCAGGCGATCAGGTTGAGGTCGAACGGGCTGGTCTTCGCCCCGAACAGCACCTCGCCGAGCCGCGCCAGCGATTGGCCGATGCCGCGCGTCGAGCCGATCCAGACCGCGACCGCGGCCGGCAGGCCGAGCCCGGCGAGGATGCCGATCATATGCGCCGACATGCCGGCATTGAGGACGCCGGCGAAGGTGACGATCAGCGCGTAGAGCAGGCCGGCGAAGCGGGTATCGGCCGGGCTGAGCGTGACGACGGGCTTCGCTGCAGCCGCATCGGACAGAGGCCGCGCCGAGACGGTCGGCAGCGTCAGATGCAGCGGCAAGGTGAGCAGCGCAAAGCCGGCATAGGCGATCAGCGCCCCGCGCCAGCCGAATTGCTCGGCGAGCACATGGCCGAGCGGCCAGAACACGGTCGAGGCCAGGCCGCCGAGCAGGGTGATCTGGGCGATCGGCCGGCGCGCGGCGCTGCCGCCGATCCGGGCCAGCGCGGCGAAGGCGGCGTCGTAGAGGCTAAGCCGCATGGCGAGGCCGAGGCAGATCCAGGCGGCGTAATAGGCGGCGATCGTATGAGCGAAGGCGAGGCCGAGGCAGCCGGCGGCCGTGAGCAGCGAGCCCACGCACATCACCGTGCGGCCGCCATGGCGGTCGATCAGGTGGCCGACCGCACCGGAGGTCAGGCCCATCACCAAGAGGCCAGCCGAGAGCCCGCCATGGATGATCGCCTGCGACCAGCCGAGCTCGTTGCCGATCAGCTCACCGAAGGCGCCGACCAGGTAGTAGGAGACGCCCCAGGAGATGAGCTGCGCCAGCCCGAGGCAGAAGACTGTGCGTGGGGGGATCACCTTGCCGATCCGGCTGTCCATGGCTGGGGCAGCGTCTCGTCGCCGGGCCCGAGACTGCGCTGCATCAGCACGGTGTCGACCCAGCGGCCGAACTTGAAGCCGGTCGAGCGCAAGGTGCCGATCGGCTCGAAGCCGAAACGGCGATGCAGGCCGATCGAGCCGGCATTGCCGCTGTCGCCGATATTGGCGAGCATCTGGCGCCAGGGCCCGGCCTCGCACCGGACGATCAGCGCGCCGAGCAAGCTGGAGCCGATCTTCCGGCCGCCGAGCCCGTCGGCGACATAGATCGAATCCTCGACGGTGTGGCGATAGGCCGGGCGAGGGCGATAGGACGTCGCATAGCTGTAGCCGACGATCCGGCCGCCCTGCTCGGCGGCGAGATAGGGCAAGCCGAGGCCGAGCACCGCCTGGCGGCGCCCCAGCATCTCCTCGACGCTCGGCGGCGTCTCCTCGAAGCTCGCGAGGCCATGCAGGACATGGTGGGTGTAGATCGCGTGGATCGCTGGCATATCCGCCTCTCGCGCATCGCGGACGAGGATGGGCGATGCCGTGTTGCCGGCGGATTCAGAAGTCGTCATTCCAGTCGTTCCGGCCCGATCGGGCCGCCTTTCCGTCCTGTCGGGGCGCCCGGTCAGCGCTTCCTGTCGCGTCACGCCGATATCGGCAAGCTGGTGCTCGTCGAGCTCGCGCAGGGTCCGCAATTGCTGATAGCGCGATTGCTGGCAGGCGCCGACATAGTGTGCCGCCTCGCGCAGCATCTGTCGTCCCGCCCACCAGATCCCGTTCATCGCTCGCGCCCTGCCGCGGCCGGATTCGTCCGAACCGCCAAGCCACCTTGCGCTTTGCCGTCTCATAAATGAAGCTTCTGGAAGTTATGCAGAGCATGAGAATTTCTTTGAGATGCGCGACCTTCGCCTCGACCAGCTCGACAGCTTCCGCCAGGTGATCGCGCTCGGCAGCTTCTCGGCGGCGGCCGAGAAGCTAGGGCTCAGCCAGCCGGCGGTCAGCCTGCAGATCCGCGAGCTCGAGCGCCGGCTCGGCACGGTGCTGATCGAGCGCGTCGGACGCCGGGCGCAGCCGACGGCGGCGGGCATGGAACTGCTGGACCATGCCGGGCGGATCGCGGCGGCGGTCGCAGCGGCGCAGGAGGCGATGGCGCGGCATGCGACCGGGGCGATGGGCCGCGTGCGCATCGGCACCGGCGCCACCGCCTGCATCTTCCTGCTGCCGCCGCTGCTGCGCGAACTGCGCCAGCGCTATCCGACGCTGGAGATCACCGTCAGTACCGGCAACAGCGCCGACATCGTCAAGGCGATCGAGGACAACCAGATCGATATAGGCCTGGTCTCGCTGCCGGCCGCTGGTCGCAGCCTGCAGGTCACGCCGCTGCTCGACGATGAGTTCGTCGTGATCGCCCCACCCGGCATGGAACTGCCGCCGCGGTTGACGCCGGAGGCGCTGGCGCGCCTGCCGGTGCTGCTGTTCGAACCGGGGGGCATCACCAGGCGCATCGCCGATGAATGGTTCGCCCGCGCCGGCGTCACGCTGAAGCCGGTGATGTCGCTCGGCAGCGTCGAGGCGATCAAGAGATTGGTCGGCGCCGGCCTCGGTTGCGCCATCCTGCCGAGCATGGCGGTGCGCGACGAAAGCGAGGGGCTGATCGTTCGGCCGTTGTCGCCGCGCGTGCATCGCACGCTCGGCCTCGTGTTGCGCAAGGACAAGCCATTGCATCGCGGTTTGCGCGAGACGCTGAAGGCCTTGGGGGCTCTGGGCACGCTGCCTGCTGACAGGTCCGGTCAGGACGGCTGATTGCGCCGGGCGTGGCGCAGGGGCAGGGTGCCGGCCGAATTGAGGAAGGGTCCTGCCATGTACGGATTGATCGGGAAGATGCGGGCCAAGCCCGGCGAGCGCGAGGCGCTGATCGGCTACATCCTCGAGAGCAGCGGCGAAATGCCGGGCTGCCTGAGCTACATCGTCGCCCGCGATCCCGATGACGCCGATGCGATCTGGGTGACCGAGGTCTGGGACAAGGAGGAGAGCCACAAGGCCTCGCTCGCTCTGCCGGCGGTGCAGGCGGCGATCGCCAAGGCCAGGCCGATCATCGCCGGCTTCGACAGCCATGTCGTGACGCAGCCGGTCGGTGGGTTCGGGCTGGCGAAGGGCTGAAAAGCGGGCTCTTTCCCGTCATTGCGAGGAGCGTTAGCGACGAAGCAATCCAGGGGCCATAGCGCACTGCCGCCCCTGGATTGCTTCGCTACGCTCGCAATGACGGTATGCCTTTCGCTCCGTGGTCCTAGCGTCTAAGACCCTCGCGACCGAGCCGCGAGCCTGCCATGACCCAATCCGCCCTGAGCAAACTCACCATCCTGCCGACGACGGCGGCGTTGACCGGTCGGGTGATGCCGCCCGGCTCGAAATCGATCACCAACCGGGCGCTGTTGGTCGCGGCGCTGGCGAAGGGCACCAGCCGCCTCAGCGGCGCACTGAAGAGCGACGACACCCGCTATATGGCGCAGGCGTTGCGCGACATGGGCGTCACGATCGACGAGCCCGACGCGACCAGCTTCATCGTCACCAGCGACGGCAAGCTACGGGCGCCGGCCAAGCCGCTCTTCCTCGGCAATGCCGGCACGGCGACCCGCTTCCTGACCGCGGCGGCGGCGCTGGTCGACGGCACGGTCGTCGTCGACGGCGACGAGCATATGCGCAAGCGGCCGATCCTGCCGCTGGTCCAGGCGCTGACGAGGCTCGGCGTTGCGATCAGCGCGCCGAGCGGTTGCCCGCCGGTCACCATCGAGGGGCAGGGCGGTTTCGAGGGCGGGTTGGTCGAGGTCGATGGCGGGCTCTCCAGCCAGTACGTCTCGGCCCTGCTGATGGCCGGCGCCTGCGCCCGCAACCCGGTCGATGTCGTGCTGACCGGACAGGAAATCGGCGCGCGCGGCTATGTCGACCTGACGCTGGCGACGATGCGCGCCTTCGGTGCTGAAGTTTCCGAACCGGCGAGCGGCGGCTGGCGGATCGCTCCGACCGGCTACACGGCAACCGACTACCTGATTGAGCCGGACGCCTCGGCCGCGACCTATCTTTGGGCGGCGGAGGTGCTGACCGGCGGCGCGATCGATCTCGGCGTGCCGGCCTCCGCTTTCACCCAGCCCGATGCCAAGGCGCATGAGCTGATCGCCGCATTCCCGAACCTGCCCGCCGAGATCGACGGCTCGCAGATGCAGGATGCCGTGCCGACGCTCGCCGTGCTCGCCGCCTTCAACCGGACACCTGTGCGCTTCACCGGTATCGCCAATCTGCGCGTCAAGGAATGCGACCGCGTCGCGGCGCTGGCGCAGGGCCTGTCGCGGATCCGTGTCGGGCTCGGCATCGAGGAGGGCGACGACCTGCTGGTGGCCTCCGATCCGGCACTGGCCGGCCAGACGCTGCCGGCCGAGATCGACACCTTCGCCGATCACCGCATCGCCATGAGCTTCGCTCTGGCGGGACTGAAGATCGGCGGCGTCACCATCCTCGATCCCGGCTGCGTGGCGAAGACCTATCCCGACTACTGGCGGGCGCTCGGCTCGCTCGGCGTGCGTTTCGAGGGCGAGGTGCCGTAGGACTTACTGGTCCCGCCGGAAGAGCGCCTCGCGTGGAGGGAGTCCAAGAGGGGCGTCATGATCTTCACCGAGGCCGTGGAGCGGTTTGCCCGGCTGCGCCCGACGCATCCTTCAGGACGGTAGCGAGCCCAGGCAGCGTCTAGATCGGCGGTGTCGGCCGGAAGTTCCTCAGCGCCTGCAGTACCACGCGCGAGGCCCGGCTGAGCGGGCGCTGCTGCGTCACCATCGCCGTGACGTAGCGGGTGAGCTCCGGCTGGTCGATCTCGCTGGCCAGCAGCCCGCGCGCATGGGCGCCGCCCTGCAGCGCCTGCTCCGCGACGACGGTGTAGCAGCCGCAGGACCGTACGACCTCGCGCTGCGCTTCCAGTGAATCGGCTTCGAGCACGATGTCGAGCGAGACCTTCTGCTTGCGCGCCGTCTCCTCCAGAATGACGCGCAGCGCGTTCGGGCGCGACGGCAGCACGAGCGGCAAGCCCGCCAGGGCCGCGAAGGGCAGCTTCGGCGGTAGCGGCGGCACGCTCTGCCCGCGCAGCAGGATCACCCTGGCCCGGTACAGCGCCTCGTCCTGGCCGGGACGCGGCGGGCGGTAGCGGGCGAGCAGGCCGATATCGGCGGTGCCTTCCGACAGCCAGCGTTCGACCTGATCGCTGAAGCCTTCCAGGAGTTTCAGCCGGATGCCGGGAGCATGGCTGCGCAGATGCTGGAAGAGCTGCGGCGCCAGCACCGCCATCATCGAGGGCAGCGCCGCCACGGTGACCGGGCCGGTCGGCGCCCGGCCGAAGGCCTGGGCGTCCTCGACGAGCTGGCCTGCGCCGTCGAGCAGCGCCCGTGCCCGCGGCAGCAGCGCTTCGCCGAGCTCGGTCAGCGAGATGCCGCGGCCCGTCCGGTAGAACAGGGCGCCACCCAGGGCGGTCTCGAGCTCGGCGATCGGGCGGCTGACCGAGGGCTGGGTCGTGCCGAGCGCCACCGCCGTCTTGCTGAAGCTGCGCAATTCGGCGGCCCTGACGAAGATCGAGAGCACCGCGAGGTCAACCTTGCTCATACGAGTAATGTATATCTGATGTTCGTATCCAAAGCCTAGCGTATGCCTGACCCGATGCGCCAACCTCGCCCGTGAAGTTCGTCGACCCGAACTGCAAGCAAGACACGGCCGCGAAAACTCCTCCCGGAGGTCAGCCAGGCCGTTCGATCGAGGGAGGTTTTCGATGCGGCTGACTGTCGGCCAGATCATCGGGCGCGCGCTCAAGGCCTATGGCGTGCCCTACATCACCGGGCTGCCCGGCCACGGCAACTGGAACCTGCTCGACGCCTTCCACGAGCCGGGCTCGAACGTGCCGATCATCCAGACCATGCACGAGCAGGCGGCGGTCCATATCGCCGACGCGCATTACCGCGTCACCGGCGAGCCGATCGCCTGCTGCACCTCGATCGGCCCTGGCGCCGCAAACACGGTGATGGGCCTCGCCAACGCCCATTGCGACTCGACGGCGCTGCTGCTGATCACCGGCTCGGCCTCGACCCATATGCGCGGCCATGGCGTGATGCAGGAGATAGACCGGGAGAACACGCCCGACTTCGTCAACGTCACCAAGCCGGTGACGAAGCGCAATTTCGACGTCATCCGCGCCGACCACATGCCCTTCGTTATGCACCGCGCCTGGAACGCGATGACGACGGGCCGGCCCGGCCCCGTCCATGTCGAGATTCCGATGGACGTCCAGGTCGAGACCACCGAGATCGGGGTCGCCGAGCTGGCGAAGCGCCTGCCGGTCGGCAAGCCGCGCGCCGATGCGCTCGCCATCGAGGCGGCAGCGAAGCTCCTGCTCTCGGCGGAGCGCCCCTGCATCGTCGTCGGTGGCGGCGCCATCACCAGCAATGCCTCGGCCGAGCTCAGGCGCCTGGTGGAGCGGCTCGGCATCCCCGTTGTCTTCACCTGGAACGGCAAGGGCGCCCTGCCGGAAGACCACGCGATGAACGCCGGCACGGTCGGCTGGCCGGGCTCGCTCACCGGCAACACGTTGGCTGCGCAGGCCGATGTGGTGATGTCGCTCGGCTGCCGCTTCACCGACTGGTCGGCCTCGTCCTGGCGCAAGGGCGTGAGCTTCTCGATCCCCGAATCCCGGCTGATCCAGGTCGACATCGACGCCCGCGAGATCGGCAAGAACTATCCCGCCGAAGTCGGCATCGTCGGCGATGTCCGGCTCGTGCTCGCCGATCTCAACACCGAGATTTCCGATATTCAGGCGCAGAAGGCGCTCGGCCGGCGCGCGCAGTACCATGACAAGCTGCGCCGGCTCTGGGCCGAATGGGACCTGATGCAGGAGCCGCGCCGCTCGCACGACAAGATCCCGACCACGATGCTGCGCACCCTGCGCGAACTGAGGAAGGTGCTGCCGCGCAACGGCATCGTCACGGTCGGCTCGGGCCACCCCCAGAGCTCGACCAAGCAGGACTTCCCCATCTACGAGCCGCGCACGCACATCACGCCGGGCTCCTATTCGCCGATGGGCTTTGCGCTGCCGGCCGCGATCGGCGCCAAGCTCGCCAAGCCCGAGGCGCCGGTGGTCTGCATTATCGGCGACGGCGACTTCATGATGTGCGTGCAGGAACTCGCCACCTGCGTCGCCTACAACATCCCGGTCGTGTTCCTGGTCCTGAACAATTCCGGCTACATCTCGATCCGGGACGGCCAGGACGCGCTGATGGGCCGCAACATCATCTCCGAATTCTCGAACCGCCTGACCGGCGAGCCTTACAGCGTCGATTTCGTCGCTTTGGCGCGCTCCTTCGGCTTCGAGATGGCAGCGAAGATCGGCCGGGTCGACGAGATCGGCTCGACGATCAAGCGCGCGCTCGACGCCAAGCAGCCAGCGCTGATCGAGGTGCCGATCACCCGCGACGTCTCGATCGCCGCCTCCAATGTCGTCGGCTGGTGGGACTTCCCGCCGGTGCCGACCGCGCCGGAAGGCGTCAAGCGCGACTACACCGCCGGCCTCGCCGCCGAGCAGCATCAGGGTCGCGACACCTCGCGCGTCGAGATCGTCAAGGCCGAGGGCGCGGTGGGCTGAGCGCCCGCCAGGCCTGCCATCCAAGCGAAAACCCGGCCGCTCACCGCCGGCCCGCACCTGCGCAGGCGGGCAAGGCCCCGCTTTGCGCCAAAGAACCACGAAACCATCCTGGGAGGATATGATGACGACCCTGTCCCGCCGCCACTTCGCCCTCCTTGCCGGTGGCGCTTCGGCCAGCCTGTTCGCTGGGCTCGCCCGCGCCGACTATGCCGGCCTGCCGCGCACCTTCCTATGGAATCCGGGCTTCAACGACCTGGTCGACACGTCGAAATACAAGAAGCCAGGCCCCTTCACGATCGGCTTCGCCAACGCCTCGCAGGCCGATCTCTGGCTGGTGGCCTTCACGCACGGGGTGCAATTCGCGGCGGCCAGGCACAAGGACAAGATCAAGAAGCTGATCGTCACCGACGCCAATGGCGACGCCGCCAAGCAGGTCTCCGACATCCAGGATCTGCTGAACCAGAACATCGACCTGCTGCTGGTCAATCCGGCGGCGGCCGACCCGCTCGACCCGATCCTGTCGCGAGCGATGCGCCAGGGCATTCCGGTCGTCTCGGTCGCGCGCCGGCCGAAGAGCGACGGCTCCTTCGTCTCCTTCGTCACCGCCTCCGACCAGGCGCTGGCGCGCATTTCCGCGACCTGGCTCGCCGAGACGCTGGGCGGAAAGGGCAATATCGTCCTGCTACCGGGCCTTGCCGGCGCGAGTCCGGCCGAGATGCGCCTGCAGGCGGCGAAGGAGGTGTTCGGCCAGTATCCGGACCTCAAGATCCTCGACACGCAATACACCGGCTGGAGCCCGGCCAACGGCAAGCGCCTGATGGCGGCGACGGTCCAGCGCCACGGCAAGACGATCAACGGGGTCTGGGCCGATTCCGGCCTGCAGGGCTCGGGGGCGGTCGAGGCGCTGCTTGGGGCCGGCTATGCCCCGAACGAATTGCCGCCGATCACCGGCGGCGACCTCAACCGCATGTACAAGCTCGCAGTCGAGCACAAATTCCCGTTCTGCGGCATCGACTACACGCCCTCGATCGGCATCGCCGCCATGGACGTCGTGCTCGACGTGCTTGCCGGCAAGAGCGTGCCGAAGCGGCTCGACGTGAACTTCCAGGTGGTGCTCTCGGAAGGGGCCGAGACCCGCTCGGTCAAGGCCGACATCGCACTCAAGGACTATGCCCGCATGGATGCCGCCGACGACCTGATCATGGGCCACGGCATGGGGCCGAGCTACGACCCCAAGACCTTCAAGGCTGACTATCCCCGCGGCTGAGGCCTCTCCCTCGCACAGCCGCCCTGCCGGCGGCTGTGCTCATCCTCCCTGCGAGAGCCCCATGATCGCGCTCACCGGCATCACCAAGAGCTTTCCCGGCGTGAAGTCGCTCGACGGCGTCGATTTTTCAGCGCGGGCCGGCGAGGTCCATGCGCTGCTCGGCGAGAACGGCGCCGGCAAGTCGACGCTGATCAAGACGATCGCCGGAGCCTATCTCGCCGATGCCGGCACGATCCGCTTCGACGGCACCGAGCGCCGCTGGGCTTCGCCGCGCGAGGCGAAGAAGGCCAGCATCCATGTCATCTACCAGGAACTCGTGCTGTTCCCGGAATTGTCGGTCGCCGAGAACATCTTCATCGGCGAGGAACCGCGCACCCGCTTCGGCCTGATCGACCGCAAGGCGCTGAAGGCGAAGGCGCGCGACATCCTCGCCCGGCTCGGCCATGCGCTCGATCCCGATGTGCCGGTCAAGGCCTTGTCCGTCGCCGACCAGCAGATGGTTGAGATCGCCAAGGCCCTCGTCGGCGAGGTCAAACTGCTCGTTCTCGACGAGCCGACCGCTGTCATCTCCGGCCGCGAGACGGAGCTGCTGTTCGAGCGCGTCAGGATGCTGCGCGATGCGGGCGTCTGCGTGATCTACATCTCGCACCGGCTGGAGGAGATCTTCGCGCTCGCCGACCGCGTGACCGTGCTGAAGGATGGCCGCCTCATCGGTACGCGCGCCGTCGCCGAACTCACGCGCGACGGCCTGGTCGCGATGATGGTCGGCCGGCCGCTCGCCGACATCTACCCGCCGAAGCGGCCTGTGCCCAAGGGGAGCGCGCCGGTGCTCTCGGTACGCGGACTCGCCGCGGCGTTGCGGGTGTGCGATGTCGGCTTCGACCTCTTCCCCGGCGAGATCCTGGGCCTCGCCGGCCTCGTCGGCTCCGGGCGCTCGGAGACCGCACATGCGATCTTCGGCAGTTTGCGGCGCGACGCCGGCACGGTGATGCTTGATGGTGCCGAGATGCCGGGTGGCAGCCCGGCCGACGCGATCGCCCGCGGGCTCGGGCTGCTGACCGAGGATCGCAAGGGCGAGGGCCTGATGATGCGGCTCGACGCTGCTGCCAATATCGCCGCGCCGACGCTGGAGCGTTTCCGCTCGGGGCCTTTCCTCGACCGTGACAAGGAGGTCGCCGCGGCCCGCGAGGAGATCGCGCGCTTCCGCATCGCGGTGCCGGGGCCGCGCGCCGGGGTGAGCCATCTCTCCGGCGGCAACCAGCAGAAGATCCTGTTCGGCCGCTGGGCCCGCGCCTGCCGCAAGGTGCTGATCCTCGACGAGCCGACCCGCGGCGTCGATGTCGGCGCCAAGGTCGAGATCTACCGCATCGTCCATGAACTCGCCGCAGCCGGCGTCGGCATCCTCGTCATCTCCTCCGAGTTGCCGGAGGTGATCGGGCTCGCCTCGCGCGTGCTCGTGATGAAGGAGGGCGCGATCGCCGGCGAGCTTGCAGGGGACGCGATCGGGGAGGAGGCGATCATGCGGCTCGCCGCGCTCGGCGCCGAGCCGTCGGCCATGGCGGCTTGAGGGGAGGGGTTTCCATGCTCGCCGCGCTTCCCATCGCCACCCGCCGCATCGATCCCACCAGGGCGGCCGTCATCGGACTGCTCGGCCTGGTGATCGTGACCGGCTTCGTGGTCAGCGAGCGCTTCGGCACGCCGAAGAACTTCACCAATGTGCTGGAGCAGGCGGCCGCGCTCGGCTTCGTCAGCCTCGGCCAGACGCTCGTCGTGCTCGCCGGCGGCATCGATCTGTCGATCGGCGCGCTGGTCTCGGCGCTGACGGTGATGATCGCGCTACTGTGTCAGGCCAATCCGGATCTGGCACCGCTCGTCATCCTGCTCGCGCTGCTGGTGGGCGCCGGGGTCGGGGCCTTCAATGCCGGCGTGACGCTGGCGCTCAAGGTGCATCCGCTGATCGTCACGATCGGCACGGCGACGCTGCTGAACGGGCTCACCTTGATGGTCACGCGCCAGCCCGCCGGTTCCGTGCCGGTCTGGCTGGAGGAATTCGCCTTCGGCCGCATCCTCGGCTTGCCGATCGCCGGGCTCGCCATGATCGCCGCCTTCGCGCTGGTCGGCCTGTGGCTGGCGCGCCATCCGCAGGGGCGGCGGCTGTATGCGGTCGGCGGCAGCCCGGAAGCGGCGCGCCTCACTGGCATTCCCGTCGGGCGGATGATCGTGCTCGCCTATGCCGCCTCTGGCCTCTTCGCCGCCATGGCCGCGATCTACTATGTGGCGCGCACCGGCACCGGCGACCCGCTGGTCGGCGAGCCGCTGACGCTCGCCTCGATCACGCCGGTCGTCGTCGGCGGCACCTTGCTCGGGGGCGGGCGCGGCGGCGTTCTCGGCACGTTGCTCGGCGTCTTCCTGATCTCCTTCCTCAACAACGTGCTGAACTACATGAACGTCTCGACCTTCCTGCAATGGGTGGTCCAGGGCATGATCATCATCGCCGCCGTCTCGTTCCAGGCCCGTAAGGGAGGCCGGCCATGAGCGCGCCCGCCGGGAGCCTGTCCCCCGCCGCCACGCCAGCACTCCGGCGCGAGGTCGTCGCCAACCGGCCGGTCGAGGTCTATGCGCTCGCCGTGCTGCTCGGCGTGCTCGCCCTGGTCGCGAGCCTGCTCTCGCCGGCCTTCCTCAGCGCCGCCAATATCCGCGATGTGCTGACGCAAGCGGCGCCGCTCGGCTTCGCCGTGCTCGGCCAGGCTATCGTCATCATGGTCCGCGGGCTCGACCTCTCGGTCGCCTCGGTGATGGCGACCGTGGCGGTGATGGCGACGGCCTTCAACGCCAGCTCCGACGCGATGATCCCGGTCATCTTCATCGCGGCGGTCCTGTTCTCCGGCACGGTCGGCCTCGTCAACGGGCTGCTGGTGACCAAGCGCGGCGTCTCGCCCTTCCTTGCTACGCTCGCGACGATGATCGTGCTGCAGGGCCTGCGCTTCGCCTATACGCAGGGCGCGCCGGCCGGCACGCTGCCGCCGGGCTTCCGCTGGCTCGGCACCGGCACCGTCCTCGGCGTGCCCGTCAACGTCGTGGCGCTCGCGATCGTCGCGCTCCTGCTCGGCCTTGCCCTGCATCGCATGACCTTCGGCCGGCGCGTCGCCATGGTCGGCGGCAACCCGCGCGCGGCCGATCTCGTCGGCGTGCCGACCGACCGGATCACCATCGCCGCCTATGTCGTCGGCTCGGTCATGGCCGGGCTCGCCGGGCTCTTTCTCGTCGGCTATGTCGGCACGGTCGACAACTGGGTGGGGCGTGGCTACGAGCTCGACTCGATCGTCGCGGCCATCATCGGCGGCGTCGCGCTGACGGGCGGCACCGGCACCGTGCCCGGAGTGCTGCTCGGCGCTCTCGTGCTCGTCGTCATCTTCAACATCGTCGTGATCCTCGGCCTGCCGATCGAGGTGCAGCTCATCATCAAGGGCCTCGTCATCGTGCTCGCCGCCGCCGTCCACACGCGGCGGGCGGGCAAGGCCTGAAACGCGCACAGCAAGGAGACCGCCAATGGCACGCCACCTCAAGACCGGCCGCACGATGGAGCAAAGCGCTGCCGAGGCACGCAAGGTCCGCGACATCGCCACCGGCATCCTCGAAGCGATCGAGGCACGCGGCGACGCGGCGTTGCGGGAGTATTCGGCCAGGTTCGACGGATGGGAGCCGCCATCCTTCCGGCTCAGCGAGCAGGAGGTCGAGGCCTGCCTCGCCCAGGTCTCGAAACGCGATCTCGACGACATCCGCTTCGCCCAGGCGCAGGTACGCAACTTCGCCCGAATCCAGCGCGACTCGATGAAGGATGTTGAGGTCGAGACGCTGCCGGGCGTGATCCTCGGGCACAAGAACATGCCGGTCGAGAGCGTCGGCTGCTATGTGCCGGGCGGTAAGTACCCGCTGGTCGCCTCGGCGCATATGGGCGTCGTCACAGCCAAGGTCGCGGGCGTGCCGCGCGTCATCGCCGCCTCGCCGCCCTTTCAGGGCAAGCCGTCGCCGGCAGTGGTCGCGGCGATGCATCTGGGCGGCGCGGATGAGATCTACACGTTGGGCGGCGTGCAGGCGATCGCCGCCATGGGCATCGGCACCGGGACGATCGCGCCGGTCTCGGTCATCGTCGGCCCGGGCAACGCCTATGTCGCCGAGGCCAAGCGCCAGCTCTTCGGCCGCGTCGGCATCGACCTGATCGCTGGCCCGACCGAGACGCTGGTGATCGCCGACGACAGCGTCGATGCCGAGATCTGCGCGACCGACCTGCTCGGCCAGGCCGAGCACGGCTTCAACACGCCTGCCATCCTGCTCACCACCTCGGAGAAGCTCGCCCGCGAAACCATGGCGGAGATCGAGCGCCTGCTCGCCATCCTGCCGACGGCCGAATACGCGGCCGTGTCCTGGCGCGACTATGGCGAGGTGATCGTCTGCGAGGACGATCAGGAGATGGTCAGGGAGGCCGACCGCATCGCCTCGGAGCACGTCCAGGTGATGACCGGGAATCCCGATTACTTCCTCGAGAACATGCGCAATTACGGCGCCCTGTTCCTTGGATCGCGCACCAACGTCGCCTTCGGCGACAAGGTCATCGGCACGAACCACACCCTGCCGACAGGCAAGGCGGCGCGCTACACCGGCGGGCTCTGGGTCGGGAAGTTCATCAAGACCTGCACCTACCAGAAGGTCCTGACCGATGAAGCCTCGGCCCTGATCGGCGAGTATTGCTCGCGCCTCTGCGTCCTCGAAGGCTTCTATGGCCATGCCGAGCAGGCCAATATCAGGGTCCGGCGCTATGGCGGCCGGAATGTTGCTTATGCCGAAGCGGTCGGATAGGCGATGGAGGGGGAGGAGTGCCGTCAGGCGGCTTCCTTCGCCGCTGCCGTCGACACTTCCTTGAGCTGCTGCTCCGCCGCGGCCTTCACCCGCGCCACGGCGGCGTCCTTGACCGGGCCGTAGCCGCGAATGTCCATCGGCAGGGCGGCGATCGGCGCCAGCGCGTCCGGCATGCGCGAGGGCAGTCGCGCCAGCAGCTCGTCGATTAGTGTCTCATACCAGCCGATCAGCGCGCGCTCCATCCTGCGCTCCGCCGTGTAGCCGAAGGGGTCGAAGGCGGTGCCGCGCAAGCCCTTGAGGCGCGCCAGCAGCCGCAGCGGCGTCTGGATCCACTGGCCGGAACGGCGCTTCAGCGGCCGTCCGCGCGCGTCCTTCTCGCCGCCGAGGAAGGGCGGGGCGAAATGGTAGTTCACCGTGAAGTCGCCCTCGAAGTTCTGCCGGAGCTCGTCGAGGAAGCCGGTCTGCATATGCAGCCGCGCCACCTCGTATTCGTCCTTGTAGGACATCAGCTTGAACAATGAGCGGGCGACAGCATTCGCAAGCGCTTCGCTGCCGAACGGCCGCTCGGCAGCGCGGACCTTGTCGATGCTCGCGCGGTAGCGCTGCGCCCAGGCCTCGTCCTGGTAGTCGGCGAGGAAGCGCTCGCGGCGGGCGATCACCTCATCCAGGCTCTCCTTCTCGAAGGCGGGAGCAGCTGGCGCAAGGGCGGCCGGGTCGGCGGCTGCAAGACGCCCGGCGGCAAAGGCCTGCCGGTTGCGCTCGACTGCGACGCCGTTGAGGTCGATGGCGCGATGCAGGGCGTCGAGCCCGACCGGAACCAATCCCTGCTGCCAGGCATGGCCGAGCATAACGATGTTGGCGAAGACGGCGTCGCCGAACAGCGTCTCGGCCAGCGCATTGGCGTCGATGGCACGGACGTTCCCGGCGCCCATCACCGTCTCGACCGCCTTCAGCCGGCGCCTCACCGCAAGGTCGGCGTCGCGCTGGCGCACGATGTCGCCGGTCGGCATTTCCGCCAGGTTGATGACAGCGCGCATGCCGGCGCGATAGGTCGCCGAGGCCTTGGGCGAAGACGACACGACGATATCGCAGCCGATCAGCGCGTCGGCCGCGCCGGCGTCGATGCGGACCTGGTTGATCGCCTCGGGCGTTGCGGCGATCCGCATGAACGAGAGCACCGGCCCGAATTTCTGGGCGAAGCCGGTGAAGTCGAGGACCGAGCTGCCCTTGCCCTCGAGATGGGCCGCCATGGCGATCAGCGCGCCGACCGTGACGACGCCGGTGCCGCCGACGCCGGTGACGAGCAGATCATAGGGCCTGTCGAGCGCAGGCAGATCCGGTTCAGCTAACGTCAGAGCCCGTCCGGCAAAATCGTCCGCGCTCGCCTGCCGCTTTCGGCGGGTGGCGCCTTCGACCGTCACGAAGCTTGGGCAGAAGCCGTCGAGGCAGGAAAAGTCCTTGTTGCAGTTGGAGAGGTTGATCTGCCGCTTGCGGCCGAGCGGCGTCTCCTTCGGCTCGACGCTGAGGCAGTTGGACGCCACCGAGCAGTCGCCGCAGCCCTCGCAGACGAGGTCGTTGATGACGGCGAAGCGCTGCGGGTCCACCATCGTGCCGCGCTTGCGCCGGCGGCGCTTTTCGGTGGCGCAGGTCTGCTCGTAGATCAGCACCGAGACGCCCTTGATCTCGCGCAGCTCGCGCTGGACGGCATCGAGCTCGCGGCGGTGATGGATCGTGACGCCATGCGGCAGGCTGGCGGGTGCGAATTTCTCGGGCTGGTCCGAGACCAGCGCGATGCGCAGGGCGCCCTCGGCGCGCACTTCCTGCGCGATGGCGTGCACGCTGATCGGCCCATCCACCGGCTGGCCGCCGGTCATAGCGACGGCGTCGTTGAACAGGATCTTGTAGGTAATGTTGGCCCTAGCGGCGATCGCCTGGCGGATCGCCATCGAGCCGGAATGGTAATAGGTGCCTTCGCCGAGGTTCTGGAAGATGTGGCCCTTGCCGGTGAACAGCGAGGATGCCGCCCAGTTCACGCCTTCGCCGCCCATCTGGATCAGCGAGCTGGTCTCGCGATCCATCCAGCTCGCCATGAAATGGCAGCCTATCCCGGCCAGCGCCTTCGAGCCTTCCGGCACCTTGGTCGAGCTGTTATGCGGGCAGCCGGAGCAGAAATAGGGCGTCCGCGTCGCGCCCGGCACCTGGATCAGCCTGTTGGCCTCGGGCGCGAGCGCCGCGGCCCGCTCGCTGAGGCGAAGGTCCGGAAACAGCGCGTCGAGCCGTTTCGCCACGATCGGCGCGAGCAGGCGCGGCGACAGCTCGCCGATCCATGAGATCAGGCGATTGCCGTCCTCGTCACGCTTGCCGACCATGGAGTGCGGCTTGTGGCCGGGATAGTCGTAGAAATACTCCTTGAGCTGGCTCTCGATGATGCCGCGCTTTTCCTCGACGACGAGGATCTCGGCCTTGCCGCGCACGAATTCCAGCGCCGCCCGGCGCGCCAGCGGCCAGACCATACCGACCTTGTAGATGTCGATGCCGTGGCTGCGGCAGGCCTCCTCGTCCAGGCCGAGCAGGCGCAGCGCCTCCATCAGGTCGAGATGCGCCTTGCCGGTGGTGACGATGCCGAAGGAGGCCTCGGGGATGTCGTAGATGCGCCGGTCGATCGGATTGGCCTCGGCGAAGGCGAAGACGGCCATCTTCTTGGCCTCCATGCGCTCCTCGATCTGCGGACCCGGCAGGTCCGGCCAGCGATAGTGCAGCCCGCTGGCCGGCGGCGAGTAGTCGGGCGCATTGAACTGGCGCGGCTCCGGTAATTCGACCGACTGTCCGCTCTCGACCGTCTCCGAGATCGCCTTGAAGCCGACCCACATGCCGGAATAGCGCGACAGCGCGTAGCCGTACTCTCCGAAGGCGAGGTATTCGGCGATCGAGGCCGGGTTCAGCGTCGGCATGAACCAGGCCATGAAGGCGACGTCGGACTGATGCGGCATCGATGACGATACGCAGCCATGGTCGTCGCCGGCGACGACCAGCACCCCGCCATGCGGCGACGAACCATAGGCGTTGCCATGCTTCAGCGCATCGCCGGCGCGGTCGACGCCCGGGCCCTTGCCGTACCAGAGGCCGAAGACGCCCTGGACCCTCCGGTCCGGATTGGTCTCGACCTGCTGCGAGCCGAGGACGGCGGTCGCGGCCAGGTCCTCGTTGACGGCCGGCAGGAACTCGATGCCGAGCTGCTTCAGGAGATCGCCGGAGCGCCAGAGTTCGAGATCGACGCCGCCGAGCGGGGAGCCGCGATAGCCGGAAATGAAACCGGCCGTGCCGAGGCCTGCGGCGCGGTCGCGCCGGGCCTGGTCGAGCGCGATCCTCACCAGCGCCTGGGTGCCGGTCATGAAGACGCGACCGGTGCTGCGGGCGTAGCGATCGCCCAGCGCATAATCGGCGAGCGGGCCGGTCGGCGAGATAGCGTTCATGGCGTGGGCCTCCCGGCAGGTTCTTGCGGGAAGTTTAGGCCGGGCGCTCTGGAAAGATTTGTCTCGTTTGCCGGATGGCGTTGCTGTTTCGGTCGGTTTGACCAATAGTCATTGCAGAGGTGGATAATCCTTCCAAGGCGAGGCGATGCAGCTCACCGAGCAGGACCGCAGGCTGGTCACCCTTCTGCAGGGCGACGCCCGCATCTCGAATCAGGATCTGGCCGAGCGCGCCGGCATGTCCGCTTCCGCCTGCTGGCGGCGGGTGCGGGCGCTGGAGGAGGCCGGCGTGATTGCGAGCTATCGCGCCATCGTCGATCCGGCCAAAGCCGGGCTCGCCTTCAGCGCAATGGTCCATGTCGGGCTGGTGCGGCACGAGGCCGACCACGTCGCGACCTTCATTTCACGCGTGGCCGAGCGGCCGGAAGTGCTGGAGTGTTTCGCGACCACCGGCGAGGCGGATTACCATCTGCACGTCGTCTGCCGCGACAAGGACGCCTACAACGAATTCCTGGACCACTTCCTGTTCAGGCTGCCGGGCATCGCGCATGTCCGCACCAACCTCGTCCTGAAGGAGATCAAGGTGCATGGCGCGGTGCCGGTGTGAAGATCGACCGCAGGTCGTCGCTCAGGCGGGCGCTGCTGCGCTGAGCTGCAGGTCGCGCGCCTTCTGCGCGACGGCGCGGCTCTCGATCGATAGGCGCTGCTCGAGCTTGCGCAGCAGCCAGCTCAGCGACGTGGTGATGCAGAAATAGATCGCTCCGGCGGTGAGGAAAACTTCGTAGGGCGCGAAGGTATTCGATACCTCCAGCCGCGCCGCGCCGGTCAGATCCAGCAAGGTGATCGTGCTCGCCAGCGACGTCGCTTTCACCGTCAGGATGATCTCGTTCTCGTAGGCGGGCAGGGCCAGGCGGATCGCGAGCGGGATCGTGACCTTGCGCTGCGTCTGGAACCATGACAGGCCGAGCGCCCGCGCCGCCTCGTTCAACCCCTTCGGGACCAGCCTCAGCGCGCCGGCGATGATCTCGGCGGTATAGGCGGCAGAGTTGAGCCCAAGCGCGATGATCACGCACCAGAACGGGTCGCGGAAGATCGGCCAGAGCGCGGAGCTCCGGATGAAGTCGAACTGCCCGAGCCCGTAATAGACCAAGAAGACCTGCAGCAGCGAGGGAACGCCGCGGATGACGAAGATGTAGGTGCTCGCCGGCCCGTGCAGCCAGGCCGAGCGCGTATTGCGCGCATAGGCCAGCGGGATCGCGATCAGCATGCCGAAGATCAGGATGAGGACCGCGAGCCTGCCCGTCAGCCCGACGCCCTGCAGCAGGTTCGGGAAGGCTTCGGCCATGATTTGGAGGTCAAGCATGGTATCGCTCAGGCAAAGCCGCGATTGGAGCGCAGGCGGGCGCGGTGCAAGCCCCAGGACGCCGCGCTGGTGATGGCGAGATAGAGCAGCGCGGCGACGGCGTAGACGAAGAACGGCTCGCGTGTCGCGCCCGAGACCACGGCGGACGCCCTGAGCAGCTCCTCCAGCCCGATCACGGAGATGAGCGAGGTCTGCTTGATCAGGATGATCGAAAGATTCCCGAAGCCCGGCAGCGCGATCCGCCAGGCCTGCGGCAGCACCACCCAGAAGAAGGCGACGCTCCGCGGCAGGCCGAGTGCATGCGCCGCCTCCGATTGCCCGCGCGGCACCTGCCTGATGGCGCTGCGGAAGATGTCGCTGGCATAGGCCGCAAAGATGAAGGCGAGCGCCGCCACGCCGGCGGCGAAGCCGTTGATGTCGACATACTGCCCGGTCAATCGGGTGAGGGCGACTGTGCCGCCGAAATAGATGAGGTAGATGACGATGAGGTCGGGTACGCCCCTGACGATCGCGGTATAAGCCTCCGCCGCATAGCGGAACGGCTTGCTGCCATAGGTCTTGAGCGCCCCGAGCGACAGGCCGAACACGGTTCCGACCAGCAGCGCCATGGCGGCGACCGATAGCGTCATCCCCGCTCCGTAGAGCAGTTGCAGGCCATAGCCGGAGAGCCAGGCCAGGGTCATGGCAATGCGTCCCCCGCATCTTCGCCGGCGCGGCTCGCGACCTTCTGGCGGATCAGCTCGCGAACGGGCCCGTCCCGCCAGGCCTGGAGCTTGCCGCCGGAGGTCCGCTCGTCGGCATAGACGATCCAGACATCATCGGGCGAGCCGAGGATCTCGTCGACGCGGACGCGGTCCGGATACTGCTCGGCATATTCGAGATAGACCAGCGCCGAGTCGTATTTCCCGGCAAGCAGGTTCTGGAAGATGATCGGCAGCGAAGGGTCCGAGACGCGCGTCTCCCAGCGGTCGATATCGATATAGCTCTCGGTCGCCGGGGCCAGCAGGCCGATCGATTTCGGTCGCTCGACCTCGGAGCGCGTCAGCACCGCCAGCTCCTTGCTGCGGGAGATGAAGCTGTCGACGGCGAAGACCTTGTGGAAATGCGTCCCGAGCGTCGGTGGCGTATCCGGATGGACCGCGCATTGGACGACGAAATCATAGTCGCCGCGCATCAGCCCGGTCGTGGCGATGGTGAAATCGGGCACCAGCACGATCTCGCTGTCGGGAATCTCGTGGAACTTGATGTATTCCCTGGTCACCAGCTCATGGTTGGTGCCGCTCGGGCCAAGTGTCGCAAAGGTGATCATGGAGGCAGCCTCGTTCTACCGGGCCGAAGGCAAGCCGAGCCCGCCTTCGGCGCAGCCCGTCGTTTCACATCAGCTTGAAGTCGAAATACTTCTTCGTGATGTTGTCATAGGTGCCGTTGGCGATCAGCGTATCAATGGCTGCGTTGACCTCTTCGAGCAGCTTGGCGTCGTCCTTGCGCAGGGCGATGGCGTTGCCTTCGCCCAGCAGGCCGCCGGTGTATTCGGGGCCGACGAGGGCAAAGCCCGCTGCCTCCGGCCGCTTCAGGAAGCCGAGCATCGAGGTCACCTTGTTGGCGAGCAGCAGGTCGACGCGCCCGGCGATGAGGTCGAGCTCGACATCGGTGGTCTTGTCGTAGCGCACGATCTCGGATTTCGGATAGGTCGCGGTCAGATAGGCGTCCTGGATGCTGCCGCGCTGCACGCCGATCCGCTTGCCCTTGAGCGCGTCGGGGCTGGTGTCGGCGGGCGCATCCTTCCTAGCGACGAACTGGCTCGCCGTGTTCTTGTACTTCTTGGAGAAGGCGACCTGCTGCTTGCGCTTTTCGGTGACGCCCATGCTCGCGACGATCAGGTCGTATTTCCTGGCGTTGAGGCCGGGGATGATGCCGTCCCATTCCTGCGCCAGGATCGTGCATTTGGCCTTCATCACCTCGCACAGCGCGTTGGCGATATCGACGTCCCAACCCGTCAGCTTGCCGCCTGCGTCGACGAAGCTCCACGGCGCATAGGTTCCTTCGGTGGCAATCCGCAGGTCTTTTGCTTGCGATGCTCCGGCGAAGACGCTCGACAGGGCCGCGCAGAGAAGAATAGTCTTGAGTTTTCGATTGTTGAGCATGATCCCCTCACGACATTTATTATCGATCGTTGCAAGGATTGTTCTGCCACGCCTGCGGCTTGTCAACGCGCTGGCAAATATTTTCATCTCATGAAAATGTCGCTGCCGGGACCGCGCGGAGAGTCCGTCGGAGTGGCGCTGTGCAGGCTCGAAACGGATCCGCGAAGGCTGGGAGGTTCTGCTTTGGTCGATCGCAAGCGCGACGGCAAACCGCCGGAAGGAAAGCGTGTCAGGCGCGGGGCGCTAGCGATGATGACGCGGCCCGGCCGCACGGCCACGGGCGAGGGCTCAGCCGCAAAGGCGGCTGGCGAGTCCGATGGCGGGCAGGGCGGCCAGGCTCTCGCCGCGGCTGTCGGCCAGGAGATCAGGAGCCTGCGGCTGAGCCTGAGCATGGCCGCCAACCAGCTGGCTGAAGCCGCGAAATTGTCGAACGGCATGCTCTCCAAGATCGAGCGCGGCTCGGCCACCCCGTCCTTCACGACGCTCGTCTCGATCGCGGCTGCGCTCAAGGTGCCGGTCGCGCGGCTGTTCGCCTCCTATAACCAGCAGGCCGACTATTCGCTCGTGCGGGCGGGGCAGGGCATCGCCGTGCAGCGCCGCGGCCAGCGCGCCGGTCTGAGCTACGAATTGCTCGGTCACTTGCTCTCGGGCGAGAAGTATATCGAGCCCTATCTGGTCACCCTGACGAGCGAGGCGGCGGACCATCCCGGCTTCCAGCATACTGGGATCGAGTTCATGCACATGCTCGAAGGCTCAATGGTCTACCGCTATGCCGATGCGTCGATGGAGCTGCGTCCCGGCGACACGCTCGTCTTCGACGCCAATTTCGTCCATGGCCACGAGCGGCTGCTGACGCCGACCGTCCGCTTCCTGTCGGTGGTATTCAATCTGCGCACCTAGGGCAGAGGGAAGCCGGCGGCTCAGCGCAGCAATCGCACGAGGATCGCGGCGACGCACTGCAGGGCGGCATCCTTCGCGCGCCGTCGGTGCCAGGCCAGATGCAGCGCAAAACCGGGCACGGGAAGCGGTGGGGGAAAGGAGGCGAGCCCCTCGAACTCGGCCAGGACCCGCGACGGGAAAAGGGCGATCATGTCCGAGCCGCGCAGCAGCTCCGGCACCATCTGGAAATTGGGCACGACCAGGCCGACGCGCCGCGACAATCCCCGGTTGGCGAGTTCGGCATCGATCGGCGTGCGCGTGTCGCCGCGACCGGAGACGAGGATGTGTGGGTAGGACAGCCAGGCTTCGAGATCGAAATTCGCCGCAGCGGGATGGCCTGTCCGCATGGCGGCCATATAGCGTTCCGTCAGCAGTTCCTCGCGATGGAGATCGTCCTCGGCCGGCGGGAAGACCGAGATGGCGAGGTCGGTGGAGCCATCGACCAGGGCGGCGCGTGCGGCATCGGCGCCATGCCAGGGCTGGATCACCAGATCGAGGCCGGGCGCCACGCGCTGCAACTCCTGCTGGAGCGGCGCGATGACGATCAGGGCCGGATAATCGGCCATGGTGATGCGCAGCGTCTGCCGGATCTCCGCGAGCGGCACTTCCGACGGGTCGACCAGTTCGGTCACGCCCGCCAGCAGCGATTTCAGCGGCGCGCGCAGCGCTTGCGCCTTCGCGGTCAGGGACATGGTGCCGCGGCCGCGCTCCAGGAGCTCGTCGCGGAACAGATGGCGGCAGCGCTGCAGCGCCGCCGAGGCCGCCGGCTGCGACAGGCCGAGCCGGTCGGCCGCGCGGCTGACATGCGCCTCGTCGAGAAGCGCGTCGAGGATGACGAGGAGGTTAAGGTCGAGCGCACGTAAATTCATGGAATCGATAATAGGATAGATCATCAATCGATTGGAGTAATTTGTTCTCGCCGAGCATCGTCCTCTCGCCAGAACGGGAGACGACCATGACCAAGACCCTCATCCTGTTGTTTCACCGCGATCTCTCGCAGTCCAAGGCCAATGCCGCCCTGTCGGCTGCGGCGGCCGGCCTGCCCGGGGTCGAGATCGTCGACATGCAGGCGCTCTATCCCGATGGCATCGACATATTCCGCGACGGGGAGCGCGAGGCCGCCCGACTGCTCGGCGCCGACCGCATCGTGCTGCAGTTCCCGATCCAGTGGTACTCCACGCCGGCCCTGCTGAAGGCGTGGCAGGACGCGGTGCTCACCCGCATGTTCTACCTCGCCTACGAGGCCGAGGGCCGGCGGCTGGAAGGCACGCCGCTTATGATCGCGGCGACCGCCGGCAACGTGCCCGACGCCTATCGTCCGGGCGGCCGCAACATGTTCGCCATGATCGACCTCTTGGCGCCGCTGCGCGCCACCGCCCATCGCTGCGGCCTGCCCTGGAGCGAGCCCTTCGTCCTCTACGAAGCCGACAAGCTTCCCGCCGAAGCGCTCGAAGCGGCCGCCACCGACTATGCCGCCGCACTCGAAGCCTGGATCGCGGCGACGCCGGCCACGAGCCGGGAGGCGGCGTGAGGCGGTTCCCGCCCGGCGTGGTGCGGTGTTCAGGCCACGATCTTGCCGGGATTGCAGAGATTGTCGGGGTCGAACAGCCGCTTGAGCTCGGCCATCAGCGCCAGTTTCACCGGGTCGGCGTGGCGTTGCAGGGCCGCGATTCGCTTGCTGCCGACGCCATGCTCGGCGGAGAACGAGCCGCCGAGCCCGCGCAACTCGCCATAGATCGCAGTCTCCACGGCCGTCCGGACATTCGGCCGGAGCGGGCCGGGGCGGTTCAGGACGATGTGCAGGTTGCCGTCGGCGAGATGGCCGAATAGATAGGGCTCGATTGCCGGGTCGATCGCCTTCAGCGCCGGTCGCAGGCGCTCTACATAGCCATCGAATGCGCGCGCCGGCAGCGAGATGTCGTAGGACGGCGCCTGCGGGTGGAGCCGGTAGAGCACCTCCGTATCCTCGCGCAGCCGCCAGAGCTGCGCCGACTGGGCCATCGAGGTGCTGACGATGCCGTCGAGCTCGGGATCCGTCTCCGCGAGGGCTGCGAGCGCGTCCTCCAATCCGATGCGGGCAGCCTCGAAACCCGCGCCGCCGAGCTCGACCAGGAGCAGGCAGGGCGAGCGCAGCGGCAATTGCGTCGGATCGAGGCCGAGCGCGGCAGAGGTCGCGGCCGCGAAGCCGGACCACATGATCTCCGCCGCGAGCAGCGGCGCCGATCCCGCCCGCTGCCGGCGGACGATGTCGAGCGCCTGCGCCGCCCCGGCGGTGCCGAGCAGCGCTGTCGCGCGGCCGTTCGGCAGGGGATCGAGCCGGATCACCGCGCGCGTGACGATGCCGAGCGTGCCCTCCGCCCCGATCAAGAGCTGCTTCACATCATAGCCGGCGCTGGTCTTCAGGACGCGCGTCATGTCGTCGACGAGGCGCCCATCGGGGAGCACGGCTTCCAGGCCGAGCACGCGGTGGCGCATGACGCCGGTGCGGAAGGCGGTGATGCCGCCGGCATTGGTCGCGATCAGCCCGCCGATCGTGGCCGAGCCGCGCGCGGCGAGGTCGAGGCCGGGATGGAGCCCGACGGCCGCCGCCGCCTCTTGCAGGGCTCCGAGCGTGACCCCAGCCTGGACCACGGCGATGCCGCTGTCGGGATCGATCTCCTCGATCCTGTCGAGCGCTCCGAGATCGCAGATCAGCTGCTCGGGCGTGGTGACGGAGCCGCCGACGAGGCCGGTCCGCCCGCCTTGCGGCACGAAAGCGCAATGATGCGCCCGGCACCACGCCACCAGCTCTACGACCTCCGCGACGGAGCCGGGGCGAACGAGCGCGAAGGCGTTCAGATTGCCGGCGTCCCAGCCGGGATCGCGCGCGGCAAGCGCATCGCGGCCGAGCACCTGGCTGCCCGGCAGATGCGCGCGCAGGGAGGCGACCCGGTCCGGCGCGGGCCCGGCCGGCATGTCTTCAACCCGCATCGTTGATGTCCCTGGTCTCGCCGCGCTGCAGCAAGAGGCGGGTGAGCCAGTCCGGATCGACATCGGGCACGCAGGAGAGCAGCAGGCGCGTATAGGCGTCGGACGGCGTCTCCAGCACCGCATCGCGCGGCCCGCTTTCGACCACGGCGCCCTGGCGCATGACGACGACTTCGTCGGCGATGGCGCGGACCGTCGCGATGTCATGGGTGATGAAGAGGCAGGATAGGCCGAGCTCCTTCTGCAGCCGCTGGAGCATCGCGAGGATATCGGCCTGGACGACCTGGTCGAGCGCCGAGGTCACCTCGTCGCAGATCAAGAGCTCGGGATCGGCGGCGAGCGCGCGGGCGATGCAGACGCGCTGCTTCTGCCCGCCCGAGAGCGCGCCGGGCAAACGGTCGAGCAGTTCGGGCTTCAGCTCGACCAGGGCCATCAGCTCGTGCAGGCGGGCCTCGCGCGCCGCGCCCTTGAGGCCGCTGGAGAGCTGCAGCGGCCGGCCGATCGCCTCGCGGATGCTCTGCCGGGGATTGAGCGCCGCATCCGGGCTCTGGTGGATGAGCTGGACGCGGCGAAGCTGATCGCGCGAGCGATCCCGCAGGGCCCCCGGCAAGCGGCTTCCATGAAGCCGCACCTGTCCGGCCGCGGGCGACAGCAATCCGGCGACGACGCGCGCCAGGGTCGATTTGCCGGAGCCGGATTCGCCGACGAGGGCGACCGTGCCGCCTGTCCTGACCGTCAGCGAGACATCCCTGAGCACTGGGACGTAGCCATAGGAAGCGCTGATCCCGTCCAGTTCCAGCAGTGGCGCGCCGTGATCCGGCTCGGGCATCTTCCGGATCTGGCGCACCGCCCAGAGCGAGCGGGTGTAGCTCTCGCGTGGGGCGGCGAGCATCGCCCGCGTCGGGGCTTCCTCGACGATGCGGCCATGGCGCAGCACGGTGATGCGGTGGGCGAGCTGCGTCACCACCGCAAGATCATGGGTGATGTAGATCGCGGCGGTCCGGAAGGCCTCGACGATGTTGCGGACGCAGGCGAGGATTTCGACCTGCGTGGTCACGTCGAGGGCCGTGGTCGGCTCGTCGAAGACGATGAGGTCGGGCCGGCAGATCATCGCCATCGCGATCATCACGCGCTGGAGCTGCCCGCCGGACAGCTCGTGCGGGAAGCGCTCGCCGATATGGTCGGGGTCGGGCAAGGCCAGGCGCGCGAACAGCTCGCGCGCGTCCTGTTCGGCCTGACGCCGACCCATGCCTGCCTGCCGCGTGGCGGTCTCGACCACCTGGTCGATCAGGCGATGGGCCGGGTTGAAGGAGGCGGTGGCGCTCTGGGCGACATAGGCGATGCGGGTGCCGCGCAGTGCCCGGCAGCGCTCCGGCGGCAGGGCGAGCAGGTCTTGCCCGTCGAACAGCACGGAGCCTCCGGCAAAGCGGCAGCCCGGCCGGACATAGCCGAGCGCGGCGAGGCCGATCGTCGACTTGCCGGCGCCCGATTCCCCGATCAGACCGAGCACCTCGCCGGCATGCAGCTTAAGATCGATGCCGTCGACGATCCGCTGCGGTCGGCCGGGCCCGCTCGTCTCGATCACGAGGCCCTGCATGACGAGGAGCGGCGCGCTGCCCGCCTCGGCCTGCGGGCGCGATGCCGACACAGCGAGGCTCGCGATTTCAGCGTTCATCGCTCACCCCGTGATGGCCAGCCGCGGCCCAGTCGATGACCAGGTTGATGCCGATGGTCAGGAGCGCGATGGCGCCGGCCGGAAACAGCGGCATCAGGATACCGAACGAGATCGCGGCGGCGTTCTCGCGCACCATCGAGCCCCAATCGGCGGTCGGCGGCTGGATGCCGAGGCCGATGAAACTCAGCGTCGCGATGAACAGGAAGACGAAGCAGAAGCGCAGGCCGAACTCCGCCGCTAGCGGCACGACGATGTTGGGCAGGATCTCGCGGCGCATGATCCAGCCGGTTCCCTCGCCGCGCAGCCGCGCGACCTCGACGAAGTCCTGGGCCGCGACGTCCATCGCGGCGGCGCGCGCGATCCGGAAGACCCGCGTTGCATCGAGCAGCGCGATGACGCCGATCAGCACCGGCAGCGTCGAGCCGGCAACGGCGAGGACCAGCAGCGCGAAGATCAGGGTGGGGAAGGCCATGACGAGATCGACCAGCCGGCCGAGGAGCTGGTCGACCACCCCGCCGCGTACGGCCGCGACCAGTCCCAGCGTCGTCCCGGTGAGGAAGGAGAGGGTGGTCGTTAGCAGCGCCAGCGTGATCGAGTTGCGGGCGCCGTAGATCAGGCGCGAGAGCACGTCCCGCCCGAGATGGTCGGTGCCCAGCAGGGTCGCCGGGCCCTCCGCCGCCGGGTCCCAGAAGCCGCCGGCCCAGGGACCGCCGACGATCTCGGTTTCGCCATAGGGCGCGACGAGCGGGGCGAAGAGCAGGCAGAACAGATAGAGGGCGACGACCGCCAGCCCGATCCGGGCCGAGAGCGGGGCCGTGCGGAGCGCTGCGATGCTGGTCATGCCCGCGCCTCCCGATTGCGGGGCCGGCGCAGGCGCGGATTGGCCAGAAGCGCCAGGATGTCGGCGAGCAGGTTGAGGCCGATATAGGTGCCGGCGAACAGCATGCAGCAGGCCTGGACGACGGGGATGTCGCGCTTCGCGACAGAGTCGACCAGCAGCTGGCCGAGGCCGGGATAGACGAACACCACCTCGATCACCACGACGCCGACGACGAGATAGGCGAGGTTGATGATGACGACGTTGATGATCGGCGACAGCGCATTGGGCAGGGCGTGGCGCACGACGACGCCGAAAGGTCCGACGCCCTTGAGGCGGGCCATCTCGACATAAGGCGATGCCATGACGCCCATGATCGCGGCTCGCGTCATCCGCAGGACATAGCCGATCACGGCGAGCGACAGAGTCAGGGCGGGCAGCGCCAGCATCGTCAGCGTCTCGACGAAGCCGCCCTGGCTCGACAGCGAGATCGCCGGCAGCCAGCCGAGGCCGACGGAGAAGCAGGCCACCAGCATGTAGGCGGTGAAGAATTCGGGGAACGAGATCGCGAGCAGCGAGGCCGTCGAGGCGACCCGGTCGAGCGCCCGGTCGCGATGCACGGTCGAGAGGATGCCGAGCAAGACGCCGAGCGGCAGCGCGATCGCCGCCGCCAGCGCCGCCAGCGACAAGGTCGCGCCGAGCCGCGGCGCGATCAGCTCCGCGATCGGCCGATCGTTTGCGAGCGAGCGCCCGAAATCGCCGCGCAGCAGGCCCGCCGTCCAGTCGGCATAGCGCACCACCAGCGGCTTGTTCAGGCCGAGTTCCTGCCTGAGCGCCGCGACCGAGGCGGGCGTCGCGCTCTGGCCGAGGATCGCCTCGGCCGGATCGCCCGGCAACATGTCGACGGCGAGGAAGACCAGCAGCGAGATCACGAACAGGGTCGCGACCCCGAGCGCGATCCGCTGGGTTATCATGGCGAGGACGCCGTGCATCGAACGATCCTTGCTGGCCTGACCGGCTCCGGCGGGAGCAGGTCAGGCGGCCAAATCCGGGCGGACGACGCGGCTCAGGCGAACCACCAGCGCTCGGAGGCGCGGCAGCCGTCGAGCATCCAGTCGCCGGCGAGCT
Organism: Allobosea sp. GW821-FHT03A12; assembly: GCF_058986765.1. NCBI lineage: Bacteria > Pseudomonadati > Pseudomonadota > Alphaproteobacteria > Hyphomicrobiales > Alloboseaceae > Allobosea > Allobosea sp. GW821-FHT03A12. The sequence continues at coordinate 748,065 of NZ_JBYSVZ010000005.1, forward strand.
CTCCAAACGCCAGCTTGCGGCTGGTCGCGTCGAGGAAATCGGCGAAGGCGAAGATGTTCGAGCCGCCCTCATCGTGGATGATGCGCTGCGCCTCGCTGTAGAGCGCGCGGCGCTTGCCGGTGTCGAACTCCTTGCGAGCTTCGGCGACGATAGCGTTGAGGCGCGGATTATTGATGCGCGTCTCGTTCCAGCCGGCCTTGGTGCCGGTGTCGGAATAGCCCAGCGTCAGCAGCACGTCGTCGTTGATGCGTCCGCTCCAGCGCGAGGTGCAGAGCGGCTTCTTGTTCCAGACCGAGGACCAGTAGCCGTCCTCCGGCTCCTTGGCGACGTCGACGGTGATGCCGGCCTTGGCCGCATGGGCCTTGAACAGCACCGCCGCGTCGGTCGCGCCCGCGAACGGCGTCTCGGAGACATGGAGCTGCACGCGCAGGTTCGCCTCGCCCGCCTTGGCGAGGTGGAACTTCGCCTTGTCGGGATCGTAGGCGCGCTGCGGGATCGAGCCGTCATAGAACTCGTAGGCGGCTGAGAGCGGATGGTCGTTGCCGGGCGAGCCGAAGCCGCCGAGCACGCGCTTCACGATCTCCTCGCGGTCGATCGCGTATTTCATGGCGAGGCGCACGTCGTTGGAGGTGAAGGGCGCCTGGTCGACCATCATCGGGAAGGCGAAATGCGCCTTGCTCTTCACCCGGTTGATGCGGACCGCGGCATTGCGCTCGAGCAGCGCGACGGTGCGCGGATCGACGGCATTGTAGGCATCGATCTGGCCGGTCAGCAGCGCGTTGGCGCGGGCCGTCGCGTCCTTGATGCAGATCATTTCGACCGTGTCGAAATTGCCCCTGCCGGCTTTCCAGTAGTTCGGATTGCGCTTCACGCGCGAGCGCACGCCCGGCTCGAACTGCTCCAGGATGTAGCCGCCGGTGCCCATGCCGCGGCGATAGTCGGTGTCGCCGTCGGGGATGATGACGAGGCCGACCGAGCTGGTCAGGGCCGGAAAGCCGACATTGCCGTCGAGCAATTCGAACACGACCGTATCGGGACCGTCGGCCTTGACCGTGGCGATCTGCGCCAGGATCGGCTTGGTCATCGACTTCGAGCCTTCACGCCGATGGGTGTTGTAGGAGTGGACGACGTCGGCCGGCGTCAGGCTCTTGCCGTCATGGAAGGTGACGCCCTTGCGCAGCTTGAAGGTCCAGGTCTTGGCGTCCTTCGAGCCCTCCCAGCTTTCCGCCAGCTCGGGGACGAGCTTTCCGCCCGGTCCCGCCTCGACGAGGTTGTTGCGCAGCTGCCATTGCAGGTGCTGCGAGAACTGCGTCTCGACCAGGGTCGGATCGAGCGAGTCCGAGGTCGCGAAGTCGGAGATGCCGACCCTGAAGGCGCCGCCGCGCTTCGGCGCCTGCGCGCTGGCAGTCGACGGCAGGAGTTGCGCCGCGCCGAGCGCGCCGGCGCCGAGAAGAAGGCTTCGCCTATCCGGATATCCGTGGTTGGTCATTGCAGTTTCCCTCTGTGTTGCCGGAGCGGTTTCCGCTCTCGTTGGATGCTGGTGTCAGCTGCACGCCGAGGCAGGCGGCGAGCCCGGCGATCAGCCGGTCGTTGTCCGCGGCATGGCCGATGGTGACGCGCAGGTAGCTGCGATAGCCGGCCTCGCGCCAAGGCTTGACGATGATCCCCTCGCGCAGCAGCGCGGCGGCGATGACGTCGCTGTCGGCGCCGATGTCGAGGAACAGGAAATTGGTCTGCGAGGGCGCCGGCCTGAGGCCGAGCCGGTGCAGCGCCTCTCGCACCCGCTCGCGCTCGCTCCGCAGCCTTGCGGTCGAGGCCTTCATCCAGTCTTCGTCCCGCAGGGCAGCCATGGCGGCGATCTGGGCGGCGGCGTTGACGTTGAACGGTGTCTTCGCCGCTGCGACGGCGCGGGCGAGCCCGGCATCGGAACAGATGGCATAGCCGACCCTGAGGCCGGCGAGGCCATAAGCCTTCGAGAAGGTCCGCAGCACGATATGCGGCAGGCCCGCCGCGCTCAGGATCGCGCGCGCATCGGGCGCGCCCTCGTCGGCATATTCGAAATAGGCCTCGTCGAGCACGAAGAGCGTGCGCGGCGAGGCTGCCCGGGCGAGCCGTTCGAGCTGGTTCCGGTCGAGGGCGGGGCCGACCGGGTTGGACGGCGACGACAGGAACAGGATACGAGGCTCGGCCGCGAGCGCGGCAGCGATGGCTTCAATGTCGAAGCCGAGATCGTCGGCCATCGGAACCTTCACCACGCGGGCGCCGGCGGCCAGCGGCTCGATCTCGTGCAGGCCAAAGCTCGGTATGACGGTCACGACCTCGCAGCCTGGTGTCAGCGCCGCCCGCGCGATCGCCGCGATCATCTCCTCCGAGCCGTTGCCAATCACGATCCGGTCGGCCGCAGTCGCGAGCTTCTCGGCGAGCACGCTCCGAAGTTCGGTGCAGGCCGGGTCGGCATAGCGCCAGGGCTCGAATTGCGGCGAGCGCAACGCTTCCAGCACGGCAGGCGAGCAGCCATCGGGATTCTCGTTGCTGGCGAGCCGGGCGATATCGGAGCGCCCGCTCACCGCGCGCGCCACCGCGATGTTCAGCCCGGCATTATAGGGCGGCAGCGCCGCGACATGCGGATTGAGCATGAGCGAGCCGGAGGTCTGTCCGGTTTCGTCGACGAGGCGGATCGATGCTTCGCTCATGGGTGCGGCTTCTCCTAGAGATCCAGGACGAGCGGGCCGCGCGGTCTGGCGCAGCACAGCAGCACCTCGCCTGGCCCCGGCGGATCGAGCGGCTCCTCGACATAGTTGACCTCGCCCTGCAGCAGGTTGGTGCGGCAGGTGCTGCAGATGCCGGCGCGACAGGAGAAGGGTGGATCGAGGCCGAGCCGTTCGGCGAAGGCGAGCAGGTTGGCGTCGTTCGCCTCGTCCCATGCGGCCGAGCGTTCCGACCGCGCGAAGCTGATCTGCAGGCCGGCTCCGGCCTCGTTCGTTTCGATGGTGGCCACGGGTTCGTCGGCAAGTGGCAAGGGCTCGGCCGGGGGCGCCGCTGGCGCCTCCTCCTCCGCCCCTTCGAGCACGGTCGCGGGGCCGAAGAACTCGTAGCGGATGCGGTCCTTGCGCACGCCGAGCTCGCGGAAGGCGGCGTAGACACTGGCCATGAAGGGCGGCGGCCCGCAGAGATAGACGTCGTAGTCGCCGAGCGGCAGCCAGCTGCGCAGCAGCGCCTTGGTCATCAGCCCGTCGGCATGATGCAGCCCGGCCGCGACATCAGCCGGGGAGGGCGCGCGATAGCAATAGCGTGCCGTCAGCCCGGGGCGGCTGCGGATGAGCGCATCGACCTCCCGGCGCAAGGCGTGGACTTCGCCACCGTCGCAGGCGTGCAGGAAGTGCACCTCGCGCTCCGACTCGCTCGTCAGGGCGTGAAGCATCGAGACGAGCGGCGTCAGGCCGACGCCGCCGCTGGCGAGGATGACGGGCCGCTGCGTGTCCCTGGCCAGCACGAACTCTCCGCGCGGCGGCGCGATCTCGACGAGATCGCCGATAGCGACACGGTCATGCAGGAAGCAGGAGCCGACTCCGTCCGGCAGGCCGGGCGCTGGAGCGCCCTCGCGCTTCACCGTGATTCGGTAGCGCGCCCTGTCGGATGGCGCCGACGAGATGCTGTAGGTCCGCAGCGCCGCTGCCTGCCCGTCCTTACCGGGAATGCGGATCGGCAGGTATTGGCCGGGCTCGAAGGCTCGCCAGTCCGCGGGGTCGAGCGGCTCCAGTGCGAAGGAGGTGATCGTCCGGCTCTCCGGCGTCCGCGACACCACGCGGAACGGCCGGAACCGGGTTGCAGCTTGCGCAGCGTCCGCCACGGCGGCGCCTATTCCGCCGCCTGCTGGGCATTGGCGGCGGTCTCGGCCTCGATCATCTGTGCCAGGCGGCGGCGGAACCGCAGCGGCCCGACATCGATCTTGAGGTCGAGATTGGGGGTGCGCTTGTTGGCCATGCCCTGATGCACGGCGGTGAGGACCGCCCGGTCCTCCTCGAAGGCACCGCGCACCGAACGAGCGAACTGCGCCGAAATCTCCGGATCGTTCGGCGCGAAGTTGCGCATCTGGAACCAGAAATAGCGGGTGCTGTTCTCGTCGACCGGCGTCATGAAGTTGTAGCTGTCCATCAGGAACACGTCCGGATGGAGCGGCTGGCCGACACCGCCGCTGCCGGCCGGCGTGAAGATCGCCCGGATGATGGCGTGGCTGGGATAGCGCACCTCATAGTGCTGCTTGCGGTCGCAATTGCCCTTGAACTTCAGGAACGGGGCGTAGAAGGGCGCGGGCTCGGCATCCATCATCCAGCGCCAGACCGTGACGCCGTCCTCGCCGACGGTCGTCTCCAGCGGCGTCTCTTCGGTGCCGGCCCCGGCGAAGGAACTCTGGTGCACCCAGGCGACGTGGGAGGGGTCGAGCAGATTGTCGGTCATGTAGAGGTAGTTGCAGGCGATCGTCATGCCGTCGCCCTGGTTGACGCCCCATGTGGGGTCGCCCCAATGGTTGACGGCGAAGATCGACGCGGGGTCGGCCAGCGCCGGATCGCCCATCCAGACCCAGATCAGGCCGTAGCGCTCCGCGACAGGGTAGGAGCGGACGCGGGCGACATGCGGAATCCGCTCGGCGCCGGGAACGCGGGTGCAGGTGCCCGTGCAGTCGAAGGTGAGGCCGTGATAGCCGCATTCGACGTCGTCGCCCTTGATGCGCCCCATCGAGAGCGGCAGCTTGCGGTGCGGGCAGGCGTCCTCGAGCGCGGCCAGCTTGCCGTCGCGCCGCCGGTAGAGCACGACGTTCTCGGACAGCATCGTCACCGGGTGGAGCTGGTCCCGGACCTCATGGTCCCAGGCCGCGACATACCAGGCATTTTTCAGGAACATCGACGCCCTCCCATCAATCGCCATCGAGGGGATGATAGGCAGCGATGCGGCGCCGGCTTGAGTCCGAAGAATTGCGTTACATTTTAGATTTGCTAAAATGTGAAGATCGGATGGGAGGCAGGTTTGGCATTGCCGCCGCTCAAGGCGCTTCAGGCATTCGAGGCGGTCGCGCGGCTGGGCAGCGTGTCCGATGCGGCGGCCGAGCTGTTCGTCACGCCCGGCGCGATCAGCCAGCAGATCAAGAAGCTGGAAAGCTGCCTCGGCATCCGGCTCGTCGAGCGCAATGGGCGCGGCGTCGAGCTGACCTCCTGGGGGACGGCCTACCAGCTCGACATCACCGGCCCCTTCGCGGCGCTCCGCCAGGCCCATGCCACGCTTCACCGCAAGCGCGCCGGCGCCGGCCTCGTCGTGAGCTGCCTCGCGACCGTGGCCAGCCGCTGGCTCGGCCCGCAGCTCTTCGACTGGCAGGCGCTGAATCCGGCCTCGAAGATCCGCCTGGTCGGTGCCGAGTCCGAGCCGCGGCTGTTCGAGGACGGTGTCGATTTCAGGTTGTCATATGGCTCGAAGAGCCAGTCTTTCGACCACTACGCGCCGCTCTTCACCGACTGGGTCGTGCCGGCCTGTGCGCCCGGCCTGATCGCCGGCAAGGCCATCGCGGCACCGGAAGACATCTTCGCCTGTCCCCTGATCGGGATCGAGTGGGAGGGATCGCACAGGCCTGCGCCGAGCTGGGAGGAGTGGGCACGCAGCGTCGGGGTTTCCGTGGGCAATGTCTCGACCGAGCTCGCCTTCTCCTTGTCGAGCACGGCCTTGGATGCCGCCGTCAACGGCCGCGGTTTCGTACTCGCCCAGATCGCGATGATCCGCGAGGACCTTGCCTCCGAGCGGTTGGTCGTGCCGATCGACCGGCGGCTGCAGCTCGGCGAAAGCTATTTCCTGGCCTGGGACCGAGCCGCGCTGGAGAAGCCTTTCGGCGCGCAGTTCCGCGATTGGGTGCTGGCCATGTCGCGTGCGCAGCAACGCATCTCCGCAGCCGTTTGACGGAGGAGCTTCGCCCTCCTGTTCGGCGTCCTTGCAACGACCAGCGTAAGCGGGCGCGGCGGGGCATTGTTATTGCAATCGTTTGTAGATCGAGCTGAAATCGACGCTTGGCAGCCGATGCTTGATTAAGCAGGCAATATGCGTGCGTAGGATGCCGGTTGGCGCTATCAGGAGGAAGCACTGAAGTTGCGTTGTACAATCGATTGTAGTAGCGAGAGTCGGCCGCTAGGGTCTTCGGGCTGGCGCGTCGCGGCACTCCATAGAGGCAAAGAGGCGGAAGGCCATGAGCATCAGCTTCACCGTCAACGGCAAGGCAGTCACCTCGGGCGCCGATGGCGGCTCGACCCTGTTGCTGGTCCTGCGGAACGAGCTCGGGCTTCACGGCACGCGGTTCGGCTGCGGTGCAGAAGATTGCGGTGGCTGCACGGTCCTGATCGACGGGCACCTGCACTATGCCTGCGGCCAGTTCGTCGAAGACGCCGCCGGAAAGCAGGTTGAAACGGCCGAAGGGCTGCAGGGAGCCGTCGCGGACGCGCTGAGGGAGGCGTTCTTCGAGGTGGGTGCCGGCCAATGCCGCTACTGCCTCAGCGGGATCTTCGTAACCGCCTACGCGCTGCTGACGCGCAACCCTTCCCCAAGCCGCGATGACATCCGCACCGCCTTGTCGCGCAATCTCTGTCGTTGCGGCGCCCATGCCAGCATCGTGCGCGGCGTCGAGAGAGCCGCGGCGCTGATCGCCGCGGCGGAGCGCTGAGATGGCACAGGTGACCGCGCCCTTGTCCGCCTCGGCCGGCCACTGCCTCGGCGATTGGTTCGACCTCTCCGTCCCCGGCAAGGTTCGGCTCAAGACCGGCAAGGTCGAGCTCGGCCAGGGCATCCTGACGGCGCTCGCGCAGATCGCGGCGGAGGAGCTCGATCTCGATCTGCGGCAGGTGGAGGTGATCTCCGGCGACACCGGGATCTCGCCTTTCGAGGCCGGAACGGTTGGCAGCATGTCGATCGAGACCTCCGGCCCGCTCGTGCGTGCCGCTGCGGCCGATCTGCGGCGGCGCCTGATCCATGCGGCGGCGATGCGCGCGCAAGCTCCCGCCGACGAGGTCGCAACCCGAAGAGGGGCGTTCGAGTTCGACGGAGGGGTGCTGCCGGACACGATCTGGACCGTCGTGCCGTACCTCGATCTCGACGGCCGGATCGACGGCACCGCTCCGCTCAAGCCGCGCGACCGATACAGCGTGGTCGGGACAAGCGCGTCGGCCATCGGTTCGCAGCAGAAGCTCGCCGGCGCGGCCTTCGTCCACGATATCGTCCTGCCGGGCATGCTGCACGGGCGCGTGCTGCGCAAGCCGCACGCGCTCGCGCGCCTCCAACAGTTCGACGGCGCGAAGATTCTCAATCGGAAGGGCGTCGTTTCGGTCATCGTCGAACGGGATTTCGTCGGCGTCCTCGCAGAAACCGAGCATGAGCTGGACAAGGCCTGGGAAAAGGTCCCGAGCGCGGCAAGCTGGGACCTTCCCGAGATCGCGCGCCACGAGACCGTGCTCGACATCCTGCGCGGCAAGCCGAGGCTGGACACCGTCATCCGCGATGATTTCGGCAGCGACCGTGGCGCTCCTGGGCTGATCGAAGCCATGTTCACCAAGCCGCTGGTCGGCCACGGCTCGATCGGACCGTCATGCGGCATCGCGCTCATTCATTCGGACAGCGCGGAGCTGTGGAGCCATTCCCAGACGGTCTTCGCGCTGCGCGACCAGGCGGCGCGCGTGCTCGGTTTCGATGCCGGGGCGGTGCGCGTTCGGCATGCCCAGGGAGCGGGTTGCTATGGTCATAACGGCGCCGACGACGCCGCCATGGACGCTCTGCTTCTCGCCCGGGCCGTGCCGGGACGCCCGGTGCGCGTGCAATGGTCTCGCTTGGACGAATTGACGGCCGAGCCGCTCGGCTCACCCATGAGCGTCCGGGTGGCGGCTGCGGTCGATCAAGGACGTGTGGTTCATTGGGAGCTCGAAACCCGGTCGGGCTCGCATGTCCAGCGCCCCGGCTGGAATGACGGAGTGAACCTGCTCGGCCCCGCCGCGATCTCCGATGATTGGTCGTTCGCGGCCCAGCGCGATCTGCCGATGCACAATGGTGGGACGAAGAACGCGGTCGCGCTCTACGATTTCCCGCAGCGTGTCACGCACCAGTTCGTTCCGGACATGCCGTTCAGGCTTTCGGCGCTGCGCTCGCTCGGAGCCTTCGCCAACGTCTTCGCGGTCGAAAGCATGATGGATCAGCTGGCGGAAGCGGCCGGCATCGACCCGGTCGCGTTCCGCCTGGCCCATCTCTCGGACGAGCGGGCCCGTGCCGTCATCGCGCGGGCCGCGGCCTTGTCGAGCTGGGGCGAGCCGCCTCCCGACGGCTGCGGCCGCGGCATCGGCTTTGCCCGGTTCAAGAACACGGGCGCCTACTGCGCCGTCGTCGCGCTCGTCGAAGTCGAGGAGCAGATCGTGCTGCGCGGCCTGTGGAGCGCGGTCGATGCCGGTCTGGCGATCAACCCGGACGGCATCGTCGCGCAGGTCGAGGGCGGCATGATCCAAGCGGCCAGTTGGGCCTTGAAGGAAGCCGTGCCAACGGAGGGATCGCTCCTGACCGCCGAAAGCTGGCGCGACTATCCAATCCTGAGCTTCGCCGACATTCCGGACATTCAGGTCGAGATCATCTCGAACCGCGAGGATTCTTCGAGCGGTGTCGGCGAAGTCTCGTTGGGTCCGACGGCCGGGGCCATCGGCAACGCGGTCGCGGCGGCGCTGGGCGTGAGAATCCACGATCTCCCCATGACGCGGGATCGCGTGATCGCGACGCTCATGGGCTGAGTATCCCCTGAGCATCGTGCGACGCTGTCCCGCGAAAGAGCGGCAACGCACGACGATGGTCAGGGCAGGACCACTTTGGGAAACTCGGCGACCAGATGGTCGATGAACACGCGCACCGCCGGAAGGAGCCCTTGCCGGTAGGGGAGCAGGGCCGAGATGGTAGAATCGCCGGTAAGCCAGTGCGTCCGCTAGGGCGCAGCGCGTTCTAGAACGGGATGTCGTCGTCGAGATGGCTCGACGAGCGCGAGCCGCCGCCGCTCGCCATCGCCGGCTGGCGCGAGCCGCCACCGACCGGGCTCGAGCGGCCGAAGGAGCCGCCGCCCGAGGAACCCTCGTCGCCATAGCCGCCGCCGCTGCTGCCGCCACCGAACTCGTCGCCGCCCTGGCCGCGGCTGTCGAGGATGGTGAGCTCGCCGCGGAAGCGCTGCAGCACGATTTCGGTCGTGTACTTCTCGACGCCCTGCTGGTCCTGCCACTTGCGGGTCTGCAGCTGGCCCTCGATGTAAACCTTCGAGCCCTTCTTCAGGTACTGCTCGGCGACCTTGGCGAGGTTCTCGTTGAAGATCACCACGGAGTGCCACTCGGTGCGCTCCTTGCGCTCGCCCGACTGCTTGTCGCGCCAGGTTTCCGAAGTGGCGATCCTGAGATTGACCACCGGCTCGCCGCTGCCGAGGCGCCGCACCTCGGGGTCGCGCCCGAGATTGCCGACCAGAATGACCTTGTTGACGCTACCAGCCATGACAGGCTCCATTTCCTGCGCACTTCAGCACAAATCCGGCCGGATGACCGGAGCCGGACCCTAGCGGGCCATGCCGGCACTATCAATGATGTTCTTGTTTTGTTCAAGTCCTTTTCAAGGCTTGTCCCCGACAAAGTTCGTGCGCTCGAACGCTCGTGTTCCTATCGACGACTGGGCGGCCAAGCAGCCGAAACACGACCGTCATTCCGGGGCAGGCCGAAGGCCTGAGCCCGGAACCCAGAACCGATGCGCTTGCGGGCTGAGGCGCGGCGATCGATCTGCATTTCCGGATAGGACATCGGTTCTGGGTTCCGGGCTCGCCGCTCCGCGGCGCCCCGGAATGACGTGGAGGTTCTGTACGGAGCGACCTCAATAGCCGAACTGCTCGCGCAGGATGCGCTCGTCCAGGCTGTGGCCGGGATCGTGCATCATCACGAGATCGAGCGAGCGGTCGATCGCGATCTGCACCGAGATGACATTGTCGATCTGGGTGTGGTCGGCAACCGCGCTGACCGGGCGCTTTTCGGCCTCCAGCACGGCGATCGTCACCCTGGCATGGTCGGGCAGGAGCGCGCCGCGCCAGCGCCGCGGGCGAAAAGGCGAGAGCGGGGTCAGAGCCAGGAGCGGAGCATCCAGCGGCAGGATCGGGCCGTTGGCTGAGAGGTTGTAGGCGGTGGAGCCGGCGGGCGTCGCGAGCAGGATGCCGTCGGCGACGAGCTCGGAGAGGCGCACCTGTCCGTCGACCGAGAGGCGCAGTTTTGCCGCCTGATAGGAGCGGCGAAACAGCGAGACCTCGTTGATGGCGCGCGCCTCGACGCGCTTGCCGTTGCAGTCGACCGCCGTCATCGCCAGCGGGTGGACGACGCTGCGATGCGCCGCCTCGAGCTTCTGGCGCAGGCCGCGCTCGCGGAACTCGTTCATCAGGAAGCCGACCGAACCGCGGTTCATGCCGTAGATGGGCTTGGCGGTGCCCATGAAGCGATGCAGCGTCTGCAGCATCAGCCCGTCGCCGCCGAGCGCGACGATCACGTCGGCCTGCGCCGGATCGGCATCGCCATAGCGCTCGACCAGCTTGGCGCGCGCGGCCTGGGCCTCGGCGGTGTCGCTGGCGACGAAGGAGATGGCGGTGAAGCGCTCGGTCATCGCTTGTATCCGGCAGGCATGATCCCGACCGGTCTAGCACGCCATCGCGGCTGATCGCGAGCCGGGCCTGCACCAAAAAAAGAAAGGCCGGGGCGCATGCCCCGGCCTTTCCCCAGCGGAGGAGCGAGGGTCTCAGATCGCGCTGCTCCACTGCACCGGTACGAACTCGAAGCCGTTGCCCGCCTTGGCGATATGGCCGGTGGCGGGGAATGGCGCGTGGTAGAAGCAGACCTGCATCTTGTCGGCCACGGCCATGTCGAGCAGCTTGCGGCGGGTGGCGGCCGCCTGCGGCCCGTCCATGTCGAACACCGCCGACCAGTCGGGATTGCGCACGAACAGGGCAGGGTGGTTGGTCGTGTCCGACAGCACCATCAGCTTGCCGCTGCCGGAGGAGACGGCGAAGACGGTGTGGCCGGGGGTATGGCCGGGCGCGGCGATCGCGGTCACGCCAGGGATGATCTCCTTGCCGGCCTCGTATTGCTTCACATCCTTGGCTACGGGGCCGAAGACGCGGCGCACGCCGGCGAAGGCGCCCTTCATCGCTTCAGGCGCGGCGTTCATCTTGGCGTCGTCCATCCAGAAGGCCCATTCGGCCTGCGGCACCATCACCTCGGCATTCGGGAACACGGCGGTGCCGTCCTTGAGCCGGAAGCCGTTGATATGGTCGCCATGGAAATGACTGAACACCACGGTCGAGACGTTCTTCGGGTCGAGCCCGGCGGCCTGGAAGTTCTTCATCCAGGCGCCGGAGGTCGGCGCACCGGAATCGCCGTTGCCGGTGTCGATCAGGGTGATCTTGTCGCCGATCTGCAGCGCCAGCGTGGTGAAGGTGATCGAGAGCGCGTCGCTCGGCAGATAAGCCTGTTCCATCGCCTTCTTGACGTCGGCGAGCTCGGCATTGCGCACGAAGCCTTCGAGCGGGCGCTTGGCGAAGCCGTCGTTCAGGGCGGTGACGGTGATGTCACCGACCTTGTAGCGGTAGAATCCCGGGTTCTGGTTCACGGATGCTCCTTGCGCGTGGGCCGGCTCGACGCCGCCCGGCAGATCGAGCGCGGCAGCGACGGTGAGCGCGCCTGCGCCTGCCATCACGGTGCGGCGCGAGGGTTCGAAACGGGCCATCCATCAGGCTCCAACAACGAGAAGGGCACGACCTCTCCCGGATGGCGCCCCGCCAGCCGGAATCGTGCCCTGGGCATTGCTCAGCCCGAGCGTCAAACTAGCTGGGCGAACAACGCCTTCAACCGGCGTTTGGTTGCCTTGGGTCAATTGTCCGTGAGTTCGCCGTCGCCGTGCGGCCTTGCCGAGGCGGGCTGATTCGATCTCTTCGCCGAATCCGCCTTGTCGTTGGAATCGGGATCGTTTCAGCGCTCGGCCTGGGCCGGACTCTGGTCGGAACGGCCCCTCGCGAAAGCCTTGAGCAGGGCGGCGCAGAGTGCGAGCGAGGCGAGCGCGCCATGGCCCGAGCAGCCGGCGACCAGCGCCTCATAGGTCTGCTCCTCGGTCGCGACCGATTGCAGGCTCCAGTTCCAGTCCGGCGCCTTCTCGCGGATGACGCCGACGGCGACGTCGATCTCGGCGCTGATCTTGCCGATCGCCTTCCACAGCGAGCCCTGCTGGTAGATGCCGCCGGGCGGGGTGCGCGGGGCGAGCAGGGTGGTCGGCTTGCGCCGGACGGTGAAGCCGAGCGCCTCGTAGATGTCGGCGTCGAGATTGCGGTCGGGGCGACCGGTGCTCTCGCAGCGCGAGGCGAGAGCGAGCAATTGGTCGCGCTGGTCGGCAGAGGTCATCGCTCGGCAGGCTCCGGTCGTCCTCGTCGTCGCGGCGGCATGGCGGGCAAGCGACACGCCACCGAATCGGATGGTGCCGGCGGAGAGGATCGAACTCCCGACCTTCGGTTTACAAAACCGCTGCACTACCGCTGTGCTACGCCGGCCCTTGCGCTGCGGTATCAGGCCGGGGAGGCGAGGGCAAGGCCGGTGGCGGGCCGGCCGGCTCAGCCACGGTCTCCGGTGCCTCCGTGGCGGCGAGATTCGCCGCGGCTTTTCAGGCATGGGCATCCGACCCGGTCTGCGATCGGTGATCTCGCGGGACGTGCCGGCTTGTGTCGTGGGCAGCGGCAAATCAACCACACCAGATCGATTTGGCGGGATGTGAACGGCTGTTCATTGCCTCGCGCGCGACGCTGGCTAAGCCTATCGCTCGGTTGGGCTGAGCCTTGATATGACGTCCCTGATCATTCCTGCAGTTGCGGCGGCGCCGCGCAAGCGGTTTGCGCTGCGCCTTCTCGCTGGCACGGCGCTCGTTCTGCTGGCGACGCCGTTTGCAGCACCAGCGCTCGCCGATGGCGGACGCGGCGGCGATGGCTATGCCGGAGCTGCCGGCGGCGGCGGTCTCGATAATCCAATTGGCGCCGGAGCGGCCGGCCTCAATGGCACAGGTCAGTATCCCGGCGGCGGTGGCGGTGGCGGTGGCGCCGGCGCCGTTACCGGCGGTGCAGGTGGATTTGACTCACTGGGAGACCCGGCCGTGGGTCGAGGCGGCACGGGTGGCGTTCACGGCTTCGTCGGTGCCGGCTTGCCGCTGGCCGGCAGTGTCGGCAGCAATGGCGGCGGCGGTGGCGGCAGCGGCTGGTACCAAACCGGCGGCGGCGGCGGCGGTGGCGGTGGCTATGGCGCCGTGATCACAGGCGCTGGCGCATTGGGAATCCTGTCCGGCAGCATTACCGGTGGCAATGGTGGTAGCGGTGCGGGCAGCCAAGATAATTGGGGCGGTTCGGGCGGCTCCGGCGGCATCGGCCTCTTCTTCACCGCTGGCAGCGTGGCAAGGACGCTCGCGATCACAGGCACGGTCCAGGGCGGCAATGGCGGCCACGGTGGCGGCAGCGGTTACAACCTTGCCGGCTCCGGTGGAGCCGGCGGCGTCGGCATCATGTTCGCGAGCGGAAGCGCGACGACGACCCTAACTGTCACGGGCACGGTCCAGGGCGGCAATGGCGGTAGTGCGGGGCCGGGCTACCCCGCCGGCGAACTCGGCGCGGGCGGCGCCGGCATCGTCGGTTCGAACCTGTCGATCACGACCAGCGGCACGATTTCGGGCGGGACCGACATCGGGGGCGGGAACCGCGCCGCGGCGATCCGCTTCACCGGCGGCGCCAACAGCCTCACCTTCGGCAATGCCACCTCCGGCCTGATCGGCGATATCGTCATCGAGGCGGGCACGCTGACCTTCGCCCAGCCGGCCGATGTCACAGTCGACAATATCGTGAGCGGCGCCGGCGCGTTGATTAAGACCGGCACGGGGACGCTGACGCTGACACAGGAGAACACCTATTCGGGCGGGACGACGATCGCGGGCGGCGCGATCAGCATCTCCAAGGACAGCAATCTCGGCGCGACCTCAGGGGCGCTGACGCTGGATGGCGGCGTGCTGCAGGTGACCGGGACGACGCTGAACGGGCTGACCCGCAACATCATCCTCGGCAGCCAGGGCGGCGGCTTCGACATCGTCGAGGCCGGCAACAGCTTCATCGTGAACCAGTCCCTGACAGGCACCGGCTCGCTGGCGAAGACCGGCGCCGGCACCTTGGTGCTCAAGGGTGCCAGCAGCTATTCCGGCACGACGACGGTGTCGGAGGGAACGCTGCGGGCCGGCGCCACCAACGCCTTCTCCGCCAATTCGACCGTCACGGTGGCATCAGGCGCGACGCTCGATCTCGCCGGCCTCAACCAGACGATCGGCTCGCTCGCCGGCGTCGGCACGGTCACGCTCGGCTCGGGCACGCTGACGGCGGGCGCGAACAACAGCTCGACCACCTTCTCCGGCAAGATCACCGGCACGGGCGGTGTCACCAAGACCGGCACCGGCACGCTGACGCTCACGGGCACGAACACCTACACCGGCTCGACCAAGGTCTCGGGCGGCAAGCTGGTGGTCAATGGCTCGATTGCGAGCACGGTGACGCTCGATGGTGGCACGCTCGGCGGCTCGGGCACGA